>NZ_FMZB01000004.1 GCF_900101385.1 Terribacillus halophilus
TCAAACGAAACTAAACAACCAATCACCGATACAATATCGGCAATTGGCTGTTTGAAGGTGTTTTGATCCCTGTCTCAATAACAGGGGTCAGTCCCCATTTTGTCAGTTGGTTTTTTCATATCCATTTTTGACGACGGTCAATTCACCAGTTGCCGGATCGATCACTAAAGCATGCACTGGTACTTGTTTTGGAAGCAATGGATGGTTCGCAATCAAGGAAGCACTGCTTGCTACAGATTCTTCGACACTGTTGAAGCCGTCGAACCATGTATTGGCAATATCTTCACTGGAAGATTGGCGCAAGTATGTCTCGACATCTCCGCCTTGCCTGCCGATTTGTTCGAGCAAGTCTGTACCATGAAGATGGTGCATGCCGCAGTCTTTGTGTCCAATAACAAAGACTTCTTCACCCTTCAAGGCATGGATGGCTACTAAAATACTTTTCATGGCACTATCAGAAGTGTCAACGAGCATTGCACCTGCATTCTGGATCATTTTTGCATCACCATTTTTGAGATTGAGTGCTTTGGGAAGCAGTTCAAGCAAACGGGCATCCATACATGTCAGGATGACAGCTTTCCTGGAAGGGAACTTGTCTGTTTCATATTGTGCATATTCTTTGTCTTCTACGAATTTTTGGTTATGAACCAAGATGTCATCTAATAACATAGACCGTGACACTCCTTTTTTTTGTTATCTTCTTTAGTTTATCATACCAGGGCAATTGTTTATCTATTGCCTATTAATCAAATTATTTGAAAATATCGTTGACCTTTTTTGACCGGTATGTATATACTTATTATGCATAAAATAACAATTGGAAGGAGGAACCCAAAATGAACAAGCGGACAATAGTTTTCAAGGCCAATTTCATAGTGGGCAGCTCCTCCTTTGTTCGGTACTTTTAGAAGTTTGACTTTTTCTGGACGGAGTCTGCCGCATATCGCTTGCTGCATACTTCCAAGAACGTGTACGTCTGCGGGCGTGCGCGTTTTTTTTATGCGCAAAATGAAAGGTTTGTTGATATTAGCCCCTGAATCCCGGGTTTTTATCATAACAAGAAAAAGGAGGAAGGGCTATGCTGAACGTACAGACAAGAAAATGGGAAGAAGATTGGAATGATGATGGTTAGCTGAACCGTATGGACAAATTCGTGAGAGAAGGTTGGGGACAGCATGTTTGATGTGTTAAAGAAATTGGATTGGTTTTTTCTTAAATACTGGAAGCGATATACGATTGCGATTATCGCCCTTATACTAGCCAGCTTGATCGGTCTGATTCCGCCAAAACTGATCGGTCTGACCATTGATGAGATCAATTATAACGCGCTGACTTCGGAAAGAATCTGGCAGGTTATCGGATTGTTCCTGTTGCTGATTGTTTTGCACTATGTCATTTCCTATGTGTGGGATTATACACTGTTCAGCGGATCCGCGATCCTGGAGAGATTAATGCGTTCCAAGCTGATGGGACATTTCTTCCGTATGACTCCTACATTCTTCGATAAGAAAAAAGTAGGGGACTTAATGGCGCAAGGCACAAATGATTTGAGGGCCATCTATCTGACGAGCGGGTTTGGGGTACTGACGTTGGTGGATTCAAGTATTTTTATGCTCATGATCATTGCCATTATGGGATTTTCGATTAGCTGGGAACTGACGCTGGTTGCCCTCATCCCGATGCCTATCATGGCCATTGTGATGCATAAATATGGAGGGGCAATCAATGAACGGTTTACAGAAGCCCAGGAAGCTTTCGGTAACTTGAATAATGAAGTGCTGGAATCCATCCGCGGAATCCGGGTAACACGGGCATTCGTTCAAGAAAAGCAAGATGAACAGCGATTTCAGGATATGACGGAAGATGTTTATCAGAAGAATATCAAGGTAGCGAAGATCGATGCGTTATTCGAACCGACAATGAAAGTGCTTGTCGGGCTTTCTTACACGATTGGAATCGGCTATGGCGCCTTGCTCGTCTTTCAAAATGAAATTACATTAGGGAATCTAGTATCGTTCAATATGTACCTTGGGATGCTTATTTGGCCGATGTTTGCTGTAGGTGAATTGATCAATGTCCTGCAGCGGGGGAATGCATCCTTGGATCGTGTCAATACGACGCTTGATTATCCAGCCGATGTAATCGACCCCAAACAGCCTGTGGATCAACAGCGGCCGGGAGATATTGTGTTTGATAGCGCAAGTTTCTCTTACCCAGGCAATGATACGGAGCGCCTCCATGACATCACCCTTGAAATCAAGCAGGGGACGACGCTTGGTGTCGTCGGGAAAACAGGAGCCGGCAAATCGACATTGTTCAAACAGCTGCTCCGTCAATATCCACCTGGGAAGGGGCGACTACAACTTGGAGGCACTCCGATTGACCGGTTCGCTTTGGAGAAGACGCGCAGCTGGATCGGTTATGTACCACAAGAACAAATTCTCTTTTCGAAAACGATTCGGGAGAACATACGATATGGGAAACAAGATGCATCCGATGAAGAAATTTTCCGTGTCATGGAGCTTGCCCATTTTCTTACGGATATCCAGAGCCTTCCTGAAGGTTTGGATACAAAAGTAGGGGAAAGCGGGGTAACGCTTTCTGGGGGACAAAAACAGCGTGTTGCTCTGGCGCGTGCTTTTATCAAGAACCCGGAAATATTGATTTTGGATGATTCCATGAGTGCAGTCGATGGAAAAACCGAAGCCAATATCATCGAACATTTGAAGCAAGAGCGCCAGGATAAAACGACTATCATCGCAGCCCATCGTCTTTCGGCTGTCAAGCATGCAGAACAAATCATCGTGCTTGAGGCTGGAAGCATCATAGAGCGCGGTACACACGAAGAGCTGCTTGCAGCAAATGGCTGGTATGCAAGCCAGTATCATTTGCAGCAGCTGGAGGATAAGGAGGTTATCTCCTCATGAAGAAAGATACGACGGAACGAAGATTATTCAAATATGCATTAAGTAATAAGAAGACGATCAATATCGGACTCGTCTGCCTGCTCATTGCAGTGGTGCTCGAGCTGGCAGGTCCGTTGATCGCTGCTCGAATAATCGACCATCACATCCTTGGAATCGAGTCCACTTGGTATGAGGTGGAAAACAAGTCCGACCATACAGTTGATTACGCGGGAAAGACTTATATCCGTTCGGATGAGCTTGTCTCGAAAGCAGATGCCATCTCAGAAGTAACCATCATGCAAATCGGCAGGTATTTTTATTTTGCAGATGGCGCTTTACCTTTGGAAGGTTCCAAATCCTATGGAGATGGCATGATAACGGTGGATGGTCCTCAAGGGATAGAAGAAGCAGCGGGAACGAGGCTTTCTGCTGGGGATTTATATGAATTTTTCAGGCCGCAATTCCAGCCGATCATCATCTTGCTGATCGTGTATGCAGCACTTTTGTTCATTGCGGCAATATTTCAGTTTTGGAAGACATTCCTGCTCCAGCAAGCATCCAATAAAATCGTACGAACAATGCGCAATGAAATTTTTGCTCATACGCAGCGTGTCCCGATCAATTATTATGTGGATCGCCCAGCGGGAACGATCGTTGCGAGGATCACCAACGATACAGAAGCAATCCGTGATTTATATGAACGGGTACTGGCAACATTTGTGACAAGTTTCGTTTATATGGGTGGTATCTTTGTCGCGATGTTCGTCCTGAATGCCAAACTCGCTGCCATTTGCTTACTCGTGATTCCGATTTTTTGGGCTTGGATGAAGGTATATAAGTATTTTGGTACGAAATACAATAAAGTCGTCCGGAAAACAGTCAGTGAGATTAACGGAAGTATTAACGAATCTATCCAGGGTATGCCGATCATCCAGGCGTTCAACCGAGAGCAAAAGACAAAAGAAGAATTCGAAGTGCTCAATACGCGGAACTTCATCTATCAGCGTAAGCTGATGAAATTAAGTGCCCTGACGTCCCATAACTTGGTGACAGTGCTGCGTAACCTAGCTTTTGTCGCGTTCATTTGGTATTTCGGAGGTGCTGCCGTGACCGGTGGTTCCATCGTTACCGTAGGTGTGCTTTACGCATTTGTCGATTACTTGAACCGTTTGTTCAATCCGATTACGGATGCAGTGAACCAGCTGCCGCTTCTGGAACAGGCGCGTGTCGCTGCTTCGCGGGTATTCCAGCTGCTCGATGAATCAGGGGAAGATGTGGATTCTCAAGCCAAGCGCGAAAAAAACCGAGGTGAAATAGCTTTCGAGCATGTCAGTTTCGCTTATAATGATAAAGATTATGTGCTGAAAGATTTAAGTTTTCAGGTGAAAAGCGGGCAGACGGCTGCATTCGTTGGTCATACTGGTTCTGGAAAAAGTTCCATCATGAATTTACTATTCCGGTTTTATGATCATCAAGAAGGCAAAATAACGATTGATGGTTTCGATACAAAAGAAATGTCGCGACAGCAAGTCCGCAGTAGTATGGGCATCGTGCTGCAGGATCCATTCCTTTTCACCGGAACGATCTTGACGAATGTGACGATGAACAATCCGGATATTTCTCGGGAAATGGCTATCGAGGCATTGAAAGCGGTCGGTGCGGAGCAATTTATTTCCAAACTGCCGAAACAATACGATGAACCAGTCAAAGAAGGCGGAGCCACGCTATCCATGGGAGAACGGCAGCTTGTATCCTTTGCGAGGGCATTGGCTTTTAATCCGTCCATTTTGATACTGGATGAAGCGACAGCCAATATCGATACGGAAACGGAGGCAATCATCCAGCGTGCATTGGACGTATTGAAACAAGGCAGGACAACATTGGTCATCGCACATCGACTTTCGACTATCATGCACGCTGACCAGATTTTTGTCCTGGATCAAGGGAAGATATTGGAACATGGCAATCATATGTCCCTATTGGAGAAGCAGGGACAATATTATCAGATGCATTTGATGCAGCAGAGCAGTATAAAGCGTTCAGCTGGTTGACGAAAAGCCGTCCTGAATATACAGGATGGCTTTTTCATGCGCTTTATTGTTGCAGAGATTTAATTTTTTTGTAATTATTTTGAGAAGCAGCTTTCTATCCGGGTGTTGTATGATAGGCATATTGGTGAAGTATTGGAGTAAGTCATATGTCATATATAAAAATCACAAATGAACTGATACGAAATTTACAAATGAATTTAACTCGTTACACCCGAAAATTACAATTATGTTACGAAAAATATAGAAGGCTGGAGGTGATAGGTCTTGTATCTACGCCAGTCTAATGATCCTAACCGCGGAAAATTAGAAGAACAGATCAAACAAGTGCAGGCCGGGAATACCGAGATGCAGAATGAGCTGATCGAGAGCTATCAGCCATTTATAGCGAAATCTGTTTCCGAGGTTTGCCGCAGATTTATCGATCCATCCAAGGATGAAGAATTCAGCATCGGCCTTTCTGCTTTCAATGAAGCGATGCTTGCTTATGCCGATGACAAAGGGAGCTCCTTCCTTTCATTTGCCAAGCTCGTAATCAAACGAAAGACGATTGACTATATCAGACGGGAGCAGATCCGTCTTCCCGCTGCTTCTTTGGATGAGTTGTATGAAGATGATAGTGAGAATCCACGTGAAGCGGAAGCAGCACAAACAGCTTATATTCAGGAAACGGAAACATGGTATCGCCGGGCTGAGATAGAGGAATATGATAGGAAATTGAAAGAGTTTAAACTTTCGTTTCAAGAGTTGATCCATGTCGCACCAAAGCACCGTGATGCCAGGGAATCGGCAATCGAAGCAGCAAAGATTCTTCATGCAGATTGTGAGATGCGGGATTATGTGAATAGAAAGAAGAAAATCCCCATTAAACAACTCGTCGAAAAGGTATCAGTAAGCAAGAAGACATTAGAAAGGAATAGGAAGTATATCCTCGCCATTTTCATCATTCTCAGCGAGGACTATATCTACCTGAAGGATTATATGAAGGGGGTGAGTTAGTGAAAAGAGGAGTCGTCGTCAAGCAAAGCCGCCGGAGCACCATCGTGCTTACCAGTGAAGGAACATTCCAGGAAATCAGTATGCAAGAACAGGCAGAGATCGGACAAGAAGTCGAATTCAGTGCACAGGAACTAGTCAGAAGAACAAGAATCAGACATTGGACGCCATCTATGAAGGATTTCATGCGCGTAGCCGTGTTGGTACTTGTATTTGTGCTGGCATTATTCCCTGTTTATTCCTGGTACAATGGCAACAAAGCATACGCATATGTCAGCCTCGATTTCAATCCGAGCATTGAATTGAAGGTCAATAATCGTATGGATGTTGTCTCTGTGGCTGCTTTGAATGAAGATGCGAAAAAGGTACTCGCTGCTCTGAATGATTGGCAGGGTGAACCTGTCGAAAAGGTTGCTGCCAGTATTTTGCGTAAATCGAGTGATTTAGGTCTTTTAACTGACTCGGAAAGTATTATCATAGGTGTCAATTATATAGATACCAAGCAGGAAGATAAGCAGTTGACCAGTATATTGGAAGGTTCGGTCAACACATTCAACAATACATTACATATCGCCTCCTTCCAGGTGCCCGATAAGGTACGCCAAACAGCTCAGGATGAGCATAAATCAATGAATGAAATCATGGCACAGACCATTCTTGAGGGGAATTCATCCCAGTCTGATTCAGCTCTTACACAATCGGATTCAGCCATTATAAAAGATTTCTATAAAGATGATGTGAAAGAACAAGGAGCAGAGCAAGATGAGACTTCCAAAAAGAAGAAGGATGACATGGATGCAAAGCCTGCCTCTGCTGTCGTGAAACAATCCGTGAAAGAGAGAGAAGATACGGATGTCGATTTGGCTGACGAACCTAGCGGAGAGCCTCAGGAGGCCAATCAATCCGAAGCAGCAAAAAAACAACTGAAAGAAGAAAAGAAACAGGCAAAAGAAACGGAAAAGCAGGCGAGAAAAGCGGAAAAAATGCAGGAGAAGGCGAATAGGAAATCAGCGGCCGCTGAAAAAGAAAGAAACGACATGAAGAGTCACAACAATTCGGATGAGAATAAACCTCGTGGTAAGGAAAAAGAGAAAACATATGGCCATGACAAGCAGGAACATAAAAAGAAACCCACGCCTCCCGGACATCAAGACAGAAGAAATGAAGATGATAAAGATAAAAAAGCTGTTTCCGAAAAAAACTGATATGACTGAATAGGCTTTTGTTCATAATAGGACTACTTGCATAATGGGAAGGGTAAGGATAATAAGGAACTTTTCCGATAGAGAGGGTAGCGGTTATGTCTGAACTTGATTTGTCACAGTTTGAGAAAAAAGTGGTTTTACGAAATATCACAGAGTCGGATATCGATCAAATCCTGGATATGCAGAAAGTATGTTTCCCTGGCATGGATCCATGGAAGAAGAGTCATCTGAAAAGCCATATCGATATATTTCCCGAAGGACAGTTCTGCGTGGAATTGGATGGCAAAATCATTGGCAGCTGTTCCAGCTTGATTGTCAATTTTAATGAGTACGATGATCGTCATACGTGGGATGACATTACAGATGAAGGTTATATTACCAACCACAATCCGGAGGGTTTCAATTTGTATGGCATCGAGGTCATGGTGCATCCGGAATACCAAGGAATGAAAATCGGGAAGCGCCTTTATGAAGCGCGTAAGGAATTGGCCGCAGAGATGAATCTGAAAAGCATCATCATTGGTGGAAGGATTCCGAATTATCACAAATACAGCCACGAACTGACACCGCGTCAGTATGTCGAGGAAGTGGAAGCACAGAACATCTATGATCCCGTACTGACCTTCCAAATGATGAATGGTTTCCGTGTTATGCGGATCAACCGCGATTATTTGCCTGATGACAAACAATCAGCAACTTTCGCAACATTGATGGAATGGAATAACATCGAATACCATGCGAAGTCCAAACGCCATTTCAAAACTGCTTATCCCGTTCGAGTCACGGTCATCCAATATATGATGAAGCAAATCGAATCGTTTGAGGAATTCGCGAGGCAAGTGGAGTATTATGTGGATGTTGCCTATGATTTCGGATCGGATTTCGCTGTCTTCCCGGAGATTTTCACGACGCAGCTCATGAGTTTCCTCGAAGAAAAGGTACCATCCAAAGCGGTTCGGAAATTATCTGAATTCACAGAGCAGTATATTGAACTATTCACAGATTTGGCAGTTCGCTACAATGTCAATATTGTCGGCGGCTCGCATTTTGTGGAAGAGGACGATCATATTTATAATATCGCTTATCTATTTCGCCGTGACGGCACGATCGAGAAGCAATATAAAATTCACGTCACACCAAATGAGAAAAAGTGGTGGGGAATTCAGCCTGGTGATACAGTGAAAGTATTTGATACGGATTGCGGGCGAATTGCAATCCAAATTTGTTATGACATCGAATTCCCGGAGCTGGCACGTCATGCTGTGGATCAGGGAGCGAATATCATTTTCGTTCCATTCTGTACAGATGACCGCCAAGGATATTTACGTGTTCGATATTGTGCGCAAGCCCGTGCTGTGGAGAATCAAGTTTATACAGTCATAGCAGGAACAGTCGGTAACTTGACGCAAGTGGAAAATATGGATATTCAATATGCGCAGTCAGGCATATTCACGCCTTCCGATTTTGAATTCGCGCGGGATGGAATTGTCGGGGAGTGTCCGCCGAATATCGAGACGGTCGTCGTCGGTGATGTCGATTTAGAGATTTTACAGCGCCAGAGAAAAACAGGTACGGTTCGACACCTGCACGATCGCCGTAAGGATTTATTCGAACTGCGATTCAAGAATTTAGAAAGTGAAACGCCGGAGGATCACTGAAGAAGACTCGAGCCATTGTGCTCGAGTCTTCTATTATACATCCAAGGCATATAAAGTTGTATGACCCAAGGCATGATCGATATATTGCAGCAGCTCTTCATGTGATTTGACGACTGCATGCTGTTCGGAGGGATAGTGGAATGCGTGCAGGAAAATCTCGATTCGCTTGGAAAGCAAATCATCATTTGTGCGTACCATAAGGACTAGCAGATCATCCCATTGGCCCCAAATTGTAAACAACAATGCTTTTTCATAATCCTGGACTTTCATTACGGTATCCCCTTCCTGTCAGGGTACGTTTAGTATCCCTCTATTCTGTGAGAACATTGCTGGCAGATATAAACACTTCTCCATCAACTTTGAATAGGGTGAAAAAATCCGTACATACTAAGCGCAGAATGGCAAATCAAAGGAGGATACACCAATGAAAAAATGGAAAATGATCAGTATGGCTGCCCTTGCTGCCATCACACTTACAGCTTGTCAGAACGACGATAACAATGATACCGGCATGGGCAGGAATGGCAATGTGGAACCAACACGGTACAATAATACAGATAATAATCTGGTACACCGCAATAGCGATAATACGACGGATGTCGATGATCGCCAGCACAACGGCGACGACCAGCAGCCGCGTTACCAGGTTGCAGATGATGCAGCGAAAAAAGTGGAAGAAGTCAAAGGTGTGGATAATGCTTATGTATTTACAACGGATAACAATGCTTTCGTAGCGGTGGATATGAAAAATGACGATGACAATACGGGCAACAATGGTATGGGTAACACAGCGACTGGCGACAACAACAATAATGATGTAACAGATCAGATGAAACGCGATGTGGAAAAAGCGGTGAAATCAGTCGATGAAGACATCGATAACGTATATGTGTCAGCGGATCCTGATTTTCTGGAAATGGCACAGGACTACAATGATAAAATCGATGAAGGAGAGCCGGTGAAAGGCTTCTTCCTGGAATTCGGCAATATGCTGAATCGCGTGTTCCCGAATAACGAAAGATAAATGAGAGAGGCCCCCTTAAAGGGAGCCTCTCTTTTAATTTGGCTGTTTTGTAAGGGAAGATGCAACAGCTAAAGCTTTTTTGATTGCGCCTTTGCCTACATCATAATGTGTGACAAAACGGACACTGGTTGGACCAAAAGCGTTAGCCAGTACTTGCTGCTCCTTCAGCAGCTGTACATAAGCGTCTGCTGTCATACCAGTACCTTTGACATCAGCCAATACGATATTCGTTTCCACTTTATTGAGGATCTCGATGCCGTCGATCTCGGCAAGCCCTTCAGCCAATAGCTTGGCGTTGTCATGGTCGTCTGCGAGGCGTTCTACATTCTCACGCAAGGCAACAAGGCCAGGCGCCGCTAAAATGCCGGCTTGACGCATGCCGCCTCCAAGGCGTTTTCTCCATTTGCGTGCCTTGTCGATGAATAAACCGGATCCGGCTAGGACAGAGCCTACAGGTGCACCCAATCCTTTGGAAAGACAAATCTGTACGGTATCGGTCAACTGTGCGTATTTCGCTGCGCTGATGTCGGTAGCAACGGAGGCGTTGAACAGTCGCGCACCATCCATGTGAATCGGAATCCGATGTTCGCGCGCTATTTGGGCTGTCACCATCATATTCTCGATCGGGATTGCTGCCCCGCCAGCTTTGTTATGGGTATTTTCCACACAAATCAAGCCTGTTTCGGGAAAATGAATATCATCTTTACGTATAGCCCCAGCCAAATCCTCCGGACAAAATGCACCGCGTTCCCCTTTCAATGTGCGAGTCTGCACGCCTGCAAAAATGGACGTAGCTGCGCCTTCATAAAGGAAGATATGCGATTCTTCTTCCAGGATAATTTCATTACCAGGGTTGCAATGAGAAAGTACTGCGATTTGATTCCCCTGAGTGCCGCTTGGCACGAATAAGGCGGCTTCCTTTCCAAGTAAATCGGCAACCGTTTCCTCTAACTCATTTACAGCTGGGTCCTCTCCATAGACATCATCTCCGACTTCTGCTTCATAAGCAGCCTTACGCATCGCTTCTGATGGCTTGGTGACCGTATCGCTACGCAGATCGATCATGGCGAACACTCCCCTCTCCACCTTATTATATAGTATGAATTTGTAACTTTTCCACTATTTTTATAGTTGTTGATCTGGTATTACTGAAAAGTGGAATTTATGACTGACATCGTATCTTTTCATTGAATAAAGTGAGGTACTATGGTATTCTGTCATAAACATAATAAATCTTATTAGTTTACTTGGATATTCAAGATATAACACTTGAGGTGATGATATGGGCCGCGAATTTATCGATATGTTCGATGAATGGGCAGAGACGTATGATGATACGGTCACTGGTCAGGATCCGCAATATAAAGAAGTATTTGATAAATATAATGAGATACTGCAGGCAGTCGCTGATGCTGCAGATGGATATACATTGGAATTCGGAGTCGGAACAGGCAATCTTTCCGAGAAGCTGTTAGCCAAAGGACTGGATGTGACGGGTATCGAGCCGTCTAAGGAGATGCGCGAGCATGCTTCCCGGAAATTCCCGCAGCTTCAACTGGTGGATGGCGATTTTCTTTCATTCCCAGTCCCTGGGCACGAGGTTTCTGCCATCGTCAGTACGTGGGCTTTCCACCATCTGACTGATGAGGAGAAGGAGCAGGCGATTTCTGCCTATGCGAAGCTTTTGTCCAAAGGTGGAAAGATTATCTTTGCTGATACGGTATTCTCCGGTGCAGAGGGACGCAGCAAGCTGATTCAGGAAGAGCAGGATAAGGGGCATGACAGGCTTGTCAAGGATTTGACGACAGAATATTATACGACGATGCAAGTCCTTCGCAACATTTTCCAAACACACGGATTTCATGTTACATTTAAGCAAATGAATCGCTTTGTCTACTTGATCACAGCAGAAAAAGCGTAAGGGGAGGAACTATGATGACAAAGAAAATGAACGTGGAAAGCTTCAACCTTGACCACACGAAAGTAGCGGCACCATATGTGCGTCTAGTCGGCATTACAGAAGGGACGCACGATAAAGTATACAAATACGATATCCGCTTCAAGCAGCCGAATAAAGAATTTATGGAAATGCCGGGACTGCATTCCTTGGAGCATTTGATGGCTGAAAATATTCGCAATCATATCGATAATATCCTTGATATCGGTCCGATGGGATGTCAAACAGGATTCTACGTATCCATCTTGAATAATGACAGCTATGATGAAATCCTCGAAGCTTTGGAAAAGACATTGCAGGATGTGCTGGATGCCACGGAAGTGCCGGCATGCAATGAAGTGCAATGCGGCTGGGCTGCCAACCACAGCCTTGAGGGTGCACAGGAGATTGCGAAAGAAATGCTTTCCAAAAAAGATGAATGGCGTCAAGTTTTCGCTGAATAGAGGGAGAAAATGGCTGTTTATAATTCAGTGCATGAATTGATAGGGAATACACCGATTGTGCAAATAACGAACTTTTCTCTGCCTGAGGGAGTTCGTTTATTTGCGAAGCTCGAGTTTTATAACCCTGGAGGAAGTGTGAAGGATCGGCTGGGAGTTAATTTGATCGATGAGGCATTCCTCTCAGGAGAGCTGAAGGAAAATGGGACGATCATCGAGCCTACCGCAGGCAATACCGGTATCGGGATTGCGCTGGCAGCCTTGAAGAGGAACGTTTCCGTCATCTTCTGTGTGCCGGAGAAATTCAGCCAGGAAAAACAAGAGCTGATGAGGGCGCTTGGGGCGAAAGTGATCAATACACCGACATCTGAAGGGATGACGGGCGCCATCAAAAAGGCCAAAGAGCTGCTGGATGAAATTCCTGGCAGCTATTGCCCACAGCAATTTGCCAATCCAGCCAATCCTGAAACTTATTATAAAACACTCGGTCCGGAGATCTGGCGCGACTTGGAGGGTAATGTGGATATATTTGTTGCCGGAGGCGGGACAGGTGGCACGTTCATGGGAACCGCACGTTATCTGAAGGATCAAAAGACTGATGTGAAGACGGTTATCGTTGAACCGGAGGGTTCCATCCTTAATGGGGGTGCTCCGGGATCGCATCGGACAGAAGGTATAGGTATGGAGTTTTTGCCTGGATATATGGACACTGCTTATTTTGATGCGATTCATACCATCACGGATGATGATGCATTTCATTACGTGAAAGAACTGGCTGTCAAAGAAGGGCTGCTTGTCGGCAGTTCTTCAGGATCTGCTTTTTGTGCAGCGCTCAAGGAAGCAGAAAAAGCGAAGCCGGGGACGACGATTGTGACCATCTTCCCGGACAGCAGCGAACGCTACCTTAGTCAACAGATCTACCAAGGAGGATTAAGATGAGACGGAAAACAAAAATGATTCACGGTGGAATTACATCGGACGAAAATACGGGCGCAGTCAGTGTGCCAATTTACCAAGTAAGTACGTATAAACAACCAGGACCTGGTGAACATACCGGTTATGAATATTCCCGTACTGGCAATCCGACGCGTCATGCATTGGAAGAAACAATTGCCGCATTGGAAAACGGGAAAAGAGGCTTTGCATTCAGTTCCGGCATGGCAGCCATCACTTCTGTCATGATGCTGTTTGAAGCAGGCAGCCATGTTGTCATGACGGATGATGTATACGGCGGCAGCTACCGTCTTGCGACTAAAGTGTTGACTCGTTATCAACTGGGGCATACATTTGTTGATACGAGTTCACCAGAAGCCGTTGAACAAGCCATTACCCCAGCGACGAAAGCCATTTATGTTGAAACACCGACCAATCCGTTATTGAAAATCACCGATATCAGAAAGATGGCGGAGATTGCCAAAAAGTATGATTTGCTGCTGATTGTCGATAATACTTTTGCAACACCTTATTGGCAAAATCCAATCGATCTAGGTGCGGATATCGTTCTGCACAGTGCGACCAAATATATCGGCGGCCATAGTGACGTCGTATCAGGGCTGGTTGTCGTGAAAGATGAAAAACTCGCTGAAGAGCTGCACTTCATCCAAAATTCAGCTGGTGCCGTACTTGGACCGCAGGACAGCTGGCTGCTTCTCCGCGGAATCAAGACACTTGGTATCCGCATGGAAGCAATCGAGAAGAATAGTGCCAAGCTGGTAGAATTCCTGCAAGCTCATCCAGGAGTGAGCACGATCTATTATCCGGGTCTTTCCGATCATAAGGGACATGATATTGCAGCAAGTCAAGCAGAGGGCTTTGGCGGTATGATCTCCTTCGATGTCGGCAGTGCCGAAAAAGCGGATCAAGTACTGCGCAAAACGAAATATTTCATTTTGGCAGAAAGCCTAGGAGCAGTGGAAAGTCTTATTTCCCTACCTGCGAAGATGACACATGCATCCATTCCGCAGGAGCGGAGAGCGGAATTGGGAATTACGGATGGTTTGATCCGAATCAGTGTCGGTATTGAAGATGGTGATGATTTGATCGAAGATTTGAAACAAGCGATGGAAGAATGATAAAAGCCAGCTCCGTTTTACGGAGCTGGCTTTCTTCTTAAGATCTGTTCTTCTTCGGGAATTCGCAGTACAGCACGGAAGGAGCGTGGATGCTCAGCAAATTCTTTTTGTTCGATTCGATTGATGACTGCTTTTGCAACTCCTTTGACACTTGCTGGATTCTGGCCAGTGATCAATCTGTCATCCGCTTCGACATGTCCTTTGAAGGGCATTTTTGCTTTACGGTACGTTAGAGCACGTATCTTAAGCTTCTCTTCCAAGCTATAAGGGATTTCATGTTTGTTAAGGCTGAATGCTTCTTCACGATCGGAATAACCAGTCACTGTCTTATCTTGTAATAAGTAAGCCCCGTCAGACAGTTTTACATGCAGCAATGCACTCGGACCGTGGCATACTGCGGCAACGATTCCCCTATTCTCATATATATCCCGCGTAAGCCTTTGCAGCTCCTTATTTTCAGGGAAATCCCACATCGTGCCGTGACCTCCGGTGAAATAAATGGCATCATAATCGGCTGCATTTACCTCCTGGGGCGATAGGCTGTTCGCAAGCAATCTCCTGAACCCGGGTGCCCGATAGTATTTCCGCAGCTTATGGCTTTTGAATAACCCAGTGAGACTGCGGTGATCTATCGGTATATTGCCACCCTTTGGACTGATGACTGTCATGACATGGCGTGTTTTTAACTTGTCGTAAAAATTCGTAAGCTCGCTGAACCAGAGTCCTGTTGTATGGGGCGTCTGTTTCAGGCTGTCGTGGTTCGTTGCAACAATCAATACTTTACCCATAGTTCTCCTCCTGATATCACGATGTATTTCTTGTTTAGTTTCCACCTGCAGGTACAACCTAAACAAGAATCAGCCGATTTATGCTACACTAGTAAGAAAAGGAAAGAGTGATGCATATGACGAATCAAGTTGTCGCTTACTTACAGGAGAATCGGGAGAAATTGCTGGAGAGGCTATACACATATCTTCGAATTCCAAGTATCAGCACAGACAGTACATATAAAGAAGACGTTGCAAAGACAGCCGCTTATACAGCTGACTATTTAAAAGAGATTGGATTCGATAAGGTGACAATCCAGGAGACGGAACGCCATCCGATCGTAACCGGTGAATGGCTCGGTGCAGGTCCTGACAAACCGACTGCACTTTTTTATGGTCATTATGATGTACAGCCTGCAGATCCGCTTCCGCTTTGGGATAGTGAACCATTCGAACCGACGGAAAGAAACGGTCGTATTTATGCTCGCGGTGTGAGTGATGACAAAGGTCAGGTATTCATGCATCTGGCAGTATTCGAAGCCTTCATGAAAACAGAAGGAGCTTTGCCGATCAATGTAAAAGTATGCATCGAGGGTGAGGAAGAAATCGGAAGTACGAATTTGCATGCGGTACTGCATGAGCAAACCGAGCAATTCCAGGCAGATTTTGCCATCATCAGCGATTCCGGGATGGTCGAAGCAGGGCAGCCAACCATGCTTTATGGTTTGAAAGGTGCAGCTGCACTTGAGTTCTCTGTGTACGGACCAGATCGCGATTTGCATTCCGGTATGTATGGCGGTGCTGTCCGTAATCCGCTCCAGGCATTGGCTCATATCCTAAGTTCTTTGAAGGATGAGGAAGAAGTTGTCCAAGTAGAAGGCTTCTATGATGGTGTGGAGGAATTGCCTGAAGAAGAACGCAAACTGATGGCCCAAGCACCGGGAGAAGACTTTGTCCAGACAGTCGGTGTACCAGAAGCAGTATCTGAAAAGGGATATACTGCCAAGGAGCATACAATGGCTCGTCCGACTTTGGAGATCAACGGTATGTACGGCGGTTACCAAGGAGAAGGTACGAAAACAATCATCCCGGCCGAGGCGACAGCGAAAATCACCAGCCGCCTTGTACCTGGTCAGGATCCGGTTGATATCGTGGAAAAAATCACGGCTCATATCAAGAAGCATGCCCCCGCTGGCGTGCGTGTCGAGGTAAGACCGGAGCCTTTCAAAGCCAAAGCATATAAAGTCGATCCGAATCACCCGCTGATTCAAAAAGCAGCGGCAAGCTTGACACAAGCCTTTGGCAAGGAGACAGTCTTCGTCCGTATGGGTGGTTCGATTCCAGTGGTGGAATGGATTGATACGGTTTACCAGATGCCAGTGGTTCTGCTTGGGTTTGGGACTCCGGAAGACCGGCTCCATTCCCCGAATGAAAGCTTCCCATTGGAAAGTTTCGATAAAGGGATGGAAACACTTGTCTATTATTATCAGAAAGTAAGTGAATAAAATTTAACGAATTCCAGCAGCGGGCGTAAATGGCGCATACTTTGGTCAGCTTCTTTTGCCCGCTGATTTGAAAAAGCATTAGAAATAAGCAGTCTTCCTTTCAGGAGGGCTGCTTGTTTTTTTTATGCCACCGAATGCCTGCTATTTCCTCCCTCAATCAGCTTTAAAAAGTAACGTAAGGAAGTATTAAGAAATTAGTAAGAGGAAAGAAATCTTTATTTTATAGAATGAAAATATAAAACGAAATCTACAAATTAGGAGGAAGAGGAATGAAAAAGGTTGTAACTACAGGCGTTGCATTTGTTGTAATTGGAGGGCTTGCTTTTGGTGCCTATAGCTATAATGCAGAGGGAAAGAGTTTTGAGAAGAATAAGTCTTATGACATAAATGATATTGAAACCTTAAAAGTAGATAGTGATTCGTGGGAGGTAAGACTTAACAAGAGTGATTCAAATGAATTGACCATTTTCGCTGAGGGAAAACAAATAAATGATGACCCTGTTACATTCAAAAGTGATGGGGAGGAATTAGTGATCAGACAAAACGAACAAGAACAAGGTGATTTTTTTGGAGGATTTACTTTTGGTAAGAAAGGTACTATTCATATTAATGTACCCGAAGCAGGCGTAAATAATATTGATTTGACTAGTAAAGATGGAAATATAGAAATGAGTGACATCTCAGCTGATACTATTGCTGTTGAAAATAATGCGGGTGATGGAAAAATTAAAGATGTTTCCGCTAGTTCAGGGAGGTTTGCATCGAAGGATGGAATGTTAAGTGTTGAAAATAGTTCGATCGAAAAATTACATATAACTTCTACAAGCGGCGACAACTATATGGAAGATGTAATTAGTTCTGAGGCAAAGGTTACCTCTGTAGATGGAGTGATTTCTATCAAGGATACAAAGGAAGGGAAATCTTTAGATGTGAATACGGCAGCGGGCGACATCGAAGTTTCTTATAAAAAGGCTCCAACTTCCTTATCTGTTACTGCCAAGAGTGAATCTTCCGATATAGCCCTGAATCTTAACGGACTTAAAAAAAATGAGGATACTGAAAATCTTAAGACGGGCAAGATAGGGCAGGGAATTAATAAGTTACGTCTATCAAGTGACGATGGGCTGATAAAGGTAACGGATTAATTCATAAGAAATAGCTCTGGAGAACATAAAATCAATCTCAATATCGAGATGATTACAGCACTTTCAGCTTCTGTACCAAAAATAGACCATGCTTTAGCCTTCTTACTGCTGCATTCAATTCAACAAGCGGACATCATATTGATGAATCCGCTTGTTTTTATGTATGTCGCTGCCGCTTGTTCAAGCAGTATTTACAACTTAAGGAAGAATTAAGGATTTAGTAAGGGAAAAGAAAACACTGAATTGTATAATGAATATAGAAACAAAGAGGAGAGATTGAAATGACATACATTTTGCAAACAAGTCAGCTTACCAAGTCTTACAATGGCAAAGAAGTCGCCTCCGGCGTTGATATGCATGTGAAACAAGGGGAAATCTATGGCTTTCTAGGACCGAATGGTGCAGGAAAGACAACAATTATGAAAATGATAACGAATCTTATAAAACCTACAAGCGGGGACATTGAAATCTTCGGAAGCAAGCTGACTGACACTTCGGTAGAAGTATTGAAAAGGATGGGCACTATCATCGAGTACCCTATTTTCTATGAGCGGCTGACTGCCAGGGAAAATCTATCGCTGCATTGTGAATACATGGGATACTACGATGATAAGGCAATTGAACAAGCCTTGGAGCTCGTCAAATTACACAATATCGACAATAAGAAAGTAAAAGAATTTTCGCTGGGAATGAAACAAAGATTAGGAATTGCGAGAGCAATCTCTACAAAACCTGAGCTGCTCGTATTGGATGAGCCGATCAATGGTCTCGACCCTGTAGGTATAAAAGATTTAAGGGAACTATTCAAATTGCTCTGCCGGGAGTATGGCGTCACATTGATTGTATCAAGTCACATCCTGGCTGAAATGGAACAGATGGCGGATACAATAGGTATCATCCAACATGGAAAATTGGTAAAAGAAGTGACGATGAAAAGTATCAATGGCGAACAAACCGAGTACATCGAGGTCATGATACTAGATGTTAAAAAGGCAGTTTATGTGCTTGAAGAAAAGCTGAAGGTTCGTAACTACAAGGTATTTGATGAGCGGACAATCAGGATTTACGATGTTGATTTGACACAGGCAGAACTGTCGAAAGCTTTTGTGATGCATGACATTGGAATAGAAAGTATCAATAAAAAACATAGTTCGCTTGAAGAGTATTTCCTGAACACGATGAATGAAAAGGAAATCCATATTTCATAAATGACATTCCAAGTCATTTACTAAGAACGGAGGAGACTGACCTTGTTTAAACTAATGAAATTAGAGTCTAAAAAACATAAATTAGCTGGTTATCTTCCAGCTGTCATGATTTGTATCGTATTGATATTTGCTGTAGTGGGGCTTATGGGATGGGGCTCAAGGAATGAAGTTGAAACCATGTTTCCGGATTACCAAGCATTCATGTCGTTAGCCGATATTTTCATCAGAACTGTTTTCTTGATTTTTGCAGGAGTAATCTTATCGCGTATTGTAATTGAAGAATATAGATCGGGCACGATTCAATTGTTATTCACTTATCCGATACAACGCAAAAAACTGATGAAAGCAAAGTTGATTATCGTGTTTGCTTTCTGCTTCTCAAGCATTGTATTTGCCACAGTTGTTACAAATATATTGGTTTATCTGGTAAGTCCGCATGTATATCTTTTCGAAGCGCCTGTTACATGGAATGACATGATGTCTGCTTTTCCAATGACGCTCGTAAACGCGTTGATGACCGCAGGGGTCAGCTTGATTCCGCTGTTTTTCGGCATGAGAAAGAAATCGACTGCTGCCACAATTACATGGGCTGTCCTCATAGGTGTCTTGATCAACGGGACAGTATCGAATGGAGACAGTACGACAAGCTTATTCCAATTCATATGGGTACCTATTGCTCTATGTATATTCGGTTTGGCTATTGCTTACTTTTCTTATCATCAAATCGATAAACGAGATATCGCCTGATAGAATCAGAACCAGAGAATGCTGTCCTTAGTTTGGGACGGCATTTTTTCTTGCCATAAATTATTTCTATATTCATATTGCTTCTGACAATAGTTGCAGCAGCCGATCATATGGTATAAAAAATATAGATTTCCTTATTTTTCTTATTTATGAGCTTAGGGGTGTATGTGGTGAATCAGAAAGTACTCATTGTGGAAGATGATATTTACATCAGCAAAATGGTAACAGAGAGTTTAACGAAAGAAGGCTATGAAGTTACAGCAGCATACGACGGAGAGGAAGCCTTGATCCGCTTCAGCATGCATGGATATGATGTTATTCTGCTCGATTTGATGCTGCCGAAAATAGACGGCATCGAATGTTTAAAAAAGATACGTGAGAAAAGCATGGTGCCTGTTTTGATTATGTCGGCTAAAGGCGAGGAAACGGATAAAGTGATCGGTTTGGGATTAGGAGCAGATGATTATATTGCCAAGCCATTCTCCGTCCTGGAGTTGACAGCCAGGGTCAAAGCAATCATACGAAGGGAAAAGCACTATCTAGCCGCGGCAGAGAGTAAAAAGCTGTTGCAGGTTGGTGATTTGACAATCGATGTCGATAACTATGCAATCAGGAAACTTGATAAAGATATCAATCTTACAGCAAAGGAATTCAGCATTCTGAAATTATTCATATTGAATCCTTCCAATGTTTATACGAAATCTCAGCTCTATCATTCCATTTGGCAGGAAGAGTATCATGGAGATGAGAATGTCATTAATGTGCATATCAGGCGTCTCAGGGAGAAGATTGAAGACGATCCTTCCAATCCGAAGTATATCAAAACGTTGTGGGGAATCGGATACAAATTAGGGGAGTTATGAAGATGGCAATTCTTTTTCTATTGTTATTTCTGCTATCGTTATTATGGAATATACTCCTTTTTAAAAATAACAGAAAAGTGCTGACAGATCTGACTTATATAGAAGACAAGCTGCACCATATCACGGATACAGGTGGCCAGGAACGGATATTGCTTCATACCAATACGAAACAAGTTCAAAGTCTTTTGATCAAATTGAATCATTTGCTCGACAGTAAGCATCAAGTGGCTGCTGATCATTCCAACATAGAGCGTTCCATGCGGAAGATGCTATCCAATATATCGCATGATCTGAAAACACCCCTTACGGTTATATTAGGTTATATCGAGATGGCGGAGAATGAAAAGGATCCGAGAAGAGAAAACCTATCAGATATGCTCGATATAGTGAAGCTCAAATCCGCAGAAGTCCTGGATTTGATTGAGCGTTTTTTTGAACTGGCGAAGCTGGAATCAGGAGATAAGGATATAGAACTCGGAAAGCTGGATATTAGTGAATTATGCCGAAAAGTCATCTTGGATTTTTCGAGTATTTTGCAAAAAGAAGAGTTCGATGTTGCGATTGATATACCGGAGTATCCGATCCATGTAATGGGAAATGAACAAGCAATCATCAGGATACTGAATAACCTTGTCTCAAACGCAATTGCCTATGGTTCCGATGGGAAATTCATCGGGCTAAAGCTAAGCAGAAAAGATAATACAGCTTTTATTGAAGTGTACGATAAGGGCAGAGGCATAAGTGAATCGCAGCAGGATCGAGTATTTGAAAGAATGTATACGATGGAGGACTCCAGGAATAAACATTATCAAGGGAGCGGATTAGGCTTGACCATTACTAAAAGATTGGTTGAACAAATGAATGGCTCCATTTCATTGCAAAGCACCCCGTATGTAAAGACAAGTTTCAAAATCGGCTTGAAATGGATAAATTAAGGGCTTTCGGCTTTACAAGGAGAGAGTCTTTTTTTGGCCTTCCCAGCATATATATGAGTACTATTACGTACAAAGGGGAGAAAGCCCGTGCTGCAATCCGAACATATCGAATTGGAAAGGGCTATTGGGGAAATTACGGAAATTGCGAAAGGCTTCGGTCTCGATTTCTACCCGATGCGCTACGAAATCTGTCCAGCTGACATTATTTATACATTCGGCGCTTATGGCATGCCGACGAGATTCACACATTGGAGCTTCGGGAAGCAATTTCATAAAATGAAGCTGCAATATGATCTCGGATTGAGTAAGATTTACGAGCTTGTGATCAATTCCAATCCTTGTTATGCCTTCTTGCTGAATTCGAACAGCCTTGTTCAGAACAAATTGATTGTCGCCCACGTGCTTGCTCACTGTGATTTTTTTAAAAACAATGTTCGCTTCCAAAATACCAATCGGAATATGGTCGATAGTATGGCGGCTACTGCCGAGCGAATTGCAGCATACGAAAAAGAATTCGGCAAGAAGGAAGTGGAGGATTTCCTGGATGCTGTCCTGGCAATTCAGGAGCATATCGACCCGTCATTGCTGCGGCCAAAGCTTGGGTGGGAAGCTGATGATGAAGAAATAGAAGAAAGTGTAGATAAGCGATTCGAATACGATGATTTATGGTTTGTGGATCGGGATGAGTCAAAAGCAAAGAAGGAAAGAAAAAAGAAAGCATTCCCGCCGCGACCTGAAAAGGATATCCTGTTGTTCATTGAAGAGTACAGCAGGACTTTGGAAGACTGGCAGCGTGACATCCTGACTATGATGCGTGAGGAAATGCTGTACTTTTGGCCGCAGCTTGAGACAAAGATCATGAATGAAGGCTGGGCTTCTTACTGGCATGCTCGTATTCTTCGGGAGCTGGATCTGACAAGTGATGAGGCAATCGAATTTGCTAAGCTTAACGCCGGCGTCGTCCAGCCTTCTCCGACACAGATCAATCCATATTATCTAGGCGTCAAGATATTTGAAGATATCGAAGAGCGGTTCGACAATCCGACGGAAGAAATGAAACGCTATGGTGTGAAGCCAGGTTCCGGCCGGGAGAAAATGTTCGAGGTACGGGAAATCGAGTCCGATATTTCGTTCTTGCGCAATTACCTGACAAAGGATCTCGTGCACCGGGAAGATATGTATTTGTTCCAGAAACAAGGAAATGAGTATAAAATCACCGACAAGGACTGGGAAGCAGTCCGTGATCAGTTGATTACGATGCGGGTGAATGGCGGATTCCCTTATTTGACCGTCACAGACGGCGACTATATGTCCAATGGCGAGTTATATTTGAAGCATCATTATGAAGGTGTCGAGCTGGATTTGACATATCTGGAGCGGACGCTGCCTTACCTTTATCAGCTTTGGGGAAGATTCATCCATTTGGAAACGTTTATCGAGGGCAAGAATGTCCTATTCAGCTACGAGGGAAAGCGTGTACTAAAAAAATATCTATAAAAAAACGGGCATTTGCCCGTTTTTATAATGCCTTCAATTCTCTTGTCCCGAACCAGTCATGGCGATTATCCGATACCCATTTGTACAAGGATTCCAAATACGGATCAAGAAATGGCAAATGCAAGATCCAGCCCAATACAGCCGTGATCGGAAGCAGGGTCAATATCTTTTTGACCGTTTCATGCCCTTTGTAGATATCCCCTTTGAAAGACATCATATGGATACGGTCATACACATCCCCTTTGGCAAGGAAACGGAACCGCTCATAATTCTCGATATTCTGTACCGGAATCCATTTCACGTTATCCAGCCAATCTAATTTTTGGATCACTTGCTTTGCAGTGGAACAAAGGGGGCAGCTTGCGTCGAAAAATACAATATGCTTCATCACACATTCTCCTCTCGTTTACTACATAGCCCATCCATCACGATGTTAAACAAAGAAGCACTACTAGACTATTTAGCTAAAGTCTATCATATTACCAAGCGATTATCCTAGCGACAGGAAGTTTGCTATACTGGTTGACAGATACTTCTGAATAAGGAGGGGAAGTGATGGAGCCCTTTACGCAGGAAGTGATACGCATCATCAAATCGATACCAGAAGGAAAAGTCATGACCTATGGCCAAATCGGGAAAGCGGCAGGAAAAGCGCGCGGTGCCAGACAAGTATCGAGGATACTGCATAGCATGAGCAAAAAACATGACCTGCCATGGCATCGTGTCATCAGTGCTGATGGACGGCTGAAGATAAAAGATGAAACGACGTTGCATGAACAGCTGGAAAGACTTTATGAAGAAGGATTGGAAATTTTCGATGGCCGTGTCGATTTGGAGGTATACCGGTATGAGCCGAGGTAATAGAGCCGCCACTTCCGGGGATTTTACCAAGAATGCAGTCAGTAGCTTACCGGAGCAATCAGGTTTGGACAAGCCCTTTTCTGCAAGGAAGCTGGATCGGTGGCTGAATGATTCATTACATAAAACAGCACGGGAATTAACAAAAAGGAAGCAGTAAAAAGCCGGCAGGCAGCAGACGCTGTTTCGATTGATTTCAAATCGGGCGAATATTTGTACAATTCCAAGCTAAGGAACTGCATTTAATAAATGGGGAAGAGAATATATGCTTAAAACAGAAGCCGATATATTAGAAGCGATCAGGCAAGACAAATGGATGATGAAAGTGCTGTGCACAGAGGCCATACTCGGGCTTCCTGATTCCTATATAAGTGCCGGATTTGTGAGGTCGAAGGTATGGGATATCCAGCATCGTTATAAAAATCGGATGCCTCTTGCGGATGTGGATGTCGTATATTTTGATGCATCAGATATAGATGAAGCGACAGAAAAAATGCATGAAAACGCATTGCGTAACATGATGCCCGCCGTGCCATGGTCAGTCAAAAATCAGGCAAGAATGCATAAAGTCAATCGGATGCCAGCTTTCCGGGATACGGAGCATGCGATTGCTTGTTATCCAGAAACAGCGACAAGCATTGGCGTGAAGCTTATAGCAGGCAAACTGTACTTGCTGTCACCACATGGGGTGGCTGATTTGCTCGCTTGCCGACTTGCGCCGACTCCCCTATATGTGAAGGGTACAGACTATCATTCTATCTTTGTGAAAAGAGTTAAGCAGAAGAATTGGCAGCGGCAATGGCCGCTAGTCCACATGGAGGTGGATGCTTTATGAACGATGTGACAATCAGGCCGCCAAGACTAGAAGACGGTCCTATTCTCTGGAAGCTGAAATATGGGGAACAGGAGCCGGAATGGAAGAAGTGGGACGCTCCTTATTTCCCTTTGGTACATCTGCCGGAGGAGGAATTTTTGGCGAGCTTTCGTTTCGGGGACGATTCACCCGAACAATGGGTAGTGGAAACAAATGGAAAGTTCATTGGAACTGTAGGGTATTATTGGGAACACAAGCCCTCCAGGTGGCTGGAAATGGGCATTACCATTTTTGATACAGTCTATTGGAACGGTGGTTATGGAACGGCAGCACTCAAGCAATGGATGGCGCATCTGTTCGACAGCATGCCGTTAGTGCGGGTAGGCTTTACGACTTGGTCCGGGAACAAACGGATGATTCGGCTCGGGGAGAAGCTCGGGATGACCATGGAGGCCAGGATGAGGAAATGCAGATATTATAATGGGGAGTATTATGATTCCATCCGGATGGGACTGCTTCGCGAAGAGTGGGAGCAAGTGAAGGAATGAACAATTTGTAGTAATTATTTCTTTACAATCTTTTTTGTAAATAACCCTTTCATCCTTGTCCAAACATGTTACACTATGCTTAGTAAATTCTTTGTAAATTAATTTACCGAAACTATGTAGAACACTCTATCCTGGGGGAATTGGCGCTGTGAGTATGACGTTACAAACTTATTGGAATAGTCGTTTTGAAGCAGGGGACATTTGGGGAACGGAAGCAACACCATCAGCTGTGATGGCTTATCCTTATTTTGCAGCGTATCAGGCAAAGCAGCTGTTCGTACCAGGCTGCGGATATGGGAGAAACAGTAACTTCTTCGGAGAATATTCCTTTGAAGTGACAGCTTGTGATATTTCAGAAGTTGCAATCGAGCGGGCCAGCAGCCATGCGAAGGCTGTTGGTTTGGCGAATGTGAAGCACTTTGTCGGGGATTATTTGAATTTGCCTTTTTCATCGACAGAGAGATTCGACGGCATTTATCTATCAAATATACTTCATATGTATACGGAAGAAGAAAGAGAACAATTACTTAGCCATTTCACATCATTACTGCGCAAAGATGGATTGCTGATTTTCTCTTGCCTCTCAGCAAGGGATGAAAAACTGTATGGCGCAGGAATCGAAATGGAAAAAGATACATTCCTCGTTCATGACCGGATTGCGCATTTCTTCCAGGAAGAAGAACTATATGCGCTGCTTGAAGAGAAGTTTCAAGTTGTCGAGATTACACTTCATAAACAACGGATAGATATCAAAGCAGGTGCAGAACAGGATGCACAGCTATGGTTCGTCGTGGCAAGAAAAAAATGATAGCACAGCCTCACGCGAGGCTGTGCTTTTTTATATCTTGGTATTTTTTTTCTTGGCACGCTGTTCCAGCTGGCTTTTTGGCTCCTGGTTGGCAGCATCCTCTGTCAATCCTTGTCTGTTTACGCTTACAGCTGCTTTTTCATTACGGCTTTTTTTTCTGCTCATTACCAATCACCTCCTGATTAGTATGGCGATAGTCCTGAATTTTTATTAAAAAATTTGATGTATATTGTCATGGTGAGCTGGGCTACTTTATAATTAGTATCATGAATTCAACTAGTTATCCAACAGGAGAGAAAATAAATGAAAAATAGATATGTCGTCATCGCAGCAAGTTTGGCTGCTTTGTCTCTTGTTTTGGCAATTATGACGTATCAGAATCGTTCCAATGATTTGCATGCGGAATCAGACATTTCAACGAGAAAAGAAGAAATTTCCCAAAAAGAAGGGGTACCTGAAACCTCTTTAGTAGAGGATGGTCCTTTGGATGTACCGCTCCTGAATCAGATGGACGCACCCCAGCTTTATAATGGGTGTGAAGTCACCAGCTTGGCGATGATTTTGCAGTATGCAGGATACGATGTGACGAAGAATGATTTGGCTGATCAGATTGCTTATGTCCCGCTGAATTATAGCAATGGACAGCATGGTGACCCCAATGAGGGATTTGTCGGGGATATGCCGAATGGACCAGGTCTTGGCGTTTATCACGGACCTATCATGGAGATTGCCAAGGAAATTGCAGGGGATAAAACGGTTGATGTGACAGGTAAATCTGTCGAAGAAGCAATCTACAATCCATTGGATGACGGCAAGCCGGTGTGGATCATCACGACGGCGAGTATGTCTCCGGTGAATGATATGGAAACTTGGGATACTCCGAATGGTAAGGTGGACGTAACGTACAGTGTCCATAGTGTGGCAGTAACTGGTTACACCGATGACACTGTCCTTGTCAATAATCCATACGGACAAAAGAATCAGGAAGTGGATCGCGAAAATTTCGAGCAAGCTTGGGAACAGCTTGGCAGCCAGGCGATTTATATAAATGACTGAGAAAAGCACAGTTTGCCTGTGCTTTTTTTGCGTCTTGGCAATGTGCAGGCTACAATGGTAACAGAGTGGAGGTGCAGAAATGGGTCTTGAACCGATACCGGATCATTTGGAAAAAGGACTGCGGCTTTTGTTCATCGGCTTCAATCCGAGTGTGCGTTCAGCCGAAACCGGTCATCACTACGCTAATCGGAATAATCGATTTTGGAATATATTGTATCAGGCAGGTATTACAGAACGGAAATTTGAACCATGTGAAGATCAGGATTTGCTGCAAAGGGGCATAGGTTTCACAAATATCGTAGCCAGACCTACCAAGGCGGCAGCCGATATCACGAAGGAAGAATACATAGAAGGGGCACAGCTGCTCCGTGATAAATTACAATACTATCGACCGAAAGTAGCTTGCTTTGTCGGCAAAGGTGTCTTTCAGCAATACAGCAAAGTGAAACAAACAGGCTGGGGTGTGCAGGCGTCTTCGGTAACGCAGCATGTAACAGAATTTGTAGCGCCTTCCTCAAGCGGGCTTGTACGAATGCCCATGAAGGAAATCGTCGAAATCTATGCAGAAATACCAGCTATCCTAAAGGAATTGGAGGAGAAAAGATGAAAACGGCAGTAGTGACAGGAGCTTCTCGAGGTCTGGGAGAGGCTATCGCGAAACAATTAATGGATAAAGGCATGCAAGTGATCGGAGTGGCAAGGAGAAATAGTGATGAACTTTCTTCCTATGAAGGGAAAGAAAATGCGGGTTATGCTTACCAATATGGTGACTTGCAAGATACCTCTGCCTGTGCGAGAGTTTTTGAGGAGATGGCGGCAAGTATTTT
Source organism: Terribacillus halophilus (assembly GCF_900101385.1). GTDB lineage: Bacteria > Bacillota > Bacilli > Bacillales > Amphibacillaceae > Terribacillus > Terribacillus halophilus. The sequence goes on from NZ_FMZB01000004.1 coordinate 27,885, forward strand.
CTCCAAAGCCAGCGACACTGTCTACTTGATCAATAATGCCGGCGTGGTCGGTCCGATTGCTACAGCAGATTCCTATAGTCTGGAGGAGCTGGAAGCGCACATGGCAATCAACTTGACGTCGCCGATCCTTGCTTGTTCGATCTTTCTCAAATATGCCAAAAAATACGAAGTACCTCTCGTGATTGTCAATGTCACTTCAGGTGCTGCGGAACGTTCTGTGCATGGCTGGAGTGCTTACAGTACATCGAAAGCGGGGATCAATCGCTATACGGAAACGGTAGCACTTGAAGAAACAGAAGCTGGTTCTGGCAATATTGTCATTGCTTATAATCCTGGCATTATGGATACAGATATGCAAGCGGATATTCGTTCCAGTGCACCGGAGCAATTCCAGGATGTCCAGAAGTTCCGGGATTATGTGACGAATCAATCACTAAGGAATCCGATGTTTGTGGCAGGCGTGCTGGCTGACATCCTTACTGGAGAAAAAATCGAAAATGGTAAAAGGTATGCCGTGAAAGATTATGTTTAAGCCTGCCTGGATAGGTATTTGCCCTTTCCTTTCTGGGTTCTGTACATACAATGCATTATCCTGTAGGAAAAGGGGGAAGTAAGATGTCTAAAGAAAATGAAGGAGGCTTCGGCTTCGCATTTTTGGTTGTATTGTTCATCCTTTTGATCATTGTGGGTTCATCCTATGTAGGTGGCTACGATTATGGCTACGGCTATGGGCATGGCTACCACTATTAATTCATAAATGAAGAAGCTTTGCACATTCCTGTGCAAAGCTTCTTTTTATCTTGTCAGTGTTGTGCGGTCAGCTGACTTTAGTAATCGGCTGATTATGTATAGTAACAGAGCGATAAGGCCGCACATATACAAAACGGTGACGATTAGTGAAGCTAGCATCTGCAATTTAAGAGCGAATAAAAAAGCGATCAAAAAACTCATGGAGCCAGCGGATATGACAAGGGCGATAAGGCTGGCCAATCTGTTTTGGAATAGCTCGGTTTCTTCTGTCCAGCCAAGCTTCGGATACAAAAGATCGCTCAGCATGCCGACAATAGTCACAGCTGCATTGACTAGTAACGCAAGGAATAACCAAAGCAATGCTTCTCCGACATTCATCTGCAAAACAGGAATCGCTACCAGGAATAACACGATGATAGGCAGCAGATTGATCAAGAATGCAGCCTGTAATTTGGCCAAAACGATTTGCCTCATACGCAAGGGCAGGAACAGATGTGCTTCCCAGCTTTGACCATCTTTTGAGAAGCTGACAATACTTATCGGATTCAGGCCGATGGAAAAAATGTTTGTTGCCAGAATGACGACAAATAACATACTGCCGTCTATGTCCTTTACCAAATCTGCTGCAGTGCTGAAATCTCCCATGAAGAAAATGACAACCAATAATGCCGGCATCACAAGCGCCCCAGCAACACATTGCAAAAAGAACGTCGGCGTCCGGAATATGGTCTGGATTTCTTTCGTGCGATACGCATGGATGATGGACCGCTGTTTTTGGGATACCCCTTTGCCACTGAATATTTTACCGGAGCCCGTGTTCAGTCCTAATGCCCCTTTTAGATAGAATTTTTGGGCAGCCACATAGAAAAGCAGAGTCGCTAGAAACGCTGTCAATAATACAGCGACAAAGTAAAGCAAGGCTTGCCAAGAGGCGGAGAAGGTCAGTAAGTTCGTCATGAGCGCAGCAGGTGGATAATATAATGTCGCTACTTGCAGCAATCCGCCTTTTTCTGAGCTGGAGGCGAGAAGCTGGGCGATTTTCTCTGGATCTTGCTGCATACGCAAGACAACATTCAGTAAGATAAGCAGCAAAAAGCCGACAATCCCGCCGATTACTTTACTTCTATCCTTATTCTTCCCTTTGTTGATGAACTGCATCGCAAACATGACGATTACAGCTGCCAGCGAATAAGGAATGAGCGGAATCAGTAAAAAAAGCAGCAGAGCATAAAGAAAGTACATGGCACCTGCACCTGAAAGCAAGCCATAGTAAATACTGACCGGCAAATAGGCAGCAGCTGAAATCAAATATACATAAAGCAGCGGATTCAATGATTTGGCTACCAGCAGCTGAAAGGATTGCACCGGAAAATGAAGGAATGAAGTGATATCTTCCGTGAAATAAAAGGTGTTCATGATCAGCGCCAATGAAAAGATAAACACAATTAAAAAATGCATGAGGAATAGAGTTCCCAATATGATATTGGTATTCCCCGATGGTTCGAGCAATGTATACATCGCTTCGATGACCTGCAGCATGAATCCGCCGAAAATCAGGCCGAGAAAAAGTAAAGCAAATAACCCGGCTATTAGGCCGATTACGACGCTTGGCTTTTTGAATACATTGGCATATTGCATCTTCAGCTGAATGCGAATAAGGGCGCTGATCGGTTTATGCATCCTGTGTCAACTCCAGGAAAATATGCTCCAAGCTCTCATCGGATTGGAATCTTTCCCGCATCTTTGGCAATGTTCCTTGGAACAGCAGCTCGCCTTTTCGGATAATGGCCACCTCATCACAAAGCTGTTCGACAACCTCCAGTACATGCGAGGAGAAAAAGACGGTATTACCGTTCGCCGCATGCTGACGCATCAGCTCTTTCAACTGATAAGAGGATTTAGGATCCAATCCTGTCATCGGCTCATCTAGAATCCAGACAGAGGGCTGCTGGACGAGCATGCCGGTGATGAACAGCTTCTGTCGCATGCCGTGCGAGTATGTTTTGATTTGATCACCCAATGCTTCATAGATGCTGAACATTTTTGCGTATTGTTCGATTCTCTCTGTCCGGACATCTCGATCGATGCCATAGATATCACCAATAAAGTGGAGATAATCAAGGCCATTGAGACGCAGGAATAGATCTGGACTATCCGGGACATAGCCGAATTCTTGTTTTGCTGCAATGGTGTCCGACGCTATATCCTTACCATTGATGGTGATGGAGCCAGTATCAACCGGCAGGATGCCGGTTACCATTTTAATCGTGGTTGATTTACCAGCGCCATTTGGACCCAGGAATGCAAAAATCTTTCCGCTTGGGACTGTCAGGCTGATATCGTTCACAGCAATTTTATTTCCATATTGTTTATGTACATGGTCTATTTGTATCAATGCATAAACCTCCTTGTATGTTACTTCCATTCTGGTCGTTATTTGCCAAATATTCAAGGGGATTGTGTATAAAAAAAGCCAATATCCTTACCGCATATAACACGGGAACTTCCAATATATTTAAGACAAGCCTGGGAGGGATGCATATGCGTGATTTACAGAGAAAAACAGCGTTTATAGCTGTATTTCTCCAAACAGTACTTAATTTTACATTGACCATACTCGCGATGATACTCGTTGTTTTCCTATTGAAAAAAACAGTATTCATCTTTGATGTACTGTTGATTCAGAATGAAGAGGTTGGTTATTTTTATTTAGCTGAAGGAATCATCGTTTATTTCCTCTATTTTGAATTTATCAGTTTGATCATCAAGTACTTTACCCATAACTATCATTTTCCGCTGCGTTATTTTATCTATATCGGTATAACGGCAATTATTCGACTTATCATAATCGATCACGAACATCCGCACACCATTCTTCTGTATGCATTGGCAATTGTTTTGCTTGTGTTTGCCCTCTTGATAGCGAACCATTCCAATATGAAAGACGACGATCAATTGGATTGAATGAAATAGTCAGCGTAACAATTTAACCGGATTGGCATAATATGATACACTCTATAATGGAAAAGTAAGCTTTGCCGTTAGAAAGGAAGAGAAATGATGATCAATCGCAAAAGCGCGCGTGAAATAGAAATGATGCGAGCTGCTGGTGAGCTGCTCGCCAATATCCATAAAGAAATCCGCGGTATGATCAAGCCGGGCATCACTACAATGGAAATCGACCAGTTTGTGGAGGAGTACTTAGCCAAGCATGGTGCAACAGCAGAGCAGAAGGGTTACAATGGTTATGCTTATGCAACATGTGCCTCTATCAATGATGAAATCTGCCACGGATTCCCAAGAAATGAACCGCTGAAAAATGGAGACATCGTCACAATTGATATGGTTGTGAATCTGAATGGTGGATTAGCTGATTCTGCCTGGACTTATGGAGTGGGTGAAATCAGTGAAGCAGCACAGCGTTTGCTTGATGTAACGAAAGAATCTTTGTACAAAGGGATAGAAAAAGCACAGCCGGGCGCCCGCATAGGTGATATCGGCCATGCAATCCAACAATTCGCAGAAGCAGAAGGTTATTCTGTTGTACGTGATTTCACAGGGCACGGAATCGGCCCAACCATCCATGAGGATCCGCATATTCCTCACTTCGGATTGCCGAATAAAGGCCCTCGTTTGAAAGAGGGTATGGTCATTACAATCGAGCCTATGATCAATATCGGCGAATGGGGCAGTCAGATGGATGATAATAACTGGACAGCCCGCACGGTCGATGGTTCTTTGTCGGCTCAATATGAACATACTATCGTGATTACAAAAGATGGTCCTGTCATCCTGACAAACCAAGACGAAGAATGATGAGAAGCCTATACCATTTCATCGGTATAGGCTTTTTTCTATGGTTCAATATGGATGAGAGTGTGGAAGATATCGTGTTTTTTAATCAGCAGTTTTTCCAATCTTTCCGTGATGGCATGGCTTTCTTTCACATTGAGCGATGCATCGACCCGGATGATGACATCGACTAAGGATTGATTACCATGGAGCCTGGCTTTGATTTCGACGACTTCGAGCACGTCTTTGTCCTGTAAGATACTATGACGGATTTTCAATAGTCTATCTGCATCATACCCATCTGTCAGGGAATAAGTGGCGTCATAGAAAATATCCCATGCCGTTTTACATATCAATATCCCCACAATGAATCCTGCCAGCGGATCCAGCCAGTAATAGCCGAACTGGGCGCCGAAAATGCCGATGAAAGCACCTAAACTGACTATTCCGTCAGAACGATTATCCTGAGCAGCGGCCATCAGTGCCGGACTTTTAATACGATTGGCGAGGGCTGCATTGTAACGGTACACCGCCATCATGACAAAAAAGGCTCCTAAGGCCGTCCAGCCTGTCAGCATATCAGGCTGAACGTAATCTGGCTGCATCAACCGCTCAAATGTATCGAGTAAAACATGAAGTCCAACGGAAATCATGATGAAAGCTGCAACAAGCGATGCGACGGTCTCCGCTCGGAAATGTCCGTATTTATGTTCCAGATCAGGCGGTTTGCGCGATATACGCAGTCCCACCAGTACCGCAACAGAAGCTACAACATCGGTTGTATTATTAAGCCCGTCCGCAAGCAGCGCATCAGAATCCCCGATGTAGGCGACAAGCAGTTTGATAAAGGATAACAGCAAATAAGCTGTGATACTGAGCAAGGCTCCTTTCTCACCAGCTCGCAAATTATCATACTGGCTCATATGTAAAATTTCCTCCGATCTCATTCTGAAGCAGGAACGGTTAATGCATGTCCAGAATGGGTACAAGATAGTACATTATATTCTTCTGCTTGATCAATATACGAAGGGGTTGAAAAAAATGAGCCAGGAAAAGATCATCATTGAAGGCAGTTGTGAGGGGATGCGTTTTTACAAGGAGCTGGATATCGTGATCAGCCCAGAGGCCGAGACACCGGAGCAAGCGATCATCCGATTCTACGGAAGCGAAGCAGAGAATTTCGAGATGCTGGCCAGGGAACAAGGCTGGCGGAATTGTTATTGGACTTATGCAGACGATTCAGTCCTGCTGCCGCAGGCAAATTGATCCCAGATTTAGCTGGGATTTTTTATCTGGATAAAAACCTCGTGCCTTGCAGAAAATGAAAGTAGTTTGCGAAAGGCAGGAGACGACATATGGGTGAAACAAATAAAATAGCAAGTAAATCACCAAAGGATATGCGCTGGGCAATCGTGTCGCTGGCATCCATCCCGTTGATCATGACACTGGGGAATTCGATGCTGCTGCCAGTGCTCCCGTTGATGGAGGATGAACTGGACATAACGAAACTCCAGTCGAGTTTCATCATTACATTTTATTCTATTGTAGCCATCCTATTCATTCCTGTTGCTGGCTTTTTGTCTGATCGTTTCGGGCGAAAAGCAGTAATTCTGCCTTCACTGGTCATTGCCGGGGCAGGTGGACTCATAGCAGGAATCTTTTCCACCGGAAGTGAAAACCCGTATCTTTGGATTTTGATAGGCAGGGTCCTCCAAGGGATAGGCGTAGCCGGAGCAGCGCCAGTGGTCCTTCCGCTTGTCGGGGATATGTTCGAAAAAGAAGAGGATGTCAGCGCTACACTCGGTATTGTCGAAACCGCCAATACTTTCGGGAAAGTATTGAGCCCGGTGCTTGGGGCGTTGCTGGCAGGTTTCCTGTGGTATTTACCGTTTTATGCAATCCCCGTTTTTTGTGCCATTTCCTTTTTGCTGATTCTCTTCCTAATCAAAAAGCCAAAAGAAGATAAGAAAGGCAGTGACTTCAAAACGTTTATGAAGAATGCAAAGGCGACATTCCATGAACATGGCGGCTGGCTGACAGCAACCTTCCTTATCGGTGCCATTCTTATGTTCCTTCTTTTTGGCATCCTTTTTTATTTGAGCACAGTACTGGAAGAGAAGTACGGTATGCAAGGCATACTGAAAGGGGCGGTGTTGGCCATCCCATTGGCAGCTTTGTGCTTGGCTTCCTATTTGACCGGAAAATGGATCAAGAGCAACGGTAAACTGATGAAATGGATCACATTCACAGGTGTAGTCTGTACAGGAGTCGTAACGATTGCGCTCTATTTTTCAAAAGGAATCGTTTTTATGATGGCGGTATTCCTTGTGGCGGGTGTAGGCATCGGAGCGGGACTGCCTTGTTTGGATTCATTGGTTACGAGCAATATGGAAAAGGAAGTACGAGGAACGGTCACATCCTTGCTGAGCGCCATGCGTTATGTGGGTGTGGCAGCTGGTCCGCCGGTGGTTGCTATTTTGCTTAAGGCAGATCTTATCTGGTTGATTGTGACATTTGCCGGTGCAGCTCTCATTGCAGCTTTACTGACATTGAAATTCATCAAGCCGCCCGATCCTGAGGAGCAAAAACATCACCCTGTTCCGCATTTACATTAATTTAACCAACTAATCAGAAAATTGTTGCAAAATTAATGTTAATCCCGCATAATGGAAAAAAGGAACCAGGGGGAATCGTTCCATGAAAAAGCATAAAGTTGTCTATCGTCTGCAAAGAACGAAGAGGAAGCGTCCTTATGTTACGGCAAAACGGGAGATTTCGTTTGAAGTGAAGCTTGCCACGAGACTTATGCTGGATGAATTTTACTTTACCTGGAACAAGAACAGACTGGAAGCCCAAATTAATGCATGCATCGATAATAAAGATGAAGAACGATTTAGGGAATTGAGTGCAGCTTATCGCCCTTATGTTCTGGAATGATATCATATAATTACATGATCTGCGTTGTCATCGGACAAGGCAGGTCTTTTTACGTGCGATAAAATTTGATAGCTATGCTATAATAGCTTCAAAACTAGATGTACGAAGAGGAGATTTTAGAAATGAAGCGTGCGATGCTGTTTGCTGTGCTTAGCGCCGTATTAGTTGCAGCGGGATGTCAAAGCGAGCAAACTAGCCAGGGGCAAGATATGAATGAGAGCAAGACGGCTGAGAAGCAGACGGAAAATCAGCAAGCAGAGCAGGATCGGGAAAAAGACGGAGCCGAGGAGGAACAGGCCGCTATTGCAAAGCCTGATCAGCATCAGGTAGAAGCGGATGATGTTGTCGGGACCATCGAGAACCCAGTGACTGTGGATAATCCTGATAGTATCGAAGTTGTCGTGAATAAAACAAGGAAGTTCCCCGATGGCTGGGAACCGAAGGACTTAGTTGAGCCGGATGTACCGTTTTATTTCGATGAGCATCTGGAAAAACGCAAAATGCGCAAAGAAGCCGCCGAGGCACTGGAAGAGCTGTTTGCCGCTTCCCAGAAAGATGGAATGGAACTGGTAGCAGCAAGCGGTTACCGCTCAGAAGCAAGACAAAAGGAGATATATGAAAATAACGTCGCCACACAAGGGCAGAAAGAAACAGATAAAGTATCCTCCAGACCTGGGCGGAGTGAGCATCAAACAGGACTTGCCATCGATTTGACCTCTGCGGAGATGGCGCTTGCTTTGGAAGAAACATTTATCGACACGGATGAAGGAAAATGGCTCGCCGAGCATGCTCATGAATATGGTTTCATTATCCGCTATCTTCAAGGAAAATCCGATATTACCGGTTACAGCTATGAACCATGGCATATCCGCTATGTCGGGAAGGACCTCGCTAAACAAATATACGAAGAAGGAACCACATTGGAGGAGCATTTCCAAATGGAGTCCGATCTAAAGAGCTGAAAAAGAGCCACTGTCCAAATGGGCGGTGGCTCCAATTTATGTGATGGGAGGTCACATACATTATTAGCGGCATAACAGATATGCCAAAGACTTACTTGTCCAAATGTGCTTACGGTTGCTGCACAAAATATTGATTAATGATTTACTCACCTTGATTCTAACATATTGGAAAGAGGAAAGGTAGCCAAAAATATTAAATTTTTTAAAAAATGAAAACATAACCAACCATCCGAAGATGAGAGCCACAAAAAAGCTGATAATTTGTTACAATATAGGTGCCTTATCAAATGAACAATGAGGAGAGGGGAAGTAAAATGGAATTTCGCATGGAAAAAGATACAATCGGAGAAATCCAAGTACCTGCAGATAAGTTTTGGGGAGCACAAACACAGCGCAGCAAGGAGAATTTTCCGATAGGTACAGAAAGAATGCCGAAGGAAATTGTATACGCTTTCGCTTTGCTGAAAAAAAGTGCTGCAAAAGCAAATCATGACTTAGGTTTGCTTGAGAAAGATAAAAGTGACGCTATTGGCTATGCTGCAGACCGGATTGCAAGCGGTGAGCTGGATGAACATTTTCCGCTAGTTGTGTGGCAGACAGGCAGCGGTACGCAATCCAATATGAATGTGAACGAAGTCATTGCTTTTGTCGGAAACGAGTGGCTGAAAGAACAAGGGAAAGAAGTACGCCTGCATCCGAATGATGACGTCAATAAATCACAAAGCTCAAATGACACTTACCCGACAGCTCTACATATAGCTGCTGTGACACAGCTTGAAGATACAGTACTACCTGCCTTGAGTAAGCTTAAAACAACATTGAAAGGTAAATCAGACGCCTATCAAGATATCGTGAAAATCGGCCGCACCCATTTACAAGATGCAACTCCGCTTACACTTGGCCAGGAAATAAGCGGCTGGCATCGCATGTTGGAAAAATCAGAACAAATGATCAAGACAAGCCTTCCATATGTACAGGAATTGGCAATCGGCGGAACAGCAGTTGGAACAGGTCTGAATGCGCATCCTGATTTTTCCGAAAAGGTTTGCCGGGAATTATCACTTGCAACGGGTAAAGAATTCCGTTCAGCTGCGAATAAATTCCACGCCCTGACAAGTCATGATGAGATCGTGTTTGCACATGGAGCGCTGAAAGGCCTTGCTGCAGATATGATGAAAATTGCCAATGATGTACGCTGGCTCGCTAGCGGACCACGCTGCGGCATTGGTGAAATAGAAATACCTGCCAATGAACCTGGTAGCTCGATCATGCCAGGCAAAGTGAATCCTACTCAGAGCGAAGCCGTAACCATGGTAGCAGTACAGGTAATGGGGAATGATGCAGCCATCGGTTTTGCAGCCAGCCAAGGGAATTTTGAGCTGAATGTGTTCAAACCGGTCATTGCCTATAATTTCATTCAATCTGCCCAGCTTCTGGCGGATAGTATGATTTCTTTTAATGATCGCTGTGCAGTCGGCCTCGAACCAAACCGAGAAAAAATCGCAAAAAACCTTCAGGATTCGCTGATGTTAGTGACTGCTTTGAATCCGCATATCGGTTATGAAAATGCGGCGAAGATTGCCAAGAAAGCATTCGCTGAGAATTCAACCTTGAAAGAAGCTGCGGTTGCAAGCGGATTGCTTACAGAAGAACAGTTCGATTCCTATATCAAGCCGGAGGAAATGACTTATCCGAAATGACTGCCATGATTGACCAGGAGTTCCAATAAGTAATCCTGATAAAAAACACCTTCCTGCCCAAACTAAAGGCATAGGAGGTGAACAAACATGGCGAACAACAACTCTAACCAATTGGTAGTACCAGGCGTACAACAAGCAATCGACCAAATGAAATTCGAAATCGCACAAGAGTTCGGTGTAACTCTAGGCGGTAACGAAACTTCTCGTGCTAACGGTTCTGTTGGCGGAGAGATCACAAAACGTCTTGTAGCTTCTGCTCAGTCTCAGCTTAACGGCGGTCAATTCTAATTTCATATCGATGGCAAGAGAGGCACCCACAAGCGGTGCCTCTTTCTTTTATGGAAGACTATGGATCGCCAAGTATAGGGCAAAGGCATCTTGGAATTTTCGAATGTCCAGCCCTGTTTTTTCTGTCAGCTTATCCAAACGGTAATTCAAGCTATTGCGATGTATGTACAGCTTCTTAGCGGTTAAGGTCAGGTTCTGGTTGCAAGCAAAATACATACGGACAGTCCGCAGCAGTTCATTATCCTCATCCAACCCTTGCAAGATATGCTGTGCGATATGCTGCCGATCACTTTTTGACAGCAGCGAATGCATTAATTGGGGAACCGTATCCTTAAAATAAAGTACATGGTTGGAAGCATGGGATGGAATCCGCTGGTATGCTTTAAGCAGCCATTCATATTGCTTCGCTGCATCTTCCACCGAAGGCAGCCAAGGACTGATGAATAGGCGAATGGAAGCTGATAAATCATACATAAGCATGTCGACGACTTCTTCATAATGAATAGGTTCTTTCTGACGGCTTTCGATAATCAGGCCTGTATGTTTTGTGAACCAGATAAATGCAAGCGGATTTTCGGTCAGATTATCCATCGCCTCCCTGAAGGATTCTGCTTTCGCTTGCCCTTCTATGTCGAAGAAAATGAAGCGGCATCCGTCCGCATAAAGCGGATTTTGGATCAATCCATCTGTCTTGGCTTCTTCATGGAGCAGCTGATACCAAGCTGTATCGGTGCTGTTTCCATTCGGTAAGCTTACTGGTGAGGCGATATGATGGAGCAAAGCGAGCTCGCGTTCGTTCAGCTCATCCGCAGGCAAACCAATAAATTCCCCATCCTCCATGCGGAACCAATGGTATCCATCTGTATCAAAGCCCTCAAAACTGTTTGTCTTCACGATGCTAGAAAATAATTTCTCCAGTTCTTCAAGCATGTATATTTCTCCCATCCGAAAATTCTGTTTCTTTGTGATTGGTGTTATTTGTATTATACTAAAACCGAAGTAAACAGAAAGGTCGATAAAACATGAATAGTGGAGATTTCTGGTTAATTTTATCTATGGCGCTTGTGGGAGCAGTAATAGGCGGAATCACAAATTACTTGGCGATAAAGATGCTGTTCAAGCCTCACCGCGCCATTTATATAGGAAAATGGCGGCTTCCCTTTACGCCAGGGCTGATTCCCAAACGCAGAAATGATTTGGCTCGGTCGCTAGGGAAAACAGTAGTGGATCATTTGCTTACACCTAAAGGGATGCAAGCGAGATTGATTGATGAAGGCTTCCAGATGAAGGTGAATGCCTGGGCCAAGCGGGAAGTGTTTCGATTCATCAGATCCGATCGTACACTCAGGCAGCTGCTGTCTGATTTGAATGTAACTGTCGATGCAGATGTTCTCCATACGAAGGCAGCTGCACGAATGAGCAGGCAAATGGAGAAACAGGCTGATAAAGAAATTGGGAGCTTATTGCCGCTTGAATTGAAGGAAAAGACAGATGATGCAGCTGGGCGGGCAGCTTATCATATTCAGCAGATGCTGCTTGCTTATGTGGACAGCTATGATGGCCGGCGGAAGATACAGGAGCTGGTTCACAGCTTCCTGCAAGGCAGGGGGTTTCTCGGAAGCATGCTATCTTCCTTTATGGACCCTGACAGCGCTGTCGATAAAATCCAGCCGGTGATCATGGAATCTGTCGGTGCTGAGGGCACTCATCGCTGGCTGCATCAGCTGCTCGCTGATGAAATGGATAAACTAATGAAAAAGAAAGTAGGCGAAGTGACTGGAACAATCGGTCAGGATATGGTGGATGACGCAATCCGACAGGTGCTAAGGCAATCGATACCATTTGATGAACTGCTCGACACGCCGATTCACGTGTATATGGAAAATATAGAGGATAAAGTAGTAGAAGAAAAACTGACATTTTTGGTACAGCGGACCCTCCGGCGTCTTGCTGATCAGGTGCCTGTCATTATGGAGCAATTGGAGCTGGCCAAGATGGTCGAAAAAGAAGTGGCCGGTTTTCCGCTCGAACGAGTCGAAGAGCTGGTACTGGCTATTTCCAATAAGGAATTTAAGCTGATTACGTATCTCGGTTTCCTCTTGGGCGGAATCGTTGGTATTTTCCAAGGAATCATTGCACTTTTTATCTGATGGCTTGAACTATACAGCGCTCTATCGGTTTGTTATAGTGGAACTTGAGTAAAAATGAGGAGGTACGTACCCATGGCTAATATGTACGATCATGCGTATGACTTAGAAAAAGCAATTCGTGAAAGTGAAGAATTCAAAGGCTTGAAAGCCGCTTATGATACGGTTATGAACGATGAATCTTCCAAGCAGATGTTCGAGAACTTCCGTAACATCCAGCTTGAATTGCAGCAAAAGCAAATGCAAGGACAGGAAATCACCGAAGAAGAAGTACAAAAAGCACAAAGCGTAGTGCAAGTTGTGCAGCAAAATGAACAGATTGCAAAACTAATGGAGCAGGAACAGCGTCTGAACATTGCAATCAACGATATCAGCCGTATCATCACGAAACCTTTGGAAGAGCTTTACGGACAGTCTGATATGCAGTAAGCATCAACCTCTTTGCCAATTGGCAAAGAGGTTTTCTTTTGTTTCAAACCGAACGTGCATTCGCAAGTCCGGCGTGCTACTATAGAAAGAAAGCACACGAAAGGAAAATACATGCAGACAAAAATAACATTCATCCATGCTGCCGACCTGCATTTGGACAGTCAAATGGAAGGATTGACTGCTGCACATCCCACTATGAAAAGTCGTCTGCAGGAAAGCACATTCCAATCTTTGAAAAAGCTTGTACAAAGTGCAATTGATAATAAAGTTGATTTCATCCTGCTGGCAGGGGATATTTTTGATTCCAACAGACAATCCTTAAAAGCACTCGTTGCTTTGCGTGAAGCCTGTAGGGAGCTGCAAAAGCATCGGATTGAAGTGTATATACAGTATGGTAACCACGATTTTACAGGAAAGCAGCCGATAATGAGCTATCCGGATAATGTACATATTTTCAAGACTGAAAAAGTGGAAACCTTCCTATATAAAAAGAACGGAGAGCCAGCAGCTGCCATTCATGGATTCAGCTATACAACCAGGCATATCAAATCAAGAAAAGTACAGGATTATAAAGCAAAAGGCGCAGGCATATACCAGATTGGAATGCTCCATGGCAGCATTGCCACGGGCGGTGCTGCGGATATCTATGCACCTTTCAGCATTGATGAGCTGAAACGCGCAGGCTTTGATTATTGGGCATTGGGACACATCCACAAGCGCGAAACATTGTCGGAGCAGCCGCCCATTGTCTATCCGGGCAATATTCAAGGCAGACATCGTAAAGAGACAGGGGAGAAGGGCTGTTACTTGGTGGAATTAATGGGGCAATCCTGTTCCTTGACTTTTGTACCTTTACAGGATTTACGATTTGAAGAAGTGGCATTTGACATCGAAGAAGGCTCGGCACTATATGAAGTGGAAAAGACGCTAATGGATCTTTGCCATAAATGGGAGAAAGCGTTCGGAGCGGCAGTTCTGCATGTGACCTTCCAAGGATTGGCGCATCAGTTGATCGGGTGGGAGCAGGAGGATAGGCTGGAAGAGCTGCTTGATATCGTAAATGAGCAGCAGCACAGCCTTGGCAGCCAGCTCGTATTGGCAAGCTATTCTGTCCAATCATCCCTCGAAGTGAAGCCCGAACAACTCGTTGCGCGCAGCGACTTTACAGCTGCATTGCTTACCGCTGCCTATCACCCGGATGAAATGAGAAAAAGTTTGGATGAGCTGATGAGAAATCGTCAGTTCCGCAAAATCAAGCAGTCCTATTCGGATGTCGAATTGCAGGAGATGTTAGAGGAAGCGAAACAACTGCTGCTCCTATCTTTATTGGAGGTCGAGTGAACATGCATATCATCGATGGACATATATATGATTTTGGTAAGCTGCATGACTATACCTTCGATTTCCAAGACAAATCGCTGATCATCATTCAAGGAGAAAATGAAGCTGGTAAATCGACTCTGAAATCATTTATCATTTATATATTATTCGGTATGCGCACACGTGAATTGGAGTCCTTTATACCGAGGACTGGCGGTATGCCGGGCGGAAGGCTCACACTTGGGTTTGCGGATGGAGAGGTCATCGTAGAGCGGATCCAGGATCGGCATAATGGACAGGCAGTATGCTATGTTGGAATGGAACAAAAGGATCAGCAATGGCTGGATGAGCGGCTTGGTGGCATGGATCCTTCGGTATTTCGTCAAGTATTCTTGCTGGATACAGAAATGCTTGTTTCCTTGCAGATGACAGACAAAGAGCAAATCGGTCAAGTTTTGCTCGATGCAGGTCAGACAGGTGCAGCTGCTATCCAAAAGTTAAAGAAGCAGCTGCAGCAGGATTTACAGCAGCTGTTTCGTCCTCAAGGAAGAAAGCCGAAAATAAACAGCATGCTGCATATGCTTCATGAACAAGAGCGTCTGGTACAAGAGCTGCAGCAAAAAGAGGCAGCTTATCTTCCAGATAAAGAAAAATTACAGGAGATACATGAAAAGATTGCTGCCTTGCAAACAAAGAAGGCGGCGCTTCGCGGCAAGATCAGCGTTCAAAACCAGCTACTGCAAGCCATTCCTTGGCAAAAGAAAGCAGCTTTTGCACAGGAGCAACTGCAGCAGATGGAATCTGTGGCAGTCTTCCCTGGCGAAGGTCTTGAACGGATGCAGGAAATCCAGCATCAGCTGCAGCCGCTGGAGGCACAATATCACGTTCACGAAAAGGAAATTGCTTCCATTCGACAAGAGCTGGAATCAACAGAAAAGCAGCTGATGAAAGAAGATGTGTACAAAGAGTTGTATGACCTAACTGTCAGAACGGACTGGACAGGCAGCGAGAAACGAATGCAGCAATTGAAGGAGGAATCCGTAAAACTGCGGAATCAAACAGCCAGCATTCGTTTAAGCTATCCTTATCCAGAAGATTTCTTTTTTGACGCTTATATGTCGGAAGCTGCTGAGGAATGGCGTCCGATGCAGGAAGAGATGATGATACTGCAAGCGGATAGTGAACGGACTCATCAAGCCATTGCTTCTAAGAGA
The DNA here is from genome assembly GCF_900101385.1 of Terribacillus halophilus. Classification (GTDB taxonomy): domain Bacteria; phylum Bacillota; class Bacilli; order Bacillales; family Amphibacillaceae; genus Terribacillus; species Terribacillus halophilus. The sequence continues at coordinate 43,424 of NZ_FMZB01000004.1, forward strand.
CAGGAGATAGAAAAAATCGATCATCTTCAGGAGCGTATCCAGCAGAGCTTGCTGTCAGAAAAAGAGTACCGGGAACTTCATACTCAACAAGATAAAAAGCATACAGCAAACGATTTTCGAATGGGAATTCTATCACCTATCAGCTTCTTGTTTGTTTTTGCATTGCTTTTGGGTGGTATTGGTATTGTAATGCTAAATTGGGTCTTGGTTGGCAGCGGAGTTTTTCTGATAGGTGGAGCGGCATTGTTTTGGATCCTCGGCCATACATCCTCGGGTTCCTCTTCTTACGCAGGGGAGAAGTTGACGGAACAGCAGGATTTAAGGGTCCGATGGCGGCAGTTGGAGGAGCAGCGACATCCATTGGAAATACAGCTTGTGGAAATACAGCAGGAACAGGCAACGCAGCTAAAGCAAAGAGAGAATTTACAGCGGATTGCAAATATATGGATGGAACGATTCCCTTGCTTGCAAGATATTCCGCTCGTCGATTGGCTGAAAGCAACTCAGGAATGGAAAACAAGAGAGCAGCTGGAACGTATGCTTGAAAGGACGGAGCAAGAGCTGGAAGAACAGCGGCATCATGATGAAAATGCTATTCATCAGCTCCAGGGAATCATAGGGCTGCCTTGCGATTTCTCTCAAAAGGAAACGATTGGACGGGCGGAATACGTACTCGAGACACAGCAAAAGCTAAGGCATGTATTGGAGCAGCTGTCAGTTCGGCAACGAGATATCGAGCATCACCTATTTGAACTTGACAAGCAGATAAAACCTTTACAGCAACAGAAGGAGCAATTGTATGCATTTGCGGGGGCCCAGAATGACAGTCAGTTTCTGCAGCTAGCTGAGCTGGACCGAAAAAAGAAGCAGCTTGTAGAAGAATTGGAGCACTATCGAATTCAGATCAAAGCCATTATGCCTGACGGGCGATCATTGGAAGAGGATATCGAATGCGAGCAGGAAATGGTGGAACAGCGGATTGCTAACTTTGAAATGGAGCACGAGAGCGTGGAAGAAGAGCTGGATAGATATCGGCAGCAAGCTGCGACATTGCAGGTCAAGCAGGCTGACCTCGAATCGGATACAGAGGCTTCGATAGCTTATCATGAAATGCAGCGCCAAAAGCAAGTGCTGACAGCTGCTGGACGAAAGTGGGCTGTCCGGAAGCTGGCTTATGACATGCTGCTCCAAACGAAGCGAACCTTTCAGGAAGAGAACTTCCCTAAAGTATTGAGTGAAGCGAGCAGACTTTTCTGTCAAGTGGCAGATACGTACAATGCTCTTACATTGTCTGATGAGGGTAAGCTGATCGTAAAAGACAGTTATAACAGGGAGATCGAGGTCGGGCAACTTTCCAGAGGAACGATCGAACAGCTTTATCTTTGTCTTCGGCTTGCCCTGTCACGGCATCTTGGTGTCCGGGAGAGCTTCCCCTTATTGATTGATGATGCATTCAGTCACACGGATCATACCAGAAGGGGGCGTTTTTTGCCTATACTTCAAGCCGCTGCAAATGTCCAGCAAATCATTTTGTTTACGTGGGAAGAACCGTCGCCTGAATGGTCCCGGGAATTCAAAATGCTCCAACTCGGAAAAACGCAGAAAACTAGTTCCTGATAGCGCTTTTGCATTCGCAAAAAGGTGACAATAATGGTAAACTGATTAAGATAAAATTGGATTATTGTAAGCTGGAGGGTCGGGCAGTGCCGAGTAATGAAGAAAATTGGGCTAAATACGAGGAAACGATCGAAAAGTTCATACAGGTCATTGCCAAGAATATGAATTTATATGGGATCACCTCATCCGTCGGCCGACTATATGGTGCGCTATATTTTGCGGATCGGCCAATGACGCTGGATGATATGAGAGATGCTTTGGAAATGAGTAAAACGAGCATGTCCACGGGTGTCAGGGCGTTAGCGGAAATGAAAATGGTGGAGCCGGCATATAAAAAAGGTATGCGGAAGGATCTATATAAATCGGAGGAAGACTGGTACAAATCTTTTACGTCACTCTTCGGGAATAAATGGGAGAAAAGCACCCAATCGAATTTAGAGGAAGCGGAGGAGACAATTGAAGAGCTAAAGCAACTGAGGGATACAGTAGATGATCCAGCATTGGCCGGGAAGATTGATAAAGATATTGACCGCCTACTATACGCGCGTGATTATTATACATGGCTGCTGCAGTTCATCAATGTGGTCGAATCAGGAGAGATATTCAAATACGTTCCAAAGCCGCCAAAGAGATAATGGGCGTTGGAGCATGATGCCCTTGCTAGCATAGTAAGGGCTGTATTTATGAGGGAGGAGAAAAGCATGAAAAAAGGAATCGGATATTTCCAAGTAGGGGATAAATTTGATGGCTTTCTGCTGATCAAACAAGCAGATAAAGCGATTGCCAGTAATGGAAAAGCTTTTTTGACTTTGATTCTGGGAGATGATACCGGAGATATCGAAGCGAAGTTTTGGGATGCATCACCTGCGGATGAGCAGCGATACCAAGCAGATCAAGTGATCAAAGTCCAAGGGGAGGTAAACGCATTCCGCGGTCGTCTGCAGCTTAAAATTCAAGCTATCCGGCTGACGGAACCAACTGATGGCGTGCATGCGCATGATTTCGTCAAGCGGGCTCCGCTGTCCAAGGAGCAGCTGCTGGAAGAACTGACATCATTCATTTTTGAGATGGAAAATCCGAATCTGCAGCGAATAACGCGGTATTTTTTGTCCAATCATCAAGAACAGCTGCTCGCTTACCCCGCGGCAGTACGCAATCATCACGAGTTCGTCTCCGGTCTTGCTTTCCATGTCGTTTCGATGCTAAGGATAGCCCGGGAATTAAAGAATCTTTACCCCGAGATCAATAAGGATTTGCTATATGCAGGAATCATCCTTCATGATATCGGTAAATTACGGGAATTGTCCGGGGCTACCAATCCTACCTACACGGTGGAAGGGAAACTGCTCGGTCATATTTCCATCATGTCAGATGAAATTGCCCAGGCTGCGAGGGAGCTGCAAATCGAAGCGGAGGAAGTGATGATTCTGCAGCATATGATTCTAAGTCACCATGGCAAAGGGGAATGGGGCAGTCCGAAGCCGCCGCTTGTCCGGGAAGCAGAGCTTCTGCATATGATCGATTTGATCGATGCGAAGATGAATACACTGCAGCGCGTGATGGATAAGGTAGCGCCGGGAGATTTTTCTGAACGTGTCTTTTCCTTAGAAAATCGCAGTTTCTATAAACCTGCATTCGAGCAGGAGTGACTGTTAAAAAGAGAGAAAACAATAGAATAGAGGAAATTAAATGAGATGGAAGGATTGGGATCGCAACCTGAAGATCCGTCTGCTTGGGGAAGCGATGATGCACTTTTTGTTCTGGGCCTACTTCCCGTTCATGACAATTTTCTTTCAGGACGCTTTTGGAAAGGACAGAGCCGGCTGGCTACTAATGCTATCACAAGGGCTATCCGTTCTGGCAAGTCTGGTAGGAGGATATTGTGCTGACCGCTTCGGCAGGAGAAAGATGATGAGTATTGCTGTTGCCGGACAATCCATCACTTTCCTGGTGTTTGCTTTTGCGAATTCACCATGGCTGACATCATCCGTCCTGACATTCGTTGCGTTCAGCTTCCTCGGTATTTGGAGTGCGCTGTATTGGCCGGCATCACATGCAATGGTGGCCGATGTAGTTGAAGAGAAACATCGAGCTTCCGTTTTCGCCGTTTTTTACACAAGTTTGAATATCGCCGTTGTGGTTGGTCCGTTAATCGGAACGGTATTATTTTACTCTTACCGTTTCCAAATGCTGCTGGCTGGTTTCTTGCTTACGGCACTGTTGTTTGCTATCATGCGAATCTTCATTCGGGAAACAGTGCCAGATAAAAGACAAGAAAAAGCCGACCATGCCACATGGTACAAAGCTGTGTGGAAAGAGCTGCAGACGTATCGTGTCATTGCGAGAGACAGGACATTCCTGCTGTTCATCGTCGCCGGCGTATTGATAGCACAAACATTCATGCAGCTGGATATCCTGATTGCTGTGTATACAAGCGAAGTCATCTCGAATCAGACTGTATTTGTGCTGGGTGATTTCCGGATCGAGGTGGATGGCAAACAGGCATTTTCACTTATTCTTGCGTTGAATGGATTATTGGTGGCCATATTTACCGTATTCACGACCAAGTTTGTCACGAAGTTCCGGATAGCCCGTGTATTCGTGGCCTCCAGCATCGCCTATGCTGGGGGGATTTTTTTGTACGGATTGACGGAAAGCTTCTGGGTCTTTATGATTGCCATCACCCTTTTTACAATTGGAGAGCTTATGGTAGTCGGTTTACAGGAAAGTTTTGTAGCATCGCTGGCAGCAGAAGAAAACAGGGGACAATACTTTTCAGCTGCAAGTCTGCGCTTCACGCTTGGGAAGCTGCTTGCACCGCTAAGCCTTGTTCTTGTTAGTTATATGAGTTATCAGTTCACATTCACTATCCTTGCGCTGTTAGCTCTGGTAAGTGCCTTCGTTTATCACGTGATGTTCAAACGTTTTCACAACGAACAGCGACAAGCCTCCTGATCCAAGTCATGAAACCTTGTCCAACGGCATAGATATTACACAACAAGGACAAGGGGGTATTACAATGCCGGACATTCCATTGTGGGTCATGCTTGCGTTCCTCTGCATGATCGGCAGCGGCTTCATGGCATTCCGGACGCAGCGGCATGACTATCAGACAGAGCAGCAATTCATCGAGCGGGAAGGAAATGTATATATGGAGCGTATCGAGGAAGAAAAAGCAAGACGCGCTGATAAAAAATAATGTAAAAGACCGAAACGTTAATCGTTTCGGTCTTTTACCATGATCAGCCGGAAGTTTTTGATGTCGAAGTCATATTATCGACCAAGTCTTTGTATTGGTCGATTTTGATATCAAAGTCTGCATCTTTCAGGATTTTGTTGATTTTTTCTTGCTGTTCAGCGGAGTCAACTTTCTGGATAGCTAGCTCAGTCTTGATTTGGTCGCGTTCATCATCAAGGGAACCGACTTCTTGTTCTGTATCACGAGTATCATCCAAGCGGATAATATGCCAGCCGAAGCTGGATTCTACCGGATCACTGATTTCACCTTTTTTCAAATTGTAAGCTGCATCTTCAAAGGCGGAATCCATTGACCCTGCAGTGAACCAATCCAAGGAGCCTTTATTTTCCACTGTGCCGGTATCTGTGGAATATTCTTCTACAAGATCATCCCATTTTTCACCGTCATCCAGCTTTTTCTTCACTTCTTTAGCCGTATCTTCATCAGCAACAAGGATATGACTTGCATTAAGATCTGTCTTCATATGATCATAACGAGTTTGGATTTCCTCATCGGAAACGTCGACACCGTCTGCAATTGCCTGCTGCTGAAGAAGGCTTGTTTTTACGGATTCACGGAAAGTATCTTCATCCGCGTAACCAGCTTGCTGCAGGACGGATTCGAATGAATCACCGTATTGGTCTTTCAATTTATCGACTTGTTCGTCAATTTGTTCGTCTTTGACATCATATTTATCGTCAAGGGCTTTTTCCAGAAGCATTGTCTGAAGCACTTGGGAACCGTATTTGTCACTCAGCTCCTGATAATAATCTTCTTTGGAAATATCCCCAGCTTTTGATTCTACCACTGTCTCACCGGAACCACATGCTGATAGGGCGACAACGCTTGTCGCGAATACTGCAGCGATAGCCAATTTCTTCATAAAAACAAACACTCCTAATCCACTTGTAATTTGAATGGCGGCTTGTCCGCCGTTTCCCTTAAGACAATATATCACATAATAAAGGGGAAAAGACAATCAATAATTGTAATTCCACAGTTTTTCCATATGTAAAAACGCTCCGAAAATGGAGCGTCATTTAACCAGTATATCATAGCTTTCATCTGTCCCTGCAATGACGCATTTGCGCGGCGCCTGCAGTATATTGCTGAGATAGAAGCCATCAGAGAAGGTCATGGCTGCATTGACACTGATCGGCAGGATAAAATAGATAGGCATTACATCCACGAAAATGGCTGAAATCAGCAAAGGCAATGTAATCAAAATAGTCGGCATGAGCAAGGAAAGGAACGGAACGATCCGGCTTGTTTCGGTCCTGACCTTGAATTGCATGATCGGGATGAATTGTCCAACCCAACGCAGTTTGTATGCACAACGCTTCCCTGTCATCCAGAAAGGAATCAAATGTGTGATGCCATGGATGAATGGAAGCAAGTATACAGAAATCAATGATAGTAATAGACCTGTTTCTTCGATTTTTATTTTAGGGTGGATCAGCGTCAGCATCGGATATAGAATGATGAAAGTCAATAATCCGATCATTGCTGAGATCAGGCAAATACGATTGGTGCCGAGATCTTTCTTCGCATCGACACTTCTCCAGCAATTCATGTCCATAGCTCCCTTCTGTCAACATGAATTTAGGGTGAGCTTTTCTCACTTAAGAGATATTAGTACGTTTGATCGGGAAAATCAATAGCTTTCCTGGAAATTTTACTTTAAAATATAAGAACAAGTTCCGTTCTCATGAAACGGCTATTTTGAGAGACAAAGGAAGCGTTTTTATGGAGGAAGAAAAAAAGAGTACGCTGTCTTTTCATCTGCAATTGATTGCAGAGACTGGAGTGTTGGATAAATATCCTTTCCGTAAGCTCCTCATTGAACGGGATATAAATGAGGAGGAATATGCTGCTGTGCTGGAAATGCTTCAGCGACTTAATCGATCATACAAGGAACAAAAGGAAGAAGGTTTGCTGGATTACACGTCCCTGCTGCTGGAATTCGTCGGTATGCTTCCAGCGAAGCTTTATTATTGGGATGTCCTGCTGGCGCTTCGTGAAGAAAAGCAGGATGATACATATAAAGATCTGGTGAACGAATTGATATTGCTGGATATGAAAAACCGCTATTAGCTGAAGCTGATAGTGGTTATTTTTTTGAGTAGTCCTATCCTTTCAATGGACTTCCGAACTTCATAAGAAGAATGATGTCAAGCATCTTGATGGAGTGCTTGTCCGATATCGTGGACTTCAGCTGTCTAAATCGTCTGGCGGCGCTGCGGGATATCCCAGTTTGGATTTATCAAAAAATCCATTTCCCCTGATTGGAAATGGTGATTTGCAGGGGTGAAGAGATTTTTTGTCCTGATTAGCTTGACTATCTGATTCAGAGTGAGTGGACGATTTTCTACATATAATATGGCCAAGACAATCCTTCGGTTCTACATATAATATGGCCAAGACAATCCTTCGGTTCTGCATATCAATCTATACAATAAGATCCTGTCATCCACTGATCTAACGTCCTTCATTTCTTTCCATTCACCTTCGTATCAAACCTACATGAAAGATGTTTACAAAGGAAATACTCTATGTAATAGCATTTCGGAGTAATTAGGAGGAAATAGAAGTAATGTAAAGGATGGTTTGTACAGTATATTCTGTACGTACTATACATTCAGATATAACGATTCGTTTCGTTTGATTTGTTTTCTGTTTATGTTTAGTATTAATAGGGTCGAAACATCGTGGTAGTAAAATATTCCTGATTATTACAGTCAGGTTACAGAAGACTAGTGAAAAAGAGGTGAATACTGTGCCGATTATTAAAGTAGAAAATCTCTCCAAGGTGTTTGGGAAAAACACGAAAGCTGCACTGCAATTAGCAGAGGCAGGTAAGACAAAAGAGGAGATACTAAAAGAATCAGGAAGCACAGTTGGTGTCAATCGAGCATCATTTGAAGTGGAGGCAGGAGAGATCTTCGTTATCATGGGTCTTTCAGGCAGTGGGAAATCCACATTGGTACGTCTGATCAATCGCCTGATCGAACCGACGACGGGTAATATTTACATTGACGGGGAAAACCTAGCGAAAATGGATAAAAAAGAACTTCGACGGGTACGCCGGGAAAAGCTGAGCATGGTATTCCAGCGATTTGGATTATTCCCGAATAGGACGATTCTGCAGAATACAGAATACGGACTGGAAGTACAAGGAATCAGCAAACAGGAAAGAACGCAAAAAGCGAAGGAAGCCTTGGAACTTGTTGGTTTGGGAAGCTATCTCGATCAATATCCTGGTCAATTGTCTGGTGGTATGCAGCAACGTGTGGGTCTTGCGCGTGCACTTGCAAATGATCCAGAGGTACTACTGATGGATGAAGCTTTCTCGGCTCTTGATCCACTGATTCGTAAAGATATGCAGGACGAATTATTAGATCTGCAGGAAACAATGAAGAAGACTATTCTTTTCATCACACATGACTTGGATGAAGCGCTTCGCATCGGTGACCGAATCGCCTTGATGAAAGACGGAAAAATCGTCCAGATCGGGACACCTGAGGATATCCTTGTGAATCCGGCGAATAAGTTTGTCGAGAAGTTCGTGGAAGATGTCGATCGTGCAAAAGTACTTACTGCACAGCAAATCATGAAACGTCCGGAAACGGTAAACATCGAAAAGCATGGACCGCGTGTGGCCTTGGAACGAATGCGGGAAGCTGGTCTGTCCAGTATCCTGGTCGTGGATGGCAAAAGGACTCTGCAAGGCATCATAACGGCAGATGCAGCGAATGAAGCTAGAAAGAATGAAGTGAAGAACTTATCGGAAATCATACAGCGTGATGTACCGACAGTGGAAAAAGATACACCGCTCCATGACTTGTTTGCTGTCATCCATGATTCGCCGGTTCCGTTGGCAGTTACAGAAAACGGAAAGCTTTTGGGAATTATCGTCAGAGGTGCAGTTATCGGTGCACTTGCTGGTGAGGGTGAGGTGAACGAACATGCTTGATTTCATGGAAAACGTTAAAGAAATTCCAGTTGGGGATTGGATGACTGATTTTGTCGACTGGCTGACGAATACATTCGCTTTCTTGTTCGATCCGATCAAGGATGGGCTTGCTAGCTTTATGAGCATCATTACACAAGGGTTGGCTGCCATACCTCCTGTCATTTTCATTTTACTAGTCGCTATATTGGCCTTTTTCATGACAGGGAAGAAATTCGGTTTAGCGGTATTCAGCATAATCGGGTTACTATTTATCTGGAACCAAGGACTTTGGGATCATTTGATCGAGACATTCACACTCGTGCTGATAGCGAGCATCATTTGTATCATTATCGGTATCCCGATTGGTATCTTGATGGCGAAAAGCAAAGTTGCTGAAACGATCATTACCCCAATTCTAGACTTTATGCAAACGATGCCTGCATTCGTTTATTTGATTCCGGCGGTTGCCTTCTTCAGTATCGGTGTGGTTCCAGGTATCTTTGCATCCCTTATATTTGCTACACCGCCAACAGTCCGCTTTACGAATCTTGGTATTCGTCAAGTATCTGATGAGTTGGTGGAAGCAGCTGATGCATTTGGATCGACAGGACCGCAGAAGCTCTTCAAAGTGGAATTGCCAATGGCGAAATACACAATCATGGCTGGTGTCAATCAAACCGTCATGCTGGCTCTGTCAATGGTCGTCATTGCATCCATGATTGGTGCGCCTGGTCTTGGCCGTGAAGTATTGGCTTCCTTGCAGCGTGCACAAGTTGGCCCAGGTTTCGTTGCCGGGCTCTGTATCTTTGTACTGGCCATCATTATTGACCGTTTTACACAAAACATTTACAAAGATAAGTCCAAGTAATTGATAAAGCCTGTAACAGGCTTTCCGTATCATGCGGAAAAGGAGAGTTTGTTTGCATGAAAAAATGGAAAACAGTGGGTATGACTGCGGGTCTGGTATTGTCACTTGTTGCAGCAGGCTGCAGCAATGACAGTTCCAGCTCAGACAGTGTAAGTGAACAAGTGGATTACACGGTAACAGGTATCGAAGCAGGTGCCGGTGTCATGAAAGCGACGGAAAAAGCTTTTCAAGACTATCAGCTTGATGGCTGGTCAATCACGCCGTCCTCAAGCGGTGTAATGGCGATTGCTTTGGAAGATGCCATCGAGGACAAAGAGCCGATCGTCATCACAGGCTGGACCCCGCATTGGATGTTTGCCAAGTATGATCTTAAATATCTGGATGATCCGAAAAAATCATATGGCGAAGCTGAATCCCTTCATACGCTCACTCGCGAAGGTTTCGCAGATGATGTTCCTGGTGCGAATAAAGTCCTTGATCAGTTTAACTGGCAAGTAGAAGACATGGAGAAAGTCATGCTCGAAATTAATAAGGGCGCTGAACCAGCTGAAGCAGCCCGCACGTGGGTCGATGAGCACGCAGATCAAGTTGCTGAATGGACAAATGGTGCCCAAAAGGGTAATGGACAGGAAGTCAGTCTCGTTTACGTGGAATGGGATTCGGAAGTGGCGTCTACAAATGTCTTGAAAGTCGTTCTAGATGATCTTGGTTATAAAACCGAAATCACCCCGCTTGATAATGCCATCATGTGGCAAGCTGTCGCGCAAGGAGAAGCAGATGCAACAGCATCAGCATGGCTGCCGACGACACACGGGGATCTATATGAGCGATACAAGGATCAAGTTGTCGATTTGGGAGCAAGCCTGGAAGGTGCTAGGACAGGTATGGTCGTACCTAGTTATGTAGATGCAGATTCCATCGAAGATTTGGAGCCTAAAGGCTAATAGGAAAACCTCTTCCTGCGGGAAGGGGTTTTTTCTTTTGGATTAATTCTGCTGAATGAATGAAAAGTGCTGTCCGAGAGGAAAAGGAACGAATCAAAACCGCTATCAACTCTAGCTGATAGCGGTTATTTTTTTGAGTATGGCAGCTGCTTCTTCGTGAATCTGCAGACTGCTGGATAATTTCTCCTCCATGGGCTGCCATTCTGGATCATCTTCCGAGATGGCTTGTTTTAATTGCTCCATTGCCTCGATTTGCCGGATTGTCTGCGAATGCCATTGTTTAACTTGGAGCGCCATCAGCTTTTTATATACGGAGCTGACATTCGTATAGAAATCCTTTCTTGATCCTTTTACCCATACACGATCAACAAGTTCCAGATGGGATAGATTACGGATAGCTATATTGACAGCAGTTTTGCTTTTTCCAATCGATTTTGCCATTTGATCCAGGGTGAGTGAATGCTTTTCTACATATAGCACGGCGAGAAGCCGAGCTTCTGTTGCGGACAAACGGAACATCTCACCTGTCCTCGTCAGTTCCGCTATAAGCGCTTCGTATGATGACATCCTTTCATTCACTATATTTTCGACCTCCCCTTATCTATGCTTCTGTTTCAAGCTTACATGAAACGAAGGGGTAAAGGAACTTCGGTATAGTACAGTATTCGAGAGCATTTAGAAGGAAATAGGAGGAAAAGAGGCGTTATGTCGTGTACAGTATATTCTGTACAAACTTTATGTACAGAAACAACATTTTATGAGGTTTGTGTTGTATGAACTTTTTGTTTAACATAAATTGAGTCGATACATTGTTACGGGAAGTTATCCTGAAGATGACAATAATGTTACAGAAAAAGAGGTGAATGCTGTGCCAATTATAAAAGTGGAAAATCTCTCTAAAGTTTTTGGTAAGAACACGAAAGCTGCGCTGGAATTAGCGGAAGCTGGTAAAACGAAGGAAGAGATTCTGAAAGAAACAGGAAGCACAGTTGGTGTCAATCGTGCATCGTTTGAAGTAGAACCAGGTGAGATATTCGTTATCATGGGTCTCTCAGGAAGTGGTAAATCCACATTGGTACGTCTGATCAACCGCTTGATCGAACCAACGACTGGCGATGTTTACATCGATGGGGAAAACTTGGCAAAGATGGATAAGAAGGAGCTTCGCCGAGTACGCAGGGAAAAACTGAGTATGGTTTTCCAGCGATTCGGGCTGTTCCCGAACAGGACGATTCTGCAAAACGCGGAATATGGACTGGAAGTACAAGGAATCAGCAAAGAGGAAAGAACGAAGAAAGCAACGAAATCGTTGGAACTTGTTGGTTTGGGCAGTTATTTAGATCAATATCCAGGGCAATTGTCTGGTGGTATGCAGCAGCGTGTCGGTTTGGCAAGGGCTCTTGCAAACGATCCGGAAGTCATGCTCATGGATGAAGCTTTTTCAGCACTCGATCCGCTTATCCGGAAAGATATGCAGGATGAATTGTTGGACCTACAGGAAACGATGAAGAAAACAATCTTGTTCATCACCCATGATTTGGACGAAGCATTGCGAATCGGTGACCGTATCGCTTTGATGAAAGACGGGAATATCGTTCAAATCGGTACGCCTGAGGAAATCCTCATGAATCCGGCCAATAGTTATGTCGAGAAATTCGTTGAGGATGTCGATCGAGCAAAAGTACTTACTGCTCAGCAGATTATGAAACGACCGGAAACAATCAACATAGATAAGCACGGTCCTCGTGTGGCATTGGAACGTATGCGGGAAGCGGGTCTGTCCAGTATCCTGGTTGTAGACAGCAAACGTGTACTCCAAGGTATCGTAACGGCAGATGAAGCGAATGAAGCTCGAAAAAATGAAGTGAAGAATCTATCGGAAATCATACAGCGTGATGTACCGACAGTGGAAAAAGATACACCGCTCCATGACTTGTTCGCTGTCATCCATGATTCGCCGGTTCCGTTGGCAGTTACAGAAAACGGAAAACTATTGGGGATTATCGTCAGAGGTGCGGTTATTGGTGCACTTGCTGGTGAGGGTGAGGTGAACGAACATGCTTAATTTCATGGAAAACATAGAAGCACTGCCAGTCGCAGATTGGACATCTAATTTCGTCGATATGCTGACAGATACATTCGCGTTCTTATTCGATCCGATCAAGGATGGTTTAGGTGATGTGATGGACTTGATTACATCAGGTCTTGATGCTATTCCTCCTGTCATTTTTATTTTGCTGGTTGCTATATTAGCTTTCTTCATGACAGGCAAGAAATTCGGTTTGGCAGTATTCAGTATTATTGGTTTACTGTTCATTTGGAACCAAGGTTTATGGGACCAGCTGATTGATACGTTCACACTGGTGCTGACTTCCAGTATTTTGTGTATTATCATCGGTGTCCCTATCGGTATTCTGATGTCCAAAAGTAAAATTGCACAATCCATCATCACGCCCATTCTTGATTTTATGCAGACGATGCCTGCCTTCGTTTATTTGATTCCGGCAGTTGCTTTCTTCAGTATCGGCGTGGTGCCAGGTATTTTCGCATCATTGATTTTTGCGACACCGCCTACTGTACGTTTTACGAATCTGGGTATCCGCCAAGTTTCTGAGGAACTGGTGGAAGCGGCAGATGCCTTCGGTTCTACTGGAGCACAAAAGCTATTCAAAGTGGAGTTGCCAATGGCGAAGTACACTATAATGGCAGGTATTAACCAAACAGTCATGCTCGCGCTTTCCATGGTCGTCATTGCATCCATGATCGGTGCGCCTGGTCTTGGCCGTGAAGTATTGTCTTCCTTGCAGCGAGCACAGGTCGGCCCTGGTTTCGTTGCTGGTCTCAGCATTGTAGTACTTGCAATCATCATTGACCGTTTTACCCAAAATATTTACAAAGATAAATCCAAGTAAATGAATGCAGCCTGAAATAGGCGCTTTCAATAAATAGAAGGGGAGTTCGATTACATGAAAAAGTGGAAAACATTAGGTGTGGCAGCTGGCCTGGCAATGACATTGGTAGCAGCAGGGTGCGGGAATGACAGCTCCAGCTCTGACAGCTTCAGTGAGCAAGTGGATTACAAGATTACTGGTATCGAAGCTGGTGCTGGTGTCATGAGCGCCGCCGAAAAGGCAATTGAAGATTATGATCAGCTGAACGGCTGGACATTGCAACCGTCTTCCAGCGGTGCAATGGCGACAACTCTAGGTGAAGCGATCAAAGACGAAGAGCCAATCATCATCACAGGCTGGACACCTCATTGGATGTTCAGTAAATATGATCTGAAGTATCTGGAAGATCCAAAAGGTTCATTTGGAGAAGAAGAAACGATTAATACCATGACTCGCCAAGGGTTTGCTGACGATGTACCGGGTGCTAATAAAGTACTTGATCAATTCAACTGGACTACAGACGATATGGGAGAAGTCATGTTGGAAGTAAGTGAAGGTGCAGACCCAGCCGAAGCTGCACGCAACTGGGTGGACAGCCACGAGGATCAAGTAGCTGAGTGGACGAAAGGTGCCGAGGAAGGTAACGGTCAGGAAGTCAGCCTGACTTATGTCGAGTGGGATTCCGAAGTTGCTTCTACGAATGTTATGAAAGCTGTACTTGATGACTTGGGATACAATACAAAGATTACACCACTTGATAATGCAGTCATGTGGCAATCAGTTGCCAATGGAGAAGCTGATGCCATGGTAGCAGCTTGGCTGCCGACTACACATGGTGACTTGTATGAGCAATACAAAGATAAGCTTGTGGATTTAGGACCAAACTTGGAAGGTGCGAAAACCGGTCTGGTTGTACCTGACTATGTGGATGCGAATTCCATTGAGGATTTGGAAGCGAAATAATGCTGTAATCGGAAAAACCTCTTCCTGTTGGAAGGGGTTTTTGGTTTGTGATTCTATGAAAGTCAAATGAAAAATGCTCTCCATGACGGAGAGCATTTTTCATTGATTGTTTTTCTGATTCGCTTTTTCTTCCAGTTCTTTCAGGCTTTTCTCGATTTGAGCCAAGCTTTTCTGGATATTTTTCTGATGCGGCTCGACTGTGCGTTTCCAGCTGTCGATGGAAGTTTTGACATCAGCTGATAATTCTTTGAACATAGCAGCGCCTTCTTTGGACGTTCTGGTGATTTGTTCTTTCAGCTGTGTGCCTTCATTTTTCAAGTTGTTGAATGTTACCTTCCACTCATCACTGCGCTGTTTTGCGTCTGCGCGCAGTTCTTTGCCGGAAGATGGCGCTGTCAGCAATGTAATTGCAGCGCTGACTGTGCTGCCTACGAGTATACCTAAAGCGATTGATTTGCTACTTGCCATCATCTTCACTCCTTCCTATTCCATTATACTATTTTCTCTTCTTATGTAGCAGTGAAACATAAGTGGTGAGCTTACTTGATTTTACTGCTGATTGCTTCTGCCAATTCACCAAGATGATCGCTGGCAATATTGTCATGCTGCTTGAAAGTGGCGTGGAAGCCATCATCTTTTCCATACCTAGGTATCAGATGCACATGCAGATGGAAAACCGTCTGTCCTGCGGCAGCTTCTGTGTTGCTCAAGACGTTCAGTCCAGCCGGCTGAAACGCTTCTTTGATCGCATTCGCAATCTGTGGCACACGCGCAAATACTTCCTGTGCCACTTCAGGCGGTGTTTCGTATATATTCTTCGTATGGGTTTTCGGGATGATGAGGGTATGTCCCTTTGTCACCTGGCCGATATCCATAAAAGCAAGTACTTGGTCATCTTCATAAACTTTTGCTGAAGGCAGTTCACCAGCGGCGATTTTACAGAAGATACAATCCTTTTCGTGCATACGATCACTCCTTTGACATGTATACATATTGTATAAAGGAATGGACATGCTTGTAAAGTATGTCGAATAAAATAGGCAGACATCCCGTAACGGCCGGAATGTTGGAATTCTTCGCGTTTTGGGAGTGTCTGCCTCAGAAGCAAGGTTGCCAAGAGTAAAACCATTTCGAACTGTACAGCGGCTTACGGAGTTTGCGCCAGTACACTTTCAGCTTGCTTACAGTTGTAAATCAGCTTACTTTCGGACGTAGCGGTTTGTATCTCCTACCAACACCTCATTTTTTTAGGAATGGGTCCTGCTTTCGGAAACCTCTTGGCAACTTCATTGCTTCGAAAATAGTATGTGCAGGTTGTGTGAGGTTATAACCGTTTTATTTTGGCAAATCCGCCGTGCTTTGGTAAACTTTTAGCAAGAGTGCCTTAGAAAGGGGAAAAGGTAATGCAGCCTTTATTACATATAGATTCACTTACAGGCGGATATACACATAAAAATGTCCTGCATGAAGTATCATTCCAAGTAGATGCGGGGGAAATTGTCGGGCTCATTGGCCTGAACGGAGCTGGTAAGAGTACGACAATCAAGCATATCATCGGACTCATGCAGCCCAAGGGCGGCAGTATCCAGATCAATGGCCATACATTTGCTGCTTCACCGGAGACGTATCGGAGCAATTTCTCGTACATACCGGAAATGCCAGTGCTTTATGATGAACTGACGTTATATGATCACTTGCGTCTCACTGCACAGGCTTATGATTTGTCGAAGGAGGAATTTGATAAACGTCTTCCTCCCTTGCTGAAGGAATTCCGTCTCGAAAAGAAACTGAAGATGTTCCCGGTTCATTTTTCAAAGGGGATGCGCCAAAAAGTGATGATCATGTGCTCTTTCCTTGTGGAACCAGATCTATATATCGTGGATGAACCATTCGTAGGACTTGATCCGCTAGGTATTCAGTCGTATTTGCAGCTGATGAACCAGGCAAAGGAGAATGGAGCTGGCGTACTGATGTCCACACATATTCTTGCTACTGCGGAACGTTACTGTGACCGTATCGTCATCCTGCATGATGGAAAGCTGCGGGCGGCTGGCACCATGGAGGAACTGCGCAATGAATTCGACATGCGGGATGCCACACTGGACGATCTATATGTCCAGCTGACAAAGGAAGAAGACAGCCATGTTTAATGCGGATACGTTTTTCAAACAGCGGCTTTCCGAGCACATGAAGGAAATGAACCGCTATCTGCGTTATATATTCAATCAGCATCTTATGATAGCCATGCTGTTTTTGATTTCGGGGCTTGCCTATTATTATCAGCAGTGGCTTGAGACATTGGATCCGGGTTTTCCTGCACCGCTTTTGATTGGTGTTGTATTTGGTCTTTTGGCAAGCTACAGCCCGGTCCGGACTTTATTGAAGGAAGCCGATATCGTGTTTCTGCTTCCACTTGAGCCAAAGCTGCACCGTTATTTCAAGTTAACGATCGGCTACAGCTTCTTCACACAGCTTTACCTGCTCATTTTGGCGGCAGCGGCGCTTGCGCCTTTGTTTTTCGCAGCGGGGCTGGGGGATGGCTTTGCTTCCTATTTGCTTGTCTTTTTCGTCCTGCTTGTATTTAAGCTGTGGAACCTCCATATGAATTGGTGGATGTTGAAGATTCGGAATGTCAATATAAGAAGAGGCGAGCAGACACTGCGTGTAGTGTTGAATATCGGATGTTTTTGGCTCTTTTTACGCGGTGATCTGATGGCAGCGGCGGTTTTGACAGTTCTATTTGTTGCGCTGCTTATTGCAGACTTCAGCATCAGCAGAAAACAAGGGGGACTTGCATGGGACTTGCTGATTGAAAAGGATCAGGCGCGAATGCAGGCGTTTTACCGGATTGCGAACCAGTTTGCCGATGTACCGCATTTGAAGACGAAAGTCCATAAGCGGCAATCTGTCGTCAATCTATTTACTAGCCGTGTTCCTTTCGAGCAGAAGGATACATATGATTATCTGTTCCGAGTTACCTTTGTCAGAGGCGGGGACTATTTCGGGCTCTTTCTGCGGTTGACGATCTTGGCTGGAGTCATCATCTACTTTATTCCCAATCTTTGGGTCCAGCTGGCATTTGCTTTATTGTTCCTTTATTTGACCGGTTTCCAACTGATCGGTTTATGGAAGCATCATCGAACCATAGCTTGGATGGATCTATATCCGGTTCCAGACGACACCCGCAAACATGCTTTGCTAGCTCTCCTGCAGCAATTAGCTATCATACAGGCGGTATTGCTGAGCCTGGTGTTCCTGTTCCGAGCCGATGTACTAGGTTTCGGTTTGGCGCTAATTGTCGGACTGGTCTTCGGAGTCGGATTCGTCCGTATGTATGTGCCAAAACGGTTGAAATAGGAAGGAGTCGGATGGTGGAAGATTATTATAAGGAAAGAAAACTGAAGGAAGCGATGTTCTATTATCATTCCCTGCAAAGACGCGGCGGCAGGTTCCAGCGGTTTTCCAAAGGTGCCCAGGATACAATCACCGATAAGATTCCAGCAGCAGTGCACAGCGCAATCACGGCAGCGATCCGCCAGATGATCGAGCTGAGCCTGACGTCTTCCAATTATATTTATCCAATTCAAGTCGAAAAGAACTGGAGTTTCGAACAAAGGGAAAAAGAAGTGCGGAAAGTGATCAATCGTTATAAAACGACAGCAAGATTGGAAGGAGCCGGCACTGGAGCTGGAGGCATTCTTTTAGGGATGGCTGATTTCCCGCTACTGCTCAGCATCAAGATGAAATGTCTATTCGATATTGGCAGGATTTATGGCTTCGATGTGACAGCATTCAGTGAAAGAGTATTTCTCCTGCAAATATTCAGTGCCACGTTCTCAAGCGGCGAAACAAGGGTAAAGCTTTGGGAAGCTATCCGTCATTGGAATGAAGTTTCCGGTGCCATCGAGGATGTCAATTGGCGAGTGCTGCAGCAGGAATATCGGGATCATATCGATTTAATCAAGATGGTCCAGCTGTTGCCTGGTGTCGGTGCTTTTGTCGGCGCCGTCATCAATGGCAAATTCCTTGAACAATTAGGCACAGCAGCCATGCATGCTTACCGAATACGCATGTTAACATAAGAAAGGATCAGCGTGAACGTCACGCTGATCCTTTTTGTTTATTGGTATGCAAGACAAGTGCTGAGCAAGGTTTTAGCAGCGATGACCATCGCTCGTTCGTCGAAATCGAATTTCGGATGGTGGTGCGGGTAATAATGATCTTCTTTCTTAGCTCCTGTGAAGAAGAATGCACCTGGTTTGTCGTGCAAATAATAAGAGAAATCCTCGCCAGTCATGGTTGGCAGCACCTTATTGGCTTCTTGCACCTCTGCCACTTCTTTAGAAGCATCCAGAACCAACTGAGCTTCGGCAGGGTGGTTGATGACAGGCGGGTATCCTTCGATATATTCATACGTATAGCTTGCGCCGTTAGCTGTTGTAATACCCTTCAGCACATTTTCTATTTCCATTTTGATCTGTTCCTGTACAGCAGTGTCGAAAGTGCGGACGGTACCAGTCAGCTTGGCGGAGTCGGCAATGACGTTAAAGGCGGCTCCTGCTTCGAATGTACCGACAGTGATGACAGCTGTATGCAGTGGATCCAAGCGGCGGCTGATAATTTGCTGGAGTGCTGTTACGACTTGAGAACCAATCAAGACGGCATCTTTGGTCTGATGCGGTTGGGCACCATGTCCGCCTTTGCCGATGATCTCGATTTCAAAGCGATCTGCTCCGGCCATGAATTCTTTATCCGCCGTCTCGATAGTGCCAAGCGGCGTGTCCGACCATAGATGTGTTCCAAAGACGGCATCTACATCATCCAGGATACCAGTCTCAATGATTGGTTTCGCTCCGCCTGGTGCATATTCTTCTGCGTGCTGGTGAACGAATACCAGTGTGCCTGGTATTTGATCTTGTAAGGATCTTGCTGCTTTGGCAATACCTAGCAATGTAGCTGTATGTCCATCGTGACCGCACGCATGCATGACATTTGGTACTGTCGATTTATAAGGGACATCGTTTTCTTCCTGAATCGGCAAAGCATCGAAATCTGCCCGAAGAGCGATTTTTTTACCGGGCTTACCGCCTTTCAGGGTGGCAACTACACCATTTCCTCCGACATTCTTTTCATAGGGGATGCCAAGCTCCTCGTATGTATTCGCGATATAGGCAGCTGTCTTTTCTTCTTTAAAGGATAGTTCTGGATGCTGATGAAGGTATCTTCTTGTGGCAACCATATCCTCATAAAGCTCATCCATTTTGCTGAATAAATCCGCTAGCATGCTGCACCAGCCTCCTTCATTTGTATGAAATAAGACCAGTATAGCACATTTATTATCAATAATTATTGATTTATTCAGAAAATGCATGAGAAAACCCATAACCAATTGGTTACGGGTTTGGTATATCAGGACAGATGAGAGTCCTTCAAAAGCCGGTTCAGTTCGTCGCGGTGGTTCGTTTCGTCGGCAATCAGATCTTCCAGCTTGGTAACAAGCTCCGTCATGTTAAGATCCTCAGCCTGCTGTTTGCGTTTCTCATAACGTTCGATTGTATCCTGTTCCGAATCACGGGCTTCCGTCAGCATTTTTGTTACATCTGTGTGATAGGGTACTTCTGCCGGAACAGTAGTAGGCGTACCACCGAGGGTGACGATCTTATCTGCCAAATATTTTGCGTGTCCGATTTCATCCGTGATCTCATCCTCGAAGAATGGTTTCAAAAATGCACGGTAAAGGCCGGAAACTGCTGAGCTGTATGTGGTATACATGATGGATGCGGCATATTCATTCGCCAAGTCTACGTTCAAGCCATCGATAAGTTCCTGTAATTGGGAGTTCTCCTTGATTTTTCTCACATTGTCTGCCATGTTTATCATCCTTTCTGATTGGCTATCTGTAGAATATATTCCCCATGCATTTGTTTTCTAAACCAACACCGTAGTACAATCGATCAGAGGTGACGATATGGATCTTCCACACAAAAAAAGGTATATCCTGCTCTTTACGATTTCAATTATCATAGCTGCTGCGTTCACGATCGATGTCGCGTTTCATCCAGATCCGCTGCTGGACCAGTGGACAGCGCCGTTTGCTCAATCCTTGCAGGGAACAATTTGGTTCGATGTCTCCCGCTGGATCACGGAGTTTGGTTCCAGTACCGTTTTATCTATCCTTGCTTTTTTATTCGGTCTTTTCTTGGGTTTGAAAAAAAGGGATTTAATCGGGGCAGGTATTGTATTTACCGCTACCGCTTTAGGCTATCAATTCAATTTTGTCATTAAAAGAATTGTGGAAAGGCAACGCCCGTCTATTCTGGCATTGGTTGATGGCGAAGGTTTCAGTTTCCCATCAGGCCATTCCATGGTGTCTTTCATCACATATGGCATCATCCTTTATTTCCTGTGGCATTATCTGAAAAACAGCCAGCGATATACCGCTGCTTTCCTGGCAGCACTGATCGTCTTGCTGGTTGGCTTCAGCCGGTATGTACTACGGGTGCATTACTTGACGGATGTGCTCGCTGGGTATGCTTATGGAATGGTTTTTCTGCTGATTTGGATTTTATTTTACAAATGGATGCAGCATAAGCTTGGGAGACGGGAAAAAGCTCGATCATATTGAATAACAAAAGCCTGTCCAACTATATGGACAGGCTTTTGTTATGCTTCATTGTCGATAAAATAAGTGGTGACATATGCGGGGCCGGCACTGAATGGCGGACGCTTCGGCTGTCCGGCATCTTTTTTATGGGCATGCTGGAACGATTCGGATGCCTTCCAATCTTCAAAGTGCTGTTTGTCTTCCCAAGCCGTCAGTACAAGATACGTGTTGCCTGATCGCGGTCTGAGCACTCGGAGTGCTTTAAACCCAGGTGTTTGATCGATTTTGCCGGCTCTCTTTTTGAATACATCCTCAAATATCGGACGCCCTTCATCTGTGACGGGGATGTTGTTGATCGCGATATATCCTTCATCGGGGATGTCTCCGGTACCTGTTACACGCTCATATGTACGCGGTGTAGTGAATCTTGCAGCGTTTGGTTCCTCGGTATAGGCAAGAGCACCCTCGGCGCCTTCGAACACCCAAATCTTGGCTTGTTCTTTTTCCTTCAGCTGGCGAAGGAATTCTGTCGTACCATTGGTGAAATGTACCATCATTCGTATTCAACCTCCTGGCAGTATGTTAGAGTCAGTGTAGCAATTTCACAATGCGTAATGCAAGCTAGGACCCCATTCGATAGGAAAGATGGGTAAATGGCATTTTTTGTCGTATAATAAAGGTTATAGAACGATCATGGGGATACGTAAGAGGTGAAGGAACGTTATGAAACGATCAGAACATAAGCAGCATAAACGGATGCGGCGGAAGACTCTATATCTTCTTGGAGCTGGTATCATATTGGCGGGCATTACTGCTGCCTATATCCTGTTATTTTTCGGGGGAAGACTCGTTATTGATAAAGATGATCTGACGTTGAAGGCCGCTTCAACAGTAGAGAACCAGGATGGGGAAGTCATTGCGGAATTCTATGAAGAAAACCGGGAGCCTGTCAAATTCGATGAGATTTCCGAACATGTGAAAAATGCTTTTGTTTCCATAGAAGATGCCAGGTTCTACAAGCATCATGGTATCGATATCCGTGCGACCGCCAGAGCCTTGTACCGCGATATCATCGCGATGAGCAAGGTGGAAGGCGGAAGTACGATCACACAGCAGACAGCGAAGAACCTTTTCTTCAAAAATGATAAGACGTTTACTCGTAAGGCTAAAGAAGCTATGGCGGCTATCTACTTGGAGAGACATTACACGAAGAAGCAGATTCTGGAGTATTATCTGAATGAAATCTATTTTGCGCACGGTCTTTATGGAATCGAGTCAGCTGCCAATTATTATTTCAATAAAAGCGCCAGTGACTTGACTCTTTCGGAGAGTGCGATGCTGGGAGCCTTGTCCAAAGCGCCTAATACGTACTCACCGAATAATAATCCTGATTTAGCGAAGGAAAGACGCAATTTGGTGCTTGATGAGATGGAGGAGCAGGGTTACATCACAACGGAAGAAAAAGAAGCTGCCCAAGCAGAAGACCTCGGCGTGACAGAGCCTGAAGAAGAGAAAGAACGGCCTTGGATTGAGAGCTATATTGATTTGGTGGCGGATGAAGCGCAGGAGAAATATGATTTATCTTTGGAAGACTTGCGTACGGGCGGTTACCGGATTGTCGTGAATGTGGATGAAGATATTCAGCGTACAGCTTATAAGACAATGCAGGACGATACGTATTTTGACGGCTCGACAGATGGCATTGAAGGCGCCTTTGTCATGCTTGACCAAAATTCCGGTAAGATTGTCGCAGCTGTCGGAGCACGTGAGTTCCAATACGGCGACATTAACCGTGTGACCGTGCAGAGACAGCCAGGATCGGTCATGAAGCCTCTCGCAGTCTATGGACCAGCGTTGGATACAGGAGATTATAATGCTTACAGTGAGCTGCCGGATGAGAAAAAGACTTACGACGATGACTACACGGTTTCCAACCACGATGATCAGTATGAGGGCGATATCACGATGTATGAAGCCCTGCAGGAATCCAAGAATACGACGGCTGTTTGGCTGCTTGATCAGATCGGCATCAAAACCAGCAAGTCTTACTTGGAAAAGATGCATATCGATTTGCCGGATAAAGGTCTGTCTATCGCCCTTGGCGGCTTGGAGGAAGGCTTGACACCGCTGCAGATAGCGGAAGGCTTCCGGACATTCGCCCATGAAGGACAGTGGATCGAATCCCAGTCCATCAACGCGATCTATGACAGAAACGGGGAAGCGGCCTTCAAAGCAGAACCGCAAACAGAAGATGTATTCTCCGAACAGACGGCCTGGGATATGACGCGTATGCTGCAAGGTGTCATCACCGGCGGTACCGGAACGGCTGGTACTTATTATGGGGCACTGGCTGGGAAGACAGGTACGACGCAGCACCCGAAAGTGGATGGTGCAGATAAGGATGCTTGGTTTGCCGGTTACACGCCTGAATATGTCGCGGTAAGCTGGATGGGGTATGACAAAACAAACGATGAAAACTATCTGGAGAGCGGCAGTTCGATGCCTACTGCTCTGACGAAATCGATTTTGCGCCAAGTTTCCCAATATCGGACAATGTCCACGAGCTTCGAAAAGCCGGAAAATGCAGAGGATATCGGCGGTCCGGTCGAATTACCGACGATCACGGATGCATCGATTTCCTATGGTTTCGGAGGTCTGAGAATCGTCAATGCCGACTTGACGTGGACAGCGAGCGATGACAAGCGGATCATCTATCACATTTACAAAGAAACCGACGATGGTGCTGAGAAAATAGGGGAAGTACAAGGTAAGGGATCCTTTACAGTAGATAAAGTCAATCTGCTGAAAGATACTTCCTACTATGTGGTTCCATTCAATCCGCTGACGGATGAA
Source organism: Terribacillus halophilus (assembly GCF_900101385.1). Classification (GTDB taxonomy): domain Bacteria; phylum Bacillota; class Bacilli; order Bacillales; family Amphibacillaceae; genus Terribacillus; species Terribacillus halophilus. Next base: position 67,354 of record NZ_FMZB01000004.1, read on the forward strand.
AGCGGGGCGGAATCCAACCATACGGTCCTTTCTGGTTTCGGATTCTGATAAATTTCACGAGTCTGACACAAATCATCAAAAAATAGCGTTTTTATGAGTCAAATGGATGCAAACGTACATGAAATTTCGTATAGTTGGAAACGGATAACGAGTAGACGAAGGAGAACAAATATGTCTAAGATCAAAAACGATACAATACTGCGTGCATTCCGGGGAGAAGCAACGGATTACACACCAGTATGGTACATGCGTCAAGCAGGAAGGTCGCAGAAAGAGTACCGCGAGCTGAAAGAGAAGTATTCCTTGTTTGAAATCACGCATCAGCCCGAGCTGGCAGCTTATGTCACAAAACTGCCGGTCGAACAGTATGATGTCGATGCGGCAATTTTATATAAGGATATTATGACGCCACTGCCTGGCATTGGCGTGGATGTCGATATCAAGTCAGGCATCGGTCCGGTGATTGCCAATCCGATCCGCAGCATTCAAGATGTGGAGAAACTTGGCACCTTGAATCCTGAACGGGACATCCCTTACATACTGGATACGATCAAGCTCCTGACAGAAGAGCAGCTGGAAGTGCCGTTGATCGGTTTTTCCGGGGCTCCGTTTACATTGGCAAGCTACATGGTCGAAGGAGGACCGTCAAAAAACTATCATAAGACGAAAACGCTTATGTATAGTGACCCTGCTGCATGGTTCGCCTTGATGGATAAATTGGCGGAGGTGTCCATCACTTATGCGAAAGCACAAGTGAAGGCAGGTGCGTCTGCCATCCAGATTTTTGATTCCTGGGTAGGGGCTTTGAATGCTGCGGATTACCGTATGTATATCAAACCGACAATGGAGCGCATTTTCAGTGAATTGCGTGAAACAAATGTCCCGCTTATCCTATTCGGTGTAGGAGCGAGCCATCTGATATTGGAATGGAACGATCTGCCGGTGAATGTCATAGGTCTTGACTGGAGACTATCCATCAGGGAAGCAAGAGAGAAGGGCATTACGAAGACACTTCAAGGCAATCTCGACCCAGCATTCCTGACAAGCGATTGGAAGGTGCTGGAGGAGCGGGCAAAAGCGATCCTGGATCAAGGCCGAGAGGCTGGTCCGCATGTATTCAACCTTGGCCACGGCGTGACGCCGGAAATACAGCCAAGTGTGCTGAAGAAGCTGACTACCTTCATCCATTCGTATTCCGCAAAACAAAATTCTATACTTTAACCCGAGGTGTAAGACATGACAAAGAAAAAAGTTGGTTTACTCGTAATGGCGTATGGCACGCCTTATAAAGAAGAAGATATCGAGCGTTACTATACAGATATCCGGCATGGACATAAACCGACACCGGAAATGCTGGAAGATCTGACAAGCCGTTATAAAGCGATCGGCGGTATTTCCCCGCTTGCCCGTATCACGCAGGAACAAGCTGATGCACTTGAAACAGCTTTGAACAACGCGCAGGATGCTATCGAATTCAAAGCTTACCTTGGCCTGAAACATATCGAGCCTTGGATCGAAGACGGTGTTGCGGAAATGGCGAAAGATGGCATCACAGAAGCGATTTCCATTGTATTGGCTCCACATTACAGCACATTCAGTGTTAAATCCTATAACGAGCGTGCACAAAAAGCTGCGGCAGAAGCTGGCAACCTTCAGATCACTTCTGTGGAGAGCTGGTACGATGAGCCAGGCTTCATCAAACATTGGTCAGATAAGATTTCTGAAATTTTCAGTGGCATGGACGAGGAAGAGCGTGCCAAGGCCGCACTGATTGTTTCTGCTCACAGCCTTCCGGAGAAAATCCTTCAGCATGGCGATCCATACCCTGATCAATTGAGGCGTACGGCTGAGTTGATCCAGGAGCAGACTGGCATCAAGAATGTGGAGCTTGGCTGGCAGAGTGAAGGAAATACACCTGATCCGTGGCTTGGACCGGATGTGCAGGATCTAACTCGCGAGCTCTACGAGAAAAAAGGCTACCGTTCATTCGTGTATGCTCCAGTTGGATTCATCGCGGATCATTTGGAAGTACTATACGATAATGACTACGAATGTAAGGTCGTGTGTGACGAATTAGGTGCAAAATACTATCGTCCGGCAATGCCGAATACAGACCAGCAATTCATCGATACATTGGCGAAGGTGGTATTGGATCAGCGGGCACGAGTTGAGCGCCATGGCTGAAAAAAAACAGATAGCGATCGTCGGAGGCGGCATTGCCGGTCTGACGACCGCTTACTACCTGCAGAAGCAAATCCGCGCTTATCGTCTGGACTATGAGGTCAAGCTGTTTGAGGCTTCCAGCCACCTTGGCGGGAAGATCGAGACGTTGAAAAAAGATGGGTTCATGATTGAACGTGGTCCGGATTCCTTTTTGGCACGAAAGGAATCAGCATCGCGCTTGATTTACGATATCGGCATGGAGAAAGATCTGGTCCGGAATAATACGGGGCAATCTTATATCCTGGCGGGTAAGAAGCTGCATAAAATGCCGAAACGAGCTTTCATGGGTGTGCCGACAGAATTAAAACCATTCTATCAATCACGGCTGCTCTCTACGAAGGCAAAAGCGCGAATCAGTGTCGAACCGATGCTGCCGAAAGGAAAAGAAGCACAGGATCAATCCATGGGATTGTTTTTCCGCCGCCGCTTTGGCGATGAGCTGGTAGAGAATGTGCTCGAGCCACTGCTATCGGGTGTATATGCGGGGGATATCGATGAACTGAGTCTGATGGCTACCTATCCTAAGTTCTATGAGGTAGAACAGCAATATGGAAGTGTCATCAAAGGACTGCAGGCAACGATGCCAAAGCCTCCGAAACAGAAAAAAGGTGTGAAGCCCCCAGGCGCATTCCTTTCCCTGAAGAATGGGCTTGAGTCCCTGGTGGAGGGTTTGGAAGCGAAGCTAGATCCAGGCACTGTCCAGCTGGAAACAAGTGTAGATCATATCGAGCGCAAAGCAGATCATTATCACTTGCTGCTCGGCAACGGAGAGGTATTCCGAGCGGACGCCGCGGTGCTTGCATCTCCTTTCTTTGCTGTCCAGCGCATGCTGAGTCAGTATGATTTCATGGAACAGTTGAAAGAAATGAAGGCTACCTCCGTTGCTACGGTAGCGATGACATTTGATGCTTCGGCAATCAAGAAGGATATCGATGGCACAGGCTTCGTCATCTCCCGTAACAGTAAATATCGGATTACGGCTTGTACGTGGACGCATAAAAAGTGGGAAGATACTACTCCTGAAGGCAAAGTCATGCTCCGCTGCTACGTTGGCAGACCCGATGACAGCGGTGTGGTGGACTTATCGGATGAGGAAATCGTCCAAATCGCCTTGAAAGATTTGAACAAAATCATGAAAATTAAAAGCAAGCCGCTGTTTTCCGTTGTCAGCCGCTGGAAAAAAGCGATGCCGCAATACGTTGTCGGTCATCTGAAGCGCGTTGCCGACGTACGCGCCAATATGGCCATCCACCTTCCAGGTGTATTCCTTGCCGGTGGTTCTTACGATGGAATCGGTATTCCAGACTGTATCGACAGCGGTGAACAAGCCGTCCAGAACGTACTTGCTTACTTGCGTGAAAAAAGCTTCTCCTGAGAGAGAAGCTTTTTTTGTTATTATGCATGCTAATCTCGACAGCCTTCGGAAAGTTGCCGAAGCATTACGTCGTAACTGTTTTTTGAGTAAGTATCATTTCCAGTTTTGAACATATCGAAGCTGCCATAAATCAACTTTCGCCATCTTCTTCGGTTAGCTTACTTATGGCTTAGCATAACTTCACAGGGTGAAATATCATCATTCAAACATCAATCCTGACCAGGGTGATGCTGTCAGGAACTATGGGAATAAGGCCTGCTTTTTTTCTCATTCCAAGCTTCGATCGCTTCAGCGCGTGTTTTTCCTTTGTTTTTAGGATTTGCGAAAAATTCACGAATGAAACGGTTATACTCGAATTGGGGAGCGATGTCCTTTTTATAAGCATCTTTCTTGCGGGCTTCTTCTTCATGCCATGCTATGATGGCATCTTCATATGTTTTCCCGACGTTTTCCCGGAAATAGTTTTGTATGTAAGTCGAAAAATGAAAATGTTCGCCGATTTCCTTTTTGAAGAATTCACGCACATTCTGGCTGCAACGATGATTTTCTGTGATGATGGTGGCACGACTGAGTGGTTCGGCAGTCTTTTTTCTTTTGCGTGATTTTTTTTGTTCCGGTTTTTCAATGATACCATCCCGCAAGAAGCTTTCGATCCTGGCGGTGATTTCCATTTTGGAACCAGAGGCAGGCAGTCCGTTTTCCTGGCAGAAATGGACGAGCTCATTCTTAAGCCAATAATAATCCAAGAAATCATCTGCTTTTGTCATTCGCGTCAATTCCGGTCTCACCAAATATCCCCCCATATGCGCTTTTTCTGTTTTTGTTATATTATGTCATATAAGTATAATGTAGACCAGCCCCTAAAGGGAGAACTCCTGACAAATGAGGGTTAATATCAAGGGAATTCGGTAATGGTATCAGTAGAAGGAGAGGTGCAGAGAATATGAAATTGACAGTGATAGGATTTTGGGGAGCATACCCTGGCAGGGAGAGTGCCAGCTCTTGTTATTTAGTAGAGAAGGATGGTTATTCCCTGCTTTTGGATTGCGGAAGCGGTGCACTATCCCGAATGCAAGCTATCGTTGATCCGAAGGGATTGGATGCAGTTGTCATCAGCCATTATCATCCTGACCATATTGCGGACATCGGGGCATTGCAGCATGTTTGGCAAGTACAGAACAGCTTGAAAGGAACAGAGGATGTACTGCCGATATATGGTCATGAAGAGGACGAAGCAGGCTTCAAGAACTTGAACCATAAATTCACTGAAGCGATTGCCTATAAGCCGGATGAAATTTTGAGCATCGGTCCCTTTGCCATTACGTTCATGAAAACGAAGCATCCCGTACCTTGCTACGGCATGCGGATATCGGATGGTGTATCGGATATCGTTTATACAGCCGACTCTAGTTATTTGGAGGAATGGGTGGAATTCAGCAAAGATGCGGATCTGCTCATTACCGATTGTAATTTTTATCAGCATCAGGACGGGGAAGCCGCAGGTCATATGAACAGCCTGCAGGTTGGCGGTATTGCGGAACAGGCAGGTGTGAAGACTCTATTCCTGAGTCATCTGCCGCATTTCGGCGAACATCGGCAGCTGCTGGAGGAAGCAAGCAACATATTCAGCGGTGAAGTGAAGCTGGCATATGAAGGATTGAAATGGGAAGGGTGACACCTTCCCATTTTGTCTGGATTGATAATAGGCTTATGATTCGGTAGAATATTACTAGGATAAACAATTTTTGACTGACACTGGGGGTCTTTATTTTGCGTTTTATCGATAATGAAGGAATCACAGATCCAAGGATCAACCTTGCGATTGAGGAATATGTGTTGAAAAACTTCGGCAAGGACGATACATACCTGCTTTTCTATATCAATGAACCGTCCATCATCATCGGCCGTAATCAGAATACAATCGAAGAAATCAATACGAAGTACGTGGATGATAATGGTATCAAGGTCGTGCGCCGTCTTTCTGGCGGAGGAGCTGTATACCATGATTTGGGGAACTTGAATTTCAGCTTCATCACACAGGATGACGGCAATAGCTTCCAGGATTTTGCGAAATTCACAAAGCCTGTGACGGATGCGTTGAATAAGCTGGGCGTGCCTGCCGAATTGAAGGGACGCAATGATTTACTGGTCGGCGAACGAAAAATTTCGGGGAATGCACAATTCTCCACACGCGGGCTGATGTTCAGCCATGGTACCTTGATGTACGATTCGGAAATCGAGCATGTTGTTTCTGCCTTGAAGGTGAAGAAAGAGAAAATCGAATCCAAAGGGATCAAATCCATCCGTAGCCGGGTAGCGAATATCTCTGAGTTCATGGATAACAAGATTCCTATGGACGAATTCAAAGAAATCCTGCTTCGTTATATCTTCGATGTCGAGGATACGAAAGATGTACCGCGTTACAAGCTGACTGAAGAGGATTGGAAAGCAATTCACAAAATCAGTGAAGAGCGCTATCAAAAATGGGAATGGAACTACGGCAAATCGCCAAGCTTCAATATTCAGCAGACACATAAATTCCCATCGGGCAATGTCGATATCCGCTTGAATGTGAAAAACGGCATCATCGAACAAATCCGTATTTTCGGCGATTATTTCGGTGTCGGCGAAGTTGGTGAGCTCGAGGAAAAACTAAAAGGTGTCCGTTATGAACGCGAGTCCATCCAACAGGCACTGACGGATGTGAATGTGAGCCACTATCTAGGTAAGATCGACAAAGACGATTTCATTGATCTTATGTATTGATTATGTAAGAGACGACCAGCGGGGCCGTCTCTTTTTTTTACAGGAGGAATCGGATGAAAAAAGTATTGTTTGCTTATGCCGTCTATCTCTTGGCAATCTGGATGTTTTTTCCGTTCGTCTATCCGAATTTAAATCAAGATGTCAGTACATATGCCAGTATCGGCCATGCAGTTTATTTTTCTCGGCTGCCGTTATTGCCTGTTTTCCTTTTTGCAGTGTGGAAGAACGGCAAGCTGCAGGAAATCGCTGCTTCCACGGAACAGCGGCTGCCTAGATTGTTCGCAACAGCAGTATTCATGCTCCTTTTAGTTGGATTGTATGGTCTTGTGCAGCTGCCATTCCGTTTGGCAGGATTTTGGAATGCCCGGCAAGCACAAATCAGTGTCCAGCCAATTGGAGATTGGGCAGGGGAATACTTGCTGAGCCTGTTTTTCTTTTATTTGGCCGTCACGGTAGTAGTCTTTGTATCGCAGCTCCTGATGAAAAGATTCCATAAAAACTGGTGGATCGTGTTGTGGATCTTGCTCGTCCCTAGTGCGATTTTCGTCGTCTATGTACAGCCACTGTGGATCGACCCGCTCTATGAAGATTTCCATGACCTTCCTGCAGGTGCATTACGAACGGATATAGAGCAGTTGACCGATGCTGCCGGTATTCCCGATGCGACACTCCTGGAGGTCGATAAGAGCGCCAAGACGATAACATATAATGCATATGTGAACGGTTTGTTCGGCAGTGCCCGGGTCGTACTGTATGATACGACGATTGATGGTTTGGCAGAAGATGAGGTGCTGTTCATCGTCGCCCACGAAATCGGTCATTATGTGCTGCACCATATGTATTGGGGGACAGCTGGTTTTCTCGTACTTGGCTTCTTTCTCCTCTGGGTGACCAAAAGGGTTTCAGATAAGTTTTTAGCCAAAAAGCAAATAAATGCATATCAGCTGCGGGCTGTGCCGCTATTTCTCTTGATTTTGAGCTTCCTGCAGTTTGCAAGTTCGCCCGTTTCCCTCTATGTATCACGTGAGATGGAGCGTCAGGCGGATGCTTATGCGCTGGAGTATGCACCTGATACAGAAGCAGGCATCCGCATGTTTGAGAATATGCAGGAGATTTCCAAAAGCGATCCAGATCCTTGGCCGGTTTTTGAATGGCTGCGTTCCACTCATCCTTCCATTCAGGATCGCATTGAAGCAGTTGAAGACTATGAAGAAAACAGGTAGAGATTTTATATCTCTATCTGTTTTTGTAAGGATTCCATTAAGAAAATAAAATTCTCCTGTATTTCTGTCCCGATTTTGCTATTGTAGAGACAACCTTCTTTTCCTGTAATCAGAAAGGATTGTTTAGATGCAGCAAATAGAACAAAGCCCGACTGTGGCTGAACTTACTCCCCTTACAATGGCAATACTGCCGAAGCTCCTCGAAAACGGACAGCCCGGCTGCGAGGTGCTCGAGACAGAAAACAGCTCCACTTTCCGCACTTCCCCAAGCAAATTCATCGATTTGGCCTGCAAGTTCTATGGCAGCAGCTTGAAAGGCAGACAAGCTGGGGTGAAGGAAATCTGCGGCATCACGCATAAAGCTCCGATATCCATCGACCCCGTCAGCGGTATGTACTTCTTTCCTACATCTTCTCCTCTTGCCCATACATGCTCCTGGATTTCACATTCCCACATCAAGCGGATTGAAGCCGCAGCCCATCAGTGCACAAACCTTACCTTCAAAAATGGCGACACACTTACCTTGGACGTGTCGTATGGATCGATGATGAATCAGGTGCAGCGTACTGCGCAATACCGTTTCCTGCTGGATAAGCGGATCAGGCATTTGTGGAAGTATGGCGGGGATCAGATTGCGGAGCCTTTTGTGTGAGCTCCATCAGGATAGCCTCGACTTTCTTCCGTATAGCCGGGTTGAAATAGTTGCGCTTCTCCTCACATTCCTTCGTGATGAACAAAAAGGTAGTGAACGCGTCGTTTTTCTCTGCGGTCACAATCTGCATGTTGCGCCGGCGTAGCTGGTGGCGAAGCTGGCGACGCTCCTCCAGTGCGGCTTTTTCCATTGCTTGTAAGTGATGCAAAAGATACGCTTTTATCTTGTGCTTTCCTTCTTCCACAATTCGGATATCCTGCTGCAGGACAACAATGGCCATGGATAGAAACAGGAACCGGGATCCCAGCTTATATTCCGACTCACTAAGACAACGCATATGCCTTTCCTCCTAATACGAACGTATGTTCCATTATACCCTATTGCTATGCGAAGTGAAAACAGGATAGAACAGGTAATTTATAAATCACTAACCAAATGCAGGAAAAGAAGGGATAATCCTGTCGGACTTTGCAGGCTCGGGCTTTTTTGTTTAAAATGGTAAAAAGATGTTTTAGCTGGGAATAGGAGAATGGTTAGATGGTCTTAGGTTTTGGATGGAACGATTTGCTGGAAATGTTCCGCAATGGAACATGGGACGATTACGTTAAGTCCCTGCTTGATCGATATGAAAATCTGGGTCCTATACCCGGCATATTGCTTCCTTACTTGGAAGCTTTCCTGCCGTTTCTGCCGCTTGTTGTATTCGTACTTACGAATACAGTGGCTTATGGCCTACTATGGGGTTTCCTTTATTCATGGGTGGGTACGTCACTTGGGGCAATCACGGTCTTTTGGCTGATCCGAAGGTACCGCCACACACGCATGATCAATTGGCTGCGTCATAACAAGCAAGTAAAGAGAATAACAGAATGGCTGGATCGTCATGGTTTTGGTCCGCTATTCATTTTGTTATGCTTCCCATTTTCCCCATCGGCTATCATCAACGTCGTCGCTGGGCTATCGAAAATCAGTCTGCAGCAATTTGCGCTCGCTGTTTTCTTAGGGAAGGCACTGATGATTTTCTCGATAGCTTTTGTAGGGGACAGCCTGACATCATTTGCGGAAAACCCGATTAAGACTGTCATTGTGGCTGTGGCAATCATCCTGTTTTGGATGATAGGAAAGTACGTTGAGGGAAGGTTGAAAAAGAAAAACGGGAAGATGGAGCAGTCGGATAAGGATTAGAGCTGTCCAAGCCGGGGTAAAGGTGTTGCTAAACACCTACAACCGGAGGAAAGCACAGATGAAAAACAAAATACGCTGGAAGTTTGTTTTCCTGCTTGTCGGCATCGTACTTGTGCTCTTTTGTTCCAAAGAATTGATTTTTGCGGATTACAGAGTGGAAGGAGAGTCGATGGAGCCAACTTTGCAGGATGGCAATTTTTTGATGGTGAACAAGTTCATGGATGATGCAAGCAGTATGCAGCGTTTCGATGTCATTGTGTTCCACGCTACAGAAGATGAAGATTATGTGAAACGCATCATCGGAATGCCAGGCGATTCACTGGAGGTCAGAAATGACAGGCTGTTTGTAAATGGGGAATACAGGCCGGAACATTATTTGGAAGACTATCGCGATGATGTCGAAGGCCAATTGACATGTGATTTTACATTGGAAGATGTCACCGGCCGGACAACAGTACCGGAAGGAATGCTGTTTGTCATGGGTGATAATCGCAGGGAAAGTCTGGACAGTCGCTCATTTGGTTTCATTCCGATTAAGCGGGTGGTCGGGAAGGTTGGTGCCCGATTCTGGCCGATGTCGGCAACTGGACTTGGTGCTTAGCTCCTTATCTTGGATAAGGGGCTTTTCCAGTATATGCAAGCGAACAAACGTGCGCGTCTGTTTTCCTTTCAACCGCGGAACATGATAAAATAAGATTACTAGTTTGGGAGACAGGAGTGAAGTTTAACATGGGGGTACGTTTTATCATCGGTCGGTCCGGCGCTGGGAAAAGCCGGGCTTGCCTGGATGAGATAGCATCCAAATTGAAGGATGATCCAATGGGACCGAATATTTTTTATCTCGTTCCGGATCAGATGACGTTCCAGCAAGAACAGGCGCTGATCAGGCAAACCGGTGTGGAAGGCAGCATCCGTGCACAGGTTTATAGCCTGTCGCGGCTGGCTTGGTATATTTTGCAGGAGACAGGCGGTGCGACCAAGCAGTTCATTACCTCGACCGGTGTCCAGATGATGCTCCGGAAAATTACCGAGGAACGTAAATCCGACTGGAATGTCTTCCAAAAGGCAATCGAGAAGAATGGTTTTATGGGGCAGCTGGAAAGCATGATAACTGAGCTGAAGCGATATCGTGTTACACCGGAGCTTCTACATGCCCAGATACAGGAAATGGAGCAGTTTCAACAGCAGCATTCCCCTGAACGTACGCTTCGGGATAAGCTGGAGGATATCAGTTATATTTACGATCGCCTGACTGCGCTTTTACGGGACAAATATATTGACAGCGAGGACCAGCTACATGTATTGGCAACCAAAATCCCGCTGTCGCGTTCTGTCAAAGGATCGGAGATCTATCTGGATGGTTTTCATCAATTCACGCCCCAGGAGCTGGAGGTTATCGGTGCACTGATGACAGAAGCGGACCAAGTGACAGTGACGCTTACTTTGGATGGGGCAAACCGCCAGGATGTCGATGAGCTAGATTTGTTTGCACGCACACATGACACCTTTCTTCAAATCAAACAGACAGCACAGGAGCGAAATGTGCCAATCACCTCTATCGAGCAGCTGAGTCCCAAGGATGGGCGTTTCGGTCATAATCCTGCTTTCTTGCATTTGGAGAAGCATTTGGAAACGCGCCCGGCACCATCATTGAAAGGGGACGTGCCGATCACGCTGGCGCAGGCAGTCCACCCAAGGGCGGAGGTTGAAGGTGTGGCACAGGAAATCGTCGCGCTTGTACGGGAGAAAGGCTACCGTTATCAGGACATCGCGCTGCTTTTAAGACAGGCTGATGTGTACCACGAGCTGATCGAAACTGTGTTCGCCGATTATCATATTCCGGTGTTCATCGATCAGAAAAAGCCGATGATCCACCATCCGCTGCTGGAACTCATCCGTTCGGGAATGGAAGTCGTCGATGGGAATTGGCGTTATGAGGCAGTGTTCCGCGTATTGAAAACCGGCTTCATCCCATCAAATGATGAAGTCTATCCGCTGACGGAAGAAGCGATAGATGAATTGGAGAATTATTGCCTGGAATACGGCATCCGCTCCAGGGATCGCTGGCTGCAAAAAGAGGATTGGATCTTCCAGCGGTTCCGCGGCTTTGAATCGACGCGGCAGACGGATAAGGAACTGGAGACGCAAAAACGGATCAATCATTACCGCCGTCAAGTAGCTGAGGCGATGAAGAAATTCGATCGGAAGCTGCGGGAAGGCAAGACATTCCGTGAACGCTCGATTGCAGTCTATGATTGGCTGGAACAGCTGAAAGTTCCGCAGCGACTTGAGGAGATGCAAGTCATTTTCGACGAGCGCGGTGAATTGGAAAGAGCAAGGGAACAAGATCAGGTCTGGGACGCAGTGCTTCAGCTGTTGGATGAAGCCGTGGAGATAGTCGGACAAGAACGCGTCTCCCTGCAAGTTTTCCGTCACACGATGGAGACCGGATTCGAATCGCTGGAATTTGCCCATATTCCGCCAAGTCTGGATCAGGTGATCGTCGGTACAATTGATCACAGCAAGGTAAGCGGGTTGAAATGTGCATTCCTGCTAGGAGTCAATGAAGGTGTGTGGCCGATGAAGCCGAAGCCTGATGGGCTCATCAGTGAAGAAGATCGGGAAGTGCTGGCAGTATATGGCTTGCAGCTTGCAGCTGGGGGAAAACGTCAGCTGCTGGATGAAAGCTTTTATATGTACCTTGCTTTTACGGCGGCAAGTGAGCGGCTTTGGGTAAGCTATCCGATCAGTGATCAGGAAGGAAAGGCGAAAATGGCGTCTTCCCTTGTGCAGCGCATGAAGGATCTATTCGATTGGTGCTGTGACGAGCGTATGCTCCAGGATCCAGAAGATAGTCTAGAAACTGCACGTTTTGTGGCAACGATTGATCAGAGCCGATCGGCGCTTACGACGCAGCTTGCGCGTAAAATGCGCTATCCTGTCCATCCGATTTGGGATAGCGTGCTTAACTGGTTCATTCGCCATGAAAGCAATGAGGAACTGACAGGAAGGATTCTTCAAAGTCTTTTTTATCGAAATGAGACAGAAGACTTGGCGGAAGAGACAAAGGAGCAACTTTTCCCGAAAAAAGTGAAAGCAAGTGTATCTCGCTTGGAAACGTACTACCGATGTTCGTATCAGCATTTTGCCAAATACAGTCTCGGGTTGGAAAACAGGCGGACTTACAAACTGGATGCCCCCGATATCGGGCAGCTCTTCCATGAGGCATTGAAGCAAATCACCGATTGGGTGCAGCTGGAAGGCAGGAATTATGCACAGATCAACCGGGATGACGCGGCAGGTTACGCGAAACGGGCTATGGGAAATCTTGCCCCTGTGCTGCAGAACCAGATTCTCCATAGTTCCAACCGGTTCAAGTATATCCAGCAAAAGCTGCAAGAGATCATCGCTCGTGCTGCCTATACACTGAGTGAGCAAGCAAGGCAAAGCAAGTTCTCCCCGGTCGGACTTGAACTCGATTTCGGTGAGGACAAAACACTTCCTCCGATTGAAATCACACTGCCGAATGGCTACGATGTGCAATTGAGGGGACGGATCGACCGGGTTGACAAGGCGATCAATCAAGAAGAGCTGTTCCTTCGTATAATCGACTATAAATCCAGCAGCAAAGCGCTGAATCTGACAGAGGTTTACTATGGCCTGGCTCTCCAGATGCTCGCTTATCTGGACGTTGTCCTGTCGCATTCGGAAGAGTGGCTTGGTCTCAAGGCTACTCCCGCGGGGGTGCTGTATTTCCATGTGCATAACCCGCTGATCTCTCAATCAAGCAGATCACAAGTGGATATCGAGGAAGAGATTTTCAAGAAATTCAAAATGCAAGGCATGCTTCTCGAACAGGAATCAGTTGCCCGGATGATGGATACGTCACTCGAATCGGGTATGAGCAAAATCATCCCGGCAGGTTTGAAAAAAGACGGAGGCTTCCGGGCAGGTTCCCAGACAGCGGATCAACATACCTTCCGCGCCCTGCAGCAGCATACTAGATTTTTGATGGAACAAGCGGGACTGGATATCACCAATGGCGGTGTGCATTTGAATCCCTATCGGCACCATGATCGAAGTGCTTGCACGTTCTGCGATTTCAAGGCCGTTTGTCAATTCGATGCCTCGCTTGCCGGCAATGAATACCGCGCAATTAAAGATATGAAGGATGAAGAAGTATTGAACAGCATCAAGAAGGAGGTGGAACGACATGGTGAAATGGACTGAGGAACAGCAGCTGGCGATCGATGCCAAAGGACATGATATCTTGGTGGCAGCAGCAGCGGGATCGGGTAAGACGGCTGTCCTCGTTGAACGGATCATCCAGAAGCTTGTGAATCAAGAGGATCCGGTGGACATCGATCAGCTGCTTGTCGTGACGTTTACGAATGCAGCAGCACAGGAGATGCGCAGCAGGATCGGGTCGGCTCTTGAAAAAGCATTGGAGGAAAACCCGTCTTCCCAGCACCTTCGCAAGCAGCTGTCCTTGTTGCAGCATGCATCCATTTCCACGCTGCACTCGTTCTGCCTGGATGTCGTGCGCAAATATGCATATTTACTGGATTTGGATCCTGGTTTCCGAATCGCAGATGATCTGGAAGCAGATTTGATTCGCCAGGAAGTTATAGGCGAACTGCTTGAAGAATGGTATGGCAAGGAAGGTGATGAGCAAGCGGCATTCTTTGGTGTAGTCGATCGCTTCAGCAATGACCGCAATGACTTGGAAGTAGAAGACCTGATTCTGAAATTATATGATTTTGCTACCCAGAATCCCTATCCGGAGACATGGCTGGATGAAATGGCGGAGCTGTATAACGTTTCTGCTGTGAAGGATGAAAATGATCTTCCTTGGCTGCAAGTATTAAAGCGGGAAGCAAACGATCAGCTGCAAGCCATGCTGCAGGAAGCCAATCAGGCACTCGCACTGACACGCGAGCCGGATGGACCGTATCATTATGCAGAAACTTTCGAAGCGGAAAGGAATTTCATTGCTGAAGCACAGAGTCTTGTAGGAGGCAGCTGGAATGAGGCTGTAAATTTCATTAAAGAGCAATCATTCGGCAGACTTTCGGGTAAAAAGATCGAATGTGACGATACGAAAAAGGCACAGGCGAAAGCACTGCGAGATTCCTATAAAAAGAGATGGGGGAAGCTTGCCGGGGACTGGTTTGCCCGGAAGCTGGAGGTCTATTTGGCAGATATGCTCGAGCTTTATCCGTCGATCCAGCAGCTGGCTTTGCTCGTCAAACAATTCCGCAGCCGTTATCAATTGGAAAAACGTGAACGAGCATTGGTTGATTTCTCTGATTTGGAGCATTTTTGTTTGGAAGTATTGATCGATGAGGACAGCACACCAGATAAAATGATTCCGTCAAGCATTGCGGAGAGTTATCAAAGCCGGTTCAAAGAATTGCTTTTGGACGAATACCAGGATACGAACCTTGTGCAGGAAACGCTTGTCACACTGCTTTCCGATCGCAAGGGAAGCGGGAATATGTTCATGGTCGGGGATGTCAAACAAAGTATCTACCGCTTTCGTCATGCTGAACCAACATTGTTTTTGAATAAGTACAAGGCATTTTCCGATCCAGAAAATGCGGGCATGCGCATTGATTTGGCGAGCAACTTCCGCAGCCGCCAGCAAGTGCTGGATGGCGCAAACTATATCTTCCGTCAGCTGTTCTCCGAAGATGTCGGAGAAATGCAGTATGAGAAGGAAGCAGAGCTTATTTACGCAAACAAAATGTATGATGAACTGAAGCAAAATGATACGGATGTAGAGCTGGTCATCATCAATCGTGATGGTACGGAGGAAGCAGAAGAAGCCGATACTGATACGGAAACGGTGGAGGACCTGGAAAAAGCCCAGCTGGAAGGACGTGCCTATGCTAGGATGATTCAGCAATGGATCGGCCATGAAGGCCGCGGTGCGATGCAAGTTGTCGATAAATCTACACAGCAGCAGCGCGATATCCAATACCGGGATATTGTCATCCTCCTGCGTTCCATGACTTGGGCGCCAAGTATCATGGAGGAACTGAAGCAGCAAGGCATCCCGGTTTATGCCGAGCTTACGACAGGTTATCTTGACGCTATCGAAATCAAAGTCATGATGAGTGTGCTGAAGATCATCGATAATCCGTTGCAGGATATACCGTTCGCTGCTGTTTTGCGTTCCCCCATCATCGGTCTGAAAGAAGATGATCTGGCCAAAATAAGATTGGCAGATCAGCGGAGCAGCTATTATGAAGCAGCCAGGTCGTATGCCAAGAATGCCAATGATACGATATCCGTAAAAATTGAACGACTGCTGGAGTGGCTGCGCTCTTGGAGGATGGAAGCAAGACAAGGAGCATTGTCGGCGTTGATTTGGTCCATCATGCGCGAGACGGGATATTATGATTTTGTTGGCGGCATACCAGGCGGAAGGCAACGTCAAGCGAATCTGCGTGCCCTTTATGATCGGGCGCGTAATTATGAGAACACATCATTCCGCGGACTTTTCCGTTTCGTGAAGTTTATTGAGCGTATGGAAGAACGCGGAGATGATCTGGGAGCTGCGAAGGCATTGGGTGAACAGGAAGATGTTGTTCGAATCATGACAATCCATAAAAGTAAAGGACTCGAGTTTCCTGTTGTCATTACGGGTGCAATGGATAAAACATTCAATCAGCAAGATCTCAGGGAACGCTATTTGCTGCATAAAGATCTAGGGTTTGGCAGTAAATACATCGATCCAGTGAAGCGGCTCATGTATCCTACCTTGATTTATCATGCATTGAAAGCAGAGAAACAACGAGAATCACTAGCCGAAGAAATGCGGGTCCTTTATGTTGCGTTGACTCGTGCCAAGGAAAAACTGGTCATGGTCGGTAATGTCGCATCTTTGGAGAAGAAGCTTCAGAAATGGCAGCAAGTTGCCGATCATCCATCCTGGGTATTGCCTTCGCATTTCCGATTGGAAGCAACCTCCTATATGGATTGGGTTGCACCGGCCCTGCTGCGGCATGAACAAGCGATAGAACTCAGGGCAGCGGAACTTTCTGTGCAGCTGCCGGCTGAAATTACAGCTGACCGCTCGAAATGGAGGATCCGTCTCCAAGAAAGCAGAGATTATCTTAGCTCAAATGGGCAAGCAGAAGAAGCCAATCAAGAGCTGCTTCAGCGTATCACGGATTGGAAATCTGGTAATGAGGATGCAGATTGGAAAACAGAAGTAGAGAACCGTCTGGCCTATCAATATCCGCATTCCGAGGCAACAAGATTCCGAGCGAAACAGACGGTGACGGAAATCAAGCGGCAGCGGGAAGTACGGGACAGCTACAGTGATATTCGAGTAGTGAACCGGATCCAGCAAAGAGCACCGATAGCTAGCAGGCCCCGTTTCCTGCAGGAAGCAAAAGAACTCACACCAGCCGAACGGGGCAGTGCAGTTCATGCTGTCATGCAGCAGCTAGATATCCGGAAAGAATGGGATAAGCAGGAGCTCGAGGAGTACCTGCAAGAACTGGTCGATAAGGAATTCTTGCAGCAAGAGGCAGTCGCGTCAATCGATGTAGAGCGAGTCCTTGATTTCCTCGATTCCCCAATAGCGGATCGTCTGCGACGTGCTGAGCACTTCTATCGGGAGACGCCTTTCACACTGGCACTGCCGGCAAATGAACTATACAATGACTGGACCGGCGCGGCTTCTGATAAGGTTGTCGTGCAAGGGGTAGTCGATCAGATTATTGTGGAGGAAGACGGACTTGTGCTGCTGGATTACAAGACTGATACACTATATGGTGATGATCCAGTCAGAAGAGCTGAGATTCTGACAGAGAAATACCGAGTGCAGATCGAATTGTATGCTCTGGCAATCGAACGGATCTGGAAGAAACCAGTCAAAGAAAAGTATCTCTATTTCTTTGACAAAGGTCTTTTGCAGCAAGTATAAGATGAGATCTAAGACAGAAGCGTTTTAGCCAAATGAAAACCCGAACTATTGACGTGAATCTTGAAACAAAGATACGCGCAAGTTCGGGTTTTTGACGTTAACCTATACCAGCGTAGGCAGAATACGGAGACTCCAACGGGAACAGCACGAGCTGAAAACCCCGCAGTGGTGATCTTTCCACGAGGAGGCTGAGGCCGTGCCCGTGGAAAGCGGAGTATTTTGCCGAAGCGGCACTTATGAGCAATGTTCACTTTTAAGCAATGGTATTTTAGTTATGTCCCAGCATCTTCTCAATTTGGTCGCAGGTGCCTTTCCAGTTCATAATAATCCATTCCGTGCCCAGTGACATCCGCCAGCTGCTTCAAATAATCGAGTAACTGAATCCGGTCAGCGCGGTAGAATGCAGTTTGCGGAATGTGCAGGATAGTATCCTGGGCAAATTCCCAGATGGTGGAATAGTTTTTTTCGGAAATGGAATCAGCCATTCGGATGAAAATTTGAATCATTTCCACAATCAAGAGATAATCCTTTTGCGTATAATGCCGAATGCGGCCAAAACCTTCATGCAGGTATGTGGAAAAAGTAACCGTATTATAAACAACGCGGGTCTGCTTATCTTCATCCTGCAAATAAGGATGCAATGTGGTCGATGCATCCATATTGATCATCAAATCGGCCATTTGATGAAAAGTATTGATAGCAGAAGTAGGATCATCATTTCCGATGGATTTGATGGCAATCTCACTTAACTTGTTCATGCTCATATCCACGTCCTGGATTTCTGAACGTTTATGTCCGATTTGGATCATGCTATTATATTTTTCGATTTTCAGATCTTGGGCACCTGGTCCGCGATAACTGAACAAACGGTTTCCTTTCAAGACGTAATCCCCGGCCTTTGCATCCAGCCTGACGACAACATCGTCTTCCTTGGCTTGCTTGATCATGTCGACGAAATTGATTAGCTGGATATAACCTGAAACGGAGGCCTTATAAGTATAGCCTGAATAATCTTCATAAGTATAACCGGGCTCATCGCTGCGGTATGGCTCCAATTCATCTATCAAAGTGGATTGAATGATCCTTTCCGACTCGTTCTTCATCGCATCCACTACATTATGAATCTGCATCCAAGTTGTCGTATGGTTGACAAAAATAGCAAAGGCGATGACAGCTGCCAAGGTGACAAGTGTACAAGAAATCGGTACAGCGGTGAAATAATCCCTGGAGCTGTTCGTTACGAATAAGAATGAGATTAGCATGAAGACAAAGCTCCCGTAAAAGAGACCAAGAATATGCTGTGTTGTCCGATCCGAAATGAAGTTGAAGAGCATGCGTGGCGAATACTCGGAACTGAAGCTCGTCAAAGCGACCAATATAGAGTTCAATGTATAGGCAGCCAGCAGCAATGTACCGCTGACAAGTGCACTTACCAGGGTACCGGTATTGGATGCAGATGCATTGAAGAAACCAGTAGTCTTGGTAGGCAGATCAAAATACAGATCCAATAATAACGGAATGGCTACCAGAACAAGGGTTCCTGTTATATAGAGGGCCGGCATCATCCAGAGATTGAGCTGCACCTCGTGTTTGCGCTGCCTGCTTGTCATATGCAGATATTTTCTGATAGGTCGAGGGAGAAGTTTGATAAACATAAAGGACGCCTCTCTTTTGGGTTTGATCATAAGATTGTACCCTATATTCAAAAACGGCAAACACTTGTCGGTTAAATGAATACCTGGCTCTTTGAGCGGGTAAAGTAAGCGTAGGAAGGAGTGGGACGATGGCTGCTATCAAACAGGAAAAAGGGCGATTTTATCTTGGCGATAGTGAACTGCCCGATGCAGAGGTGACATTCAGGGAAACAGATAATATTGTCATTGAACATACGATGGTAGTCGAAGATAAACAAGGTTCAGGGATCGGCACGGATTTGATCGATCACGTAGTGGCGTATGCGAAGGAACAAGGAAAGCAAATTGTTCCGGTTTGTACTTTTGCACAGGAAGTTCTAAGCTCGGATAAGAAATATGATGGAGTATGGGAAGGACCATTATAAGAAAGAGTGACTCGCAGCATACGAGTCACTCTTTCTTTAATTATTGATATATTTTTCGTATACGGAACCGAAATCATGTGCATGATACTTAGCTTTTGTCGAGGATAACCATTCAAAGCCGAATTCTGTCAGTTTTCGGTATGTGTCATCCAATGTGCCGTCCGTGTACCGGGACTGCTGCAGGATGGCGGCTGCTTTATCCAAGCTCGTATGGGCCATGTCTGTGTATAAATTGTTTTCATAGTTGATTTCCGCAATACGCAGCAGCGCTTTATAAAGGTCTTTCAGCTGATCGATTTGGTCCTTCTTCACATCGATGCTGATCACCTGGTTATCGATGGAGAACTTAATCTCTATATCGAGATCAACTTTTCCCGCCGTTTCCAAGTAGACATTGCTGATGCGATGCTGCAAATATGGGTAGCGGCGGAGTGTGCGCTTGGATGACACGGCACTTTCACCGTCGACATGAATGATGGCAAGGTTCGTGAAGCAGTATTCGTCTTGTTTCGTTTTGATCAGGAAGTATATCTTTTCATTATCTTCGTTCATCACATAATCATCGGCATCTGTCTTATCATAGTCACGTGGGGAAATGATCGTACCAATGTCGGAAAGACCTAAAGCATCGGAAGCCAGTTTTTTAAACATAAATTAACCCTTTCTGCTATGTAGCGTGTGATATACTAATTTTAGCAATTCTGACAGATGTCATCCATATTGTTTTGGTAAATGATTCATCTGTACTAACGAAAGGCGGAATGAAATGAAAGATAAAATCAGACCTATGCCGCAGACAAAGCGGCTCCACTGGATTGATGCTGCAAGAGGTGCAGCGATTTTGGGAATTTTCATGGTGAATGCTCCCTCATTCGGATCTCCGTATTATATGCCAGGCTTTGATTCCCCTGAATGGGATTCGCAGCTGGATAGCTTTTTATTGGGCGGCATCGATATTTTCTTCCAAGCAAGCTTTTATACGTTATTCTCCATCCTGTTTGGTTTCGGGATGCAGCTTATATTCGACAGCCGAAAACGCGACGGCATCAAGCCTGGTTGGTTTCTAAGCAGAAGGATGCTGATTCTGCTTGGGTTTGGAGCAATACATGCATTCTTGATTTGGCATGGGGATATTCTTTTTACATATGCAATACTTGGCTTATTGCTGATTCCTTTTCTTTACACACCGAAATGGGTATTGTTGATGATGATCCCGATCCTGCTTATTCCTTCCATCCTATTAAGCACTTTGTCCGTTTGGAGTGCTTCGCTGCTTGGAATTGATGTGGAAGAAATGATGTTCACTATGATGGATATCGAAAATAAACTTGCAGTGTACGGGAATGGTACTTACACAGAAGTTCTGCAACAGAACATGGTTGACTGGCTGACAGCTAATGGGGTTGGCGGAATCATAAGCAGTGCGTTCATGCTGCTGCCCCTAATGATGCTCGGTGCCTATCTTGCCCGTGTGAAGCTATTCCATGACCCAGTGGCGAACCGCCGCAAGCTCATATGGTTTACTGTAATTACCGGATTTCTTTTCCTTGTATTCAAAGCGGGTCCTTATTTGATCGGTACACCGCTTTGGCTGACCATTATCCAGGATTCGATTGGAGGACCAGCGTGTGCGTTGTTTTATCTTTCTGTCATAACGCTTGTTGCAAATCTTCCGGTATTCAGCTGGATTGCTCAGCAGCTGAGCTACGTCGGACGTATGTCCATGTCTAATTATCTATTCCAATCCGTTTTGATGTTCTTATTGTTCTATGGAGTTGGTTTTGGTTTATATGGACAATTTTCTTTGCTTGGTTTTGTTGGCTTTGTTGTCGGTGTATTTGTAATCCAAGTGATCATAAGCCGTATTTGGTTCCGATTCTTCACTTTCGGACCGATTGAATGGCTGTGGCGCATACTGACATATGGCAAGATCCAGCCGCTGCGGAAGAAAAATATGCAACGTGTGTCTTGATGCCGAAATAATGGGAATCATGGTATGATGGACGAGTACTTATCAAAAGGAGGCACACCCAATGGACGACGGAATGATACTTACACATATAATCGGCTGGGGGCTGGGACTCTTACTCTTCTTTATCGCACTGGTTCTATACAGTGAGAAAAAGAAGAAACAAGCAACAATCCCGCATATGATCCTTCGGCTGGATTATCTGCTTATCCTGTATACCGGATTTGTTTTATTATGGAGATATTTCGACGAGGATGGTTCTTCCTTTACCGTTCAAGCGATCATCAAGGGCATTGCTGGCCTTATCGTCATCGTTTGCATGGAGATGATCCTTGTGAAATTAAAGAAAGAGAAGTCTGCAAAAGCTTGGTGGATCATCTTTTTCATTGCATTGGTCATCACATTACTTCTTGGCTTCGGTATCCTTCCGATGGGATTCCTGCCATAAACCTGCCTATTAAGGCAGGTTTTTTCTTTTGCTCACGTTTACCGCAACTTTTCATATGTTGTAGAAGTAACGGCTTAATATATGACATAGGCGAGAAAAGGAGTAGAGCGGGCATATGTGCGGTATTACCGGGTGGGTTAATTTCAAACGGAATTTGGTGCAGGAGCAACCTGTCATCCAAAGAATGGCTCAGACATTATCGAAACGGGGTCCGGATGAGTATAACGATTGGGGCGCATCACATGTCCTGTTCGGTCACCGGCGACTGATTGTAGTGGATGCAGCAGGAGGCAAACAGCCGATGCAGCATACTGACGAGCGCGGGACTTATACATTGGTTTACAATGGGGAACTGTACAACACAGAAGATATCCGGAAGGAATTGAAGCAGCGGGGATGGTCCTTTCACGGACATTCCGACACGGAAGTGCTGCTGAAGAGTTATATCGAATGGAAAGAAGCGTGCGTTGAAAAATTCAATGGCATCTTCGCATTCGCCATTTGGCATGATAAAACAGAAACACTCTTTTTTGCAAGAGACAGATTGGGTGTAAAACCGCTTTTCTATATGGAGCAGGATGGCGGTCTGCTGATCGGTTCGGAATTGAAAGCGATCCTGGCTCATCCGGAAGTGGAGGCAATCCTTGATAAAGAAGGAGTTTCAGAGGTATTATCATTAGGTCCTTCGCGGACACCCGGTCATGGCGTTTTTAAAGGTATCAAAGAATTGCGGGCGGCTCATATCGGGAAATTCGATCGAAATGGCTTGAAACTGACTCGTTATTGGAATGTAGAAAGTAAAGAACATACAGATAATATAGAAGAAACTGCTGCAAGAGTAAGAGAACTGCTGACAGATGCAGTTATCCGGCAGCTCGTTTCGGATGTGCCGCTTGGCACCTTTTTATCAGGCGGAGTAGACTCCAGCGCGATAACGGCGATTGCTGCGAATCACTATAAGGAAACAGGCAAAGGCCAGCTTTCTACATTTTCGATTGATTTCGATGGGAACGATACATTTTTCAAGAAAAGCGATTTTCAGCCGGCGAGTGACCAGACGTTCGTCGAGAAAATGCAAAAAGCTTTCGGCACGAATCATAAAACATATGTGATGGATAACCTGCTTCTTGCCCAATCGCTCAAGGAAGCGGCCATCCTCCGGGATTTGCCTGGTATGGCAGATGTAGATGCTTCTTTGTTTTGGTTCTGTGGACGGATTAAAGAAAATGTGACAGTAGCCCTTTCAGGGGAATGCGCAGACGAAATATTCGGCGGGTACCCATGGTTTTATCGGGAGGATGACTTGAACAGGGAAGGTTTTCCTTGGATTCGTTCCGCTGAAGTACGTAGCGGCCTGTTGAAGAAAGAATGGCAGCAAACACTGGATTTGCATGGCTATATGCTGGATAGGTATCAAAAAACAATCGATGAAACGCCATTGCTGCCAGGAGAGGAAGCAGAGGCAGCAAAACGGCGACAAATGTTTTACTTGAACATGCACTGGTTCATGCCGACTTTGCTGGACAGAAAGGACCGGATGAGCATGGGTGCAAGTTTTGAGGCTCGTGTCCCGTTTAGTGATCACCGATTAGTGGAATACGTATGGAATATCCCGTGGGAAGTAAAGACATATGGAAACAAGGAAAAAGGTATACTCCGTAAAGCACTCGAAGGTATCCTGCCGGATGAAGTGCTCTACCGGAAGAAGAGTCCATACCCTAAAACGCATAATCCAGTCTATACTGCAGCGGTCGTCGAGTGGATGGAAGGAATCCTCCAAGATGATGATGCACGGTTATTTGACTTGTTCGATCGTCAAGCAATCACAGCATTAGTGAAAAGCAAAGGGCAGGATGTAACGGCCCCTTGGTTCGGTCAATTGATGACAGGGCCACAGCTGCTTGCACACTTGGGGCAAATCGATTTTTGGCTGCGGCATCATGATGTGAAGATTCGTGTCTGACTCTGGGAGCTATATATGCTCCTTACATAGTAAAACTATTTTCTTTCCGCCGGATTTCGGCTATAATAATCGCGGGCTTTTGCGCAGGAATAGCTTTCGGGCGTTCTGCGCAAGCTTTTTAATGGATGGGACTTATAAGGAGGTACATAATTGTTCTATTTTGAAGTAAAACGTTTCGTGGTCGTCATATTCGGTGCTTTACTCAATGCGGTTGCGCTGAACTTCTTCCTGATACCAGCAAGTGTATACGGCAGCGGATTTACTGGTGCTGCACAGCTTTTATTCGATTTCTTCTCACAAGTGCTTGGCGTCACCTCGATCGGTACAGGAATATGGCTGTTCCTTTTGAATGTTCCGGTGGCAATCTTAGGCTGGATGAAGGTGGGCAAAGGATTTACGATATATAGTCTATTTTCGGTAGCTTGCATGACCGTCTTGCTGGAGGTACTCCCGATTCATGCTTTATCGGATGATATCATCCTGAATGCGGTCTTCGGGGGTGTCATAGCCGGAGTCGGTGTCGGTCTGACGCTGAAATGGGGAGCTTCCACCGGCGGGATGGATATTGTCGTCATGATTTTATCCCGTCTCAAAGATAGACCAGTCGGCACATACTTCCTGCTATTGAATGGAATCATCATAATTCTTGCGGGTGTCCTTAATGAACCAGCGAATGCTCTGTATACTTTAGTCACCCTGTATGTCTCCACCCGGGTGATCGATGCGATTCATACGCGCTATGAGAAAGTGACGGCCATGATTGTCACTACCAAAGCGGACGGGCTGTCCAAAGCCATCTATAACAAGATGGTGCGCGGTATTACGATTATTCCCGTCAAAGGCGGGTACACACAGCAAGATAAAAATATGCTCATGCTTGTCATTACCCGTTATGAATTATATGATTTGGAACACATCATCAAGGAAGTGGATCCATCCGCTTTCATGAATGTTGTCGAAACAGCAGGCATCTACGGATTCTTCCGTAAAGATAAGTAAAAGCTGAGGAGCCAGTATGCTCCTCAGCTTTTTTAATA
The DNA here is from genome assembly GCF_900101385.1 of Terribacillus halophilus. Lineage (GTDB taxonomy): Bacteria > Bacillota > Bacilli > Bacillales > Amphibacillaceae > Terribacillus > Terribacillus halophilus. Next base: position 92,193 of record NZ_FMZB01000004.1, read on the forward strand.
GCCTGCTTCTTCCATGACGGCGACGACTTTAGCGGAAAGCTCGTCCCAATCTGCGTTCGGCAGTTTGTTGATGGTAATGAAGTTTTGGAAGCCGAATACATTATCGACACCTTCAACTGTCATCAGCTGATTCATGATGTCATATTCGCTTGTTTGTCCAGGCATGACGGATACACTGCCATTGCCTTCAAAGATAATTTTATCAGTAGTGAATTTCTTCGCATTCGGATTCGGGGTATTCTCAACTCTTACACTCATGCTATTGACCTCCTAGCGTCCATACTTACCCCTATCATAGCAGATAGAAGGGAAATAAAAAAGCGGGAAGTGACTCGGGTATCGGTTAAGAAGGAGAGAAGTGATGTATTCCGTGTAGTGATCATTGGCAGCAGATGATTGGCAATTAGGTTAAAACGTTATTGCTGAATGTCGATTTTGTCCCTAGATCAAGGAGGTTGAGTGGAATGGGTTCAGGCTGCACCTGATTATTTCCTGGGCAATTGTCCTTGTTTATCTGAGGCAAATAGCTATCCATTTATCTGTATTCGCCCAGCAGTCTGTGTGCCTGCTGTGGATGATTGGTGTGCACGCATAATCTGGTATGCTGGACATTTAATAGTAGTTTTTATTGATTTATTTTATTATAACAAATACGAAGAGATACGCAGATGCCATTTAGCGTTATGTTATAATCAACCTGCAATCTTAGCTATTACACCATGTTAAGTGCAATAAAGATAGAGGTGTGGAGATTGAAGAAATACCAGGATATTTTCAAAACAAAAATAAATGAAAGTTTTGTGATGTTCAAGCAGCAGGAGACGATCCGCAAAGGAGATCTGTATCAGCTTGTTCATCAAATCAAAGGCACAGGAGCATCCATCGGGCTGGATATCTTGTCTGAAGTTGCAGAGACGCAGCTGCTTTACATGACTGATATAGAAGGAGAGCGACTTTCCAAACATATATGGATGTCTATTATAGAAACGATCGAAGCAGCGCTGCAACAGCAGGCTGAACTTCCGCCTCTTCCCAGGGAACTGATCAGACAGGAACCGGTTCTCCTTATTTCGAGTAACAATGACTGGCTGATGCGAGCGAGGGAACGTATCAAAAGGAAGGGCTTCAAGTAATTGTAGCAGCTGATAAAGAACGCGCGATAGCGCATCTTTATGACGCCCACCCGCTCATCACACTGATAGATGGCAACTGGAGGAATCATATTACCAAGGAAGATACAGCTTACGTGCAGCAAAAGATGTTTTCATTCGTTATGTTCATTGGCGGCGGACTGGATGCTGAAGAAAAGCGGCGTTACTTGCGCAGCGGGATTGCAGATATCATTGATGATCCCGAAGTGGATGATTTGGCGATCGAGCTTATCTTCAATCGTCTTAGGCTACTGGATACAATGGAACAGCGAGTGGTTGTAGATCCTTTGACACAAGTTTATAATCGATCTTTCTTAGCAGGCTTCCCGACTGGTCGTGTGTCGGAATTGGCTTGTGCAGTGCTGGATATTGATAATTTTAAGCAAGTGAATGATACATATGGTCATGCCAGCGGGGATATTGTCCTGCGGAATTTTGCTGCTTATCTGAAAGATGCCGTGCGCGAGGAGGATTATGTGATCAGGTATGGAGGAGAAGAATTCCTTCTGCTCATGCCGGGTCTTTCAGAGGAGATTGCGGCGAGCCGTTTGCGGGAGATACTGGATGGATACATGCATCGACCGCAGGAGCTGAAGCAGACTGCCATTTACACATCCTTTACTGCAGGGGTGGCATCAATAGTAAATGATGAACGCTTTGTGATGGCTCGGTTGATTGAACAAGCAGATCAGGCATTGTATTACGGCAAGCGAAACGGAAAGCAGCAAGTGAATATATATGACTCCAGCCGCCATAATTTTGAAGAGGAACCCTACAAATCTCTTTATCTATCTGTAGTGGATGATGATGGAATCATTCGTTCCCTGCTCCAGGAAAGTCTGGAAGGGCTGCAGATGGATGGATACACGACTAAACTAAGAACCTTCGCAAACGGAGGCTCACTGCTTGACTCTGAGTGGATCAAGCAAGCGGGCAAGCATATTGTTCTCCTTGATGGTGTCATAGCGGATATGGATGGATTGGAAGTACTGGCAGCATTACGTCAATTCACGAATGAAAAGAATCTCTTCGTGATGATGCTGACGGGCAGACAGGATAATCAGGACGTAGTAAAAGCACTGGAGCTTGGAGCGGATGATTATATGACCAAACCATTTCACGTTGAAGAAGTTGCTGCCAGAATCAAGCGGCTGACGCTCCGCACCTAGGAGGTAGAGAAAATGGCAAGGATATTAGTAGCCGATGATGAAGAAGTATTGCGGATGCTTATAACGGATACATTGGAAGATGTAGGTCATGAGGTTGAAAACGCAGTTAATGGGAATGAAGCCTTACAAAAATTGCAATCTGAAGAATATAACCTGGTGATCCTGGATAATATGATGCCTGTTATGTCAGGTATCGAGGTAGCGCAGTCGCTGTCGGCAGCGCGGAAGCAGCATTGTCCGATTATCATGCTTACCGCGAAAACGAAGCAGTCCGATATCGAAGAAACGAAAAAGCGGGCATTTTACATTATATGGCTAAACCGTTTAGGCCGACTCAACTGATATTGCTTGTTGAGCGTATTCTTGATGCCTAAATCGGCAGTTTCTTTACATCCTTTTCTTTGTTCTGCTGGCGACAATGGATGGAATTTTGCTATCGCTCCTGTAGCATGACAATACAGCAAGCATAAAGGAGCAGATCCGTAATGGACCTGCTCCTTTATTGTTACTGGTCGAGCTTCTGCTGTAAGTCCTGCAATTGCTGCTTTTCTTCTGCAGTCGCATCGTTATATGCAGATTGAATGGCATCCTGCGTTGCTGCAGTGTCATCCTGGCTCGGCTTATTTGTCAAGCCCTGCACTTTTTGCTTGGCTCTTTCGAAGAAGTTTTCCATCCTAAAACCCTCCATTATGGCTTTCTGATTGCTGCTTCTTCACAGTGTCGCTGAAGCGTTCACGATAGACAAAAACATCGTCATGCTGCCTGACCGTTTGCGCTCCCTGACTTGTGAACCGTTTGGATTTACTTCTCTTACTCATTCGTTACCCCTCCGAACGTCTAAAGAAGTAAAAAGCATAACCGGTTTTACCCGATTACGCTTTTATTTTGCTCCTTGACAAAAGCAAATATGAGTTGTAAAAACTGTTAATTTGCCGGAACCTCCAACTTCAGATAAGCATGCAGGAAGGTAGCGATACCATCTTCCATATTTGACCCTGTTGTATAGTCAGCGATTTCTTTCAATGGGCCGATTGCATTGCCCATGGCAACCCCGGCTCCGGCATACTCGATCATTTCCAAGTCATTATCTTCGTCACCGAAGGCAATGATATTTTTTTGCGGGATATCATAATAATGGGAGATCTTTTGCAGGCCGACTGCTTTGCTCAGGCCTTTTCGGATGATTTCAATAATATGGTACGGTGCTCCCCAGCGCCGGTGTTCAATCACTTCCGCATGTTCTTTCTCCAGGGTCTCCCGTATGGATGCAACCTGGTTTTCGTGCGGGTAAATGAGCAGGGATGTCGGATCGTCCTGGAGCATCTGCGTCAAACTGCCGACTTTTATCGGATCTTCTTCTTCCTCTAAATGGAATAAATCCAATAAATACTGGTCAAAGCGGTCGATATACACATCATCCATCACTTCTGCGATAATATTTTTCACATCGAGTTTATGGCATGTGTCCACGATTTTCCTTGCAGTACGAATTGGCATCGGGGAGTGGACAGCGTCCCATTTCTTATCATCAGGATGATGAATGAGCGCACCATTGAAATTGACCATAGGGGTTGTAAGACCGAGTTCGCGATAATAAGCCAAAGAAGCGCGATGTGGTCTTCCTGTTGCAATTACGACAACATGACCAGCTCGAATAGCTGCCGCAATAGCTTGTTTATTCTTTTCGGAAATATGTTTGTCATCCGTCAAAAGTGTTCCATCCAAATCAAGTGCTATCAAATGTTTTTCCATTCATTATCACCTCTATATTGTACATTATAGTGTATCCTTCTCTGTCTCATCTGTAAAGAAATCGTCAAGACGAAGGAGTATCAATTTACAAAAGCAGGCTGGACATACTAAGATGAAGCAGTAGGGATGGAAAATGTTGAAGAGGATGAAGCAAATGATCGTCATTAAAGAAGAAGTCTGGAACGAGGTACCACTGCTTTGTGTGGAGCAGGCAGGCGCCGAGGATAAAGAACTTCCTGTATTTACATATTTCCATGGTTTTACCAGTTCCAGGGAGCATAACCTGCCAATCGCGTATATGCTAGCTGAAAGAGGCTATCGTGTGTTATTACCGGAGGCGCTTCACCATGGTATGCGGGAAGATAACATAAGCAGCGGCAAACGTCAGATGGAGTTCTTTGCCATCGTGAAAGAAAATCTGCATGATTTGCAGCAGATCTATCAGTACGCTTCCGATAAAGGTTTGATCCAGGATGATCGATTTGCAATCGGCGGTACGAGCATGGGCGGAATCACAACATGCGCAGCATTGACACAATTCGATTGGGTCCAAGCTGGCATGGTGATGATGGGATCGCCTAAAATTGCTGCATTCGCTCGCGGGATGGTGGAGGCTGTCAAACAATCCGGCATCGAAATGAATATATCGGAAGAAGAATTGGAACAGATGTATACGTCCCTTGAGAAGATCGATCTTTCCCTGCATCCGGAGGCAATCGGCAATCGCCCGCTGTTCTTCTGGCATGGTGACAAAGATCCGGTCGTTCCATACGTGCATTCGCGCAGTTTTTATGAAACAATCGAGAACAAAGCAGAAAAAACCGAACAGTTCACTTATATAACAGAAGAAGGATCTGGTCACAAAGTCTCCAGAAAAGCGATGCTTGCCGGAACGGCTTGGCTGGAGAAGGTACTGTAGCAGTTTATTTCTATTTTGGTGAAAGTATGTTTAAATAGATGCAGATGAACAGTTTTTAACTGGAATGAAGGAGGAGCAGGAATGGATCAGGCGTTGGAAGAAAATATGCTCGGGGCACTGGAGAATGTGATCGATCCCGAACTGGGAATCGATATCGTTAATCTAGGCCTTGTATACGGGGTAGACATAGATGAAGATGGTACTGGAATTGTCACCATGACATTGACTGCGATGGGATGCCCACTGGCTGGTCATATCGAACAGGATGTGAAACGTGTCCTTATGGATATTCCGGAAATCAAGGAAACGAAAGTGAATATCGTTTGGAGTCCGCCATGGTCCAAGGACCGTATGTCCCGCTATGCTAAAATTGCACTTGGAATTCCAGATTGATAGCTTGTCCTCCTGCTGAAGCAGGAGGGCTTTTTTTGCACGCTCGCCACTTCCCCGGCATAGGCTGATGTTGTAAAGGGGGAAGGTTCATCGTGACAAATTCATATGAACAAACATATCCGCAATCTCATCAAATGATGGATATGTGCAAAAGGCATAAAAATCAGTACGTTCTCGTTCAATTGATGGATGGGTACCAGCTCGATGGCATCATCTTGGATGTGGATGATGAATATGTCCATCTCGCAATACCAGCAGATGAACAGTATGATTTTGTAGAAGATGACGACGATCATCGTAATCCGTATGGATATCCAGGCTATGGCTACGGATACGGATATGGGTATCCGGGCGGCCGTTTCCGTCGACTCGTTTTACCGCTTGTCGGTTTGGCGGCCCTCAGCTTGATTCCATGGTAAAAAGAAAAAACCTTGCCGACTGGCAAGGTTTTATTCATGCTTTTGTCCTTTGGGAAGAACAGCTGATACAGCCCAGACACCTAGACTGAAGACAATAGTCATAACGTAAACGAGTGACATATCGTATGAATCACCGGACATGCTTGTCAAAACGAATGCTACGACAGCACTAAGGACAAACGCCCAAATAATGGTTACGATAAACCGCATTAGTATCACCTCTATCATTCACACATATACATCTATCATAGCAGGTTCCGGCTAAAAAGAAAACGATTCTTGTGCAAATCCTCACATGAATAGGAGAGGTGACTTTTATGCATTTTCTTGTAAGTCAATGTTATTCCTGGGAAGGATATCATCTCGTCCAGGCTCTGTTGGAAGATGGTCATGAAGTGTCAGGTTTGCATGGACCATCATTATCAGATAGAGAAGTGCATCTGAGTATGTATCTCGGTCGTCATGCCATGTTCAGCGAAGGTGTACAGAATAGGGATTATAAAGCGTATATCAGTTTTTTCGGTTCAGCGGAAACAGATATCGTATCGCATCGCCATGTGGATATCAGTTATGAAGCTGGAGACGCTCCCAAACGAGGGAATCAAATTTTGCTTCCTATATTATATGGGGAATGGATGCCTAGGGATGAGCATGCATTGAGCTGGAATGGGAATCAAATACCGTTTGAGGATGCGTATTTTTGCCGTCATGCGCTCCCTATCAAACCTGTGATGCAAACGATCAGCAAGCTCCTATCAGGAAACAGAGAGATAGAAAAATTTCAATTTTATACAAAAGAGGTATGCCCGGAGCAGGAGGATCGCACGGTAATTGCCCTCGCACGTAATTTGACGGATGATTTAGCTGTTTTGCACAGACACTATGCACAATACAGCCGTTTTTACAATTGATCCTGCCCGAGCCAGTTTTATTTTTTTGAAATGAATTTCATGGCATGGTTTTTCAGATGTTTAACATATGGAGAAAGCTGCTCGTAGGTTTCCATGATGGTGCCGGCGGTCTCCATTAAGTTGAATTCTTTGTTCGAGTCTTCTTTTTTCAGTTCTTCGGGTTCCTGTCGCGAATTTCTTCTTTTATCAAAAAGAAATTCATCCATTCGGGAATCATCTCTTCTCAACTTCGCACACCTCCATGGGATATAGTATGTGCAGTCAATGTATCTTGTCTATGTGTTTACCCTGGAATTTGGAAGGGAAGATATTTTGTTTAACTTAAGAGCTTACAGAACAAGAAAAATACGTTACAATATACTTCAGATTATGCTCTTAATATGGTCATTATCTATTTTTCGACCAGTCAGAACAGCTTCAGCGTGAATGATTGCTGAAGAAGGAGGAACAATTGTATGGAAAAGAAAAGAGTTGTTGTCACAGGTCTAGGCGCGGTGACACCAGTTGGAAATGACGCCGCTTCAATGTGGCAGAATCTCTTGGAAGGTAAATCGGGCATTGATGTTTTGACCCGAGTAAATAAAGATGATTACCCTGCGAAAGTGGCAGCAGAAGTAAAGGACTTCAATCCGGAAGCCTATATGGAAAAGAAAGATGCGAAACGCATGGATCTTTTTACGCAATATGCGGTAGCAGCGAGTAAGATGGCTGTTGAAGATGCGAAACTGGACATCACAGAAGAGAATGCAAATCGTATTGGCGTATGGATCGGTTCCGGCATTGGCGGAATGGGCACATATGAAGAACAATTCGAGAAATTGATGACAAAAGGTCCACGCCGAGTGAGCCCATTCTTTGTACCAATGATGATTCCGGATATGGCTTCCGGCCAAGTATCCATCCAGCTTGGTGCAAAAGGAATCAATTCCTGCTCCGTAACAGCGTGTGCATCCGGAGCTAACTCGATCGGGGATGCCTTCAAGGTTATTGAGCGCGGTGATGCTGACGCGATGATCACAGGCGGATCGGAAGCACCTTTGACAAAAATGGCATTTGCAGGCTTCGCAGCTGCCAAAGCACTTTCCTTTAATGAAGATCCGAAGACAGCCAGCCGTCCATTCGATGCCAACCGTGATGGTTTCGTAATGGGAGAAGGAGCAGGTATTTTAATCTTAGAATCACTTGATTCCGCTTTGGAACGCGGTGCAACAATTTATGCGGAGATCGTCGGCTACGGGGCATCTGGTGATGCCTATCATATTACTGCACCAGCACCAGAAGGGGAAGGTGCTGTACGCGCGATGCGTCAGGCAATGGAAGATGCTGGACTGCAAGCCGAGGATATCGACTATGTCAATGCACATGGGACAAGCACGGAACTTAACGATAAATTCGAAACAGCGGCTTTGAAACAGCTTTTGGGAGATCATGCTTACGAGACAGCTATCTCTTCCACAAAATCAATGACAGGCCATATGCTTGGTGCTGCTGGAGCAGTGGAAGCGATCATTTGTATCAAAGCAATCCAAGACGGAATCATTCCTCCAACGATCAATCAAACGGAGAAAGATCCTCTTTGTGATTTGGATTATGTACCGAATGTAAAGCGTGAGAAGAAAGTTCGCGCCGCTTTGAGTAATTCACTTGGATTCGGCGGCCATAACGCGGCCCTCGTATTCAAACAATATCAGTAAGCCCGAAAACCTCCTATTATATAGGAGGTTTTTTTCTGCCCTAATCATATAATACAAGAATAAATCTTTGCTGGTTGGTCATAATGTATCCTACTACAACCCACACGGACCACGCTCTTACACCCAATGAATAAAGCTGCATGCAAGCGTGTGCCGTCGTCGGAATAGCAGAATCGAAAAGCAAAGTGAGGGTTATCTATGTTATTTATGCATGATATTTGGGTGAATTGGTTTGAAGGCGAAGAAAATGGTTACAATGTATGTTCCTTTCATGAATGGCGAAAAGAAGACGGCATCGAACTACTCGATCAGGTACCATTGCTCTACATAGAAGATGCGCTATTCGCATACATCGAAAATGACTTGCGGGAACTCCCGAAGGCGATGCTGGATATGATTCATCGGAAAGCTTTCCTGCGTAAGAACCAAGAACGGATCGCCATCGATTATGCATGCATTGTAACGAACGGAAAAGCGATCCTTGCAATCGATACGATGGGATATATCACTCCGGTAAGGAAAAGCCGGCTGATTCCACGACAAGAAAGGCTTGTCTATCAAATGATCGAAGACATCCAGCCCGAAACATTCGAATGGAAAGCAGAAGGGGAAGAAAAGGAATATCATATCCTATCCCTGAAGCCGGACTTGATGGTTGGACTGACAAGGAAGGAGAGGCAGCTGAAACAGATCTTGATGATGACGATGGATCAGCTGGAAACGAGTGAGAATTTGGAGCAAGTCAGATATTGGCTGACTGAATGGAAGCCCGAAGAGTATCATGTGAATCGTTCACTGGCATTCCAGGAAGCATGGCAGAAGTTATATGACGGAGTATCGATCGGCTGGAGCAAAAAGCAAGAGGAACTATGTGAAAAAATGGTGAAAGGCCAGCCATTTTATGAAAAGCTTTGGGAGCTTGAGCAAAATGACCAGGCAAAAACCTCATAAAAAATAACCGGCAGTTTTAATCTGCCGGTTATTTTTTATTTTCCGCGACCTAATCCCATCGCTTTTTTCGCTTTGCGCAATGTCTTGTTAGCAACCGCTTGTGCGCGTTCTGCGCCCTTATCAAGCACTTCATCCAAAGCATCGCTTTCCATCCATTCATAGTAGCGTTCCTGGATCGGAGTCAGCATGGCAACGACAGCATCAGCTACTGCTTGTTTGAAATCACCATAACCACTGTCAGCGAATTCCTGCTCGCTTTCTGCAATCGTCTTATTCGTCGCTACCGAATAAATGGTGAGCAAGTTGCTGACGCCTGGTTTGTTTTCTTTATCATAGCGTACGACACCCTCGGAATCCGTAACAGCACTCTTGATTTTCTTCACGATCTGCTTCGGCTCATCCAAAATGAAAATGGAAGCTTTCAGATTTGCATCCGATTTACTCATCTTCTTCGTCGGTTCCTGCAAGGACATGATCCGGGCGCCAACCTTCGTGATCTGGATGTCAGGAACTGTGAAAATATCATTGTAGCGGTTATTGAAACGTTCTGCTACATTGCGTGTCAACTCCAAATGCTGCTTCTGGTCATCACCGACAGGGACGATATCGGTATTGTATAGAAGAATGTCGGCAGCCATGAGCGGCGGATATGTCAGTAAAGCAGCGGAAACGCCATCTTTTCCATCAGATTTATCCTTGAACTGCGTCATTCGCTCCAATTCACCGATGTAGCTGATGGATTGAATCATCCAGCCAAGCTGTGTATGCGCCGGTACTTCTGACTGAATGAAAAGAATCGATTTTTCCGGGTCGATCCCAGCAGCCAAATAAAGGGCTGCTAGTGAACGAATCTGCTGCTTCAGCTTTAATCTGTCCTGGGGTACGGTTATCGCATGCTCATCCACGATACAGAAGTAGCATTGATTGTCTTCCTGCAAAGCAGGGAATTGGCTCAAGGCGCCAATATAGTTGCCAAGCGTTAAGCTGCCGCTCGGCTGAATACCAGAAAAAATAGTTTTCATCTTACTCTTCCTCCCAAAAGGGCACAAAAAAATCCATTCGCTTGCCTGCTATTGCTGCAGGGACGAATAGATCGCGGTGCCACCCTAATTACCCTTCCAATACGAAGGATCACTTGATGCAGTTAACGCCTGCTAAAACGGCGGGAAACAGTCCCGCAGCTCCAAAAACCCAATTTCCGCTACTCATGGTGCTTGTTCTCACCAGCCACAAGCTCTCTTCAACCAGAGGAGTATCGTACTACATTTTCTTCGTCGCTTTTAATTCATTATATGCATGTTGCGACCGGTTTGCAAGCCGGTCAGATCAGATAAAAGAGTGCCAGAAGGATAAGCATAAGTCCGATCAGGACAGCAGCCTGGAATTGCATATAACTTAGGAATGAACGATTCACCCACTCGGAAGGGGCACCATTTTCTTCAAAGTCGAGCATCCCCTTGCTCATCACTTTACCGAATTTCCGGAAGCTTCTCGTAATTCCATCAAGGACCCTTCCTTTGATAACGAACAATAGCATAGCTACGATGAAGTAGAAGAAAGATACATAAAAGATAGAGTTTATCAGCGATAAGAGATTTTGCTGATCTGAAAGGAAGAAAAGCACAGCTGCAATCGCTAAATTAAACAATAGTAGAATCCAGTTCCATTTACCAAACAACATTTATTACCGCCTTCTAAAGATGATGAATAATTATAGCATAAAATAGTAGAGAACATTTATTCCTATGACAGAGAGACCTCCACAAGGGTCATTATACTTGGAATTGTGTAAAAAGCATAAAATAAATTGTAATATCAGCAAAACAAACTAGTTATATAGTCCTATCTTTTGTCATGAAGATGCAATGTTTTCGCACTTTTGTAAAATTGCTATAAATTTAGGGGTGCACAAATTGTGAGAAAACTTGTATAATTCTAATTGCGAACAAGTCGTTCGTGAGAAAGTTATAAAATTTCAGAATCTTTGGGGAGGTCATGTATTACATGAGAAAGACGAACTGGTTATTACTTGCACTTGTTTTAGTACTTAGTTCATTCCTTGCTGCATGTTCCGGTGGCTCTAGCGGATCAGGCGGAAGCGGCGGAGATGGTGGTAGCGGAGACAGCGCTGAAGGATCTGCTAATGGCGAGCAGGTATTCAACTTACTAATCGGAGATGAGATTCCGTCTATGGATTCCTCTCTTGCAAAAGACCAATATGGAATCCAATGGACTTCCGAAATCCAAGAAGGTCTTTACCGTTTGGCAGAAGATGGTTCCCTGGCGGAAGGTATCGCTACCGGTGATCCAGAAGTCAGTGAAGATGGAATGACTTGGACATTCACACTTCGCGACAATGCAGAATGGGAAAACGGAGACCCTGTTACAGCACATGACTTTGTTTATGCTTGGCAGCGCGCAATTAACCCTGATACAGGTTCTGAATACGGTCCTTATATGATGGGCGACGTAATCAAGAACGCAACTGCTATCAACCAAGGTGAAATGGATGTAGAAGAACTAGGTGTTAAAGCAGTAGATGATTATACATTGGAAGTAACTCTTGATCATCCAATTCCATACTTTGAGTCTTTAACTACTTTCCCTACTTTTATGCCTTTAAATCAGAAATTCGTTGAAGAACAAGGCGAAAATTATGCACTTGAAGCAGATAACCTGCTTTCAAACGGTCCATTCAAGATGACGGAATGGAAACACGGAAGCACAATGAAATTTGAAAAGAACGATACGTATTGGGATGCTGAGAATGTTCAACTTGAGGAAATTAATCTTCAAGTAAGTAAAGATATCGCTACTGGGGTAAACCTTTATGATACTGGTGAAGTTGATCGTGCTCCATTGACTGCAGAATTCGTTGATTCGCGCATCAATGACCCAGGTTATGTAGCCATTCCTGATATGGCTTCTTGGTACTTAAAACTTAACCAAAACCGTGTAGGTGAAGAAACACCTCTTGCTAACATCAATGCACGTAAAGCAGTTGCCCAAGCAATCGATAAAGAAGGACTAGTTAACGTTGTATTGAACGATGGATCCATTGTCTCCAACGGATTGATGCCAACTGATTTTGTTAAAGGTCCGGACGGGACTGACTTCCGTGAACAAAATGGCGATCTTCTTACTTATGACTTAGAAGCTGCCAAAGAATCTTGGACAAAAGCGAAAGAAGAACTTGGCCAAGATGAAATCACTTTGGAAATCTTGACTGGCGATACCGATAGCTCCACACAGATTGTTGACTATATCAAAGAACAGTTGGAAACAAACCTTGAAGGTTTAACTATTAAAACAATGCAAGTACCGTTCCAACAAAGACTTGATCTAGATACTGCTGGTGACTTCGATATCCAAGTTTCTGGATGGGGACCAGACTACATGGATCCTAACTCATTCATGAACTTGTTCGTTACAGACGGTGAAAACAACCGTATGGCATTCTCCAATAAGGAATATGATTCCTTGGTTGAACAGGCTGGCGGAGAAAATGCTACAAATCCTGAAGCGCGCTGGCAGAACTTCCTTGATGCAGAAAAAATCTTGCTTGAGGAAGCCGCGATTGCTCCACTATGGCAGGATGGTAATGCATTCTTATGGAGCCCTAAAGTAAAAGGCGTATTCCCTAACCCAGCTGGTAACGATTTCGAGTACAAATGGGCATATGCAGATAACGCCGCAGCAGAATCAGCAGAATAATAAGTTTGAAACATAAACTTATATGAAATGAATCAGGAGAAAGAGAGTATATCCCGACATGGCATATACTCTCTTTTCCATTGGGGGATATTATCGAATTATAGGGAATTTTTAGACAACTATCATAGGAGGTGCTCATATGGCACGGTATATAGGACAGCGGATCATCTATATGATCATTACGTTATTTTTAATCGCTACTATTTCGTTCGTGTTAATGAAGCTATTGCCAGGATCTCCGTTGGCAAATGCAAACAAATTAACAGAAGAGCAGCAAGAGGTAATCTACGAAAAATACGGTTTGAATGATCCAATTCCGGTTCAATATGCAAACTATCTTGGAGGACTTGTACAAGGAGATTTGGGTATTTCCTTCAAGTATGATAACCGCTCAGTATCTGATATTCTCGGAGATAGGATTGGGCCATCCGCACAATTAGGAATTCAAGCGTTAATTATCGGTACTGTGCTCGGCATTCTGCTAGGTTTAGTATCTGCCATTTATCATAATGGAATCACTGATTATCTTTCTACAATAATTGCTGTACTAGGTACGTCTATTCCATCCTTCGTTTTTGCTGGATTGCTGCAGTTCTTCGTAGCTGTAAAATGGGGTATCCTTCCTGTTGCGACATGGAATGGATTTGAATACTCCATTCTGCCGACGATAGCATTGGCTATCTTCCCGATGGCTACTTGTGCACGTTTCATGCGGACAGAAATGATTGAAGTGTTGAATGAGGATTATATCACAACTGCAAAAGCAAAAGGCCTAGCTGGTTCCGCGATTATCTTTAAACACGGTATACGAAATGCTTTGATTCCATTGATTACAATCCTAGGTCCATTGGCTGTCGGCTTGCTGACTGGTACGCTTGTAATCGAGCAAATCTTCTCCGTTCCGGGAATTGGGGAGCAATTCGTTACATCAGTCAACACGAATGATTTTCCAATCATCATGGGTACAACGATGTTCTTTGCTGTCGTATTCATTGTGATGATCCTGATCATCGATATCTTGTACGGATTGATCGATCCTAGAATTAGGCTTTCTGGAAAGGACTGAGAATATGGAAAACCAAAAACAACAGCTGGATAAAAATCTCTTTCGTCCTGCCGATCGCACACAAGAACAAGGTGATGTCATTGCGCGTAAGAGTTCCACATTACTTCAAGATGCAGTAAGAAGTTTGCGTAAAAACGTATTCTTCATGATTTCGCTGTTCCTTCTGATCGTTATCGTGCTAATGAGTATCTTTGCCCCAGTAGTCAGTGATTACACGTATAAAGAGCAGGATCTTAATCGATCTTTAATGGGTCCAAGAATCCCTGTTTTAGAGGATATTTCTTTCTTGGGGTTAAGTGGTAAAGAAACGAAAACTTTCTATGGTAATAATGTGCAGACAGCTGAGATGAAAGCTAATACACAATTTGATAATCAGTCAGATTTCATTACATTTGATGTTGTCAGCGAGGGAGATGGCAGTCCGAACTCTGCTGAGGTAAAAGCTACCTATGATAAGTATGCAGCCAAGGGGCTGGAAGATGAGTACTTTTACTTCGGTACCGACCGTTTGGGTCGTGATGTCTGGACACGTGTTTGGGATGGGACCCGTGTTTCCCTTCTGATCGCTGTCGCAGCGGCTTTGATTGACTTGGTAATTGGTGTTGCTTACGGTGGTATTGCTGCTTACTACGGCGGACGTGTCGATAACTTTATGATGCGTTTCCTAGAAGTCATCATAGGTATACCAAACTTGGTTGTTGTAATCTTGATGATCCTGATTCTTGACCCAGGTATATGGGCAATCATCATCGCACTCACGATAACAGGCTGGACGAGTATGGCTAGGATTGTACGTGGTGAGGTACTCAAACTCAAAGGGCATGAGTTCGTCCTTGCATCCCGTACATTGGGTGCACCTAATCGTAAAATCATTGCAAGACACTTGATTCCGAACGTTATGGGTCTGATCATTGTCAATACAATGTTCTCCATCCCATCGGCTATTTTCTTCGAAGCATTCCTAAGCTTCATCGGTCTAGGTCTGCCTTCACCAGCAGCATCACTTGGTACATTGATCAATGATGGATTCAAAACGTTATTGACTACACCATCGCTGCTTGTATTCCCTGCAGTCCTGATT
This sequence comes from Terribacillus halophilus, assembly GCF_900101385.1. Lineage (GTDB taxonomy): Bacteria > Bacillota > Bacilli > Bacillales > Amphibacillaceae > Terribacillus > Terribacillus halophilus. The sequence goes on from NZ_FMZB01000004.1 coordinate 107,413, forward strand.
TCAATCATTATGATCGTGTTCAACATCCTTGGAGATGGACTACGTGATGCATTCGATCCTAAGATAAGGAAATAAATAAAGGAGGCGACTACCTTGAAAAAAGACAATATTCTTGAGGTTGATAATCTCAAAGTTTCATTTAAAACCCACAGTGGTGAAGTACAGGCAGTAAGGGGCGTTTCCTTTGATCTGAAAAAAGGGGAGACACTTGCAATCGTAGGGGAATCAGGATCGGGGAAATCCGTTACGACGAAAGCGTTGATGGGGCTGCTTCCGAAACCGCATGGCTATATTAAAGAAGGTTCCATCATGTTTGATGATAAAGATATTACGAAATTGAAAGATAAAAATATGCAATCAATCCGCGGCAAAGAATTAGCGATGATCTTCCAAGATCCAATGACATCTCTTAACCCGACGATGAAAGTCGGGAAACAAATCATGGAAGGCTTGCTTAAACATCAAAAATTAGGCAAGGAAGAAGCGAAGAAAAAAGCAATTGAATTGATGAACTTGGTACAAATTCCGAATCCGGAAGCTCGTATGAAACAGTACCCGCACCAATTCTCGGGCGGTATGCGTCAGCGTGTCGTGATCGCAATGGCACTTGCTTGTAATCCGCGTATCTTGATTGCGGATGAGCCGACTACTGCCTTGGATGTTACGATTCAAGCGCAGATTTTAGAACTGATGAAAGATATTCAAAAGAAAGTGGAAACATCCATCATCTTCATTACCCATGATCTTGGTGTTGTTGCCAACGTGGCGGACCGGGTAGCGGTAATGTATGCCGGTAAAATTGTTGAAATCGGTACAGTTGATGAAGTGTTCTACAATCCGAAACATCCGTACACCTGGGGGTTGCTTGGTTCCATGCCGACACTTGAAAGTGACGAGGAGGAACTATTCGCGATTCCGGGTACACCACCTGATTTGATTGCACCTCCAAAAGGGGATGCCTTTGCAGCGCGTAATAAATTCGCGCTTGAGATCGACTTCGTCGAGGAGCCGCCGATGTTCAAAGTATCTGATACGCATTATGCAGCTACATGGCTGCTGCATGAAGATGCACCGAAGATCGAGCCACCTGAGTCAGTGAAGAAGCGGATTGAGTCAATGGACCATTCTGAGGAGGCGAAGCGATAATGGGTCAGGAAAAATTAGTTGAAATCAAGAATCTGAAGCAACATTTCAAACTTGGAAGAAACAACGTCGTCAAAGCAGTGGATGGATTGACGTTTGATATTTATAAAGGGGAAACATTCGGATTGGTAGGCGAGTCGGGTTGTGGTAAGTCCACAACTGGCCGCTCCATCATCCGTCTGTATAACTCCACAGATGGTGAAGTGCTTTTCAAAGGGGAAAACGTACAAGGGAAGAAAAATAAATCTGAGTTGAAGAAATTCAACCGTCAGATGCAAATGATCTTCCAGGATCCTTATTCTTCCTTGAACCCGCGTATGACGGTCATGGATATCATTGCAGAAGGAATCGATATTCACGGCTTGGCAAAAAATGCGGAAGAACGAAAAGCAAAAGTATATGAACTGCTGGAAACAGTCGGCTTGAACAAGGAGCATGCCAACCGTTACCCGCATGAATTCTCTGGTGGTCAGCGTCAGCGTCTTGGGATTGCGCGGGCCCTGGCTGTAGATCCAGAGTTCATCATTGCCGATGAGCCGATTTCTGCACTAGATGTATCCATTCAGGCACAGGTAGTCAACTTGATGAAGCAGCTTCAAAAGGAAAAGGGACTTACTTACCTGTTCATCGCCCATGACCTTTCCATGGTAAAATACATCAGTGACCGGATTGGCGTTATGTATTTCGGGAAGTTGGTGGAACTTGCGGATGCGGATGAACTGTATAAAAACCCAGTGCATCCTTATACACGTTCCCTTCTCTCTGCAATACCGCTTCCGGATCCCATTTACGAGCGTAATCGCAATCGTATCGTCTATGATCCAAGCCAGCATGATACGAGTGAAGAGCCGGAATTCCGTGAAATCAGCCCGAAACATTGGGTGCTTTGCACATCAAAAGAATTCGAGGCGTATAAAAAAGAACAGCAAAATTCAATTACAAACTGATTGGAGAACCGCAAGCTTCGGGCTTGCGGTTTTTGTATTCAAACAGGTTTGCTGAATTTAGGAATAGGTTAATAAAAGGTAGGGGAATAATCCGACAATAAATTGGTTAATTCGTCTTTAACCGGTTTCATCTGCCAAATATCTCCCTTATAATGAAACTAACACCACATAGGAGATTGATAGAATGGGAAAATTCAAAAAGATGATGTTGACAGCCGCTTTTTCCGTTACAGCTCTGCTGCCAACTGCCGCACTTGCTGCAAATGAAGGCGAACAACTGGAAGGAAAGCAGCTGAGCGCCCGAGCCGAAACTGTTCAGGCATACGAAGTGCCGCATGTCATGAAACGATTTACATATTCATCGGATCTGTCCTTTCGTTATCCTGATGCCGTCAGGGGAATTTACGTAACTGGACCTAGTGCTGGAGGTGCTAAATTCGACAGTTTAGTGAAGCTGGTGGATGATACGGATCTTAACGCAATGGTTATTGATATCAAAGATGATCATGGAAACATTACATACACTCCTGATAAAAAATCACCATATTATGACATAGCCCAAAACTATATAGATGACCCGCAGGAAATGCTTAAGGAATTGGAAAAACACAAAATATATCCAATTGCACGGATTGTCGTATTCAAAGATACATTATTAGCCGAGAAGAAACCGGAATTATCCTTTACCAATTCAGACGGAAGTGTCTGGAAGAACGGTCGTGGAGAAGCTTTCGTCAGTCCGTTCCAGCATGAAGTGTGGGAATACAATGTCGAGCTGGCAAAGGAAGCGGCCATGATGGGCTTCCAGGAGATTCAGTTTGATTATGTACGCTTCCCGGAAGGTTTTGAAACGAAAGATGATGAACTCCAATATGATCTTGGGGATTATACAGATGAGGATACGGACAATGTACAAAAGCGAGTGAACGCTGTAACGGATTTTGTTGCTTATGCAAAAGAGCAATTAGCTAATTATGATGTCCAAACGTCTGTTGATATTTTCGGTTATGCAGCGACGCTCGATGAAGCACCGGGAATCGGGCAGAATTTCTCCAAGATTTCATCGAATGTCGATGTCATTTCTTCGATGATCTATCCGAGCCACTGGACTTCTTATTTTGGATTGGATGTGCCGAATGATCATCCGTATGAGCTGACAGCTGAATACGCAAAAGTAGAGAACGAGGTCCTGGGCAAGCTTGCGAACAAACCGAAATCCAGACCATGGATACAAGACTTCGAAGCCCTATGGGTATCTTCCAAACAGTACGGTAAACAGGAAGTGGAAGATCAAATCCGTGCGCTAAATGAGAATGGCATCGATGAATTTCTCATTTGGAATGCAGCAAACAGCTATACAGAAGGTGTGGACTATACACCGTGATACAAAGACAGCCCCCCGATCAGGGAGGCTGTTTTGTTTATTGTAGGTAGCTGCGGGTATAATTATGCTATAACGATCACTGAAGGAGCTGCTTTATGAATTGGTATGAGAAGCTTAGTAAGTATTTCCCGATAGAGGAGATGAAGTCGAGGGAACATATGGAATTGCTGCTGAAGGAAAAAGCTGATGTATATTTTAAGGATGAGAGTGAGAATCATGTCCTGATGTACGCAGAATTCGACCATTTCCTGTTTATCGATTATTTATATGTTGCAGCGAATACCCGAGGACAAGGCGTCGGCGGTAAGCTTATTGATAGGATGAAGAAGAAGGGGAAGCCGATTCTTTTGGAAGTCGAACCGCTTCAATATGAGGACTCTGATTCAAAGAAGCGGCTTCGTTTCTATGAAAGGCAAGGTTTTCAGCATGCCCAGACAATTGGCTATAATCGCCGTTCCTTGGCGACGGATAAGGAGAATCCGATGGAAATCCTATACTGGACACCAAATGAAGAGTCGGAAAAAGAGATATTCGAAGCCATGCGGGATATGTATGAACAGATTCATACGTACAAAGACAGGCAGTTGTATGGGGAAGCTTATCAGACTTCGGATGAAGTGTTGACATTCTCAAAGGATAGAGCGAAGGATAGCATTTTTAATGCATTGGAAGATAAACAAAAATAATTTACTAAAATAGGTTTTAACCCCTGATGACAGGGAAAACAGGAACCATAACAACGATACAAACGTATATTTGTGTAAAAACTGTGGTATCTTTCAGGAAGTCTTTCAATAACTTGACCGCTGTAGTATACTTGTACATAGGGAGATTAAATTAAAATCATTTTAAATAAAATCTTTCCATGGGCAAAGAAATAGAAACATATTCTGTATTGAGGAGTGAAGTTAAATGGTAACACTTTATACCTCACCAAGTTGTACATCTTGCCGCAAAGCTAAAGCTTGGTTAGAAGAGCACGATATTCCGTTCACAGAGAGGAACATCTTCTCCGAGACATTATCACTTGAAGAAATCAAGGAAATCCTGCGTATGACAGAGGATGGTACGGACGAGATCATCTCTACACGCTCCAAGGTTTTCCAAAGCCTAAATATGAACTTAGATCAATTACCGTTGAAGAAGTTATATAGCTTGATTCAAGAAAATCCTGGCTTGCTGCGACGTCCGATCATTCTTGATGAGAAACGCTTGCAGGTCGGTTATAATGAAGACGAAATTCGCCGCTTCTTGCCAAGAACGGTGCGTACTTTCCAGCTGCGTGAAGCACAGCGCATGGTCAACTAATCATTTACAGATAAAGGGCGTGGATCCAAGAGGATCCACGTCTTTTTTCTTTCTGCAATCCGGGTGACAAATTATCTGAAATGCGCTACAATGGACAGAATCCGATGAGGTCATTCGCCTTTTTTCGGCAAGTACAAGCCTTTCTGTTTTCCATGCGGAAGGATTTATCATAAAATAGAAATAGACACAGAAAAAGTTAGATTGAGGGTAAGGGAATACGGGAAGTGTAAAGGCATGAGGGCGTTTTTCACCTGCCACTTTACTGGAGGGAGAGAAAACCATGGAAATAGAAAGAATTAATGAAAACACAATCAAATTTTATATATCTTATATAGATATTGAAGACCGCGGCTTCGATAAAGAAGATATTTGGTATAACCGCGAAAGAAGTGAGCAATTGTTCTGGCAGATGATGGATGAAGTCAATTACAAAGAAGACTTCAGTGTCGATGGACCGCTTTGGATCCAAGTCCAGGCGATGGATAAAGGGTTGGAAATCGTCGTGACGAAAGCACAGCTTTCCAAGGATGGAGAAAGCTTGGAGCTTAATGTGGATGATAAAGCCATTCCATCATCCGTAGAGGAGAAAGTCGATTCTGTTCTTGAAGAGAAATTCGGCTCCCATCATCAAGATACAGAAGAGGAGGACGAAGAGGAGCTGTCCTTCATCGTTCAATTCCGGGATTTCGAAGATGTGATTCAGCTAAGTCATTACTTTGAAAAAACTTATGGCATCGACAACAGACTATTCCATTATAAGGACAAATATATGCTGTATGTGGAATTCGATGATACAGTGCTTGGAGATGATGAACAGGAGGATATCCTGAGCCAAATTTTAGAGTTTGGCTATGATTCCCAAACAACGATTTACCGATTGGAAGAGTATGGCAAGGTGATCTTCGCCAATGACGCACTTACAAACGTGAAGCAATACTTCCCTCTTAAATAGACATTCGTTTTAAAGAATGTCTATTTTTTATGGCCAAAAATGCAATTTTAAAACTGTTTTTCCTTCTCACCTGCTTGATGAGTTATACTGAACTCAAGGAGGTGGAAGGTATGTTGCAGGCCGAGTTGGAGGATGGCAGACTAGTACTGCTCGCTGCATATCGAACAGAGCAAATCCATAAATTAAGGAAACATCGCTTTCTCTGTCCTGCTTGCAAAAAGGCTGTCATCATTCGTGCGGGGAAGAAAGTGATCCCTCATTTTGCTCATGAACAAATCCATGATTGCGAATTGAACCGAACCGGAGAAAGTCTCTATCATATGCGTGGCAAGCTGCAGCTCTTTCATTGGTTCAAACGGCAAGGGCTTACTGTCAGATTGGAGGAACGGATTGAGAAGTCGACTAGACGCCCCGATTTACTGCTCCATACCGCTGGCGGCAAAAGGCTGGCGATTGAATATCAATGTGCATCTATATCGGATGAAGAATTGTTCAGGCGTAACGAAGCGTATGAGCATGATGGAATTCGGCCCATATGGATACTGGGCGGTAATCGATTAAAGCGTACATCCACATTCATGCTCGATCTTTCAAAAAGGGATCAGCGTTTCCTCATGCAATACAAGCGGGATATGCCTTTACAGTTGCTGTACTATTGTTCGGATAGTGAAGCTTTTTGCAATGTCCAGCATATTCTTCTAACAGGTAAAAAACAAACTGTCGGTCAGTTTTATTTCCTTCCCCTTCAGCAGATACAATTCCCCGAGCTTTTTCATCCCCTTCCGAAAAACCATCAAAAAATCAAGCAGACGTGGATTGATTTTCAGTCGAGAATGGCAGCAAAGCCACTGACATATGCTCCTGGAAATATGAAACGATGGGTCCTGCAGTTATATGAGCGTGGGTTGACGCTTCAGGAAATACCTGTGACTATTTTATATCCCGTTGAAGCTCAGTATCATATGTCCGTTCCTCCATATATTTGGCAGACCGACTTATGGCTGGAGCAGCTGATTCCTTTGCCGGTTATGAACAGCATTTCTCTTGAGCGGTTGAAGCATGTAAGCAAAAGATGGGAAGTCCTGCATAAGCCGTATGCCATTTCGAGTGATATCCATCCGGTCGAATCATATATGAACCATCTGTGTCTGCATGGCTGGTTTGAACAGATGGGAACGGATGTTTACGTGAAGAAAAGGCGTTCTCCATTTTCAGAAATGATATAATCGTTTTCTTCGCATGAATCTGCTTCTTTTATATATAATATAAGAGAGAAAATGCTTATAATTGAAGGATTTTCCCTGTCATTATACGAAGTAATCTTGTAAGACAGAAAAAGGGAAGCAGCAATGGAGGAGGATGTTTGTGTCAAAATCAGCTAAGTCTTTACCGAAACGAAGCGAGGTACCAGTAGAAAGAACCTGGAACCTGGAGGATATATTCGCTACTGACGAACTATGGGAGGAAGAGCGCAAGGCGCTGGCCGCGGATGGAGATAAAATCTCAGCGTTCCAAGGCAAGCTTGGAGAGTCTGCAGATACATTGTATCAGATGTTCAAGATGCAGGATGAGCTATCCGAGCGTATCGGTAAACTTTATACATACGCACATATGCGTTATGATCAGGATACGACGAACGGGCATTATCAAGCATTGCAATCAAAAGCAGAGCTATTGATCACACAAATCTCTAGTAAAATGAGCTATATCGTTCCGGAATTGCTTGCAATTGATGAAAATCGCATACAGGCATTCCTGGCAGAAAGTGATGATCTCAAGTTGTACGAGCATACGTTGAGTGAAATCAGCCGCCAGCGGGCACATGTGCTGTCCGAAAAGGAAGAGACACTCCTTGCACAGGCATCCGAAGTGACCGATAATGGCTCCGCTACTTTTGGAATGCTCAATAACGCGGACTTGACGTTCCCGAGTATCAAGAATGAAGAAGGGGAAGAAGTGGATGTTACGCATGGCCGCTACGTCACATTCTTGGAATCGAAGGACCAGCGGGTGCGCCGGGATGCCTTCAAGTCCATGTATGATACATTCGGTCAGTTCCGGAATACATTCGCTTCCACTCTTTCAGGTACAGTGAAGAAGAATAACTTCTATGCAAAGGTAAGGAATTACGAGTCCGCCCGACAGTCGGCTTTGGATAATAATAATATCCCAGAGCAAGTATACGATAACCTTGTGGAAGCCGTGAATGAACGTCTGCCTTTATTGCATCGCTATGTGGCATTGCGCAAGAAAGTACTTGGTCTTGATGATTTGCATATGTATGATCTTTATACACCGCTTGTTAAAGACGTGGATATGAAAGTGTCCTATGAAGAGGCGAAGGAGCTCGTCCTTAAGGGACTCAAGCCTTTAGGTGAAGATTATCAGTCCATCCTGAAAGAAGGCTTTGACAACCGTTGGGTCGACGTGGAAGAAAATAAAGGTAAACGCAGTGGTGCCTATTCTTCTGGAGCATATGGAACGAATCCATATATCCTGATGAACTGGCAGGATAACGTGAATAATCTTTTCACATTGGCTCATGAATTCGGACATTCGGTGCATAGTTACTACACTCGGAATAACCAGCCATATCGCTACGGCAACTATTCCATTTTTGTTGCAGAGGTTGCATCTACTTGTAATGAAGCTTTGCTGAATGAATATATGATCAATAACGTGGATGACGAGCAAGAGAAGCTTTACTTGCTGAATCACTTCCTGGAAGGGTTCCGCGGTACTGTCTTCCGCCAGACGATGTTTGCTGAATTCGAGCATATGATCCATAAGCATCAGCAGGATGGAGAAGTGCTTACAGCAGAGAAGCTGACATCCATGTATTATGATTTGAATAAAAAATACTTTGGCGATGGTTTGACAATCGACGAAGAAATCGGCTTGGAATGGGCACGTATTCCTCACTTCTATTACAATTATTATGTTTATCAATATGCTACAGGCTACGCGGCTGCTACTGCATTATCCGCTAAAATCCTGGAGGAAGGGCAGCCTGCTGTCGAGAAATACGTCGGCTTTTTGAAAGCCGGAAGCAGTGACTACCCAATCGAGGTATTGAAATCAGCAGGGGTGGATATGACGGATAAACAGACCATCCTATCCGCACTCGATGTATTCGAAGCAAAATTGAATGAAATGGAAAAGCTCTTGCAGAAATAAGGGAAACCGACGCTATCGCGTCGGTTTTTTCATGCCTTTATATGTTCTTTTTCTGGTAAAGAAATAGACAGCAACAAACAACGACAAGAATAACACAGGCAGCGTAATCACCATGGAAACGAGGTGAAGCATGCCAAGAATGTTGAAACATAAAGCGAAAATGACCCAGGCGATCAATAGGATACCGATTCCTTTCATGGTAACACCTCCGACTATCAACACTTTATGCGGCCATGCAAAGGACTAGACTAAGCAAGCTTGTGACTTTTTTGTGAAAATGTGCACAAAGTAGTTGCTATTCCGTCTTATATTTGGTACATTATATTTGTGAGAAACATCACAAACAAGTCCCCTTTGTTTGGATTATTGTTCTCCCATCCCCTCAGTAGAAGTTATACAAGCAAAAAGGTCTGCCATTAGGCAGGCCTTTTTGTTATGGATTCTAATTTTATTTGGTGAACGGAAGTTGTGAAGTTGTTCGAATCCTCAAAATGGATGGAATGTCCGCAGTCAGCGAAATGTTCTGCTTCCACTTCAGATAAAGGCTGCTTCATTTCTTCCCATACTTCTTCTGACAAGATAGGGGAGTGGGAACCGCGCATGATCAATGTCGGACAAGTTACGTTATGGTACGTATAATCGCCATTCAGGTAATCCTAGGATGCTTTGATACCATGGGTATCAAAGAGGAGCCGCCAGCCTTCTTCGGCTTCATAGGCCTCTCAGGAGTATTATGGGTTCGATAGTGTTGCAAGCGTATTTGGCGGCTGCTGTAACTGCAGTGTGTGCACTTTAGCCATGACCTCTCAAATCATCCGTTTGTTTTGTTCATAAATGGTTTATAGAGAATCGCACGTGCGAATAAGCCATTAGGACGTGACTGGATCTGACGTGTTTGTCCTAATAAGCCAACTGTAAGCCGTTTGAATCGAAATGAAGTTGTTTCAACTATTTCAATCTCCTCTGTACAGTTTCTTCGATTCCCGATTCCAGGCAATGAAAAACAGCCGCACAGGAAGTGCGGCTGTCAGGGATGAGTGCAGCAAAATGTTATTCAGCTTTTGAAGTGATATTATATCTCCAGAAAGTATCATGTTTGATAGGAATGCGTTCTACCATCTGTTTCAGTTGAAGCTTTTTCATTTCTTTTTCCGTCTGTGCAGTCGTCCAGTCATATATCAATGAAATTTCCCTGCTGGCCACAAATTTATAGCTGGAGAGGAACTCTTCCACAGGAGGTTTCTCTGCCGGCTGCGGGTCTCTTTGCAGCATCTGGTGCAGGACGTTGACATACACATCGTAACCATACAAACCGGAAATCCTGATACCGGAATCTTCCTCGGATTCATTGAAGAATACGATAGAAGGGGATTCGTCGATTTCCAATTCTTTCGCGAGCTTCACATCGCATTGGAATGCTTTTTTCGCTGAAGCGGAGTACATATCCTCATGAAACTCCTCCAAATCGAGATTGGCGATTTTAGCACATTCGATGAGAATTTCATCCGCTGTGATATCTTGTTTATTCAAGAACAATGCTTCCTGGATTGTTCGCAGGAAGCGGGTCCCGGCTTTTCTTCCTTGCAGTTCCGCTGCTTTGATCGCAAGTGAAGTCCGCCATGGAAAAGAGACGGCGTTGTTCAATAAAATATTATCTGGCTGCAGGACAGCTTTTGGATACGTGCATTCGCTACGTTCTCGTACAAGCGGCTGATAATCCCCGGTCAATATTGGGCGCAAAGTGAAGTATTGCCCATATTCCATTGTTAGTTTCTTGAGAAAAGGCTCGAGTGACCAGCAATCTTCGCAAAGCGGATCGATAAAAACGTAAATCTCCACGGGTTTCTTTGAGGAAGGAAACAGCCCGCAAAATCCGCCACAGTCATCCTCAAGCCTTTGCTGTTTTGAATTAGAAGATTCCCAGCTCATATCGATTCTCCTTTCTCTTCATCTGGTGTGTTCATCATATGATGTGCGGTAAGCGCAAGTCGTTCAAATATTATGCTTTTATAAGGTTCCTCTATGTCAGTTTCCGCGAGGGCAGCTGCCATGCAGGAAAGCCATGCATCCTTACGCGTAGGTGTGATTTTGAAAGGGAGGTGCCGATATCTTAGCTTCGGGTGACCATGCTCTTCTGTGTAAAGCGGTGGTCCGCCGAAGAATTGTGTCAGGAACTGCTGTTGCTTGCGGCGAGTCTCCGTCAAATCTTCCGGAAAAATCGGCTTTAAATCGGGATGCTCCGCCACTCGTCGGTAGAAGGCATCCACCAGCCGTTCCAATGTGGCCTGTCCGCCAATACCATCGTACAATGTTTCAGCTTGATTCATGATTCTTCCTTTCTTATGCAAAGAGCAATCAACATAACATCTGCCCTATGGAGTTGACTGTAACTTATTTTATCAGGCTGCCATTGGGTTGGGCAACTTATCTGTTTTGGAGGCTGTCATAGAAGCGCTGGATCTTGTTTGGAGTCTTGCGCTTCCCTATGTCATGTTCGGAAAGAAGAGATAGGAAAACATTCTCTCCATGCTTATAGCTGCGGGCTTCCAGCTCCAACTCGTAATCGACAGTGTCTCCATAGATGCTTTGATCCAGGACAATCGTAGTATCATTATATGATTTCTCCCGGCGGATAGTCTCCAATGAACCTCCATAAATCAACTCACCTGCTGAGATGCCTAAGTCTTTGAGCTGTTCGCCGATTTCAGGACCAAGCGTAATTTGCCCCTGCAGCCAAGCTTTGGCTTGCTGCTCCGTCAAAGCATCGTGCGTTTCCAGCAGCCCATCACCTTGCGGCTGTTTCAAAGTGGCTTGAAACTTCCCGTTTTTTTCTCTGATTCGCAGGGCAGCTCCATGTTGTTTCAGCTGAAAGTCCTTTGTTTCAAAGTAGTGGTTCACCTGCTGGATAGCGGGTGAACTGTTCATTTCAAATGCATAATATAGTTTCTCAAATTCCGCTTCTGTGAGCAGATTCTTAAATTCGATTTCGATTTCTTGCGGCATGCTGATACCCCCTGTGCGAACATCTGTGTTTTCGATTGTTATGCCAAGCTGCTTTTATGATACACTGAAAGCAGATAGAATGCATCTGGAACAACTAGACGCTGCTGGGAAGAAAAGGGGCTATGTAGAGCATGAACTGGGAAGTATTTTTAGCACCATATGTACAGGTAGTAGAAGAACTGAAAGTGAAGCTGAAGGGGATGCGTGCTCAATTCGAAAATGAATCACGCCATTCTCCCATCGAGTTCATCACCGGACGGGTGAAGCCGATACGAAGCATTCTCCAAAAAGCAGCAAATAAGCAAGTCACTGTCGATGAGCTGCATAAGGAAATCCAGGATATTGCAGGATTGCGGATCGTGACACAGTTCGTCGATGACATTTATACGGTTGTGGGCATGCTAAAAGTACGCAATGATTTCACCATTGTCAATGAGATTGATTATATCGTGGAAACAAAGGAAAGCGGATATCGCTCGTATCATATGATCATTGAATACCCAGTTGAAACGATCCATGGAGAAAAGAAAGTACTTGCCGAAATCCAAATCCGCACACTAGCGATGAACTTCTGGGCTACAAATGAGCATTCCCTAAATTATAAATACGATGGCCAGATACCTTCAGAATTGAAGACAAGATTGAAAACAGCGGCTGAAGCAGCATTCCGGCTGGATGAGGAAATGTCCAAAATTCGGGATGAAGTGCAGGAAGCACAGCGGATTTATCATGACCAGCAGCAAATCAAAAAGCATAAATAGGGGTGTTAGCAGGGATGAAGTATACGGTTCTTTCACGGGGAGATGAGAAGTCGGACCGCATCAAAGAAACGATTATCGAACATTTGGCTCATTTCAATTTTGAGCACGATGAAAAGGAGCCCGATCTTGCGATATCCGTCGGTGGGGACGGCACATTCCTTGAGAATTTCCATACATATGTCCATCGGCTGGACAGCACGGCATTCATTGGTATCCATACCGGTCATTTGGGGTTTTATGCAGACTGGGTACCAGAAGAATTGGAAAAACTGCTTCTGCAGATCGCCAATAAGCCGTATCATATCGTGGAATATCCGCTGCTCGATATTTCCATTACCCACAAAGACGGCAGAGTGGACGAGCACCTGGCATTGAATGAATGTTCCGTCAAGACACCAGATGGTTCGGTTGTCCTTGATGTATCGATCAAAGGGGAGCATTTTGAAACATTCCGGGGGGATGGTCTTGTCATATCGACACCTTCTGGAAGTACGGCGTACAATAAAGCGCTTAATGGTGCCATCATCCATCCTTCTTTGGCATCAATTCAAGTAACGGAGCTTGCCTCCATCAATAATCGCGTGTTCCGGACGATTGGTTCTCCGCTTATTTTGCCGAGCCATCATCCTTGCACGCTCCGGCCGACATTGGATAAAAGTTTCTTGATTGCCATCGATCATATGACCGAGAATCATTCAGATATCGAGTCCATTACTTGCTCAGTCGCGAAGCAGCGTGTTCGTTTTGCCCGCTTTAGGCCATTTCCCTTCTGGAAACGGGTGCATGACTCATTCATTGCAGATAAGAGGTAGAATATATGAAATTAAGCTGGACCTTGCCCGAGGAGATCATCATCAAGGATTTCCTGAAGTCGCAAGGAGTTTCAAGAAGATTATTCAAAACATTCAAGGAGGAGCCAAAGCTGGTGATGCTCAATCAGCAGTCGGCGCCTCTTTGGCATGTTGGTAAAACAGGCGATCGCCTGGAAGTGGAGCTGCCGGAGGAAGAAGCAGGCGCTTATATGGAGGCAGAGCGGCTTGAATTGCCGATTGTCTATGAAGATGATCATGTAATCGTATTGGATAAGCGGCCTCATGTTGCGGTGATTCCATCAATGAACCAGCCAACAGGTACGATTGCTAATGGCCTGCTGTGGCATTACAAGGAGCAAGGACTTCCATATACAGTCCATATCCTGACAAGACTGGATCGTGATACGTCGGGATTGATGCTGGTAGCAAAACATCGTTATGCTCATTCACTCTTAGCTGCTGATCAAAAGCAAGGGAAAATCCAGCGCTCCTATATGGCCCTGGTCGAGGGTGCGATGACAGAATCCACCGGGACCATAAACCAGCCGATCGGCAGGAAAGAAGGCTCAATCATCGAACGGGAAGTAAGAACCGATGGACAAATGGCAGTCACATACTTCCGCCGGCAGACAACCTTCGCCGGCCACACACTGGTGGAAGTGAAGCTTGCCACTGGGAGGACACATCAAATCCGGGTCCATATGGCATTTATTGGTCACCCGCTTGCAGGCGATACCCTTTATGGTGGGAAAACAGATGTCATCAATAGGCAGGCTTTGCATTCTCAGCAGCTGCGCTTTGTCCATCCATTTACGAAGCGTCTGCTCACTTTCCATTCTCCGGTTCCAGTTGATTTCTTAATCGAATGAACGGAATTTCTCATCAACGAAGGGCTGCTGGGAGGGAACACTATGCAGACTGCGTTCCGGAAAGCGACAGGCAGTCAGCTTGTTGCCGAAAACACACCCGGTATCGATATTGATTGTATGATGGATGACGCGGGCGTTCAAAACTGGCGTATGACCATAGATGATCCAGTCTTCCCCGTGGTAATGCTTGGCCCAATCCAATCTGACTGGACGGCCCAGCTCGTCCATCTCCCCAGTCGTATCTCCATAAAGAACAAAGCTTTTCACTTTTTTCCCTTCTTTGCCGATAAGGGATTCTTTGATTCCAGCATGCGCGGCAATAGCTCCAAGCTCGGGGATCCGCTTGTAAAGCGGAGCCTTTTTATAAAGCTGCATAAACATATTGGATAGTTTCCGCCGTTGATTCGGCGAACTGTTCTGCAGTTCGGCTACCGTAGTTTCCAAGCCATGCTTGATTTGAACATTGTTGCCGAGTAAATATCGGTAAAGCTTATCACAATGGTTGCCTGGTACATAATAGCCGATTCCCTCTTCGACCAGTCGATAGACGAGTTCGATCACACCTAATGAATCGGGGCCGCGATCAGTCAAGTCACCAATAAAAAACGGCCGCCGTTTTTCAGGATGAACAAAAAGTCCGTTTTCCATCTTATAACCCAGTTCATTAAAAAGCTCCAGCAGCTCTGGCAAGCAGCCATGGACATCTCCGATAAAATCTATTTTCATCTATATCACTCCTCTATACAAAAAAGGGAAAGCTTCAGATAGCTTTCCCTTTTATGTAAGGCTTATTTCTGTGTTTCGAACATGAATGTCCGTGTCCTGGAATGAATATTGAGCACAATGCCGATAGCGATCATATAGGCAAGCGTCGAGCTTCCTCCATAACTCAGGAATGGAAGCGGAAGTCCGGTAATCGGAACCAGTCCCACCGACATCCCGATATTTTGGAATATTTGGTAGGTGAACATCCCGATGAACCCGGCTGCGAGATAACTTCCAAACGGTTCATTGCTTTCCAATCCTACTTGAATCATCCGATAGATGAGGATGAAGAATAGGAAAAGGACTAGTGCCGATCCAATGAACCCAAACTGTTCAGCGACAGCGGAGAAGATATAATCCGTATGCCGTTCCGGAATGGATACTTCGAAATTGGACGCGCCTTTGCCGAATAGTATTCCAGATCCGATCGCCATCAATCCCAAACGATACTGATAGCTGGAATCCGGATATTTCTCGGGATACAGCCAACCCAGGAAGCGACTTTCGACGTGTTTAAAGATTGTCTCCTGCAAGAATGAACCGATTTGATCCGGGAAGATGTACGACAGAATGGCAACAAATACAGCAACACCTAGTATGATTCCAAGTATCATCGACAAGAGCCGCCAGCTTATCCCGGAGACCAGAATAGTTGCCCCTAGGATGGCAGCCAATACTAAGAAACCACCAAGGTCAGGCTGTGACGCAACCAATAACATGGGCGGAAGGGCGACTGCAAGCAGTTTCCCTAGCAGGAACAAGTCCGATTTATTCGTACGGATCGTGTTTTTTTCATTGTGTGACATGATTACATGTGCCAAAGCAATGACGACAAATACTTTAACGAATTCAGAAGGCTGCATCGAACCGATACCAGGCAGGATGAACCAGCTCGTCGCTCCATTCGCAGTGTTGATGATAGCTGATGGGAACCGGAAGAAGAGCATTAGGAGCATAACCATACCGATACCATAAAAAATCCATACAAGCTGACGGAGTCTGTCGTAGTCGATCAGCATCATGACAGCAATGACAACAGCTCCCACAATGTACCACATAATCTGACGCGGCATATATTGGGTCTGGGCTGCAATACCGGATAGTGTCGGCTGCAACTCATATAGCGTGAATGAAGAGACGATACCAAGCAGTATCAAAACTAATATAATTGTTAGATCTAACCGAAATTTGTTAGAATTCATACACAAAACCTTTCTTTCGTTCCTTCCGCATCTCTAGCTGCTATAAAAGCGATTAGATTTTGCAAATGAGTGGAATATAATCTTGTTACAGTTTACAACAAAATGACGGATAAATTAAGTGAACTCTATTAAAGTTTCTTAAACCTTTCTTGGATCGGTCGATTTTCCGTTGACAAACAGCCACACGTTACTTACTATTGAAATTTCTTGCAAGCGAGGAGGCAGGCGTATGGATCATTTAGAAAACCAAGAGATTTTACTATACCAAAATAAAATCAGGGAAGCACTAGCCAACCAGCAAATCGATCAATTTCGTGCAGAATACCTAGAACTGCACCCGTACGATCAAGCAGCTGTTTTCGAGGAAGAGCCCGAAGAGATCCGCAAACAGATTTATTCCTATCTCTCACCGGATGAAACGGCAGAAATTATGGAAAACGTCGATCAGGAAAACGCGGACATTTATTTCACAGAGATGTACTCGCGTTATGCAGCGCAAGTACTGGCTGAAATGTCAGCCGACGATGCGGTGGATATCTTGAAAGAAATGGACAAAAATAAAGTTGCAAGCTTCATTACGATCATGGAAAAAGATGCAGCTGATGAAATCAAGCATTTGCTTCACTATGAAGATAAGACAGCCGGGAGTATCATGACGACGGAATTCGTCAGTGTCAGCGCGGCTGATACAGTGCGGGAAGCGATGCTGCATCTTCGAGCGGAAGCACCAGATGCTGAAACGATTTACTATACGTATGTCGTCGATCAAGATAAAAAATTGGTCGGCGTCATTTCCTTGCGTAATCTGATCATAGCCGAGAAGGACTGGCTCATTTCTGAAGTGATGAGTGACAGGATCGTCAGTGTCTCTGTCGGGGATGATCAGGAGCATGTCGCCCAAATGGTGCGCGATTATGACTTCCTGGCGCTGCCGGTCGTTGACTTCCAGAACCATATTCTTGGCATCATCACCGTCGATGATATCCTGGATGTCATGGAAGAAGAAGCAGATGAGGATTACAGTCGCTTAGCCGGTGTCAGTGACACCGAAAGAGGGGAGGACAGTGCCTTCGTTTCTGCCCGTAAACGGCTGCCTTGGCTCATTGCACTTCTATTCCTTGGTATGATAACGGCAAGTATGATAAGTCAGTTTGAAGATACACTCAGCAAAGTTGCGATTCTTGCCAGTTTCATTCCAGTTATCGGGGGGATGGGCGGTAATACAGGTACACAAGCACTAGCTGTTGCAGTACGAGGCATGGCGACGGGAGATGTAGCAAGACGAGGAAAAATGCGCATGGTGATCAGAGAGGGTTTGACAGGCATCATTAACGGCGTCACCTGTGGCATTATCATTACCTTGGTAGTAATCATATGGCAAAAAAGTTTTTACCTGGGGCTGCTTATCGGGTTATCTATCCTATCAACCTTAATAGTAGCAACTTTAGCTGGGGCTGTTATTCCGCTCATTATGCATAAGCTGAAGATCGACCCGGCTGTCGCTTCGGGTCCTTTTATCACGACGATAAATGATATCATTTCAATCTTGATTTATTTCGGGCTGGCAACAGCCTTCATGGGATTTTTACCACAATAGAAAAAAGGAGGGACCGGCATGGAGCATGAATCCATCATATCCTTAGTCGTTGTCATTTTGGCAGCATTCCTTACACCAATTCTCATGAACCGTCTGAAGCTCCGTGCGCTCCCTGTAGTTGTAGCGGAAATAATCGTCGGTCTCATCATCGGCCAAAGCGGTTTAGATCTAGTTGATCAAAGCACTTGGCTCGATACATTGTCCACACTCGGTTTCATCTTCCTGATGTTTTTAAGTGGACTTGAAATTGATTTTTCAATTTTTGCTGGGAAGGATAAACGAAAAAGCGATAAACAGCCAGCTCAATCTCCGTTTATCATCTCGGTTATTGTATTCCTTGGTATCCTCGTATTATCGGTTGGATTGTCATATGCATTCGTTCTGGCTGGCTTTATAGATAATGTCTTCCTCATGACGCTGATCATCTCGACCATTTCATTGGGGGTAGTGGTGCCGACGTTAAAGGAAGCACAAATGATGAAGTCGACATTTGGACAAACCATCCTTATGATCGCAGTCATTGCAGATTTGGCAACGATGATTCTCTTGGCAGTGTTTGCTTCCATTTATGGTGACGAAGGCGGCAATATGTGGCTTTTACTTATACTATTTGGAGTCGGTGTTCTTTTGTACTTGGTTGGCAAGATATTCCAAAAACGCTCCTTCATCGAAACAATGTCGAAGGGAACAATCCAGATAGGTACGCGAGCAGTCTTCACGCTCATCATTGTACTTGTCGCCGTATCCGAGTCTGTCGGGGCGGAGAATATCCTGGGGGCGTTCCTGGCTGGGACACTCGTTTCGCTGCTGTCGCCGAATCAGGAGCTTGTGCATCAGCTGGACAGCTTCGGCTATGGTTTCCTTATTCCCATCTTCTTCGTAATGGTAGGGGTGGAAATGGATTTGCGCGCATTGCTGACAGATCCGCAAATTCTGATCCTTATCCCATTACTCCTGATTGCACTGCTTATTTCGAAGCTCGTACCAATCCTCTATTTACGCAGATGGTATGACTGGCGTTCAGTGATCAGTGCAGGGACCATCCTGACATCTACGCTTTCATTGGTCATTGCAGCTGCTGCGATCGGGGAGCGGATCGGTGTCATTGATGCCAAAATGGAGGGGGCATTGATCCTTGTAGCTGTTATCAGCTGTATCATTACCCCTTGGTTCTTTAAGCGGTTCTATGTACGTTATGCGGATACAGACCGGAAGTACGATGTTGGTTTCATTGGTGCAAACCAGCTGACGATGCCGGCAGTGCGGAACTTGGACGGGCGCTATTATCAGACGCATCTGTATCATACAAGGCAGGACAAAATCGATGAAAGTCTTGCGCATTCAGAGTTCGATATCCAGGAACTGGAGAACTATGAACCTGCTCAGCTGGAGGTGCTGGGTGTATTTAATGTAGATATACTCGTCGTATCCACCGGTGATGAAGCCCAAAATAAAGAAATTGCTCTTTATGCGAAGGAATTGGGAGTCGAACGCGTCATCGCTCGAATTGAACAGCCTGCTTTAAGCGATGAATTAAAGGATAAAGGCGTGGAAGCATTCTCGGTTATCTTGTCTACCAATGCGTTGCTGAAAGCTCTTATAGAAGCACCGAGTGTGATGAATATCCTGACGAATCAAGATAATGCCCTCTATCAAGTATCGATGCAGAATGCTGCATATGAGGGCGTTTCGTTACGACAGTTTCCTTTTCATGGTGATTTGATCATCGTACGGATTTTCCGAGGCGAAGATTCCATCGTCCCGCACGGCGATACAGTATTGCGGATGGATGATCGACTCATCGTGACCGGATCAGGGGAATATGTCGGAGATTTACGTGAGTTGCTGGAATGAAGACTGTCTGCGGACAGTCTTTTTCTTTATGTATCTTGGGCACGCTCATCGGCTGCCTGCATATACTGGGTAAGAAACCTATGCAGAGGAGGACATCGCATGTCCAAAGAAAAGGTACGGCGCCAGCAGCCACTGCTGTTCATCGCACAGCCGAAGCTTGATCTGCCAAAAGCAGAAATGCAGCAGGCTTTTCGTACGACAAGGGATAAGAAGAAAGAGGTAAAAACAGACGATGTTAAACCGAAACCGGCTGGTGTATCTGTTGAAGAAGTGGTAGTGAAAGAAGGTGTCAAGAAATCCAAAAAGGGGGATTTCAAGGATCTTAGTATCACAGAAAAGACTAGTTACTTGTTAAATCTTCCATCTCAAATTCCTCGAATGAAATGTGAGGTAATAACGGAGGAAAATAGCTTTATTGGAACTATATCAGGGATAGAAGAAGATGTGATACAGTTCAAATCTATCAGACGCCCATTTAAACGGGAAATTAAGTTATCCAGTGTGAAGGATATTAAGTTACTTGGATTCTAAAAAAAAGTTCAATCTTGTTTTCCAAGATTGAACTTCTTTTTTTAGATAGTTGGAGCTCCCGGTGTGCCGGTAGTTCCGTTAAAAGCAGAGATGGCAGGAAGCGTTGTGATATGGCAGAAGCAGTGTAAATCGACAGTGAAGCAAAGCCCGGTTGCAGTTAAGTTTGCCACAGCTTGAACATCGATGTTATCTGGTGTCAAGTTTAAATCCGCTGGATCGCGTAGCAATTCTAGAACCGCACAATCGTCTTCATATACAGTCTTTACACGGAAATAGTAGCTTGCTGCAAGTGGTCCAAGAGTTCCTGGTGTAGCTCCCGGTACAACTCCTAATCCTCTGAAAGGTATACCGTTCTCGGTATAGATTATGAAAGGTACTGTATCGAAACCAGTAGATCCTCCCCAGTTGCCAAGAAGATCATTGATGGATTGTTCCGCACTTGTAGCACAGCATTCCGTGTAGATATCCTTTTGTGCATTAGCGATTTCTTTAAGGATGTCCTTGACGCAGCCTGTGCCTTTTTCACATCCACAGCTCATGATGTTTAACCCCTCTCGAATTGATAAAGTGATGACGTATCGTCTTTAATAAGATATGAGATGCCCTATGTTGTGTGTGGGCGAATTACATCTTTAACGAATAATTCGTGGGTGTATGTGGAAGGAAAAAAATTCAATATAGGCAAAAGCTGAACACCATAACATTAATGGAACATAAACTATCTCAGAATTGAGTTTATGAAAAAGGAGTGATATTGTGTCTGAAGAAAAAAAGGTTATCCATGTTAAAAACCTCATCATCAAAGCTGACAAAGTGGTATTGGATACTGATGATATAGAAAAAGATAAGCATGATCATGACAGAAAAAATCGTGACTTTGATTTTGATCCGATCTTCGGCCCACGCCGTAAGAGAAATGATGATCATGATGACAAACGCGATGATGACAAACATGATGATGACAAGAAAGACGACGATAAGGGCCAAGGGCGCCGAAATTTCTGGTTCTGATCAAAGCAGCTTCGGCTGCTTTTTTATATGGTTAAAAAAGGATAAAAAGAGGGAAAGAAAGAATAAGGATATAAAGGGAGGAGAGACCATGAGCTGGATAACACCTGTACCCGCTTATCAATATATGGACTATCAAAACAGGATCATCGGAGTGAAAAAGAACAGATACACGATCGAGAAGACAAATCCACTAGTGTTGGACAGGAAACAAGATACATTCGAGCAGCGAGTCCAGGAACGAATGGACGATCAAGCATCGATGCCGGATCAGGAAAGAAAACAATCAGGTAATAAAGCGCCCTTTGACAGTCATACATTCGGTCTCCTGACTGGAAAAGGGCGTTATATAGATACTCTGTGTTAGTTTTCAATGATAGGCTCGGGTAAACAATCCTTTTGAGGGTGTCCATTCTGCGTATGCAACATCTGCTGCGGCATCGAATCCTTGTTTTTTGATTTCCTGTTTCAGCCAATCAAGTGTTTTTCCGCTATTGATGACGTTATCTTCAATGATTTCTCCATCAAGGATAAAGGATACTGGAAGCGGATTGGGCTGTTCCTGCAGCTTCAGATCATCTCGCGTCGGTGTCTGATAGGCGCTTTTCTTCAATACGCTCAAACTGCCGTCCGCTTCGATGATGGCATAATCAACTTCTGATAAGGAAAAGACATTGTTGGCCCGAAGCTGATGCATCAATTGGTTAAAGTCCATTTTATTCACTTTCATGTCCTTATATTGAATTTCACCTCGTGAAATGATGACAGAGGGCTTACCTTCCAGAAGACCGCGTGTTCGTTTGAATTTTTGTGTCAATTTTTCAATGACCAGCATGAGAATTCCCCATGTAATGATGGCAACAGCAATGTGAGGGATGCCGGCTTCGGGGTCGAACAATGCATTCCCGAACAGTTCACCTGCTGCAACTGCAGCGATGAAATCGAATGGCGTAATTTGGTTCATTTGCGTCTTTCCAAGTATTTTCGTCAATACGAAAAGACCAACAAAACCAAAAATCACTTCCAAGACTATCTCTAAATAAATTCCCACGTTCGTTCACACCCCTTCAAGAGAAGCATGCCCAAGGTTGCGCGACCTATACGAAAAAGACTCCCATCAAGGGAGCCTCATAGTTGTTTTGTCATTGTCTTATGCGGAATGCCAGCATCCATGAACTCTTCGGAAACGACTGTATAACCTAATCGTTCATAGAAAGGGATTGCGCGGGTCTGTGCATTCAGCTTTGCTTTTTGCATACCGTGCTTTTTGGCTTCTTCTTCCATGGCCCACATCAGCTTATGTCCGAATTGCTTGCCTCGGAATTCCTTCCGTATACATATGCGTTCCATTTTGGCATAGCCATCGACAAGTCGCATTCTGCCTGCTGCACCAGGAACATCGTCCTCATATCCGACGAAATGGATACTTTCATTCTCCAGCTCATCAATTTCAAGGTCTGCAGGTACTTTTTGTTCCTCAACGAATACTAGTGTTCTTACTTGGAAAGCATCTTGTTGTTGGATGCTGTTTTCTGCTACGATTATGTCCATTTTTATTCTTCACCTAATGTAAAAGTTTCTTTCACAATCCATTTCTCGTCTTCTTGCTGCTCGAGCAAATGAAATTGTGCAGCTTGTTCTTCATATTGGAATTGCTTCAGCTTCAACGTTCCATACAAGTCAGCGTATTCCCCATTTGATAGATTCTGTGCAATCGTAATATGGGGGATGAATGCATATTCTTTTTCACCATCGAAAAACCCGTGGTATAACTTCTCGTGCAATGTTTTAAGCTGCTCGGAAGGAGACACCTTGAAGTAAAGTGTATTGTGAGCGGGTGCAAACGTACTTACTTTCTCTATTTTGTAAGAAAAAGGAGCTGTTTCGCGTGCAATCCGTTTCAGCTCACTCACTGCGTCGATCAGTTCTTCTGCATCCAATGTAAATGGCTGTCTCACCTTCATATGCGGTTTGATGAGAGCGTAAGCGGAATCGAATCTTTTGCGGTACGAATTGGCCTCTTGCTGAACTTGATTAGATGGGAAAATAGCTATCGTGTAGTTCATCTTAAAGTACCTCCAATTAAGAATGAATAGCATGCGTATCGTTTGCTTTCTGTCCTTTATTATACCAGAGATAGTGCGAACTGTATGCGTCCGGCATATCAGCCGAAAACGTCTGTCAATACCCGTTTCATATCACGCTGCCAATACTTCCACGTATGGTCCGCATCCTCCAATTCCCGGTACGTATAGTCCATAGTCTTTGATTGGAAGTATTCCTGTAAGCTGCGATTCGGTTCCACAAAATCCATCTCTTTACCGAAGGAAGTAGGAACAGAAGTCTCATTCGTTCCAATCGTGTGATAAATGGACAGACTATCCAGCTGCTTGGCATCACGTACTTCACGCATGACAGTTTCATCCACCAATGGGGACTGCATCACAACGCCGCCAAAAGTATGGGGAAAACGAAGGGCGGCAACTAAAGAGAGAGTGCCAGCGAGGGAATCGCCCATCAATGTCCTGGTCGCACCCATATGTAATGTCGGCAGATCATCTTCCAGTACTGGCAGTACTTCATGCAATAAGAACTGCAGAAACGCTTCATGTTTCTTCCCATCAGGATGATATTTATCAATCCGGTCATAACGATCGCGGTAGTGAATTCCGGCAAAAACCGTATTTTTAATCTGACTGTCACTATGCAGCTGATCACTTAATGTCGCTATGCGCCCCATTTGGAAATAGTCATTTCCATCCTGCATGATGCATAGCTGATATTTATACAGGGGAGAGAAGGACTCCGGCTTATACCAGCGCAATTCCAGACGCTCATCCAAATAGATGCTGTCGATCATGGCGCTTTCCATCTTACCATTTCGTTTCATCTGCTAAACCTCGCTTTTTGAAAGGGTTGTGATGTCATTTTAACATGAATGGAAGGAAGCGGAAGAAAAAAAGCAAATGGCAGCAGCCATTTGCTTAGGAGGCAGTGATGAGGAATCGGCGCAATAAACTATAACGCGGTGAAAAAATCCAAGTCAGCAAAAACAGAATACCGCTTGCTGTACTCATGGAGCCGGCAATCGAAACATCGAACAAGAGCGCTCCATAATAACCTATTATGGCACTTGATATCCCGAACAAGCAGCTGTAAAGAAGCATCATCGACAAGCGATCGGTCAGCAAGTAAGCACAAGAGCCTGGCACCACGAGCATACTGACGACAAGGATGGCGCCGACAGCGTCAAATGAACCGACGGCTGTGATGGAAACAAGTCCCATCAGCAAATAATGAATCAAGGTGACCGGCAGGCCGAGCGTCAATGCAAGTGCTGCATCGAAGGAAGTAAGTTTCAATTCCTTATAGAAAAGCAGGATGATGAGCAAAGCAAAGATAGTGATGCATAATAACATTGCTGTCGCTTTCGGTATCTCGAAACCAAGTATGTTTTGCGTATTCCATGGAATGAAGGCGATCTCTCCCATGAGCGCATGCTCGACATCCAAATGGACATCCCTTGCAAATAACGAAATAAGGATGACGCCGATAGCAAAGAAGGTCGTGAACACGATCCCGATACTGGCATCTTCCTGGACCCCGGCGTTATGAAGGGATTGGATGGCGAATGTTGTGACGAAACCGATGACTGTTGCACCGATCAGCATGTATATACCGTTAAGACTGTTAGCGATAAGAAAAGCGAGCACTATTCCGAGCAGTATGCTATGACTGATTGCATCGGCAAGCATCGTCATCCGACGGACAATAAGGAAGCAGCCAACCATGCCGCAGCTGATGCCGACGAGACAAGCAGTCAGCAAAATCCAGCCTTCGTAAGTCATATCCCTTCCCCCTTTAAGCGTTCCGTGCGAATGCGATGTGCCGTCAGTTTTTGGATAAGTCCGCGCTTTATGCCAAAAGTGAAAGATACGACAAAACAGCCGGCCGCGGTTACAACGATTAGCGGGCCAGTTGCCAAGCCGGTGCTGATCGTACTGATCAGAGCACCGGCAATGCCCGAGCAAGCCCCGATTCCACCAGCAATGATCACCATCAAGCTGAGGCGATCTGTCCAATACCTGGCACTGATCGCGGGAATGATGAGCAAAGCTGCCATAAGGATCACACCGACAGCCTGGATGCCGATCACGACTGTTACGACAAGCAGGGTGGAAAAGAGCGTCTCGAGCATGCCGACTGGCAATCCGCTGTTTTTAGCGAAGTCGGGATCGAATATCAGCAGCTTCCATTCTTTGAATAGAAGGAATGCAATAAGGATCAAGCCTCCCGCCACACCAGCCATCGTATACACA
Organism: Terribacillus halophilus; assembly: GCF_900101385.1. Taxonomy (GTDB): domain Bacteria; phylum Bacillota; class Bacilli; order Bacillales; family Amphibacillaceae; genus Terribacillus; species Terribacillus halophilus. Next base: position 133,045 of record NZ_FMZB01000004.1, read on the forward strand.
TCATTTCGTGTCATGGCAGCTGCCTGACCGAAAATGAAGTTATCCAGACCGCTCTTATTGCCATCTGCCTGCCGAGTGATCCGAGTCAGCAGGACAATGCCCATTCCGAAGAAAACACTCAGTACCATACAAATGGCCGCATCTTTTTTTATCCGCGTCGTTGCGGTGATCAACTGAATCAAATAAGTTGCCAAAAGACCAGTAGCCGTAGCGCCTATCAAGAGGATCAGGAGCTGCTTTTCGCCTATGAACAGATAGGCGATACAGATGCCCGGCAGTGCTGCATGCGCTACTGCGTCACCAATCAGGCTTTGTTTTTTTAGCAGGGCGAAGCTTCCAAGGACGCCGCTGGCAATCCCAAGCAGCATCGTGCTGAGGACGACCCACTGGGTATTGGGCTGATGCAGCAGACTACTCCACATTTCCTGTATCATGTCATCACCCGCTTCTCTGTTCGCCGGGAGCTGTGAAGAATGCCAGCGTACCGCCATATGTTTTTTGCAGCAATTCTTTAGTAAAAACTTCCTCGGTCGGACCGTTCGCAATGACGGTCCGATTTAGAAGAAGTGTGTGGTCGAAGTATTCCGGAACCGTTTGAAGATCGTGGTGGACGACAATGACAGTCTTGCCTTTTTGCTTCAATTCCCGAAGCAAATCAATAATCGCTTTTTCGGTCTTGGCATCCACTCCGACGAATGGTTCATCCATGAAATAAACCTCCGCATCCTGGACGAGGGCCCGCGCCAGGAATACGCGCTGCTGCTGCCCGCCGGAAAGCTGCCGGATCTGTCTGTCCGCATATTCTTCCATGCCAAGCTTTTGCAGTGCTTCTTTCGCCATCGCGATATCTTGCTTGGATGGCCGCTTGAACCAGCCGATGTGGCCATAACGCCCCATCAAGATGACATCCAGCGCATTCGTGGGAAAGTCCCAATCAACCGATCCTCGCTGCGGTACATAGCCTACAATCCGATTTTTCGGATTATAAGGCTTTCCAAGTATAGAGATCTCTCCGGAAGAACGTTTCAGCATACCGAGTACAGCCTTGATCAAAGTTGATTTTCCGGCACCGTTCGGACCGACAATGGCCGTCAGGCTTTCCTTGGGAATGGTCATATCAACCTGTTCCAGTACGGCTTTCCTATCATAAGCGACATGTAGATTCCTTACTTCCAGTGCATCCATTTGATATCCTCCTACTTCAAAGCTTCTACAATGGTGTCGACATTGTGTCGGTACATACCGACATAGGTACCTTCTTCTGTTCCTTCCTCTCCCATGGCATCAGAATAGAGTTCGCCGCCGATTTTGACATCATGGCCAGCTTCTTTGGCGCCATCAATCACAGCATTGATCGATTTTTCGGATACACTCGACTCCACAAACACAGCACCGACTTTTCGCTCCGTCAACGTATCAACCAATCTCTGAATGTCTGCTAAACCGAATTCAGAGTCGGTTGATAATCCTTGCAATCCCATTACTTCCATATCATAAGCCTCGCCGAAGTAACTAAAGGCGTCATGTGCAGTCACAAGGACGCGCTGTTCTTCCGGAATGGAAGTCATTTGCTTCTCAGCATAGCTCTCCAGCTCATCCAGCTTCTCGAAATAAGCGGCTTCATTCGCTTCGTAATCTGCTTTATTATTTGGATCTTCTTTTATGAAAGTATCCGTAATATTACCGATGGCATCTTTCCAGATGGCGATATCAAACCAAATATGAGGGTCTGAAAGGCTGGCATCCTCAGCATCTGACAACAGCAGGGAACTATCAACAGCGTCACCGATTGCTACCGTAGGTGTTTCTTTTTGCATATTTTCAAAGACTTCAAGCATCTGACCTTCCAAGTGCAGTCCGTTGTAAAAGATTACATCCGCATCCTGCAGTTTTTTGATATCACTCTGCGTTGCTTCGTACAAATGGGGATCGATACCCGGCCCCATCAGACTTTCAACTTCCACGTGATCGCCGCCAATCTGTACCGCAGCATCCGCAATTTGAGCGATTGTCGTTGTAACTTGTAATGTATCCCCCTCAGTACCGGAACCAGAACCAGAAGCAGAATCGGAAGCACCGCAGCCAGCCAGCAAAAACACAACTAACAAGGGAGAAACGAAAGAAAATAGATTTTTCATGTAAGACACTCCTTTTCGGTAAATTAAAATACTTAGGCAAATACATATGTTTTTCCTTAGTGCAAAATTATAGTATGTGCGTGGGAAAGTCAAGTGCATATCAGCAAAAAATAATCGTTAGAGAAAGTAATTTTACCCAGGGCAAAAAACGACATATTTCACATGAAAAATATGGTAAAATGGTGGAGGGGGTGATATCAATGGAAAATTTGAATGGAATCATGCAAGTTTTGAAGCTTGCCGAGAAGCTTAAATATGAGATGAGGCACAGCTGGATGTCCACTGGCAGACAGGAGAGTGTCGCAGAGCATACGTGGCGTGTAGGTTTGATGGCTGTACTGTTGGAACCATACATAGAAGAAAAATTAGAGATGTCAAAATTGCTGAAGATGATCATGATCCACGATCTTGTCGAAGCAGAGGCAAAAGACATACCGGCATTTGATACGCTTTACGACGCAGAAAGAAAAGAACAGAAGCGTCTGGCAGAGGAAAAAGCAATGCATAATATCCGAGCGATGCTGGCAGAAGGGCCGGGGAAAGAACTGCAGGCACTTTGGCTCGAATTCGAAGCGAAAGAAACATTCGAAGCAAAAGTAGCCAATGCCTTGGATAAGCTGGAAGCGCAGCTGCAGCATAACGAAGCATCGATGGATACATGGCTAGAAATAGAAAAGGAAATGATCTATTTGTTAAAACCGCATACCGAATTCCATCCAGTACTTGAGGAGCTGCGGCAAATGATCGTTGCAGAGGCAGAAGATAAATTGAGAGCGAATGGTTTTGGCCAAACTGCAGGGCTTACAAAGTGATCAAGGGGATAAGCCATATCACTTTTGTTGTCAGGGATCTCAAGCGAACTTCTGACCTTTTCAAAGAAGTCTTGGATGCAGAAGAAGTATACGACAGCGGCGATGAAAGCCATTCCTTATATCCTGAGAAATTCTTCCTGATTGGTGGACAATGGATTGCTGTCATGCAAGCAGAGGAAATTGTGAAACGGACATATCACCATGTTGCATTTGAAGTGAATGTTGCAGATTTTGAAATGTACAAAGATAGGATAGAAAAAGCAGGTCTGGAAATAAGGCCATCACGCACCCGGATTTCCGGTGAAGGGATGTCCATTTACTTTTATGATTATGATCATAATCTTTTTGAACTGCATGCGGGAACATTGCAAGAACGGCTGAAATCATACCAAAAGGGTGAAGCTTGATTTAGCTTCACCCTTTTTCCTGATTCTCCAAGTAAGGCAATATAATAGTTTCAAATGTGTCTGGATTGGTGACAATCCGATTCACATAATAGGCATCATCTTTCGGTGTGATGGACTGCGGTGCAAGAATGGCAGCTTGTTCAAAGCCAGCATCTTTGACAATTTTAGCAACCTTGTCGTTCGTATTTCCATACGGATAAGCGAAAGTGACAGGATCGATAGCCAAATGTTCTTTGATAGCGGTTTTGCTTTTTTCTAAGTCCTTGGCGAAATCATCCACATTATCATCATTCAGGAACAAAGGCTTGTCTGCTTCCAGTCGATGCATATCATAGGTATGTGAACCGATTGTCGCCAGGCCGCTATCCACCATTTCCTGCAGCTGCGGCCAGGTGGCCATCTGCAAATTCTGGAAGTCCCTATCACCGACATGTCCAGCTATAACATACAACGTAAAAGGTACATTTTCTCTTTCCAAAATCGGAAAAGCATTCTCATACACTGTGCGATCAATATCATCAAAATTGATCCACACGCAACGATACGGAAAAGTGCCTTCTTTTTGATAGCGGGTGATATCATCAGGTGTAACGAAGGTTGCATCCAAGCTTATCAGCTTTTTGAGCTGTGCTTCAAAGTCATCTGTATAGACGCTGTAGCGTGTTAATTCGTCGGAACGAGTGACGAAAGATACGGTTTTATTAAAAAGAGTCGGCCGCCTGATTCGATGGTAGTTCAGCCCAAGGCAGCCATCTTTGTTCAAGGCATGATCGACTTTTGTTTCTTCTGCCACATCAGCCTCGAATAAGTGAATGGCGCGGAATGTTATCAATCCTACAATCACCAAACCGACTAGAATCAGCAGAATCCTTCTCATTTTTCCAGATCCCTTACTGGATTTTTTTCGAATTCAATGTAATTACTCATTTGCAGCTTCTTGATCGTTTCGATAGGGATGAGATCGAGCATTTCCAAATCTTCCACGGTGGCAGGCTTGGGCTGCTTGCGGCGTGTCTTGCTACCGAAACGTTTTTTATTATACGTCCTCCAGAATATGAGGTAGAGGAGGAAGAATAGGAAAATGCATACGCCGGTCAGCATGAACGTCCGAACCTCGTTATTCGATGTTTTGAAGGCGATTTTTAAGATGCCGCTATATCGATCGTTCGTATCGAATAAAGCAGCAGCAAAAAACCAGACAACAAACAGACTATAAATCCAAATTAGCAATGTGAATAGAAGGCTGACGATAAAACGCGGCAAGGGCTGTTTTTCCAGGATGATTACTTGTTTCTGCCGATTCCGCGGTCTGGGCTTTTCCATGTCGCATAGCCTCCTTTATAACGTGATGCAATGGCGCGTGGAAATGCACGCATGACAACACTGGTATTGACGATCCAATAAATAGCCGGATACCAGGATGCCCACAAATAAAATCGTTTTACTTGGTCGTATTTTGAATCGATCTGTAATGAAATGAACAACTGAATCAGACTCATGAATACAAGCGCAAACGAAGTGAATGTAATCCAGATGAGCATTTCCTGGAAAGCTTCTGCAGTCAGCAGAAGTGTGACCGTGACAAACAGCCAAGCAAACGCCCAGAATGTACTGATCCATTGCTCTAAGTAAACGATCCAGATGCGGCGCTGATTCCAGTGGAACAATACGCGCCAATGCCTAAGCATGACTTCCTGACCGCCCTGCGCCCAGCGGACGCGCTGCTTCCAAATTCCCTTCAGACTCTCCGGTACAAGCATCCAGCACAGCGCTCGCGGCTCATAGCGAATATCCCAGAAACGCTGCTGCAGCTTCCAGCTGACAGCGATATCCTCGGTGATCATATCCCGGTCCCATAAACCGACATCCAAAAGCGCTCGCTTACGGTAGGCCACAACAACCCCCGAAACGGTCATAACTTTCCCGAGGATTCGCTGTGTCCGTTTAATCGCACCAATAATGGAAGAGTACTCCACAAGCTGCATCCGGCTCAGCAGTGTATTGCGGTTCCGGATGCGCGGATTACCGGTAACTGCACCAAGACGCTCTCCCTTATGCAGAAAATGATGGATCAAATAGTAAGGGGCATCATTATCAAGAATCGCATCCGAGTCCAAACAAAGCAAGAACTCGCCCCGGGCAGCATGTGCGCCAAGATGCAGCGCATTCGCTTTTCCCCGGTTCTCATATGACTGGATCACCCGAATGCTCAGATGTTCCCGGCTGAGCCGTTTCAGTATGGCAGCCGTATCGTCCTTGCTGCCATCATTTATCAAAATGATCTCTTTCTTTGGATAATCCAGCCTCAGCAGATTATCCAATGTTTCTTCAATTGTATCTTGCTCATTATAACAAGGGACCAAAAAACTGATCAGAGGCCAATCGACCTTTTCAAAATCAATTTTTTGGTCTTTATCACGAAACCAAATATAGACAAGCGTACCAGCAATCCAAAACAGCGACATGATAAACGGGTACCAAAAGACGAAACTAGCGATGCCGTTCAGCCATGATACGAAAACTTCATCAAACATGTACTTGCCCACCTTAATGTATTTTGCGCTATCAAAGTATAATAGATTGCTTGAAAAAAGGCACGAGGAATTTCGTGGTTAAATATTGGGGATTTTACTACAGATAGGCAATTAAAGCAGCTATTTATTATTGAATCTGCAGAACGGGAATAGAGAGGTAGTCAATAGGATTTGTAACATAAAAACAAATCGCCCGGCAGCTGCCGGGCGATCGCTTTCTTAGATAACTAAGGATGTGTAATCTCAATTGCATCATTTTCAGGAGTCAAAAAGTTATCTTTTGCTGAGGCCATGCCGTAATCGAGTTTAACCTTAGCATATTCAAAAGAGCCGTCTTCTTTCACAACTACTAAGAGCTCTATATCATCCCTCAACGACATATCCACTGGGTCATGAAACTTTACGCCAAGTTTTTTCTTCATATCTGCTTCATCTGAATAAGGATGGAAGAAATAAGCTCTTTTCCAGTTATATGTAATAAGATCTCCTAAGGATATGGAATTACTGTGGGCTTCCTTTATTTTTTCATTCAAGCTGACTTCCAGATTATTATCATGTTTGACATAGAAGTAGGGCTGGAAAACATAAACAAGAATTCCCGCAATGAGAAGAATCCCCCCGATGATAACGATAATTTTCCTTTTCTTAACGATAAACATCAACCTCTCTTTTACAGAATCTTCCTATTATAGCAAAAACATATGGATTTTTGTCAAAAAAACAGAACACACCATAACCATTGGCATGTTCTGTCTAATTTTATATGCTACTTTTTAATTTTCCATACCGAGCTTTTTGGCTGTCGCTCTTTTGCTGCCGGTATCATTTTTCCTTCTCAAGAAAAAGGCCATGATCAAACCAATTGCTGATAGAATGACTGCTGCAAGGAACGCAGCGTCCATACCAGTCACCTGCGCATCGGCAGGATTTGTGAAATCACCATATTTGATCGTATTCGTCATGACGGTGATCAAAATTGCTGTACCGATCGAACCACCGACTTGGCGGAATGTGTTGTTCATCGCCGTCGCGTGCGGGATCAAGTGGTTTGGTAAAGCATTGATTCCGGCGGTCGTGAGCGGCATCATGACGAGCGCTGTACCGGCCATACGCAGTGCATAGATAATCACGATGAAGGAGAGGGACGTATCCAGTTCAAGGAAAGCAAACGGGATAGTCGTCACTGTCATCAAGAAGAAACCGACGATGGCAAGCAGCTTCGCGCCTATTTTATCAAATATCGCCCCGACGAATGGTGACAAGATACCCATCACAATCGCCCCTGGCAGCAGCATCAATCCGGAATGGAATGCACTCACATCACGCAGGTTTTGCGTATACAACGGCAGGATCGTTTCTGTCCCGATCATCAATCCGAAGACGAGCATTCCCATGATTGTCGTAATCGTGAAGGTGAAGTTCTTGAACACACGGAATTCCAGCAATGGTTTTTCGAGCTGAAGCTGTCTGATGATGAACATAATCAGTGACAGCGCACCCACGCCGAGTGTGCCCATGACTTCCCAATTGACCCAGCCGTTCGTACCAGCGGAGCTGAAGCCATATAAAATACCACCGAAACCGATTGAAGAGTAAACAACGGAAAGCACATCGATTTTGGATTCCTTCAATGTCGTGACATTTTTCAAAATGAAGATAGCCAAAACCAAATCGATCACAGCAACAGGGAAGACAATATAGAACAAGTAATGCCAAGAGAAACTGTCGACAATCCAGCCGCTAAGCGTAGGGCCGATTGCTGGAGCAAACGCGATGACAAGACCGAACATCCCCATCGCTGTGCCACGCTTTTCGGGCGGGAAGATCGTCAAAAAGACAGTCTGCATGAGCGGCATCATGATACCTGCTCCGATTGCCTGGATGATACGGGCTACAAGCAAAAGGCTGAACGTAGGTGCAACTGCTGCAACCAATGTCCCGATGCTGAAGGTTGCCATCGCGAACAGGAACAGCCTCCGCGTTGTATATTTCTCTATCAAGAATGCCGTTATTGGAATAAGAATCCCGTTTGTAAGCATGAATGCAGTTGTCAGCCATTGCCCTTGGTCAGCTGTGATATCGAAATCATTCATAATATGGGGCAAAGCTGTAACCAGTAATGTCTGGTTCAAAATCGTCACGAAAGCTCCGATGATGAAAATCGACACCGTCGCTTTTCGATTGATCTGAGCAGTTTGATTAGCCATTATAATCCTCCTTATAGCAGCAACCGAATGGCTCGGATACTTTCTTTTAATATGTTGTGTTGATCTAAATAAGTAAGCAGTGCATCAATCAGATAGGAAGCAGGTTCCTCTTTTGCTAGTTCCTTCCCTAGATGATCTACAGCCTCTGTCAGCGAACTATCCTGTAGATCGTTTGCTGTTATCTCATGGATTTGCAGCAAAATCGTATGCAGCAGCTTCTCTTTTCCCGGAGCTTCGGGCAAATCTGCGTGAAAATGAAGCTGGATGTGCTTCTCATTCAATAGAGGAGGGCGTGTCAGCTTATCAGCGATAATAACATCCATCACCAGCTTGATCTCGTGCGCAACTTCAGCCGGCTCACGCAAGATTGCACCATCTGCCATCATTTTTAGATACGGATTCAGCACCCCAAGCAGATTGAGCGTCATATCCCATTTGAAAGGTTCTATCTTCTTTCCATAAAGATTTAAAAGCATGTCCTGATGCCATTTAATAAGGATGCCGCGAACATTGTTCATATGCTGATAAAGACCTGACGATTCCTTGAATGGAGGAGAGAACATCAGCATTTGGATCAAATGCTTGTTTTCTCTGAAAGAATCAATCTCCATCACAATCTTCCGCTCAAAACGAATATCCGGGGTCAAGCTTTTATCTGCCTCAATCAAAGCAGCCTTATTCCTCAATTGCTCATGATTGTTTTTGATGAGCTCATTCAAAAGCTCCTCCTTGGAGCTGAACAGTTTGTAAATGGAAGCCTTCGATATCTTACAATCCTCCGCAATCGACTGCATCGACACCTGCTGGAATCCAAACTCCGCAAACTTCCGCTTCGCAACCATTAAAATTTCCGTTTTCCGATCCATCACATTCCCTCACTTAGAAAAACTAATGAGTTTTATAAAAACCCTCGGGTTACCTTTGCTACTATACGCCCCTTAAAATGGAAAGTCAATACACCTGTTTTATGTTACCCAAAATAACTTTACTTAAAAGCGTTGACAAACTTTATGTTATTTAATAGAATAATACAAGACGTTACATTACATATTGATTCCGTAGCTCAGCTGGGAGAGCACTACCTTGACAGGGTAGGGGTCGCTGGTTCAAGTCCAGTCGGAATCACTAACCGCTTTATATCAACGTTTGTTGGTACAAATTGAATGAATGAAGGGTAGTGGTTGTAGTAACAATCGCTATCAAAAATTAAGACCATTTCACAAATTCCATTGTGAGGTGGTCTTTTTTGTTGCTCAAATTTGCTTTACAGGAGTTTTATGATGACAGGGATTATAAGAATATCTCTCAAAACACCATTGATAACTACAAAGAAATACTCAAGCAGTTTGAAACATACTGCTTTGAGCATGAAATTGTTGATGTAAACGATATTTCTAAGTCAACTGTCATGGGATATTTAACAGAATGTAAAAGGAAAGGCAATAACGCAACTACCACTAATAGCAAGTTGCAGAGGATACGTGCCTTTCTAAATTATCTTGTGGAAGAAGAGATTATTAAAGACAATCCTTCCAACAAGATTAAGAAAGCACAAGAGGATATAAAAATAGAAGTGTTTTCTGATTATCACATCAAACAGATGCTTAATTATTATAGAAGGTTGAAGCAAAGGGATAAGTCCTTCTACGCCTATCGGGACTATACAATGATCGTTACTTTCCTCTCTAGTGGTATCAGGCGTACTGAATTAACCAATTTAAAATGGTCTGATTTTGACGTTACAAATGCCCGACTTAGAATCTTTGGCAAATCAAGAAAGCATGAAGTAATTCCAATTACAGACAAATTGATCAGAGAATTATCTTCTTACAAATTATACTGTCAGCAAAATTTTGGTGAGCATAACTTGAACGAATATATCTTCACTAATAGAGAAAACAAGAAACTAACTACTAACGCTGTACAGAATATCTTTAAACGACTGGCTAAAGTAATGAATTTCAAAGATGTAAGGGTAAGCAGCCATACTTTTCGGCATACGTTCTGCCAGAAGTGTATACAGGCCGGTATGTCTACATTTGCTATTCAGAAATTAATGAGACACAGCAGTATCTCCGTAACAGAAAGATACGCTGCAATGTGGGGCAATGATCTGAAGGAGCAGAACGATAAATTTAATCCTATCAATAGTATTGATGTTTAAGGATTAAGACGTATTAGAAACCTTCAAATAATCTAGTGATAACAAGGGTTGCAGAATTTTTGAGTAAAGCGGGATAGGTGAAAGGGTATGTCCAAGTTTAGAAAACTTCAACTAATCCAGTATTGACAAGGGATACAGAATTTTAGTGTTCGAGTGAATATGTGGTAGAGAAGTATTTTTAGAATTCTTACCAACCTCTAACCCCTAGATTTCCTTGTTGTAAAGGGAGTTACAAAAGATTAGCGTTCAAATGAATATGTGATAAAAAATATAAAATCAAAAAGAAAAAGCCGAGCATAAGGGACTGCAATCCCTGCTCGACTTGTGGCGTACTAAGCCAGTCAAATGTTACGTATATCATAGCCGAATTTTAAAAAATAGGCAAGTGATAGGCTTATTTAAGTGCGCCCTTTTTTCTAAAAGGGAGAATCTAATATGCAGCAAAGCAACCTTACTAATTTCAAAAGTTATAGCCAGTTTAAAACGCTAAAACAATTTAACTCATCGAATGAACAATATTTTGTTGATATAATAAAGGATAAGTTGCTTTCTAAATCGGAGATCATTGCATTAAAGGCACTCATACGCCATTGTGCAACTGTGTTTGGTGTGTCTAATGCTAGACAATGCAAGATTGTCTCAAGCACTCATAAGGACGGTATAGGCATATCTCTATCTACTTTTAAACGTGCTATCAATAAAGCAAAGAAGATAGGTATGCTAAATGTACATGCTCTTTCACGTAAAAATGGCAGTCAATCATCCAACTTGTACGTTTTCAATCCGTATCCTCAAAAACAAAAAGAACGAGTCAACAAAAGAAAGTTGACCTACCAAAATAATACTAATAATCTTTTAAATCTATCAAACTTAAAAGATAAAAAACGTAACCAACCTATTTTGCTAGCAGCATTAATTAGTGATCGAGTACCAAGAGAATTTGCCAACTTAGCCAAATCATTTTTTACAGATGGTAAGTACATCGAATGTCTATGGTCAAAAGTTGAGGTAGCAGCATATAGAAATTTATTTGAAGAAGATAGGAATATACAACTCCAAACGTCCTTATCTGCCCTTAAACAAGCAGTAAGAGGGAAGAAATTAGGTTTTATTAAGACTACATTTGTTCAATATTTTTATGGAGTATTGGAGAAGAAGTTCAATGAATTGGCTGTCCTTGAACAGTTGAGGATTTATAATTTAGGAAAATAGAAAACGCATTAAACTCCTACAAAATTAACATTCTTCATAAATTTCAAAAACACATAATTGCTGTAAGTGTTGATATTACTGGATAAATGAGTGATTTTCCTTAATGCTCGTTAAAGGAAGAATAAGAGTAGAAAAAATGAAACGCTTTGGAATTGCTATAAACCTTGATAAATCAACATTCTCTAATAAATTTCAAATTAAGGGAAGTCTTATATTCATTGATTTGAAGCCATTTATAACACTTTTTCCTTAATACTCGTTAAAGGAAGAAAAGTGAGAGCAAGACAAAATGACGGTTTTTAAATCTCCTATAACCATTGGTACTATGTAATATTTATACCAATGAGTCCGTTTTTGTAAGAGGAAGATGATACTAGCGGTTTAGAAACAACCTTAATTCCAATAGCAATAAGGCTTACAGTGTTTTTGCGTTCAATTGAATATGTGATAGATATTTATAAGCACAAAAATGACTAAATAAACACTAGCGGTTTAGACAAATTCTACAACCCTTGATACTATGTGATTTTTTGACCACCTTATCCGTTTTTGTATATGGAAAGATATAATTAGGAAAGCAGAGACACCTTATAAAACTAACTGGGACAAGGGATACAGCATTTGACCGTTCAATTGAATATATGATAAAGAAACGTGGACACAAAAATAAGATAAAAAAAGGCTATGCAATAACAATTTTGGATTATCGAGTCCGATTTTGTACATGGAAGAAGATGAAATAAATATCGTCATAAAGCATGAGCATCTTTCAAATACAGTAACAGCAAGGTATTTGAGGAATTAGCGTTTAAATGAATATATGATAGAGAGTTATCAGTCGTTTTAATCATCTGATCAAACAGGTTATTAAAAGGGTTGATAAACCCATCTTGACTTCTATTTTTCGGTGTAGTCCTAGTGGCTACTCTATTTTTTTGCTCATAATTATTAATTTATATAATTCCATAAAGGGAGGTGATTAAAATGGATTTAACGACTATTCCATTGGATACGTGGGTTGGACAAGGTATTTTCTGTGTCCTATTTGTTTGGATGCTGATGACTACAATGAAGGAATCCCGTCAACGAGAGGATAAATTGCTGAATCAAATCGAGAAACAAAATGCTGCACAAGAGAAGATAGTCAGTTCATTGGAAAGATTAGAGTTGCAGATACAGGATATTAAGAATGGAGGGAATTAATATTGGCTCAGATTAAAGATGTGGCATACCAAGATTTAAGAAAGTACATACAAAATAACTGGAAATACATAGCATTGCAAAATGAGAATGGTACAGAAGTTATCAGATTATCTCCAACGGATAATAGGGTGCAATGGATACATGATGTAACAACTGGCGAACCAGAATATGACGATTATGACAATCCCATCCCTGGCACTGGCACAACGATCATTACAACTAACATTTTAAAACTGCAAATTGTTTTGAGTGGATCTGATTCGGAAATCAATAATGGTACAACAGTTGCGCAAACTGCTATCTATAATGTTGCGGTTGGTGGAGAACCATTCACTCAAGAAGTGTTTGAACCATTTACCTTCGGAAGTGACCAAGACAAACTGACAGTTGTGCATGAAATCCTTGTACCTACCTTGTAGGTGATTGTATGGAGAGTATAAGAACAGTATCCTCGTTTGCAAATGTTATTAGTGTAAGTGTTCAATTAATTACACCGAAACTTCCCCAAAACACTCCAATAACGGCTAGTTCCACTGTATTACGTATTCATGGCAATACATCAAACAAAAAGGTATTAAATAAGGTTGTTCAAACAAGTATAGTCAACATTACATCAAATGTTAGAGCAATTCCTCTTAAGTTAAATGACGGTGCTAAAAGTATAACATCTTCCCTAAATAGCATTTCTTCAAGTATAAGAATGACTAAAACAAAAGGAATAAATGTAGAAAGTTATATAAACGTCATAGAGGGGTCTGCGAGGGTGGATGTTTACCAGAGGATAAATCCCCTTAGGGTAGAGTTGGAATCCATCCAGAATGTCTCTATGGCTTTCATTGTGGTTGGGAGTAGTTATGTGGAGGTGATGGAATGATTCAGGGGGACACTATTAGATTAAAAGTTCATTTTAAGGATTTTAATAATAAGTCAGTTGATCCATCATCTGTACTTCTTAGTATCTATGATACTAATAAAAAACAAATAGAACAAATACCTATTGAGGACACGAACAGAGAAGATGTTGGTGTCTTTTTCTATGATTACGCACCTGCCACTGAATTGACTGGATTCTTTTTTGAGTTTAGTGGCAGGCACAATAATATGCCGATTCTCGCAAGAGATGAAGTGAAAATTAACTTTAATTAAAAGGAGAGATTTGATTTGTCTGAAGCAACTTTTACGCAAGAACAGGTTAACGAAGCAGTACAGAATGCAAAGCAAGAATGGGTTGAGCAAGAATTTAATCCAATCGTTACAGAAAGAGATGAATTGTTGCAGTATAAGCCAAAAGACCTCACTGACGATGAGAAAGCAATCCAACAAAAGCAGCAAGACCTGTTCCAGAAAGAGATTAATCTTGAACTTAAAGAGAATGGATTAGAGCAATTTACTTCCATAATCAAGGTTGAAGATACCGATCAGTTGAAAGAGGTTGTTAAGTCTCTAAAACAGATTACCAATGACATCAAGATTGCAAATGGTTATATTCCGAAAGACCATGCTGCAGACGATGAATATACAAAGTTTACTAAAGAAAAGAACACTACTGGAATGATCGGTAGTAAACTAGCAAACCTATTTAAATAATTTATGGCAAAGCCATTTAATTATACATAAAAAAACTAAAACAATTTAAGGGAGAATGATTATGTTTAAATCCACTAACTTTACAGCAGCAGAACAAATTTCTTTGGCGCAGGAGATTGCTCTTATTGGAGTGCAAGCAACACCATTTACATCTATGCTAATGGCAAAAGGCAACATTGAGAAAGCACTAAGCACTGTCTACACTTGGAGAGAAACCGCACTATCACATGACGAAGATATTTCAGCGGTTGAAGGTGCTGATACAACAGAATTCCAAGAATCTGCTCGTAGAGAATTGCAAAATATGCTTGAAATCTTCAAAAAGGGTGCTTCTCTATCTGGTACTGCGGCTGCAATGAAATCTACAGAATTCGCTGAAGAGATTAATTCTCGCCTTCTTGAATTGAAGATTAATATGGAGAAGAAACTTATCAATGGTCTTAAAGCCGATGGTTCTACTGCTCCATTCAAACGCCAACTTAGTGGTCTAATTGAATTTGCTGATGATGCAAATGCTGTGGCTGCAACTGGTGCGGTAACTGAAGACACTATTAAAGAAGCGATGAGAAACCTTTGGAATCAAGACCTTTCTGAAGGTACTGTATATGCGTTTGTTAATGCTGACCTTAAAGAACAAATTGATGGTATCTATAAGGATCGTTATAACTACAACCACGCTACAACAAACTTTGGTCTACTCGTAGACAGCATTAATACTAATTACGGCACAGTACAATTTGTACTTTCCAAGCATGTACCTGCAGACAAAGTTGTGTTCTTCAATGATTCTTATGTAGACCTTGCTTACCTTCGTGAGCCACACTTTGAGCCATTGGCTAAAACTGGCGATAGCGTTAAAGGCCAGGTTATTGCAGAAGCAACACTTAAGGTCGGTTCTCCTAAAGCAGTTGCAGTTGTAACAGTAGCATAATCCATACATAACTAAAGTGGGTATCGCCTTAATTGGCGGTATCCTCTTTTTATATTCTAAAAGGAGAAAAAGGATGTTTGATGAGAAACAATTATATCTTCTGAAAAGAAGACAAAAGAAAATAAAGCACAGGCAACTGGCAGAATATCTGAAGTGCAGCCAATCACTTATCAGCAGGTATGAAACAGGTGATTGCAGTATGTCTGATTCAAAGATAGAGAAATATAAAGAGTTTATAGATAGATACTAATTAAAAAAATTAATCGAAAAGTAGAGGTGAAGATGTAGGAGTAATAAATTCGTCATGACCACTTTCCTTCTTTAGATGAGGAATGAGGAATGATGATTAGACGATTGTTTAGATGATGATTATAGAAGTTTGGTGGCAGAGTTAATCTTCTGCTGCAATTATGGACAAAAAGTTAAAAAGTCAGTTCCCGGAATGGTGTTTCAGTAATGAAAATGGACAATTTCAAACAGTTTTAACGGATGATTTAGATAGTTTGGTGGGTTGTGCCATTGAGAGTAAGGTTAGAGGAAATGAAATAAATCATTTCTACAACTTTAATCGCCTATTCATTGGGGATAAAACTGATACTAGGAAGTTATTAGGCATTGATTTAGCCCTTCATAGAGGAAGATCATGGTGTAATCACGTTGTTAGGATTGGGAGAAATGATTACGTAAATCCTCTTACAGCGAACATCAATGCCATATTTAATATTTACAGCGGTAATTACTTTCAAAAGTATGCTCTTTCCACAGCGTTACTAATGTGGTCATTTTATGATTTACCGTTACCTGAAACTAAAGAAGGTAAGATGCTGTTACTGTCTATTGATTCTGGTTTCTTAGGACACTATGACCAACGGTTTAAATCTGTGCATAACAAGTATTTACGCTTATTAGGATTTGAAGAATTAATTGATCTTCTCAATAACACAACAAAAAATGACTATTTTGTACTGCAATCTAAGTATCAAACAAAGGCAAAAATAAGGCTTGATGACTCTGGTAATCTGAAGAGTAACTTACCTTTAAATGAAATCAGCCAACTGATCGGCTTACCATTACAACTTCCTAGTATTCAATTTACGTTAAGGAATAGATGGAAAGAGAAATCAGATTACACGTACAGCACACCAACTAAAAGCAAGTTAGGGGATAATATTATATCCTTTGCATTAACAGGCAGAAACCGATTTAAATACACGTACAAATAAGGAGATAATGCATTGAGAGAAATTACAAATCATGATTTATTTTATTGCTATAGCCGTAAACTATCTGACTACATCTACGATCACTCCAAAATCCTTCCTCTTACAATTGCCATCAATCCTAAGAGCAACAATCCATTTAGCCTATATGCAAAAAGCGAGAAACTGCAGAAGGCTCTTGATGATTATAAATTACAATCTGTGACCAAATAGGGATAGGGAAATCTATAAAAACTCACTTTTTGTGACCATTCAGGGATAAGGGGGAATGAGAGATAAATGGCTTTATATCAACGATTATAAGGGTTTATTAGAAAAACTACTTTCGTTTTCGTGACCAAATAGGGTTGTGGAGATTAATGACTCGTGACCATATAGGGATATAAGTAATATAAAATAATAAATTATAATAAATAAAAAATAATAAATTCCAACCTGCAAAGTCGTAAACAACTTTTGCGGTTATGGATTATTTTAAATCTAAAATCTTAAGTTCAAAACCTTAAGTTCAAATTCAGGAGAAGGTGTGTGTTATTCATCTTCTCTTTTTTCTATTTCTAATTTTAAAATATTAATTTAAAAAGGGGCAATTTGCCAATGGAAAAGTTTTCATTAGATAGTATGAAGATTAAATCAAGTTGGTTCACAGGTGGTAAACAATCAATGTTTCAGAAGATGGGTAAAGACGAGGGTTTAAATTTATATCTTCAATTATTCCGTTTTAGAGTACATCAAGGAGATATTAATGAACATAATTTCATCTTTAGTGTATCTGAACTAAGACAATATTCAAAAGTAAATATGACTAAGAAACTAAGTCACAAACAAATCTTAGATATGCTTATTAAGATGGAGAAGTTAGGTATCATCAAGAATCATAAAGCAAAATGGGCAACCTATACTGATAGTGATGGGAAGGTATTGGCTGATAAGATAATTAAATTAGAAGCGACTGACGTTCCTAAAACTAAACGTGTTGAAGAAAAGGATATGCCGATCACTGAAGATGATATATACATAAGCATAGAGTTTGCAATGGTTGAACATATTTATGGTAACGGCTTGTTTTCAAAAGACTTATCTATCTTCTATCTGATTCGTAGATTATCTAATAGTAGTGAAAGAAAAGCATGGATGAATATTAATACTATGGAGTCCTGGCTAGGTTATGGTGATGAATCAATCACTAAGTCTCTTGTCGCTCTAAACAAATTAGGTATAGTGGCGACTAGAGTACGCAAAAACGGCTTACAAGATAAGTATGAGCATTACCCTGTGTTCGGTGGAGTTCGTGGTATTTCCGAACACGTAAAGATGATGGGAAGTAGTCAGAAATCATTTTTAAAGCGTCACAAGTCTAAGCAATCTGCTTAGGCTTTTTATATTAATTTAAAAAACAAGGAGAGACTTTTACATGAATAAATCTAATCAAGAAATCCTAAAAGATATTGAACAAAAAATGATTGCAAACCTATTATTAACAAAGGGAATTATTAATAAAATGAAATCCTTTAACGACAAATATAGTAAGAAGTATGTAGAAAGCGGTGCTGCTGAATGACAATTTACGATGCGTTAAAAACAATCAATTGGCAGAAGGCAGAATACTTCAAGTTTAAGTTTCCTGATTTAAGATTCGATCAGTCCAAGCCACTTAAATCAGAAGATGACTTTATGAAAACAGTTAATCGTAAGTCTATGAATGCTTTTACTAAGTGGGAAAAAACAAGTGAATACAAATATCTCATACAACTGTATCTTGATACTAAGATTGCTGATGATTATGAGGAAATTTATAAGATTGTGGCAGAGAAGGCAAAGGGAGGGGAAGAGAAATCAATTCGACTCTTCCTTACTCTTCAGAAGGATATACAGCAAAATAGCAAAATGGCTGCTAAATCACTGGAGCAGTCGGAAGATGATAATGAAACAGAAGAAGAGGATAGTGATTTAGATTTGAGTTAGTCATTCCCTAAATGGAGTGGCTTTTTTAATGGGGGTGAATAGATGGTGATAAAGAAAACAAGCAAAGGACTGCAAAAGGTACTATCTGATTTTAGATTGTTTGCAAAGAACTTCATTAAGATAATTGATAATAACGGTGATCAGATTCCATTTGTAATGAACCCAGAACAGGAACAATTTAATAACGAGATGGTTAAGTATAATATCATTCTAAAAGGGCGACAAATCGGCTTTACAACGTGGTCATTGGCTTACATGATTTATTCTGCAATGACTAAGCCAGATACATCTTATTTAATGATGACACATCATAACAAGGTAACACAGTCATTGCTTAGACGTATCAATAAGATGTATCAGTCGTTACCGCATGAAAAATATCCCGATGTGTTTCCGAAAAAGGTAATCAGTAACCGAGATGAGATTTATTTTGAGAATGGGTCAAGGATCCAAGTGGCAACTGCAGGTGGCGATGATAGTATTTCAGGAAATACGTTCCAACTTATTCACTTGTCTGAGATGGCTAAATATCCAACAGAACAGCAAGAGGAAATCATTGCAACTAGTATTCCTGCACTGGCCAAGAACCCGAACAGTAAGATCATTATTGAGTCAACGGCTATGGGGTTTAATGCTTATCAGGAGATGTTTCTGAAGGCTTATAGAGGTAAAGAAAGTGTATGGAAAGCACACTTTTATTCTTGGCTTGCTAAGGCTTATAGCAGCCAGTTTAAGCATAGTTTTGATGAAGCGGAAGAATGGTATAAGTTACATAATCAAGGGCGTAGGATGTCCTCTAAGGACTTAGAGCACGATGAAAAAGAGTTATATAAGAAGTACGGTGCAACCTTCCGTCAGTTGATGTATAGGCGGTACTATATTGAAACAAACTCATTGGAAAAGTTTCAGCGAGAGTTTCCTACAACCCCTGATGAAGCGTTTCAGACCTCAAATATTAGTGTGTTTGATACCCAGAAGATTATCCATCGTCTGCAGAATGTATTTCCTCCATTACCTTCGAAAGATTTAGAAGAAATCCCCGAAATATTGAAACCTTACCTTAATAAGAGTTTATTCATTTACCATTTACCAAAATCAAAAGAAAAGCATTATGGCGGTGTCGATGTAGCCAGTGGTACAGGTGGAAACAATGATAACAGTACAATGGCTATCTATAATGCTGATGGACAGCAGGTTGCTTCCTTCTATACAAATGATGTACCAGTTTATGAGTTTGCAAAAATAGTGAACAGTTTAGGCAGGTTTTATAACTATGCCTTTATTTGCGTGGAAAGAAACAGTTACGGCTTACCATTGTTAGAAAAGTTGAGGAAAGAATACAACTACATGAACCTATTAAAGCAGAAAGTATTCGATCAGAAGGGTAAGAAGAAACTCCAATTAGGATTTATGACAACTAATACAACTAAGCCGATCCTTATTAATGATTTTAAAGAAAGTTTTGAGTTGGGTTTTATCAATATAGAGTGCGTAGATACGTTGGAAGAAATGAAAATATATCAAGAAACAAACGGTAAAATGGGCAATAAAAAGGGTGCAAACCTGCATGATGACCTTGTTATAGCGAATGCGATGTGCGTACAAGCAATCAAACAAAGTAAATACTACGTTGATATTTAAAGGAGTGATGGCATGACAGAATTGCATGAGTATATTGCAGGAAAGTATGAGAGTAGCAAAACATGGTTTGTTGAAGAAGTAGGCAGCATACAGAATCAGCAGCGTTTACTCGATATTAATGAGAAGAAGGACTATTTAGATGGTCAGCATAAGATTATCTATAAACCTTCATACAAATATAATGGGAAAGATTTTGAGCCAAGAAAGATTGTACTTCAATATGCAAAAACATTACTGAATTTTCAGAAGGCTTTCTTGCTGCAGAAACCAATCACCTTTACAGGTAATGAGCATGTAGTGAAGAAGTATCAGAGCATTAATAAGAAGGGGAAATATAACCGATTCGATCAGAAGGTGCTTGATAAGATTCTGAAGTATGGCGAATGTGCAGAGTATGTTTATATGGAGAATAAGGTTATTAAATCTAAGTTGATTCCTGCCGATCAAGGCTTTCCTGTTTATGATGAGAATAATGACCTTATCGCTTTTATCGAAGCGTTTATTTATGATGCTATATCTTATTACATAGTGTATGAGAAAGACTTTGTAACTAAGTACGATAACAATGGTGGAGATATTAGGTTAGTTGAGAGAAGAGCCAACCTATCAGGTCTGCCGATTGTATATAGTACAGATAATGAGTTAGATGATACAAAGGGTAGAAGTGAGTTAGATGATTGGTTGAGTATCCTTGATAGTATGGAGGACTTAATAAGTAAGTATGCTGATTCCTTCTATAAGTTTATGAATCCTATTCCAGTTGTTATTGGTCAACAGTTAAAAGGGGAAGCAATGCCAAGTCATATTGTTGGTGGTGGACTACAATTAGATGATGGATCAGAGTTTAAGATGGAGAGTAATGGACTTGATTATAAATCATTTGAATCATTGTATAAGACATTACTGCAATCATTGCTTGATACTTCCCAAACACCTGCCGTATCAATGAATAAGACGGATATTAGTAACTTGTCAGAGGTTAGTATTAAGTTGCTATTCCAGTTGGCAGAGATTAAAGCGGGTATCAATGAACAATATATGCGTGAAGGATTTGAACAGCGATTCGATAAGATTAGGACATTGTTAGAGTTACAAGGGGAGCCAATCAGTGATGAGGAATATGAATCCCTTGATATTGTGTTCCAGTTTGCAACTCCACAGAATGATAAAGAGATCATCGAGAATATTGCTCAATTGAGAGAGTTAGGTGGCATGAGTTTAGAAAGTTTGTTGGAGAAATCTCCATATACTTCTGATGTACGCTTTGAGATGGAACGGCTGCAGGTTGAGGGTAAAGGCAAAGAGGAAAAGGACAAGAGTGTAAATAATAATCAGAATGTGAATGAAAAGGATTATCAGTTAGGTTAGGTTACTGAAAAGGTGATAAGAATGGGAATAGTATAGGTAAAGTATATATCGTCTGACTCGCACCTGTTACTTAATAGGCAGAGTGTTAAAAATGACACAAGAGCCATGCTATTCCTGTTCCTATTGCTTATATATGGCTAATTTTATGCACTATTTTATGCATTAAAACGTTGATTTTATCGTATGATTTATCCATTATTTATGTAAAATCCGTCCTAAATAGCCGTATGTATAAAATGCTGCATAAAAAGTATGTGAATTGGCTGATATAAGGATACATAATGTTAGTGACAATACTGATGTAGAGCCATTATCGTTGGTATATCAGTATGTGAAGGGAAACTACTTCCTATAATCTTAATTATGTAAACACTATAAATATACATCGATTTTGTAGATGAACGATACCCCTAATTGACGAGTTTCTTCCATAAACATACCTAATTACACACCCAGGAAAAAATGTAGTAGAATGTATTTAACAATTACTGGATGGTGATATTATGTCTTTATTTGAGAGGAAGATATTTTGTTCAAAGTGTAATCTTGATACAAACCATGAGATTATACACACCTATAAACGGAGTACTTCTGAATTCGATGATATTCAATGGTTTCATGAGTTTCATATCACAGAATGCGCTGGTTGTGAGACTGTAGCCTTTATTGATCATTATGGCGATGAAGAAATGTGGGAATATAATTATGACGGTGAACGGGAGTATATATATGACACTAAAGTGTATCCTCCTAAGCCTATCGTCGAAAAAGAAGTTTTTTATGCTCGCGTTGAAGCAATAGACTTTAAGTTTGCTTCCGAATCTGTTAAAGAACTATATTTACAGGTAGTGAACGCATATAACAGCGGGTTCTTATTGCTAGCAACAATAGGTTTAAGAACGCTTATTGAAAAAATTTGTATAGACATTAATGTGAAAAAAGGTTTTAAGTTCGATGATAATCAAGTGAAAATTCCTGATGATGATGGTACTCCTAGAAAGAAAGAAACTATAGAAGGAAAAATTAATGAACTTTGGGAAAAACAATATATTATATGGGATCAGGCACGTATTCTTCAAAAAATAAGAAAAATTGCTAACAGTGCAGTCCATGGGGCAGAAGAGCCTACAACTCAAGCATTTAGAAGCGCTATCAATATTGTAGAGCAACTAGTGATAAATGTTTATGAGTTAAAGAATCATAAATTATTAAAATAGGTATAAGAACAATTACCTTTTCACATACTTAAAGATAGATTCAATTTGGAGTGGTGATCTTTTTGTTTGAGATAAAGGTAAATGAAGAAGAGTTAAAGGAACTATATCTTAAAATATTACGTGAACACATTGAGAAAATTGAGCAGGAAACAACCTTTTGGGATTCAAAGGATTTAAGGAAGAATGTGAGGTTATCTTGGAATACTATACAAGATCAATTCTTCTTTGATGAAAGATTTCCTAAAATTCGTGTAGGTAAGAAGTGGCTTTTTCACGCTGCTAAAACAAGAGAATTTCTCGATGAATGGTTTGAAGAACAAAGGATGAGCAAAAAGTAGCGGTGGTTTATGTAAATAATAAAGGTAAATAGTCTTATCTGTCGAATACATCTTCTTAGAAAGGAGGTGTATTTTTAATGTCCATTGTTGGTGCTACTATCATTCTTATTGTAATAGTTGGCTTTATTTTTCTCTTAATGTGGTACGCAATGAAATCCGAGAAAAAAATGAAAAGTCAGGAAGTACAAGAAAACCATACACCGTCTCGTGTAACTGAAAAGGTGGAGTACATAGAAGGTAATCCGATAGCAACTTTACTCATGGTAGTAGGAGTTGTAACAATGGTGGTGGGAATTGTTATTGGATTTATTTCGTCAATACCTGATTCTTACTTAGATGAATTTAAGATTGTCCCACTTCTAATTTGGTCATTTGCAGGTATTTCATCTGGAGCAATTTTTGTAGGACTAAGTGAGATAATTAAGTTGATAGATAGGATAAGGATTAATTTACTAGACGGCTCTGTTAAAGATAAAGCAGTCAAATTAGGAGGATGAAATTGAATAGGTATACTAAATACTCATCAAGATATTTTAAGGATCAATTTTCAAGTAACAAAATCTGGGCTAGTGTCATGGGTAAAGAAGGAATCGAAATGAAATTTAACGCCTCAGAGAATTTAATTGATTACATGTTAAAAAAATACCGCCCTCATAAGTTACACCGAGAAGATTTTGAAGAACTAGAAATTAGTTTGGCCGAAGTTGAAATTGCTTTAAACAAATTAAACTCTCTACCTGAAAGATTTGAGGTAACCGATGAGGAAAAGGCTGCTTTTATTAAAAAGTATGAAGAGTTATGTGAAAGAGTCGAACGCGCTAACCTACAAAGAATAAGTTGGAATTGAAGTCACTCCATAGGGTGGCTTTTTTCTTTATATAAGGAGGAATAGAAATGAATAACCTACAACGTCTACAATTGGAAACTAAAGGTATCAAGTTAGAACAAAAGGAATTAATCATCTACCTTAATGAAAATGGATTGCAGCCATTTGAACAATATAATGCAGAATCTGCCACAAGTAAGAAAAGCATCTATCAAGCAGCATTGGCAGCATTGGAATCTATTGCAAATAATCCCTCTAAATTTGCTAATAAGAAGCATGAGGATATGGATGTATCTGACTTTGCAGTAAATCTGCAGAATCGAATTGATCAGTTAGAGCGTAAGATTAGAACGCTTAAAACAGACAACCAAATTAAAAATGACACTAACTTCTTCATGTTGTTTGGTGACTGAAAGGGAGTGGATTTATGATAAGTGAAGCATTTACAGAGTTATTGAATGAGTTTGGGGTAGAAGTGTACTTTAATGATGAAAATAAGCCTAGAAACGTAATCATTACATCAAAAGGAATCAATTTGAATGAATTTGATGATAAAGTAATACATTCTGACGTTCCTTTGAAGCGTGGTGATATTGTTAAGTATGGTGTTACCTATTACATAGTTTTCAGTGATGTTCAATCAAAGCGTGTATACGAGTATAAGGCGGTTATCCGTCCTGCTACAAATACTATTCCTATACATGTGCAGGAGGAACAAGTAACTGATCCAGAGTACGATGAATATGATAATCCAATTCCAGGAACAGGTGAAGTAATTCCTGCAGTTATAGAAGATGTGCCTTGTATTGTTTACCAACAATCATTTAGTATCATTGCGGGACAAATTACAGTAGCAGAATCAGAGATAAATATACTAATGGCTGACAATGAGAAGTCTCAAAAGGTAGAAATTAATGATGAGTACATAATACAAAATGTTACTTACAGGATAAGTGATATTAATTTGCTTAAAACAGGTCTACGAATATTTATAGCAAATAGAGTATAACCACTTTACATAATTTCTCAACCACTTTATAATGAAATTGAAAATATTCAATTGTGAAATGGTCACATTTAATTTATACATAACTAACGTTGATAATATAAGATTCTATGGGGAACAGGCGTTTGCACTACCTTGACAGGGTAGGGGTCGCTGGTTCAAGTCCAGTCGGAATCACTAAATAAAACCCTAGAGCCGCAATGGTTCTAGGGTTTTTCTATGTTCCTGTAGAAATACGAACACTAATAAAATGTTGACCGTTTGTCGACCAATTTAAGATGGTTTGTATTTTTGTAACTGGTTTATAGTTTTCTCCCGTCTCTTTTTAGAAATATGACCATACACATCAGCAGTAAATTTTGAGCTTGTGTGACGAGCTTGTTTAGAGATAGATAAAAGGTTTACGTCGTCTTCTTCCATAAGAAGGGCTACCATTGTATGCCGAAAATCGTGTAACTTGTTTTTCTTTACATTATGCTTTGCTCTAATTTTCCTCCACTTCTTAGAAGGGCTGTAGGGTAGAGGTGATTGCCAAACCCATCATGGTAAAGGTATTCTTTATCCCACCTGGCCAGAGGTCTCCAGCCAGCATCCTCTCTATCAACCAATGACGTCTGTATTCTTTCAACATATCAGTAACAAACTTTGGAATTGAGATTGTTGCAGCTGAAGCTTCGGATTTTGGGTTCTTCAAAACAATTCCCGTTGTCCCGTCATCGCGAATTCCTATAACTAGATTATCCTGTATCGTAATCTCGACTTCTTCTAAATTAATATGGGACCATTGGAGCGCAACGTTTTCTCCGCGGCGTAATCCGGCGAAAATTGCCAATACAAAATAGACCTTCCACATTATTTCTTGCTCATAGAGAATTTCCATTATAACAGGCATATCTTCTCCAGAATAATAACCCATTTCTTTCTTTTTCAATGAAGGGGGCTTTACTCCATCCATCGGGTTTTCTTTTATAACCTTCCAATCGACAGCTACACCGAACATATGCTTTAAGATTCTGTACATATATTTAACTGTGGCGGGTGACAAAGTCTTATTAGGATCGTTTTGACTTTTCTCGTTTAACTTGCTATCTAAGAATGCTGTTATCTGGATGGTATTAATTTTGGATATTTTCTTACTCCCGAAGTGGGGGAGTATGTGTATCTGAAGATATCGATAGAAAGTTTCTTGTGTAGAAGGGGAAAGTGCTTTTGGCGCGTGTCTTTCTTTCCATATATCTTTAAACTCTTCAAAAGAAGATTTGGCTGGATCCACATACTCACCATTGCGTATTTCAGTTTCGAACTTCAACAATTCCTCCTCTAGATGACGTTTCAAAGAAGGTATTGCATAAGGGAAGCAAAGGAGAAGCGGTAGAAGATCTACAGGAAAAACTTATTTCCAAAGGGTTCTCACTCCCTAAATACGGAGCTGACGGAGATTATGGTGATGAGACTGTATCAGCTGTCAAAGCATTGCAGAGAGCGGCTGGTATCACTGTAGATGGAAAATATGGACCTGCATCTGCTAAAGCTCTTAATGCATATAAGAAGCCAGCTGCAAAGGAAACAACTAGCAAAGCATCTGGTTCTGCCATCGTTCCTTATCCAGGTAAACTAATCAAGAAAGGTTCAAAGGGTAAGGATGTCGAGCGAATCCAGCGAGCCGTCAACGTTACTGCTGATGGTATATTCGGAAGTGGCACTGAAGCGGTTGTAAAAGCTTATCAGAAGAGAAAAGGCTTGTCTACTGATGGTATTGTCGGTCTAGCTACTTGGAATGTAATGTTTTAATAAATAACCCCTCCTATTATGGTAAAATATCACTTAATAGGAGGGGGATTTGCAATGAAAGACATAATTTTAAATATATTAACTACTACACTAGTTTCAGGTATAATCACCGCTATAGTCACTTATTTTCTTGATAAAAGAAAGGCAAAGGCAGCTAATGCTCACACTAAAAGTCTTCAGGTCGATAGTTTTGTAAGAAGTTCAAGCGGAGAAGAAATGCGAAGTATTTTAGATGACTGGCGTTCATTTTTGTTTGATATTGGTACTCCTCTTTATGCTAAGAAGTTACAGGATCCTGACTACATGAGGAGTCTGATTAATAGAGCATTTATGTATTCTTCTGCTGAAACGATACGTCGGCTTGCAACATATCAAAATTTTAACTATAGAAGTATTGATCCAAGTAAAATGTCTAATGATGATAAATATAGAATGATTGTTATGGTTGCCGGTATTATCGTTTCATTAAAAAAGGATTTCTCAGATGAAAATGTTGATGTTAGATCAATTTTAAAATTAAAACTTACTGATTTTGATAAGAACTCTCATATTATTGATAAGCACATATCTGATTTAAATTATTGAAAGCCCCTCCTTAATTGGAAACCACTGAAAACTAGCACTTTAATTTTTCAAATGTAAGAAATGATAAAGAAAAGGGGGTCTGTTCGTTCAATTCTAAACGAACAGACCCCCTTTTTCCTTGGTTTTATTCTTTTGGTTCTTTCATTAGTTTCATTACCCGTTTTAGGTTTACTGTGAATATGGCCATTGCTCCTTGCATTTGCATGCCAACGAGACCCGAGGAAGATGCCACATCATACCCGTGTCTATGTTTTAATTCACTATTTTTCATCCAATCGGAATCACTAACTTAAAAAAGCTTGAAACCATTGGTAGATAAGGGTTTCAGGCTTTTTTGTTTTTCTGGTACAGAGTGTTCCAAGGGCGGTAAAGGGGCAGATGCTAACATTTTGCTAACATAAACATATCAATTGTTATCAATAAAATAAAACGAACCTGTAAAAATGAAGTAATTAAAGTGTAACGGGAGTTCGGATGTTATTCTCAAGGGAAACAAGCAAGACAGATCGAAGATGATATTAATCAGCGGTATGTATAGGCAAATAGTGTTTAGTAAGCAAATATAGAGCATATCAGTATGATTAGGGAATTTATGTTAAAATCTAATATGCAAAGAATTACTCCATTGTACAAGTAGTGTAGCAGTAGAGATGACTAAAGATTAATTTTAGGGGGGTGATGAAAACAAGGCAGATTAAGAAGATAGACCGGAATGATTACGTAAAATTTTGTGCTCTTGTAAAATCATCATTTGAGGGTCTAAACGCTGACCAATAGCTTCAAAACCACATTGAAGAAACAACAAAAGAAAATTTGTACGGTGTTTTTGAAGATGAGGAAATTTTAGCAGGAATGAGAGTTTTTGATTTTGAAATGAAATATTCCTCTACTCCTATTAATATAGGGGGAGTCGGTATGTTGGCTGTTGATATGTTACATAAGAAAGAAAAAAATGCTTATAACTTATTGCAGTATTTTTTTAATCTAAGTCGTAGAAGATTATTTTTTTAAATAAATAATAGCGATTGGAAATAATAGTCGGTTTTTTGCATCAGTAATTTATTTAGCTTTATGGAGGAATCTATATGGGGTTATTCGATAGATTTATCGTGCAATCTGTAGTAATTGAAGGGGAAGACTATGGCTTGAATGAGGTATTCAAATCCATAGATGATGGAATACAAAAATTAGAATATATTGCAGATGGGATACTTTTGGGGATGTTCCTAATGGGATCAATTACGATTTTAGCTGCGGGATTATTGACTTTTATAATTTGTTTCCTAGCTATGTTTCCTTTTAAATCAAAGGAGGAGAAGAAGTCTTTTTGGAAGACACAGGGGTTTGTTATGTTAGGCTTTGTAATTGTTGCTGCTTTGCTATTTGGTATTCCATATGCCATCCTTGCGTAAAGGAGGAGCTGCATTTTTCCAAGCAAAAAGCCTCTGAAGAGACTGATTGACCCTTTAGTTTCCATTTCAGGATTAAAAATTCAATTAAGGAAAAGTGCTAAAGAGACCATAAGAGAAGCAAAATCGAAGTAAAGGAGACATTTATAATTTTAAAAAACAGCAAAGTTGTTTCATACGGGAAACAGTTGCTGTTTTAATGAGGCATTTATTTTATTTTTGCGCTTTCTTTGTACCTAATAACTATCTTCTGCTGTTTGTTACTCTCTACTTGCTCGCTGAAATTTCCTACGACTTGAATTATCTTTAAAGCAAGGTATAAATCCTGTTCTTTCTGCTTGCGGAGCATCGTGGCAACACCCATCTGTCCCGCTATTTTACCTTTTTGGCCTTCTCCTTCAATCGCACTCTTCACTAATGTATAAAACCTTTCGTCTTGGCTCTGGATATCATCAGCGAGGTTCTTCAGCATCCTTATTTTATGGCTGTGATCATCTTTCGGAATTATTTGAGTCATTTCATAGTCCGTGAATTCCATCCATTAGATCCCCCTTACCAAATCAAACATTTGAGATAACTTTTCCTCTTCCGCAAATAAATCTTCTACTGCTTTTCTATAGTCTTCTATGAGCTTATAGCCGCTATCTACACTCGACTTCATTTCATATACCTGTTCATCCAAATCAGCTCTTTCCAATGGGTATACATTATCCATCACATTTAGCGATTCGACTTCGTAAAGGGGATATCTGTGCATCCAACCGCGACTATACGCATACCCTTTGGGATTGCTTTCGATGTGATATATTTCGTCGAATACTTTTTTTCGTTCTTCCTTGAAAGCTAACTGTATCTCTTCGTGAACGGCCTTCTCCAGCTTAGCTATCGCAGACATTTTGTCTTCAAATATTAACGCACCTTCGCGGTATAACCTTAAAGCAGCTGACATATTTACTTCAATGGGTTCTCCGCCGGCACCAGTAGTTGTATAGATTAAGTCTTTCCCAGAATAGCTTTTATTGCCACCGGTTAAAGCATTAAGCATCTCCTCAATACTGTGACTCCCTTTAATGGATTCCAGACTTTCTAAAATTCCACTGTTTAGAATATTTTCAATTGAACCCGTAAATGAACCCTTAAGTTTCTGAAATGCTTTATACAAGCGATAGTCACCGTACAGTGACAACTCATTAAGATTTTCGTTTATGTCTGCATTTTCATAAATAGCAGCATACGCCTCGGATAAATCTTTTTCTAAGTTGGCAACTTCTTTTATCATTATATTTTTTTGGTCTTCTGTTATATATCCTTCTTCATAAAGCCGGCCGAATATAGTGTCAGCATTTTGGGTTATGACACTTACCTTTTCTAATAATGGAGGTAAGTTATCTTTTAATGACTTTATTGTCTCATCAAATTCATCGTGATCGAATGCGTACCATTGTAAAACGTCCATACCACCTTTAATTCCTTCGAGGTATTCCAACTTCACTCCAAGAAGCTGAGAAGCAACTTCATTTACGCCGCCATTATTATCAGCAACTGAATAATCAATCGCTAGGTCTCGGAAGCTTGCGATTACATCATCCGGGATATCATCAACGAGATTTTTAATTCCGTCAACTTCCGGATTCGTATCTATCATTTCTACATCGCCAAATGTAACCAATCCGGCTTTCTCTGTAACAGCAAACAGCGGATCATCCGTGGAGATTTTTTGATGAATTTTTACTGGAGAATCTTTGTAATAGTCTTTTGTAAATTCGGCGAGTTTATTAGAAGGTATTTTAGTTACATCATCAGGATTTTTAATACCGAAGTGTTGATTAACCGCTTCAAAAAAAGTTGGGTCATAATCATATACTTCGAGTGGAGGTAGTTGAAGCCCGTTAACTCCATATATTTCATCAAATGTATCATCTACAATACCAGTGATTGTACTGTTATGGTTTCCCAGTGAATGACCAAAAGAAACAACTTCTGTATCATCTTCTATGCCAAAGTGATTCTTAGAATCATCTACAAAAACTTTTGTTGCTTCAGCCTGTTTTGTGGATTTTCCTGCAAACGGCCCTTTTATATTTTCACGCCAATCAGCTCCATCTACAGAACCTTGGTTTATCACATATAACTTTTCTTCTCCACCTTCAGATATTAAAAGTGAGGTGCCATCATAACCCGACTCAAGATTAGCTGTATTTTTTGAGTCAGATGAATGATAAATTTTGACCTCTCCCTCAAAAAGTTCGCCTGTTTCTTCTAAATAAATAGATTTAAATTTCACCTCTAATTCATCAGGTTTCAGATTGTCGTACTCTGTATTTGTAAGTCGCATCCACACATTACTTGATGTGATTTTATCCAATGACATAAAAATCACTCACCTTCATTCTGCGTCAACTTTATGGATTGGAATATATTTAATACCCTTTCTTTTTCATCCTCTACTAATTTTGAGCACTCATCTGAAGAAAGGTTATCACCACAGATCATACTAGTGAATATCTGTATGTTCTCGTTATTATCATTCCAAATCAATGTTGCAAATCCAGGGTTGATTCCATCAGTATAATCAGCAACTTCAATGTTCTGTCCCTCAAATTCAATGTTTTTTGACTGAAATTGAAGTTCTTCATTTCTCTTAGCGGACAGTCCATCCTTAGTTGACTCCACGTCACTCATAAAACCATAGTATTTTAATTGTATATTGGTGAATACGTCAAGGCTTTCATCGGTATGAGATATAGTGAGAAATTCACTGTCATTCTTTGAGGATTTATTATAACTTCTCTCAACTATATTCATATCTCCTGGGAAATCCATTGTAAATTTCCCGGACTTTGCTTCAAACGGGTAATATCCTTCACGAACCGGTTCTGTTGATGTAAGAAAATCACGAGTAAATTCATTTTGAAATGCCGGTACATCCGGTAAATCTTGTGGATCCATCTCGGAAGGTGAAGCAGATCCTTTTCCATTTGACATACTACATCCTCCTAACACAAACGCAGTTAATAATATTAGTATTAGAAATTTAGTTTTCACAGAGTAATACCTCCGCTCTTATGATGCTTACTGCATAAAATTATACAAAAACAGATACTAGAATCACAGGGATATAGTGGATATTTACAAAAAACCGTTCTTTTGTCTTGGGTATAATTACCATTGAGTATGAAGATGTGAGGATACGACATTGCAAGAATACGTTTTATAAATGGTCATAAGAAGCATATGACAAATTAATCTTCAAATAGTGAAGCCTGCATTTGCAATATGTATTGAATCATAGTAGAAGAAGACTAGACTTATTGAGGATAACTGTATTAGTTCTGTTTTTCTTATTTCACTAAGACAGATAGATGAATGGCCATTTGCTAACATAATTAATTTTTTGAGCAGATTTTAACGGAATTAATGGACTATAGACTATATGGACAGAAAAACCCCTTAAAATACGTTATTTGCATCCGCAACAATTCTGCCAGGGGAGGGGGTTGTTTGTTCGAGTCCACTCGGGATCACTACAATAAAAAGCTCTATATCCTTTGTCTATAAGGTTTCGAGCTATTTTGCTTTTTACTTACAGAAGGATAAAAGGAGGGAAAAGGATAAATGCCAACATAAATATATCAATTGTAACCGATAAAATTTAACGGATCCGTACAAAACGTAGCAATAGAGTGCAGAGGAATATTGAGTGTTTTATTCTTGAAGGAAATAAACAAGACAGGAGATATTAGTAAGTAACAGTGTTTATAGGAAAAGCGTGTTTATGGATCAGAAATAAGGCATATCATTATGTGGAGGTGCTGCATGGGCAAATTATTTCTATCAGGGGGCGGAAGTGAAGATCAAACGATTGCTATAGATAGAATATTTGTAAGTGGGATAATGGAAAGTAAGTTTGATGAAGTTTTAAAGGGTTATGTAGATGGTGGAGGGGTCGTATATGGTGGAAGTGCGGGAGCGATTATCTTTGGCAATAATATACTGACTAGTGCCCATTTAGATATTAACACAGTTGAAGTAGAAGATTTTAAAGGTATGGGGATGATAGGGAATTACTCTGTCTGGTGTCATTTTAAGAAGAATAATGATCGCTTAATTAATAGGTTTGTGGCGGAATATGATTCTTCAGTAATTGCGTTGCCTGAAGAAACGGCTATCTTTATTGATGGTTCCGAAAAAAAGGTGATTGGAACTGAGCCTGCCTATATTTTTACGAATAAAGGAATAAAATCTATTACTGGTAACTTTTCATTATAAAAGCGACAAATATATACTCCAAGAAATAAAAGGATGAGATTTTAACATTTTATTCACTAAGGAACATTTGATTTAGTTAATAACCTTGAATAGCATTAGTATACTCCCTATTTATGACCAACCTGAGATTGACCTTTACTAAATAATGAGCTACGATATAAAATATGAATGACAGTCAGTCATATTTTGGAGGTGCTTGCACTGGATAAGAAAGAGAAGATCACAAAGGCTGCTATCGAAGTCTTTATGGAAAAAGGCATAAATAAGGCCACTATTTCAGACATTGTAAAAAAGGCTGGGATCGCACAGGGAACATTTTATCTATACTTCCCCTCCAAGTTAGATGTTATGCCGTCCATTGCACAAGTCATGCTAAATGTAATTTTAGACTCATTAAATGAACGGGCTAATTCTTCGGAAATAGATATACTGATTAAAGAAATGGTGGAAGTTGTCTTCGATGTCACGAATGAATATAGAGAGCTCTCAAAACTCATTTATTCTGGTCTGACCCAAACACAGCATATCGAAAACTGGGAAGATATATATGAACCATTATACGACTGGATTGAGAATAAATTAATGCAAGGTCAAAAGAACGGTTATGTAAGACAATTCAACAACACGAGGTCAGTAGCAAAAATTTTAATAGGTACTATAGAATCATCAGCTGAACAACTTTTCATGTACAATGATTCGGATTCAAACTTAAAGGTTCATAAAGAGGAATTGATAGACTTTTTATGCATTGCAATAAAAAATAACCCTACGCATTAGGGTTATTCTTTAACCTAAAAAATGACTGATGTTCATTCATTTTGAGAATTGGATAAAAGGATGGTATTTGATATGAACAAATCACTAATATTTTTAGTTCTAACATGTTTGTTTGAGTTACTTTGGGTATTCGGGTTTAATGTTGCTTATTCGCCATGGCACTGGATAGTAATTGGGGGAGTCATCCTATTGGATTTCTACTTCTTATCTAAGGCTTGTGAGTCTCTACCGACTGGCACGGTGTATGCTATCTTTGCTGGAGCAGGTACCATAGGGTCTGCCTTGATGGATATTTATATATTTGATGGAAGTTTCAATGTAATGAAGGCACTATTTATGCTTCTTATAGTTGCAGGAGTTATCATGCTAAAACTGTCTGATAATAAAGATGCAAAACAAAAACAGAAAGGAGCAGCATAATTATGGGGTGGTTATTTGTTCTTATCGCATCTTGTTTTGAAATGGTCGGAGTTATAGGGCTTAAGAAATTCAGTAGTAATAAAAATGTATGGAATGCTGCTATTTACTTCGGCGGGTTTATTTGCTCGTTCATTCTGTTATACCAATCCTTTCATTATTTACAGCTAAGTGTGGCGTATGCAGTTTGGACGGGTATAGGAACAGCAGGAGCAGTCCTTCTAAATATGCTTCTATTTAATGAATCAAAGAGTATGGGAAGAGTTCTAAGTGTTCTTATTATTATCGCAGGAGTTGTCGGATTGAAAATTGTATCTTGAGGTATTTATAATCGAGTGTTGCCGTACAGGACACGAACCTGGACAGTCTAGGGAAGCTGGTTTGAGTGAAATCGGAAACATCACTTCGAAAAGCCTATAATCATAATGGTTATAGGCTTTTTTGTGTTTATTTCTTCCAAACTAAATAATTATGACGACCATCCTAACAATAACTTAATGATGTTCAGGGGGCACTATTCGCTCTTTTAAGTTGATGGATTTGTTGCTTGTTGGCTTATTCTTCTTCATGAAGTTCTTGCTTCTGTCTTTTCGACTCTTGAAGCTAGAATAATGGATGAACAGACACATAGTAATCCTACAAAGTGATGAAACTTTAGAGATTCTTCCAGGATAAATGAAGCTAAAGTGATTGTGCTTAGTGGCACCATGCTGGTTAGAATGCCTGTCTGGTACGCGGGCAGCACGGAGGCACCTTGATACATTAGGAGGAAGGCTGCAACAGTGACGATGATAGCCGAATAGCCTACTAATGCCAAGTCTGTAGTTGAGTGAAATTGATAGCCAGAAGTCATAGTTTGATAAATTGCCGGCGGGAAAAAGAGAATGGTTCCAAAAAAAGAAACCGATGTGCTGATAGCAAGTGGACTGACTTTACTTGAAGCATATTTTCCAATGATGATAAATATTGCTTCTGCAATAACTGAACAAACAATAAGCACATTCCCTAAAATTTGAAGAAGCTGGAATTCCTGATTTGCTTGGGAATCAGTAAGTTGTAAACACAGTATGCCTCCTATACTTAAGAAAACAGCGATAATCTTTATTCGTGACAACTTTTCTTTTAATATTATATATCCTAAGACGGCAATAAACGCAGGAAGAATACTGGATATGATTCCAGCTTCTGAAGCAGTGGTCCATTTTAATCCGTATAAAAGAAAGATGTTATATAGAAATACTCCTGCCAAGGATAGTAAAAAGAGAATTCGAACCAATCGGAAAGAAAAAACAGGTATACCTTCTTTCCAGATTAATAGGGGCAGAAATATGAGTGTGCTAATGAAAAACCGCATTTCAGCCGCAAGAAATACAGGCATACTTTCTACTAATAATTTTCCGCTTACTACAGCGCTGCCGACAATAATCATTGCAGCTGATACTTTTATAAAAGCAATTCTTTCCTTTGACACAGAAATACCTCCAATTATGGTTATGGTTTCCTGTAGAATATACATTGTAATATTGGTTTTAGGTAGAGCCAATTAAGGACGAAATTGAAAACCAATTTTTAAGGAGGAGATGCGTTGTGTGGTTTGAGATAGAAAGAGATCATTCACTTCCCTTATCTTGGCAGCTTCATTTGCAATTGAAAGAGAAAATATTAAAAGGCATGATTGTTGGCGGGCAGCGACTCCCCTCAACTAGATCAATGGCTGAACAACTTGGGATTTCCCGAAATACAGTGGTTGAAGTATATGAGCAAATGACTGCAGAAGGATATCTCCAAACGAAGCTTGGAGCTGGAACCTTTGTGACAGATGGGATTCTCTTGGATAATTTTCGTTTAGAGAAGTCTGTCATGACTTGTAATCGTAAAGAAGAAAAAAGTGATTATATCGATTTTCGTTCTGGGTTTCCTGCTCTTGCCTCTTTTCCGAGGATGGTATGGTCTAAGGTGGCGAAGGATGTATATGAATCAAGTGCTGCCGATTTATTTGGCTATCAGGAACCACAGGGTAGCGAGGAACTTCGCCAGGTAATTGCGGCATATCTTTACAGGATACGAGGCATAGAATGCGACCCAGCCAGCATCATCATCACTTCAGGAGCGACACAAGCATTTCAATTGGTTGCAAAAGCTATCATAGAGCCTGGGAGAGTGGTGTATGTAGAAGATCCAATCACAAAAGAGATACGGGAAATTTTAAGTGGTACAGGAGGTAGCATACATCCAATTGCAGTTGATAAGGATGGTTTGACAACAAACTCGCTTCCAAGAAATATTCAGCATACTATCTTATCTGTTACCCCTTCACATCATTTTCCACTTGGAGCGATATTGCCAGCTCAAAGAAGAATAGAACTGATTCAATTTGCGGAAGAAACAGACAGCATAATATTGGAAGATGATTACGACAGCGAATTTCGTTATAACGGAATACCTTTCAGTACTCTTTACAGTTTGGCTCCTCACAGAGTAGTTTATATTGGTACGTTTAGTAAAATATTATCTCCTGCACTTCGTATCGGGTACGTTATCATGCCAAAACATTTGATTAATAATGCCATTCAGGTCAAACGATATCTTGATTATCATTCACCCATATTGAATCAAGTGATCCTCGCTCGATTTATCGCGAAGGGGCATCTAGAAAAGCATGTGAATAAAATGAGAAAGCTGTATAAGGGAAATAGGGAGTGCCTGATAAGGAATCTGCAAAAGAATTTTCCCGAAATAAGAATAATCGGATCTTCATCCGGATTACATATTGTAGCCGCTTTTCCTGGTATTGAATTCAATGAGAAACTGTTAAAAGTAATAAAAGAAAATGGAATATTAATCCAAGGGGTTGAGAGGCACGCAATAAATAAAGGAAAGTATGCGAATCAGCTTATTTTTGGATATGGGAATTGTAATGAGCTTGAAATAATAAGAGGGGTCGCTTTGATAAAGAAGATACTGGAAGGTAAAATGTAAAAAAATAAGCAACTCTCGCTAACCTTTACAAAAGTTGGGCGGTGATTCAAATCGGAATCACTTCATATTAATTGCATTTGAGTGAAAATGCTAACATTCTGATAACGATTATGAACGAGGAATCAGGAACGGACGTAATTAAATGTAGCTGGAAAGACAGAAAATAACAATTGGTTATCGTGTTTAACATTAAACGATTATAGTGAGAAGGGGTGCTTTATGGGGACTTTATTTCTATCAGGAGGAGGAAATGAGAAACAAACAATAATCTTGGATAGAATGTTTGTAAATGAAATCGACAAAGAAAAACCCTTGTTGTATATACCTATTGCAATGGATGAAGCAGATTACAATGACTGTTTTAATTGGATAAGAAGAGTGTTTATTCCACTGGGCATTGAGAATATTGTTTTATGGAGCAGTGTGAATAATAAGTGTATGGAAGATCTTAATGATTTTTCAGCTATATATATTGGCGGTGGAAATACTTTTATGTTATTAAAGAAGATGAAGGATAGTAAGTTTTACCGACTATTAAGGCGATATATAAATAACGGAGGTATTGTATACGGTGGAAGTGCCGGTGCAATTATTTTTGGTGAAAATATTATGACTTGTGCTCATTTAGATAGAAACACAGCTAATGTAAGTGACTTTCAGGGTATGGCGATGATCGGGAAATATTCTGTTTGGTGTCATTTTAGGAAGAATGATGAGATTTTAATTAATAAGTTCATGGAAGACTTTGATTCCCCAGTAATTGCATTGCCTGAGGAAACTGCTATCTTTATTAAGGATCGTGAAACAAAGGTAGTTGGAACTGAACCTGCGTATATCTTTACAAATAATGGATTGGAAATTATTTCTACCGGTAGCTTCACTTTATAAAAGTACATAAATGAAGGATAAAAAGGATGGGTTAAAAACTCCATCCTATAGTATCTATTTTCTACCGAAAATCTGATTAGTTATCTTTCACGCTTACTACTGAATAAAATGTCTACTGCCAGTTCGTCGCAAAAATTGGCTACGATCGTGAAGAAGCGAACGTTGCACGGCATAAAGAATTTAGTTTTAGAAACTTATCGAAATCAAACCGATGGAGATTTTGCGAAGTTGAAAGGCATGGATAACGTAATTGCTAAGACAACGGATCATACAGTTCGTTTTTATAACATGAATCCAGGAGAATGCATTCCCAACTTGCTGTTTTGGGTTCCAAATAAATGACATACTTAACTTTTAATGTAATGACTCCGTTTTTTACTATAAGTCGCGGGGGGATGACAAGGGTCATGGAGTGGTTTGTCTTTGCGTTTATAATTTGCCGGAATGAGAACAGGGATTAGTCGACCAAAGAAGACAGTTCGAGTCCAATCGGAATAACTAACCTAAAAAAGCTCGAAATCCTATAGTACATAAGGATTTCGAGCTTTTTGCATTCAGTCTGAATCATGGATTGTATTTACGGCCATTATCCACGCCCAATCGTATTATTCAATTTCGTACGATATTTATCTTTCCATGTTTTCGTGTCTTTCACTAATTCATCGCAGAAATCGGCCACGTCCCCACCCGTTAGATCGATGACTTTCTTGCCTTCCGCTGCACCTTCCTCAAAAAGATCGAGAATCCCACCGAAAATACGGCTGATGTCTTTCCAATCGGATAGACCGCTAGAAGCCCACATATATTTTTTGATAGCGTTGTAAGCAGTTTGATACTCGCTAGGAAGTGCATTTGCACGCTTCTCCATTGCTTTCCATTCTCGCTTGTCATCCAGGTCTCCAATAATCTTTTTTATTATACTCATATCATTTCTCCTTTTGATTTGTTTTAAGTTCGTATATTTTGTTTGAAACGAATTCCCACTTTTCCCAAAAAGACGTAAGTTTCTCTTGACCAGCTGCGTTGAGTTTGTAAAACTTTCTCGGCGGTCCCATCGTGGATGGCTTTTTCTCGATGTCCACTAAGTTATTTTTCTCAAGGCGCATGGTAATCGTATAAACTGTCCCTTCTATAACATCAGTGAAGCCAAGATCCCGCAGCTGCTGCGTGATTTCATAGCCGTACGTTTCGCCACGGCTGATAATTTCAAGCACACAACCCTCAAGTACCCCTTTCAGCATTTCTGTAATATTTTCCAATAATTGCCCCTCCATTTCGATATATAATAATATGTTATACCGGTATTATGTGTTAATGATAATAAGTGATACATCATACCGGTATATAGTATTACGTAGTACTGGATTTGTCAAGGATAAGAATGATCGGATTACTTTATCGGGTGAAGCAAAGGGGATAATCTCAAGTCATTATTAAGTAAACAGTTTTTTTGTGATGAAACAGAAATGGTGCGTTGACATTTCCTTATTACCATAAGTATTCGAGGCTTCTTTTATGACAGGTCAATTGTAGTTTTTGGGTAGGATTTATTACATGCAATCTTGTTATAATTTTCTTATTATGGTAGTTTAATAGCACTATGAAAATTATGTATCTAATCATTTGTAGCTTGTTGTTTCTATTATCTGCATGTTCCTTCACTAGTGGTGCCGAGTCTGCCGCAGGTTCTGGTGCAACCCCAGGCTATGATCCGTTAATCATAGCCCATCGGGGTGCATCTGACTTAGAACCGGAGCACACCTTTGCTTCTTATGATCGAGCAGTCAAGGATAAAGCTGATTATATTGAAATAGATCTAAGGGAGACGAAAGACGGGGAATTGATTGCGATGCATGATGAAGATGTAAACCGCACCACTGATGGAGAAGGGTTCGTGGGGGAGCTGACCCTGGATTATATTGAATCCTTGGATGCGGGGGGTGGACAGAAGGTTCCGACGCTGCGGGACATCGTTTCCCATTATAAGAACAAGGTAAAATATTATATTGAAACAAGGAGCAATGCAGATGGCAAGATCACGATGGAAGATCAGTTGTTGCAGATTTTAACAGAAAACAAGATTGATGATGACAATGTAATTATTCAGTCATTCGACGAAGCGAGCTTGTTAAAGATTCACGAGCGGAATCCAGACGTACAGCTTGTACGATTGCTTCGCAAAAAAGAAATTCAGGAGCTAACAACAGAACGCTTGAACGAAATCAGTACGTTTGCATTTGCTATTGGTACTTATGCAGGTAGTACAGATAAAGACCTTGTCAGTATGGCTCGTGATAATGGATTGGATATTCACACTTATTATTATGACGATGAAAAGGAGTTAGCGAGGGAAATGTTCCAGTTGAAAGTCGATGGTACTTTTACTAACAATCCGAAATTTGCGAGAGAGACAATGAATCCATCTAAATGATGGATTTTTTTTATAGGAGAGTTCTTAGCAATCCTGAATGTCCATTGTCATCCTTATCCCGAACCTCGGTTTCTTTTTCCATCTGCCTCGATGACTCCTCAAGAACCGCATGGACACATGTAATCCTGCCCATATTTTATTTAACTAAATGAGTGGTTTAATTATGGGGGTACAGGACTTTCAAAGATATTCATTGGCAAGGGTTACCGTTCATACCGAATCGTATCTACATGTACAGCTTTCAATTAAAGGTTCAATCAAGTCCGACCGAAGATACATATAAAGTTTCTTATATAAATATATGTTACATAAGGTTAATATTTACAAATGGTGTGCCGATAAAAAAAGAGACATAGTCAGGAGGGAATCGAATGCGTCTGAATCATCAATATATCCGCACCCAAGTCATGGCACAAAATATCTGGAAAAAGGTTTCATCTGATAAAAGTACATCTGTAGATACACAATCAGTGAGGGAAAAGGCATACAGATTGGAGACCCAATCACCTGAGATGGGTATCAATCAGATCAATTACTCTAAGACCACAGTAGCGGGAAACGAAAGGAATTTCAGCAGATTATATCAATCTGCGAATGATCGAACAGTAATAGACAAGGGAGAAGTAACGGTAATCAACTCCAAAAACCCTTATGAATCTGAGGGTGATATCAGAATCAAAATATTAGATAAAAAATACAGCAGGGTTAATGCGATTAACAGAACAAAGTCTGATCCATTAGGCTATATCAAGGATAAGTATCAAAATGCAAAGTCGCCCTATTTCAGAAGTGATCTGACAGCTGCTGAAAGACAGGCTGCTTACGATAATGAAACAGAATGGCTATTCAAAGGGAAAGCGCAAAACTATAATCTGCAGGATGCTGCATTTCGCAATATCAGGTTTAATGGGGAAGTGGAGGCTGAGAATGCCAAAGTGTATCAGCGAAGTCAGGTGAACCAGCAGCTGCAAGTATTGTTGAACAGAAACAAGATTCACATACCACAAGGCACAGAGCTTACATTTACGATTACACCGATTGACTATAAGGTGCGGGTCAGCGGAACAGATGATGAGACGCTCATCGAGCAAATAGAGCAAGTGCTGCAATCTGGTGACAATGGCACAGAGCTATTCTTACATATCATGAAAAGCCAAAGCAGTGATTCAGCACAATTTTCCGAAGAGGCATATAAAAAATATCAAGCCGCACGTGAAATGTATGACGTCACAGGCTATCGGCTGAAGAATTTAAAAGTGGTCGATGGGCGTTACGTAACACCTGATGGACGTGATTTATTAGAAGTATATAAAGAAGGGCTGGAGAAAGATCCTGTACAAAAGCATACTGCTTCCTATGCGATAGCTCACTATAGTTCGGAGCTCAGTAAAATAGCAGAAGCCGGGTATGATAACATTCCGGATTTCATCCTATCGATTGATTATAGCAATGGATCTTTACGGGATGTGGGACAAAGCAAGGGCTATGGCACCGGAGATACCAATTGGCTTGTAACTTTAAAGCATAAAACGGGTGTGAATTATTAGAAAGCTGTTCATTGAGAACGGCTTTTTCTAGATTTAAGTTCCCTATTTAAATTATTCCATTATGGTGATGCAAGAGTGATTAAATTTAGTGGATTATGTAACAGTTTTGACCCAGAGCATTGGAGCAGCAGTTGCCGTTCGTTTCCTTGTTGGTGGTATGAAAAATCATGAACGGCTCCCCTGAACCGACCAAGCTTATCTAAATAGCACATGCGAGGACTGCAGGATCACATAACGTGTTTTTGTTCACGATACACTGATTGGATTCATCCTAGCTCTCTTCATCCGCCGTGTTGTAATCAAACATTTCACTTCGCCCAGAATGATGGAAGCAGCAAGTCGGATTTCCGTTATAAAAACAGTGGAAATTCGGAAGTAGCAAGGTTACTACCAGGAAAGAGATGATCATCAAGCCCAATTGGTATAACATATGATATAATCCATATGTTTCACTATTCTCTTTTACGGTTTGTACAATTGTTACAGATGTTTGTAAGCAGTTTGCTATCAAATCAAAATAGAATAACGTGGGTAAGTTGAGAGCAAGGGGCTTTGATATGGAAAGAAACAACCGATCGATAAATGATTTACAAAAAGGTTTGAAAAATCGCCATGTGCAGATGATTGCACTGGGCGGGGCAATTGGAACCGGCCTATTTTATGGCTCTGCGTCTTCCATAGGATTAGCAGGTCCGGCTATCCCGCTTGCTTATCTGGCAGGGGGCTTGATGATTTTCCTGATCATGCGTGCTCTGGGCGAACTTTCTGTCGATACGCCAAATTCCGGTTCCATCAGTTATTATGCTTATGAGAACTTAGGAGACTTTTTCGGATTCTTCTCCGGATGGAACTATTGGTTTAATTATATAGCTGTAACGATGGCTGAATTGACGGTCGTCGGTATATATGTTCAATATTGGTTCCCGGAAGTGCCGGCTTGGCTGACAGCATTCGGCTTCCTGGTCTTGATTACTTGCATAAACCTATTAAGTGTCAAGTTGTATGGTGAATTCGAGTTCTATTTCGCTCTGATCAAAGTGATAGCTATTATCGGCATGATAGTCCTGGGCTTGGTAATCATCTTCACTGGTATTGGAAATGATGGTATACCGACTGGATTCTCCAATCTTTTTGATGAAGGAGGATTCTTGCCCAATGGGATGATAGGCGTTCTTCTTTCCATTGTACCCGTGATGTTCAGCTTTGGTGGCGTTGAGCTGGTAGGTATAACAGCGGGTGAGGTTGAAACACCAAAGAAGACGATTCCCAAGGCAATTAATCAAGTTGTTTACCGCATTTTAATCTTTTATGTAGGGTCAATGATTGTCATAACGTCTATCTTTCCATGGAATCAAATTGATGGGGAAAGCAGTCCATTTGTCCAAATACTCGATGGTATCGGTATACCCGCAGCAGCTGGAATATTGAATCTTGTTGTCTTGACTGCAGCTGTGTCGGCACACAATAGTGGTCTGTACAGTAATGGACGCATGCTGCATTCCTTAGCGAAGCAAGGCAACGCGCCACGGTTCCTGCAGCGTGTCGGGAAACGGACAGGTGCACCAGTACCAGCTATTTTACTGTCTTCGGGAGTGGCTGGAATTGCTGTTATCATTAATTACTTATTCCCGGAAAAGGTATTCGGCTACGTGATGGCTACTGCGACGGTTGCAGGTATCATCAACTGGATTATGATCGTTACCATTCACTTGGCATTTCGGAAGCGCATAGGAAAGGAAGCAGCACGCAAGCTATCCTTTAAGCTGCCGCTGTATCCTATATCCAATTATGTCGTACTCCTATTCCTTGTAGCGGTGCTTGTCATCATAGGCTTCATGCCGGATTATCGTTTGGCTCTTTATATAATGCCATTATGGATACTTATACTTGTGATAGGATATAAGCTGAAGAAAAAATGAAAAATGCGTGCCCCTAGTATAGGGACACGCATTTTTTTAATGAGATTACCGCTGAAAATGAACTAAGGACGAAGGTTTTTTTCGAAAATCAATTCAAAATAGGCGGCTGAACCGTATCCCTTGGTGGAAGGAGCGAATATCTGAATGAATCTCCATCCGCTGGCTGCATGTTTGTTGATGATGTCCTGATAATCTTCTTTAGGTTTACTGTTCCAAGTACCCAATTCAACTTTAACA
This sequence comes from Terribacillus halophilus, assembly GCF_900101385.1. Lineage (GTDB taxonomy): Bacteria > Bacillota > Bacilli > Bacillales > Amphibacillaceae > Terribacillus > Terribacillus halophilus. The sequence goes on from NZ_FMZB01000004.1 coordinate 177,070, forward strand.
AATTTGTATTCGAACATTAGTGTCACCTCTAAATGATATACGAATGAAATGGTTGATAGTTTCTAAAAGTTAACAAATTGTCTTGTGTGGGAAAGCGGTAGGAGCAAGCTTGAGTTAGAGAGATTTTGAAGAAGAATCTCATTGAACAGTTGGTACGGAAAAACCCCTTAGCATGAAAAGGGTTTAATACTACTTAATTTTATTAACTAACTCTTTAGCCTGGACAATATCAAGTCCGATTAATTGTTGAGTTTGGCGGCCGAATTAGATGACAAACTTGCGAATGGTTAATTGAAACAGGAAAAGTTACTCAATGGCTAAAGTTCAATGAGTGTACGAGGAATCTAATAGAAATAAGGATAACAAATACTATTATACTGAGAACCGAAATTGCATTGGAAGGTGTTAGTATACTAGCTGCCATACATAAAGAGCTAATACGAATAATGTTGTAAACAAGGGGCTAACTGGTATAAGACAGCTAGTACAGATAGCAATGCCATTGGAAATCGGCTTCAGTGTCAATACTATCCAATCGCTGCTCTCCGCGAGTTGTGGTTAACCGGGCATTTTAGAATAAAAAAATATCCTCCATTTTATTCACACGAAAATGGAGGAGTTATTTTTTATATTGCATTGCTTTTTTTAATAATATGATGTCTTGGTTAATATTTTTTTTGATATGGTCACTTGGGCATCTTTCAAAATCACGCATCAATCGGACTAGCTCCCTATAAATTAATTTCTTTTCATTTAAGCGCACTTCTACTATCCCCCTAACTATACTTGTATCCCCTGTTAGTATGAAGTTAAACCTTTTTATTCCTAAGGATTCATTTTACATTTTTTTTCATGTTTATATACTTTTACGCTCATATACTAGTTCAATAGACATCTACACCGATGCATATGTTTACTTGTAATTTTGTTGCAAATACAACAAAAATGCATTACTATTACATCCTACACACAAATCAAAAAGAGGTGGCTATATGAAAGAAATCCTACGGGAAATCGGGATGATTGCCAGGGCCTTAGATTCTATCAGCAATATAGAATTTAAAGAATTTGACCTTGCCAAGGGGCAATATTTATATCTTGTGCGCGTAGTTGAGAATCCAGGAATCATCCAAGAGAAGTTGGCCGAAATGATCAAAGTGGATAGAACAACCGCAGCGCGTGCCATAAAGAAACTTGAAATCAATGGCTTTATTGAAAAGCGGAATGATAAGCAGAACCAGAAGATCAAAAAACTATTCCCGACAGAGAAAGGGAAAGAGGTTTATCATTCGATTATCAAAGAAAATGATCATTCCAATATGGTTGCACTAGCTGGATTTTCTGAAAGTGAAATAGAAACTATCTATCATCTTTTGCAAAGAGTGAGAAAGAACGTGGAAATAGACTGGGAATACGTTAAAAAAGGAAATACGCGAGACTATTGAATCATAAAGGAGTTACTGTAAATGACGATAAATATAAGAAAATGCTGCCTTGAAGATGTATTGATGCTGCAGGAGATTAGTATCGAAACATTCCACGATACATTTAAAGATCAGAATTCTCCTGAGAATATGAAAGCCTACTTGGACAAGGCGTTTAACATCAATCAGTTGGAAAAAGAATTATCCAATAGCTTATCGGGGTTCTATTTCATCTATAAGGATGAAGAACTTGCTGGTTACCTTAAAGTAAACACAGGCGATGCCCAGTCCGAAAAAAAGGATGACGAGTCCTTTGAAATTGAAAGAATTTATGTAAGAACAATATTTCAAAAACAGGGGATAGGTAGATACCTGATGAACAAGGCGATAGATCTAGCAACTGGGCTGGGAAAAAAGACCATTTGGCTAGGGGTATGGGAAAAGAACCTAAATGCAATCGCTTTTTATAACAAAAATGGATTTGTTAAAACTGGTGCGCATTCTTTTTATATGGGGGACGAACAACAAACGGATTTCATACTGACTAAAACGCTTTGATGTGAGCAAGTACAGTAAGTACCATACAAATTCGAACACTGAAAAAAGCATGCCGCAACGCATGCTTTTTTATAAAAAGGAATTTAGAACAGAAGATGGAACAAATATCCCTTGAATGAAGTTGATTCAGAAGCGATTGTTGGTTCGAGTGGATTTTATATAATTTTCAGCGTCGATTTTCGCTTTTTGCGTGACGGCTGTAGAAATTTCGTCAGGAGAATGAAACAGGTCTTTAGGCGTTGTGATGGTTATAACGACTACAATAAGCAAACCAAATAAAAGCAATAACATCTTACGTCTCCTTTGTTTTTTCATTATTCTCATTATAAATATGCCTTGTGTACATTATGTGTTGTTTGCCAGCAAGGATTGTAAAATAATTTTTTTATTGACATGAGATCGATTCCAGGATGTATGCTTCAGTCGTACTTACTGCAGATGAAGGAGAGAGGCAATATGTTAAAACTGGTTGTGACAGACTTGGACGGAACTTTTCTGAATAATAAAGGGAGTTTCGACAGGGAGCTATTCAGTGAAACACATAAAATGATGAAAGAAAATGGCGTTATCTTTGCTGCTTGTACAGGGAAACAGTGTGAAAGGGTGGAAGAATTATTTGAAGGTCATTCAGATATCTGGGTGTTGGGGGATAGTGCCACTCGGATCAAAAGAGATGGCGAACTGATAAGGGATTTTCCGCTCGACAAAAAATTAGGAATTGATCTTATACATCATATCCAATCATATGAGCAAGAGTTGGTTGTTATTGCTTGTACTAAAGAAGCTGCGTATGTACGGTCTGATATACCGGAAGCAGAATATAAAATTGTTCGAGGTTCTTATAAAGAATTGAGAAAAATGAATGATTTAACTGCTATTCCATCTGAACTTGTCAAAATAACCGTATATGATAAGTTGCACAGGTCGGTCAAACTAAAACAGCATTTGCTGGATCAGACATATTCTGAACCTGTCTATATGGTTGCTTCTGAGCCAGCTTGGCTTGATATTACAGCAGCAGATGTCCATAAAGGAAAAACCGTTCAAATATTACAGGAACTTGTGGGAGCGACGAAGGCAGAAACGATGTCATTTGGTGATGGGGAGAATGACGTGGAATTGATGCATATCGCAGAATATAGCTTTGCGGTTGCAAATGCGTGTGAGAATACAAAAGCAGCAGCTAGTTTCATTACGAAGGCAAATGAAGAAAATGGTGTATTGCTCACCATTCAAAAGATGATTCATTTGATGAACTAAAATTTATTTTGTATACTTATTAAACTAGTTTAATAAGTGTGGAGAGGGGTCTTGATGATGAAAATTGAACATATTGCTGTTTGGGTGAAAGATATCGAGCAGATGAGGCAGTTTTATACACATTATTTTGGTGCAAAAAGTAACGGCTTATATGTGAATGAAAAGAAAGGTTTTTCATCCTATTTCCTTACCTTTTCGAGTGGAGCACGATTGGAATTGATGAAGAAAAAGACGATCAATGGGCAATCGCTTCCTGATCATTTAGGATGGGCGCATACAGCATTTTCTGTTGGCAGTAAAGAAGCGGTTGATAGATTGACTGAAAAACTTAAGGCGGACGGTTATGCAATCAAGGGTAATCCACGCACTACAGGAGATGGCTACTATGAGAGCGTCATTGAAGACCCAGAAGGGAACACTATCGAAATCACTATATAGAGGGGATAAAACATGACGGAGAAAGAAAAAATGGCCGCAGGAGAGTTGTACCTATCTGCGGACAAAGAACTGGTACAGGACAGATTGGAAGCGCAAGAACTCCTATACCAATACAACTATACAAGAGGATATGAAAAAAAGCATCGCAAGGAAATTCTGAAGCAGCTTTTGGGAGCAGCTGACGATACAACAACCATCATGCCGAATTTCCGCTGTGATTATGGGTTTCATATTTTTGTCGGGAAGAATTTTTATGCGAATTACGATTGTGTTATGGTGGATGTATGTAAAATACGAATCGGTGATAATTGTATGCTCGGGCCGGGTGTTCACATCTATACGGCAACACACCCTTTGGAGCCGGCAGAACGTAATTCCGGATTGGAATTTGGCAAGCCGGTTACCATTGGAGATAATGTATGGATCGGCGGGCGTGCAGTGATTAATCCAGGAGTTTCCATTGGCAATAATGTCGTCATTGCCTCAGGATCTGTTGTGACGAAGAGTGTTCCTGACAATGTTGTGGTCGGTGGTAATCCTGCGCGCGTTCTAAAGCATATAGAAGTATAAGAGGAAGTGTTCACGTTGGATGATCAAATGACGATGCAGGAACAAGTGAAGATAAATATAATTAGGGGAATAAGACGTTTGCTGATGGACCATCATAGGATGTCCAAGGCAGAAATTGCCGAAGCTCTTTCGATAAGCTTTCCCACTGCAAGCAAATTTATCGAGGAGTTGGTGAACCGAGGAGAAGTACTCTCCTTGGGCCTTACACCATCGGCAGGGGGAAGGAGGGCTCGCAGCTATGCTTATAATCCGGACTTTGCCCATGCATTATTGGTTTATCTTGAAAAAAAGGAAACGAAGTATGTCATTACGAATGCATATAAGGAGAAGATCCTTGAAGATACTGCGAAGAGCTTTTTAGAGCACGATCCCTCTATTTTAGCAGAATTTTTTAAAACAAAACTGGCAGAGAACCCTTCTATAAAAACCATCGCGATTGGCATACCAGGTGCTGTTAATGGGGACGTGATAAGCTATATTCCGGATTATTCACTTTATGCAAATCAAAATATAAAAGCTATCTCGAATCTAACAGTCGATTTAACAATCGAGAACGACATGAATGCTGCAGTACTCGGATATCAAAAACGAAATGGACTATCCCATGAAGCTTCCGTTGTGTACATATATATGGGAGCGAATGGACCAGGTGCCGGTATCCTGATCAATGGGGAATTAGTAAAGGGACACACAATGTTCAGCGGGGAAATCTCATTCATTCCTTTAAATGACGATAGCAGAGTTATTACAAAAAGTGATTTTGACAAAGATGATGAAAAGTCCATCTCATTGGTCTCAAAATTGATCCAGACCATCAGTGCATTAATAAATCCTTCGCATATCGTTTTTCATCAAGCAGAAGCCAGCGAAGAATTCTTGCATAAGGCTGCTGAAAATGTAAAGAGATATTTTCCATCTGATCATATGCCTGCGTTGTACATTAGTGATTGGGATAAAGATTATAAGGAAGGGCTTTGGCAGTTGGCGAAATTAAATTTAATATGCTTGGATATGAATTCTTGACTAAGTTAAGGCTTATATAGGTGTTTGAATTTTCTGATGTTTAGTATACTAATATAGTGACTCAATAATATTTTATCTAAAGGGGTAGCCATGAAAAACAAGATTGTGGCAGGTGTGCTTGGGATTTTATTGGGCAATTTAGGGATTCATAAGTTTTATCTGGGGAACATTGGGATGGGGATTGTGTACTTGTTATTTTCATGGACAGTCATTCCGGGTATCATTGGTTTTATTGAAGGCCTTATATATTTATTTCAGTCGGATGAAGATTTCGATGCGAAGTATAACAGGTGAAACGAATAAAAAACCGGCAGCTACGACCTGGCAATTGCCGGTTTTTTGGGAGTTTTATCTATGCCTGTTAGTGCAGGAGAAATAGGAGGATTAGTGTGAAAAGGTATAATGCAATCATTTCAGCATGTTTCTTCAGTGTGTTCTTTCTTGCTTTGTCTATTTATGAAGGAAGTAATATTTTAGATGATCCGTTTGATTGGGAACGCTCCACACCTTTTACCCAGTTATTGATCGCTGACCCATCTTTCCCAACAGATATCGTTTTCTTGGATTACTTTGTATACGCTATAAAGTTCTATCCTTTTTATCCAATCCTGGCTCTTATCAGCGGAGTTATGCTATTCGTTTTATCTCTGCCGATTATTAACCGAGATAAAAATACTATAAACATCCTGCTAGTGCTGATGGGGATTTTGGGTATCAGTTTATCGGTTTCTTTCTTTTCGGCTCAAAGCTTTGGATCCGCCGTATACCGTTACTCTTTTGTAATCATGGGGCTATTCTTAACTATATACGGCGGCGTTTCAATCGCTAGAAATCGTCGTACAGCTTAATGGAAGAAGCCGCCTTAACTCATAGGGCGGCTTCTTCCTTGTTTTAAGAGAGGTCGTAAAGGGAATAAAGGACGTTTTGCTCCTATACCGATTGTGGATGCAAGAACAAAAAAATTGTTATTACTTCAGTGCATGATCAGCCAGCGTATAAACAATTGCATCATCCGTCGGAGGATTGTGCAAACCTGCCCGTACATCCCGGAAGTGTCGCTGTAAAGGATTATTAGCAGATAAACTTCTGGCGCCAACGATTCGCATGCAAAGATCAACAACATGATTCGCATTATTCGTGACTATGTGTTTTGCGGCTGCCAGATCTGGACTCATTGCGGATCTTTTTTCAGGGTAATCGATCCACTTCCTGGCGGTCGCATAAAGAACTTCCCTGGCATTGAAGAGAGCTAGTTCTATTTCACCGATTTTCCTTCTGACCTCCGGGACTTCCTTGATTGGACCAGGCAAGGAAGCAGGTCGTAATTCGGATGCAAACTGAATTGTATAATCTCTTGCAGCTGCAGCAATACCGAGATAAACAGCTGCGATTTGCAAGTACCAGCCTCTTGGAGTTACTGTACCTTTGTTTTCTTCCACAAGCAGCGCCTCTTGATCCACGAGTACATCATCCAATATGATGTCGTCACTCCTTGTGCCTCTCATCGCGATACTGTCCCAAGTTTCCTCCACAGCTACACCTTCCAAGGAATGATCTATTAAAAAGAACCCTTTGTTGCCGGAAGGATGAATCGTCGCCGTGACAATGCTATAGTCCAATGCTGCAGCTATCGAAGCAAAGGATTTGCGACCATTGATTCTCCATTTTGTTCCTTCCGAACTTGCGATAGTGGTAGGAGCCGCTCCTCTTGAAGGGCTGCCGGTAGCATTTTCCGTCTGTGCTAAATTCAGCAGGATCTTATCATGCACGATTTTATAGCTGAGATCTTGAAAGCTATGTTCATCCCACTTCCGGTTTTCGGTATTTTCCAAGATGACACCAAGTTGCCAGCCGAATGACAGGGCTGTTGCAGCATCTCCTTGGGCAAGTATTTCTTGGATCTGTAAGTACTCTGAGAGATTCAATCCTTTGCCGTCATATTCTGGAGGGACAGTCAATGACAAGAAGTTGCTTTCTTTTAAAGCTTGGAAGTTTTCGTACGGAAATTCACCGGTCGTATCAGTATGGGCGGCACGTTCTTTAAACACTGCAGCTAGTTTTATAGCTTGCTGTTTCACTTGAGCGAACAATTCAGTTTTTTCGGCAGTCTCTCGCATCTTCATTCTCCTCATCCAATAAAATTAAAAACCTCTTTCTAAGAGAAAGAGGATACGTTTATGTACATATACTTTCTCATCTCTCAGACACATCTGTCTGCTGGAATTAGCACCTTGCTTTGTTGAAGCGGTTGCTGCAGGGTCGCAGGACCAGTTCCTACCCTGACTCTAGATAAGTGATTTATTAGGTTGTCGGCATAAATATAAATCATACACAGAATGTTGTCAATTATCAAACCAGTTTCGAAAACTCGATTGACAGGTAGAGGACTGTCCTGTATATTGAGCTTTAATTCAATAAGCATTTCTTATCCAGAGAGGTGGAGGGACTGGCCCTTTGAAGCCTCGGCAACAGACTGCTGCAGTACTGTGCCAATTCCAGCAAGCTACTAGCTTGAAAGATGAGAAGAGAGTGGACGTTGTACGCCTGCGTCGACTAAGCAACCTCTTCTTATCTGAGAAGAGGTCTTTTTATTTGTTAAAACGGAGGGATAAAAGTGGGGAAGCAAATCATTTTGAATGCATTCGATATGAATAGTGCGATGCATAACTCGCATGGGTTGTGGAAGCACCCAGAGAGTAAACGGCATCGGCAGTATAAGGATTTGAATTATTGGATTGATCTGGCGAAGCTACTCGAACGCGGAAAATTCGATGCCATCTTCTTTGCCGATGTACTGGGAATATATGATGTTTACCGGAATAGTAAAGCTCCTTCGATCCGGGATGGTCTGCAGGTTCCCCTGAATGATCCAGCGCTATTGATTTCTGCGATGGCAAGTGTAACCGCGAATTTGGGTTTCGCCGTTACAGTAAGTACTACATATGAACCACCATTTGGAAATGCGCGTCGTTTTTCCACGCTGGATCATTTGACGAAGGGCAGAGTTGCTTGGAATGTTGTGACGTCATATCTTCCGAATGCTGCGCGGAATTTTGGTTTGACCGAAATGATCAAGCATGATGAGCGGTATGAGATTGCCGATGAATTCCTGGAGGTTTCTTATAAGCTATGGGAAAGCAGCTGGGAGGAGGATGCAGTGATTGAAGATCTGCAAAACCAAGTATTGGTGAATCCTGAAAAAGTACATGAAATCAATCATGAAGGCCATTACTTCCAGGTAGAGGGACCGCATTTAAGTGAGCCTTCCCCACAGCGGACACCTGTGATTTATCAAGCAGGTACATCCGAACGTGGACGGGAATTTGCTTCCAAGCATGCAGAATGTGTTTTCGTTGGAGGGCCCACGCCTGAGCGCATCCGTTATTATGCAGAGGATATAAGGGAGAGAGCTGCCAAGCATGGTCGAAATCCAGATCATATTAAGATTTTCTCTTTCCTGAGTGTCATCGTAGCGGAAACAACAGAAGAGGCACAGCAAAAGTATCAGGAATATGCAAGTCATTGGAGTCCAGATGCTGCCAAGGCGCAATTTGGCGCAAGTGGCTATGATATTTCAGAATATGAAGAGCTAGATCCTGAAGAGCCGTTTACATATGGCAAAACAACAGAAGGAGGGCATTATAAAGCAGCCTCTTTGACAAAGGATGCAGCCAAGCAGCTGACGGTAGGCGAAGCATTGAAGCGATTTGATACCCCTGACAAAAGTTTGATAGTTGGGAATCCAGAGGAAGTAGCAAATGCTATCCAGCTTCAATTCGAGGAATCAGGAGTGGACGGTTTTAATTTGAACCATCTTGTTACACCTGGAGATTTGAAAGACTTTGTTGATCTGGTTATCCCGATTCTGCAAGAACGCGGACTATATAAACAGTCCTACAAATCAGGCACATTGAGAGAAAAATTGTTTGACTATGAATCAAGCAGACTGCCATCTGGACATCCTGCAAGCAACTATCGACTGCTGAAAACACCAACAGGAGAGGGAGATGAAAGGTGATAAAACTAGAGAATATTACAAAGAAGTACACCAGCAAGGGCAAGCAGATTATTGGCGTTGACGATGTGACATTAACCGTTGAAGCTGGTGAAGTTTTTGGGATTGTTGGGTACAGCGGTGCAGGCAAGAGTACCTTGCTGCGCTGCATCAATTTATTGGAAAAACCAACGTCTGGTAAGGTCTTTGTCGACGGAGTTAATTTGCACAAGTTGTCACCTAAAGATTTGCGAAAAGCTAGACAGTCGATTGGTATGATTTTTCAAGGCTTTCATCTAGTCTCCTCAAAAACGGTATATGAGAATGTGGCATTTGCTTTACGAGCTGCAGGAGCAGATAAAAAACAAATAAAGCAGCGAGTAGATGAGCTGCTTGCCTTGGTGGGGTTAGAGGATCGAAAACATCAGTATCCAGCACAGCTTAGCGGCGGTCAGAAGCAGCGAGTCAGTATTGCGCGGGCACTTGCGAATCAGCCGAAGATTCTTTTATGCGATGAAGCTACTTCTGCCTTGGATCCTGGTACGACAAAATCAATTTTGGCTTTGCTGAAGAAAATAAATAAAGAACTGGGGCTGACAATCGTTGTCATCACGCACGAGATGGAGGTTGTAAAGGAGATTTGCAGCCGCTGTGCAGTGATGCAGGATGGGAAAGTGGTAGAGCACGGGCCAACTTATGATATTTTCTCCGATCCTGCTAATCCTCTGACACTATCGTTTATTCAAACTGTACTTAGTTTTGATCTCCCGGAAGAATTATTGGGGGAGATAAACGGAAAGCTGGTCAGGCTGCAATTCAAAGGCAACATTGCTGCCGATGCTGTTGTATCGGATATGCTACAGGCTTTTCCGATCCGCGGCAATATACTGCACGGCAAAGTAGAATACATCCAAAGCAAGCCGTTAGGAATTTTCGTGATGGAATTGAACGGAAATGAAGCAGAAGTAAATAAAGCAATTGCTTATCTGAGAGATAAAGTAAGCAAGGTGGAGGTGTTTGATGATGGATCGCGTAATCGCCATCTTGCCTGAATTGAACCAAGCATTTCTTGAAACGCTTCTAATGGTTTCCATCGCTTTGGCTGTGGCGATCTTGATTGGGCTGCCATTTGGAATCCTATTATTTGTAACAGACCGAGGCTTGTTTTTAGAAAATGTGGTGGTAAAAAGAATAGCCGGACTAATTATTAATCTCATTCGATCGGTTCCTTTTGTTATTCTGCTTGTATTCTTACTGCCTTTCACACAATTTCTGCTCAATACGACGATCGGTCCTTTAGCTGCTTCTGTATCTTTATCTGTTGCAGCTATCCCATTTTATGCAAGGATCGTAGAATCCTCAGCCAGGGATATAGACAAGGGTGTGATTGAAGCAGCAATTGCGGTAGGTGCCTCTCCGTGGATGATTATCAGAAGTATCATCCTTCCAGAAGTAAAGCCGGGCTTAATCACAGGACTAACCATTACAGCTATCAGTCTCATTGGATATTCTGCTATGGCCGGCACAATAGGCGGAGGTGGGATCGGAGATTTGGCAATACGGTATGGATACTACAGATACGATAATACAATCATGTTCACCACAGTTATCGTGCTGATTGTACTCGTTCAACTTGTTCAATACCTAGGTGATCTCGTAGCAAGAGTCGTATCAAAAAGATGAACTTTCAGGGGGAACAAATATGAAAAAAGCTATTTTAGTGTTATTTGCCGCAGTGTTTACAGCAATTTTAGCAGGCTGTGGTTCTGGAGAAAGCAGTGCGTCATCTGATAAGAAAATCGTTTTAGGCGCAACAATTCCTTACAGCGACATGCTTGAACAAGGCGTAAAACCGTATTTAGAGGATAAAGGTTATACAGTGGAAGTAAAGGAATTCAACGACTATGTGCAGCCGAATAAATCATTGGCAACTGGTTCACTGGATGCCAATCTATTTCAGCATAAAGTATATATGGACGCCTTCGCCGAAGAAAATAATATGGACCTGACTAGCATTATCACAGTTCCAACGGCACCTATCGGCATCTATTCGAACGAATTCGAAACACTTGATGAAATAGAAGACGGAAGCACAGTTGCACTGGCTAATGATCCGACTAATCTTGGCCGAGGTCTGACTGTACTAAGAGATAACGGTCTAATAGAAATCGATGAAAGTGCCGATCCATTGCGTGTAACCGAAAAAGACGTCACAAGCAATCCAAAGAATTTAAACTTCGAACCAGTTGAAGCAGCTCAGCTGCCACGAACATTAGAATCTGTTGACTTGGCAGCTATCAACGGTAACTTCGCTATATCTGCTGGAATCGATTTATCTACAGCATTAGCACTTGATGAATTGCCGGAGGACATACAGAATCGAGTTGTCGTCTCAACTGAAAACAAAGATGAACAATTTGTTCAGGATATAAAAGAAGCTGTTGAATCAGAGGGTTTTGCCAAAGTGATAGAGGAAGAATTTGCTGAATTTCATAAGCCTGCGTGGATGGGGCAATAATTTTTTAAGAGGGGGGAATTTCCCTCTCTTTTTTGTGTATGTTTAGTATAGGAAATCTCGAATACTCCGAAGTTTAGTGAAAAGTGAGAGTGATTATCTTGAATAAACTGCAAGCCGCTGAGATTGCAAAGGGTTATGGTTTGAATGTAAAAGAAGACTCGATAATATTCAATGAGTCTGGTTTGGATTTTAAGGTTGCTTACGCTGAAGATATCAAGGGGAATGAATGGGTACTGAGGTTTCCAAGACGTGATGATGTCATGAAGAGGACGATCGTAGAAAAGAAAACACTGGATATAATCAACAAATATGTTGATTTTCAATTTCCATTTTGGTCGGTCTATGAAGATGATTTAATTGCGTACAGAAAATTGGCTGGCGTTCCAGCGGGTACCATTGACCCAGAGATCCAAAACTATGTATGGGAGATGAATCATGAAAATGTACCAGAACAATTTCATCAGACATTAGCCAAAACTTTAGCTTCTCTACACACCATACCGATAGAAGAGGCATCTAAAGCAGGATTAATAGTTCATACAGCAGACGAAGCGAGGGAATCAATGATGGATCGTATGAAGAAGGTTAAAGAAAGATTTGGAGTAGGAGAATCCTTATGGAAACGTTGGCAATACTGGGTCAATAATAAGGATTTATGGCCAGAAAGAACAGGTCTCATACATGGAGATTTACATGCAGGACACACGATGATTGATAAAGACGCAAACGTAACTGGTTTGATTGACTGGACCGAAGCAAAAGTAACGGATGTAGCAAATGACTTTGTTTTCCAATATCGAATATTCGGGGAACCACAATTAGAGAAATTAATCGCCTATTACAAGCAAGCAGGAGGGATTTATTGGCCTAATATGAAAGAACACATCATTGAGCTTAATGCTGCTTATCCAGTGGCAGTTGCTGAATTTACAATCATTTCAGGGTTAGAAGAGTATGAGCAAATGGCGAGAGAAGTATTAGAAATCGCCAATTCTTAAAGTGAGACTGATATCATCTATCTATACTCGAGAAATAAATTTGAGCTCCACTTCCAATTACAGTATAGTAAAACGTATAGCAAGTGAGATACGAATAGGTGGAATTTCTTATGATGACAAACCATGCGTTCATGGATGATTGGTTGGCTTTGGATAATTTGCAATTGAAGATCAAGAAAGAACTTGAAACTGCATTGCAAAACGAATTGGGGTTATCGATAAAAGAGTTTTATGTATTGTACCATCTCTCCAAGGCTCCCGAGAAAAAGCTCCGACTGCAAAAGCTTCAGGAATTGATCGGTTTGAGCCAGAGTGCTCTGTCCAGGTTGGTTGGGAATATGGAAGCAAAAAACTGCGGCGCTTTGCAAAAACATATGTGTACGGAGGATCGCAGAGGGACATATACTCAGTTGACAGCCTTAGGGGAAGATAAATTAAATCGCGGCCTTCTTTCCTTTTATGAAGTAATAAGTAACAATTTAGCTCAGATGGATTCTGAACGAATACTAAAGCAATTACTGCAGAAACTATAAGATGCAGGGTGGTAAAAGTACCTCATAAGGTACTTTTTTGTTTATGCCTTTTATTTGACATGAGAAATGGATAACGATAAATTGAATGTATGCGTTATGCATATAAAATGTTAGCTAAGGAGTTTTTAATATGGAAAACTTGTTCAGTACATATAAAATCAAAAATCTCGAACTGAAAAACAGAGTCGTCATGCCGCCAATGTGCCAGTATTCCGTTGAAAAGAAAGACGGTATTGCCAATGAGTGGCATTATCAGCATTATGTCAGCCGAGCAGTGGGCGGAGCCGGCTTCATCATTGTGGAAATGACAGATGTAGAGCCTGATGGAAGAATCACGGATTATGACCTGGGATTGTGGTCTGATGAGCAGGTTCCCGCTCTAACTAGAATTGTGGAAGCTGTTCATAGTCATGGGGCGAAAATTGGTATTCAGATTGCACACGCTGGGCGTAAAGCAGAAGATGCAGCTGAACCGGTTGCGCCGTCTGCAATTCCATTTGACGAGAATTCCAAAACACCTAGAGCCTTGACGACAGAAGAAGTAAAAGGCATGGTCGAAAAATTCCGTTTAGCAGTTAGACGGGCCGTACAGGCAGGCTTCGATGCCATTGAAATACATGGCGCTCACGGTTACCTCATCCACCAATTCCATTCCCCGCTTACCAATAAACGGGAAGATGAGTATGGGCAGGATCTGACGAAATTTGGTCGGGAAGTCATTCAAGCAGCTAAAGCCGAAATGCCAGCAGATATGCCGTTGATTGTGCGAATTTCAGCAAAAGAATATGTCGAGGGCGGCTATGACATTAAGGAAAGTATCGAGTTTTCGAAAGCCTATAAAGAGGCAGGAGCAGACGTCTTTGACGTATCCTCTGGTGGGGAAGGACAGATTGCTGCTTGGGGAAGACCTGGTACACATGCAGCATATCAAGTGCCGCTAGCGCGTCAAATCAAGGAAGCACTCCAAGTCCCGGTTATGGCTGTCGGAAGACTGGATGATCCAATCTTGGCCAATGCCGTCATCGGAAATGAAGATGCAGATCTTGTACAAGTTGGCAGAGGTATGCTTAGAAATCCATATTGGACTTTGGAAGCCGCTAAGCAGCTAAGAAAAGAGACGAATGTACCGAAGCAGTATGAAGCTGGATTTTAAGTAACCTTATAGTGCGCCCACCTTGCAGCAGCAGGTGGGCTTTTTTAAATTACCGGAAATGGAGGAGTGGCCTCATATTTGATGTCTTACTCATTCAGATTCATTTTTCTTAACCTATCTGGATTGTGGATCATCAACCACTTTTCGGACTCCTTTACCATCCATTCACCCATTTCATTCAAAAATGAAAGTAATTGTTCCGCATCTGGGCTGGGGTTGATTGCATAATCCAGTGCCTGTCTCATATTTGGTTCTTGATCAGGAAAATGCTTGGCAAATGCTTTATATGCGGGATATAAATCTCGGGTATATTGTTTTTCTATCTCCATTATCAGGGCAAGGCCAGCCCTGATAATGATTTTCATGATCCAAATACAACAATCTAAAATATCTTCTTTATCTTCATTGCCTTGAAGGTCATGTTTTGCTGATTCGATGTATTGCTGCAGGTTTATGATATGATCATTGGCGAGCGTTCTATCAGCTCTATAAGAAGGCAAGTGATGTCCTGCATCTTTTCCGTATACACATATGCTATGTGTTTTAATCATAAAGGGAATGATGGAAAAGGTACTCGAATTACAAATTTCCTCGATGTGGTAGAAGCTCAACTCCACCCCATTCACACAACTGAAGGCTTGGTTTATTTCGTTTTCAGCTTTGTTAACCCAAGTTAAATCCAGCTCATCCATTTTATTATTCGTGATGCATAGTGTATCTAAATCAGAAACACCGACTATTCCCAAGCCACGCGGAATAGATCCCCTGATATATATACTATGAAGGTTCGGCCCTAGCTGGTCCTTATAAACTTGAACCACCCTCTTTATCAAGTCATCATATACTGGATCTATCCATTCTTTTCTTGCCTCATTGACTATGTAACCCTTGACGTCGTTTGCGCAAAAACGTCCGATTTTTTTATTTGTACCAATTAAGCATCTCCTTCGTTTAACATTCATTATTAAAGTGACGGTGTATTGAATTTGTTGCATTCTTCCTTGTTGTTTTTGCTCAGTTCCAACTAACATCTTCACAGCTTGGAGACATGGCCCTGACCAGCTCTCTTCCCAAGCACGAGAAATCCGCCATGTAATAAGTGCGGGCTGTAATTATTTAGTTCAAAATAAAAACTATGATACACTTAAAAATAAATTTGGCAACTTATGGATGCATGAAAGGGTGTTTCTCTTGAATATACTATGGGACTTCGATGGAACATTATTTAATACATATCCTGCTTATACCAATGCATTTTCTTCCGTGTTAGGAGAAGCAATCGATAAGGAAGAGATTTATAGGAATTTAAAAATCTCTTATTCTCACGCAATTGAGCACTATAACATTGCGCAAGAGAAAGGTGCAGAAATAAAAAGTCTCATAAAAAAATTATTGCCTCAGGATTTAAGACCGTTTAATCATGTCGAAAAAATACTTCAGTATGCAAATAAAAATGTCATTATGACGCATAAGCATAGAGAAGGTGTTTTGGCTATCCTGCAATATTATGGTTGGGATAAGTACTTTTCTGACATGGTAACAATCGATGATGGCTTCCCGCGTAAGCCTGATTGTGCAGCGTATAAGTATTTGCATGAAAAACATCGTATTGATTTAGTCATCGGGGATAGGGAATTAGACTTACAGCCTGCTAAAGATCTTGGTATCGCAACTTGCATGTATCAGGGTGAAAGCTCCATAGCTGATTATCATATACAGAATTATGATGATTTCTTTAAACTGGATTTTCTAGGGCGCTAAAAAGTTGAAACTCATGTATTTGAAATGCCTGTTTCTTCATAGGTGCGAATTAATTTCCATTCACTGTCTTTCCTTTTGAACGTTTGGAAGAACAAGTTTGAAGTATCGATTAGCATACCCTCGAGAGTCATGGTTGCCCTTATGGTGGCCATGACCTCTTTTTCATTAAGTGGCAGGAGAGAAATTGGTGTTAGGATCCATTCCATCTCTTTATCTTTGAAATGATCAAAGGCTTGATGCCATCCTGCGATAGATTCTTCTTTTTCATGTGTGGAGATGATTCCATCCCTTATTTCGATTCCAAGGAAGGAATCATCGATTACTTTCTCCATAAATGTTAAATCGGAAGCTTTCCACTTCGATAGATAGCGATTAAGGAATATATGGAAGTCTTTCATTGTTTCTCGCTCCAATCTAAGGTTATTGTTAAAATTCAAATCGACTTGTTATCAGTAAGTAAAAAGAGTATTTACTCAGGTTACGTAAAGGCATACTATGATAAACTGAAATTATCAGATTGTAATAGAATTCTGGACGATAATAAGGATACTTGGGGTATATATAATATATATCGCTAAGAGAAGAACAAAAGTGTCTATTCCACGGTTTTTATTTGGCATTCTGAATGAATAACATCAAGGGTAGCAGGTTATATCTCGGCTAGGATAGAAAATAACCAGAGCTTTCATAGGAAATCCGGGAGTGATTTTATACCGTAGGCTTATTACCAGTCTTAAGCCATAATGATAAAGTTATAATCAGCTCCTCTGATCTTATTTTCAAATTCACCTCTCTTAACAAGTCCCTCTTTTTCATGGGTTCTTATTGCCCGTTTATTAAAGTCTGCGACTGCTAATTCCAGATGAGCATATTTAAGCAGCTGTCTACCTTGTTCAATGATCGCCCTGAAAAATTCTGTACCGTTACCTTGTCCCGGCAGTGATGGCTTCATTTGGGGACCGACCACCAATATCTGATTTTCATCTTCTTGTACATCATAAAATTCACAATTGCCAACAAGATTGTTTTGGTCATCGATAACGGTGAATGCCCGCTCTAGGTTTACGCTTTTTTCAGCGCGTCGATTTTTTCCTGCTGAATGTTATTATCGTAAAATGAATATATTCCCTCATAAGTCCAAGTGATGAATTCATTGATGTCCTCATTCGCTCGTCTTCTAATAAAGAATGCCATTAGTTATGTACATCTTGTTATTTTGAATGCTTACTATATTTACAACTTCTTCCTATTTATATGATAAACTAATTATACGAAAATTCATATTTATTAGATTAAATGTCATTGTCGATAGGAATGGGGATGATTATGAGAGATATAAAAGTAGTTATCGGTGCTGGTTCATACATGAATAACCCTGGCTGGATTCATACACAGGAGGAAGAATTGGACTTATTGGACGAGAGAACATGGGAGAAAAGGTTCGACGAAGGGTCCTTAAAAGCCATTTTAGCTGAGCATGTATGGGAGCATCTCACATATGAAGAAGGTGTAAAGGCAGCAAAGACTTGCTTACGTTTTTTACAGCCAGATGGTTATATTCGATGCGCTGTTCCTGATGGATATTTTCCAGATGAAAGCTACCAAAATATTGTGAAGGTTGGTGGACCCGGACCTAAGGATCATCCTGCAGCCAGTCATAAAATCGTGTATACCTATCGGACATTCACCGAGATGTTCGAAGCAGCAGGGTTCAAGATTAAATTACTTGAGTATTTTGATGAAGATGGAACTTTTCATGAGGAATACTGGGATGGAGCAGATGGTGTGATTTTTCGTTCGAAAAAATATGATCCTAGAAATCAGGGCAGGAAACTAAGCTTTCCGTCATTGATAGCTGATGCATATAAAATCTAACTGATGGCCGATATTGGTAAAGCTGCATCACAAGGTTCAAGGGAACATGATACATATGAAATCGCTGATTAAGATATTATATGTTTGGTGGAATTGATTGCAATTTTGAGGTTTCCCTAAGTTTTGCAGCTATCTTTATCGTCACTGTGTATAGCTTTTGCTTTAGGTTTAGGGAAGTATTTGACTAGATTAAGCTGACTATTTTTCATTAGAAGATAAAAGGAGCAGGTTGCCTTGACACGGGAGATCCTTAACATTCTTGGTACCTTCGCTTTTGCGACAAGCTGATCGGCATCCCGACGGAAAACATTTAGAAGCAGGATTATCTTTTTGTGATAGCTTTTTTGGTTATTACCATTGTCTTTGTGCTGCCGAATAATTGGATTGATCGATGGAAAAAGTGGGTGGTCTTCTTTGATGCGATTGGCTTAGCCGCATTCGCCATCCAAGGTGCAAACTACGCAGTTTCCATCGATTCACCGTTGATTGCCGTTATCATAGCAGCTACTTTGACAGGAGCGGGAGGCGGGATGCTACGAGATGTATTTGCAGGCCGAAAACCGATGATTTTTCGCTCGGAAATTTATGCTCTATGGGCAACGTCAGCAGATTTAATCATCGAAATGGATTGGATACAGGGACCCTTCATAACTTATTTTCTCTTGATAGCCATCGTCCTGCTGAGGATGTTATCCGTTCATTATGAATGGAATTTGCCGCATCATTTTGAAATGGATACGAAAAGGAACGGAGATAATGGATAAACGTCATCGAAAAACACGAAAAAGTATAGTATGCTGAAATGTATACTTCATTCAATTGTGTTTTAAAGGAGAATCAAAATGAAAGATACCTTAAGAATTGGAAGCGCTTTTATAGGGGTTATAGTAGGTGCTGGGTTCGCTTCTGGACAAGAAGTCTTACAATACTTTACCAGCTTTGGATTGATGGGTATTCTGGGAGCCATTACGGCAACTGTTCTTTTTTCCTATCTTGGTATGGTTCTTGTTTGGCTGGGTAGTCGGACAAAAACAACATCGCATAAAGAAGCCATTCACAGAATAAGCGGCCGTTACCTAGGAACAGTGATTGACTATGTCATTATTTTTACACTATTTGGTGTCGGGGTCGTCATGATTGCAGGTGCAGGCTCCAATCTGAATCAACAGTTTGGATTGCCATACTTTGTTGGTACGACGGTAATGACCATACTAGTGATTTTAACAGGATTATTAAAAGTCAATCGTGTGGTTTCCATCATTGGAAGCATTACACCATTCCTGATATTCTTTGTTGTACTTATTTCCATTTATAGCTTGATAACGATGCAAGGGCCCCTTGCCACCCTTGATCAAGAAGCACAATCTATTCCAACTACGCTGCCAAATTGGTTTATATCCAGTATCAACTATGTTTCCTTCAATATTGCAGTAGGAGCTTCGATGTCCATTGTAATGGGAGCTGGGGAAAAGAAACCCAAAACAGCCGCAATCGGCGGATTGGCAGGCGGACTTGTTCTAGGAATCCTCATTATCCTAAGCCATTTGGCTATATTCTCAAAAATCGAAGAAGTCGGCAGTTTGGACATGCCTATGTTAGGAATTGTAAGTAATTTATCGCCTATACTAGGCATTATCATGGCACTTGTCATATTTGGGATGATTTACAATACAGCTACTGGAATGTTCTTTTCTTTCACAGCCCGATTTGCACAAACCGAAACAAATAAGTTTAGGACTGTCTTTATTGTCACCATGGTTATCGGATATTTGGCAAGTTATGTCGGGTTCACCGACCTAGTCAGCTATTTTTATCCATTGATTGGATACCTTGGTATTGTATTGATGGTCGCCTTAGTGGTAGCTCCATATATGATCAAGAGAGAAGGTACAAGAAAATGAAATTGGCTGGGAATTCTATCAGTAAGGTGGTCTCTAACCAAAGAGTACTTCATTTTCTACGAGTAGGAAATTGAGAGGCCAACCAGGAGCATAAAAAACCGAAGAAATTGGGGTAAAGTTAAATGTAC
Source organism: Terribacillus halophilus (assembly GCF_900101385.1). GTDB lineage: Bacteria > Bacillota > Bacilli > Bacillales > Amphibacillaceae > Terribacillus > Terribacillus halophilus. Next base: position 197,204 of record NZ_FMZB01000004.1, read on the forward strand.
CCCTCCTTTTCCTCTTCATAAAGATATATCGTTACTTCTTGGATTTCGTCAGTGTATAACTTCGCTCAATCATGTCGTAGATATCCTCTTCTGGAACGGTCCCATCAAGGATGATGGAATTCCAATGATCCTTATTCAAATGAAAACCGGGGACGATGGAATTGTACTTATCCCTCCAGAAATAAAGGAAACCAGGTTCACACTTTACGTTGATCCAGATGTGCGAATTCTTTTTAAAAATCCAGGCAAATATTTTCTTGTTTGATTCATGGCGCACAACCGACCAATTCTGGTCTTGGAAAGGTTTATCATGGTAAGCATCACCAAGACTTAAACAATATGCGATTGCTTCCTCTCTAGTCCTCATGTTGTCCCTCTTTCCGTACAAATGAATGTTCTTAATAGATGGCTGTCTCCTTTAGTTACTGTTATGAATAGATAAAGCAAATCGGTTCCGCCAATAAGTTGTACCTATGTTATTGTTTTTTTGTAAGGTATAACTGACGGGTAATGGAGCTCTGATTGGTTTAAGAGTATGGCAAGCGAGATAGTGGATGGATACAGCATAACCTATTAGAAGGCGTAAGGACCCTCCATCATTAAGAAGGATTTTGATTTTTTGCTGGTTTATTGCCCATTGCTATGGATATCCTATTCCAACTGTTTATCTGATTGATGATCAAAACCAGATCTACATATTGCTTTTCATTGTAGTGTTCCCGTACTCGATGATATAACGGTTCCGGTACTCTTTTAGTAGGGATTAATGTGATATGTTCGGATAATTCGAGTGCAGCCTTCTCTGCCGGGGTATAAAAGTCACATTCATCCCAAGTATGTAAACAATAAATCCTTTGTTCAGTTTCACCCATCTTACGGGCATCGGAACAATGCGTATCTATACAATAGGCGCAGCCGTTCATTTGCGAAACCCTGATCTTTATCAATTCCCTGGTTGTGCGATGGATAGCAGACTTCTTCGTGTACTTTTCCATATCCATCATGATCTTCAAACCATCAGGTGCAACATCGTAGTAAGATACTCTTTGACTCATAAGCCTGGCGCTCCTTTTTGTTTTCACCTACTTATGCCATCACGATACCATTTGCTTGGCTTCAGCCAGTTCAATAGCAGTGAATTTCATCCAGCATATGGGTATATGGTAAGCTCATTATATCAAACTTAATTATGAAGGAGTTAGCGCTGATGTTTATTGTCAATGTTGAAGGTGCTATCCACCGTGATGGCAAGTGGCTGTTGATCAGAAGAGGTGAAAAAGAAGAGCATGCAGCGGGATGCCTTTCCATGGTCGGTGGTAAGTGTGATTTGGAAGGTGCATCTTCTGATATCTTGGAAAGGACATTGAAACGGGAAATATTCGAAGAGATTGGAATTGAAGTGGAAGGCCTGACTTATGTGAACAGTTCCGCTTTTGTCACGGAAAGAGGGGCACATGTGATTGATATTGTATTCCTTTGTCAGCGTATTACTGGGGAACCTTATGCAAAGAGCGAGGATGAAGTCGGGGAGATTAACTGGATGACCACAGAGGATATATTGGTACATCATGATGCTCCTTCTTATTTAAAGAAGAATATTTCACTGGCCGCAGATAAGCTCACCTTAAAAGTGTATTCCAGTGTTGAGAAAAGCTGAAGTGACAAGGTAGACTGTGATTTTCTCCAAATGGGTAGCAACTTGTGCCTAAAGAAAAGCTGTCACAATAGACAGCTTTTCTTACTTCTTCAAAGGGGTTGCTTCTCTTATGTTGTAATTATGTTTTACATAAGCATTACCTTCCATAATTCTTCTGGCCGTGCGGATTACTTTTATCTCGGTTAGATTGGCGTAAGCTGTTTCGGTGATACCTGATGGATGGGCAATGCGCAGGCTGCCGGCTGTCTTTCTTGCAATTTTTTGTGGCAGCGTACCAGGAATGGCGCAAGCGGCGGTCGTACAAATTGCACCAGTTATGGCTAGTGCTTCATGGGGCTTTTGCATGGATAGCATACGCACATGTATGTCCATGTCTTGAACGGAATAGAAGTTATCGTTCATATCGGTATATTCTTTCGGTTTTCCTATCAACGCCAATTTCGGTACTGCCGGAGACAGTTTGGTAGCTTGATCCCTTTTGGCAAAACCGCAGTGTTCAGCAGCGGCAGCGCGTATTTCCTCGCATTGCTGCAGTTTTGCTTCCGTAAACGTAGCAGGCATGATGGTTTCTTCCAAACCAAGAGAAGCAGCTTCAATAAAAACAAGAGGATTGGCTGCATCAACGATGGAACAGGCAATAGTGCCAAAACTGGTATCCAGTACATCGGTACTATTTCCTGTAGGCAGTAATTCACCCGTCACGGATCCTTCGGCATTACAGAATGTCAAGGCTATTTCAGAGCCATAGCCTGGTACTCCAGGTATGGATGTCGACCCCAAAGTTTGAACTTCGCCATCCATTACCGCTACTTCCGCAACAATCAATTTTTGTGTATTCGTATTCCATATTCTTACAGTCGTCACCGGTTCGGTTATAGCTACAAGTCCTTCCTGAATGGCAAATGGACCTACCGCTGAAGAAATATTACCGCAGTTCCCTTTCATATCAACTGTTTCATCTGTAATACTTACTTGAGCAAAGGTGTAGTAAACATCGAAGTTTTCCTCTTGTTCTGCTTTTCGTATGATGGCAGCTTTGCTGGTCAGCGAATTGGCTCCTCCCAATCCATCAATTTGCCGTTTATCCGGGCTTCCCATCAAGTCGAGAAGGAATGGTGTCCAGTCTTTCCTTTCCGCAGGCATGTCTCTCTCATGAAGAAAAACACCTTTGCTTGTACCGCCGCGCATATAGACAACAGGAATTTTATTCATCTGCTCACATCCTTTTTTGCAGGAATTGGTTTATACTGACAGCATAGTCCCGAGCACTGATAAAATAAAATACAATTATTTTTCCTTTCGTTAAGATTTTTTTTATAACTGTGAGAAAATACCTAGGAGGATGTGCAATGGATGAGAAAGATTGGATTTTATTAAAGCTGTTAGGAGAGGAAAAGAGTGTCACAAAAGCAGCCGAGAGGTTATTCACGTCTCAGCCTTCTTTGACGTACCGAATTCAAAAGATAGAAGAGAGCTTTCATGTAAAGCTGTTTACCAAGCGGAACAGGGGAATCACATTGACGGCTGAGGGGGAATATCTTGCTCATTACGCTGTGGAGATGCTGCGAAAACTGCAAGACACAAAGGATGCATTGGCGAATCTGGGAAAGGAAGTACAAGGCACGCTTCGTTTGGCGGTTTCCAGTAACTTCGCCCAATATAAACTGCCGGGATTATTGGCGAAATTCTCTTCCATCTACCCGAATGTCCAATACAATGTACAGACAGGCTGGAGCACAAGGGTGATGAAATTACTGGATGAAGGAGATGTACACTTAGGTATCCTGCGGGGAAACCATCGCTGGCAAGGGAACAAGGAGATTTTGACAAGAGAACAGCTGTACGTTATATCAAAACAAAAAATCAGCATCGGTCAGCTGCCGCTGCTTCCTTTCATTAAATACAATACAGACACATCGTTGAAGACAATAATCGATGGCTGGATTCATGAGCATCTGCAACACGCACCGCTTACGGCAATGGAAGTGGATCGGCAGGAAACCTGTAAAGAAATGGTCAAACATGGGCTGGGATATTCGATTGTGCCTGAGATATGTCTTCGTGAATCCGACCAGCTGCATCGTATTGGGTTGACAAATGAAAAGAGGGAACCCTTGCTACGGGAGACATGGCTGATGTACGATCCCAAGTCGCTGGAACTTCAAGTCGTAAAGGCATTTATCAGTTTCTTAAAACAGGAACAGCATGTAACAATATAAAATTTTCTTATGAGTATTCTAAAAATAGTTATATTTAACTTATCTCCTGCTATGTAATATGCTATGTCAAATGCTTTTTTAAGCAAATTATGAAAGCGTATTCAAAGAGAGGGGAAGGAACATGCTGACAATACTAGGGTTTTCCATGATGATCGTGTTTACTGTTTTGATCATGTCCAAGAAGCTATCTCCCATTGTTGCCTTGACAATCACACCGATTTTTTTCGCTTTGATTGGTGGATTTGGAGGAAGCCTTGGGGATATGATCTTGGAAGGATTGCAAACTGTCGCCAGTTCAGCGGCCTTGCTGCTATTTGCCATCTTATTTTTCGGGATTCTGATTGATGCCGGGCTATTTGATCCCTTAATAAAGAAAATACTGGCACTCGTCAAAGGGGATCCAGTCAAAATTGCCATCGGTTCGGCTGTACTGGCAATGCTGATAGCGTTGGATGGAGATGGTACGACCACCTATATGATCACGGTCTCAGCCATGCTGCCTTTGTATAAGCGGATTGGTATGAATCCATTGGTTATGGCGACGGTTGCGATGCTGGCCTTGAGTATCATCAGTGGCATGACACCCTGGGGAGGGCCGGCGACTAGAGCGATTGCGGTATTAGGGCTGGATCCGTCTGATTTCTTTATTCCGCTTCTTCCGACGATGCTTGGAGGTATCATTTTTGTCATCTTTACTGCCTTTATGCTAGGTCTCAAAGAGCGCAAACGTATCGGTGTATCGCAAATAGAAACAAACGCTTATGATTCAGAACCGTATATGGCAGCAGCCTTGGAAGGAGATTTGCTAAAACGGCCGAAGCTGCGCTGGATTAACCTATTCCTTGTAATTGCCATTTTGGTGCTGCTCGTTATGGGAATCATGCACCCTGCAGTTTTATTCCTTATCGGATTTGTACTGGCATTGTCCATCAATTACCCAAATCTGCAGGTACAGAAGGAACGCATCGCCGAACATGCCAGCAATGCGATAACTGTTGTTTTACTTGTATTCGCAGCGGGTGTTTTTGCTGGTATTTTGTCCGGAACGGAAATGGTGAATGCTATAGCTGGATCGATTGTGGCATTCGTTCCGCCTTCCATGGGGGAGTTTTTCCCGGTGGTTGTCGCTATTACAAGCCTCCCATTGACCTTTGTCCTTTCAAACGATGCCTATTACTTTGGAATGGTACCGATTTTCGCAGAAGCAGCATCAGCTTATGGTGTTGATCCAATCGAAATCGCCAGGGCATCGATCTTAGGTCAGCCAGTTCATCTGATGAGTCCGCTGGTTGCTTCCACCATCCTTCTCGTCAGCATGCTGAAAATCGACCTTGGTGCCTTCCAGCGTTATGCTGTAAAATGGGCTGTTTTGACCTCTTTGTTTATCATATTGGTAGCGATAGTGACAGGTGCTATCTCATTCAGATAGAAAAGTATCCAATGTTGGCCTTTTGTGACTCCTCCGTTTCATATTCAGTGAAAAGTGGAACATGTATCCATGACAAAACGCAGCAAAGGAGACATGATCATGGAACCGAAAGATATGCAAACAGACGGTACACCGAAGCAGGAACAAGGCCGTCAGCCAGGTATAGATGCACAGATGGAGCCGCTTCCGCATCAGCCGTATGATTATAAAGGTGCTGGCAGACTGCAGGGCAAGTCAGCACTCATCACAGGCGGCGATTCGGGAATCGGCAGGGCGGTGGCGATCATGTATGCCAAGGAAGGGGCAGATGTTGCCATTTCCTATCTGGACGAACAAGAAGACGCCGAAGAGACAAAGCGTTTAGTCGAAGCAGAGGGGCGGAAATGCTTGCTGCTGCCTGGGGATATCAAGGATGAGTCGCATTGCATCGATTTGGTCGAAAAGACGGTGGAGGAATTCGGCAAAATCAATATACTGGTCAGCAATGCAGCTATACAATATGTGGTGGACGATGTGCTGGAGATTTCCAGCGCCCAATTTGAAGAGGTGTTCCGAACGAATTTCTTCCCTTTGTTCTATTTGTCAAAGGCTAGTGTCAAACATATGCAAGAAGGTGATTCCATCATAGCGACTTCTTCTATCAATGCCTTCCAGGGGAATCCGATCTTCATGGATTATTCCGCTACAAAGGGTGCCATCACGGCCTGGATCCGCAGTATTGCACAGAGTCTGGCGGGCAAAGGGATTCGTGCGAATTCTGTTGCGCCGGGTCCGGTATGGACACCGCTTATCCCAGCTTCCATTCCAGCTGATCATATCGAAGACTTCGGCCAAAGCAGTTTGATGGGGCGGCCTGGTCAACCGTCTGAGCATGCATGGCCGTATGTGATGCTTGCTTCTGACGAGAGCTCTTATGTGACGGGCCAGACGATCCATATCAATGGAGGGCAATGGACTTCCTCCTGAACAAATGAGCACCAGCGGCTTCTATGCTGGTGCTCATTTTTATGCATTTTAAATTGTGTCCCGCCTTGCGAATACCAAAACACATGAGACAGTCATCACTTGGGACCAAAGCGCCGCCATAGCGAGCGGATTCCGAAGCAGATTGCAGTTCCGAGAGCTAATACAATAATGAATAGTGTGGTAACATTCCCCATGTAAATCTTCTTTCTAGAAGGACCACTATACAATAGTCGCATAATGCCACGGTCAATCCAAAGCAGCAAGCGGAATGGCAAGATAAGCAGCTCCGGCCCCCAGAGCAGAAGTTCGACTATAAACTAGATTGCCTTCCTTTTTTCGTTTTCTTCATCATAACAGAGTACAAACAATGGCCTGGTTTATCATGGCTGCCTTGACAGGAAGAGCTATCTGGAACACTATGAAAGAAAGCGCTTTCTAAAAACGGGCAATGGCTTGATAAAGGAGTGTCATGCTTGGATACAATGGAATTGTGCAGGACGCTGATCGTTGATGATGAAATTCTAATTCGGCAAGGTATAAAACATTATCTGGACTGGGAACAAGAAGGATTCACAATTGTCGGTGAGGCTTCCAATGGAAGAGAAGCATTGGAGCTGATCGAGAAGCTGGATCCGCATATTGTTGTCACAGATGTCGTCATGCCGATTATGGATGGAGAAGCTCTGACTAGAATCATGAAAGAAAAATACCCGCATATCGGTCTTATCGTACTGAGCAGTTTCAGCGAATTCGATTATGTAAGAGGAGCTTTTCAGAACGGTGTCATCGATTATATCTTGAAACCGAAGCTGAATGCCGAGGTGCTGCTGAAAGCACTGCGTCTTGCAGCAGGACGGTTGGAGGATTTTCATCTTAGCACCGCCGAACATGATCAGTCTTTAGTAGAAAAACTGCGGCGACTTTATGAAGGATCAGATATTTCTATTAATGAAGAAACAGCAGCTTATTTCCCGCATAAGTATTTCCAAGTATTAAGTGTTAGGTATCTAAACGCCAAGCATCTTCCTAAAGATTTTCCGAATCAGAACGGGATATTTTCACCTATCTTATTAAGTGCAAATTACGATATTTACTTGTGGAATGGTGGAAAAAAGCTTGATGCAAATATGTTCTCGGATCTTCCGAAGTCAGCTTGCATTTGTGTCACAGAGTCTTTCCAAAAAATTATGGAGCTGAAAGATAAACAGAAGGAACTCGAAAAAGTGGAGAGTTATCGATTCTATTTTCCAGATTGGGTGTATCTTTCGGAAGAAATCCTGCCTCCAAACCCTGTAACAGAACATGTATTTCAAATGGACTGCTTTATCGAGGAGTGCAAACGGGATAACTTTCAGGAGGCATTCAGTTATTTGAACCAGCATATGAATGAGGCAGCGCGAAATTATAAACAGGATATTGTCGAGTACAAAGCTTTTCTCAATAATATCATGTTCAACTTGATCGTCCTCCTTGGCAATTTGAAATATGAAACAGGGTTGCTTGAGAAGAAGAAATATGATTACTTCCAGCGTGTCGGCCAAGCAGAGGATGTATATAGAGCAAATGAAACGGTTGAATCTTTTTTGGGGGAAGTGGAGGGGATTGTAAAGAAAGAAGAAAGACAAGGACATATGCGGATGCTGAAGGAATACATCAAAGCGCATTATCATGAGGCACTATCATTAGCTGATATTGCGAACCATTTTCATTTCAGTCCTTCTTATTTATCCAACTACTTTTCTGCGCACAGCAAAGAAGGATTCAGCGGCTACCTGAATCGAATCAGGATAGAGGCGGCTATCATCTTGCTAAGACAAAATGATATACCTATTTCAAAAATCAGTGAACAAGTCGGATTTTCTGATCACAGTTATTTCTGTCGTGTTTTCAAAAAGCAAACAGGCTATTCTCCTTCACAATACCGGCGAAAACGGATAATGAGCTGAGGAGGGAAGGCTGATGAAGTTGATCAAAGACCGTCTTCATCCAAATGGCTTATTCATGAAGATGTTCCTGGTGACTGTTGCACTCATCATTTTGGTAGCTGTTGCAGTGACGTTTGCGATAATCCGGATGGCCGAGCAATTTTTCGTCGAAAAGTTCAGCATTACAAATTCACAGATCATCAATCAGATTCAGTTTGATTTTGAGGAATTGAATTACAGTATTGTGATGGCGGCTTCCGATGTGGATCAAAGCAGCACGATCGAGGCGTTTTTATCCAAGGAAGAACCAGATAATGAGCGCATGCAAAGCCTTTTTCATGTCATGCAGCAAGTGGATCATCTCAGGGAGCGGTTGGGAGATCAGAATGTGGAGATTGCCATAGCTGACCAGGAGAAAATCACGTATACGACGAATTTTACGTATTGGCCAGCTGATCCTGGCTCGATTCGCGGACATGACATTACGGAAACGATTGCAGAGCAGCCGAACAGGCTGCTTTATTTTCAAGATTCACTGGAAGCAAATGATTATGTGATTGCAGCGAAGGCGCTGCACAATCGGGAAACAAATCAATCCTTTGGTGCTGTGTACTTTCCGATCAAAGAAGGTCAGCTGCGATCCTTCTATATGGACTACGTAAAGCCAGGAAATGACTTTTATGTGGTCGACAACAACGGCAAAGTGGTTTCCAGCAGCTCATCAAGCGTGATTGGTCAATCGCTGCCGGAACTTAGTGAGCAAGCGAAAAATATGAAAGCTTCTAAAGAGACATATCGGGAAGTCAAGTTCCAGGATACCAACCAGATCATGCTGGCAGAGTACCTGCCTTATTTCGATATGTACCTTGTCAATATGGTGGACAAACAAACTGCTGTCGGGAATTTAGTCGATACGAAACAGATAGTGCTATTACTTGCAGGTGTTGTTTTTCTTGCGCTGATCATTGTATTCCTTGTAACGAAGCGTTTGACCAACTCGCTTTCCAAACTTGTCCAGGATATTGAAGCAGTACCGAAAAAAGGATTGCAGCGACGGCTTTTATATGAAGGAACATATGAAACAAAACAGATTGGATTGGCGTTCAACAGTATGATGGATGAACTGCAAGTGCATGTGGAAAAACTTATTGAAGCACAAAAACAGCAGCGTCAAGCTGAATTAGCTGCTTTGCAGCAGCAGATAAATCCACATTTTCTTTACAATACGATGGCTTCCATAAAGTTCTTGGTAATGATGGGGGAAAAGGGTGAAGCAGAAAGAACGATGGATGCGTTCATTACCCTGCTTCAGAACACGATTGGCAATGTGGATGAGGCTGTCACGGTGGAGATGGAAGTAGAAAACCTGAAAAACTATGTGGTGATCAATCAGAAACGATATGGGGATAGGGTACAGGTTCAATTCATGATTGCGCCCGATTGTATGGATTACCGAATTCCCAAACTGATTCTTCAGCCTTTTATCGAAAATTCATTTTTCCATGCTTTCAATAAGACAGCTCAAGGCACAATCACGGTGCTCGTTTGGTGTGAGGCAGATGACCTCCTATGTGAAATCGCGGATGATGGTGATGGGATGGCTGCCGATACAAAAAGCCTACCGAATACAAATCGTAATCGGCAGCTGTTTTGCGGTATCGGCGTCAAGAATGTCCATGAACGAATTCAGCTATTGTATGGGCCGGACTACGGGGTTTCCATCACTAGCCAAGAGGGACATGGAACGAGAGTCAAACTGAGACTGCCTGCGTCAAAAGAAAGCGAAAGAAACATCATCTAGCTGAATGAACAGATCCTTCCGATGTATGGAGCGTTCATCATAACAGAGAAGATGATTACAAAAAATAATACAATTAACGAAAAATAATCCTAATCCTTTTTGTGAGCGTTATCAATAGGGGGATTAACTCCTAAGATAGCTTAATAATCTCCTAACGGAAGCAGTGAAGTGCATGCTACGATAAAAACCATGAAGATAGCGCTTACAAAATGAAGGGGGTAAACAAGATGAAGAGAATTTTTGCACTTTTATTTGTTGGTTTGCTCGTTCTGTCAGCATGTTCCTCGGGTTCCGGTTCGGAAGCCGATGCTGATACGAACGATATCAAAGTTTGGGCATGGGATCCGAACTTCAACATAAAAGCGATGGAACTTGCGAAAACAGCTTATCAAGAAGAAAACAGTGAGCTGAATATCGAAATCATCGAGAATGCACAGGATGATATTATCCAAAAACTGAACACAAGTCTCAGCTCCGGAACGACAAAAGGTCTTCCTAATATCGTTTTGATTGAAGACTACCGTGCGCAAAGCTTCCTCCAGTCCTATCCGGATATGTTTTATGCAGTGGACGATAGCATCTCAACCGATGATTTTGCAAAATATAAAATTCCAACCACCAGCTTCGAGGGCAAGCAATACGGTGTTCCGTTCGATTCCGGTGTAGCTGGGCTGTATATTCGCACGGACTACTTGGAAGAAGCAGGTTACAGCAAAGATGATCTGCAAAACGCAGACTGGGAGAAAGTAATTGAAATTGGAAAAGCAGTCAAAGAGGCAACAGGCAAGCAAATGATCACGCAGGATCCAAAAGACCTTGGTTTGCTGCGTATGATGATTCAGTCAAGTGGAGCTTGGTATTTGGATGAAGACGGTGTCACACCGGACATTGCTGATAACGATGCGTTGAAAGAGGCATTTCGTCTGTACAAGGAAATGATTGATGCAGACTTGGTGAAGCCGCATTCCGACTGGAGCCAGTTCATCGCGGCAATCAATAACGGTGATATTTCCATGGTGCCAAGCGGTAACTGGATCACCCCTTCGATCAAAGCGGAAGCGTCACAGTCAGGGAAATGGGCAGTCGCACCATTTCCAAAACTTCCTGGTATAGAGTCCGTCAATGCTTCCAACCTTGGGGGCAGCTCCTGGTACGTACTAAACGTTCCTGGTAAAGAAAAAGCTGCTGAATTCTTGGGCCAGACATTCGGGGCGGATGTTGATTATTATCAGCAGTTCGTCGAAGAGGTAGGCGGTCTTGGAACATACCAGCCTGCAGCAGAAGGGGAAGCATACCAAGCAGAAGACGAATTCTTTGGCGGACAGAAAATACTATCTGATTTCGCAGCTTGGACAGAAGAGATTCCGCAGGTGAATTACGGTTTGCATACGTATGTGATCGAAGACATTCTTGCAAATGAAATTCAGAAGTATTTGGATGGAGAAGATCTCGATACAGTTCTGGAAAATGCACAGTCGCTGGCAGAACAGCAAGCGAAGTAAATCTATGGCCCTGGGACGCCCGCGGACGCATGACGGCTCCCGGGGCTTCTTTCGAAAGGAGTCCACCTTCATGAATATCCCTGATAAGCTCGGACCGGAAAAGCTTGCAAAAAAACCGGCTCCGCGTCCAGCCCGATCCCTTCGGCTGAAAAATACAATGGTCGGCTGGTCATTTGTCACGTTAGCGTCCCTGCTGATCGGAATCTTTTATTTCTTCCCCATGGTACAGGCGTTGATACTATCGTTCCAATCGGGAAGCGGCGTGAATCTGTCATTCGTCGGATTCGAGAATTATATCCGTTTATTCCAAGATCCTGTGTTCCTGACAACAGTGAAAAATACAGTCATTTATTTGATCATCCAAGTACCCGTCATGATTTTGCTGGCGTTATTCCTGTCGGTTGTACTGAATAATAAGACGTTGAAATGGAAGGGCTTTTTCCGTACTGCCATCTTCCTTCCTTGCGTAACTTCGCTGGTTGCCTATTCAGTGGTATTCAAATACTTGTTTGCACCAGATGGGATCGTAAATATGACACTGATGAAAATCAATCTCGTTTCCGAACCGATTCAGTGGCTGACAGACCCTTTCTGGGCAAAAATCACCATCATCCTGGCAATTACGTGGAGATGGACTGGTTACAACATGATCTTCTATTTATCTGCTCTTCAAAACGTGGACCGATCCATCTATGAAGCTGCCAAAATTGATGGTGCTTCTGCTATTCAGCAGTTTTTCAAGATTACGATCCCGATGCTGAAGCCCATCATTCTTTTCACGTCCATCACTTCGACAATCGGCACGCTTCAATTATTCGATGAAGTCATGAATATCACGGCTGGCGGACCGGGTAATGCGACAATGACCATTTCGCAATATATCTATAATCTGTCCTTCAAGTACACGCCTGATTTTGGCTATGCAGCGACCGTTTCCTATGCCATCGTAATTTTGATCGTCATTTTCTCGATCATCCAATTCAAAGCGGCAGGTGATAAGAAATGAAGCTATCTAATAAAGTAATTGGTTATTTGTTCCTCAGCATCTGTGCGATCATTTCCATTTTTCCGTTTTACTGGATGGTCGTCAGTATGACGAACACGTCAGCAGATGTGACAAGGGGGAAATTGCTTCCTGGCGGGCATTTTGTCGAGAACTTCAAAAACTTATTGCAGTCGGTCGATCTGGTGCCGGCATTGACGAACTCGGCGATCATCGCTGTTGCGACGACTGTACTCAGCTTACTTATCGCTTCCCTGGCAGGTTATGGATTTGAAATTTACCGCAGCAAAGCGAAGGATGTCGTTTTCAATATTTTGCTATTGTCCATGATGATTCCATTTGCTGCATTGATGGTACCATTATTCCGTATGTTCGGCTCGATTACGCCGGTTGTACCCCTTATCGGAATCGATACATTATCGGCAGTCGTGTTGCCGACAATCACGACAGCGTTCCTGATTTTCTTTTTCCGTCAGAGTACGAAGATGTTCCCGAAAGAGATTTTGGAGGCCGGCAGGATTGATGGCTTGAAGGAAATTGGCATTTTTTTCCGAATATATGTACCAACGATGAAAACGACATATGCTGCAGCAGCCATCATTACGTTCATGGCTAGCTGGAATAATTATCTATGGCCGCTAGTTGTCCTACAATCCCCGGAAAAACAAACGATTCCATTGCTTATATCGAATCTTGGTTCCAGCTACTCGCCGGATTACGGCATGATCATGATGGCGATCGTCATCGCAACATTGCCGACAGCAATTATTTTCTTCTTGATGCAGAAGCATTTCGTAGCAGGAATGATGGGTTCGGTGAAATAACAGATATAAAAAGGGAGGAAGAGATGATGACAACCAATACGAATGTAACTCCGAGCTTAGATTGGCTTGTCGATACGAGTGTGTTTGCGGTGAATCGCGTACCTGCACATTCGGATCATGTTTATTACGAAACTTTGGATCAAGCGAAAGCAAAACAAAGCATGCCATGGCGGCAAAGCTTGAATGGAAAATGGAAATTTCATTATGCCGAGAATCCAAGTTCCAGACCAGCTGATTTTTACAAGCCAGAATTCAACTGCAGCTATTGGGATTCCATATCGGTACCAGCTCATATCCAGCTGGAAGGGTATGGGACACCGCAGTATGTGAACACGATGTATCCTTGGGATGGTGTGCATGATATCCGCCCGCCGCAGGTGCCCATGGAGGATAATCCGGTCGGCAGCTATGTCCGGAACTTTAATGTACCAGAACATATGGAAGATATGCCGCTGTATATTTCGTTTCAAGGCGTAGAGTCTGCTTTCTACGTTTGGCTGAATGGTCGATTTGTCGGCTATAGCGAGGATTCATTCACACCGGCAGACTTTGAACTGACGGATTACCTTCAGCCTGGAGAAAACAAACTGGCAGTCGAAGTATACCAGCGCAGCACAGGCGCTTGGCTGGAGGATCAGGATTTCTGGCGCTTTTCGGGTATCTTTCGCGATGTGTATCTGTACACGACTCCAGAATTGCATGTATTTGATTTATCTGTGCAAGCGCGATTGGATGACACGTACAGCGAAGGTTCTTTGAAGGCCGCAATGCTCTTTCAAAAGACAATCCCGGCAGGGGCGAAGATTATGGGGAGCTTATATGACCAAACTGGCCGCTTGATACAGGAAGCAGATGGATTATTTCAGAAGCAGACTGCCGTTGTTACGTTCAAAGTTGATCAGCCCAAGTTATGGAGTGCAGAAGATCCTTATCTGTATTCCCTTTACTTGCAAATTTTCAATGAAGAAGATCAGCTTGTCGAGGTCATTCCGCAAACCGTGGGCTTCCGTCGCTTCGAAATAATTGATAAAGTGATGTGCCTAAACGGCAAACGAATCGTTTTCAAAGGTGTCAATCGCCATGAATTCAATGCCCGCACTGGCCGCGTCGTCACTGAAGAAGATATGGTGTGGGATATCAAAACGATGAAGCAGCATAATATCAATGCTGTCCGTACTTCCCATTATCCGAACCAGACTCGCTGGTATGAATTATGTGACGAATATGGATTGTATGTCATAGATGAAATGAATCTTGAAACACATGGATCCTGGCAAAAGCTCGGGCAAGTGGACCCAACCTGGAACATACCAGGCAACTTATCCGAATGGCAGGATATCGTCATGGATCGGGCGATTTCGATGCTGGAGCGGGATAAAAACCATCCATCCATCCTGATTTGGTCTTGCGGGAACGAATCATATGCCGGCGAGGTGATCGTCAATGTGGCGAATTATTTCCGCGATAAGGACCCCAGCAGACTCGTCCATTATGAGGGTGTGTTCCACGCACGCGAATATGAGGAAGCAAGTGACATGGAAAGCCGCATGTACGCCAAAGTTGCCGATATTATCGAGTATTTGGAAAATGAACCCAAAAAGCCATTCATTAACTGTGAGTATACCCACGCGATGAACAACTCATTGGGCGGAATGTACAAATATACAGATTTGGAAAATAAGTATCCGATGTATCAGGGCGGCTTCATTTGGGATTATATCGATCAGGCGCTGTGGAAGAAGAATCGAGAAGGGCAGGAGTACCTTGCTTATGGCGGTGATTTCCATGACCGGCCGACAGATTATATCTTCTGTACGGATGGCATCGTATTTGCTGATCGCAAGCTTTCGCCAAAGATGCAGGAAGTAAAATATCTGTATCAGAATATCAAACTGGATGTAAACGATAAGGGTATCGTGCTGCGCAATGAAAATCTCTTTGCCGATACATCTGCGTATGATTTGGTCTGGACAGTCAGAAGAAACGGTATAACTTGCTGGGAAGAAAAACTTGATCAGCTGGTGACAGCCGGTGAGCAGGCGGAATTCGATATCGATATGCCAGCAAGTGTGACAGCACAACCAGGCACCTATACAATCGATGCAACCATGAGACTGCGTGAGCCGTCTGAGTGGGGAGAGGCAGGATTCGAAGTAGCATCCGGACAATACGTATGGGAAAAGAAAGCTGCTATTCTTAAAGCAACAGGCAACCTTCGTGTTGTCGAAGGTGATGTGAATATTGGTGTGCATGGGCATGACTTCAGCGTCCAATTCTCAAAGGCAGCAGGAAGCCTGACATCTCTTAATTATGATGGAGAGGAATTGATCGAGACACCGCCTTATCCAATATTTTGGCGAGCCAGCACGGATAATGATAATGGCTATCAGCACAGCTATACTGCTGGAGTATGGCTGGCAGCAAGTGTGGCGAGAAGGTGTATAGATGTAACGGTTGATGCGTTGGCGGAGCAAGTGGATGTAAGCTTCACCTATGCTTTTTCCATAGCGGAAAAGCTGCATGTTCAAACAATTTATTCGGTCTTCCCTGATGGTAGCATCCGAGTGAAGGCGCATTGCCGAGGGGCAGAAGGGCTACCTGATCTGCCGACCTTTGCGCTTTCATTCCGTACTTCTGCAGATTACAGTGATTTGGAATGGTTCGCAAATGGTCCTGAAGAGAACTACGAAGACCGAAAACATGGAGCACGGCTAAGCCGCTTCCAGAATACGGTCAAAACGAACGGTACAGCGTATGTGCGTCCGCAGGAATCCGGTACTAGGACTGGAGTGCGATGGTTGAAAGTCACTCATGTGAAAGGGAGGGGGCTGGAGCTGCGTGCACATGATTTGCCGCTCACGTGTAATGTTTCTCCGCATACTGCGCTGGAAATCGAGCAAGCGAATCATGCCTATGAACTGCCGCCGGTTCATTATACTGTGCTGACTGTATCCGGCAAGCAAATGGGTGTGGGAGGAGATGATAGCTGGGGTGCTCCAGTTCATCCAGAGCATAAGCTATCTTCCGGAGTTGATCATCATTTTGTATTCACGATAAATAGAGCATGAAGAAAACCCCTTCTGTTACAGCAGAAGGGGTTTGTACTACTTAAGCGAAGCTTGCTTCCTCATATTGCAGCAAAGTTTTTGTCATGACAGGCGCTTGGTCCTTTTTCTCTTTACGCATGGCACGGTGCTCTGCCACATGGGATTCCCGGGAGATCCAAGCGACAAAATCTGCTTTGTTATCCCATTTCGTTACAATGGCGTAAGCTACTGTATCGCTTTTTTTCGTATCTTTGTTCCAGCACTCGGCTGAATGCAAGCCGGCTACGTCAGTCAGCTCTTCCATCGTATGCTTCACTTTATTTATGATTTTATCCTCAGCGTCGATTGCGCCTTCGAAAATGACTTGATTGACAAACATAGGATTGCCTCCTCATCCAACTTGTTCTTCTTTAACGCTACCAGAATTTTGAGGAACAGTCAATGAGAATGATTATCAATATTAAGCGTATAAGTGACATGATTGGGTAGAAACGCTTTAATGAAAAAGCTGTCGAGAGATTCTCGACAGCTTTTTTGTTCAATATACTTTGTCCCCGTTGAAGATGCTGTTTTTAACGACAACATAATCGACATTACGGATGGCGTCCAATTTCGTGCCGCCAGCATAGGAAATGGAAGACTGAAGGTCCTGTTCCATTTCTGTCAATGTATCCTGAAGGGATCCCTTATGCTCGACAAACATTTTCTTACCTTCGACGTTGCGTTTTTCGCCTTTTTGGAACTCGGATGCAGACCCGAAGTACTCTTTATACAGTTTACCGTCTTTTTCGACCGTTTCACCAGGAGATTCTTCATGGCCGGCAAACAAGGAGCCGATCATGACCATTGATGCGCCAAAGCGGATTGATTTAGCGATGTCGCCATGTGTGCGGATACCGCCGTCGGCGATGATCGGTTTGCTTGCTGCCTTCGCGCACCAGCGCAATGCTGCCAGCTGCCAGCCGCCAGTTCCGAAGCCTGTTTTGATTTTCGTAATACAAACCTTTCCAGGTCCGATACCGACTTTCGTGGCATCGGCGCCAGCATTCTCAAGCTCACGTACAGCTTCCGGTGTGCCTACGTTGCCGGCAATGACAAAGCTATTTGGCAAGTGTTTCTTGATATGCTGGATCATGCGGATGACAGAGTTTGAATGACCGTGAGCAATGTCGATCGTGATGAATTCAGGTACTAAAGATTTGTTTGCCAGTGACTCAATGAATCCATATTCTTCTTCTTTGACGCCAACACTGATGGAGGCAATCAGATTCTGTTCCTGCATGTTGCGGATGAATGCTTCCCGCGTTTCTGGCTCGAAGCGGTGCATCACATAAAAATAATTATTTTTTGCCAAATAAGCGGCAATGTTTTCGTCAATGATCGTCTGCATATTTGCCGGTACGACAGGCAGACGGAATGTATGGTTTCCAAGTGTAACAGCTGTGTTACATTCTGAACGGCTGTCTACTACGCATTTTGCGGGAATTAGTTGAATATCTTCGTAATCAAATACATTTTCCATGATTATACCCCTCTAAAGACGAATTATTTTTAGCGTTACTATTTATTTTGTTCGCCCTTTGGTACTATACAATAATACTGAAAACAAAGCAAAGGTTTTTATTCAAAAAATAAAAAAATATACAGATGGGGTAGAATAATAAAAGAGGTGATAAAGTGAAACTGCGTATGAAGATGACTTATCGGACACCCAAAGGCACAGAAGCGGAATTTTTATCGGATTATTTACCGCCAGGTGCTGCACTTTTGCTCATGGAAGATATGCAGCAAAGCGGCAGGATTCCGAAAGTGGAAGTACTGGATCAATATGAGACAGAATGGACAATAAAAGAGTTGAAAAAGTACATGAAGGAGTTGGAAACAGAACCGCATCATGTTCGGATATATGCGGATGGGGGATTTGATAAAGGAACAGGCAGAGCAGGCCTGGGCTGTGTTATTTATTACGAACAAAATCAGAAAGAATTTCGGCTTCGTCGTAATCAGATGATGGAACAGTTGATTTCCAATAATGAAGCAGAATATGCAGCACTGCATTTTGCTGTCCAAATATTGAGTGAAATTGGAGTGAAAGACCAGGAAATCGAGGTGTACATGGATTCCCGCATCGTTGTCAATCAGATGGCAGGGGAGTGGCCGATGTATGAAAAGGAGTTGAAATATTGGGCGGATAAAGTAGATGAGGACGTTAAAGGGCTCGGTGTTACCGTGCAATATGCCCATATAGACAGAAAGCAGAACAAAGAAGCCGATCAGCTTGCGAGCCAAGCATTGCATGATATTCAAATCGACAGCACGATACAAAAATAACCGCCCAAGGCAAAAGCCCGGGCGGTCATTTTATTTGGAAGTCTGTTGATTGATAGCTTCAGTCAAACTGGTTTTGGTTGGACCAGTTGCTGCTTCCACTAATGTCTGGAAACGTTCTGTCAGCAATTCCTTGTTTTTATACTCCTGCGGGTGGTTCTGATTATAATAGAAACGGAAGACAGCTTCCTCAGGGAAATGCTGTTTACCTGTCTTGATCATGAATCCTACAGGGAGCTTATCATAAGCATATGCTGCTTTAGTTTCGGCTGGCGTATCAGCTGCTACTGTTTGATTTTCAGTTGCCAGCTGCTGCATTGCCTGCTTGATGAATTTTTTGCGTGCACGCTTTTTCTTGGAACGCATATTCATCTCAGCAAGAACTTTATCCAGACTTTCGGTTTTCGTAAGTACTGTCACGACTAAAAACTCCTCTATTATTGTCTGCACCCTCTATCATATGATATTTTCGCAGATTTTAGAAGGCTAGCATTAGAATTGCTAACATTCTGACAAGTTATCAATAATAGTATGTGTCGGAATAGGTTGGATCAGAATCTGGCATTAGTGCAATACCTAAGATCATGAACACCATGAAGATAATGAAATAGATTACGATGAATGCGGCCATTACGATGAACATGGCAATACTGTAATTCCTTCGTGGATTGGTACGATCAGCAGCCCAAATGATCAGCATGATGATATTGACAATCGGAATACCTGTCAGCACGATCGTCCATACCCACTGCATGATTCTCATTTGGCCATTGATTTGATTTTCTCTTTGTTGCGGTTCCATTCACAATCACTCCTGCACAAAATAAATAATGACAGAAATAACTATAATGGATAGTTTCTGTTAATTCAACCAGTGTCAGTTATGTTAAAAACATTGATGCAGAGCCGTTTTAGGGACTTTTCTCCTGATTTGCGACTCGTTCAAGCATACTCTTCATTTCCAGCATTTCCAGTCGCATCAACGGATCAAATTGCCCTTCCGCCAGTGTTTTATCAATATATTTGATCGCTTTGTCCAATTGATAATCCATTTTATCTGCTCTCCTCTTCCATAGGATTTCTCTACTACTCGGATTTATAATCACTTCCAGTATGATGGCACATAATCGCATCCTTTATACTAGGTAAAATGCAGCTTGTTTACCGGAACTATTATGTTTCTAGAGCTTGTTTGCGAACTCCTCTTTGTTTATGCTGGATTTACCAGAATTACGGAGGTGAACGAAATGTTATACGATGTTATCATTCTTGGAGCAGGAACAATGGGATTGAGCGCTGGTTATCAGCTGGCAAAGAAAGGGCAGAAGGTATTGATGGTGGACAGCTATCATCCTCCGCATGTCCACGGCAGCCACCATGGCGAAACAAGAATCATCCGTTATGCATACGGAGAAGGCGAAGCATATGTACCATTTGCGCTTCGTTCCAAAGAATTGTGGAAAGATCTGGAGAAAAGAATCAATCAATCCATCTTAGTGGAAACAGGTGTGCTGAACAGCGGTCTCGAGACGAGCCCTTTCATCCAAAATGTATGGAAGAGCGGAGATAAATACGATTTGCAAGTGGAAAAACTTTCTTCTCAACAGCTGCAACAACGTTGGGCGGGATTGACCGTTCCAGACAATTATATCGGCGCCTACGAAAAGGATGGAGGTTATCTGCGGACGGATCAGATCTTGAACGGTTATGCCACGCTGGCTGCTTCTTATGGGGCGGTGTTAGCGGGCGGACAGCGTGTACAAGAGGTACAAATCAACGAAGGCACTGTCGAGGTGAAAACACAAGGGACGATATACCAGGCAAAGAAGCTGATCGTGACAGCAGGAGCGTGGGGAAGAGAAGTGCTATCGCAGCTTGGGCTGCAGCTTTCGATTACAGTTATCCGTAAGACGTTTGCTTGGCTGCATGCAGATGAGAGTTTCCGGGAAAGCAAGTTTCCTTGCTTCAGTTTTGATACAGAAATGGGTACGTATTATGGATTTCCAGATATCGATGGTGCGGGACTGAAAATCGGACGACATGACACCGGCATGCCGATACATCCAGACCAAAAAAGCGTTCCCTTCCACGATGGAGACACAGAAGAACTGTTAGGCTTCTTATCCCGGTTCATGGGAAAGGGGACATTCCGTCTGCGGGAAGGGAAAACATGCATGTACAGCATGACACCAGATGAAGATTTCATCATCGATTATCATCCGGAGCATCCGGAAGTCATGTTCGCCCTTGGTTTTTCAGGTCATGGATTCAAATTTGCCAGTGCTGTAGGCGAAGCTCTGAGTGAAATGGCAATGGAAAAAGACACAACAGTGGATATGGGACCTTTTCGGCTGGATAGGTTCTGAAACTGCATGACTACAAGAGGTATAGATGGAAGTAAAAGAATATGTATCGGAGTACGAAGATAGTTGGTTGCACTGCCGCGTCTTGGCAATTTTACATACAGCTTATTTTGATGACGTAGTCCAAGCAAAGCCAATGTATGATAATCCTTCTTTGGAACTTGTTGTAATAGAAAATGATGTTGTCATTGGTCAATTTGATATACAAATAGAAAATCGAGCAGAAAGAATTGTGTACCTTAAAAACTGAGCCGGTGCCATGTTATGGAACATAGCCGTACATCCATATCATCAAAGAAAAGGTGTGGCGGCGATGCGCTTGAAAAAAGCTATCGAAGAGTTGCAGCAGCGTGGTATCACGTACTTGGAAGCTTGGACGAGAGAGGCTGATTGGATGTGTGGATTGGTACAGGAAACAAGGGTCTCCTTATTTTCATGTATTTCTAAAAGATGGTGAAGTGGAACAATCGTTAAAGCCGCCTTTTACAGCGACTACACGTAAGCCCATTACATCGGGTCAGACTTTGATCGGCAGAAGAAGTTATATAGCAGAGCTCATGTATGCAGCCGTTTTGTTGAAGAATGGACATAAATCAAAGCAAAGGGTTCCTTAATCGTGGTATAATGAAGAAATAGATTATTTGTAAGGAGATGCTGTATCATGCCACCAGGCGTGCGTTTGATTCTGATCATGGCAGTTGCCTTGCTTACTGTCGGGCTCTTAGTATACGGAGCTGTAAAGAGTAAGCAGATGCGGGTGCCTTTCACTATCTTAGCAATATTTTTGGCATTTATTTATATCGTGTCATTCGTTGTATTATTTATTTTTTGACAAAGAGGCTGGACAAAACCCGGTAAAATAGGCAGGGATCTCGATTCTCGGAGATACCTGCCTATTATTTATGAATGCATTCGTTAGTATAAAACAAAAGAGAAGGTAGGAAATGAACTAGGGTTCACCTTTTTGCCGACCTCAAAACAAACAATCAAAGATCGCAATCACCAAAAAACGGTGACGGCGATCTTTTTCGTTATGGCCCAGGCTCTATCATTTACTGTCTAAAGGTTATCGGAGTGAAAACTATAGTTCCTTGCTCCGAGTAGTGTACTGGAGATCCTATATAAGCTCGGGCACTACCATACACATCTCTATTGCAAAGAGTCTATCTTTGGCCAGGCCATTTCGCCCCGCTGTTACAAGTGCAACGGTAACAAAAATGTACATGCTTTTTTGTTTTTCTACAGTAGATGGATCATTTTATATTATAGATAGCGTAATTGAAATATTATTGTAATGTTTTGTCACACTTTCGTATAGTATACTATTTCCGGAGATTACTTTATTTTCTATTTCATTACAGATTAATCGTACCAAGGCTATGAGAACCAATAAATGATAGATTCACAGGGGGAACAGAATTGAGAAAAAAATGGCTGCATATCGGTTTGGCTGCAGTGATCGGAACTGCTGCATTGGCCTTGCCGGTATCAGGAAATGTTGCATATGCCTATGAAGATTTGGATGAACAACGAAATGAAGTCGAACGGAAAAAATCGGAGAACGAAAAGGAACAATCCAAAAAAGCAGAGAAGCAGGATGATTTACAGGCTGCTGCGGAAAAACTCCGCTCCGAGCTTGAGAAAATCGATGGTGAAATCGGTGAAACGAATACACAGCTGGCAGATACGGAATCAGAAATCTCTGGGTTGGAGCAGGATATTGAAACACTGAAAATTGAAATCGCCGATTTGGAAGTACGGATCGAAGAACGGCATGGTTTGCTGAAGGATCGGATACATTCTTTACAGAAAAACGGCGGTCAGGTAAGTTATTTGGATGTCATCATGGAATCCAAGAGCTTCTCTGATTTCCTGAACCGAGTAGATGCTGTCAGCACTATCATGGGTGCAGATCAGGAATTGATGGAAGCACAGCAGCAGGATTTGAAAGACGTCGAATCAAAGAAATCCGAACATCAGACAAAGCTTGAAAGTGTAGAGAAACAGGCAGTTGTTTTGGAAGAGACAAAGCAGACTTTGACGGCACAGCAGGAAGAGAAGGACAAGCTCATTGCGGATGTCGTAGAAGAATATGATGTCACATCCGAAGAGCTTGTCAGTTTAGGCGAGGAAGCTGATTTGCTTGCGGCGCAGGAAGAAGCGATTGCGGCTGAAGCAGCATACCGTGATAAACAGAAGGCGGAGGAAGAAGCCCGCAAAGAAGCAGAGCGTCAGCGTGCAGAGCAAGAGGAGCAGGAAGAAGCTGCCAGGATAGCGGCTGAAGAGGAAGCCGCAAAGGCGGAACAGGAAAAAGCAGCTGCATCTGCTGCTAGTGTACCGGCAGCAAAACCAGAACCTGAGCAGGAAATGACTGAAACGAAGACAGCGTCCAAGTCACCGCAAGCGCAACAGCGGCCATATTCCGCGCCAAAACAAGAGAAGCAAACATCTCAGGCGCCAGCGACCAATGCTACTTTCATCACTCCGGCGCCCGGCAGCATCACGTCTGGTTTTGGTCCAAGGTGGGGTACATTCCATTACGGAATCGATATTGCCAAACGCGGTTCCAATGTGCCGGTTTGGGCTGCAGCCTCTGGAACAGTGTCACGGGCTTACTATTCTTCCAGCTATGGAAATGTCATTTTTGTAACGCATTCCATTGATGGTAAAACGTATACAACGGTATATGCCCATTTGACATCTATGCATGTAAGTACAGGTGAGCGCGTGTCCCAAGGTCAACAGATTGGAACAATGGGGAACACGGGTATGTCGCAAGGGCAGCATCTTCATTTCGAATTGCATACAGGTCCTTGGAATGGAAGCAAATCGAATGCTGTGAATCCAATACCGTATTTGAACTGATGAAATCCAACACCCATGGGTGTTGGATTTTTTTGTTAGTTAGTATAAGCTTGTAGGAATATATGGAAAAGGAGGGTGCTAGATGCAGCAAGCAGCATTGCAAGAGTTGGTTAATATCCTCGCAAACGAAGAAGAGGTCAAAGCTGTATTCGTAAAAGGGTCATTCGGGCGGGGAGAAGATGATCCGTATTCGGATATTGATTTATATTGTCTGGTCGATGAACAGGATGTAACTAAATTCCTGCCAAAAAGACTGGCCTTGCTCTCGGCTTATAAGGATGTTCTGTATAGTGAAGAGCTAATCATCATCGCACCGCAGCTGATTGTCGTGTACGATAACCTGCTGCACGTTGACTTGTTCACTGTCACGGAAAAGTCATTCAAGCAAAGCGACTATTTTCGGGTTCTTTATGATCCAAAGCAGTTGTTGGAAAAATACAGGGCGACACAAAAACTTACAATGACTGATGAGGAATATGGCGATCAGGTAATCGATCTTACTTGGTTTTTATTCCAGTATCAAAAGGCAGCTCATCGTAGGAATGGGGTGTGGGCAGCTGCCATGCTGCAACAGGTGACAGAGCCGCTGGCAAGAATGTTGCTGCATCATCATAATCCTGCGCGTGCACAGCTTGGTTTGAAACGGGCAGAACAGCTACTTCCATCGGTTATATTTGACGAGTTAAGCGATGTTTTGGAAAACGTGACGCCAGAGGGACATTTTAAGGCAGCAGCTGCTATCCTGCGATTGCTTGAAAAAGAACGAATCTTTTTGGAAGAACATTTACGAGGAAAAGAAAGAAAGATTATTTACCGGCTATATCAAAAGTTAATGACAGACGAATTGCTAATTAATACGTAAAAGAAGCCATTTCCCATCTGGGATGTGGCTTCTAATCTATACAAGCTTGAACCGACCATTGGATTTCACTTTTCGTCTGTGCATTAAGCTTTTGCATCAAATCTGTCGCTTCTGTCTCGTTGCGGAACAGCATATCTGAAGTTGAATTGGAATGTTTTAGGTAGGTTTTCGTTCCGTTCGCTTCTCGGACAATTTTATAGAGCATCGAACACACTTCCTAACCTATTGAATTATGTTTCTGATTCCATCTTCTCATAGGTTAAGATGATTGTATACAGAATATATCGAATATACCATTAAGATTTTGTGGGAATTTAGTATAATCTGCATTTTAATTGAAGATGTATGGAGAGAATTGGGTAAAAAGTCACCTGATTCACGTTATTAGGAATGCCCTTTTTTAATTCAACAATTTATATAATGATTGTAAATTATTTACGTTATGAAATCTTCTTTTATGAAGGGATGTTAATCTGACAGCTTTTACGCTTTCTTCTAAAGAATCTTACTTTTTACAACAATTAAACATAACTTCACATTACTTTAAACACCAGCTTCACAAACAGCTTGTAAAGTTAACAATATAGGAACAAATGAAAGGAGCAATGCTGTGAAGGCAAATCAATTTTCGTCAATGATCGCATGGTGTGAGCCTCAGGAACAGGCAGTACAGAACGCACTGGGAGGCTTTGACACTGCTCAAGCAAAGGGGGGATCGCATGAAGATTATGGTCACCAATGAAGATGGTATTTTCTCTCCAGGTGTGGAGGCGATGATCGAGACACTGCAGCATTTCGGCGAAGTGTATGTTGTATGTCCGGATCAGGAGTACGGTACATTCAATCATAGCATTACAGTACGACAGCCTATCCGAGTCAAGGAAATGTACCACTTTCCTGGGGTGGCGGGCGCTTGGAGTCTGAATGGAACTCCAGCTGATTGCGTCAAGCTTGGAGTGGAAGTGCTGCTTCCGGAGAAACCGGATTTCCTTTTCTCGGGTGTGAATACTGGACCGAATCTGGGTCGGGATGTCTACTATTCCGGTACAATGGCTGCTGCGGTAGAAGCTACCCTTTATAATATTCCAGCTGCTTCGGTCAGTCTCAACAGCAGTTCTTTGAAACATGTGAACTATTCGAAAGTAAAGACGCTTTTTTATCAGGTTGCTGAGGTCCTCCTCCAGCACAAAACGAAATCGGTCGGTTTTTTGAATATAAATCTGCCGAATATAGACAAACGTCAATTCAAAGGAATTCAAGTGATACCGATGGACATGAGTGTTTCGCGGTATCGTTTTGTCGGTCTGCATGATCCCCATGGGGAAGTTTATTACTGGCTGAAAGATCAGCTGCAGGAGCTCGCGGCTTTCCATCCAACAAGCGATTATCTTCTGCTGAAAGAAGGATACATAACGGTTTCACCAATTGAATTGCGTACGCATTATAAGCGGAAACAAGAACAAGTCGAACGCTGGTTCAGATCGATGGAGACGAATACATCGGAATAAAGGAGAGATTGGGATGAAAAGAAAATGGATGGCTGGTTTTATGGGAACTGTATTACTTGCGCTGACAGCATGCGGGCAAGAAGATGCCGGAAGCAGCGCAGGGGCATCTGATGGAGGAATCGGCGGTACACTCAGCTTCTATACATCCCAGCCGGATGCCGATGCCCAAAAATTGGTGGAGGGTTTTGAAAAACGTTATCCGGAAGTGGAAGTGGAAACATATCGTTCCGGTACGGAAGAAGTGATTTCCAAGCTGAATGCCGAGAAGATGGCAGGGGATGTACAGGCGGATGTTCTGCTCGTGGCGGATAGTGTGACCTTTGAGGATTTGAAGGAACAGGATATGCTGCAGGTGTACGAGTCGGAAGAATTGGATGGGGTACCGGATGAATTTGAGGATAAAGATCACTATTATACAGGTACAAAAATCATGGCGACGGGAATTGTCGCCAATACAGAAGCCGGTGATATCCCGACTGGCTGGGAGGCATTGACAGAAGCGGATGCAAAAGGAGGAATTGTCATGCCTAGTCCGTTGTATTCAGGTGCTGCAGCCTACAATCTTGGCGTATTGACCAGACAGGACGACTTTGGCTGGGAATTTTACGAACAACTGAAGGATCAAGAAACTGCCGTTGTAAAAGGGAATGGAGATGTGTTGAAATCAGTAGCCTCTGGTGAGAAACGATATGGCGTCATTGTGGACTATCTCGCTGCAAGAGCAAAAGCTGATGGGTCTCCGGTTGAGCTCGTTTACCCCGAAGAAGGTGTTCCGGTGATCACCGAACCGATTGGTATTACGAAAGATACAGATAATGCCGCAGCAGCTGAAGCGTTTGTTGACTATGTCTTATCTGATGAAGGTCAGGAACTGGCTGCAGATTTGGGATATACACCGATCAGAGAAGGAATTGAAGCACCTGAAGGATTGAAGACTTACGAGGAGATGACTGTATTGCAGGCAGATACAGAGGCATTGTATACATCCCGCAATAAAGATAAACAACAATTTGAGGATCAATTCGGCAAATAAGCAAAAAGGAGGGGCGACTCATGCAACTAACGATGAAATCAAGGAGTCTGGGAGAAGGTACACACACTGCCTTTCGTAAGTTCCCCGTCCTTATTGGGCTGTTGGTTCTTATCTTCTTTTTCCTGCTGCCGATAATCCGCCTTGTCTCCATGAGTTTCACCTCAGCGGAGAGCTTTTCTGTAAGTGCATATTCCGAAGTGCTGCAGGAGTCCGTGACGTGGAAAACGCTCGGGAATACCATTTATATCGTTGCAGGCAGCACGGTTATATCCATGATTCTTGGGATAACGATGGCAGCGATCATGGCTTACACAGACGTGCGCGGCAAGGCGATGATGCAGCTGTTCATCTATCTGCCCTTCATCATCCCGTCTTATATCACGACGCTTGCTTGGGTGCAGTTTTTCAGCACTTCAGGCCCGCTTGGAAGTCTGCCGGATTGGCTGATACCTAATTTGTATAGTTCTGGAGGCATTATATTTGTACTCGGGATATCGCATTATCCGCTTGTTTATTTGATGACAGTGCAAGTGTTTCGCAGAATCCACCGTGATGCAGAACTTGCTGCTTTTGTTTCGGGAGCATCACGCTTTACCTGCTGGCGGAAAGTTATCCTGCCGATGGCACTTCCGGGAATCTGCAGCGGTGGTCTGCTTGCGTTCCTTTCCAATCTGGACAATTTCGGGGTGCCTGCCATTCTTGGTATTCCGGCTAATATCCGAGTACTGAGTACATATATTTATGAACAGGTCATCGGATACGGACCGAGTGCCTTCAGTCGGGCAGCCGTGCTTTCCGTACTGCTTGGTATCGTTGCCATAGCCGCCACACTGATTCAAGTGTGGTTCCTTCGAAGAAGTAAAGTCACGGAAACGACTGTGCCGGACCATGAGCCCCGTATCCAGCTGCAGCCAATTCGTCGCAAGTTGCTACAGACATTGCTTTGGGTATTTCTTTTAGGTACAAGCTTGGTACCTTTTTTGGCAATGGCTACGGTCAGTCTGATTCAGGCATATGGAGTTGATTTAACCTGGGAGAATATTTCTCTGGAAAATTACCGCTACATCTTATTCGAGGATGAGAAAGTGCTCAGATCCTTGAGTAACAGCATGTTGCTCGGATTCATAACGGCTATCATCTGCTTGGTTTTCGGAACCTTATTTGCCTACTACCGATTCCATAAATCGGGTCGATTACCGAAGGCAATGGAAGCAATCATCACGATGCCATACGCGCTTCCAGGTACCGTATTGGCGCTATGCATCATTTTGATGTGGATGCAGCCTTTGCCAGGATGGTACCCAGGTGTATACGGTACACCTGTTATCCTATTGATTGCTTATATCACCCGTTTCTTTGTTCTGCAATTCCGGGGCAGTTATACAGCATTCAGTCAGCTGGATGTTCGCATGGAAGAAGCGGCCAGGACAAATGGTGCAAACCTTTTTGGGAGATGGAGACAAATTGTACTCCCCTTGATTCTGCCTGGTGTCCTTAGCGGTGCATTACTTGTCTTCCTGACATCACTGACTGAGCTCACCGTTTCCAGCATGCTTTGGTCCAGTGGCGCCGAAACAGTGGGCGTTATCATTTTCAGTTTCGAGCAAGCGGGTTACAGCACTTACTCGACAGCATTTTCGTCATTGGTCGTGTTGACGATCCTGTTTGGCAGCGTTGCTTATCTCTTCATACAGCGTAAATGGAAACAAAGGGGGAGAAAAGTTTGATCACCTTGCGAGGATTAGAAAAACATTATGGGAAAACTTCTGCGTTAAGCCAAGTTGATTTAACGATCCGAGATGGCGAATTCCTTGCCATACTTGGTCCTTCTGGCTGTGGCAAGACAACTTTGCTTCGTTTGCTGGCTGGTTTTATGAAACCTACAGCAGGTTCAATTCAATTCGGTGAAACGGAAGTAGCCAATTCGAAATACTGCAGCAAACCTGAAAATCGAAATATAGGCATGGTTTTCCAATCATTTGCCCTTTGGCCGCATATGACGGTGGAAGAGCATATCCGTTTTTCATTGAAGAATCATCGATTTGCCAAAAAGCGAACAGCAGCCGAACAAGCTGATAGGGTGACAGAAGTGCTGCGACTTGTCGGGATGGAGTCGTTCAGAAAGAGATATCCGACAGCTTTATCCGGAGGGCAGCAGCAGCGCGTTGCCCTGGCGCGGGCCATCGCTCCGGAACCTGATATCCTGCTCATGGATGAACCGCTCAGTGCGTTGGATGCGGAACTGCGCATCAGTATGCGGAAGGAAATAAAACAGATACATAAAAAGCTTGCTGCTACCATCATTTATGTCACCCATGATCAAGGGGAAGCGCTGGCAATGGCTGATCGGGTACTTGTCATGCAGCATGGACAGATAGAACAGACAGCTGCACCGGAAGAGATATATCAGCATCCCAAAACGCCTTTTGTCGCTACATTCGTCGGCAAGGCAAATTTAGTGGCAGGAACATGGGAAGAAAATCACTTCATTCCTGCTGGAAGTCACTATCGCTGGCAGGATAACGGTGTATCGGAGCAATTGAAACAACAGCAGTTTTACCCAGTGAGACCGGAAGAGTGGCAGCTGCTGCCGCCAGATGCAGAGGGCTTGAAAGGAGAAGTCATCATCAGCCAGTTCCAAGGAACCGAAAGGCATTATGTGATCCGGGTAGATGGCCAGGAATACCAAGCATCTCTTCCCATCTCTGTTCCAGCATGGAGGGAAGGGGACTTGCTGACTTTGCAGGTCAAAGGAATGGAGACGGCAGTTTCCCGTGAAAAAATACTTTTTCGTTAACAAACAGGACTCCCTGACGAAGGGAGTCTATTTTCTTTGAAGGAAAATAAAAAAGGAGACAGAAATAATGAGATAGAGGTGATGCCGTTGAAACGGGATATGTCTATTATCAGAAGTCTCCTACTGGATATCGAGGCTGAATTCACAGAAGGCGGTTTTGCACTGGAGGTGGCAGAAGAAGATGAGTATTCCGAGGAAGAAATGAATTATCACTTACAGCTGATGAAAGAAGCAAAGCTGATTAAGCTGGAAACTGTAATCGATGAGGAAGAAGAGGAAGAAGAAATGCTCATCTATGGATTGACCTGGGAAGGGCATGAGCTGCTGGACAGTATCCGGGAAGATGAAATATGGCAACAGCTGCTCGTCAAGTTGAAACGGGAAAGAGGCAGTATGCCATTTTCGGTTTTGCGCAAGCAAGCAGCAAAAGCTGCCGAAGCGTATTATGCTTCCGAATAGACTTACAGGAAGGTAAAGTGCCTACACATCATTCATACCAAGATAGCATATACATGAGATGGGTCTATAAAGACAGCAAAAGATAAGGAACTTTCAAAAAACAAGTTTTATTCGAATTCAACCTGGCAAAACAGAAGTATAAAGATTATGGGAGGGTTAGGCATGCTCTGCATCTTTTCCGCAGCAAAAGATAAATTCCGGGAAGATTATCTGAAACAGCAGCAGGCGGTACAAAAGCAAGGAGCCAAAACGGCTGCTGCGGTCAAGAAATAAGAGGTAGACTGTATACTCATAAAAAGCGGCAGCTAAGGAAAGACTATGGGTAAAAGCAAAAGAGGTGCAGATTTGTGAGTAGTCGGTCTACATTCATCAAAGGGTTTATGCTTGGAATTGTCGTTGCCTTGGCAGTATGGCTTGTCGTGACTTATATAGCTTCCAAATTCATTTGAAACAGGAAAACACAGCTCCTTAGAGCTGTGTTTTGTTCTGCTTGCGGGCATTGTTTTCAAATTCAGTTTCCGGGTGACCATAATCCCCATTCATCACTTGCTCATCTTCATCCAAGCCGATAGCTTCTGCTGTTTCATCACGCTGATTTGATTTGTTCTGTTTTTGCTGCATATATCCCACCTCCTGCCGATAGTGTGGCACTTCTGGCGGTAATTATGTAAGGACAGGCATGCTGTCCCTCTATTTTAACGCTGTTGGGCAGAGTAGTAATAATTGTACGGATAAGGTGTCGGATACGGATAAGGAACAGGGTATGGTACCGGATAAGGAGTATTATATCCATATTTATAACCATATCCAGGACCGCTGATCAAAGCACTGCCAAGAAGTCCGCCTGCTAGCCCGCCGATGAACGGAATAAATGCAAATCCGAAACGCTGATCCTCTTGGTTCGTTCTGTAGTCTGTTGTATAGGTCGATTGTCCATATGGATGCGGATAATATGTGTAGCTCATCAACATTCCTCCTATCCCTTTACTGTATGCACGACAGACCATGTGAGGGTGGGCAAGTATCCAGGGTGAAGGTGAAAAGATTTCCAAACAAGAAAGACTTTGACAGGACTAGTTTGCACGGATGTTCATACACTAGTAATGATATGTCCATGTTTGTATGACAAGATGACTGGGTATTAAGCGTTATGGATTGATCACGCACTTACATAACGAAGAAAAGGACTTGATTATGCAGAAACTTCTTACGGTTTTATTATTGACTTTCTTTTTTATTAGTAACCTTTGTCTCGTTTTATACTTGCCATTCCAGAACATGAGCCAGGAAATCTATCCTGCAACAGTCTATGCAGATGCAAGAACTCGAACCGTGCTGTCTGAAAAGGATGTTCATTCCCTGAAAGGTCCTCACTCCATCGTTTTGTCTGATAGTGACGCACAACCACCCAAAGACTTGACCGAAGCAACGATCGAACAAAAACAATATACTACGGAAGAAATAGAGCTGCTCCAAAAATTAGTCCAAGCTGAAACGAGCGGAGAAGACTACATTGGTAAGGTAGCAGTGGCCACCGTCGTACTCAATCGTATCGAAAGTGGTGAATTTCCGGATAGCATTCATGATGTGATCATGCAGGAAGGCCAGTTTCAGCCAGTAAGCTCTGGTGTTATTTGGAAGAGTAAGCCGACCGATGAAACGGTACAAGCAGTGGCAGATGCTTTAGCCCGAAAAGATGACATGCAGAAAATTGTCTGGTTCATGAATCCGGAAACGGCTACGACAAATTGGATAGCCGAAACACAGGTGCAAGTGAAACAGATTGGCAACCATGTTTTCTATCGGTAAAATGGCCCCCTACTCGACTGCAATCAGCAACATGCCTTGTCTTGGCTGCTAATTTGGCGGCCGACTTTGAAAAGTATGTTTTACATCTTTCCTGCCCGGTAAAACATTAGGTAAGCATACTACAAGGAGTTGTTGGCATGGGGAAATTAAATGATCGTATTGCAGTCGTGACAGGTGGCGCCACCGGTATCGGAAAAGCGACTGCTTCTTTATTCGCAGAAGAAGGTGCTTCTGTACTAGTAGCGGATATCAAAAAAGAGGAGATGACAGATTTGCTTGTATCCATCCAATCGGCTGGAGGGCAAGCAGAAGCCTATGAAGTGGATGTCTCTGACGAAGATAGTGTAAAGTACTTTGCTGATCAGGTGAAGGATACCTATGGAAAAGTGGATGTGCTATTTAATAATGCAGGTATCGATCAAGAAGGCGGCAAAGTACATGAATATCCAATTGAATTGTTCGACAGCATCCAAAAGACAGATTTGCGGGGAACCTTCCTGATGAGCAAGTTCCTCATCCCGCTGATGCTCGGAAACGAAAAAGGTGCCATCGTCAATAATGCCTCGATGAGCGGAAGCTTCGCGGATCTGGACAGATCAGGCTATAACGCAGCCAAAGGCGGCATCATCAACTTCACGAAAGCAACAGCCATTGATTACGGAAGACAAGGCATCCGGGCAAATTCTGTTTCTCCCGGTACTATCGAGACACCATTGATTAATGAATTGACAGGAACGAAAAAAGAAGAACAAGGAAAAGCGTTCCGTGAATCAAATAAATGGCTTGCTCCAATGGGCAGACTGGGTGCTCCTGAAGAAATAGCCAAGGCTGTTTTGTTCCTTGCTTCGGATGACAGTTCCTATATTACTGGGCAGGATTTGATAGTAGATGGAGGACTGACAGCTTATACGTGGCCGGGTAAAATGGTGATGGACAACAGCTGGAAGGAAACGACGCAGTAAGTACAGCGTATAGATGAAATGTGACCAAACATCATATACAGCCAATTACAGATTGAATATCGGTGATTGGCTGTTTTTTATTAGAGTTCAGACTTCAGTGAGGATTTATAACAGGCTTGTGGAAATTATCAATTGCCATCTTTTTTCGGGCGCTCATGATGATGCCTTTCGCTTTAACAGTGTATTTCGAAATATCCATGGAAGATTTGCTTTTGTGATTTGATTTATAACTTTGAATAAAAGAATGAAATAATTACCGATATTATTTTCTCATTGATATTTGAAAGGGCTTTCATTTATAATGTGACTAAACCAGTTTACAAAACCGATTTAGTAAGAAATGATTTAAATTCAAACCGACAAATGCAAGGAATGAAAAGTTTCACAGAACAACCGTTAGGCGACCTTTTTACCACTTAACAATCGACACAGTCATCATAGAAAGTGTTGTGGTTATGCAAACATACGAATTGCTTCGTATAGAACATGCAAATCTAAAGTGGGGGGCAGGTAAGATGCCAACAGTAGTGATGGAAGCAGAAAAAGTGAAGAAGCTTGCAAGTAGGAAGTTGAAAGATGCGGGTTTGAACGATGATCATGCTGAGAAAGTAGCTGAAGTTCTTATTCATGCCGATCTGCGAAATGTGAATTCCCATGGTGTACTGCGCACAAAGCATTATGTGGATCGTCTGAAGGCGGGAGGGATTAATCCCGACGCCCAAACCTCATTCAACATGACAGGACCTGTTACCGGCATTGTCAATGGAGATGATGGATTTGGCCATGTGGTAGGGGATACAGCAATCAAGCATGCCATAGACATGGCAAGGCAGAACGGAGTAGGCATGGTGACAGTTATCAATAGCAGTCATTGCGGAGCACTAAGTTATTTTGTTCAAAAAGCGGCCGAAGCTAACTTGATTGGCATTGCCATGACCCATACCGACAAAGTGGTCGTTCCGTTTGGAGGAAGCTCACCTTTCTTCGGAACCAACCCAATCGCTTATGGTGTGCCAGCTAAAAACAATAAGCCATTTATCTTGGATATGGCCACCAGTAACGTAGCGTTGGGGAAAGTCCTCCAAGCGCGTGAGGAAGGAAAAGACATACCATCAGGCTGGGGCGTGGATGAAAACGGCGCGCCGGTGACTGACCCGAACAAGGTCGTAAGCCTTTCGCCGTTTGGAGGTCCAAAAGGTTATGGCCTTGCTGTCATTGTCGATATCTTTTCTGGTTTATTAGCTGGAGCGGCGTTCGGTCCTCATATATCCAAAATGTACGATGACTTGGATCAAAAGCGTAAACTGGGTCATTATTTCTGTGTCATCAACCCTTCGTTCTTCACAGATGCAGATACATTCCTCAAGCAAATGGACACGATGATGGATGAAATTAAACAGGTCCCACCTGCACCAGGCGTTAAGCGTGTATTTGTTCCAGGAGAAATTGAACAAATACATGAGGAAAACAATAAAAGGAATGGAATTAGAATCGCCTCAAGTGTTTACGAATACCTGACAGGGGAGATCGAAAATGAAAGCTATACAAATTAAAGGCCCTCGTGAACTAGCGGTCATTGAGGCTGATCAGCCTGTAATGAAAAATGCCCAAGATGTATTGGTAAAAGTCAAAAGAGTGGGGATTTGCGGATCTGATATGCACATTTATCATGGGACTAACCCGCTTGCGACTCTTCCGCGCGTAGTTGGGCATGAAGTTGCCGGTGAAGTTGTGGAAATCGGCAGCGAGGTAAAGAACATCAAAGTGGGGGACCATGTAGTCGTGGAACCTATCCGTTATTGCGGAGAGTGTTATGCTTGCCGAAAAGGGCGGCCGAATGTATGTGCTTCCCTGTCGGTGTTTGGTGTACATGAAGATGGCGGGATGAGAGAATGGATCGTTCTTCCTGAAAAGCAGGTGCATGTGGTGGACTCCGAACTTCCATGGGAAGAAGCTGTTATGGCAGAGCCTTACACGATTGGTGCACAGGCGGTATGGAGAGGCAGTGTTGAGAAAGGAGATAGTGTTCTGATACAGGGAGCTGGTCCAATAGGGTTATGTATCCTGAAGTTGGCAAAGCTTCAAGGGGCAGCTGTCATGATGACAGATTTAAGTGATGCCCGCCTTGCATTCGCGAGCGAAAATGGGGCTGATGTTACAGTGAATGCCGTAAATGAAGACGTGAAACAGCGCGTATTCGAATGGACCAAAGGGGCGGGTGCGAACGTGGTGATAGACGCAGTCTGCCTGCCATCCACCTTTGAGCTTTCATTGGAAGTGGTATCAGAAGCGGGATATGTTGTAGTTCTTGGGTTTGATGAAAGAACCTCTTCTATTCCCCAGCTGCCGATTACGAAAAAAGAAATAACCATAACTGGTTCGAGGTTGCAAACGAATCAATTTTCAAGCGTGGTGGATTTATTGAATAGTGGGCAGCTCAAGGAGAACGGTTTAATTACACACAAATTTCCACTCGAACAGGTACAGGAGGCATTTGACTTTATCGAAGCGAATCCAAATCAAGTGAGAAAAGCGGTTATCCTATTCGATTAAGAAGAAAAAACAGGATTGTTAAACATTCAATCGGAGCAAATCAACGAATGGTTCAGGCATGGGAATACGGGTGCGACGTCATTAAGTTTTTCCTTTCCTCCACCCTTCATCCGCTCCGTCAATGGGCACTTCCAAATTGGAAGGCGATGCCCGCAGACGGTGTTCGTTTAGATAATATATCAAATGGCTGGAGCAGTCGGAATCGGCAGCGATAGGAACAGCGTTATCAAAATGACGGTTATGACGCTGTGGTGGAACTATGCAGGGAGTACGTAAATAAAGCATATAAAGCTGGAGGTGTAGTATGAACATCACATTTCGTTGGTATGGAAGAGGCAATGACACCGTTCAACTGCAACAGGTAAAACAAATTCCGGGTACTAAAGGGATTGTCTGGGCTCTTCACCAAAAACCAGTAGGAGAAGTATGGGAAAAAGAAGAGATTAAGGACGAAGTCGAATACATCCGATCATTTGGTTTTCACACAGACGTTGTCGAGAGTGTAAATGTTCATGAATCTATCAAACTAGGCAATGAAGAAAGAATGCACTATATAGAGAACTACAAGGAGACGATTCGTAACCTTTCCGAATTCGGGGTTAAAGTGATCTGTTATAACTTCATGCCGATATTTGACTGGACGCGGACGGACATGTTTCATCCATTGGAGGACGGATCAACTGCCCTGTTTTATGAAAAGGCCAAAGTGGCAGATCAGGATCCGCAGAAATTGATCAGTACTGTAATGGAAGCTTCGGAACTAACCCTTCCAGGCTGGGAGCCGGAAAAGATGGAAAGGATTACAGAACTTTTTGAAGCCTATAAAAGCATCGATGAATCCAAGCTATGGGATAATCTAGCGTTTTTCCTTAAAGAAATTTTACCTGTTGCGGAAGCTTCCGGCATCCAAATGGCTATTCATCCCGATGATCCACCATGGTCCATTTTTGGGCTTCCCCGAATCATTACTGGGGAACAAAGTTATGAAAAATTGATAGCTATTTCCGATTCTCCTGCAAACGGTTTTACTATATGTACGGGGTCCATGGGAGCCAATCCTGAGAACGATATGGTTCAGGTAGCAAGAAAATATGCGTCACATGCACCTTTTTTCCACATCAGAAATGTGAAAATCCATGATAATGGAGATTTTGTAGAGACTTCCCACTATACGCAGGATGGTTCCATCAATATCAATGAGGTCGTAGCCGAGTTAAACAAGCAAAACTACGATGGATATGTAAGGCCAGACCATGGTCGCCATATATGGGATGAGGAATGCCGACCGGGTTATGGCCTCTATGACCGAGCGCTTGGAATTATGTATTTGCTGGGATTATGGGATGCATATGAAGCAAAGAAGTCAGGTGAAGTCTCTTGATACCTATACATGAAAATTTGAAGGATAAAGTGGCGGTCATAACGGGCGGGAGCGGGGTCCTCTGCTCCCAAATGGCCATTGAGCTGGCCAGACAAGGCGCGAAAACAGCTATTTTGAACAGGGATGTAAAAAATGGTCGTGATGTGGCGGAAAAGATTCAGGCATCTGGAGGAACAGGTATATCTGTGGAAGCAGATGTACTGGACAAAAGTTCTATGGAGCAGGCACGCAGTGAGATTTTAGGAACTTTTGGGCAAGTGGACTATCTAATCAATGGAGCTGGCGGAAATCATTCCGATGCCATTACAGATATGGAAGTCTATCAAGAAGAGGATACAGGGAAATCATTCTTTCATCTGGATGAAGACGGTTTTTCCAGGGTGTTTGCGACTAATTTTACTGGCTCCTTCATCTCCAGCCAGGTATTTGGAAAGGATCTGTTGCAGGCAAAGGCACCGTCGATATTGAATATATCTTCTATGAGTGCCTATGTACCAATGACAAAGGTTCCTGCATATAGTGCGGCTAAATCATCCATCAATAATTTCACGATGTGGATGGCTGTCCATTTCGCAGAAACCGGTTTACGGGTAAATGCCATTGCACCTGGCTTTTTCTTGACGACACAAAACCAGAACCTGCTATTGAATGAGGATGGGAGTTATACGGCCCGTTCCAACAAAATCCTTCAGGGAACTCCTATGAAACGATTTGGGAAACCGGAGGATCTGCTCGGAACGATGCTTTGGCTGCTTGATGACAGCTATTCAGGTTTTGTAACGGGGATTACCGTACCTGTGGATGGCGGATTCATGGCTTATTCGGGTGTATAAGGTGATTTGGTAGTGTTGAAAAGTTAATCATCCATAGTTTAACGTGCTTTCTTTTACGCTATAATAACCTGAAAGTGAATGAACGACTAAGACGTTTTATGAAGTAAAATCGAACAAATCAGACGAGGTTGACAGAATGAGACCCATTACAATCGCAGACGTGGCAAAGCAAGCCAATGTATCAAAAAGCACAGTATCTCAATACCTGAACAAGCGGTACGAGTATATGAGTGATAAAACACGAAAAAACATCGAATCCGCCATAGAGAAATTAAATTATCAGCCCAATATTGTGGCCCGAAGCCTAAAACAGAAATCTACTTTCACAGTTGGCGTCATCGTAGCGAATATTTTACATACATTCTCTACACATGTGATTCGGGCGGTTGAGAATTTCTTTCATGATAAAGGGTTTCAAATCATTGTATGTAATGCGGATGACGAACCAGTTAAAGAAAAGAAATATATCGAAATGCTAAGGGCAAAACAGGTGGATGGCATCATTATCTTTCCAACCGGAGGCAATCTGGATCTTTATGAGCGTATGCTCAGGGATGAATTTCCGATTGTATTCATGGACAGAACCATCAAGGATATGGATATTGCAACAGTGATGCTTGATAACCATCTGGCATCTAAGCTGGCAGTGGACCATTTTGCCGATAAAGGCTATGAACATATTGCCATACTCACTACTTCTGTTATTAGAAACATTAGTCCAAGGGTGGAAAGAATCGAAGGGTATCGAAATGCTATGGCAGCCCGTGGACTGGAAGTCAATGCGGAGTATATTAAAACAGCCGATCTCGATCGGATTGCTCTTGCACTAAACGAACTATTCCACCTTGAAAAACCACCGCAAGCTTTACTGGCTGGGAATGACATCGTACTTATCGAAATTCTGAAATATATAAAAGAACAGGGATTAAGGATTCCTGAGGATGTAGGGGTAATCGGAATTGATGAAGTTCCTTTCGCCAATTTCTTCACCCCGCCCATCACGACTGTATCTCAACCGGCAATCGATATGGCCCGTAAAGCAGTCGACTTATTACTGCAGCAAATGAATAATGACTTGGAAGAAAAGGACAAAAGCGTTATCCGTCTTAAACCAAGTCTTTTAGAAAGAAAATCTTGCATTACCATTAAATAAAAAGGGCTTGCGGCTCTTTTGACTTTAAAAGTAAATCGGTTTACCAACATGTATCCATAAGGAGAGATCATGGATGAAAAGGTGAATCGATCAATTAAAATGTAAGCGCTTTAAGGTATAAATCCATGATGTAATGACCATAAGGAGGGAATTTCATGTTTACGAAAGGCAAACTAGCCATCATGATTTTATTGTTTCTTGCCGGTGTCATTAATTACCTCGACCGTTCTGCCTTGTCCATTGCAGCTCCGTTCATTACAGAGGATTTGAATCTTACCGCCACGCAAATGGGGATTATATTCAGCAGTTTCTCTGTTGGCTATGCGATTTTCAACTTCTTGGGAGGAGTGGCCGCCGATAGATACGGAGCTAAACTCACTTTGTTTGTAGCCATGATTATTTGGTCCATATTTAGTGGTGCCATCGCGCTTGCTATTGGATTTACCAGTTTAATCATCATCCGTATCTTGTTCGGAATGGGAGAAGGCCCTCTATCGGCAACTATTAATAAAATGGTCAATAACTGGTTTCCAGCTGACCAGCGGGCCTCTGCAATCGGTCTGGCCAACAGCGGAACTCCACTAGGCGGCGCTATTGCCGGACCAATAGTGGGTTTCATTGCCATTTCATACAGTTGGAAGTTATCCTTCGTCCTAATCATGATCATCGGTTTTATATGGTCGATAGTATGGTGGAAGGTTGTCAAAGAAAAGCCGTCTGAGACAGCGTCCGAGAAAGTTATTACAACCGATGCAGCTCCGCATGAAAAGAAACCATTAACCTTCTATCTGAAACAGAAAACGGTCTTGATCACTGCATTTTCCTTCTTCGCCTATAACTATATTTTGTTCTTCTTTTTAACTTGGTTCCCAAGCTATCTGATAGATGCAAGGGGAATCAGCGTTCAGGAAATGAGTATAGTCACAGTTATTCCCTGGATTCTCGGCTTTATCGGCCTTGCAGCCGGTGGCTTTGTTTCTGACTTCGTATTAAGGAAGTTTGCTAAAAAAGGCGTCCTGTTCTCTCGAAAAGTGGTTTTGGTTACATGCTTACTTGCCTCTGCAATTTGCATAGGACTTGCGGGTCTGGTTACGACAACGTTTAGTGCAGTTGCATTAGTAGCATTTTCCGTATTCTTCCTATATCTGACCGGTTCCATTTACTGGGCAATCGTTCAAGACGTTGTTGACCAAAATAATGTTGGTTCTGTCGGGGGCTTCATGCATTTCCTTGCCAACACAGCTGGTATTATCGGGCCGACACTTACCGGTTTCCTTGTTGATAGATCGGGCACTTATACGGCAGCATTCCTCCTGGCTGGCGGATTAGCAGTACTCGCCTCCCTGGCTGTCCTCCGATTTGTTCGACCGATTAAAGGTGGCGTTGCTACAGGTGACTCAAATAATACGATTGCAGGGAACTAAAAACCGTCATTCGTAACAAAATAGGTTTCTTTTTGTAGAAAACTTTAAGAAAACTAATGTGATTTTCAACTGGTCATTGTCAGAATCATATAAAGGGGGAAAGATCATGTTAAAACAGCGCAGTATTGCTGATATAGTACATGACCCAAATAAACGCCAAACGCTGCCAGTGAAAATCCTTCAGATTGGGGAAGGTAACTTTCTGAGAGGCTTTATTGACTGGATGATACAAGAAGCAAACAGTCAGGGGAATTTCAATGGTGGCATTGCTGTAACAAATCCACGCGAATCAGGTAGTGAGAAAATTGAAAAGCTGAAACAGCAAAAAGGGCTGTTTACCCTTCTGACCAAGGGGATTCAGAACGGAAAAACGATTGAGACAAGACAAATCATTGATGTCTTCTCGAAGATAATAGATCCTTATCGGGAATGGAACAATTTTTTGCTTTTGGCAAAAGAGCCAAAGCTGAAATTTGTCATTTCCAATACGACAGAAGCAGGTCTTGTTTACACGCCTTGCGATGTGATGGAAGACACCCCTTTGGAAACATTTCCTGCCAAACTGGCTTATTTCCTTTATAAACGCTATGAGCTTTACAGTGAAGACCCCGACAAAGGACTCATTTTACTCCCTTGTGAATTGGTCGAACAAAATGGGGAAGTCCTTAAAGATATTGTACTATCGCATTGCCGGGACTGGAACTTACCACATGCATTTATTTCATGGTTGCATGATCATAATTCATTCCTAAATTCTCTTGTTGACCGGATTGTTCCCGGTTTTCCAAATCAGGAAGCAGAGACGATATTCAGGGAATCGGGTTATGAGGATCCCTTTTTAAATGTAGTCGAACCATATCATTTATGGGTGATTCAAGGAGATGACGGGTTTGATGATCAACTGCCTTTAAAGAAATCAGGACTAAACGTTCACTGGGTGGAGGATTTGAAGCCTTATCAGCTTAGGAAAATTCGTATCCTGAACGGATCCCACACGCTCATGGCGCCACTCGGCATTTTGATGGGCATCGAACTGGTGAGGGAGGCAGTAACTCATGAAAAGATGGCGCCCTTTATCAAGAACACGATAGAAAAGGAGATAGCCCCTTCTCTTGAGCTAGATTTTACGGAATCTTTAGTGTATGGAGAAAGTGTTTTGGAGCGCTTCCTTAACCCATTTTTACACCATAGACTCTCGGATATAGCCCTTAATGCAAGTAGCAAGTTTCGATCGAGGCTTTTGCCGACGCTAAAAGCATATCATATCAAGTACAATAGACTGCCAGAGAACATCATGAAGGCTTTAGCAGCTTTAATCTGTTTCTATAAAGTTGAATCAATAGAGTGGAAGTATGTTGGGAGAGATTTTAATGGCAAAACCTATGTTGTCAGGGATAGCGAACAAGTGCTTGAATTTTTCCAAGCGCAGTGGAACCGTTATGAAAGTGAAGGTTTGTCACTCCATGATATGACGAAGGAAATTTTGCAAAACAAGGTATTATGGGGTGCCGATTTACATGCCATGACAGGCATGACTGAAAAAACTGCGGAATTAATAACAGAGATGGAGGAAAAAAGATGACCTTGAATTCTTCTATTCTATTGCATAAAAATGACGGGGTAGCTGTAGCGTTGCGTGACATCCATAATGGGGAGGCTATCCTAATAGATGAGCTGTCGAAATCGATAACGGCTATCGAAGACATTCCAAAAAGCCATAAGTTTGCTGTCAAAACAATTGCGCAAGGAGATGATGTTCTAAAGTTCGGTTATTCGATTGGTGTAGCTACTGAAGCTATTACGGAAGGTTCCTGGATACACACGCACAATTTAAAAACCGGTTTGAATGGACTGCTGGAGTACGCCTATGAACCGGATGATATACCCAATCAGCCAATGAAAGAGAGTCGTTATTTCAACGGGTATGTTCGCGAAAATGGGGAAGCAGGCATTCGAAATGAAATATGGATCATCAATACGGTAGGCTGCATTAATAAAACGTGTGAACATCTTGCAAAAATGACCGGATCATTACATGGGGATCGCATTGATGGTATTTACCACTTTTCCCATCCATACGGATGCTCTCAGCTGGGAGATGAT
The DNA here is from genome assembly GCF_900101385.1 of Terribacillus halophilus. GTDB lineage: Bacteria > Bacillota > Bacilli > Bacillales > Amphibacillaceae > Terribacillus > Terribacillus halophilus. The sequence continues at coordinate 240,010 of NZ_FMZB01000004.1, forward strand.
TTGACTTATACCCAGACGTTATTGGCTTCCTTGGCGAATCATCCTAATGCGGCCGGCATTTTGGTCGTCGGTCTAGGCTGTGAAAACAATCAAATCGAAGCGTTTAAAAAGGTAATAGGTGATCAGCCTGCCGGAAGAATCAAGTTTTTAACGTCACAGGAAGTGGACGATGAGTTCGAGGTGGGAATGGAGCTAATCGGGGAGCTTGTGGCGTATGCAGAACAGTTCAAAAGACAGCCTGTACCGGTTTCTAAATTAAAAATCGGATTAAAATGCGGAGGTTCAGATGGATTATCTGGAATCACAGCCAATCCATTGGCAGGAATGATATCTGACTGGATCATTTCAGAAGGAGGAACCTCCATCCTGACCGAAGTACCAGAAATGTTCGGCGCGGAAACGATCCTTATGAACCGAGCTGCAAATGAAGAAGTCTTCCATAGCATTGTTCATCTTGTAAATGATTTTAAAGAGTATTTTATAAGACATGGACAGGAGATTTATGAAAATCCATCGCCTGGGAATAAAAAGGGAGGCATTACGACCCTTGAGGAAAAGTCACTTGGCTGTACGCAAAAAGGTGGTCACTCTACCGTTCAAGATGTAGTCCCTTACGGAGAAAGAGTCAAAGTGAATGGATTAAATCTTATCCAATCACCAGGTAATGATCTTATTTCGGTGACGGCTCTTGCTGCTGCTGGTGCTCATATCATTCTGTTCACTACTGGTAGAGGTACTCCTTTTGGCGGACCGGTTCCTACGGTGAAAATCTCCACTAATACAGAATTGGCTCAGCGAAAGAAAAACTGGATTGATTTTGACGCAGGTCGTCTGGTTAATGGATTAAAAATGGATGATTTGACAGAAGAGCTGGTTGAAGATCTTATTGATCTAGCCTCTGGAAACAGACAAACAAATAACGAAAAGTTTGAATTTAGGGAAATCAGTATTTTTAAAGATGGCGTTATTCTGTAAATCGAGGTATTTAGAAACGCGAGGGGGAAAGAATATGAAAACGGTCGTATGTAATAGTCCCAACCACTTTTTAGTTACAGAAAGGGAAATGCCTGTTGTAAAAGAAGGAGAGGTTTTGGTGAAAATTCATAGGATCGGGATATGTGGAACAGATATCCATGCATATCATGGCCGTCAGCCGTTTTTTTCCTATCCTAGAGTTTTGGGACACGAGCTTTCAGGGGAAATTGCCGAATTGAACGGAAAGAATCATGATTTTTCAATCGGAGAAAAGGTGACTATTATTCCCTATCTGGAATGTGGTGAATGCATAGCCTGTCGAAAGGGAAAACCGAATTGCTGCCGGAATATTCAGGTGCTTGGTGTTCATACAGATGGGGGTATGCAGGAATACATTCGTGTACCCATCAGTCATCTAATTAAAATCAATCAATTGACTTATGACCAGGCCGCATTAGTGGAATGTTTAAGCATAGGCGCTCATGCGGTTCGTCGTGCGGCGATACAAAAGGACGAATTTGTACTGGTGATAGGGGCAGGTCCGATTGGATTAGGGATCATGCAATATGTAAGACTTGCCGGAGCAAAAGTCATTGCTATGGATATGGGTGAAGAAAGATTGGAATTCTGCCAAAAATGGGCATCTCCGGATTATACAGTAAATGCAAAGGAAAACCCCGAATCAGCTATTGAGGAAATCACTAATGGAGATTATCCAACAGTAGTGTTTGATGCGACAGGTAATATCAACTCAATGAATAATGCTTATAAATATACCGCGCATGGAGGAAGTTTAATTTATGTGGGACTTGTGCAGGCTGACCTTCAATTCCCGGATCAGGAGTTCCACAAGCGGGAACTGACCATGTTTGCAAGTAGAAATGCCAACAAAGAAGATTTCGAAACCGTGATAAAATCTTTGGAAGAAGGTGAAATTGACGTCCAACCATTCATTACCAGCAATGTACCCCTCGATGCCCTTCCAGATCGTTTCGAAGAATTGACAGCACCCGGAACAGGCAACATTAAAATAATGGTTGAATTATCATAATGGAAAAAGCTGGAGAATGCTTCTCCAGCTTTTTCGCATTCATCCAAGGGCAAAGCTTACTAAAGTAATCCTTTAGTTCAGTTGATTTAGAAATATTTTAATCCAACACAGGAGGGTTCTATATGAGGTCAAACTTCGACAATCGAGAAAAAGCACTTCAAGTAGGAAATCTTGTTAGTTGATGGAGCGTTATTAGCCAGCAGAGGAGTTACGATTTAAGCAGTCTTATTGACATCGACACTGTTTACATATATGATTGACGCATCAACAATTGATGCATCAACTATTAGACAAGGGAGTTATGCCGATGACTGCATGTTCCGTCCGTCTGCAGATTTTTCTGCAGCTGCAGGCAGTGAACAAGGAGCTCTGCTCAAAGTTCGAAGCGTGCTTAGGAGCCAGCACTTCGCGTGTGGAGATTCTTCATTATTTGCTCCAGCATGAGGAAGTGACCCAATCCACATTGCAACGGGAAGTCAATATCGATGCGGCCGCAGTAACCAGACATTTAAAGCAGCTTGAGCTTGCCGGTACGATTGTACGCTATAAGAAGGCAGATGATCAGCGAGCTACATGGGTGAAGCTGGAGGAGGAAGCGAAGCGGCATATCGAGCAATCGTATTCAGAAAAAAGCCAGTTTGTGAAAGAGACTTTGGATGGCTTTTCAGAAGCGGAGTTAGAACAATTCCTGCAGATGCTGAGCAAAGTAAGCAAAAATGTCTCACGTGTCACAAAGAATCATTTAGGAGGAGAAAACAAATGAATCAAACATCAATATATAATAAAGAAGCTTTCCTGCAAATCGTGCAGGATCGCCGTTCCATCCGTACGTATGACGAAAACGTGAAAATCAGTAAAGAAGAAATGTCTGAAATGCTCACTGTAGCAACCAAGGCGCCATCTTCTGTAAACCTGCAGCCTTGGCGTTTTGTAGTCATTGAGAGTCCGGAAGCAAAAGCCAAACTTGCACCGCTTGCCAGATTCAATCAGCAGCAAGTGAAAACTTCTTCTGCAGTAATCGCTGTTTTTGCTGATATGAATAATCTTGACTACCTGGAAGAAATCTATGGAAAAGCGGTAGAGAACGGTCTAATGCCGCAAGAAGTCAAAGATCAGCAAGTTGTCGCTATCCGTAATCTGCTTTCTGGTATTACAGAACAGCAAAATAGGGAAACAATCCTTATCGACAGCGGTTTAATATCCATGCAGCTGATGCTGACTGCAAAGGCATATGGTTACGATACAAATCCGATTGGTGGATTTGAGAAAGACCAAATCGCTGAAGCATTCGATTTGGATAAGGATCGCTATGTGCCAGTCATGCTGCTTTCCATCGGAAAAGCAGCAGATGCAGGTTACAAATCCTATCGTATGCCGGTAGAACAAATTACAGAGTGGAAATAAGGAGAGAGAAATCATGATCATCATCCATGCTAGAATGTCAGTGAAACCAGAGAAAAAAGAAGAATTCCTTCAAGAAATTGAAGCCGTCATGGAAGGTAGCCGTGCCGAAGCTGGTAACAACAGCTACGATCTGTTCCAGGATCCAAAAGATGCTAATAGCTTTATCATGGTAGAAAACTGGAAAGACATGGAGGCTGTACAAGCACACAATGCGAGCAGCCACTTCCAAAAATTCAGCGCAGCTGCTAAGGAAATGCTTAGTGCGCCCTTGGCAGCAGATGTTTATCAAGGCGAGAAATTGAACTAAACGATTGGATGGCCATCAGGGTCATCCTTTTCTTTTATATATAGCTTTATCGGCAGTTCTTTCGTAATTCGATTGGTTCCGTTTGGGAATGCAGAGAAGCAGTAGGGGAAACAATGACTAGAAAATCTGCCGCTACTTTTAGTATGAAGGGAAGCGGAATAAAGCCAAGGTGATGCAACTAGGACGGATAATACGGAAGAGGGCTATCCTAGGCATGATGAGCTGATGGAAAAATGGAGAGTGGAAATTCGATGATATTAAATTAAAATAAATGTGAAAAAATACCAATAAATGCGTTATAATTTAAATTAGTTGGAAGTTGTCTAAAAGACCTTGAAGGGACTGAATTATGCGCAGATATCAATGCTTATACCACACCACATAGGAACTTTAATAAAAAATGGAGGGTAAGCGTTTGATACACAACACCATTAAAACAAGCAGATTAATACTAAGAAAGATGGATAAAAATGATGTAAATGCTTTATTTGCAATCTGGTCAGACCCCAATGTCACAAAATATATGAACATTGATGGATTCTCTCAAATCGAACAGGCAGAAGAAATGATATCCATTTTAAGTGACCTATCTGAAAAAGGTGAAGCCATAAGATACACTATCTTAGAAGCGAAAACTAACAGTATCATAGGATCATGCGGATTCAATACGCTTGATTTCAAGAATGAGACAGCTGAAGTTGGTTATGATCTGGATAGTGGATTTTGGAACAAGGGTTATGGAACAGAAGCAGTTCAAGGCTTAGTTGATTATGCATGTCATCAACTGCAATTCAAGAAAATAGAGGCAAAAGTCGATCCAAATAACATACCATCAATCAAATTGTTGCTAAAACTCGACTTTATCTTAGAAGGTCAATTTTCTAATGACCTTAATCTATATACAAAGTATCTTCTTGATGATCAAAGGAAATTTCCTATAAGTTAGCATAACTGCAGAGAAAGTGTAAAGTTGATAATATTGAAATCCTCAACAACCTGTTATAAGTAATTGTAACTGGGAGTTGGGGATTTCATTTTGGGAATGCATCGATAACATAAGATACTATTACCTGGATTTTTAATAAGCTAAAGTTTGCTAAAAAGCGATGTAGTAGCAGAAGAGAATAAAAAGGGATAAGAGCACACATTAAAACGTATGCTTATTTTCCAAATAGCTCCTCTTCAGTATAAGCATGTGTCCAATGAAAAGGCTGAAGTTCCCGTAATGGAATATATTTAACTTCATCTGTTTTATGGGTCACGGCTACTTGTACATCACGCCCCCAATAAAGCAATCGTTCCTGACAAATACCGCAAGGGGTAAGAATTTTGAAAGGGCTATTTTCGTCATCTCTTATTACACAAATTGAATGTGTAACTCTCGTTTGCAGCTTATGGGCTTCCAGTATAGATCCTACTTCTATACATAGCTCAGTTGCTGCGTTCAACACATCTGGAGCTACACTAGTGATAATATTACCATCACTTGTACGCATGGCAGCTGCACCACCCCAGCCGGTTGGGTAACGTTTTTTGATTAACTGAATTGCTGATTGATATAGAGTGTCCTTCATAATCGCTCCTTCTAGGAAAAATATTATAGAGTTATCACATAGAGAATGAGAAATTTATAAAAATAAGCATTTTTACTGTTGTTTCTGGCATGAGAGAATGGCAGTTTATATTTCATTACATATTTTTTTGTGTATTGATAATGTTAAATAATTCATCGATTATTTGTTTATAACGTAACTGGGAAGAGGAGGGTAGTATTTGTAATTGGCGAATAGCACCCTCACAAACACCCCATCTTATATACGAGCTTTGGGTCTCATCTAAGATAAAAGAAATTATTTCTTTTTCTTCTAGTGAAAGTTCGCCATAATGTACAATCTTGTCAAGTAATTCCCGGATTTTCCTAATGGCCATTTCTTGATTGTCGGCTGAATGTGGGGATTTATACGGAAAAAGAACTTGATTGGTTCGTTTTGTTATTTCAATGTTATTTTCTAAACGTAGAATATTGTAATCTAAAATATCAGAACTATTTATATTCAGCTTTATTTGATCGGAATATCTAAATTGATAACCTAATCCTCCAATAAAATGGGTGGATAAATCCATTGCACTTTCTTCTATTTCATTCCCATAAACGTCTATTAAACGGCGTGCCAGCCAATTAAGCTCTTTATAATGGCTCTCTGTCATATATTTTTGTAACCCTTCATCATTCTCCCCTAAAGAAATATTATATAACTCTGATATCTTCTCGGTCCCATAAATGGAGTGTTTTACTCGAAGTTGAGAATAAAAAAGTTGCTTGTCATATAGATTCCCTTCTAGTAGCAACATATTTTGCTGTTCTTCAACTTTTTCATCAACTTTTCGAATAATATAGAGAATTAATTGTGATTTTGTAGAAAAATAATTATAAAATGTGCCTTTGGAAACTTTGGCCTGTTCCAAGATATCCTGGATTGAAGTGTCGTGATAGCCTTTTGTTCGAAATAATTGTTTTGCTACTTCAATGATTTTTTCTTTTTTACTCATACGTTGTTAACTCCTCAAATTAATATTGACATCTTTATAATACCAAATTATCATAAAAATAAACTTGAGTACAGAAAAATATACCGGAGTTTATTTATGTGAGAGGAAATTGAATAATATAAAAAATACAACAGAAGAGCTCTTACATTTTTACAAAAATTTCCTGTATGTAATTTTAACAATGAGGTGATGAAATGAGTGTTATTATTGAATCATTTACAAAAACTACCAAATATCACTATGAATTGCTATTAGATGCTGACCCATCCAGGGAGTTAGTCGATTCCTATTTACCTAAAAGTCATTGTATCGAAGCTAAAGTAGGACCAAAACTTATCGGAGTTATCATTCTTATGCCGACAAGACCTGAAACATTAGAGATAGTTAACATTGCAGTTAAAGAAGATTTTCGAGGAGAAGGGATTGGGAGAATATTAATTGAATATGCTCTTGAATATGCTAGGGAAAATAAGATGAAGACGGTTGAAATCGGGACTGGCAGTACAAGCGTTGGAGCACTTTACTTATATCAGAAATGTGGTTTTAGAATGACTCATATAGATAGAGATTTTTTCACACGTCATTATGATGAAAAAATAATCGAAAATAAAATTGAGCTAAGAGATATGGTGAGGATGTCACAAGATTTGCGTTAATTTTACTGAAAGCCCTCATTCCTATCAATGAGGGCTTTTATCTTTCATCTTATTTATTTAAAAAGGATAAGACTCGTTTATTTATCTGTTCGGGTTTCTCCATAGACATAAGATGCCCTACTCCTTTTAATATTTCTACCGTAATATGAGGAGAGGAGTTCTTTGCACGACGAAAAGCTTCCTCAGGATCATACATTACTTCCTTATCCCCTAATAACAGAAGAAGTTGAGTTTGAATTTGGCTTAACTCTTCATCCTTAAATACATAGGGAAAACCTTGTTCCTTTTGAGTTTCCTGTGGAGGAGAAGAAGGTGTCTTCCATAACATTCCATCTATCAATTGTTGCACTATAAGAGGGTCGACTAAATAACGGTTATCAAAAACCCATTCGAGAAAGCTTTTAACCCCTTCTTTGTTACTAACTAGCCCGATAGCATACGAGTAGAACACAGGACTGAAAGGAATGAAAGTAGCAGCTGGGCTCATGATGACAGCTTTATTCACTTTTTCAGGGTAATAGGAAAGAAAGTTAACCGTATGTAAGGCTCCGTAGGATAATCCTACAATAGCTGCATTATTAATTTGTAATTGATCTAGCACTTCGTTTAACCAATTGGCATAACTTAATCGATTTGTGAAATTTTTTTCTGAAATGCTTCTATTCTTGTCTCCTAAGATATCAATACAAATGACTCGATAGTGTTTACTCCATTCTGCTACATTCGGATACCACATTGTCGAACTCATTTTTGCTCCATGCAAAAGGATTAGAGGTGGAGATAACTTATCTCCACTCTCAATGATATATGTCTTTCCAAAAGAGGTTTCTAGAAAGTAAGAGGAAAATTCTGTCGGCCACAGCGATTGTAAGACCTTATCATATGATTGAAAATAGATGCTTTTTTGATCAACTAACTTTGAATGATTCATTTGAATCCCTCCATATAAGTGTTTTGTGTACTTGTAGAAAAAATCCTTCATCCGGATTACAATATTCCTTCTTAATTCTTATTCAGTTAATAATTGCTTTAATTTTATGAGATTGTCTTCTGGTATCTTACATGCTGATTTAAGATAACGATCTATATCTCCATACTGATTTAGAATTTTGTTACAAGCTTCTTCTAAATACTCTCGCCTAACTTCTAAAATAGGTTTTATCGATTCCGGTGATATACGAAACAAGCTCATCCATTGAATATATCTCTCCTTCTTTTTCATGGGAACAGCAATTAGTTGATTAGAAAAGAGATAGTCGTCCATTACTGTCTCATAAGGAACTCCTGCGAACAATTGGATAATGGCTGTTATAAAGCCAGTACGGTCCTTTCCTCCTGTACAGTGAATGAGGGCAGGCAAGTTTCTTTGTTCTGAAAGAAACGTGATAATCTGGTTTATTTCCTTGTATGTTTCACTAGCCATGTGCTTATACATATCTTTCATTATGTCTTCAAAGTTAATTGTATTGGACTTCGTAACTAGAAATTTAAAAAATTCAAAGCGTGTAAATGCTCTGCTTTTATCATGAATAGATACATTTAAGATTTTCACGTTACTATTTATACGGCTGATTTTAGACTTCTGTTCAGTAAATGTTCTTAAATCACAAATGGATTTTATATTTAGCCGATGGAATTTCTCTATATCATTTGCAGATAATTGTGATAATTCTTCTGATCGAAATAATAAACCAGTTCTCATCATACGCCCGTCTTTGGTTTGAAGTCCTCCGATATCTCTGAAATTATACAACTTATCGAATTGATATATGTATTTTCTCTCTTTCATGTTAATTCTCCATTATTTTTTTAGTTAAAGAAATTTCTTATTATTAAGAAAAAAGATTAAGTTATTTATTCAACTCTTTTATATTTATTGGGGATTTTATAAAAAGGCACAATATAAACGCAATGGATATTAGAATGAAAGCTGACATAAAGGCATTATTAAGTCCCTTCAACATTGGAAGTAATGGAGAGCCTTCATAGTTATTCGAATATGCGGTTATAGTAGCAGACATAACACCTACCATTACTGCGGATCCAAGCGAAGCAAACACTTGCCGAATAGTATTATTAATTGCTGAACCGTGACTTATTAAATCATTTGACAATGCATTTATTCCCGCGGTGGCTAACGGCATCATTACAAATCCCATTCCTAACATCCTTATTGAATAAAGGCAAACAATCCACCAAGTAGCTGTATCCTTCGTGAGGAATAAGAAAGGAAAAGTTGCGGCAGCTAGAATAAACATGCCAATCATTGATATTTTTCTAACTCCATACATATCAAATAACTTTCCGGAAATGGGTGAAATGATACCTAAAACAATCGCACCGGGAAGTAATATCAGACCTGATTGAAGGGCTGAAAAATCCTTTATGGATTGTGTATAAATCGGTAAGAGAATTTCTGATCCAATCATTGTCATAAAAATAATAGCGACAATAATTGTAGACAATGTAAAAGTTCTACTTTTAAATACTCGTAACTCCAAAAATGGCTGGGATAATTTAAATTGCCGACGGGAAAATAATATTATGATTACAATGCCTGTTACACAAGAAAAACAAGTAATCTTATTTTGCCATCCTATATTTCCTGCCACACTTATCCCGTAGAGAAGAGAACCTAAACCGAAGCTACTGAGCAAAATAGAAAAGAAATCAATCTTCGGTTTAGTCAAATTAATGATGTTTCTCATATAAAAGAATGCTAGTAGCATATTAACCACAACGATTGGAAGAATTATATAAAATAAATATCGCCAATTAAAATAATCAACAATCCAACCTGATACAGTAGGAGCAATTGCAGGAGAAAATGCAATAACAACTCCTACTAATCCCATTGCTTCCCCTCTCCGTTCAACTGGGTAAACTAAAAACATTAGTGTCTGCATTAATGGAATGATTAACCCTGAACCGATAGCCTGAATGATACGACCTAAGAGTAGTGTGTTATAGGTCGTGCTTAGGGCACAAATTACAGTACCTATTGCAAAGCTGACCATTGCTGCAAAAAATAACTTTCGATTACTTATGGTATTCAATAAAAAAGCTGAAGTAGGGATCATTATGCCGCTGATTAACATAAAGGCAGTGATGAGCCATTGAGCATTAATTGCACTGATGTCTAAATCAAGCATTATTTTTGGTAATGCTGTGACCAATAACGTTTGATTAATAATGGTTAAAAAAGTTCCAACCATTAAAACAAGTACAAATCCAGCTCGTTTGAAATGATTTCCATTTATATCGACTGGTTGCGTTTGTGTTTTTTCCACGATTTTACCTTCCTTTCTCACAAATGAACTTGTGTATATTATTGTGTACTTGAGTTTAGTCAATGGTAATATGGCATTATAAAGATGTCAATAACATTTTGAGATAACACTTCTTCAAAAGGACGAATAATCGTATGGCAAGTCATTTTATTTTGTTAACTGAATACTGGAAAAAATTGACGTGGATGATGAAGTTACGTTGATTATTTCAGGTTCAGATGAACAGTATGCACTAGTTGAAATGGAAAAATATCTATTGGAAAAGGGCTGCTTTCTTCTGCCTTTTAAAGAATAGATCTAGCAATTTATTGAACGAAAGGGAAACATTAGAGTTTGAGGAACATGTAATAAATGAGGAATCGTCATGTTGGGAGCGTGATTTTGGATAGAGGGCTTAAGCCAAGAGGGTATGTTAATCTCCTTTTCGATCAAGGATTCTCTTTGCGTGCAAGATTAAATGTTACCAACTCAAAAAGTGGCTATCGATTAAAATAGATACGTCCTATCTTCTTCGATTGTCTTATAGAGAAACTTCACGAGAGTAGGATACATAACAAGGAAAGATAATCAGACTATTATTGATATCTTAAAATAGGTTTGGTAACCTTATTTAAATTTGATAAATAAAGAACATGATCTGGATTTTTAAGTAGGAAAGGGAATTTAGATATAAGATGAAAGTGAACATTAAAGTCATTGACAAACTCAGAGAAGAATCCTGTACTTTCTGCATTCACAAAGTAACATCCTTTGTTGCGGATGTAATCTCAACGCTTGAGAATAAGCCTGATAACTACCTCATAGCAACATCTACTCAAAAAAATGAACAAGAGAGAGTATCTTATTCGGTTATTATTTATTTGGAGTATCTTGAAAGAAATATATTTATTTATACAAAGAAAAATGTCTTTGAAACCAAAGGACCTTTATATAAATTAGAACAAAATCTTCCTGATTATTTTATTAGAATTTCCAAGTCCCTAATCATAAATATCCATTTCTTAAATAAATTCTCCGTTAAAGCAAATGGAAATTTAGAAGCATTACTTTCAAACGAAGAGAAGGTAGTAGTTTCAAGAAAGTATGTTCCTTCTTTAAAAAAGGCACTATCTGATTATACTAAACCTCCACTTATGTATTAATTTATACCATTTGTGTTTAATAGTATTTCTTTGTATGTCCTTTCATGTAAAAATTAATGGAATTCAAAGGAGGACATACAATGTATACGTTGACAAAAGAAGTGTTTTTAAGAACGCCCATTTGGGTATGGATTTTATTATTTATTTTAATAAAAAGAGGAATTGCTATTTCCCAAGAAAGACCGGTTCATTTCACTAAGATGTTTCTTGTTCCCGGTATTTTTATGATATGGGGGTTAGACAAGATAATAACTGACTTTCCTCACATAATAGATTGTATGACAAGTTATGTCATATTCATTCTTATTGGAGGATTAATTGGATATTCGTTATATAAAAGATACCAAATGTTTTTCATGAAAGATGGCATTATGTTTAGAACGAAGTGTTATCTTCCCTTAATTGTTATACTAATTAATTTTGCTGTTAAATATTTATTAAATGTGTTCCTGGAAATTTCGCCAACTTCCATAAACGATATAATTTTCAACATCGTTTATTCATCTATAAACGGATTATCTGTCGGTCTGTTTTTTGGAGGAATCCTTTATACTTATCAGATACAATCAAAGTTAGATCGTTCCATATTAGAATCATAAAATTGAAAAGGATGAGACTTTATTGAAATTAAAAGATCGATTGTATTCAGGGATAGGAACAGGTTCATTTGTCTATATGACCCTTTTACTATTCGGAAATCACAATATATTTATTACGAGAATGGAAATTGTCAGTGTTTTTATAATCTCAGCTTGTGCTGGTATTTTTACATTTGTTTTTGAGATTGAAGGTATTAGTTATCTCTTTTCTTTGATCATTCACTTTTTACTAATGATTTTGATTGTTTATTTGATAGCTTTATACAATCATTGGATAGATAACTTCCCAAGTGCATCCTTTTTAGGAAGTATCTTAATTATTTATGCTTTCTCTTGGGCCATCTTGATTTCAAAAACAAAAAGAGATGCAAAAAAGTTAAATGTGCTATTAAAAAGTAAGAAATGATAAAAGTAATGAACAATCAAAAGAAGTAGGAAGTGTTCACAAATTAAGATTTAGATCCTGTAACAGTTGCTTGTCTTACTTAATCGAGTATTTATACAGCAGTATGTTGAAAGGCCAAATGGAATTCTATTGTCCGCAGCTGGTAGTTTGTAGCGAAGTAATATTCTGTGCTAACTTATGCAAATTGGCCGGAGAAAAGAAATAGAGCTCGCATCATAACGGGCTCTATATGTGAAATTTAGTATGCAGCAGTTCAGTATATTCTTCTTCAACTATAGTCTGCTTAGCAGCTACACCATCTTGCCATTCGGTAAAAGAAGAAGGAGTCAGGACATAAAGTCCATTGCTCGTCCGTCTTGTAAGAAGCTTGGACTTATTGAAGGGCGAGTTAGGGTGAGTCTCGATGATCTGCTGCATTTTCTGCAGTTCTGCCAAATGAGTAATTGAATCCCCCAGTGAAAACCGATAACCTATCCGCCAATCCTTGTCACGATCCGCTAATTTCAGTTCCAGTTTATAATTTTCCTCTGCGCGTTTAATACGAAATTGTCCATTGGCAGTTTTCACGACATTTCCTGCTAGAGGTACTGGCGCTAAGGCTATATTCGCACCAAATCCCGCATCCACTATATATTTTTCGCCATCATGATGTAATAGTATCGTTACGTGGGTATTGCCTGTGTTGCTCCAGTCATTTGATTTCTGGTCATATATACAAGCAGACAGCAGCGTAACATCCCATCCACATTCATTTAAATAATGATATAAAAGCGTGTTCAGTTCATAACAAACACCGCCTTCGTTTTGGATAAGGATCTTCTCCTGCAGCCCTTCTTTTGATAGATGACTTTGACGATGCTCGATGATCCGCAAGTTCTCAAACGGGATGGCCTCGGCAAACTTTTGCAGCAGGCTTGACAGCGTGCCAAACGAAGGTTCTTCATTTATCTTGATACGTTGATGAAATAAGGTTTTGAATGCTTGCACTGTGATTCCTCCTGACTTACCCATTATAAATGCTTAAATTAGAAATTGCTTGCATCGTGTTTTTGTATCTTATATAATATTCAGGTTATGAATACGGCAGATAGTTTTCTAGGGTTCCGCAGCTGCTAGCTGGTCAGGTCCGAGAGAAAACGCACAGCATCGCTGTGACACGGAGGGAAAAAAGCCCGGGAGATTTCTATCTCCCGGGCTTTTTTGATTGGAGGAAGGAAACATGACAAAACAATGGCTTAGTGTCGTGCTGGCTGGTCTGATCGAAGTATTATGGGTCATCGGGCTAAAGCACGCTGATAATGCAATAGAATGGGCAGGAACGATTGTTTGTATCCTGCTGAGCTTTTACTTGATGCTGCAGGCAAGCAAGCGCATGCCTGTCGGTACAGTATACGCCGTATTCGTTGGTCTTGGTTCGACCGGAACAGTGATTGTTGATATGTTGTTTTTTGGTGAACCGTTCAAGCTGGCAAAGGTCTTATTGATTGCTATCCTTCTGGCGGGCGTGGTCGGTCTTAAGCTAGTAACGAGCGATAAACAGACGGAGGAGGGTGCCTGATGGCTTGGATTGTGCTGATTATAGCCGGTTTATTTGAAGTACTGGGAGTTACGATGATCAATAAACTCAATGAGAAACCAAGTTTTGCGAATATTAGCTTGTTCATTCTCGGATTTGCTGGAAGCTTCGGCTGTTTATCCTACAGCATGTCTTACCTTCCAATGGGGACTGCTTATGCTATCTGGACAGGTATAGGAACTGCTGGCGGGGCAATCATCGGGATGCTCTTCTTTCAGGAGTCAAAAGATTGGAAGAGACTTGTGTGTATTGCGATGATATTGGCTTCTGCTGTAGGATTGAAATTGATTGCTTAAAAATGTAGGAGCATGTGAGGGCACATGCTTCTTTTCTATTTAGTTGAACATGCATGATTTCTGTTAAAATAATTGTAAAATCTGTGCTGCGCCAAAACTCGTCCTAATTTTGCAAAAAACCTCAAATTACCAGTTTATAAGACTTTTATAATGTTACTAAATTATTTCTATTGATAAACCGGGATATATGCCTATTAGATTTCGGGACTTCCCGCTTAATTTCTGGAAATCGTTTCATACTCCGTTGACTTTAAATTTTCCTTTCTTTAGGATTTATTTTAGAAGGTAACGGGTATACATTTATTGGAATCACTACAACCTTCTGTAAAAATTAATTTAATGAGGAGCTGAGCAAATGGCGGGACAAATTCGCATGACCCCAGAGCAGTTACAAAACCATGCAAAAAGATATCGTAATAGTTCTCAACAGATCGACTCAATTCTTGACGATTTATCTGCTTTGCAAGTACAACTTCGTTCAGAGTGGGAAGGTAGAGCTTTCGATCGCTTTGATGATCAATTCATACAGCTGAAGCCTAAAGTTCAAGAGTTCTCCCAGCTTATGCTTGATATCCAGCTACAGCTCGAGAAAACAGCTCAAGCAGTACAAGATCAGGACGAGGCACTTTCACAAAACTTCGGTTTCAAATAAGCATCCAGCTGGTTGCTGTTTGACCGTTGCATGACACGACAGGATGGGCTGCATGACGCATGCGTTATGTAGCCCAATTACTGTAAAAAGACATTTTTTTGTGATGCAGTCTTATGAATCACAATCTATGCAAACTGGAGACACCAGGAGTTGATAATACATTGAAAAAGTTTGATAAAAGATGGATTTTATTTTTAGTACTTATCGTACTGCTAGCGTCTGGTTTATCTTACTTAACCTTGCACCAGGAAACGACGAAGACAGCGGAACAGCCGAAGACACAGAATATGTCGGTTGCACTTGTCAATGAAGACCAAGGTTCTACGTTTAATGGTACCGATTTAGCATTTGGTGATGCCTTTGTTAATTCGGTTAGTGAGAATGAAAATCATGAGTGGTTCGTCGTTAGTCGGGGAGTTGCGGAAAGCGGCTTGAAGAATAATACATACGATATGATGATCGTAATTCCCAACGACTTTTCGGAGAAATCACTGAACATAACAGCTGAGGCACCTGAACAAGTGGTGCTGCAGTATAAGATCAATGCATCTGAAAATCCGCGTTTGAAAGAAGAGGCGGAGAAAACAGCAAGTGATATCCTAAATGACTTTAACAGAAGAGTCATTGATGTGTATTTTGCCAGCATCATCGGAAATCTGCAAAATGCGCAGGACAATATCGGTCAAATGGTCAACCGCCAAGCGGCGTATACAAATTCTTATAACTCAAATGTATTCCAGCCATTATCCGGCTACACCGATCAATTCGGTATGGTAAGAGAAAATACAGAAGTGTCAAAGGATAGTTTTACAAGTTTCGGAGAACTGCTGGCTTCTTATGAGGATCAGCTGGTTGATGAAACCCAGCTTGGAGAAGACTTCGTCAGCAACTTGGACGAAGTGATGAATCTAAAGGAAACGAATAATACGGATCTAGTAAACTTCCAGGATCAAATCAATCAATTCAGTCAAGGATTGACGGCTGGAGAAGTGGACCAGCGACTGGATCAGCTGGTTGCTACAAATGAAGCAATCAACCGTCAGTTTGCAGCAAGTCAGCAAAGTGTTGTTGATACAGTAATGGCTCGCCCGGCAACATCTTTGAATACGACGAATATCTATTCTGGTTCTGTATCGCTTAAACAGCAATTGCAGGATTCCTCGGAAAGAGTTGCTGCCCTCCAGCAGGATATTAACGCATATCTGACGGAAAGTAATGAGCAATTCCGGGCTAAGATCAGGGATAGAATCAGGAGTACGATTGAGGAAGAACTGGATGAAGATCAGTATTTGAATATCAATATGCTGTTCGAAGACCCTAATCAAGTCGCTGTAAATAGAATCAATCGAGCTATCGGCAAGCTGCCTTCTTTAAACAGTGAAGATTTTCAGAATGTAGGTTTACCTGATAGTACAGTAGATGAAATTACGAATGTTATTCGAATGACAGAAAAATATCAGGAAGAAATCAAGGGCGTGAGTATTGATCAGGATCCTTCCCCAACTTTAAAAGACGAGTTTGATAGATTGAATGAAAAACTTAAAGATGGTGTTGAAGTAAAAGACTCTGTAGAGATACCAGCAAATAAAAAAGAAGGACAGATTTTTAAGCTGGATCCTCCAGAAGGATTCTATATCGAAAGATTAGTTCTTCAGATGCCACATGGAAAGGAAAAAGAATATACAAAAGCGATAAGAGACGGAGAAGTTGAGCTGCCATCAAACGAGAATGGTGAATTCACAGTAAAGGCTACCCTTGCGAAAAATGAAAGTAAGAGTGACTTTGATGTATACAAGCCGATTGAGTGGAGCTGGACATTGGAGCAGAAAGATATAGACAATGTGGAAGAGCCGGATGAAATGGCTTATGCTCCATCTACAGGAAATCTGCTTGCAACGACTCAAGTCAAAAATGATGAGAATCAGACAGCTGAAGAAGATGTTACCGAAGAAGATACACAAGCTGATGTTACTCCATCTGATAATGGAGGGAATGGTCAAACTACTCCGGATGAAGGAAACTTGCCTGATGAGGATGATACCGAAACTCCAGTCACACCTCCTGAAAACGGTCATGATGAAAAACCAGGAGATGAAGGGTCAGATCAGCCAACTGATCCTGGTGAGGACGAAGGACCTGGAGATTCAGAGGAACAGCCTGGCACTGACAAACCAGATGAAGATGACGAAGATAAAGATGAACCAGAAAAGCTGTATATCAAGGACAACTTCATCCAGCATCGCATCAGTACACCTGTAGAGGAATTGGATGATACGACTGAGACATTGATCCGTACAGTGACAAATACAATCTCTGCTTATCAAGAACTTGGATCCCAGTATGAGAGCTATTTTGGCTTCGGTCTGCATGGATTACCAGAAAATTTTGGTTCTGCAAACTTAATTGATTTAGCTAGCAATGACTCTCTGTATTACTTATTCAAGAAAAAAGACATCAAGGATCTACTCACAGATTACATGACAGGCCAAATTACTGGCAGCGTCACAGAACAACTGCGTACACCAGCAGAAGCATTCCGCCAGCAAGTCGGCGACTATCAATCTCGAGTACAGCAAGCGATCGCTGATGCTGACACATTGACCGGCCAAGTTGCTGCAACGACAGAGCAAGCAGCTGTCTTGAATGACAATGTGAGTCAGACATTGGAGGATGTCACTGCGTGGCGTGATCAAATGCTGACACTTCTGGAAAACCAGACGGAGATTCAAACGAATGCCCAGGGTGAACAGGAAGCTGTCCTGTCATTGGGCAGTGAGTTCCAGCCATTACTGATGTCGAGTCAGACATTAGCTGAGCAGGCACAAAGCAATACGAATACAGCTGACCAAGTATATGAAACGTTCGATACTATTGATACGCAAGCCAGAGAAATCGAACAGAGCGGTACAAATCTAGTAAGCGATGCAGAGACACTTGCTTCCAACCTGACAGATAAGCTGTCAGATGATCAAAACTTCACGGAGAACTTTACGGAAGTGCTGGCAAACAGCCGAGTCGGTGACAGGCAGAATGAGAATCTATACGATTTCCTTTCCAGCCCTGTCCAAACAAGCAATGAAGGTACAATTGCAGCTCAGAGCCAGACAGTTTTCACGCCTTATTATCTAGTGCTGATCAGTTTCATTGTCGTTCTCTTCACGGCTTATGTCATCTCAACTTTGCATATGAGACGAAAACAGGATGACCAATTCGCATCTGATACGTCACTGATGGTACAGCACGCACCAATTACCATCATTACAGCTGGTATTGGGCTGCTGGAAGGGATCGTCATTGGTATTGTATCGAGTTACTATTTGCCAATTGACGATTTGAACAAGCTTCAACTAACAGCAGTCATGGCGCTGCTTATTATGGCGATGCTATTGATAGCGACATACTTGTTAAGACAAATGAAAATGATCGGGATGTTTATCTTGCTGGCGATATTCAGTCTGTATCTATTCTTTACAGATGCGATCGGTACAGCTAGTACAGCATTCCCGTCCATTGAGAAGTTTTCTCCTCTGCAGTACATGGAAACATTCATGCTACGTATTGTAGAAGGCTCGGTCAACTACATTGTTGCGATTTTTGCACTGGTCATCGCAGCAGCTATAGGCGCCCTAGCCAACCTATTGGTCATTAGCCAATCGGATAAAGGAGTAGATAATGCCGATGACAACCAAACAGAAGCTGGTTGATTTGGCGTTCATATTCACCATGATTCTGCTGATACTTCTGCCTATAGAAGTATCAGCAGAATCTAATTCTAATGAAAATGAACGTGGAAGTCTTCAGATGCAAATCGACCGTATACAAAAGGAAAAAGACGTTGGGACAGATAACCGGGTAACGGAGAAGGAAAAAGTTTTCCCGGGATTATTCAATACCGAAACTACCGATGATATTCAGCAAAAAGCTGAACGTAAGAAGGATGATGTTGAAGCATTGCAAGATAGCGTTTTTACACTCGACATCAATCAGCAAGCTACTTTAGAGAAAGTACAGGATACATTATTTACCGCAGACTATACCTCTGAAGCGGCTAGCGGCCAGAACGCAGCAGATCAAACGGAGTCGGATTCCGGAAACGGAGTACTTTACTTCCTGATCGGGATAGCACTTGCGTTATGCATCGGTTTATATATGATGATGCGAAAATTATTAGATTAGGAGAAAGACACGATGGCCAATAAGAAACATATTAACGTCACGATGGACTTCCGATCTGTCATCGGAGAGGGATCTGTTCATGACTTACGTATTCCCACCCAATTGACGGTGAAGCAGCTGCTTCATCATGTGATGGATATATTGCATATTGAATCAAACCAGATTCATTCCACGATCAAGATCGTTACCAAGCATCTTGTCCTGGCGGATGATGACTATCTAAGAGACTATCCAGTCACAGACGGCGATGTACTAGTAGTCTTATAAAATGAAAGAGCCGTGTGTGCTAATTGTGAAGGAGCCAGCAAAACATGAATGAGAGAAAAATAGAATTGGATAACGCTACCTATACCTTGCAGCAGGATAAACAAGCAATCCGGATAACAATGCCCAAATCCCAAACCTCGGTAAAAGATATTCGACAGCTTCATTTGATGCACCAGCCTTCCGATCAATTTGTGCCAATGGAGGTACAAGAAGAGGAAGATACGTTAGCTTTCATCTACAACACCAATCCCAATCATAAAAAGTGGTCTGACGTCCAAAAGCTGCGTCACGATGATAAACTCCGCATTCTAAGCAATATCGGCAAATTGGAACGCTTTCTTTCCAGTCGGATCACGTTTTTCCTTCATCCTGACAATCTCGTCTTCGATGAGAACTTGATGCCGCAAGTGATCCATCGCGGTGTTCGTGATATCGTACCCCCATTCGATATGCAGTCAGAGACATTCCTTAAACAATATAAATGCATGAGCATCGCCATGTTTTCTAAGAAGTACTCATTCGATCAGCTTTATCATGGTTCCCTTGAGAATGCAAATGAGTCGGATTTTGAGAAGAAGATTCAAAAGCTGGAATCAATCGAAGCGTTAAGACAATTTCTGCAAGAGAGCTATACGAAGGAACAGAAAAAAACAGATAAGACGATGAGCTTTTTACCGACAAAACGGTTTAGATTATATAAACGTCTATCCATCATTTTGATCATCCTTAGTGTTTTGCTGGCTGCGCCGCTTGTTTACTATGCGCTGATCAAGGATCCTTTCCAAGATAAGCAATTGGAAGCGCACGGTGAGTTCTTGGCGAATAATTACAATGATGTTATTTCAACTTTGGCAGAAGAGGATCCGGAAAAGCTGCCGAGCCAGACAAAATATACACTGGCATACTCCTATATCCAGGTCGAAGCATTATCTGACGAAGAAAAAGAATCGATTTTTAAAAATGTGACGCTGAAGAGTGACCAGGATTATCTGCTTTATTGGATCTACAACGGTCGTGGGGAATTGGATACTTCCTTGGAGAAAGCTAAATATATCGACGATCCGCAGCTCATCATTTACGGGCTGATCAAGAAAATTGAACAAGTGAAGAACAATCCGGATCTATCGGGTACGGATCGAGACAGACAAGTTGAAGATCTTCAAAATCAGCTGGATAAATTGCTGGAAGAATATAATTTGGATCCTCTTGGTGAGGAATCTGACAGTGAAGCGGCACCTGATCAGGAAGCTGCTACAGAGGAACAGCAAAACGCTGAGGATCAAAATCCTGATGAGAATAAGCAAGAAGAAGAGAAATGATGTCTTCAGCGACGGATGGAGTGCATAGAGAGGAAGAAGAATAGATGGCAAATAAAACACTGCTCGTAGCATATAAAGACAAACTGCATAAATGCCATTTGCCGGAACAATCCGGTCAGACCGTAATCATCGGGGATAAGCGCAGGGATCAGGTGACGATAGCCGGACTGACAACTGAAATAGAGCTGGAATGGGACGGTCAGAAACTATTCTTACAGCAGGAAGAGATTCGTGCTGCTAAACAAATAGGGGAACTACAGCTTTATTTGATTGATACGAAGAAGTACAACGTATTTGATATTGCTGGTGAGCAATCTGTCACATTCGGAGAAGCGTCTTACAATGATATGAATAAACAGCATTGGAAAGCCGATTTTGTCCTTTTGCGAGAAACGGGTGCGTCTGGTTTCCGCATAGATTTACGAAGCGGAAACGTCTACCATAACTACCGCCTGCTCCAAGATGATGTGCGGGTGGAAGCAGGAGATATCCTATTTGCGGATGGCGTCATGATGACAATATATGCAGATACAATTGAAATCAACTCGAATGGAAGTTTGAATGCTTCTTTCACGGAACTGATCGGCCAAGAAAAACCTTATGGCGGGGAGTACCCGGATTATCATCGTTCGCCGCGTATCATTTACCGGGAACCGGAAGAGAAACGTACGATTGCCAAACCAGCCAATAAGCCAAGTAAACCAAGTGAGCAATTGGCGAGGAATATTGTGCCGCCGCTTGTCATGATAGCTGCTTTGATTGCTATTTCACTGATTCAGCCACGCGGGATTTTCATTATCGTCATGGTAATCGCTACTTTGGTTACGGTCATCTTCTCCATCACGTCTTATGTGAAGAATGTACGCAAATACAAAGCGGATATGAAACACAGGGAAGCAACGTATAAAAGCTATTTGAAGCGAAAAACGAAGGAACTTTATCATGCAAGTGAAGAGCAGCGACATGCACTGCATTACCACTATCCTGATGTAGAGAAAATATCTGAAATGGCAGCTGCGACCGAAGCGCGCATTTATGAGAAAACAGCCTATCATCATGATTTTTTAAACTTCCGTACAGGACTGGGACGAGTGGATACAAGCTTCGAAATTTCTTACAACGAAGAAGAATTCACGCAAGAACAGGATGATTTGGTAGATGAAGCAAGACATTTACTCGACCAGTTCAAGGAATTGCAGGATGTTCCAGTCATTACTTCCCTAACGAAGGGACCAGTTGGTTATATCGGACAGAGAAAGCTTGTACTGGAACAGCTCCAGCTGTTAGTGATGCAGCTTTCTTTATTCCACAGTTATCATGATCTGCAGTTCATAACAATCTTCCCGGAAGAAGAAAAGAAAGAATGGGATTGGATGCGGTGGCTGCCGCATGCAAGTGTGCGAGACATCAACGTTCGAGGATTCATTTATCATGAGCGCTCTCGTGACCAGGTCCTTCACAGCTTGTATCAAGTGCTGAAAGAGCGGAAGCTGCAAGTTGATGAAAAAAGCAATTCGAATGAGAGGCTCTATTTCTCGCCTCATTATGTTGTGCTAATCACCGATGAGAAACTGATTCTGGATCATACGATCATGGAGTTTTTCAATGAAGACCCAAGTCAATACGGTGTATCGCTCGTCTTCGTTCAAGACGTTATGCGGGCATTACCGGAGCATGTGAAGACAGTCATCGATATCCGCGACAGTAATGACGGCAAAATCATCCTGGAAGAAGCTGAGCTCGTCAACAAAGCTTTCAAACCAGATCATTTTCCGAAGGATTTCAATAAAGAAGCTGTCTCACGAGCATTGGCACCATTAAACCACCTGCAAAACTTGAAAAACTCCATACCGGAACAAGTAACCTTCTTGGAAATGTATGGCGTAGAAAAGGTAGAAGAATTAGCGATTCAATCACGCTGGCGGACAAATGAGACTTACAAGACACTTGCTGTACCGCTTGGGCTGCGAGGAAAAGAAGATATTGTTCAGTTGAATCTTCATGAGAAAGCACACGGTCCGCATGGTTTGGTGGCGGGTACGACAGGATCTGGTAAATCGGAAATTATCCAGTCCTACATCCTTTCGCTTGCTGTAAACTTCCATCCATATGAAGTTGCATTTCTCTTGATCGACTATAAAGGGGGAGGAATGGCGAATCTGTTCCGCAAGCTGCCGCATTTGATGGGAACGATCACCAACCTTGATCGCGCGCAGTCAATGCGTGCTTTAGCTTCGATTAAAGCAGAGCTGCAGAAAAGACAGCG
Source organism: Terribacillus halophilus (assembly GCF_900101385.1). GTDB lineage: Bacteria > Bacillota > Bacilli > Bacillales > Amphibacillaceae > Terribacillus > Terribacillus halophilus. Next base: position 262,942 of record NZ_FMZB01000004.1, read on the forward strand.
TCTATTCGGAGAATATAATGTGAATCACATTAATCAATATCAGAAGCTGTTTAAACAAGGGGAAGCAGCTGAACCGATGCCGCATTTATTCCTGATCTCGGATGAGTTCGCCGAATTGAAATCCGAACAGCCGGATTTCATGAAAGAACTTGTTTCTACAGCCCGTATCGGTCGTTCCTTGGGGATCCATTTGATTCTCGCGACACAGAAACCGAGCGGTGTAGTGGATGATCAAATTTGGTCCAACTCCAAGTTCAAGTTGGCATTGAAAGTACAGAATGCCAGCGATTCGAATGAAATTCTCAAAACCCCAGATGCAGCGGAAATCACATTGCCAGGTCGTGCTTACTTACAAGTTGGTAACAATGAAATCTATGAACTGTTCCAAAGTGCATGGAGCGGAGCAGACTATATTCCGGATAAAAACGCTGAAGACCACGTAGATCTTACCATCTATAGCATCAATGACCTGGGGCAATACGATATTCTGACGGAAGATTTAAGCGGACTGGAGCAGAAGGAGTCCATCGAAAAGATTCCATCAGAACTCGATGCTGTAATTGATCATATTGCTGACTATACGGAGCAGCAGCGGATAGAACCGTTAGCGCGCCCATGGCTGCCGCCTCTGCCAGAGAAAATTTTCGGACCGGAACTTCACCCAGTGGCATTCCGCGACGCCTGGAAAGAACCGAAAAAGCCTCTGGAGCCGATGATCGGTTTACTCGATCAGCCAGAAATGCAGCAACAGGTTCCATTGACACTGAATCTGTCAAAAGACGGACATATCGCTGTATTTGCAAGTCCAGGTTACGGGAAGTCGACATTCCTGCAGACGGTTGTCACCGATTTGGGCAGACAGCATAACCCGGAACATCTGCATGTGTACTTGCTTGACTTTGGTACAAACGGATTGCTGCCATTGAAAAATCTGCCGCATGTAGCCGATACATTCCTCGTCGATCAGGTCGAGAAAGTAGGGAAATTAATCCGGATGCTATCCGGTATCATGAAGCAGCGTAAACAAAAGCTGAGCCAATACAGTGTGGCGAACATTAGCTTGTTTGAGAAAGCAAGCGGGGAGACTGTACCGAATATCTGTATTGTGATTGATAACTATGAGTCTGTCAGGGACAGTGATTTCGGTGATGATTTCGAGAAAGTCATTACACAGATTGCCCGCGAAGGTGCCAGCATCGGTATTCATCTGATTATCAGTGCCGGTCGCCAAAGTGCCATGCGTATGCCTTTGCTATCGAATATTAAAACACAAATCGCCTTGTACTTGATTGAAGCCAACGAAGCAAGATCAATTGTCGGACGCACCGACATTGAAATCGAGGAAATCGCAGGACGTGGTCTCGTGAAAATGGAGGAACCAGCATTATTCCAGACCATGCTGCCTGAGAACGGGGAAGAAGCACTGGAAATCCTTGATCGGATACAAGATTTAGCCAAAGACATGAACGAATTCTGGGAAGGTGATTATCCTGATGCTATCCCGATGATGCCAGAAGGTGTCGTGGACTTCCTGGAATTCAAGGAACAGCGCCGTACCAAACGAATTGTGGAAGAGAAGAAAGTACCGCTCGGACTGGATTTTGAAGAAGTATTGCCTGTTGCCTATGACCCAGCAAAATACGATCATTTGACAGTAATCAGCGACCGGAAAGATGGATTGGATCGCATGATCAAATCTGTCGCCCAAAACGTTACCTTACTGAAAGATGTCTATCAAACCATGCTTATTGATACAGCAGATCAGGATCTGGCTGATATAGGGAAAGACATGCATACTTACGTGTCAGAATCAATTGGTATCTCCACTATCAAAAATGAGCTCATAAATGAGATCAAGCAACGTAATACAGAAGGAATCTCGGAACCAAAATGGCTTGTTCAGATTGCAGACCTGCAGGACTTCACCGAACGTGCCGGGCTCACCCTGGAGGAAGCAACCCTCATGATGGAACGGGGTGCGAAAGCAGGCATCCATTTCATCATTTGCAGCGACTACAACTATCTTGGCTTGAGCTATGAGCAAGTACCGAAATATCTTCGTAGTCAAGCAATCGTCGGTATTGTCGGCATGCGCCTTGGGGATCAGGATATTTTCAAACAGTCCTTCATCCGCCAGGAGAAGTACCCTGAAGCCTATGAGTGCTATTTCACACTAGATCATCAGCATGTGAAAATGAAAATTCCGGAATAGGAGGAGCTTATCCTTGAGTAAGAATTTGAGCCTTTTGCAATCACGCAAGCAATCTTTGCTGAATGGAATCAGTGATGCAAGAAGCCGAGCAAATATGTGGGGCGATAAAATCAGTCGCCTCCAGGAGGCTTCTAACAGTCTTCAGGCAGATATCACAGCATTGGAAGCCGATAAAGGGGAAATCGACACTTACGAAATCAATGCAAAACGCTGGAAAGGCAAAGAAGAAACCCGCTTTTCCGGTACCTATGCCGAGTACAAAGAACAAGTCCAGCTCTTCGTCAAAAAGACGAAGCAAGCAAAAGAAACAATAGATGATGAAATTGTTCGCTGTGAAGCGAATCGTGCTAGTTGTCTGACCAGTGCAGAAAACTTGTCTATGTCTTTAAGTACTGTGGAAGGAAGGATTAGACAAGAGATGGAGAAGGAGTGAGGATATGGGGAAAGAAGTAGCTATTAATATGGAAGTCTTCGAATCCAATGTCAGCAGTCTAAAAGCATCGGCAGAAGCATTGCTTTTTAGCCAGCATAAAAGCTATACACTGGAAAAAACAAATATCGCACCGTTTACGAAAGATTTGGAACAAATGATAAAAGCCATTGAACTTTTGGATAGATATAAGACATTACTGACACAGGATATCCAAACATTGAAAGAGGTAGGAGAAACAATGCGGGATACTGACGAGCAGCTAGGAAAGAAATAATACAACAGTCCGCTGAATAAATTGTTCGTGGAGGGTTGAGTAATGGGAAATAAAGTTGACATGAGTGAGATTAATCGCTTTTCGGAGGACTTAGCAAATATTTCGAGTAATATTGCAGAGGTATTAAAAAGGTTGGATTCAGATATTAAAAAAATTACAAACATGGATTCATTTGGTGGAAAAGCAGCGGATAATGCAAAAAGTTATTATACCAATGTACATGGATTAACTATCAAATTATTTCAGGAATTATGGAGTGAATTGGAGGTGAATCTATCCAATCATATAGAGACTTTTGCTACTGTCGTGGATACAGATAAATCAGCTATTATTGAGAATAACTATCTCATGGAAACTAGTAAAGAAATAGACACTCAACACGCTAAACTAGAAACAGCGGAATCTTCCATTCATAAAACAATTGATGGAATCTTGGATATTTGTAGTGTGGATAAACCACAGCTTAAAGAAGCGACCGCCCAGAAAGAAAAGTCTGAAGAGTTCGTAGAGACAACAGTCGATAATCTGGAAAGTTATCAATCTTCCAATTACGGTGACATTGGTGGATTGGCTAAAGTGATTGATCAAATTGGAAACGCGATGACAGAGGCAGGGAAGAAATCCGGAACTGAACGGTTTGAAAAAGGTGCTGATTCCTCCTTCGCGAATGTTATGGCAGCATTAAACAAGGCAACTACAAATATTACCTATGTTAAGGATGGTTTATCTGGTTATACGACCAATAAGCCCGTAATGCAAGCGGCAAAAGATCTAGGGTTAACAGTATCACGTTCAATTGATAAGACTACCGGTAAACCAATTTACCGCATCTATGCATCGGAAGAAGCACTAAAAAAATTAGGTGTAGAACCAGATTACCATGCGAGACAGCAGTTGAAACATAAAAGGTCTGGTATTGCAAAAAATAACTGGCGTTATGAAATGAAAGTAAGGTATAAACAAAAAGCAACGTTAATGTATTATGATAAAAAAGCAGGTAAGCATGTATGGTCTACTACAGGAAAGCCTGTGGTTGAAAAATATCCGGTGCTTAAAGGGTGGAAAAAGAAAGCATCCTTCGGAGAAAAATTTGAATCCTTTAAAACAGAATGGGGTAAAGGATTCAAAGGTGGGCTAAAAGATACTTTTAATGTGAAATCATTAGTAAGTGATTTGGATGATACTGCTAAAGGTGTGTCAAAAACAGCTGGAAAAGCAATAGCACCCCTTGGAGTTGGTCTTGGTTACTACACTAATTATAATGATGCCAAAAAGGATGGTCTTAGAGGAACAGAGGCTCATATAAGAGCTGCTGAGGATACTGCTATTGACACTGCTATAAGTACTGGTGTTCAAGCTGCGTTTACAGCTGCGGGCACTGCTTTTATCCCGATTCCAGGTGTAGGGACTGCAGTAGGGATAGGTCTTGGGGTTTTGACAAATTGGGCCATTAGCAAAGAGTGGAAAAATGGCAAATCTCTAACTGGTATGGTTAAAGACGGTTTTCATAAGTTTAAAGGTTGGTTTAAGTAGTAGGGGGTTGTAAACATGGGGAGACGAAATATAGGAGAGATGGACTTTTGGGCTCTGAGAAATTCGCTTGACACAAGACAGAGCATATCGTCTCTTGGAGCAATGTTAATTGTCTCGATCTTTCTGAATGCTATATTATTTTTGGTTGTATACATTGTTGTATTTGATTACTCCACCTATCCAAATAAGGAAAGCATATACAAGGCACATTTATATATAACAGTGATATTAAGTCTGTTAAGTTTGATTTTTGGACTGCCGTCCGTTTATAAACGTTTCGAAAAGATCCAATATCTTATTACTATAATTGTTTCACAAAATTTGTTTGGAGCATTTCCGCTTTTATTTGCCTTATTCGCATTTGGAAATGTATATGGAGTTACACAAGACGATTTACTAACAATAACTAAACTAGCATTATTTGCCGGAGGATTGGTTTTTATAGTCACTAGTATTCGTTTTTTTCTTCTTTTAAAGCGAGGAGAATACAGAGCCGATTCTTACAAAGAAAAAGTCAGAAAGAAATGGGAGAACTTTGTAAGGGGCAAATTACCTGTTTTTACAGCGATAGGCGTTGGTGCTGTATTTATAATTCAATTCTTATTTAGGGTTATCCCTTTAACGGATTTTGATACCATCATTATGGGTACGCTTAGTATCCTTATCTATTTGACAATGCTATTTGTACTGCCAGAGCAGCTTGTAATTCTGTATTGTAAGATTCGCTATGAGAGCTTTAATCACAACCGTAAAGGGAATTTAAAACCATTTGGATTTAAAACTCATCAAAAGAAGAAAAAAAAGAATTATAAGGTCAGATAAGGAATCTAGGGAGATGTTCATATGACTATTGAAACAAAGGAACTCTATTTTTCAAATGTATTAATATATAAAAATATAATGTTGAAAGAAGACTGGCAAGATGGTGTTGTTGTAATGGAAAACTTCACCTTGAGCGAGGATATCTACCGGAATGGACCAGTTTTCTTTTCGGTGAAATCGGTTGACAATGAGCCCAAGTTCGGACAATTTGAATATTTTTTGCCAATTAATGAAAGGGTTGAATTAGAGAAACATCCCAATTTTCGATTTGAACCAGAGTATGAAGTGGGAGAGGCGTTGGTTTTACGACAGGCGTCAGAAGAAATAGATTTCCAAACCGCGTACTCCAAGGTTAAGGATTATGCAGATTCAGAAGGTATAGAGTTGGAAGACACTTATTATTGTTTTTTACTAGAAGTGTACGAAGACATAATTATAGATGTTTATGTACCTATAAAGCGAGGCGATTCCAATTGATAACGAACCACAAGTTTGCTTATCGGAATGTAGCTTCTAAATATTACGAGTTCAGACCTCAAGATATCGATAAAGCGATGGACGATTTTAGGCGTATTTTAGAAGGTAGCGGTCTGCATTTATCTGGAAGAATGTTCTTTTCCATCCTAAGTGATCCTCAAAACGAAATTATGATAGCAGAGATTTTTTTCTCAGTAGAAGAAGATACAATAAAAGATCTTGTTGCTCCAGAGGAAGAGATTAGATTCCGTAGTTATTTCACACTAAGCCCAATGGTCATGACTAGAATTATTGATGATTTTGAAGTGAAATCTCAGGAAAAGTACTGGGATTTGATTAGCTATATACAAGTTAATCAGTTAGAGCAAGAGACGCCAGTATTCATTGAATACAAGACAAGTATGTCTGGCGTTAGTTATGTAGAGATGAGTGTGGGTTATAGAGCATATATAGAAAAAAATAATACATACAATGGAGCCAGTCAATAAATTACTGCGGTTTAATTGACTGGTTTGACAGCGAATGTCTGAAGAAATGATTATAACCTGCGTTTTGGTAGTAACTTTAAATAGTAAAGCATTAGGAATTGCTAATTTTTCTATAGAATTACTCGTATGTGTGTAATTCAAGAACAGTTTATTTGGTAATTAAGACGGTGGGAAGGATGCAGGATACGTAATTCATCTAGTTAAGGATAATTTCAAATAATAGAATGACTAATACATGGCTCAAACATTCACAGTTGAAAGGGGTTAGCACCTGCTTAATAGCAAAGTGAGGAGTGGGTAAAAAGTGTTAGAATGGCTCTTCGGTACAGAAAATGAGCGTAAACGAGATGAATATCACAAGCTATATAATAAGCTGGAAGACTTAAAAGCAGAGCATGACAAGCTGATAAGAGAAGCGGAATCGTCATTCTCCTCCTATAAAAGCAGTATGCCTTGTGTGGCAGAGGATTCAATGCCGTTTAATGATTTCCTTCCCGCACAGGAACGGCTCGATTCAAAGTTCTCGGATTACATCGATAAGGAAAATGATTATCGGAGCAAGCTGGTAAGTGCAAGCAATCAGGCGTACGATCGCTATCTGTATTACAAGCGCAAAGCGATGGAAGAAGCAAAGGAGGACTAAGCGATGGCAGAAGATGTTGTAATTGATCAGGAGGAATGGAGCTCCGCCAAAGATGCTGCGGCGAAGCTCAAGGAATCGCTGGATAATACGTATGCCAAGAGCGAGGAACTGCTGGCGTTGGTGCAGGGTTCGAATTGGAAGGGAAAATCAAGGGATAGTTTCCTTGCCTATTTGGAACTGCTCATCCAATATCATGCGGATTTAAAGGACGCTGCCAACCTGCAGAAGAAAGCGCTCGATAATCTGGAAGATTATAAAGCTGACTTCTCCAGCCATAAATCGGTGAGGGAAGTGAAAAGTCTATGAGCCAGGAGGAAAATGACAGTTTTCATGTGACGGAATTGTATTTGCTTGCCGCAGCTTTTGATGCAGAAGCTTTATTCGGTTTGCCTGATAAAAAAATCTATCAGCTGCAAGGGGAAGAGCCTTGGGCCCAAGCACATGAGCAGCTTACCCAAAAAGGGATTTTCACAGAAGAAGGCAAACTGACAAAGCATGGCGCCGTCATCATTAAAACATTGTATCAATACTTTTTCAGTCAGAAGTATGTACGAATCAATAATTTGATGTTTGCGTTCCGGGAGAAAGAAGCAGATGAGGTAATCATTCTCGTGGAGACGGAAGAAGGAACTTCCTACAGGCTCTATGTCATGGCAAAACCGCTCGTATTGAAACTTCTGGGTGAGAAAATACCTCTTATGAATCGGGAACCGCTTGACGGAGAAAAGAACTTCCTGCAAAGAGCCCTTCTGCCTGAGGAGAAAGAAGCAGTCAATCAATTACAAGCAGGTAGTGACATGGTCAATATCGAGCTGTTCCATCCGCGCGTCAAACCGCAGCTTGCCCAGAATCCAAACTATTACCAGCAATGGCTTGTTCTCACCAATGCTGACAAACTGATCATGATTGATACGTATCAAAAACAATACTACCAAGCGAGCCAATTCTGGTTTTTAAAGATGTTATTCGATGCTCTCGACTTTCCGTATCGACAGAAGGAGGTAAGGTGATTGCATACTACCCAAGGCAGTTCCGCAGCCATCACGATCGATCCGACAGAGATCACCAATATATATAAGACGCTGCTTGCCATCATGACAGATTTGGAATCGAATGCTCTCCCGGCTATCGAAAAAATCAAAGATACGAATTTCTACAAAGCAGGGAAAGCGATGGAAGCCATTGAAGCCTATCCGGATGCCAATGAGAAATTCATGGAATTGCAAGATCACTATGCCCGTATTTCCACATTGGTTATTCATACGCTCGAGAAGATGGTCGAAACCGACGAAGCAATCGCCGCGAAAATCATCGAAGCATTGGAGGTATAGCGATTGGATGTAAATTATCGAAGTAAGCAATGGGAGAATACGAGAGAAAGTATCCGAAGCTTCATCGAATTAGGTGTCTGGGGAAAAGGCGGCATCGATACGATGAAAGATGTCACCAAGAATTTGGAGAAGGCCAGTGACGCTGTAGATAAGTATGATCCCGATGGTGTCGTTTCCTTCTCGTATACAAGCGATAAAGATAAGTACCAGCGGCTCTATGAGGATTATCTTGTGCTGGAGAAATTCACAGCAGACGTTGGGACCATCGTCGAAGACACGATCGATCAGCCCTTTTATGAAGATATCGATGAATTTGTCCAAACGGTCCGGGATGCCTCCATTTCCAACTACACAACCAAAAACCACATCGGCGCGGTCGAGGTGAAAAGCATGCCATATGGATATGGGGCATATTCGACTTATGAAACAGAGAAAACGGAAATCTCCATCGATGATATCCTTAGCGGAGATAATTATTACGCCGATCAGATCAAAGCTGAATTTGAAAAGTGGAAGGTCGAAAATCCAGATGAGGATATCAGCGAAGAAGACTATCGGACAGCTGCGGTCAACACGCGGGCATTCGAATATGAATCGATTGAAGACGACCAGTTCACGAAGGAATTCTGGATTAATATGGCCGCCCTCGTCGTCACTGTCGCCGTCACCGTAGTATGTCCTCCAGCCGGCGCCGTATTGGGAGCTGCCTATGCCAGTGTGGAATTGGGCAGTGCCATCTCCGGAAAGGACTGGGCATCCGGCCGGGAGCTTGACACATCCGAACGAGTGACACGCGGTATATTGGCACCATTGGATATCATACCGGTGAACCGGGCGGTGACAGGCTTCAGTGGAAGCGCCCGAACAGGCAGTAAACTGCTGGGCAAAGGCGATGCTATAACACTGAATACAGGCAAGCCAGGCACCCAAGGAATAAATAACCTTGCAGATGATTTAAAACAGTTGAAAACTTCTTCAGAGACGAATAAGCTGGATGTAAGAATGAAAAGTGATAACGTTGAAGAAACTGGTAAAGTCATTGAATTCCCTATCCAGGATGCATCTAAGGTAGATATATCAGCTTCAAAAAACAACGGAGCTTCAGGAAATAATGTTGTAAGTCTACAGGAAGTAGCAGAACAGAAAGCAAAAGAACGTATCCGCAATAGCCAATTGGCAGCCCGTGAGCAAGACAAAGTCCTAAAACTGCAAAAAGCAGCCGGAGCAGAGAATCTATCATTCAGCCACGGTAATATCCCCGGCAGCGTAAGTCCCATCATGATGAGAAATAGCGGAACAACCGTCAACAGCGTCGGACCTGTGAAAGGGTCAGCGGATGTTGGGCATGTGAGCGGTGGTAATGTAGGGAGAGTGCATTCTGGAGGGACGAAGGCTTCTGGGGTGGATGGAAGTGCTGTTAAGGGTACGGGTAATGTTCACTGTTCTGAAATTGATGAAGTGATAAAAAAAGATTATGATTTAAATGGAAACTTGGTAAATAGATCTATTGTTCCAAAAGGTTACGATAGTATGGAAGACTTTTTAAAGGTTGTTGACGATGCAACGATCAAGGAATTTGGTTACGACAGTGTTGAGGAATTCAAATTAGTTGTGGGCCATGTGGATGACTATTTAAATGCCTCACCTAAGAACAATATAGTTAATAAAGGATTAGCGGGAGGAAAACACGTGAAAGGCGTAGATTATGATGTATTAGGTTTTCCGATTTTTAAAGGTGATGATTTAGCATATACTTTAAAATTAGATAAAGAATACTATATTATGAAAGATACTGATCAATTCAAAGAGTGTACAAGAATATTAAAAGAGGCGATTGAGAAGGGTGAGGTTCCAAAAGATATTTTTAATCCACAACAGATTGACCAAATTGAAAAAGGACGAGCCAGGATAAAGGGTTTTACTTGGCATCATCATCAGGTACCAGGGAAAATGCAATTAGTACTAGAGGATACTCATGGTTCGGTTAGCCACCTTGGTGGAAATAAATTATGGGGAGAGGGTATAAGATGAGAAAAGACTTAGAATGGGAGTATGCTGATTCTGAGATACCAGAATCAATAATTAAGCAAATCGGTTTACAATTAGGCTTCAATTTACCCCAAGATTATATTGAGTGTGTGAAAATAAATGGTGGTGCAAGTGTATTTCCCGAGGAGTTTAGTGTAGGGAAAGTAGAGCGTTGTTTTGGTAGCTTATTTAGTTTTGATAAGGAAAGTAGCGAATATATTGTTAAAAAGTACGACATATATAGTATCTTTCTCCCGCGCGCGGTCTTACCTATTGCAAATGATCCAGCTGGAAATCTAATATGTTTAGACTACAACGATAATGAGAGCCCCATTGTAGTCTACTGGGAACATGAAAATGCATGGGAATTAGAAACCTTAATAAAAGAAGAGGGTTACACAAAAGAAGGTGCTGAAGAACGTGTAAGAGAAAATGTAACTTACGTCGCAAAGACATTTACAGAATTTCTTGATAAGTTGCATGACTAAAATTGAAATAAGATAAGGCTAAATGTATTAATAATAGTTACAAAAGAGAAAAAGCACTTGAGATATCAAGTGCTTTTTCACATGTAATAATATTGGTTGAAAAGAGTAAAGATAAAGATAACTTATGTGAAATAGAGACTTCATGATGGCTGTACCATCATGGAGTACTTAGTAATACTTTATCTGAAGAGAAAAGTGCGAGAACCGAACGAGATGATATTTTATAAGGCTGGGATACTTATGATACTGCAAAGCACTTAAACTAACGAGAATGACAAGGCTCGTAGCGATAAGCAATGGATAACCCAAAAGGTCGCATTAATAAAACAGAACAAATAAAAATTAGGGTTGTTATTTTCTTAGAGGAAACCGTATAATACTCGCTATTCGCTAAAAAAGCGTTACACAAACTACAATTTATGTAACGGGAGGTTGGAAAGTTGAACGTTGCTGGGTATATACGAGTCTCAACTCAAGGGCAAGCAAGAGATGGATATAGCTTGAAATATCAAGAAGAGGAAATCAAAGCATATTGTGAAGAACAAGGCTGGAACTTGATACACATTTTTAGAGATGAAGGAATCAGTGGCGCAAAACTTAATGAAGAAGCATTGGAAATAGACAGGGTGGGCTTACAAGAGATGTTGGCTCACCTTTCGTCTGTCCGGATTGACTATGTGGTAGTGCTCAACACAAGCCAATTATGGCGGTCGGATATTGTGAAGGTATTGATACATCGAGAGTTGAGGAAATATGGCTGTGATATTAAAAGCATCAGACAGCCATTTTACAGTATCCATAAAAAAGACCCAAATGATCTTTTAGTTAACGGCTTAATGCGCTTATTTCAGCTTAAGCAAGATAATAGAGAATGATCACTTGCTAGGTTGGCAGATGCTTTGAATAGGAAGGTTATCGGGCAACATGTAGTGAACGTTTTTCGAAAAATAAATATCTATATAAAAAGCGCCCCCAATTTTAGATAATGTCTAAAATTGGGGTGCAGTTCCATTTACATGCTCCTTTTACAATGGATTAATCAATTCCTTACTATTATTCCTCGGTGAATTCACCAGCGTTGATACTGGATATGCCGTCAATTCCTCCGTATAAGGCTCCAGCAATGACTGCAATTTGTCTGGGTCATGTTCATCCCGGTCGAGCCATATACCTTGAGCGTTAGCTGGCAGGATGACTGGCATTCGATTATGAATCTGCTGCATGAAGCTGTTTGCTTCGGTTGTGATGATGGTGCAGGTGAAGACGTTGTAGCCGTCTTCATCCTGCCATTTTTCCCAAAGTCCAGCGAAGGTAAAGGGGTTCTTATCTTTGCGTTGGATGCGCATGGGCTGTTTTTTTCCGTCTTCGGATTTCCATTCATAGAAGCTGTCAGCTGGTATGAGGCAGCGTTGTTTCTGGAAGGCTTTTTTGAAACTGCGCTTTTCCAGTAGTGTTTCGGATCTGGCATTAATCATTTTGCTGCCAATTTTCTTGTCTGGCGCCCATGGTGGGATCAAGCCCCAGCGCAGGCTACCGAGTCGTCGTTTCTGTCCATCATGGATAATGGCTGCAATCTGCTGGGTAGGAGCGATATTATAGGTAGGCTCTAGCGCTTCCATTTCAGAGACTGCGTCATATGTACGCAGGATTTCTTCCCAGGGAGTGAGTAAGGTGAATCTGCCGCACATGGTCATCTCTCCTTTTTTCATCCAGTATAACCCTTTTGCTTATTACCGAAACGATCCAGAAACAATGATACAGAGGTGGATGGCTCCCAACATGACGATGGCAAATGCCCAATCGGTCCAGCGTACGTGATAGGAGCGGTAAAATGTGCGGTCCCTCTCGCCTGTAAAACCTTTGGACTCCATGGCAACGGCAGTACGCTCGGCTTTGCGGATGGCGCTGGCCAGCAGCGGGATGGTGTATTGTTTGTACCTGGTAAAACGGCTGGTCTTGGTTCTGGCACCCCGGATGAGGTGGGCGGAACGGATTGTCGATAGCTCATCCTTTAATAATGGCAAAAAGCGATAGCCGGCCAGAATACCGTAAGCGAGCTTGGGTGAAACACGGCATTGCTGGATCAAACTCAAGATAAACGCCACTTTATCTGTTGTCAGGACGAATAGCAGGGACAGCGTGGCGTAGCTGAATACGCGGATAGCCAAAGCAAGTGCATCCTGTACTGTTTCCCTCGGCATTTCCCAGAAAAGGAATTGCTGGGTGACAGCGGGATTCTCCGGTGTTTTCGCAAACAGCAGTGTGGAGACCAGCATGCCAAGCGCAAATAATGTGAAGGGGAGCAGATAGAGAAGATATTTCTTTATCTGTACCTTCCCGAACAGCATGGTGACAGCCATTGTCCAGCCAATATACAGAAGGAGTGCGATCGGATCAAAAAGGAAAGCGATGATGATCGCTGCAAGGGTGACGGTTCCAGCTTTGACGCTTGGGTTGATGTCATGCATAAAGGCTCGCCTCCTGTTTGCGCTTTCGGTAAGCTTCCCTGGCAGGGAGGGAGAGTCCATAGCCGGACAGATTGGCCTTGGACCAAACGTTCTCCGGTTTGTCATCGTGAACGATGCAGCCTTGCTCGACAATCAAAACGCGTGTGGCAAAACGATCGACCAGCTCCATATCGTGTGTGATCATGACAATGGTGCAGCCGCGCTGATGATGTTTACAGATCAGATCCATCAGTACGTCGGTCGTATGGCTGTCCTGGCCGAATGTAGGTTCATCAAGGACAAGCAGCTGTGGTTCCTGGACCAGCATCGTCGCCACGCTGAGCCGTCTTTTTTGTCCTTGGCTCAAGCTGAAAGGATGCTTGTCGGCTTGTGGAGCTAATTGGATTTCCTCTAAAGCCTTCTTGATTTCCCCCTCGTATGCCGTCTGACCGAAGGCAATTTCTTCCCAAACAGAGTCGGTAAGAAATTGATGCTCGGGATTTTGAAATACATAGCCGATCTGCTGATATAGTTCATCCGTTTTCCAACGTGAAAGTTTGTTTCCGAGAAATTCGATACCCCCAGCAGTGGGTTTCAATAATCCAGTCATCAGTCGGGAAAGAAGCGTCTTTCCGCTGCCGTTTTTTCCTGTAATAGCTAGAAATTCTCCTCGCCAAAGATTAAGGTTGGGGATATCCAGAAAGACTTTTTCTTTATTGCGGAAGATAGCATTCTCTACACGGACAATACATTTCTCTGTCTGCATAACTTCCGGCGTTACTGTCTGGAATTGCAAACCGTCAGGAAGCCGATCGATTGTAAGCGGCCAGGGCTTTGGACGCTGTGCTTGCTTGGCCAGAAGAACGGCCTCGGGCAGCCAAATGCCGCGTTGCTGCAGATCCTCGTCATACAGATTGATCGCATCACTCAAGTCTCCGTCAAAGAATAACGAGCCATCTCGGTCCAGAAGCATTGTCCGGTTAATAAGTGGCAGCCAGTAGTCAATATTGTGCTCAATTATCAGAAGTGTGATATCTTGCTGTTTTTTTAAGTAATGGATCGTTTCTACAAGATCCTTACTCGCAGCTGGATCCAGATTGGCTGTCGGCTCATCGAGAATGAGCAATCGAGGCTGAAGTGCCAGTACCGCTGCCAATGCCAATTTCTGTTTCTGCCCACCGGATAAGGTGTGGATCTGATCTTTTCTCCTATGCTGTAAACCAATAAGGGAGAGTACACGATCTATTTCTGCATCCATCTTCTCGGGAGCTAACTTTCTATTTTCCAATCCGAAGGCTATTTCATCTTCCACCGTCAGCATGCAAAATTGTGTTTCGGGATCCTGAAATACAGTTGCAACCTCTAAATTAATTTCTCCGCTTTTGAAATCCTCGATCTTGGACCCTTTGAAGGAGATACTGCCGCTCATCTTTCCATCCAGTTCTTTTGGATACAACCCGTTCAAACAATAGGTGAGGGTACTTTTTCCGGATCCACTTGGTCCGAGCAGGAGAATGCTGTCCCCTTGCTGTATCGTAAAACTCAAATCAGTTAAGGTAGGGATGCTTTCTTCCTCAAATGTGACGGTAAGCTGGTTTACTTCCAGAAGGGGCTGTTTCATCCTGCTTTTCGCTGGCGGTATGTTTTGCCGAGCGGGAAGCTCGTCAATGTACCTGTTTTAGCCAGCGCCTCACTGATTGCTTTGCCGATCAGGCCGCTAATCACAGCTCCGCTGATGATCCGGACAACAAGCATAAGCACAACGTAAGCAGGGTCAAGTGCTACAAAGCCCCCGCGGAAATATCCCCAGATGAAACTTGTGATGGCTGCGCCAATTCCTGCACCCATCAGTACGAGCACATGATACGAACGGTAGCGCGTCATGGCAAATACTGCTTCTGCACCAAGACCCTGCACAATGGCTGTAAGGATGACGATCGGACCAGCGCTGCTGCCGATCAGCACCTCGACAATGCCGGCAATCGTTTCCGAGACTAGGGCGATACCAGGTTTTTGGATAATATAAGCAGCCACGATGGAGACAAGGAACCATACCCCGAAGATGATATCGGTTCCAATCGGACCGACAAGCCCCATCATCACGACATTGACAGGCAGGAATAATAGATAAACAATACCGAATACGACGGCAAGCGCCGCCATGACGACAATATCCTTCATCCGCCAGCTTTTCATTTGATCACACCCTTGGCAGAAGGACTGTTAGCTGACATGGTCACCGTCATGACTGTGTGGGAGGACCCGGAGATTTCCGTTTCGGTGAAAACATGTTCCAAGCCTTCAAGCACATCAATGGCATTGCCATCAAGCCGGGTGGAATAATGAGACTTGGAAACAGTGATTCCACGTTTACGCATATTTTCGATCTGGCTGTAGATGGTATCCATATAATTACCGCCGCCTAATGGATAGAGCGAGAATTTGGATGCTGTTTCAAGCTTTATCCCTGCTGTAATGAGAAGATTCAGCTTGATTCCGTCTTCGGCCATATAGACGTCACCAGTTGAATCGCCAGGGCAGCCAATGGAGTAGGTGCCATTGAACACAACATGATCTCCATCTTTGGCTGCTGCTAGGAAAATAGCAGATGTGACATCGAATACATGTGGAATTCTCCCACGTACAAGAGTTGTTACATCATCTGTCTCCATCCATACTTTTGAGGTATCGACGATCTCTAATGCCTCCAAAATGATTTCCTTGAATCTGTCTGTCATCGGATAAACCGAAAAACTGCAGCCGGCAATTCGGCTGGTCCCACAATAATTTTGCAGTTCCAAAATGATTCCTCCTATTTTTTTGCATATAAAAAGCGACGGCACCATAGGGCGCAGTCGCAGAATATACACAAAAAGAATAGGACAATTCTGGCTGCACTTCCCCACGCTGGTATTATCCAGATCGAGTTCAAAGGGTCAGAATCAAGGATTCCTCTCAGCCGTTGCCAGCTCCCCTAGTGCGTCGCTCGTTATGCAATTTATAGATTCATAGTAAGAAATAAAATGGAGTTTGTAAAGCGTTTCTTGTTGGACGTCATGATTTTCTGTATGCATGGTGGGAGGGAAGGGATTAGATAACTTGACATAAGGGAAAATAAAAAAGAAAAAATGGAGGGGAAAATATGGAGAAGCACGCTTTTTCGGATACAGAGTGGGAGTGGCTTCAACTCAATCGGGAAATAGACTTAGAAAGAAGTTCAGAATTGAAACATTACACGAAGGAAATACCTTGGCTCGAACATATAAACGACACAGAGACCAATAGTTTGCAAATGGAGACAACCAATCATAAATCCTTGGCTGTTTGGGGAACACTCATCTATGTACAAGAAGTGGATAAAGAGGAAGAGAATCATCTTTTACAATTCTTCGTAAAAGAAAAAACCCTGTTAACGACAGAACTTGATTTTACTTTATTACCGACAGCAACAAAAGAAGGGATTCTTGCTAAAATGCAAGATGCAAACAATGCAATTGAAGGATTCATGATACTCCTCGGGGAGATCATGTCGGCCTTTCTACATAAAATAGATCAATATGAAGTCAGGCTGAACGATTTGCTTTGGCAAGTCAAAGAGCATAATGACACTAGGCTGCTTAATAAGATAGCCGAAAACCGGCATGAAATATTGGTGTGGAAAAACTTCCTGATCCCATTCATGGAGGTTAAGACAGGCATAGTCGAAGCATTTGGAGAGAAATATACGCAGAACGTACATTTTAAACGGACAAACTATCGATTTGAACGTTGTGACAATCTCATTCGCGCCTATGAAGAAGAGATCAGGGCATTGATTGATTTTGAGGATGTTGTTTCTTCTTTTAGAGGCAATGAGATCATGAAGACACTTACTGTCATGACTGTTCTCTTTACCCCTATCATGGCATTCGGTGCATTATGGGGCATGAATTTTGATAACATGCCTGAATTAAAGTGGAAATTCGGATATATTGCGGCTATGATTTTAGTCATTCTTTCGACCTTTCTCGTTTATTGGTTCTTGAAAGCAAAAGGCTGGACAGGAGATATGCTGAAGTCGAAGAAGAAGCGGAAGTATGTGGATTAAAAACGTATCATAGTACTGTAAATTATATGCTGGTTAGTTTTCTAGCTAAATACCAGGCTTATATTTATGAGCTCATATATTATTATACGGTATGTGTCCTGCTTGCAGATGATCGAGCAAAACAAGCAGGACTTATTCATGTCCTTTTGAAAAGTGTAATGATTACAATTTACAAATTGTAATCATTACGATATAATCTACCAGGAAATCTAAAATCAAGCGAGAAGGAGAGTTTGCAGTTGAAGAAAAACATATATTTTTTCACGTCACTTGCTTTCATTTCAGTACTATTTTTAGGTGCGTGTTCGAGCAGTTCAAATGCAACTACTGATAAAGAAGATACGGAATCGCTAAACATCTACACAACTATTTATCCTATCCAATATTTTGCTGAAACGATCGGAGGAGATCATGTAAATGTTGAATCAATAATCCCTAATGGGTCCGATGCACATACTTTTGAGCCTACTTCTAATCAGATGGTAGACATAGCAAAAGGTGATGCATTCTTCTATGCCAGTGACGAGATGGAAACGTATGCGAGCGCGATTGCAAATGCAATAGGTGAGGATGAACTGCCTATTGTTGAGATGGCAGAAGGAATCGATCAGATACCATATGAAGGTCACGATCATGAAGGAGAAGCAGGAGCGCATAGCCACGACCATGAAGGAGAAGAAGCAGGAGCGCATAGCCACGACCATGAAGGAGAAGAAGCAGGAGCGCATAGCCACGATCATGAAGGAGAAGAAGCAGGAGCGCATAGCCACGATCATGAAGGAGAAGAAGCAGGAGCGCATAGCCACGATCATGAAGGAGAAGAAGCAGGAACGCATGACCATGATCATGAGGGAGAAGCAGCACATCACCATCATGGGGATAAAGATCCACACATTTGGTTAGATCCTTTACGCGCGAAGCAACTGGCAGAGAATATGAAAAACGAGTTGATTGCACTTGATCCTGATAATGAAACAGACTACGAAGCTAATTTTGAGAAAGTTGCGAATGACTTAAGTGATTTAGATCTCAGATTTAAAGAAGTTGTAAAAGACAAACCTACGAACAAAATTATTGTTTCACACGCGGCTTACGGTTATTGGGAAGCAAATTATGGCATCGAACAAGTTCCAATCACTGGACTGTCACCAAGTGACGAACCATCGCAAAAGGAACTAGAGGGCATCATTCACACTGCGGAAGATAACGATTTGAATTATGTACTTTTTGAGCAAAATATTTCCCCTAAAGTAGCAGAAGTTGTCCAAGAAGAAATAGGTGCAGATATTTTAAGAATCCACAATCTGGAAACACTGACTGAAGAAGATATTGAAAACAATGAGGATTATATTACTTTAATGGACAAGAATATTGAAATTTTAGAACAAGCACTGACAAACGAGTAGATGGAATATTAGTATTCTGCTATCACATGAATTTGGGGGCTTTGTTCTTGTTGCAAGCGAAAACGATTGTGTGCCAAAATGGCATTATTTTTCGTAAATCGTAAATATTACTTTTTAAATAAGGAGGAGCATACATATGGATGCTCACTATGACGTGGTGATTGTAGGAGCTGGTCCATCTGGACTAGGAATAGGGAGTATCCTGCAAGAAATGGGTTGCGATAGTTTCGTTATTTTGGAAAAAGAGGAAGTTGGGAGCAGCTTTAAAAAATGGCCAGCTGAGATGAGATTCATTACGCCTTCATTTCCAGCACAAGGGTTTGGGCAAACAGATTTAAATGCAATAGTGCCTAAAACTTCACCTGCTTTCACGTTAGACCAGGAGCATCCGACAGGTAAGGAGTATGCTGAATATTTAGCTTTGATTGCTGAACATTTTGATTTGCCAGTAGAAGAAAAAACTACTGTTTTGACAATAGAAAAAAATATAGAGACAGATTGCTTTACTGTTGTGACTTCAAGAAAGAAGATTCAAGCTCAATTCGTTGTTTGGGCCGCCGGTGAGTATCAATATCCAAATAGTAATCCTTTTCAAGGTGGAGATCTGGCAATCCATACCAGTGAGGTAGAATCATGGAAAGATATACCTGTCAGTGATCATATTGTAATCGGTGGGTATGAAAGCGGGATGGATGCAGCTTATCATCTCTGTAAATTTGGTTCTCATGTAAAAGTACTGGCAAAAACGAACACTTGGGAATTTGATCATAGCGATCCGAGTGTTTCGCTTACCCCATATACGTACAATCGTATTTCAGAAAAATCGATATCGGATGATCTGGAATTGATCGGCGATACGGAAGTTGTATGCATAGTGAAACAAGACGGTGGCTATCAAGTGCTGAGCAGCGATGGAAGGAAGTTTGTCTGCACTGAGCCCCCTATTTTGGCTACAGGGTTTACAGGAAGCACAAAGTTGATTAAATCACTTATTTCCTTTGGGGAACATGGAGAAGCATTGTTAACCGAGAATGATGAATTGATAAAAACGCCCGGAATATTTCTGGCAGGTCCCGAGATTAGGCACAGGAGTCATATATTTTGTTATATCTATAAATTTCGACAACGATATGCAGTGGTGGCCAAAGTCCTTGCAGAGCGATTAAAGCTGAATAAAGATATTTTAGATATGTATAGACAAGAAAATTTCATATTAGATGATCTTTCAATGTGCGGAGAAAGGTGTCAATGTTAAAAAATAATGTTCATGCTCAAAAGGTAATATTGATAGGGTATGAATCTGTGGGAAAGTCTGCTGTTTATCGTACGCTAACCAATGATAGGACGATTAACAGTTCTTATGTGAAGGGATCTACTTATGAGACTGCTGCTGCTTTATTTACGGGACGAAATTTAAAGCTGATTGATACACCTGGAATCAGATTTGAGGTTGATTCCCTTACCACTCAATCAGCATTAGCGGCAGCTGATAACGCTGATGTGGTCATGCTGGTAATAAAAGCATCAGAGCTTAAAGAAAATCTTATAAGTCTAAATGAAAAGCTCCTATTAAGAAGCAAAAAAGTAGTTATATTAGTCACTCACGCAGATGAATATCAGCAGACAGAATTAGAACAGAAGCAGATAAAAAGACTTTTAAACATACCCTTGGTTTGGTTGGATGCCCGAGACATCAAAGAGAAGCATATCAGTGAAATATATGAAGCGATAAAAGCAGCAGCAACTTGGAATATCAGTGGCAGTATACTCACGTTTTTGCCTGACTCTATCCAAGAAAAACAAAAGCTGATCTTTCCTTTTCATCTACCGGTCTTGGGTCCGTTATGTGCGATGATCGCTTCCCTTTCCATTTTTGGAGCACCGGTGATTTTAGCGTATTTGTTGGCAAGTAATGTCCAGATTGTTACGGAAAGTTGGCTGATCCAGCCTCTGCAACGTGCAACGACAAACTTTCCGAGTTTATTAAGGGAAGTGTTAGTCGGGGATTATGGTCTGGTGACGCTAGGCTGGTACTCGTTCATCTGGGCTTTTCCCGTCATAATACTTGTTGGTTTAGCAACATCTATTACGGAAGAAAGTGGCGTACAAGAGCACATTACCCATACCTTGGACCCTTGGCTGAGGAAGATTGGATTAACTGGAAGAGATTTAGTGCCTGTCTTAACTGGATTTGGGTGTAATGTTGTTGCGGTGATGCAAAGCAGGAACTGCAGTTCATGTACAAGAGGTGCATGTGTGTCACTGATTTCGTTTGGTTCAGCATGCAGCTACCAAATAGGTGCCACCTTGTCTATATTTGCTTCTGCTGGCAAGCCCTTATTATTTATCCCGTATATATGTATATTGTTTTTAGTCGGGGCCATCCATATCAGAGTATGGAATAGACAAAAAAGTATCATGGGTCAACTAGAGCGAGTTGCCACACTTCCTCATATCCAGAGGGTGGATTGGAAGGCTGTAACTTGGAGATTAAAATCTGTAATGAAGCAATTTCTACTGCAAGCGATGCCCATTTTTTTATTGATTTGTCTAGTGGCATCATTAGTGCAATCTACTCCTATCATGACCTGGTTAGGGTTTTTATTATCGCCTGTGATTGGAGTCTTGCAGTTACCTAATGATACAGTTACCGGAATAGTATTTTCGTTCATAAGAAAAGATGGTTTGTTGGTATTGAATCAGGATTCAGGAAATCTGTTGTCCATGATGACAGCGTCACAAGTGTTTGTGTTGGTGTACTTGGCTTCCACATTAACTGCTTGCTTAGTTACTTTATATACAATCGGAAAAGATTCAGTATCAGATATACACTAGGATTACTATCAAAACAAGCGGTGACTTCGATAGCAAGCACAATAGTAATCGCCGGTGTTTTATACAGAATTTTTTAAGATATCTTTGATAGTTATAGGATTTGAGGATATTTAAGCAAATGTTCACCAATCCAACTAAAAAAGATCGCAGAGAATGAAAGTTTCTCTGCGATCTTTTTTCATTTCTTTTTAATCGTTATCGTCCAAGCCGCTTCACCCAATTGCTCATAAGCTGTTACTTCATGACCTGCTTCGGCTGCCCATCTGGGAATGGATTCGGTTCCTTGGGTGCAATCGAATTGAACCTCCAGCTCATCACCCGATTGTATGTCTTTAATGGCTTCCTTTGCTTCCACTAATGGGAAGGGGCAGACCATTCCCATTACTTCCAATGTTTTCTTCATTTGAATACACTCCTTTATGCTGGTACAGCATGTGTAGTTTGCTTGGCTTTTTTACGTGGTCGTACATAAACAAAATAAGAAGCAGTCCATGTTCCTAAAATCATGAAGGCTAACGAAATCCATCCTTGCCACGTCATCATGGCAGTCATCACAAGACCGTTACCGATTGAACAGCCACCTGCTAAGGCTGCACCGAAGCCCATCATCAGTCCGCCGCTGAAGCTATGAATGGTTGTTCTCAAATCAGGCAGCCTGAATCTGAATTCACCACTCATTTTTGCTGCGAACAAAGAACCTAAAAAGATACCAAGGACAAGAAAAACACCCCAGTTGATAAAACTCAATTCCCCTGTAACCAAATATTGAAGAATATTTGCCGAGGGAGTGGTGATACCCAAACCTGAGATACGCCCGGTAGCAACACTCAACGGCCATGCCAAGATGGCGATGAGCCCTACGAGAATGGCGGTGACAAACGGATGCCAGCGCTTCTCGAAAAGAATATGAGCCAGACCTGTTCTTTTCGGCTTCAAACCTGGAATCTTGACTTTTGGTTTACGCAAAGTACGATAAACGATGAACCCGACTGCTAAGCCAAAGATGCCAACCAATATCCAGATATTTACCCCTAATGTAGCTGCAATGGAGTTGTTCTCCAGCTGCACCTCTTTT
Organism: Terribacillus halophilus; assembly: GCF_900101385.1. Lineage (GTDB taxonomy): Bacteria > Bacillota > Bacilli > Bacillales > Amphibacillaceae > Terribacillus > Terribacillus halophilus. The sequence goes on from NZ_FMZB01000004.1 coordinate 285,521, forward strand.
ACAGCTGTATCCAATGGCAGTAATACACCAGACTTCATGACGGCTGCCATTAGCATATAGCCGGCCAGTGCAATCCAGCTACCGATTAATCCTTCCCCCGCTCGATACCAAGTACCAGTCGCACAGCCGCCAGCAAAAATAATACCGATACCGAAAATGAATGAACCTATGATTACCGCAATGATTGGCAGCGTACCTGCATTGAATTCAAAGACTCCTACATGGATCAATGTATATACGCCAATACTTTGAATCGCAATTGCAATCAGCAAGGCATAAAACATTCGGTTATCTTTCGTTAAAAACATGTCGCGAAAGCCGCCAGTCAAACAAAAACGCCCTCGCTGCATCACAAAGCCCAGTAATGCTCCGCAAAGCAAACCGGTCAGGATCATTTGAATCATTGTTACACCTCTCTTAATCCGAGTATTCTTATAAGTTTTTATGATAATGCTTTCTTCATGCAGAATCAACCTTTAATTTGTTTTTTCTGAATTTACAGTGTGCTATTAAGATGTTTAGAGAGTTGGTTATTTTTGTAAGGGGGTTATTGTGATAAAGTTAGGAGAAAGGGAGGTGCCTGAGGTGAAGGGAATCATTATTCTATGTTTATTGTTCACTGTCTCTGGTTGTACAAGAGAACTTGAGCCGAGTACGTACGGAGATGTCATAAAAGAGACGGATCCTTTGGTAACACTTGAAATAGAAATTGATACCAGAACAGTTCCCGATGAGATACCTTATCTGATAAAAAATCAAAGTGACCATTCTTTGACCGAAGGCAGGGAATTTGTAATAGAAAAATATGATGACAAACAAGAAAAGTGGTTTCAGGTACCTTTTAGGGAAGGCGGTGCACACCAGCTTGATGCTTGGATCATCGAGCCCGATTCACAAAGCAGAGCATCTGTCAATACAGATGTTTTGGACCGATCTCTTACTGATGGTGTTTATCGGCTAATCAAGGTTCTATCGTGTGATGGAAACGGAATAGTCGTTTATGGCGAGTTCACTGTGGAAAATGACAAAATCAGCAAAGGAGCTGAACAATGAAAAAAGTGATCATAGCTGGCGGAACAGGCTTCGTTGGTAAATATCTTACGAAACGATTTACGGAATCAGGATATGAGGTGCGTATCATTTCCAGGCAGAAACAGCACATATCCTGGCATGATAATGCGGCTGTGAATGAGGCACTGGAAGGGGCAGAACTCCTTATTAACCTTGCTGGTAAGTCGGTGAATTGCCGATACAATGAGAGTAATAGACAAGAAATTATGAATTCAAGAGTAGCGGCAACGAAAATATTAGGCGAGGCAATTCAGTCCTGCAAGAATCCACCCGAACTATGGATCAATAGCAGTACGGCAACCATTTATCGACACGCGGAGGATCGTCCGATGACAGAAGCAGAGGGCGAAATCGGGGCGGGCTTTTCTGTAGATGTTGCCACGAGATGGGAGGATACATTTTTCTCGTTCAAACTGCAGGAAACAAGACAAATTGCATTACGAATTGCAATTGTTTTAGGGAAAGACGGAGGGGTCATGACACCTTATCGAAATTTAGTGAAGTTCGGACTTGGCGATGTACAAGGCACTGGAAAGAAAATGTTTAGATGGATACATATGGAAAACTTGTTTCAAATCACGCTCTTCTTGATAGAAAGAAAAGAGCTGCGCGGGGTTTTTAATTGTTCGGCACCGAACCCTGTGACAAATCGTGAATTGATGCAAATACTGAGAAGCGAAATGAATGCCCCTTTCGGATTGCCTGCACCTAAATGGATGCTGGAGATGGGAGCTGTTTTCATCCGGACCGAAACGGAATTGGTATTGAAGAGCCGCTGGGTTATACCTGATCGGTTAGAGCGTGCAGGTTATGCGTTTCATTATAAAACACTTATCCATACCTTACAGGATATTCTGCAAGTGTGAATAGCGCATGGAGATTTTAGAGGGATTTTCTATCAGTTTTGATATGAATTCAAACAATGGGGCGGGGGAACTAGTCTTTTTGTTCTTATACTCCCTGTCATATTTCTTCATCATTTACTTAGGAAGGTAAGTTGAACAAGGATTTCAACCGCGTTTTGCAGAAATTGTGAAAGTACGTTTACGGCAAAATGAGGAGGGTCTGCTTTGCAATTGTTTTTTAGATATAACTGGATAGTAAGGGAAGACTGGTATCATTGGTGTGAAGAATTGAGAGAAGAAGAACTGCTGCAAAACAGAACGGGAGGAAAAGGAAGTATATTACATACTCTTTTTCATATAGTTGATGTCGAATGGAGCTGGATTCGTCTCTTACAAGGCAAAACCAATCTTGAGGAAAATTACGATGCTTATAAAAGCTTAAAAATGGTACGAAAACTGGATGCGGAATATCATTTGGAAGTGGAGAAATTTGTCAACGGGTGGGATGCTAGTATGGAGAATCGTATATATTACGATACCTTACCTGATGGAAGGGTTGTAACGGATACTTGGGGTGAGATCATGCGCCATACGATTGCTCATGAAATTCACCATATTGGACAACTTTCCATTTGGGCCAGAGAAATAGGAAAAAAGCCTGTTTCCGCAAACTTTATCGGGCGAGGTCTTTCTTCTTATAGTGAATAGATAATTTAGATTTCTTTTTTGTTAGCTTTTTTATAATATCTGAACCATTCAATTGACTCCTCAAGGGGTCTTTTTTACATTAATTATCAGCATAGTGTCATAATAAATATCGGATAAAGAAGTCTTGCTTTATAGTCCCTATTCAACGTCTAAAGAAGTCTTGCTTTATAGTCCCTATTCAACGTCTTGAATAGAAGGGCCGAGGAAAACTAAACCATATCATAAAGCGCAGAGAAAGAGGTGGTTTGAAGGTGACTAATGCGTCAATTGAACTAGCAAAATCACTGGATATAGAGTCCATACAACGATTATTTGATGAAAGCAGTACGGAACTTCAAGGACAAGGGATATTCCAATGAGATGAAAACTATCCTAACCGAGACTATTTTTTAAGAAACAATAGAAGCAAATGAATTGTATGTACTGAAAATAGACGGAAAAGTCATGGGCGCGGTTGTGTTGAATGACTGGCAATCTCCTGAATGGAAAACAGTGAATTGGCGCAACCGAAGTGGCAGCAATTTAATTGTCCATACTTTTTGTATACATCCTCAAGCACAAGGCATAGGCTACGGAGGGAAAATACTTCAATTTGCTGAAGAGACGGCATTAAAACAAGGCTATACAGGTATTCGCTTGGACGCTTTTTCTAAAAATAAGCATGCATTGGCTTTTTACGAGAAAAAAGGCTACGTAAAAGTGGGAGAAATTATTTTTAAATCGAAGCCGGTGAATAATCAATTGTACTTCTGCTTTGATAAGATTCTTGTGCTATAGGACATAATGTTTGAGAAGAAAATTGTATCTGGGATAATATAAGTACGCAAGCTAAAGATATATGGAATGAGGGGCAGCAAATGAATTTGTCGGGAAACACAGTACTGATCACCGGCGGGGCTTCAGGTATTGGTTTCGCTTTTGCGGAAAGGTTTATCAAAGCTGGCAGCAAGGTAATTGTTTGCGGCCGTCGTGAAACAAAACTTCAGGAAGCAAAGGAAAAGCATCCGGAGCTTATCACACATGTAGCGGATGTTTCATCTGAAGCTGATCGCGCCAATTTGTTTGATTGGGTACTAACGAACTATCCAGAAGTGAATATCCTTGTAAATAATGCGGGTATACAGCAGCGGTATAATATTTTGGAGGCAAATGCAAAAGATGACTGGAGTTATTTCAATCAAGAAATAATTGCCAATATGGAAGCACCTATGCATCTTGTTATGTTATTTGCGCCATACTTTGCGAAAAAAGAAACTGCAGCGATTATTAATGTCACGTCTGGTTTAGGCTTTACACCAATGGCGATCGCCCCGATTTATTCGGCAACAAAAGCAGCAATGCACTCCTTTACGGTCAGCATCAGACACCAGCTTTCCGATACCTCCGTCCAAGTAATTGAGGTGGCACCTCCAGCTGTGAATACAGATCTTGGCGGAGTAGGACTGCACACATTCGGGACACCTGTGGATGAGTTCGCCGATGCGATATTTGAACGAATTAAAGCAGGCAGCTTGGAAATGGGTTATGCCCGATCAGAAAAAGCCAGAAAAATGTCACGAGAAGAAATCGACGAATCTGTCGCCGGTATGTATGAGAATATGAAGGATTCGATTAAATAAGGGATATTGCAAAAAGGACCATACGGTGAGCAAATATGTTCATCGTTGGTCCTTTTTGTTCTGGCTGGGTTTGCGTTTTTAAGGGCTTTTTGTTCCACTTTTTTCTTTCGTGATGAAGTGCAAGGACATTAGGAATAATCCAATCAAAGCAGCTGCAATAGGAAACCAAATGGATCCAGTGCCGTAGAAAATCTTTGCTAAATTTTCATCACCATCAGACATCAAAAGATCGTAACTTCGGGAATACAAATCAATAAAGAAAAACATTATCAATGATGACATCACAAAAAAAGAGCCAGAAATAAAATTAGACTAACCTAGTCAAATGGGACATAAAAAAACACCCTTCAAGTGGTACACTTAAACTAAGTGTCAATTTGGAGGGTATTTTTTATGCAGAAA
>NZ_FMZB01000007.1 GCF_900101385.1 Terribacillus halophilus
TTCCGAGAAAGTCGTTGAACTATCAAACACCATTGGAAGTATTTTTGAGTCACCTGGATGATGCTGTTTTGTCTAGCTTATATTGACAATTGAGATTACTTATTACCTTTTCGCTTGATTAAGGTAAAAGAAAACATAATATGTTTTAAAGGGAATTCCAAGAGAGGGATGAGTAATGAAACGTTACGTCATATCGCAGCCATTTACTTGTTTATGATTCATAGTCCAGGGTAACATTATGGCACTTTCTCGTCCGAATAGTCGTAGTAATCCTTCATTTCATCAACATCGGCTTCAGCTTCATAACTGATGATACGAGAATAACAATCCCCCGCAGGCTTGGGGAAAAGTAACGCGGTAGCGATACTAAAAATCTCTCGTAATTCAGAGGAGTTTTCAGCTTTAATTTTCTGTCCTGAAAGGCCGAAACTACACCCTAAAGAGTGATCTTTTTGAATCCAGATGGTGCATTAGGATATGTGCAGCAGATAGTGACCAATAGAGTCTTTTTGGGGTGCGCTGAAAAGTGAAATGTATTTATTTGAAGGGATTTTTTGCATTTGACGAGCTGGACGAAGCTATCGACGAGTATATTCATTTAAGATTACAAGAAAAAAGAAAAGGCTTTAGCCCACTTGAAAGGGCTAAAGCCTTCTAACATCTTTTATCAATTTCACTGTCTACTTGACAGAGAGTACTTCAAGTAGGATCTCTCTTACTCTACAGTAACAGTAAATTCAACAGGTTCTGTTGTCATATAGTCTGCAGATGTTACATCTCCAAGCACTAACTTGATTTCTTTAACAGAAGCTGGGTCAATTGATTTTCCTTCTGGTGCTAAGAATTCCAACACAGCCTCCTGTTTAACGCCGCCTTGAATATCACCACTGATGTTGCCGTCTGTCATAAACATATTGGCATCAACTTGCATATCACCAATAACGGCAGAACCCATATCTGGATAAAAACTAACTGCGTCAGAATTAGTGTTTTCTACATTGATACCAACTTGAATTTTATCTTCAAGAATTTTGATATCACCTAGGCCAACCTTTAATCCGGCAGCAGTCATAGATTGATCAGAGGCATCGATTTTCTTAGAAGTATCCTCGGATTCAGTTGCTTTCTCTTTTTCAGACGATTCAGCTTTAGAGGTGTCAGATCCTGTAGATACATCCTCAGTAGAACCACAAGCTGCAAGAGCAAACATCAGTACTAAAAGTAGACTAAGACCTAATAACTTTTTCAATATAGAAACCCCTTTTGTATGTAGATAATTTATGCGGCTTTATTTACGTTTTTGTTCTTTCTGAATACGCCCATGAAACCTGCAATAGCGATTAACACGGCAGAAATTAGATAGAAGAAAGAGATGCTGATAAGTCCTCCGACTGCCGAAATTAAAAGTAAAATACCGCCAAATTTTGGTTTGGATTTAACAACGATTGAACCAATGATAGCGAGAGTTGAGAATAAAAAGGCAAACCATCCCAATCCTGTAAGTGAGCTTGTACCGGTTTCGCTAATAGCAGCATCGACGCTACCGATAAATAAAGCAAAAACTGCCCCGAAGAAACCTAGTATACCTCCGATAAGGCCTAATACGAATTCTGTAGTTCTGCTCATAAAATTACTCCTTTCTTGAATTGTATGTAAGTCAATATAACTAACCGAATAGAAATAGTATGGTACTATATATGCGGGTAGTTGGTTAACTAAATGAAAATGATAGTTATATATACTTACCAAAGTGCATTATATACTATTAATAGATAAAATGCACTATGTATAACAAATATTTGTACATTTATCTTTAATATGGAATAGGTAGGAACGCCATGTGTTTCAATCATGGTTGAAAATGAATGAGCACATTCATTCAAAGGTGGTACTAGCTAATGCCTTATTTGCGGCGTGTTCACAAACATCAAAGTACTCATAAGATGTATAACAACTCGCTTTCCAGAACCCATCCGTCAACAATCATTAACAATTCGCGAAATCCGTTCACCCTCCAGCGTTAGTTTACATAAGCTACATGGACTAAATAAATACCTGACGCAGCAACCCTGAAGAGAGCAAGGAGGGGTTAACTTTTGAAGGATAATGACTACAGGCCAAAACAATTACTCACCAAACGAGAAAAAGAAGTCTTTGAACTATTGGTTCAGGATAAGACAACCAAGGAAATCGCCCAAGAGCTGTTTATCTCAGAAAAAACAGTGCGGAACCACATATCGAATACGATGCAGAAACTGGGAGTAAAGGGACGGTCTCAGGCTGTAGTGGAGCTCCTTCGCATGGGGGAACTGAAGCTCTGACAGGCATGAGCTCTGCCTGTCGAATGATAAAGCTGTTTGTAAGCGAATAGAGAATACTCGCTTGCTGTGACGGCTATTTAAAACCGACTGTAGTGGTCGGTTTTTTGTTCGGTTTCAAAATGCTTTTGAAAAAAAAGTGAAATGAAAAAGTTCATTGAAATAATAAAAACAGAAGAACCTATGTTATTGCAGGTTTTCCTGTAACCGGGTCAAAAGACATTACAGTTCTTCTTATCATCAAAATTCAATGAGTTCTAATCTCATATCCTTTGTATTAACGCGTATTTTCCCGCCAATAGGTAAAGTCATTATTGGTTGTGTATGACCGAAATCCATATCGTAAATAACAGGTATGTTTTTTAGCTGCGGATGTTTGTTCAGGATAAAGTGAAGTTGTTTTTCGGATACTTCTGATCTCTTTTGAAAACGTCCTATTAATAAAGCTTTTATACTTTTGCTTATTTGCAGTAAAGACGTTAAGTCTCTTGCGAATGTTTCAGGAGTAGTTAACTCATCGTCCTCTATGAATAAGATACATTCATTGGTATCGGGCATATATTCCGTTCCTTGTAACAGATTGAGGGTACAAAGGCTTCCTCCAATCAATGTTCCTTCTGCACTCCCATTTGAATAAACCTTCCATTCCGTTCCCTTATAAATACGATTGTTCTGATCTATAAACCACGAATCATCACTCCATTTATTTGAAGGCTGCAGTTCAAAGGGTTTCTCTTCCATCAGACACTTCTTAAAGTAGGCTGTTTGATAATCTTGTAATCCGTCCATTTGGAAACTTGAAAAGTGCGGTCCGGAATATGTAATGAATTTGCATTTTTCATTTATTGCATTAGTCAATGCTGTTATATTACTATAACCACATAATATTTTTGGATTATCCTGCAGTAATTCATAATCTAGATAAGGCAGTAACTCATTGCTATTAAAGCCGCCTATCACCGTCAGAATAGCTTTCACATTTTTGTCTGTAAAGGCGTCGTGCAAATCCTCAATACGCTGTTCAATGGAGGATGAATCTTGTATGTCACAAACTTCAACATTTCTGCCGAATGTGACATGAAGGCAGAGGTCTTGAAGACGCTTTTTTGCTGCCAGAATGCCATTCCCAGACAATATTTTCATACTGCGGCTTGGAGCAATGATTCGAACTTCGTCGCCTTTTTTAAGCTTATTCGGAATGATCATCAACTACATCCTCGCTTTTCACTAAATTTACCCAATTATACACGAGTAATGAAACGCTTAAAAGTGAATGAGGTAAGAGTATCTACTATAATCCCATGAGTATTTACCAGTAATTAACTGTTTGTGTGGTAAAATTTAAAGAAGAAAAGGGTATATGATTATTGCGGAGTATAATGCGATAGAAAAAGGTGAATAAGATTGCATGAATAGACAGTTGAAAAAGTTGATATTAACTGGGGAATGTGTAAAGGCTCAAAAAATGACTGATAAGCTGTCATATGAAGAGCTGGATGCAATCCTGACGGAAATAACATTCAGTGAACCGAGTATTGCTAGTTATACTTTTATCTTGCATTTATTGTGCCGAGATGAAAAAGCTCGGCTTCACGAAATCGCTTTTGAGTTGCTTGTCCATCCTCTTTGCCATATACAAGGCGCTTATTTTTCTGCGCTTCATCATGCAAGGCGCTGTATCGTATTAGCAGATCAAGAGGAATTAGCGGATTATTTATCCTATTTATTATTTTTGCATGAGGTACCTGATAAAGTAATCAGTAAACAAGAAGCATTTGCTACAGCTAATAGAATTTTAGAATTGGATCCATATAATGAAGCTGCCAAGAGCTATTTTACTAATAAATAGTACTCGGGTGGACATGTGTGAACGAAGAATTGGATTTATGATATTCTTATTTTTAATAAGTTAGATAGTGAGGCTGGAATTATTTAGATTAGGAGTTGATTTGCGTGTTTCTATGGATCATTGCCCCACTCGTAGTACTCGTGATAATTGTATTAGCGCAGTTTCCAAAGAAAAAAGGGAAGAATGCCGATTCATCCAGACAAGAAAATAATCATCATAACAAATCTGATAAAGACGGTGATGTTTCCATATATACGCCAATGATGATGGTGGACACTGAAAATGATGGCGGTCATAAGCGATATCATGATACAGATCTTAGCTCTCAATCTTATGATGCCGGTCCGAGCAGCCCTTCCTACGACGGCGGTGGATCAGATGGCGGAGGGGGAGGCGGAGGAGAGTAACTGCTTACTGTCACTCCATCTGTTAAAACCGGCTTACAAGCTGTTTTTTTATGGTTGGTTGTAGGTGTGTTCTGGTAATTGGAATGGCAATAAGGGCTAATGAATCTAGCGAGGCCTATGACAGTCACTTTTAATTTTTCCAGATAAAAGCAATCGTGGGAAGAGAATCAAAAGCGTGCGACGTCATGCGTCACACGCTTTCCTATGACTAGATATCAAGATTTTCTTCGGAAATCAATTCACCAGGTGTTACAGTCTGAGCTTCTCCAACTGGTTCTCCATCTCGTACAGGAGGTTCGAATGTAATTTCCAGCTGTTTTGGTTTGGAACCGGCATCTTCCAGTATAAAGTAAATGTAGCCGTATTCTCCATATTCATCAGTTGTGTAATCTTTAACCAATTCACTATCAGGTCCAATTAGTCCTGTTAGTTCTTCACCTGTATCCGTTACTGCGGTTGCTTTACCATAATAGGTGAAATTATAATCATTTTCGTTTTCAGACTCCGTCTCCAGCATGATGGCGCGAACAGTATCCTTGCCGGAGAACTGCTCCAGTTCCTTTGCTTCTTCATTAAGATCTATTTCGACTAGATAAGGTGCTGCGGTGATTATAAAATTATCAAATGTTGCGGATATCGGTTCATATTCGCCGTCTCCGGCTTTATTGGTGTAAGCGCCGAGCAAGAAATAGTCCCCGAATTCATCCTCTGTATGTTCATATACCTCCATTTTTTGTTCTGTTGTCAGATGGCTCGTTTCTGAATCCTCTGTTTTTTCGTTTGTCTGTTCCTGCAACTCATTGGTATCTTCAGAGTTTTGGGCGGTCGTATCTGAAGCTTGATCGCTGCCGCAAGCAGCCAGTAGGAGAACTAATCCCAATAATAAAATGAAACTATATAATTTCTTCAAATTCATTGCTCCCTTTTGTTTTTGTTCTCTTATTTGAATTTTTTACCATGCGAACATTTCTATCGTAACAAATAAACGATAATTGGAGTATGGGGCATCCGTTCCAAAATCAATTAAGCGTGTTTATGACAAAAGGTCCAAAACTTCCTTGTTTTTCGTCTTTTTCCTATAGGTTTAACGACATTACAATATGGAATTATTTTCTTGTTGTTAGTTTAAGAGTCGGGTGAAGAGAAATAAATCATCTATCCAATTTACTAATTTATTCCAAATGGGTATAACTATGTGGAATATTATGTAATAATTTTTTTGTTCTTATAAATACGATGTTATATAAATGGGGGAAAGGGATGCAAAATGATGAGCGTAAGGTAAGTTACCAAAACAGAATCACAGCGGGCGAGAAAAATAGTTATGGTGCAGCAGCGTTTGCAGGTTGCTTTTTAATTACCATGATCACGCTTGGGTTATACAATTACTATCCTTTCAAATTTGATTTAGAAGAAAGTGCATTACGAGCTATTTTGACAATTGGTTGGCTGCTTCATGCAACAGCAGTATTGGTGATGGGCGGATTGATGGATGCAGGAGGGCATGCATTCAGCAATCAGAAGAAATGGCTCCGCTGGTCTGCAATCCCGTTAGTCATATTCGCTATATTAATGAGTTTCCTTCCGGCTGTTGGTGCATCACTGCAAATAATCTATCTCCTGGCTGTGGGTAGTATCTTTGCTGTGTTGTGTGCTGCTTACTATGTGCCATATGCTGCGATGCAGTCAACTTTGACACAGGATCAAGAGGAGCGGGAGAGCTTCAATGTTTTTCGCATGGGTTATACAGCTGGCGCTGTGTATGTGGCGACAAGGATATTAAATACATTGGATTATCGATTGTCGAGGTCGGATTTGGGATGGTTCATTGCATTTCTGATCTTTGCTGTATTTGTGCTTTTTCTGTACGGGCGTACCTATCGGAATACGACGGAGAGGAATCCGGTAACAAAGCATTCAACATTATCATTAGAGAAAGTCATCCGTGCTTTTTTCACTAATAAGCAGGCGGTTTTTGCGGTAATGATCATTTTTATTTCTGTACTGCAAGTAGCAATCCAGTTGCATTCGAGTATTTTCTACGGGGATATTTTCATGGATAATCAGCGAGCAGGACAAGCAACATTTGGGATCGTTTCAATGGTGATGCTTATTGGCAGTCTCCTCTTTACTGCTCCGCTTATCAGGAAATACGGGAAAAGAAATTCCATTATCATTGGTACTGTTATCTCCTTATTAGGAACAGTGGTATTGATGGTTGGATCTGAATATCCAGCTATTTTCATTGTTGGCTTTGTTTTAAAAGCACTTGGATGGCTGCCGCTTGGAGCTTCCATATTTGCGATGCTGGCGGATACGGTAGAGTATGGCGAGTTGATATCCGGCTTGCGTATACCGGGAATGATATTTGGCGTGGGGAGCTTTGCTGTAAGTATGGCGATCGGACTAGGCACAATGGGAGTCAGCTGGCTATATTATATGATTGGATATCAACCTGGAGGTTTACAAACGGGAATCATCCGAAATACAACCATGTTCTTCTTTTTGTACTTCCCAGCTATACTGGCAGTCATTCAAATCGTTTTATTGGCCTTTTATAAACTTGACCACAAATACACGGAAGTGCTGGAGGAGCTGCGGCAAAAGAAAACAGTCCAGACAAGCGAAGATCAAGTTTTAAGCTAATCCAGTTTTTACCCTAAGGACAGCAGGTATCCCTCCGATTCTGTCGAAACTGTACAGAAAAGGAGGGTTTTCTATGGAAATTGTGAAAAGTCCGTCTGTCGCACCTGTCGTCGCCTCGCTGTCTAGTTTGCAGCAGCAGCTTTACCGAGATGTCCGAGACGCATTTGTTCGTGTCACGGAAGCGGGAGAATATTATATGGCCGATGAAGATGATGTTCTGGTCATGACACCGATTGCCCGTATGCATCACTTAACGCTTTCGCAAGTAGCTTCGTATTACAGTGAAGTGGAATGCAGCATCGCGCAGTTCCAGGCAGCCCAGCTGGGAAGCTCTCCGCCGGCGGATTTTGAAAAGTGGGCAATGAAAAAAGGAAATACCGTGGTCAGCCGGTATGATGATGGGAAGGATTGCATAATGGTCAGCATCAATGGGTGTAAAGCGATACCTTATCAAGAATTACCGGTTTCTTCTTTCTCGGAATTGTTTCGTTCCTATACATTCAGTTCTATGTTCAAGTGAATAGCTTGTAAATAGCCGGCCCCGAGGTGTCGGTTTTTTTATGTATTCCGTATTTTTTGAGGACGAATTACATGCAGATATGCGTTTTTAACGGTATCATTAAGGATAGGATAGAAAAGTCAGATATTGCTCGACACCTTGTAGGGGGATTTACATGCATGATTATATGGTAACTAATCAATTCATTTTTCTCTTCGCATTGCTGCTCATTGTGAGTGTAGTGGTGACGAAGTTTTCGACGAGGCTCGGGGTCCCGGCGCTCGTCTTGTTCATTGCGGTCGGAATGATCGTCGGCAGCGACGGTTTTGGTCTTGTTTATTTCGATAATGTTCATTTGGCGGAGGCGGTCGGTATTTTCGCACTGATTGTCATCCTGTTTGAAGGGGGGCTCCATGCAAACTGGCACTCGATGAAGCCAGCGCTTGCTCCGGCGATCACGATGGCGACAATAGGAGTGTTGCTGACGGCAGCAATCGTCGCTGTTGCTGCTCACTATATTTTCGATTTGACGTGGCTGGAATCTGTTCTGATCGGGTCGATCGTCGGCTCGACGGATGCCGCTGCGGTCTTTTCTGTTTTAAAGGGGCAAAACGTCAAAGAAAAGCTTGCTGCCACGTTGGAAGCGGAATCCGGCACGAACGATCCGATGGCGATGTTTTTGACGATCACTTGTATCGAATTGATCAGCGGTCAGGGCTCTAGTGTTGTCAGCATGATCGGCAGCTTTATCTGGGAAATGGGAGCAGGTGCGGCAATGGGGCTGCTTATCGGCTTCATAGCTGTCACAGCGATCAATCGAATCAACTTGGATACGAGTGGCCTTTATCCGTTGTTCGCGCTTGCATTTGCATTGGTAAGCTACGGATTGACATCCGTTATCCATGCTTCTGGATTATTGGCTGTTTATGTGAGCGCCTTGTATATCGGAAATGCGGAAATTACGTACCGCCGTTCGATCATTCGTTTCAATGAGGGGTTCGGCTGGCTTATGCAAATATGTATGTTCGTCTTGCTGGGCTTGTTTGTCTTCCCTAAGGAGTTATTTACACCAAGTCTTATGATTAAAGGCTTTTTACTTTCGCTGGTGTTGATATTCCTGGCACGGCCGCTGGCAACCTTCCTTACCTTGATACGCTTCAAATATACCGCAAAAGAAAAGCTGTTCATTTCATGGGCAGGTCTGAAAGGTGCCGTACCAATCGTACTCGCGCTCTTTCCTCTCATTGCCAGTATTGAGAACAGCCAACTTATCTTCAACGCTGTCTTCTTCGTCGTCCTCTTATCAACGGTACTGCAAGGCTCGACAGTAACCACGCTTGCAACGAAGCTGAAATTGGTGGAGCCGCCGACAACGAATGAAATCGAAACGCTTGAGTTGATCAGTATGGGACGGAACAATCTTGAGATGGTAGAATATAAACCAACGGAACTGAATGAAATATCCGGAAAACGCTTGGAAGATCTTGAATTTCCAGATACGACTTTGATCAATGCCATCCTCCGGAGCGGGGAGATCATCTCGCCGAACGGTCAGACAGTCATCAAAGCAGGCGATACACTATATATCATGGTCTCCATGCAATATAAGAAACAACTTGCAAAATACTTACGCAGGAATAAACTAACGCAAAAATAGCAGGAGGAATGAATGGTGCACGACATACTGACAGCTGAAAGAATTGCAGCAATCGAGAAGGAGCTGCGACATATTGCCGCAATCATCAAGCAAAAAGGGCGTGAAATCCTCCTGCAGTACCCGATTACGGCGCCGCAGTTTGTCGCGTTGCAGTGGCTGGCGGATAAAGGGGATATGACAACCGGCGAGCTTTCCCAGACAATCAGGCTCGCAATCAGTACGACAACCGATATCGTCGACAGGCTGGAGAAAAATGAGCTTGTGAAACGTGTACGTGACGAGAAGGACCGGCGCATCGTCCGGGTGCATATCCTAAAAAAAGGAGAGCATATCATCACAGAAGTGATCGAAAAGCGCCAAGCTTATCTGAAAGAGCTTCTGGAAACTTTTTCTCACCAAGAGGCCGACCAGCTGCAGTTGCTCTTACATAAATTACACGGTAAAATGAATGATTACGAACAGCTAGAGGCTAAAACAGAGAAGAAAAAGAGGAGATAAACGTGGATTATCCGATTGGTGTCATTGATTCAGGAGTAGGCGGCTTGACCGTTGCCAGGGAGCTGATGCGTCAGCTGCCGAAAGAAAATCTCATTTATGTCGGAGATACACTGCGCTGTCCATACGGTCCAAGACCGGAGGCGGAAGTGGTGGAATTTACATGGGACATGGTGAATTTCCTCCTGGAAAAGAACATCAAAATGCTCGTCATCGCCTGCAACACTGCGACAGCTTTCACTTTGGAAGAGCTGAAGCAAAAGCTTGATATACCGGTTGTCGGTGTCATCGAGCCAGGTGCTCGTGCAGCAATCAAAACAACGAAAACGAATCATATCGGTGTGCTCGGTACGGAAGGGACGATACGCAGTCACGCGTACCGGAAAGCGTTGAAAAATATCAATAATGAACTGCAAATCGAAGGACTTGCCTGTCCTGCATTTGCCCCGATGGTGGAAAAAGGTGTTGTCTCAGGTCCATTGGCACGCCAAGTCATTGAAGAAGCACTAACACCATTGAAGGATTGGAAAGAAATGGACACACTGATTCTCGGATGCACGCATTATCCGATCATCAAACCGGTAATCGAGGAAGTGATCGGGGAATCGGTCGATGTGATCAGCTCCGGTGATGAAACAGCGCGTGAAGTGAGTGCTATCTTAGGCTTCAAACGGCAGCTATATGAAGGGGATCGTCCAGTTTCTCACCAGTTCTATGCAACCGGCGATACGCATCTCTTCATGAAGATCGCAAATATGTGGCTGAAGCAGCCAGTCACGGAAGTGGGAAGGATTCAACTCGGCAGCCCGCAGTCGATTTAAATAAAGATGGTCTAAAACCTTTGATGGCTCGTATACATGATAGTACAAACCATCAAGGGGGAAGAAGTGCGTATGAATAAAAAAATTGCAGGTCTTTTCACTAGCGTAATAGGCCTTTCCATTTTACTGGCCGGATGCTCCTTGAAAGGAGAGCAGGCTGTCGACGAAGTGGACGTGCCGCAGGATACGACGTATGTGGACGAGCTTGAAGAAAATGCGCTTGATCCAGGTGCCGCAGAAGCGCCGGCAGATGGAGAAACACCGGCTGAAGGAGAAGCACCAGCAGAAGGCGAGGAAGAACAGCAGCCAGAAGATGGTGCCAAGGAAGGCGAATCCGCCACTGCAAAACGGCAGCTGTTCCTAATGGATGCCAACGGAATGGTCGTACCGATGACATTCGAACTGCCGCAGACGAATGAAGTGGCGAAAGAAACATTGGAATACCTCGTAAAAGACGGTCCAGTGACGGACATGCTTCCGAATGGCTTTGAGGCAGTATTACCGGCAGGAACGACAATCAATGGAATCGATGCACAGGAAGATGGTACATTGATCGTCGACTTCTCGAAAGAATTCAATGAATACGAAGCAGCAAACGAGAAGAAGATCCTCGAGTCCATTACGTACACACTGACACAGTTTGAGAATGTGAACAATGTTTCGCTTCGTGTAGAAGGACAAGAGTTGGCGAAAATGCCTGTTGATGGTACGCCAATCGGCAAAAGCTACTCTCGTGCAGATGGCATCAACTTGATGGACAATGGCATCACAACCGTGGACAGCGAATCTGTCACACTATACTTCCCAGCTGAAGCCGTCGATGGCACGCCTTATGAAGTACCAGTGACAGAACGAATGAACAGCAATGCCGAAAACGGCTATGAAGAAATCGTCAATGCACTGATTGACGGACCAGCCATGGACAGCAATCTGTCTAACGTCTTCAATACAGGCTCCTCCCTTGCTTCCGAGCCTACATTGAAAGATGGCGTACTCAGCTTGGAATTCAACAAGGAAGTATTGAGTAATGTCGATGAAGCTGCTATCACAGACCAATTGATGGAAACACTCGTCATGAGCTTGACAGAACTTGAGGAAGTCGAAGCTGTCTCCGTCACGGTGGAGGGCGTCGAAGAAGTGTTCAATGAGCATGGGGAAGCGTACGCAGAGCCTGTGACAAGAGAACAGTACGTTCCGGCTGAAAAACTTTAACATTAAGCCTGGTCATGTGACCGGGCTTTTTTGTGTTACCAGTCTAAATAAGATGGTTTTGATGTTATATTGGATTTAGGAAAAGATTGTAAACAAAAGCAAAGAAGAGAGCAGGGGATAAAATGAAAAATATTGATCGTGCGTTGATCATGCTTGCAATTATTATTCTAATTATCAACTATCCAATAAACAGATGGTTCTTTTCATCTCCACCTGAATCAACTGGAACTTTTATTTCTCTTATGTTTATTTGTATCGTTTTATTAAGACTAATTGATAGAGATAAAAATGCATAAACAAAATCCTTAGCAATTACGAATTTAACCAAGTAAATGAACAAAGACACCTCGAATATTTTTGCCAAGAGCAATTGTGGAACGCTATACTGGATAGTAGCTTTTGCTTACATAGTTTTTATTTTGTTTCAAACAAGGGTACAGATAGGCAGAAACAAACGTTCATTGGAGGGATTGACATGGATAAAATCATCATCGCAACAAAAAATGCTGGAAAACTGAAGGAATTCAAAGCCTTTTTCGCGGACTATGATATAACAGCTTATGGTCTCGACGATTTGGCAGAGCAATTCGACGATATCGAAGAAACAGGTACGACATTCGAGGAAAACGCTGCGCTGAAGGCAGAAACAATGGCAGGTCATCTGCAAGTCCCTGTACTAGCGGATGATTCAGGGTTGGAAATTGATGCACTCGAAGGCCGCCCAGGCGTCTACTCTGCCCGTTATGCTGGGGAAGCGAAAAGTGACCAGGCAAATATGGATAAGGTGCTAGAAGAACTGCAGGATGTGCCGGAAGAGGAGCGCACTGCCCGTTTTGTTTGTGTGCTGGCAGTTTCACAGCCTAATAAGGAAACATTTTATGCCAGAGGCCATGTGGAAGGTACCATCACAGAAGCACCGCGCGGCGAACATGGCTTTGGCTATGACCCTGTTTTTCAGGCGGATGGCTACGAAAAGACAATGGCAGAGCTGAAACCGGAAGAGAAGAACCAAATCAGCCACCGGAAACAGGCAATGGTCCATCTGGAAAAATGGCTGAATGTCCAGGCAAAGTGAGGGATACGGATGAAAATACTGATAACGAGTGACAGTCATGGGCTGACGAACGAAGTGGCCATGCTGAAGCAGCGTCATGAAGATGATGTGATAGCGAGGATACATTGCGGCGATTCCGAGCTGCCATTCGATGCTTCCGAAATGAATGACTATTATCGGGTTGCCGGAAACTGCGATTATGACAGAGCCTATCCGGACGTAGAAGAGCTTACAGTAGCCGAGCTGCCAATCCTCATTACGCATGGTCATCTGTACGGGGTGAAATCGAGCCTGCGTCCATTGGAAAAGCTGGCAAAAGAAAGAGACGCCAAAGTCATCTGCTACGGTCATTCGCATGTGGCAAAAGCAGATGTGATCGATGGCAGGCTTTATATCAACCCAGGCAGCATCCGTCTGCCGAAACAGTCGCCGCATCCGACTTATTCTATCCTGTCCTACGAAGACAAGATTGCAACGGTTCGTTTTTATACATTGGACGGAAAAGAAGTGCCGGAACTGGAGAAATCCGTTACATTCAAGTAAGCCCGGACAAAAAATTGTAACCTTTTTATTGCCGAATCACCTCACACTTACGTTATACTAGTGTTTGAATGAATTGAGGTGATTCTGTATGAATGAAGCCGATTTCGGTTACAAACCAAATCATAAAAAACGCAATTATCGACCGCTTGTTATTTGGCTGACCATCATCATCGATGGATTGGTTGTCGTATTGAGCGGCTTACCGCCTGTCGAAAATTTTGATCTGTTTGACGTACACATCCTGCCAATGCTGAACGCTATTTTCAACAGCTTTACGTTCATATTCTTGCTGTTGGCCCTGATCTTCATCATGAAGAAGAATATCATCTGGCATAAGCGATTCATCTATTCGGCATTTGTCACAACAACATTGTTCCTGATTTCTTATGTGGCTTACCACTACTTGGCAGGAGATACATCATTCGGAGGCGAAGGTATCATCCGTCCGATTTATTTCTTTATCCTGATCACGCACATCGTGCTTGCAGCAGTCATCGTACCGCTCGCTCTCGCATCGATCACCCGTGCCTGGAACATGGACGTGCCCCGTCACCGCAAGATTGCCCGCTGGACAATGCCACTATGGCTGTATGTCAGCCTGACAGGCGTCATCGTCTACTTAATGATCCGCCCGTATTATTAATACGATTGCTCCGGGAAACCGGAGCAATTTATTAATTTCAAAAAAACTGTTGACTATACTTTGAATATCATGTAGAATAAATCTTGTCCTTAAGAGAGGACAACATACATAAAAGCAACACGCGGGTGTAGTTTAGTGGTAAAACCTCAGCCTTCCAAGCTGATGTCGAGGGTTCGATTCCCTTCACCCGCTCCATGTCCCAGTAGCTCAGCTGGATAGAGCAACAGCCTTCTAAGCTGTGGGTCGGGAGTTCGAATCTCTCCTGGGACGCTAATGAGAAAAGCGCTAAAAACCTTTTATTATAGAGGTTTTGGCGCTTTTTCTTTTGCTTAAACCCAACGGGGCAGTAGGGAATTTTTATAGGGATGGGGCAGAAAAGGGGGGATTTTAGGAGGTTGCTGAAAAACTGTTGGCTTTCAAGAAATCCGCCAGGAAATATCAATCTAATAGAAAGCGAAAAGCGGAAGGCGCTTATATGTAGTAAGTTGCCTTCCGCTTTATTTAAACATAGATATTTTTTCAGTGGCTTAGCGTTTTATGTCCCCATTTTCCTGCTTCTTATCGAACATTGAATCATAGTCTGACTTTCTTAAGCTATGTTCGTGCTATTTGTTGTGGTCTTTAAAATAGTGACTTAATCTAAATGTCTCTAAACTTAATAATAAAAAAACAAGTAGCTGAGAATTACCCAGCTACTTAAATTAATTAATGAATAAACTTGTCTGCAACAGCTCTAATTTCTTCAACATGCTTGTTTATTTCTTGGACGTGGTTGATTTTAATAATGGTCTTAGCATCATCATTAAGTTGTATCCATTTATTGGAACCATTCAACCCTAATCTACAAACCCATTTACGAATGTTGTCGTCAATTAGGATATTAAAGTAGCTCTTATTATCGCGATAAAATACTCTTTCAGGTTCAATAACTGAATTAAGTACCATTTTAACATGTACATAACCTTCAATTTCTTCCTCAGTCGTTACAATGGGCTGTTCTCCGCTTTCCTCTTTAATGTCTGCTGAGATATTAATTTCCTCTTTTGTAGCAGCATCTGCTTGAACGCTTGTATTATTTAAAGCAGCTTGAAGCTTGTCATTAACCTTTTCATTTATAAACTGATTAACGGATTTAGCTACTACACCTTTAAAGCTATCAAGAACATTTCTAGTTTTTTTACCTGGATAAATATCTTTCAGAAAGAAATGAATAAATTCATCAGATGGTGACTTAATCTCTTTAGAAAGTAGCTCTTTAATTTCATTTGTATATCTTAACTCAGAAGCAGTATTAAGAATGTCATCAACGTCGAAGTTACTTTTAGCAAACTTATGTAATTCCGTAATTTTACTCTCTTTTATATCGAATAAATCAAAAATAAAGAATGGTTTCTGATCCATTTTATTAGTCTCATCTAAATCAGTATAAAACTTATATTCTTTTCCATTAGTTAGTATGGCGAATTTAGCGCTCGTAGTGCCAAAATATCTAAATAGCTGGGAATCATGTCTCCCTAAATCCTGTGTTACTGGCTTCGCCTCTATAAGTATTAACGGTAAACTATCTTTCATAATTGCGTAATCTACTTTTTCGCCTTTTTTAATTCCAACATCGGCAGTAAATTCGGGTAAAAATTCATTCGGATTAAAGACATCGTATCCTAATAATTGAAAAAAAGGCATGATAATACTAGTTTTAGTGGCCTCTTCCGTTTCTATGGTATCAACAATATTTGAAACTCTTTTAGATAATGCTTTTATTTTGTCCGCAAACTCTTCCATAAATATACCCCCCCTAGATTGGAAATTAATAGTATTTCAGACTTATTGCACTAAATAACTTGAAATGAAATAAAAGCTTTAGAGTCTATTAATGGCAGTTGTTATGATACTACAAGGAAACAATACAATTCCGATACCCTGACATAACCTTAAAGACAGGCACATTGACAAAGAGGGTCAGATGCCGAAATGCAAGGGATTGAAAACTTTCCCTCTCTTAATTCAGTAATATATTCTCGGGGGTCCATATACGTGGAATCGATTGTAGTATCTACTCCGCCTGTTATGTATGTTTTAGAAGTATATATGAGTTTTGGCTAGAACATGAATTATTATATACTCCAAAGTGATGAATTTCTGTATTGGAGTATCTGCAACGTAATTTTATTTTGTTTGATTTACCTCTCCTTTTTAAACATTTACCCCTGTTTTCTATATACCCTCCATTCCTATCCTTTTGGTAAAATCATAAATGTAATCGCTTACATTAAGCCTGGGGGGATTGGATATGAAAGGAAAATCGCTTCTGTTGGTTTTTGGGATGATGTTGGTTTTATTGCTTGCTGCTTGCAGCAGTGAGGGAAGCAGTTCGGGTTCGGATGATGGCAAGGTGAAGCTGCGGATTGCGTGGTGGGGCGATCAGCCGCGAAATGATTATACAACGAAAGTTATCGAGATGTATGAGGAACAAAATCCGGATGTACAGATTGAGGCGGAGTATGCGAGCTGGGATGATTATTGGCAGAAGCTTTCGCCGCAAGCGGCTGCAAATGAGCTGCCGGATATCGTGCAGATGGATGTGTCCTATTTGGCGCAATATGCCCAAGGGAATAAATTGGCGGATTTGACGCCGTTTCTAGGAGAACAGATCGACACGAGCAATATGACCGAGGACTATGTCAATGGTGGAAAGATAAATGATGGTATTTATGGAATGAACACTGGGGTGAATGCGGTCGGATTCCACTACAATCCAGAATTGCTGGAGGAGTTAGGCCTTGGTGAAATTCCAGAGGGGTGGACATGGGATGATTATCAGAGCATGTCTGACAAAGCCGCTGCAGAAGGCGTTTATTTTGACACACATTTAAAGCCGGATGTCTTCTTTGACTATTATCTTCGTTCCAATGGTTCCCGTTTGTATGCGGAGGATGGAAGCGGATTAGGTTATAAGGATGATCAGTTATTCGTGGATTTCTTTGGAATGGTCGCAGAGCAAGTGGAAAAAGGAGCGACGCCGACGCCTGATGTGCTCGCCCAAGTGACGGGGATTGAGGACGATCCGGTTGTCAAAGGAGAAGGTGTCGGGATTTTCCAATGGTCCAATCAATTCGTGGGATTGAAGCAGGTGGCCGAGAAACCGCTGGAGATTGCGCCGATGCCTGGACCGGGAACATCTGATGGGCTTTATTTGAAGCCAAGTATGTTCTTCTCTGTATCCCAAAACTCCAAGCATAAAGAAGCTGCTGCTGATTTCTTGGATTTCTTCATGAATGATGTCGAAGCGAATAAATTGATTCTTGGTGACCGTGGTGTTCCTGGATCTTCAGAAGTGAAAGATGCATTGAAAAATGAAGTTTCCGAGGCACAGCAGCAAGTATTTGAATATGTGGAATGGGCGGAAACAAACAGCTCGCCAATGGGGGCTCCAGATCCAGCAGGTGCAGGGGAAGTCATCGAATTACTGGATACATTAGCCGAACAAATCAGCTATGGCCAGCTTACGCCTGAGGAAGCAGCAGAAAGTTTCCGAAGCCAAGCGGAAGGCATGCTTGGACAATAGGGAGGATGTGACCAAGACGACAGCTGATTAGCTGTCGTCTTGATTACACCTGCATAAAGAGAGGAGTGAAGTCTGTGAACGCACGTTTAAGAAACAATTTATGGGGATACTTTTTCATTGGGCCGTTCATTATCGGCTTTTTAGCCTTTACGATCGTACCGATGCTAGCTTCCTTATATTTCTCGTTTACCAGTTACGGATTATTCGATTCACCTAAATGGATCGGGTTTGAAAACTATATCAAAATGTTCACCGAAGATCCTCGCTATCTCCAATCATTGAAGGTTACTTTCATTTATGTATTGGGGGGTGTACCGCTTAGGCTGGCATTTGCTTTGCTCGTGGCCATGCTGCTGAATGCGGGGTCAAGAGCTGTTGGCTGGTATCGGACACTGTATTATCTGCCCTCGCTGATTGGAGGCAGTGTTGCAGTTGCAATCATGTGGCGGAATATTTTCGGTGATGATGGCATTGTGAACTTAGCGCTGAATAGTGTCGGTCTGGATGCGATTCGCTGGTTTGGTGAACCGACAGCGGCATTATGGATGCTGATTTTCTTATCCATCTGGCAGTTTGGATCTTCCATGCTGATTTTCCTAGCTGGATTGAAATCCATTCCGTCCAGCTTTTATGAAGCGGCCAGTGTCGATGGTGCGAACTTCTTCCAGAAATTCTTCCGTATCACATTGCCGATGTTAAGCCCGGTTTTATTGTTCAATATCATCATGCAGACGATCTCTGCTTTTATGACTTTCGTACCTGCTTTCATCATTTCCAAAGGGACTGGTGGTCCGCTTGATGGTACGCTTCTATACTCGCTGTATTTGTTCAAACAAGGATTTGAGTACTTCAATATGGGTTACGCATCCGCTATGGCATGGGTCATGCTGCTCATCGTGGCCATATTGACAGGAATCATCTTCTGGACGTCCAAGTATTGGGTGCACTATGAGTCGGAGGGGAAGTAGCATGACTAAAAAAAGACCTCAATATTATCTTTACCACATTCTTGTCGGCGGCTTTGCCGTTCTATTGCTTTATCCGGTCATTTGGCTGTTCGTCAGTTCGTTCAAAGAAAGTGGCGATATTTTTGTTACAGCTGGCTCGCTCATTCCCAATCCCTTCACCTTATTGAATTATGCACAAGGATGGGAAGGTTTTGGCGGATATGGATTCGGGACGTTCATCAAAAATACGGTTGTTTTCGTCATTTGGATGCTGCTCGGTCACTTGATTTCCTGTTCCTTGATTGCCTTTGGTTTCGCGCGGCTGAAGTTCGTCGGACGAGGATTTTGGTTCATGATCATGCTCATCACTTTGATGCTGCCGTATGAGGTCGTCATGATTCCGCAATACATCATTTTCTCTGAGCTTGGCTGGCTGAATTCCTTGAAGCCGTTGGTCGTCCCAGCCTTTTTTGGCCACCCGTTCTTCATCTTTTTGCTCGTGCAATTCATCCGTACCATTCCGAGGGAGTTGGATGAAGCGGCGACAATCGATGGGGCCAATACGTTCCAGATTTTTTATAAGGTGATTCTGCCGCTCGTCGTCCCAGCCTTGGCGACAACAGCGATTTTCACATTCTATTGGACTTGGGATAATTTGCTCGGACCGGTTTTATATTTGAACAGTCCTGAAAAATATACTGTCTCGATGGCGCTGAATATGTTTTTGAGTAACGAAACAGTTTCGAACTGGGGCGCGATGTTCGCCATGTCGATTGTCACGCTTGTGCCGGTGTTTGTCATTTTCTTCATCTTCCAGCGCTACGTTGTGGAAGGAATCAGCACGACTGGACTGAAAGGATAGATTTTTTAGAAAGGGGACATATGTATGGCTGCTATCAATAAAGGGCTGGAATGGATCACCAGGATGGCGTATGTCAACATCCTCTGGCTTATTTTCCTGCTGCCGGGGCTGGTGATATTCGGGGTATTCCCGGCTACCACTGCCCTGTTGGCTATCATTCACCAATGGCTGCAAGGAAAAACGGACATCCCGATCTTTGGAACCTTTTTGGAAACGTATAAAAAGGAGTTCATAAACAGCAACAAGCTGGGATATATCTTCGTTTTGTTAGGATATATCCTTTATTTGGACTTCTTATTCCTGATTTCTGCGGCGGAGGCCGCCTTGTACTTCACGATTCCATTCCTTATTATCACCTCCATTGCGTTTTCAGCGAGTTTATATGCGTTCCCGATGCTTGTGCATTATGAGATGAAGCCTTTCCAAATCGTGAAACGAGCTTTCTTTATCATGATGCTGAATCCAGGTCAAACGATGCTCATGTTGATCGGAACGATAGGAGTTGGTTCCGTTTTATGGTATTTTCAAGGATTGGCGTTGTTTTTCAGCTTCAGTATCCTTGCTTTGATCGTGATGATGCCGGCTGTTAAAGCATTTGAAAGAATAGAGAAAAAATCAGCAAAACTTCAGGCCGAGGAAATCAAATCAGTCCCGGCGAATTGAAAACGAAAGGGAGGTTTGCGTTATGAAAAAATATGTGCTAGTCGGAACAGGCGGCCGGGCGGAATTTTATTATGGGGCAATGGCACGGGATTTCAAGGACACCTGTACACTTGCTGCTTTTTGTGACATTAACCAAACAAGGATGGGTTATGCCAATCAGCTGCTGGAGGAAAAGTATCAGCATCCTGCCATACCAACTTACCATGCGGCTGACTTTGATTTGATGATTCAAAAGGAAAAGCCGGATATTGTCATTGTCACGACAATTGACCGAACGCATCATTCCTATATCATCAGGGCATTGGAGCTCGGCTGTGATGTGATTACGGAGAAACCGATGACAACGGATGAAGTGAAGTGTCAGGAAATCTTGGATGCTATTCAAAGGACGGGGAAGGAAGTCCGGGTTACATTCAATTATCGATATGCCCCGCATAATACGAAAATAAAGGAATTGATCCGTTCAGGTGTAATCGGAAAAGTGAACGCTGTGCATTTTGAATGGGCCTTGGATACAAAGCACGGAGCGGACTATTTCCGCAGATGGCATCGAGATAAACGAAATAGCGGAGGCTTGCTCGTGCATAAGTCCACCCATCACTTTGACTTGGTGAACTTCTGGCTCGATACGGCGCCCCAGCGAGTATATGCGTCAGGTGATCTTTTATTCTATGGCAGGGAAAACGCTGAACAAAGAGGAGAAACGACATTTTACCAGCGTGCTTATCAAAGTGAACAGGCAAAGCGCGATCCTTTCGCCCTTGATTTGGAGGGAAATCCACACTTGAAAGCTATGTACTTGGATGCAGAAAAAGAAGATGGCTATCAAAGGGATCAAAGTGTTTTCGGGGATGGCATCAGTATTGAGGATACTTTGGGAGTGCTGGTGAACTATAAAAGTAAAGCTATCCTTACGTACAGCTTGAATGCTTATTTGCCATGGGAAGGTTTTATCGTTTCTTTTAATGGTACCAAAGGCAGAATCGATGCGCGGATCATTGAGAAGTCCTATGTGAATTCCGGCGGTGAAAAAGCTGAGGAAGGCCAGCTTGAACAATTGTCCATCGTTGTGAGTCCTATGTTCGACGCGCCTTATGAGGTCGAAGTGAATACGGAAAAAGGAGGCCACGGCGGGGGCGATACGGTGATGCTGCAAGATTTATTCGGTATGCCCGAGCCTGACGTGTATAGCCGGGCAGCTACTCACATAGATGGTGCAATGTCCATCATGACTGGCATTGCAGGAAACCATTCTTTGAGGTCGGGTAATGCCGTCAATATCAGTGAATTAATCAACCTATAAAACCAAGTAGGAGAATGGAGGATGTTTCGGTGGAGAAAACGGCCATCATTTCCGGCGGAGCTTCCGGGATCGGTAAGGCTGCTGCGCTTAAGTTAGCCGGTGCGGGATTCCGAGTTTGCCTGCTGGATGTGAATGATACGAAATTGACTGAAGTAAAAAAGGAGATGGAAGATAAAGCGTACAAAGTCATGACCATACCTTGTGATATCTCTGATTATGATCAAGTTAAAATGGCCGCTAAAAAAATGATGGAGCAGTGGGGCAGAATCGATGTGGTGTTTGCAAATGCCGGAATTGTCGGACAGACTGCATCCATTGAATCCATGAGCATTGAAAATTGGATAAACGTTCACAATATCAATCTGAACGGAACGTTTTTCCTTGTGAAGGCAAGCATCCCCCATGTGAAAAAACAAGGCGGAAGCATCATCATTACCAGTTCGGTCAGCGGAAACAGAGTCTTTTCCCAAGCCGGCTTCACCGCCTATTCCACTTCCAAGGCAGCACAAGCAGCATTCGCTAAGATGGCAGCATTGGAGCTGGCAAAATACCATATCCGCGTGAATGTCATCTGCCCTGGCGGAATAGAAACGGATTTTAGCAAGTCAATCAAACGATCACAGGATTTGGAAGAAATCAAAGTACCTGTTGCATTCCCTGAAGGAAGCAAGCCATTGGATAAACGTTCAGGGAAACCAGAGGAAGTGGCGAATTTAGTTAAGTTCTTGGCCACTGATGAATCCAGTCATATTACGGGCACGGAAATCTATATAGATGGAGCGGAGTCATTACTGATCGGGTAGGCCATCGTCTTTTTATGAACAAACACCATGAGGAGAGTCATGGTGTTTGTCTAGCCTTTGGGAGGGAAGGAGCAGATAAATGATCATTGATGCGCACCAGCATTTTTGGCACAAAGTTCAAGGAGCTGAACAAGGTCCAGGCAGCAGAAGCCGATCTTACTTGCCACATCATTTAGGACCTATCCTCCAATCGCACACGATAGACAAAACGATTGCTGTGCAAGCGTCGCCGACTTTAGTAGAAAATCGTTTTCTTTTGGAAATGGCTAATAAGCGAGAAGAAGTAATCGGTGTTGTCGGTTGGGTGGAATTGGAAGAACCCGATGCCTTGCAGCAATTGGCAGAGTTTAAGGAGGAGCCTCATTTTGTTGGGATCCGGCCGATGTTGCAAGACCTGCCCTCGGGGTGGCTGCTACAGCGTGTAGTTCTTCATAACCTCAACAAGTTAGCAAACGATGCATTCCCGGTTGATTTACAAGCAAACCCTAGACACCTGCCTGCAATCATCGAATTGTTAAAGAAGATTCCACATCTGCATGGTGTCATTGACCATCTTGCGAAGCCTCCTATGGATACAGGGCATATGGAGCCATGGGCAAGTCATATGCGTGAAATCGCGGAATATCCTAATATCATGTGCAAGATTTCCGGCTTGGTTCCAGAAAAAGTCGGGGCCAGCTGGAAGATGGCAGCTATCTTTCCTTACGTAGAACACGTTCTCGAAGTTTTTGGTCCAAAACGAGTCATGTTCGGCAGCGACTGGCCAGTATGTTTGAAGTCTGCTTCCTATCCGGATATTATCCAGCTCTTTGAGGATACAGTGGTATATCGTTTGTCCGAGGCCGAGAGGGAAGATGTTTATCGTAATAATGCATGCTGTTTTTACAAATTGAACAATGAATCATAAATCATAGAGGATATTATTTCCATTTTGTAGAAGTAAAAGACTATACATGTTGCTTAGATTAATAGCTTGGCTGTGAGGGGAGTGGCATCATGAGAAGACTGAAAAACTTTTTCTCCAATTTAAAATTGAAATATAAATTGTTTTGTTTACTCTCTCTTGTCCTCTTATCCTTCAGCATAGGTGGATTAGTCCTTTTGCAATATGCACTTGTAGCGTACAATGATGAGATTCACCGTCAGTCTGCACAGTCATTGAAGGTATCATCCGCTTTGATAGAAAACGAAATTGAAAAAATGAAAGGGTTCTCATATAGATTGTCTACGGATCCTTATTTGCAGTCCTATTTATACGATTTAAGAGAAACCGACGATGATTATGAGGCATACCTTATCGGAGTCACCATTAAAAAAAGGCTCATCGACTTGGGTGCTTTTGAAGAATCAGTAGATTCCATCCAGGTATACGACACAGCTGATAGAGGCTATAGTACGGGAAACCGCGTGATCACAATCGATAACGAGCGCTTGCTGCAATATAAGCAAGAAACGAATCAAAGAGATGGAGGAGCAGCATGGTTTGCTCCTGGTGATCAGGATGAATCGTTTGTAGTTTCTCGTGAAGTGAATGCGTACCCTGATCTTTCCTTTGAGAGGTTGGGTATGATCGTTGTGCGATTTGATATGGCAGATATCGTCTCTTCGTTTGAAAACAGTTTGGACAAAAAAGAGATGCGGCTGCTGATTGCCAATTCAAATAAGGAGATCATCTTCCCGAAGGAGATCACGGAGAAGGATTCTTACTTGATTGCCAGTACGCAGGGGACAGAAGGCTATCAACTTGTGAATCATGGGGCCGACCGATACTTTGTAACGTATGCCTCTGCGGATTATACGAATTGGACTTATATGATAGCTTCTCCATACAGCCAATTATTCCAAGCTGTGACTTTGGTACAAAGAACCGTATTGAGCATCTACCTTTTATTATTTGTGGTGCTATTGTTCCTGGGTATCCGTTTTATCAAGGGAATCACCAATCCGATCGAAGCATTGAATAGAAAGATGAAAAAAGTGCAAAAAGGAGGAGTCAAGGAATTTAAGGAAGAGAGTCATATCGTGTTTTCCAAGGACGAAGCAGGCCAAATGCATGAAAACTTCAATAAAATGATGAACCAGATCCTTTCGCTGATTGAAGAGAACTATAAGAAGCAGCTGGTGATCAAAGATGCTGAATTCAAAACACTCCAGGCACAAATCAATCCTCATTTCCTCTATAACACATTGGAATCCATCAATTGGTCGGCAAAGCTTGGCAAAATAAAGGAAACATCACGTATGACAACGTCACTTGGGTTTATTTTACGTTCCTCCCTGGAAACGAAGGACGCTCTGATTCCGCTTGCGGAAGAACTGGAAATAGTGAAGCATTATATCACGATTCAATCTTACCGTTTTCAGGAACGTTTGCGTTTCCATAGTGATATCCCTGACCACCTTCTTTCCTGCAAGGTGCCCAAATTCAGCTTGCAGCCCTTGGTGGAAAATGCGATTAAGTATGGTGTGCAGGAGATTGTCGGCGTGTGTACGATAAGCATCGTGGCGGTGCAGGAGGGGAGAAACACGATCATCTCGGTTAACGATGACGGACCAGGTATGGAACAGGAATTCATCCATAAATTATCAAGTGGGAATTATCGGCCCAAAGGCACGGGCTTGGGGATTCGGAATATCGATAATCGATTGAAAATATTATTCGGTCCGGCTTATGGTATTCGGGTGATAAGTGAGCCAGGAGCTGGAACGAAGGTAGTGCTGGTGATTCCTTTTGAAGGAGGGACTGATATTGTTCAAAGTTCTGCTGGTAGATGATGAACCGATGCTGCTTGAGGGAATATCTTCTATCGTGGAATGGGAGCAGCAAGGAACTGTCTTGCATGGCATTGCCGAAAATGGACTCGAAGCTTTGGAGTTCATCAAGAAGCATGCACCTGACATCGTCATTACAGACATTACTATGCCCGGGCTTGATGGGATGGGATTGATTGAACAAGGAAGAAAAGTCTCTCCGCTAATCAAATGGATACTTCTATCCGGCTACAATGAATTCGAATATGCACAAAAAGCCATGCGCTTCGGTGTGAAGCATTATCTGCTCAAACCATCCAGTGAAGAAGACATTCATGAAGCCTTGACAGAAGTAGTACAAGAACTATCGGTAGAAAATAAACAGCAAGCCAATACGGCAAATGGATACACGAGTGAAATGACTAACTACTCGTCTGTTGTCAATAAGATGATTGCTGCGATAAAGGAAAATATTGAAAATCCAAACTTGTCATTGCAATGGATTGCAAATGAAGTGTTATATATGAACACCGATTATGTAGGCAAATTATTCAAAAAGGAAGTGGGGGAGAAATTTTCTGCTTATGTGATGAAACGTAAGATTGATAAAGCGGTAGAGATCATCAGTAAACAGAAAGATATCAAGGTTTTTGAACTGGCTGAGAAATTAGGATATGGAAATAACCCGCAATATTTCAGTAATATTTTCAAGAAACAAACAGGGTGCAGCCCGACGGAGTGGATAAAGAAAAGGTAAGTAATACAATTGATTATATAGGAGGAATCTAAATGCGTGAAAAGTGGGTTTTTATCGGAGACAGTATCACGGAATGCGGCAGATTCGAGGATCATCGGGATATCGGGGACGGTTATGTGAAAATGATTGAAGATGAATTCGCCAAGATAAAAGAAGTGGAAATTATAAATAAGGGAGTGGGAGGCAACCGTGTCACCGATTTGGCCGATAGGTGGGAAGAAGATGTGCTTTCGATAGCTCCTGATTTAGTGTCGATTTCCATCGGAATCAATGACGTATGGCGGCAATTGGATCAGCCGCAGATGCAGCAGGTTTATCCGGATGCGTACAGGGATATTTATGATAAGCTCCTGTCTGAAACAAAACGAACCGGAGCTGCGCTCTACCTCATGGAACCGACAATCATAGAAGAAAATAACGATTCAAAAGGAAATCAGATGCTGATTCCTTATGTAGAGATCGTCCGGGAACTAGCTGACAAGTATGATGCGATACTCGTGCAAACTCATACAGCTTTTTTGCAAACGACGAAAACGAATCTGACAACAGATGGTGTACATATGACCAACGCCGGCAATCGCTTGATGGCTGACACTTGGCTAAAAGCATATTGTGCTGGTCATGGAAAGTGACTTTTTTCATTGGAGTATGGAAGGGATTGGTGAATGTAACTGACATATGTCTAAGCCCTTCTATAATACACTAACAACAAGGTGAGCTTTTTTCATACTGTGAGTGGGGTGATCATATGGCGAGAGTCCGATACAATAGTTCAGATGTTGACTTGATGGCAAGAATGATGCGGGCAGAAGCCGAAGGAGAAGGGCAGCTTGGAATGCTCTTTGTAGGGAATGTCATTGTAAACCGAGCTGTAGCGGACTGTTTGGATTTTGCAGATCTGAGATCAATCGATGATGTCATCTTTCATGTACAGGGCGGTAATTACTCCTTTGAGGCTGTTCAAAAGGGAAATGTTTTTTATCAACGAGCGCGTGAACAGGAAAGAAGATTGGCAGAAAAGAATTTGAAGTCTTGGAGACAACACCCTGCTGCGTACGCGCTTTGGTATTTTAATCCATACGCACCATGCCCTCCGACATGGTATGGCCAGCCTTTTTCCGGTCAGTTTAAGGATCATTGCTTTTATGAGCCGCAGGCTGGCACGTGCGACAGCGTTTATATGGGGTAAAGACTTGTGTCAAATAAAGGTATGCATCAGCATCTTGCCGCCAAAGGCAGGATGCTTATTTTACGCGAGTAATTTACTTTATGCAGGAGCATGACTGAATGAATTGTGATAGAACTTCATCCGTTATTGTATACTGGATGATTAAGATGAAAGGGTTTTTCTATGCAATATTTCAAACTTGAGCGCATGTCGTTGACTCTATTAGTTATGTTCATATTAAGTTTTATCGCATTGATTGTTTTCCATTCTTACTATCGAGTACCCCTTTAGCTGGAGGTATGATTGCAAAAATAGGTATGACCTTGATGATGATAATTGGTATATTCCCTGCAGCAGGATTTTTTACAGCTTTTTTTGCCTATGAAACCAGCAGTAAAGTTGTTCTAGCATTATCGCATGTCACTTTGGCTCTGCTTTATTATTTCTTTGGATTTTGGGTGCTAGCGTTCGTTTATGCGGCGTTTGCTAATGTATCTTAACGTGAAACAATTGCGTTATCTTATTGACCAATCCTATTACTTAGAATATCATATAATTTAACAGAATATTCTCTTATCCAGAGAAGTGGAGGGACTGGCCCTATGAAGCTTCAGCAACAGACTGTGTGTACTGTGCTAATTCCAGACTAGATAAGAATCGGACTACATAAAAGCAGCGAACCCCTTCTTATTTAGAAGAGGTTTTTTTGCGTTCTTCCAAACTATTTATTTGAGGTGATTGTTTATGTCAAGCGAGTTGAGTAAAGCATTGGAAGTATTGAGAAAGAAGAAATGGGTGGATCTGACACATACATTTGGACCGGAGTCGCCGCATTTCTCAGCTTTCACCCCGGCGAATTTCGAAACGCTTTTTTCCCATGATGATGGCTTCTTTGCCCAGAGCTTTACATTCCCCGGGCAATACGGAACACATCTGGATGCGCCGATCCACTTTGTGCGGGATACAAGATATTTGGAAGAACTCGAGTTAAAAGAATTGGTACTGCCGCTCGTCGTGATCGATAAATCAAAGGAAGCGGCTGCTGATCATGATTACGCACTGTCTGTGGAAGATATACTTGCATTTGAGGAGGAACACGGCAAAATCGAACCGACTACATTTGTGGCATTGCGAACGGACTGGAGTAAGCGCTGGCCAAACCAGGAACAGATGGATAACAAAGATGAACAGGGAAACAGTCATTCTCCTGGCTGGTAACTGGAAGCGTTAAAGTTCCTTTATGAAGAACGGCATGTGAAGGCGGTAGGACATGAGACGTTTGATACGGATGCAGCAGTCGATTTCCAAAAGAACGGTGCTTTGCTTGGTGAATATTATGTGCTGGAGCAGGATTCATATCAAGTGGAACTGCTGACGAATCTCGATCAGCTGCCAGCTAAAGGAGCTTTCATTTTTAATATCGTACCAAAAGCAGGGAAAGCGTCAGGATTCCCGGTTCGTTCCTTTGCCGTTCTTCCATGAAGCAATGGTGATCCGAGCTGTACGAGTCCCTGTTCTCTATAATAATCGAATGGAATTGTGCGGTGGTGGGGTCGACATCCACCCGAACTGTCGACCGATCAGGAATACCCTCCTTATGCATAAGGGCGGGCGAATTATTGTTCGGCAATAAGACGAGCGCATTTACAATCAAATGCTGTCGAATCCTGTCCCGGAAAAGGAATAGTGGTGACAGATGCAATACTGTACGTGTAAAATGGGATAAATGGAAATCGGGTTTCCACGACTAAATGTAAGTTTTCTGTATATTATGGGGAGAATATGCAATATCGCTGCCGGGACATGCTACACTTTTCTTGGAGGTGGCCTATGTATTTAGATGAGACGAAACGTTATCGATTCATTGGATCTATTCCTTTCGGGAAATATTTCATGGTGCGAATCTATGATTTGGAGCTGCAGGAGGAATATACGTTATCCGATAGGCTTCTCAGCCAGTATACGGATAAGCCATTGAAGGAATTCTATCTTCAGATCAAGCGTGATATTTACGCACTGAATCATGAGGAAAGAACGCTGACATCGGAAATGGGCGATATGCAGCAGCGGCTGCTTGATTTTCTGGATGAAGAAGATCAAGAAGAAGAATTAGCTCCTAGTATGGAAAATGTCATCCCTTTCAGAAGGCGGGGACCTGAGGATAGGCCAAAAAAGTAGCGGGACTTTATGGAGGCTGTGAATAGACGGATTCACAGCTTTTTGCCATCTAAAAGTTTGCATTCTGCGTTTTCTTTGTTAAATTTAAGGGTATAGCTGTTACCAGGTCTCTAACTGAAAATCTAATAAGGATGTTGCCGATGGATAAAGAGAATAATGTAGTCCTGTTCCCGGGTCTGAAGACGCGGCTGGAGCAGGAAGGGATGAAGGAGCTCCAGGAGAAGAATTACACGGACGCGATAGATAAGTTTGAACAGCTTTTGGATTATGGCTATCGTCAGCCGGAAATTTTGACTGGAAGACTGATCTGCCTGATGGAGCTGGGCAGGCATGAAGAGGCAGAAGAGATGTCCTTGCAGCTGCTTGCAGCCAAGGATAAGGATTATTTGCAATACTTACATATTCATTTGACTTTGCTGTTTCAGCTTGGGCGCTACGAGGAAGTGGTAGAGATGCTGGATGGGGTATATGCGAACGAGAAGATTCCGGCGCCGCTTAAAACTTCATTCGACCAGCTGCAAAAAGTAAGCCGTAAAATGGCGGAAGATAAAAGTCAGACGACAGCCGATCAGCTGATACATAATTTCGACAAAGCTAGAAAGAATCAAGATGCTGCCCAGCAATGGCAGCTCATCCAGAAATGCCATTCACTGGATATCAGTCCGCATGTACAAAAGATGGAGGCTTTCCTGATGGACGAGGAAGCCGACCCAGTCGTGCAGACAGCCGTACTGGAATGGCTCATCAAACAGGAAATCCAGTTTCCGGTAACCATACATAAAATGAAGGAAACAATTACCGTAATTCCGGAGAATCTGACGATGGTGGAAAAATCGGAAGGGATGGAACAGGTTCTGGGACATTTGCATCTGCTCGAGCAACAGAATCCATCACTTTACGACCTGGTGTATAAGCTATTGTACCGTTACATGTATGTAAGATATCCGTTGATGTCCACAGTGGAAGAAGCGGCTGTACTGGCAGCTGCCCTGCAGAAGCTGGCAAGCAGTTATCTGCAAATCGAACAGCCGGCCGTCACCGAGGAAGAAGCTCAGAAAATCGCCTCGATGATGGAGGAGATCATCACATTTGAAGCAAAATATCTGACTGTTGCCGAGGAATGACAGAGTTCGCATTGTAAGTGTTGAAAGCGACTATGAATATGTTATAATGAGATGGTTGTAAACCAGTACTAGTTAATAACTTCTTTTATGCTAGAATTGAGAACGATTAACAGGTAAGAAACGATAGATGTTGGAGGGAATATTATGTCAGCAAAATTCGAAAGAACAGAAGGCAAGAATGAGGGTGTCCTAACGATCACCCTATCTCCTGAGGAATTGGATGCAGCGCTTGACCAAGCGTTCCAAAAAGTTGTGAAACAAGTTCAGGTACCAGGTTTCCGTAAAGGAAGAGTACCT
Organism: Terribacillus halophilus; assembly: GCF_900101385.1. Lineage (GTDB taxonomy): Bacteria > Bacillota > Bacilli > Bacillales > Amphibacillaceae > Terribacillus > Terribacillus halophilus. The sequence goes on from NZ_FMZB01000007.1 coordinate 30,563, forward strand.
CGTAAAATCTTCGAACAGCGCTTTGGTGTGGAATCCCTTTACCAGGATGCGATCGATATCGTGCTTCCAGGGGCTTACATGAACGCAGTAGAAGAAACTGGCATCGAGCCTGTTGCACAGCCGGATGTAGATCTTGAGCAGATCGAGCAAGGCAAAGAGCTAATCTTCAAAGCTACTGTAACTGTCAAGCCTGAAGTAGAGCTTGGTGATTACAAAGGTCTTGAAGTAGAAGCAGAAGATACAACAGTAACCGACGAAGATGTGGAAAGTGAAATCGAAGCACTTCGCAACAGACAAGCTGAATTGGTTGTCAAAGAAGACGGTGCTGTAGCTGAAGGCGACACAGTCGTCATCGATTTCGAAGGTTTCACAGATGGGGAAGCATTCGAAGGCGGTAAAGCAGAGAACCATTCTTTGGAAATCGGTTCCGGCAGCTTCATCCCTGGATTCGAAGAACAGCTGATCGGCAAAGAATCCGGCAGTGAGTCCGACATCAGCGTAACATTCCCTGAAGAATATCATGCTGCTGAACTTGCTGGTAAAGAAGCAGTCTTCAAAGTGAAAATTCACGAAATCAAAGCAAAGGAACTTCCAGAGCTTGATGATGAATTCGCAAAAGACGTAGACGAAGAAGTAGAATCTTTGGATGCGCTTCGTGAAAAAACGAAAAATCGTCTGCAAGAAGAAAAAACGAACGCAGCTGAAAACAACAAACGTGAGCAGTTGATCAACCTTGCTACAGACAACGCGAAAGTGGATGTTCCAGAGGCAATGGTAGATACAGAGCTTGACCGCATGGTTCGTGAATTCGAACAGCGCCTGCAAATGCAAGGTATGACGCTTGAAATGTACGCTCAGTTCTCCGGTCAGGACGAAGCTGCACTTCGCGAGCAAATGAAAGAAGATGCTGGCAAACGTGTGAAAACGAACTTGACACTTGAAGCGATCGCGAAAGCGGAAAACGTGGAAGTGACGGATGAGGACGTTAACGCAGAGCTTGATAAAATGGCTGAAATGTACCAAACAGACAAAGAGCAATTGACTCAAATGCTTGGCGGCAACACAGACGCTATCAAAGATGATCTGAAGTTCCAAAAAGCAATCGATGTTTTGGTGGATAACAGCAAAACTGCATAAGACATAACAGAAAAACAAGGCAGCAATCACTGTGCCTTGTTTTTCTAAAAAATAAACGTATTTTCAAGAGAGGGATTATTATCCTCTCTGTGGAATTACGTGCATGAACGGCTTTTTCGTTTACATATACTACATACATATGATTTGACTTTTTTTAAAAAAACTCCATAATAAAACGTACCTCTTTTTCGCATATGCAGGATTTGCCAATTTGGCGGTAGCAGAAATCTTCCTTGGCAGGGTTTACCTGCGGTCTTTTGGCTAATACTGATGGAAAAAGTGTTTTGCTTTTTAATACTGCTGTTATCTGATATGATTGGCTAAAGGAAGGCTGGGCGCATCCAGAATGTGTTTGATCTTTCGAGATATCATATATAGATATTACATTCGAGGGGTGAAATGATGTTTAAATTTAATGAAGAAAAAGGGCAGCTTAAATGCTCTTTCTGCGGCAAAAGCCAAGATCAAGTACGTAAATTAGTAGCCGGACCAGGCGTCTATATATGTGATGAGTGCATCGATTTGTGCACGGAAATCGTGGAAGAGGAACTTGGAAACGAAGAAGAAGTAGAATTCAAGGAAATTCCAAAGCCACAGGAAATCCGCGACATCCTGAATGATTATGTCATCGGACAGGATAAAGCGAAGAAAAACCTTGCGGTAGCGGTATATAACCACTACAAACGTATCAATTCCAGCAAGGGATCGGATGATGTGGAATTATCCAAGAGTAATATTGCTATGATCGGACCGACTGGTAGCGGTAAAACATTACTCGCACAGACATTGGCACGTATCCTGAACGTACCATTCGCCATTGCGGATGCGACTTCTTTGACAGAAGCGGGTTACGTCGGGGAAGACGTAGAAAACATTTTGCTTAAGTTGATCCAAGCTGCTGACTACGATGTGGAGAAAGCGGAAAAAGGAATCATTTACATCGATGAAATCGATAAAGTGGCACGTAAATCCGAAAACCCATCCATCACACGCGATGTATCCGGTGAAGGTGTTCAGCAAGCATTGCTTAAGATTTTGGAAGGCACAGTAGCAAGCGTTCCGCCACAAGGCGGCCGCAAGCATCCGCATCAGGAATTCATCCAGATTGATACGACGAATGTCCTGTTCATCTGTGGCGGTGCCTTTGACGGAATCGAGCAGATCATCAAGCGCCGCCTTGGTAACAAAGTTATCGGTTTCGGTGCAGGTGAGGGCAATCAAACACTTGATAAAGGCGAATACCTTTCCAAAGTATTGCCAGAGGATCTATTGAAATTCGGTTTGATTCCGGAGTTCATCGGCCGTCTTCCGGTTATTGGCAGCCTGGAGCCGCTTGATGAGGAAGCTTTGGTTGAGATTTTGACAAAACCTAAAAATGCATTGGTGAAACAATACCAGAAGCTCTTCCAAATGGACCAAGTAGAATTGGAAATCGAGGAAGATGCACTGCGTGAGATCGCTAAATTGGCAATCGAGCGTAAAACTGGTGCACGTGGCTTGCGTTCCATCATAGAAGGTATCATGCTTGATATCATGTATGAACTGCCTTCACGTGACGATATCAAGCAATGCATCATAACAAAAGATACAGTACTGCTTGAGAATGGCCGTCCGAAGTTTGTACTGCATGATGGTACCGTAACTGATGAGAACAAGCAATCTCCGAAAGAGAGTGCGTAATCTCCATCTGACAGGCAGATGATCATGTACAGCAAATCCCTTGTTACTGTTGGTGGCAAGGGATTTTTTTCTTGATTTTCACAAAGTATGGGTACAGTACAGTGGTTGTGTATATACTTTAAAAAGAACTGATGAAGACAGACATTTGGAGGTGTCACGATGGAAAAAGAGAAGACACTGGTAACGCCTCTCCTGCCCTTGAGGGGGCTGCTAATTTTTCCGACGATGGTCTTGCATTTAGATGTGGGCAGGGAAAAATCCGTCCATGCACTGGAACGAGCGATGATGGAAGGGGAAACAATCTTTCTGGCTGCGCAGAAAGAAGTGGATTTGGATGAACCGACAGAAGACGAGATCCATCATATAGGTACGGTAGCAAAAGTCAATCAAATGATGAAGCTGCCCAATGGTACGATGCGTGTATTGGTTGAAGGATTATACCGGGCTGAAATCATCCGCTTCCTGGAGGATGACAAGCAATTCATGGTCGAAATCGAGGAAAGACCAGACAAGCATGGAACGAAAAATGAAGAAGAAGCCCTGATGCGAGCGCTCCTGGAGCAGTTTGAGCAATACATAAAGGTTTCAAAGAAAATTGGCCAAGAGACGTTGGCAACCTTGACTGATATCAAGGAACCGGGGCGCATGGCAGATTTGATTACCTCTCATTTGTCCTTACGGCTCGATGACAAGCAGGAAATCCTGGAGATGCAGGATGTCAAGGAACGCTTGCGTCATATCATCATGATCATTACAAATGAGCGGGAAGTCCTTGATCTGGAAAAGAAAATCGGTCAGCGCGTCAAACAATCCGTCGAGAAGACACAAAAGGAATATTACTTGCGTGAACAGATGAAAGCAATCCAGAAGGAGCTCGGTGACCGGGATGGCAAGTCCGGGGAAATCGAACAGTTCAAAGCGGATATCGAAGCATCTGATATGACGGATCACATGAAGGAAGTCGCCGAAAAAGAGCTGAAACGGTATGAGCGTGTTCCGCAGAGTTCTGCAGAAAGCTCTGTCATACGCAATTACTTGGAGTGGCTGATTGCCCTGCCTTGGAAGAATCAAACAGAAGATAATCTGGATATTCCCCATGCCGAAGCTACTTTGGATGAGGATCATTATGGTCTGGAAAAGGTAAAAGAAAGAATTTTGGAATACTTGGCCGTTCAGAAACTGACCAATTCGTTGAAAGGTCCGATCCTTTGTCTGGCTGGACCTCCAGGGGTCGGGAAAACTTCCCTGGCGACAAGCATTTCCAAAGCAATCAATCGTAAATTTGTCCGTATTTCATTGGGCGGTGTAAGAGATGAAGCGGAAATTCGCGGTCATCGCCGTACTTATGTGGGAGCGATGCCTGGACGGATCATGCAAGGTATGAGACGTGCCGGTACAACGAATCCAATCTTTTTGCTTGATGAAATCGATAAGATGAGCAATGACTTCCGCGGCGATCCATCTTCGGCTATGCTCGAAGTGCTTGATCCGGAACAAAACAGTACGTTCAGTGATCATTTCATTGAAGAGAACTACGATCTTTCCAATGTGATGTTCATTGCGACGGCAAATAATTTGGGATCCATTCCAGGACCTTTGCTTGATCGGATGGAGATCATCAGCATTGCTGGTTATACCGAAGTGGAGAAACTGCATATTGCCAAGGAACATCTATTGCCAAAGCAAATCAAGGAAAACGGTTTGAAAAAAGGCAATATCGTCATGAAAGATGAAGCCCTTGAGCATATCGTCCGCCGTTATACAAGGGAAGCAGGTGTGCGCGGATTTGAGCGGCAGCTGGCAGCGGTTTGCCGTAAAGTAGCACGGATCATCGTATCTGAAGATAAGAAGCGGGTTACGGTATCGGCGAAGAAAGTGGAAGAATTGCTTGGACGCCCGCACTTCCGTTATGGTTTAATGGAAGAGGAGAATCAAGTTGGCGCAGCGACAGGTCTTGCTTATACGACTGCCGGCGGAGATACATTATCCATTGAAGTTTCTTTGTCTCCCGGTAAAGGGAAACTTACGCTTACCGGAAAACTCGGGGATGTGATGAAGGAATCAGCACAGGCTGCCTTCAGCTATATCCGTTCAAATGCCGAAGAGCTTGGCGTCGATCCATCCTTCCATGAACAATATGATATCCATATCCATGTGCCGGAAGGAGCGACACCGAAGGACGGTCCTTCCGCCGGTATCACGATTGCCACAGCTTTGACGAGTGCACTTACAAGAAGGCCGGTGCGCAAGGATGTCGGGATGACAGGGGAGATCACCCTTCGCGGCCGTGTATTGCCGATCGGTGGACTGAAGGAGAAGAGTTTGAGTGCTCACCGGGCAGGTATCACGACAATCTTATTCCCGGCTGATAATGACCGTGATCTGGAGGATATACCCGATACAATCAAGCAAGACATGACGTTTATCAAAGTCAGCCATCTTGATGAGGTATTAAAATACGCATTGGTGGAAGATAAACATGAAAGTAACTGAAGCAGAAATCGTAATCAGCGCCGTATCGAAAAAGCAATATCCGGAAACACATATGCCGGAGATTGCTTTGGCGGGGCGCTCGAATGTAGGGAAATCATCTTTTATCAATAAGATGATCAATCGCAAGAACTTGGTCCGCACATCTCAAAAGCCCGGGAAGACGCAGACATTGAACTTTTATAAGATCAATGACCGCTTCCATTTCGTGGATGTGCCGGGCTATGGCTATGCCAAGGTTTCAAAGAAGGAACGTAATGCGTGGGGCAAAATGCTGGAGGAGTATTTCACGGAGCGTGAAAATCTGAAGGCAGTCGTGCTGCTTGTCGATATCCGTCATGAACCGACGAAGGACGACGTAACCATGTATGACTTCCTGAAACATTATGAGCTGCCTGTTGTCGTGGTGGCAACCAAACTGGACAAGATTCCAAAAGGGAAACGCGTTCAGCATATCAAGCGGGCTGCAGATAAATTGCAGCTTGAACAAGAGGATATCATCCTTCCATTTTCCTCGGAAACGGGAGAAGGAAAAGAGGAAGCATGGGGAGTATTAAAACAATTCCTATGAAAAATAACCGTACAAGCTTAGGCCTGTACGGTTATTTTTTTCGGAAAAGAAGATAAGCGCCTGCCAATATTAGCAATACAGGCCAAAAATCACTGATGATGCCGGCTGTTCTATCAAGCCAGCCGAACCAGGCAGGCTGCTTTGGTGCAGCAATCGCAAAGATACCAAGAGCCAGCAGCAAAATTGCCCATACATAGCCCTTTTTGGTTTTTAGTGCTGATATGAATAAAGCAGCACCAGTGAGCAATGGGTAAGCTCCCCAGCTGTCGGTCCAGAAGCTGTAATGCTTCAGTCCATGGAAATGGAGCCCCAAGCCTAAAATTAAATACCCAGCGAATAAGTTTTTATGATCTTTCGTAAGATAAGCATGCAATAGTAGAGCCGCGCCAATGATGATCAACAAAGTGGGCCAAGAGTAAAAATCCACAAACAAGGGTACACGTAACTGTCGCAACAGGAAATACGCTCCGATTCCTAGTAAAAGGAAACCGACAAAAGCATTTTTCTTCGTCATAACATCTCTCCACATAATAATTATTATTAAATAAGATTAAATCGTTGATTATCATGACTATCTGTGTTAATTTGTTATATGTACTTATGAAATTATTCACAAACACACACTCTATCCTAACACAATTGTTTACGATTCTGTTCACAAATTTGCTTAGGACATAAATACCACAGTGTTATACTGGTATGAGCGAAAGGTTTTCAAGGGGGAAATAGGGAATGTACATGTTAGTTGCAGGAATCAATTATCGCACAGCCCCGATTGAAATAAGAGAAAGACTAAGTTTCAAGGAAGAAGAGCTTGGCTTAGCGATGCAAGCACTCTCCAACCAGAAAAGCATGCTCGAGAACGTCATCATCTCGACTTGTAACCGTACGGAGATTTATGCTGTGGTCGATCAAATGCACACCGGCCGCTATTATATAAAAAAATTCTTGTCTGAATGGTTTGGAATCGAAAAAGACGAGATTGCATCTTATCTTACATTTCATGAGGATGAAAGAGCCATGGAGCATTTGTTCCGGGTAGCAAGCGGATTGGATTCCATGGTCGTAGGGGAAACACAGATCCTTGGGCAGCTGAAACGCTCGTTCCAAAAAGCACAGGAGCTTCATACATCCGGAACGATTTATAATGAATTGTTCAAACAAGCTGTGACGTTGGCGAAGCGGGCGCATACAGAGACTGGAATCGGTGAGAATGCTGTGTCTGTCAGCTACGCTGCGGTGGAATTGTCCAAGAAAATATTCGGTGATATTTCTTCCAAACGCATCGTCATCCTGGGCGCTGGTAAAATGGGGGAACTGGCAGCAAGGAATCTGCACGGTTCAGGCGTCACGGATGTAACGGTTGTCAATAGGACGAAAGAAAAAGCAGAACAGCTGGCCGCTTTGTTCAATGGTAAAGCAGCCGGATGGGATGAACTCGATACAGCATTGCAAAATGCGGATATCGTCATCAGTTCCACAGGGGCCCCAGGATATGTGCTGGACAAACAAATGCTTCAGCCGGTTCTGAGAGAACGCAAAGGCCAGCCGTTATTCTTGGTCGATATTGCGGTGCCGCGCGATATCAATCCAGATGTGGATGATTTGGACAGCACCTTCCTATATGACATCGATGACTTGCAAGATGTTGTCGATGCGAATTTGGCTGCCCGTCAGGAAGCAGTGGAAAAAATCGAAATCATGATCGAAGGCGGTATCGTCGACTTCAAAGTGTGGCTGCAGACATTGGGTGTCGTGCCAGTCATCACCGAGCTTCGTCGTAAAGCGGCTGCAATCCAAGCTGAAACGATGAAAAGTTTGGAACGCAAGCTGCCGGATCTTAGTGAACGTGATATACGGGTGTTGAACAAGCATACGAAAAGCATCATCAACCAGCTGCTCAAACAACCGATCACGCAGGCAAAAGAGCTTGCAGGCCGTGAAAACAGCGAAGAACTCATCCAGCAGTTCGCAGAGATTTTCGGAATCGAAAAGGCGGTACTGGACAAACAAAATAATATTGTCAAACTGGAACGCTCCGAGTCACAAGAGCTTCAGTCTGTGCCAAATGCATCCTCAACCAGATAAAAAGAAGGGCTAATCATGCAGGTACCAGCTTATCTTTATGAAATCATTTTGTTACTTTATGCAGCCAGCATTTTCAGCTATTTTATCGATTTTATACAAAAGAATCGGAAGGCGAATATTTTCGCCTTCCGTTTGCTTACATTGGTTTGGTTCTTCCAGAGCCTTTTTTTATTGCAGGAAATGATTGCGCATGCCGGACTGCCGGTAAAGGATGTCTATGAAGGCTTATATTTTTATGCCTGGATCATCGTATCGCTATCTTTGTTCATCAACCGTATCTACAAAGTCGATTTTCTCACCTTCTTCCTGAATGTGGTCGGCTTTTTTATGATGTTGTTATATATTGCAAGCTCGGCTTACGAACGGCAATGGACACAGACGATTCCATTCATGGATGAAGTATTGATCGCGCACATCACACTGGCAATACTGGCTTATGGTTTTTTCACGCTATCTTTTGTCTTTGCTGTCATGTATTTGCTGCAATTCCAGCTGCTGAAGCAAAAAAAAGGGTATAGATGGTGGACAAGGCTTGGTGATTTGGGCAAGCTAGAAACATATACATTCACCTCCATTACGATCGGGACGCCTTTGCTGCTGTTATCTATCGTGTTGGGGATTGTATGGGCTTATACGACAGCTGCGGCATTCTATTGGTTCGATTGGAAGACAATCGGTTCGCTGACGGTATTGGCAGTCTATGCAGTCTACCTGTTCTTGCGTCTGGCAAGAGGGGTGAGAGGAAAAGGCTTGGCAATCTATGCCATTGCTGCTTTCTTGATCCTGATCATCAATTTCTTCTTACTTAGCACGTACTCATCATTTCATTTTACTGGGTAAATCCCTAGTTTTTCAGGAGGTAGAGCAATGCGTAAAATTATCGTTGGTTCAAGAAAAAGCAATCTGGCGCTCACACAGACAAAGTGGGTTATCGACCAGTTGAAACGAGCTGGAGCGCCATATGAGTTCGAAATCAAAAAAATAGAGACAAAGGGTGACAAAATCCTGGACGTCACACTTTCAAAAGTCGGCGGAAAAGGATTGTTCGTAAAGGAAATCGAGCAGGCTATGTACGACGAGGAAATCGATATGGCTGTACATAGTATGAAGGATATGCCATCGGAACTTCCTGCCGGCCTGACGATTGCCTCTGTGCCGGTTAGGGAGGATTACCGGGATGCATTTATTTCCAAGGACAACATCTCCTTGAGAGAGCTTCCCGAAGGAGCTGTCGTCGGGACGAGCAGCCTCCGCCGTGCAGCGCAGATTCTTGCTGTCCGTCCCGATATCGAAATCAAGCCGATTCGCGGAAACATCGACACGCGTCTAAAGAAATTGGAAAATGAAGATTTTGATGCCATCGTATTGGCGGCTGCAGGCTTGAAGCGCATGGGTTGGAGCGATGATATCGTTACCGAATTCCTTGAAACAGATCTCTGCTTGCCAGCTATCGGGCAAGGAGCGCTGGCGATCGAGTGCCGCGATACCGATATGGAATTGATCGAGCTTTTGACAAAAATCAATGATTCCTACACCCAGCAGACAGTCGCTGCTGAACGGACATTCTTATATTTGATGAACGGTAGCTGCCAAGTGCCGATTGCTGGTGTTGCCCATATGGAAGATGATGATGTCGTCCTGACTGCATTGATTGCCTCGGCTGACGGTAAACAAGTATTTAAGGAAGAAATCCGTGGCGCCGATCCGCAGGAAGTTGGTAAACTTGCTGCAGAAAGAATGCAGGAACAAGGTGCACAGGATATCGTCGACAAAGCGATCGAGGAGTCGGAGTCCAAATGAGCCGGCTGCCGGCCGTGAAGGTGCTTGTAACGCGCCCGAAACTGAAGGCAGTCCACTTGGCAGAGGAGCTGGCTGAAGCTGGGGCCAAACCGATCATCGTGCCCCTTTTGACTTTTCACACAAGGATTGATGATGGAAACGCGAAGCTCTGTCAGGAGGGAGAAAGATTTGATTGGCTCTTTTTCTCAAGTACGAATGGAGTGGAGCATTTCCATGCGTTGTTGAGTGCGTATTCAAGCTTGGAGGCCTGGAGTCATTGCCATATTGCTGCGGTTGGACAGAAAACGGCTGAGGAGATAGAAAGACTTTTCGGCAGGGAAGCGGATTTGGTACCCGATGATTATACAGCGGATGCCTTGGCTGCAACATTTGCTCAGGCACATGACTCAGCCAGCCGGATTTTGCTGATTCAAGGTAATTTATCACGCCCGGCATTGGCAAATGGTTTGAAACGGAATGGCTTTGTATTTGAGAAAATGGTTGTCTATGATACGGTAGAGGAGATAAGCGAGCAAGAACTGCTTAATGATGTCCTGAAAAAGGAACAGCCGGAGGTTTTGACGTTTACGAGCCCGTCATCCATCGAGGCCTTTCTTGCTTTTATAGACGATGCCGAACTGGAACAAAAACAGCTTGATAAACTATGTCTTGTCATCGGACCGACAACCGAGGAAGCGGCCAAACGGCATGGCTTCCGCAATATCCTGCTGCCTGCACAGTACACGGCAGATGCAATGATTGATATATTAGTACATTTTTATGAACAAAGGACAGGTGAATGACAATGGCAGAATTCAAACGCCACCGCCGTTTGCGCACATCAGCAAACATGCGGGCTTTAGTAAGAGAAACAGAAGTAACAGTGGATGACTTGATTTACCCAGTTTTCGTTGTAGAAGGCGAAAATGTACGTAATGAAGTTTCCTCCATGCCAGGTGTATTCCAGCTGTCTTTGGATAATTTGTCAGCTGAAATGAAGGAAGTAAGCGAACTAGGCATCAAATCGGTGCTGTTTTTCGGTATACCAGCTGAGAAGGACGAAGTCGGAACCGGTGCTTTCCATGACCATGGCATCGTACAGCGAGCGATCAGCCAGACGAAAGAGGAATTTCCTGAGCTTCTTTTGATTGCAGATACTTGCCTTTGTGAATATACATCCCATGGCCATTGCGGCATCGTGCATGACGGAATAATCGATAATGATGAATCATTGGGCTATTTGGTAGATACTGCAGTCAGCCAGGCAAAAGCAGGAGCTGATATCATTGCCCCATCCAACATGATGGACGGCTATGTACAAGCAATCCGCAAAGGACTGGATGAAGCCGGTTTTACGAACATTCCGATTATGGCTTATTCTGTCAAATACGCTTCTGCCTTTTACGGGCCATTCCGCGAAGCAGCTGATGGTGCTCCGCAATTCGGGGACCGAAAAACATATCAGATGGATCCTTCCAACAGAAGAGAAGCACTGCGGGAAGCAACTTCCGATATCGAAGAGGATGCAGACTTCCTCATCGTAAAACCAGCGCTTGCTTACTTGGACATCATCCGTGATGTGCGCAATCAATTCAATGCTCCGATCGTTGCATACAATGTGAGCGGGGAATACAGCATGGTAAAAGCAGCAGCATTGAACGGCTGGATTGATGAAAAAGCAATCGTCATGGAGAAAATGATCGGCATGAAACGTGCTGGTGCTGACTTGATCATGACTTACTTTGCAAAAGATGTGGCAAGATGGCTGAAAGAAGACAACTGACTAGGAGGAAATCTGATGAAAAGCTTTGAAAAATCGATAGCAGCATTCGAAGAAGCGAAACAGCATATGCCAGGCGGCGTTAACTCCCCTGTCCGTGCGTTCCGTTCTGTAGGAATGGATCCGATTTTCATGGATAGCGGTAAGGGCTCGAAGATAACGGATATCGATGGCAATACGTACATCGACTATGTATTGAGCTGGGGACCGCTCATTCTGGGGCATGCTGATGATCGTGTCGTGGAAGGGTTGAAAAAAATCACCGAGAAAGGGACAAGCTTCGGTGCGCCGACTGTGATTGAGAATAAGATGGCTGCCTTGGTGAAAGAGCGTATTCCATCCATGGACATCGTCCGCATGGTCAACTCCGGGACAGAGGCGACCATGAGTGCGCTTCGTCTGGCACGCGGTTTCACCGGACGCGATAAAATCCTTAAATTCGTCGGCAGCTATCACGGCCATGGGGATTCGCTTTTGATTAAAGCAGGTTCAGGTGTGGCGACACTTGGTTTGCCGGACAGCCCAGGGGTGCCAGAAACGATTGCACGCAATACGATCACGGTACCGTACAATGATTTGGAAAGCGTGAAATATGCATTTGAACAGTTCGGAAACGATATCGCAGCAGTCATCGCGGAGCCAGTATGCGGCAATATGGGTGTCGTACCGCCTCAGCCAGGTTTCTTGGAAGGACTCCGCGACATGACGAAGCAGCATGGCGCATTGCTCATTTTTGATGAAGTGATGACAGGCTTCCGTGTCGGTTATCATTCTGCACAAGGACACTTCGATGTGGAACCTGATTTGACTTGCCTTGGTAAAATCATCGGCGGAGGGCTTCCTGTCGGTGCTTATGGAGGTCGTAAGGAAATCATGGAACGCGTTGCTCCAGCCGGTGATATCTATCAGGCAGGCACGCTTTCAGGAAATCCGCTTGCCATGACTGCCGGTTATGAAACGTTGACTGCAATGGATAAGGCAGCGTATGAACGCATCAATGCCCATGCAGATCGCCTTGCGGAAGGCTACAAAGCAGCAGCAGCGGAATTCGATATTCCATTGCAAGTGAACCGTGCTGGGTCCATGGTCGGTGTCTTCTTCACAGATACCCCGGTCATTAACTTCGAGACGGCGCAAACATCCAATCTGGATCACTTTTCCATGTATTACCGGGAAATGATTGAAGCGGGCATCTTCCTGCCTCCTTCTCAATTTGAAGGGCTGTTCCTATCAGCTGCCCACACAGATGAGGATATTGAAGCGACCATCGAAGCAGCAAGACAAGCATTCAAGAAAATCGCAGCATCCTGATCAAAAAGTCCAAGCTGACGCTTGGGCTTTTTTTCATGGGGACAAAGGGATTTTCCTTACATATGTGACTTGACGTTCGCATAGGTTTTAGTGATTAGGAACGCTTAAATCTTGGAAGGAGGATTCCACTTGTCTACGAATGAGACAACACCATTCACGTTTGATATACAAGAATCACTCAGTTTCCGTGCCGACGACCATCTGCAGGATTTGATCGGAATTGCTTTGGAGCCGGATATCAGTATCCAGGAGTTTGAGCATGAAATTTCAGTCCGGGGTATCATCGAACTTACCGGTGAATATCATCCTGTGCAGGATGTCATTGAGGGAACTGCAGTCGCTGTAAGCCCTGGGACCAGGGAAATAGAAAACGTCGAGAAGCTGGAGGGCGGAACGAATACATTTTACCATCGCTTCCCTGTCGAAATTTCAGTTCCAAAATATCGGATCAAGCAGCTAAAAGATGTGTATGTAGCAATTGATAATTTCGATTATGATATTCCTGGAAGCAATGTACTTGAACTGCATGCAACAGTTGCAATCTATGGTGTGCAGGAAGAAAGAAGGCAAGCAAAACAGGATGTACCTAAACAGCCTTATTACCCGGATACATCTTTCCAGCAAGCAGAGTCGGCCCAATCTTATACAGATGAAATTGCAGACCAAATCGAAGCAGAAGCAAGAGAGGGATATCAACACAATCCGCAAAGCTATCAATTCTTCAAAGAGGAACATGCAGAAGCCAAAGCTAATGAATCCTTTGCAAATGCAGGGGATGATCAAGAAATCGAAGCTTATCAGTTCTCTCAAGAGGAATATGCAAAATCTGCAGGGATAGAAGCAAATCAGGAGGAACAAGCTGATGAAGCGCGCGATGATCAGCAGCCAGAGGAGCAATCGTATTCATTTGTTGAGGAATTTGCAGAGCCTGCAGAAGCTGAGGAAGAACCAGAAGAACTAGCACTGGATGATCAAGCGAACACAGATTCTGGCAATCCAGTCACAAAAGAATATACAGACCTGCCTCAAACCGAACTAGAAACACGTGATGATCAGACTATCGAGGAATCAGATTATCCAACTGTTGAGGAATATGCTGAAACGGCAGAGGCAGAACTGGAAGAAGCAGCTGTCACAGCAGTTAATCTGGACGAACTGGCTGTCTATGAAAAAGAACAAGAAGAAGCAGAACAATCAGCGAGGTCATCGAAACCTCTTGCCAAAGAAGACGATGATACTGCAGCATCACAAAGCGACACGCTAATTCCTGAAGCTGATCAGTATCCAGAAGAGTTGTTTGTCCTTCCTGATGAACTGGAGGATGCGTTTCAGGCAGCTGATTTCCGTCAAGTTCACGAACAGGAAGAAGAGCTTCATTATTTGGACCGGGAGCTGCCGCATGAAGAGCCTGCCGAGTCACCGGATTTCACTTTTACTTATCAGGCGAAGCAAACAGACGAAGCTCCGCGGGACTCTGAGCAGGTTACATTCGAGACTCCGCCGCTTTTGACACCAGAAGAAGACGATCGGTGGAAATATAAAGAGACGAAGACATTGAGTGAATTCTTCGGCAGTAAGCCCGTGGAACCGTCAGAGGTGCCGCAAGCAGATTTAACTGACGATGAACTGGAGACAGAAGACGTGTATGAAGATGTTTCCTTGCAGGCAGTCCCAGTCAATCAAGAGCTCCAGCCAGAGGATCTTCTGGAAGAAGAAGAATCGGTGACAGAGGAAGCACAAGCGGCAGCAGAACGGAAGGACAGCAGCAATTTCCTCGTCCATATGTTCGGAGCAAGGGAAGAGACGTTTACGAAGGTCCGTGTCTGTATCGTTCAGGAACGGGATACGCTGGAGAAGATCGCCACTCGATATGATGTGCCGGTAAGCTCGATTGCCAGCTCCAATAATTTGGAGGAGGAGACGGTATCGGAAGGCCAGCTGCTCGTGATACCGCAGCGGCGTTCAAAGAAGAACTGATTATAACGAACGGGGTGTGATTGATGGAAAACGTCGATCGAATACTAGCTGCCTATGGCATCACGCCAGCCTCGGTTCAAGCCATTACCAGCCGCCTGTCTAAAGTGCAAACGCACCAGGCGGCTTTTGCTTTAAAAAGGTCATCCCTCCATCCGGAGCGGCTCGACCGCTGGCTGATGGTCGTTCAAGGCAAGCATAATTTTTATCGCGAAGGAGTTCCGCCTGTCTATCAGACATTGCAGGAAAATTTCTATGTAGTGGATGAAGGGGAAGTGTATTATTTGATGCCATGGCTCGAACGGCATCGCACAGATGAACCGGATCATCCTTATGAGATGCTCTTCACCACACTCGGAAAAATCCATGCGTCCTCGAGCAAACGCTATCCAATTGACTATGAAGCATACGCATTGGCCATCCGAAAGCAAAAAGAAAAGCTCCAGCAGGATAGGGAAGAGCTGCTGGGTTTGGTGGAGCGATTTGAATCCCAGACGTACATGGGTGTTGTGCCGCTGCTCGTCTGCACGCATTATAAGGATCTGGAGCACGTGTCTGCCATGCTGGATAGATGGTATGACCATTATGAGGCAGATTTGAAGGAAGATCCGGAGATGGAGCACAGTGTGCTGCACGGCAATTTACGTCCTTCCCATGTGCAAGAGGGCGCCCCGCTGCATCTGCTCAATTGGGAAAAGACCAAGCTCGGCAATCCTAGCTTGGATCTGGCTGCTTATTTTAAAGAAGAATGGCGATATGCTGACAGCAACATGACAAATCCGCCTTATTATTTGCATTCATATGAGGAACATCGCCAAATGAAGAAAAATGAAGAGAGCCTGTTCATGCTGCATCTGCTGCATCCGGGCCGATATCTGAAGCAGATCAGACAGTATGTAGATGCACCGCTAAAAGCGGATACTCCGGCTGTTGTCCAGGAATTGACCCAGACACATAGGCAGCTGGCGCAGGCTCTCCATGCGCAAGCTTATTTCCAGGAACTTCGGGATCAGGAAGAACAGGAAGATGGAGAAGGTGGATCAGATTGATTTCGCCTGGAAACTGAAGTAAAGCGCAATCAAACCGCCAAGTAATAGAATATCCAATATCGATGGAAACAGCAGTGTCCGGATGAACTGGAAGATGATCAGCGGAATCATCGCCTTTTCGGTGACATTGATCCAATACCGGAGAAAGCCCGGCATGTTGTTGCGGTTGATTTTACTCATTGTCATCCCTCCTATAGGTAGTATATGAAAGGGAAAGGCTGGGCGTTTACCCTTTTTTGAAAAAAATATGCGACTGCATTGACTTTTTTACTGTCAAGTGGATACAATAGTCTATACATGATATAAATGCTTTGACAGGGAAGAGTATAGTGCAAGGGTCCATGCTAGAGAGGGAAGCAATTGGTGGAAGTTTCCTGGATACCTGCAGTAGAAGGTCGCCCTGTATGCAGCGACCCCGAATGTGACTTGTTAGTCAGTAGGGGGAGCCGGTGAAGAGCCGTTATCTCCCTCGAGTGTGCGACGCGTATATTTTGTGTTCGCAAATGAAGGTGGTACCACGGAAACTAACCCTTTTCGTCCTTTTGGATGAGAAGGGTTTTTATATGTCACCAAAAGCATTGAAGGAGGAACCAGGCATGACAACAGACAAATCACAAGAAACGAACTCACTGCCATCCAAATACGATCCGGCCAGCATCGAAGCAGGCCGCTACCAGTTCTGGCTGGATGGCAAATACTTCGAAGCAACCGGAGATGAAAGCAAACAGCCATATTCCATCGTCATCCCACCGCCAAACGTAACAGGTAAGCTGCACTTAGGGCACGCTTGGGATACAACATTACAGGATATCCTGACACGTATGAAACGGATGCAAGGCTATGATGTACTTTGGCTGCCTGGAATGGACCATGCCGGTATCGCAACACAGGCGAAAGTAGATGCAAAGCTGCGCGAGCAAGGCATCAGCCGCTACGACCTTGGCCGCGAAGGCTTCTTAGAGAAGAGCTGGGAGTGGAAAGAAGAATATGCAAGCTTCATCCGCAAGCAATGGTCTAAGTTGGGACTTGGTTTGGACTATTCCCGTGAGCGCTTCACATTGGATGAAGGACTCTCCGAGGCAGTAAAAGAAGTATTCGTCACTTTGTATGAAAAAGGCTTGCTGTATCGCGGCGAGTATATCATCAACTGGGATCCGGCAGCTAAAACGGCCCTTTCCGATATCGAAGTAATTCATAAGGATGTACAGGGACATTTCTATCATATGCGCTACCCATTGGCAGACGGAACCGGACATATCGAAATCGCGACAACTCGTCCGGAAACATTCCTAGGGGATACGGCGGTAGCTGTACACCCGGATGATGAGCGCTACCAGCATTTAATCGGTAAAACGGTCATCCTGCCGGAAGTGAATCGTGAAATCCCGATCGTAGCGGATGATTATGTAGACATGGAGTTCGGATCCGGCGCAGTGAAAATCACCCCTGCGCACGACCCGAATGACTTTGAAGTAGGTAACCGTCATGATCTGGAACGCATCCTTGTCATGCATGAAGACGGCACGATGAACGAAAATGCCGGTAAATATAACGGATTGGATCGTTTCGAAGCGCGTAAGCAAATCGTTAAGGATCTACAAGAGCAAGGCATCTTGTTCAAAATTGAGGAGCATATGCACAGTGTCGGACATTCCGAGCGAAGCGGTGCTGTAGTAGAGCCGTATCTATCCACACAATGGTTCGTAAACATGGAACCATTAGCGAAACAAGCTTTGGAATTGCAAGCGGGCGAAGACAAAATCAACTTCGTTCCGGAACGATTCGAAAGAACTTATTCGTACTGGATGGAAAACATCCGCGACTGGTGTGTTTCCCGTCAGCTATGGTGGGGCCACCGTATCCCGGCTTGGTATCATAAAGAAACAGGCGAGGTGTATGTCGGCAAAGAAGCGCCAGCCGACATCGAGAACTGGGAACAAGATCAAGACGTACTGGATACATGGTTCTCTTCCGCTCTATGGCCGTTCTCTACAATGGATTGGCCGAACACGGAAGCAGCCGATTTCAAACGCTACTTCCCGACAGATGTACTCGTAACAGGATATGACATCATCGCTTTCTGGGTGAGCCGGATGATCTTCCAATCCAAAGAATTCACAGGCGAGCGCCCATTCAAAGATGTATTGATTCACGGTCTTGTACGCGATGGGGAAGGACGTAAGATGAGTAAATCACTCGGTAACGGTGTGGATCCGATGGATGTCATCGAGAAGTATGGTGCCGATTCCTTGCGTTACTTCCTATCCACTGGCTCATCACCAGGTCAGGATCTGCGCTTCCAGTGGGAGAAAGTCGAATCCACTTGGAACTTTGCCAATAAGATCTGGAACGCATCTCGTTTCGCATTGATGAACATGGAAGGCTTGAAATATGAAGACATCGATTTGTCCAAAGAGAAGAGTCTGGCAGATAAATGGATCTTGACTCGTTTGAACGAAACAATCGAAGCTGTAACATACAATGCTGAGAAATATGAATTCGGTGAAGCTGGTCGTCATCTGTACAACTTCATCTGGGATGATGTGTGTGACTGGTATATCGAAATGGCGAAGCTACCGCTATACGGCGAAGACGAAGCTGCAAAGCAAATAACACGCTCCGTGCTTGCTCATGTTCTCGATCAGACGATGCGCATGCTGCATCCATTCATGCCATTCATCACCGAGGAAATCTGGCAGCAGCTGCCGCATGAAGGCGAGTCCATCACGATTGCGGCATGGCCGACAGTCAACAAAGACTTGCATGATGAAAAAGCAGCGGAAGAAATGAAACGCTTGGTAAGCATCATCCGTTCTGTCCGCAACATCCGTTCAGAAGTGGATACACCAATGTCCAAGCAAATCCAGCTTCTAATCCAGGCAGAAGACAGCACAATCGAAGCAGAGCTTAAAGCGCAGCAGCACTATATCGAACGCTTCTGTAACCCAAGTGAGCTTACAATTGCCACAAGCATCCAAGCACCAGATAAAGCAATGTCTGCAGTTCTCACTGGCGTTGAGCTTTACTTGCCGCTTGAAGGGTTGATCGATATCTCCAAGGAAATCGAACGCCTGGAAAAAGAACTTGATAAATGGACAAAAGAAGTAGAACGTGTCGAGAAGAAGCTTTCCAATCAAGGCTTCATCAGCAATGCACCAGCGAAAATCGTTGAGGAAGAGCGCGCCAAGCAAGCAGATTATGAAGACAAACGAGCACGCGTACAGCAGCGTATCAATGAATTAAAAGGCTAAACACACAACAAGACGCACTAGAATTATGCTAGTGCGTCTTTTTTACATAAGGAGCGATTAGATGCTGACATTCCAAAAGCTAGAGACGGAACGAATCGTTTTGGATGAAGTGAAAATGAACGATGCACCATACGTATTTGCTGCACTGTCCGACCACAGTGTCACGCAGTTCTATGGCATGGAGCCACTCCAGTCGATTGAAGAAGCAGAGCGAGTCATTTCCTCCTTCCGCTGCGGCCTGCAGGAGGGCCGAGTCATCCGCTGGGGGATGTTCTGCAAGGAAGAAGGACATTTCCTCGGAACAATCGGTTTGCATCAAGTTAACCGCAGCAATCGCCGAGCTGAAATCGGGTATGAGCTGCATCCGGACCATTGGAAAAAAGGGTTCGCGACTGAAGCAATGAAAGCTGTTCTGGCGTATTGTTTCAATGAACTGGATTTGCTTCGGATCGGGGCGATGGTTTATCCGAAAAATAAGGCATCAGCTGCCCTGCTGGAGAAACACGGATTTATAAGGGAAGGATTATTACACAGTTATTATTATCATGGCGGGAAAGCCTATGATGCGAATGTGTATGCGCTCCTGCGAGAGGAATGGGAGGAAGCAGGCAAAAGAAAATAGAGATTTTCTTAAACATTGGAAGTGTACAATGAAGCAGGATATAGGCAAAGTACTGCAGCTGGTACGAGCGATTTCCTTAGGTGGAAAAAAGGGATAAGTAGTCGAAGATACGATTTACGAGAAGAAACGCTTATAGCAAAATGTCAAAAAAGGAATTTAAAGGGGAATTCAGATTGCAAATACAAAAATATCTAGGTGTTATCTCTGTAGCTTTGTTTGTCGTAAGTGTCTTCATTATACTATTCGATTTTGGTGAAACACCAGCATATGTTATATTGCCTTTCTTCTTATTAAGTGTCTCCTTTACCTTAATAACAGGCATATTTAGCACAAAGCGCTGGAGAATAGCCTTACTTAGCGTGTACGGCACAATAATATTAGTGTTTATGGTGTTTGCATTAGGTTTTGGTTTTGCACATATGTGAAGAGACAAAGAAGATCATCATTTGTTGATGATTTTCTTTTTTTGTATGCTCATATTGGCTTGAATCCTGGCAAGCAGTCCGGACCCAATCACCCCCAAGCAGATGGATGGTAAAATAAGCTGCTGCCAGCGGAACAGCGAGCTATCGAATTGCTTGGGAAGGTCGGCATACCTGATGCAAAAACAAAATTAAAACAGTATCCTTATGAGTTTTCAGGCGGAATGCTTCAGCGAGTGGTAATAGCAATGGCTTTGAGCGCAAGTCATCACTATTTTCAATTGATAGGGATTGATAGAGAAATGGCCGTTAAACTTTTAATTGAGGAAGTAAATTAAGCCTTAAAAGAATAAATTGGACTTAATTTAGTATAATAAAAAAGAATGCTAAGATTAACTAGCATTCTTTTTTTTATAGAACTTGACTTTATCCTCACGAGCATTGCACCATACTTTGCGAACTCCTAATCTCAGACATTGGTTTAATGTATAATGTAACAGTAAACTGCCGTACCCTTTCCCTTGTTCTTCCTTCAAAGTGGCAAACTTCCTGAATGGAGCTTCACCTTTCTCAATGAATAGATAATTACGGAAACTAATTTATCACCGATAAACAGTCCATAATGTTTGCCTGCGTCGTCATTTTCCAATACGACATAATCAAATTCCTTATCTGTCCATAAAACAAGATGTCGTATTTCCCAAGTCATTTCTTTTGTTATTTGTTTGATATCAGCGTTCATACCTACTAACCCTCTTTGAAGTTAGAAAAAGCTTCTAACTTATTATAAAGGAAGCAGTAATACGCAAAGCCTTTAAAGCAATTCATCCATTCGTATTTTATAATAAATAGGTTGGAGTGATTCTTTTCCTTGCATCGGAAATGAGCGGTTAGATTCGGGAGAAACGATCAAAGTGGATGGGGGCGGCCGTTATCTAATTCAGTCATGAAGGAGGAGATTTGTTGCAAAAGAAAATCAATTTCAGGATAGCTACTGAACGAGATTTAGATAGGATTGTGGAAATGCTGGCTGATGATGAATTGGGCAGAAAGCGCGAGCGTTATGAACAACCACTTCCGGAAAGTTACAAAAAAGCTTTTCAAGCTATAACATCTGATCCTAATAATGAGTTGATAGTAGCTAATCAAGATAACGAAGTGATTGGTGTGGTGCAAATTACATTTACTCCATATATTACACACCAGGGAGGGTGGAGAGCTACAATTGAAGGTGTCAGAACGACCGCATATGTACGCGGTAAAGGAGTAGGAACCGAACTTATAAATTGGGCAATTCAACGTGCAAAAAATCGTGGCTGCCACTTAATCCAACTCACAACAGATAAAATAAGGGTTGATGCTTTACATTTTTATGAACGTTTAGGCTTTAAGGCAACGCATGAAGGATTAAAAATGAAATTGGAATGATTATCTTTTTTCAAGCTTATGTTTATATTTTATCTACTATAGTATGTTGGGTGCTAAATGGAAAAACTATTTTCAATGACTTGATTAAAGGACATCCTATTTTTAGGATGCCCTTTTGGTAAAGCTAGTACCTTGAGTTATGAGGAATTTTTTGTCGTGTATTAAAAGTTGTAGGCATCACCGTCATTCGGAACGAGTACATTGGATAGGATACCTTTATCACGAATATAACCTTTTAACTCTTCTCTTGATAATCCCCAATGATTTACTGCTTCCATATGAACAGAGATTATCTTTGCTTTAGGAGCGGCTTTATGCACTTCATAAATATCGTCTGTATTCATGACAAGAGAACCGCCTTCCAGGAACTGATTGTCTCCGCCGTTGACGATGATAACTTCTGGGTCATGTTTATTGATTTCCTCTTTGACACCGTCATACCAAACGGTATCCCCTGCCACGTAAAGTGTTTTCTCGCTAGGGTGTTCGAAGACAACGCCGCATACATGGCCGGCAACTTCCAATATCGGACCTCTGCCGTGTTCACCTTTGGTTTTGGTTAATTGAATGTCAGCAAAAGTTGTGTCCTCTTTTAATACCTCGACATTGTGGAATCCTGCATCTCTTATTAGAGCTGCATCTTCTTCATTTTGAGCAAATAGTTTAATATCCTTTGGGAGTGCGTCTTTTGCAGTGTCGTCCCAATGATCTAGATGCAAATGTGTAACGATTACTGCATCAACATCTTTAAGGATATTTTCTATGGAAGTCGGCAAGTCAACGATGGGGTTATTTTGATCCTGCCGCGCAGAGTTTGGGAAGGGGGGATAAGTGCCTTTCTCAGCCAGCATCGGGTCGACAAGGATTTTTTTGCCTGCATAGTTAACAACGATGGTTGCGTTACGGATTTGCTGTATTTTCATATTCATTAACTCCTTTTTTAAAAAGTTTTCTTTGATCTATGTATAGTCTATACTTGCTGTAATGGGAAATACATAACTTAAATCAAGTGTTCCGAGGGATTTACTTGATTAATGAAAGGACTTATAACATGCTGGATAACACGGATATTCGTATTTTGGAGGAACTATCCCATAACAGTCGCGTAACGATGAAAGAATTGGGCGAGAAGGTCCATATGACCGGGCAGGCTACTTCTGCCAGAGTGGCGAAACTAGAGGATAATGGTGTTATTGAGGGATACACAATCAAAGTTAACCAAGCAAAATTAGGTTGTCATATACATGCTTTCATCACAATCTTCACCCAAAGTTTAAACCATCGGCCTTATCTGTCATTTATAAAAAGCCAAGGTGAATATACAATTAATAATTTTAAAATCAGCGGAGATGGATGTTATCTCCTGGAGTGCAGATTTCCTTCAAATGAGCATTTGGATCAGTTCTTAACACAATTGAACAAGTATGCGAATTATAAATTGACCACTGTCATTAATAAGATGGAGTGATAAGAAAAGGGCTGCTATGTATGGTGATTTTTGGGGCAGAAGAGTTCAGTAACTTGCACCTGGAAGACTGCAAAAAGAGGTAATCCAAATGGGATTACCTCCTGAGCTTAACTATGAACTTGACCTGCAGGGCTAATCACTCAGTGAGAAACAAACCACGCAGTCTTATTCTTATCTGAAAGTAGGCGCATCTATCTTAAAACGATTCTCAACCAACGCTTTCACATCAGATAATGCTTGATCGTAGGAGATATTCTTTGCTGCTTGTATCTCTCCAATTAGGAACTCTTCTGCATACTTATATATTTTTTTGTCTTGTTGGGATAGACGGCCTTCCGAAGTATGGAAGTTCAGCAAATCCCTTAGTATTTGACAAATTTCTAATGTGGTACCTGATTTCATCTTAATGTCCAGCACTTTTGACCGTTCACTTACTGAAGAAGGCAAAGGAACACCATTTTCATAAAAATCCTGTTTCACCAATTCAAGTTGTTCTACTGAAATGATTGGACGAAGACCATTCTGATTTTCGTTCTGGCTTGGTATAAACACATGCAAATTCTTGTAAGGAAAGAAGATCTTGAGATACTCTTTTTCCCTTATATATTCCTTCGATTCAATGGTTCCTGTTCCGTGAAATGGATAGAATACACTATCTCCGCCTTTTAGCAAATTAACAATCTCCCTTCAAAGATACTTCTATTATACCACAATGGATATGTGTACTTTTCGGATACTTAAACAGTCTTGTTTTATGTATTTCCTTTTAAACTATATGATGCAAAACAAAATATAATATCAAAAAAATATTGACCTTTTATCCTGTTTCCTGTAGGATACTCAATATATTAATAAATGAGCGTTGAATGGGTTACAGTAGTGTGTGTTCTCCCTGCCAAAGAGAGCTGACGGATGGTGCAAGTCAGTGCAGAGAACAGCATGAATTACGATCCTGGAGCTTTCTTTTCCGAAACCGACTGGTGAGGGGAAGACGGTGAACAGCCGTTATGTGGAATGAGAGATTGACATGTCGTATGTCAATAATCAGGGTGGTACCGCGATATCGTCGTCCCTGCTGGATTATTTCAGCAGGGACTTTTTGTTTTGATAAGCTAAATAAGGATAAGTGATGATTGGATTAAAGTAGTGCATGTTCTCCCTGAGACAGAGAGCTGACGGATGGTGCGAGTCAGTACAAAGAACAGCATGAATTACGATCTCGGAGCTTTCTTTTCCGAACCCGTCTGGTGAGGGGAAGACGGTGAACAGCCGTTATGTGGAATGAGAGATTGACATGTCGTATGTCAATAATCAGGGTGGTACCGCGATATCGTCGTCCCTGCTGGATTATTTCAGCAGGGATTTTTTATTTCCAAAAAATATAATAACAGATGAGCGATGAATGGATTGAAGTAGTGCATGTTCTCCCTGAGACAGAGAGCTGACGGATGGTGCGAGTCAGTACAAAGAACGGCATGAATTACGATTTGGGAGCTTTCTTTCTCGAAGCCAGTTGGTGAGGGGAAGACGGTTGATAGCCGTTATGAGGAATGAGAGATTGGCATGTTCATGTCAATAATTAGGGTGGTACCGCGATGATTTCGTCCCTGCTGAATAAGTTCAGCAGGGATTTTTTGTTTTCTGAAAATCCTTAAAGGAGGTGGTTGTCCGTGGATGATGACTATTACTATACAAAACGAAACATTACAGGAATTGATATAGAAAGAGGAGAAGAAGATGAGTCAAAATGGTTTGCGCAAAGAGCTTTTACCTAGGCATGTTCAGTTTTTGGCGTTAGCGGGTATGATCGGTACTGGTATTTTCAAAGGAAGTGGGGAAACATTGGGGATTGCCGGACCTGGTGTGGTTGTTTCCTACTTGCTTGGCGGTGCATTATTGCTGATTGTCATGGTTGCTTTGGCAGAAATGGCTGTAGTGTATCCGAATCATAATGTGCAGCATTTGGTTCATAAGGCGTTTGGATTTCATATTTCCTTCATCGTAGGCTGGCTGTACTGGATCAACTGGACACTTGTCACGGTTGTAGAAATCCTAGCAGCAGGTTCGTTTTTACAGTTTTGGTTCACCGATACGCCACTTTGGCTGTTAAGCGCCATTTGTGCAGCACTTATCATCGGAATAAACAGTTTGCAAGTGAAATTTTACGGAGAGATGGAATTTTGGTTCGCTAGTATTAAAATCATCGCGCTAGTTTTATTTATCCTGCTAGGCGGTGCAGTTCTGCTAGGATTGACGGATTTTGCCCCTGACACACCAACACAGCATTTGCTCGGACATGGTGGATTCTTCCCGAATGGTATACAGGGTGTATTCGCTGCCTGCTTGATCGTCATGTTCTCGTTCGGAGGATCTGAACTTATCGGGGTGGCGATTTCGGAAACGAAAGATGTGAAAAAGGTTTTGCCGAAAGTAATCAAAGGCGTCGTCTGGAGGGTACTGTTGTTTTACATTTTACCTATCACAATCATTGCTGGACTCATTCCTTGGAATGAAGTTGCCGGGACAGAGAGCCCGTTCATTCAAGTGATGGACGCCATCGGTATTCCGGGAGTTGCCCATGTGATGAATTTCATTTTACTGACTGCCGTTTTGTCGGCCGCAAATTCAGGAATGTTTGCCACTTCCCGAACTATGTTTTCACTGGCTGAAAAAGGAGAAGCCCCGAAACGCTTAACGAAGACCACGAAATCAGGTGCACCAATCAATGCGATTACTTTGAATGCAGTGTTGTTACTGATAGGTGCAGGATTGGCTTACTTTGCTCCGGAAAGCATTATCGGCACGATGATGACGATCCCAGGGTTCACCATGCTGCTGCTTTGGATCGGAATATGTGCAGCACAGCTAAAGCTGCGCCCTGATTATGCAGAAATGCCACACTTTCGAATGAAGCTGTTCCCGGCGACAACGCTTGTTGGACTGGCAGGTCTTGTCACCATTTTGATCGGGTCATCGTTCAGCAAAGGTATATCCGTTGGAACCGTAGTTTGTTTTACCGCTTTAACAGTATTGTTCGTACTTGCTTTTATTTTGGGGCGGAATAAAAAAGAAGAAGAAACAGAAATAAGAAATGTCCAATGATATATAATTTTCGACTGAAAGAGTCACATCAACTGTGGCTCTTTTTTTTGGATTACGAAGACACTTTTACCTGATAGGATACAAGAAACCTCAATTTTCTCCGAATAGTCTAAAAAGTAGTAAAAAAGCCTTGATTAAAGAATACCATTAATTGTATCATTGATAATGAGAACCAGTATCAATTGGAAATTTTACATAGAGTTATAACAAATGAGTCATCGAGTATGTTGCACGAATAGCAGTATCATATAAAAGGGGAGAAATAAAAAGTGGTCAAAAAACATAAATCGTTTTTTAAAGCGGCAATTTTTGCGGTACTGTTCCTATTGGTTTTGTCTGCGTGTTCCAGTTCATCTAGTACGGAAGAGAATACAGAAGGAAGTAATTCTTCAGGTGGGGAATCAAGTTCTGCAGGTTATCCTATCACGATTGAGCATGCATTCGGAGAAACTGTTTTAGATTCCAAACCTGAGCGGGTAGCAACAATCCAATGGGGCAACCAAGATGTTGCACTTGCACTTGGCGTCGTGCCGGTAGGTTTCTCGGCAGCTAACTTCGGTGTCCAGGATGATAGCGGTTTGCTTCCGTGGACAGCTGAAAAATTGGAAGCGTTAGGTGAAGATAATCCGAATGTTTACCAGGATACAGATGGGCTTGATTTCGAGGCTATCTCAGATTCGCAGCCAGATGTCATTCTGGCTGCGTACTCCGGGATAACGGAAGAAGATTATAATACACTTAGTGAAATCGCACCTGTTGTTGCTTATCCGACATCTCCATGGACGACTTCTTGGCGTGATCAAGTTACCATGAACGCAAAAGGTATGGGTATGGAACAAGTAGGGGAGCAGTTGATCGAGGACACAGAAAGCTTGATAGCTGAAAAAGTGAACGAACATCCTGAAATCAAAGGGAAGAAAGTAGCTTGGGTCAACTTCTCGGCAAATGATCTATCTGAGTTTCATTTATATACACCAGCAGATTCACGGGTTACCTTCTTAGAAGAAATGGGGATGGAATTCCCCGAAAGCATCTCTGATTTAATCGAGGACGAAGCTGCTTATTCACTGAACTTAAGTGCAGAAAATGCAGATGTCCTTAATGATGTAGACTTGATCATCGGGTATGGCGATGACAGCACATATGAAGCTGTGAAAAACGATTCACGATTGGGACAGATTAAAGCTATCCAAAATGGAGCTGTCGTTTTTATCGCTAATAATTCTGATTTGGCGGCAGCTGGTACGCCTAATCCGCTTGCGATTGAGTATACGATTGATAATTATGTAACAAAGATTGATGAAGCGTTAAGTAACAATGGAGAGTAATGTAACAACAAAAAGGCCAGTGGGGCATAAACGAAGCTACTACGCAGGCATTATGCTGGTTTTCTTCCTTTTGCTAGGCATCAGTATCGTGGCATCCCTGGCTTTTGGTTCAAGGTCTGTAACGTTGGAAGATTTAATGGCTGGATTGTTTGCTTACAGCTCCGATTCTTATACGGCAGCTGTCGTTCATGAAAGGATTCCGCGTACGCTATTCAGTTTATTATGCGGAGGGGCACTGGGTGTTTCCGGCGCTCTCATGCAAGCTGTAACGCGAAATCCGCTAGCTGATCCCAGTATATTGGGAGTCAACACAGGTGCTTCCTTGTTTGTGGTTATTGGAATAGCATATTTTAATATTAGCGCGGCTGGTCACTATATTTGGCTTTCGATTTTGGGAGCGATTCTAACGGCTGTCATCGTATACGGAATCGGTTCAATGGGGCGTACAGGCAATACGCCTCTTAAGCTTGTACTGGCAGGGGCGGCTACGAGTGCTATCTTATCTTCCTTGATCAGTGCTATCATGCTGCCCCGCTCTTTTGTTATGGATCAGTTCAGGTTTTGGCAAGTGGGCAGTGTCGGTGCTGCAAACTGGGATTACATATTGATCTTTTTACCTTTTTTGGCAGCTGGAATATTGCTGGCCATTATAATGGCACCATCGCTAAATGCTTTACTGCTGGGAGATGAGATTGCAACCGGTCAAGGCGTTCGAACAGGTTTGCTGACATTTGCAGCTGCTTTCACTGGTGTCATCTTGTGCGGAGCTGTTACAGCATTGGCTGGTCCGATCGGATTCATCGGTCTGCTGGCGACACATCTCATGCGGCTCATGTTTGGTCCTGATTTACGTTTCATTATCCCGATGTCGGCTATTTCGGGTGCTGCTATATTGACTATAGCCGATGTACTTGGCAGATTGATAGGCAGCCCTGGCGAAGTGGAAGCCGGCATCATCACAGCTTTCATCGGTGCTCCGGTATTGATAATACTCGCAACCAGACTGAAGGTGAAGTCATTATGAATACCACCTCTACCATCAGATTGATTAAACAAGGCAGACAGCGTCGTTTCAGAAAATGGCTGGTAATCAACGGAATGCTGGCGCTGCTTGCTATCGGTCTTTGTATTGCCATGCTTTTACTGGGGAATACAATTTATCCTATCTCTGAAGTGTTTCAAGTATTGATGGGGGAGAGAGTTCCGGGAGCATATTTTGCTGTCAACACGATAAGGCTCCCTAGGATGTTAGCCGGTGTTTTTGCAGGCTTGGCTTTTGGAATGGCAGGCCATATTTTCCAAACGATGCTGCGCAATCCACTTGCCAATCCGGATGTACTCGGTATCACGACAGGTTCCAGTGCCGCGGCTTTGTTCAGTATACTTATCTTTCAAACGAGCAATACAGCTGTTTCGTTAGCATCGGTAATAGCCGGACTTGTTACCGTTTTGCTTATTTATCTTTTGTCATCAGGCAGCCACTTTTCAATTGGACGGCTTATCTTGATTGGAATAGGTTTTCAAGCAGCGCTTAGCGCCGTGATCTCCTATTTGCTGATGATCGGCAGTCAAGAAGATATGCCAGCAGCGCTGCGGTGGCTGAGTGGAAGCCTAAATGGCGCTAAAATGGAAACTTTATTACCGCTTATCTGTACAGTGCTGATTTGCGCACCGTTACTTCTTGTTTTAGGAAAGCATTTAGACATACTTGAATTAGGGGAAGAATCGGCTTTATCACTCGGATTAAGCACCAATAAGATAAGATTGATTCTTATACTAAGTGCTGTATTCATGATCGCTTTTGCAACTGCAACCACCGGCCCGATCGCATTTGTCGCATTCCTCTCGGGTCCGATCGCAAAGAGATTGGTAGGGACTGGCTATTCAAATGTGCTGACAGCAGGTCTTGTAGGCATCAATTTAGTGCTCGGTGCAGACTTGATCGGGCAATTCGCCTTCGAAGTCAGGTATCCTGTAGGCATCATAACAGGGTTGGTCGGTGCACCTTATCTGCTTTATTTACTCATACGGATGAATCGAAAGGGATATCTATGATGAAATCGACTCACAATCTTCAAGCAGAGCAAATTGTTGCTGGCTATGATAATAAGAAAATCCTTCACGGAATCGATGCTGGTATTCCAAATAACCAGATCAACGTCATTATTGGTCCTAATGCCTGCGGTAAATCTACCTTGCTCAAAACAATGGCAAGACTGATCAAGCCGATATCAGGAGAAGTCATTCTGGATGGAAGAGCAATCCACAAGATGCCGCCAAAGAAACTGGCTAAAGTATTAGGGGTGTTGCCGCAGTCGCCGGTCGCTCCTGATGGAATATCAGTGGCTGATTTGGTTGGCAGAGGCAGATTCCCGCATCAATCCTTGCTGAGTGGATGGTCGGAAAAGGACTACGAAGCGGTCGAAGAAGCAATGGATATGATGGGGATCACAGATCTTGCCAATAGGCATCTGGATGAATTATCAGGAGGACAGAGACAGCGTGTCTGGATCGCAATGGCACTGGCTCAGCAGACGGATATATTATTCCTTGATGAGCCAACGACATTTTTGGATATCACGTATCAAGTTGAGATCCTCGACTTACTGACAGATCTTAATAATAAGTATGGCACGACGATTGTCATGGTTCTTCATGACATCAATCTTGCAGCTCGCTATGCAGATTATATCTTTGCGCTTCGCAAAGGAGAACTGATAGCAGAAGGACAGCCATCTGACATCATCACGGATGAATTGATCAAAGAAATATTCGGGCTTGATTGTACTGTTATTCAAGATCCAGTGTCCAATACCCCGATGATAGTACCAAGAGGGCGTCATCATGTCTTTAGCTAAGTGAATATATGAAAAAGTTAAAAGCGACAGGGAGCCGTCCTGTCGCTTTTAATTCATGGAGAAATTTAAAGCGGCAATGCCCCAGTCAAAACATAGGTACCTAGATAAATAAAATTGATTGGCCAGGCATACATGACAGATTTCTTCTGGAATAAAGTTCGTTTCGGTGGAAGCAACTAACATATACAAAGCTGGGATGACTGGGTAAATGAGGCGGAATGTTTGATCTAAATTTTATTGGAGCTTTGCCTGCTGCTGTTTTTTATAAGCTAATGGTGTCATTCCGATAGATTCACGAAACTTGGCAATAAAATAACTGCTGCTGTTGAATCCTACTTGATAGGCCACTTCTGTGACATTGGAACTTGGGTCTTGAAGCAAGGACAGGCTTCTATTTATCCGATATTCCATTACATAGTTCATAGGAGATTGTTTGACTATGCGTTTAAAATAACGGCAGCACTCGGCCCGACTTAGCTTGCCGGCTTTTGCGATGTCGGCCAAATTGATTTTATCATCGGAATGCAGATGGATCCAATTGAGCATGTGTTTCATCCGCTGACTTCTTTGCATTTCTGATTCGCTATATTCCAGCTGCATGCCATGCATGATCAAGTTTTGCCATATAAGATTAAGGTGATTTACTACGACTATCTCATAAAATGGATTCTTTTGCTCAATCAGTTGATGAATTTCCAATATTGCTTTAAGGATGTTTCTCTCCCATTCTTCCTTCTTTCCTATATGCAAGTGCGTCAAATTAGTCGCTTGAATATATGGGCTTACATACTTTGTGTGCAGTTCCTTTGACAGAAAAGTGTAAGGAGAAGCGTTTAAACATATATAAATGCAATCTGAATTGTTATAGTCATCAGCTTTATGCAAACAGCCGCTATTGATAAAAATACCTTCGCCTTTGTTAACCATCACTTTCTCTTCATTGATTTGAAATACAGCACTACCATTCAGAATCTGGACAAACTGGACTTCATTATGCCAATGCAGCGGAATATGTCCGTGTATATTTTCCTTGATTGTTGTTTCGTAGCATGCCACAGGTAATTCAACTGTTCTATGCTGGGTTAATTCTTCTAAATCCTGATTGATTAGAAATTCTTTGTTTTGCATCTCTTACCTCAATATACTTATATTTTTATATACGATTTTAGTATCAAATAGATGTATCTTTCATTATCATGACACTATTGTAACAGAGCAGGGGGAATGTAAAGTGAAAAATAATCAACTGATTGGTACTGCATTAGTACTAATTGGAGCTATCTTTTGGGGTGTTTCAGGGACGGTTGCCCAATTTTTGTTTCAAACAAAAGGATTCAGCACGGAGTGGCTTACAGTAGTAAGATTGCTTGCTGCCGGAGTTGTCTTATTGTCAATTGCTTTTGTGAAAGATGGCCGAAAAGTATGGGGGGTGTGGAAAAATAAGCACGAAGCAATCAGTCTTATCCTTTTTGGGATCCTGGGAATGCTCGCAGTCCAATATACATACTTTGCCGCAATTGAACACGGAAATGCAGCGACAGCGACCATACTCCAATATTTGGCGCCAGCAATCATTACTTGTTATTTGGCTGTAAGGTCAAGGCATTTACCATCATTCACAATTGTTCTATCTGTTGTCATTGCGATTATAGGGACATTCCTTCTTGTCACAGGCGGTAACATACAATCTCTTTCCATCTCTGGCTGGGCCGTTTTCTGGGGGGTTGCTTCGGCTTTTGCTTTAAGTTTTTATACGTTGCAGCCTCTAAAGCTGCTTGCTAACTGGGGTGCTAGAATAGTAGTAGGATGGGGGATGCTGATCGGCGGTGTCAGTTTCAGTTTCATCAATCCCCCTTGGGCGATACAGGGAGAGTGGACAATATCCTCAATAGCAGCGGTCATTTTTGTCATTATTTTTGGTACCGTCATTGCTTTTTATTTTTATTTAGAAAGTACGAAATATATTGAAGCCTCCAAAGTGAGTCTGTTAGCTTCAGTTGAGCCGTTATCTGCAACATTTCTCTCTATTATATGGTTCCATATTCCGTATGGTTTGGCAGAATGGGTAGGCACCATTTTTATTATTGGTACCATTACAATCCTTACGGCAGTGAAAGAGAAGGGGAAAGGAAGACTTTGAATCGAAGAATCGAATAATATGGAAGCTAAAAAGACGCTAGTCAGCGTCTTTTTTATTGATGATTTTATACAAGGCTTGCGAACAAGGCTCGATCTCGTGAAATCTATCGGATTACACATGATATGTTAAGAATGGGATGCTTTCTTCGTGTTTGGAGGAATACGATGTTTAACAATTGGAGCTAAGAAATATACAGCGACCACTACAAGAAGCACCGTACTCATTGCATTCAGCAGTCCAATTGCATCTCCTAACATACCTAGTAGCGGGGGACCAACTAAAAAGGCCAAATAGCCGATGATGGAAACAGCTCCGACTCTTTGTGCGGAGTCAATAGGGTCATCACCAGCTGCTGATAAGCCGAGAGGGAATCCAATGGAAGCGCCAATACCCCATAAAAACACACCTAACACTCCTATAGGTAAATTAGGTGCAAAGATCAATACGCCAACACCAATTGCAGCAAAAATTGCAGCGTACCTCAGAACTGTAACACGCCCGAACCGATCCAAGAAAAATCCGGCACTTATCCTGGCAACCAGCATAGCACTTAGAAAAACGACATAGACAAGCGTACCAGATTGAGCCCCCACAGCGAACCCATCAACTATAGCAAGCGGCAGCCACTCATTGGCCGATCCTTCTGCAAAAGCCATGCCTAACACTATCAATCCAATTAAAATAGTACGCTTTTCTTTCCACACATTTGATTTATATTCCCCATCAGCTTTTTCCGTCTCTTTTATGGCTTTTCCGTTTCCGTTGGGGATTTTATTGATAAAAGCACCTATTAAAATGAGTGATATGAATACAATACCGATTAAATGATATAAAGTGGAAATACCAAGTCCTAGTGTCAGATAACCCAAACCTGCACCAATCAACGTTCCTGCACTGAAACAACCATGCAATGCGGGTAAGAGGGTTTTTGAGGCGGCTTGCTCTAACAATGCACCATCAACATTTATGGCGACTTCTCCCATTCCGTACCCCAGACCGAATAGGACCAATGATAGAAAGATTAAAAAGGGTACCGGGAAAAACGAAGCGTTAATGCCTATTAAAGAAAGGCCAAGTATGATGAAGATCAAGCAAATCAATATAACAGGACGGGTCCCCAGTTTGGCAATTACCTTATTTGCGATCAGTAGTCCAACAATGGAACCACATGCCAAACCAAATATAATCCAACCCATTAAAGAGGTAGATGCCTCAAGTGTATTGCGAATATCCGGAGTTCTTGAAATCCATGTAGAAAAAGATAGCCCAGGCAGACTAAAAAGAACAAAAAGAGCATATTTCCACTTTCGTAAATCATGAAATGATAAAGAATTATCCAAAATATCCTCCTCCTATCTGATAAACCAACACTTTTTACATGACGTCTAAATAGAGTTCAAGATTTTACGGAATATAACCTCTGTCAACGACTAATTTTTTCTTATCTAACCTGAAAAGAATTTGTGTATTCTTTCTGTTTAGTAAAAGGCAAAGTCTGTTTTTTAAACCGATTCTGTTATAGGGATAATTTAGGTGAACATACTATTTTGTACTCAGCTTATAATAAAAGCTACTCCGTAAGAGAGTAGCTTTTTGGTAATGTTGTTTTTAGTTTGGTCCGACTACACCATGAGGAACGTACGGTTCTTCCAGATATGTCATTTCTTCATCTGTCAGCTTTACGGATAAAGAACCTACGGCATCTTCCAGATGAGAAATCTTTGTCGCTCCTATGATGGGAGATGTAACTGTTTCTTTCGCCAGCAGCCAGGCAAGTGCAATATGGATATGTGGTATTCCACGTTTTTCTGCAATTTCGGCTACCCGTTCGACAACAAAGCGGTCGGCATCAGCAGTTTTATCGTATTTGGATTTTTGAATTTGATCTGTTTTGGAACGCAGAGTTGTTTCGGACCAATCACGTGTTAGTCTTCCAGAAGCAAGGGGACTGTACGGAGTCACACCGATTTTTTCTTCTTTGCAAAGAGGAAGCATTTCCCGCTCTTCTTCGCGGTAAATGAGGTTGTAATGATTCTGCATCGATACAAAGCGTGTCCAGTTATGTTTCTCTGCTACATGCAATGCTTTTTGGAATTGCCAAGCGTACATGGCAGAGGCCCCGATATATCTAGCTTTTCCGGCTTTCACCACATCGTGCAATGCTTCCATCGTCTCTTCGATCGGGGTGTTATAATCCCAGCGATGGATGATATATAGGTCGATATAATCTGTACCCAGTCTCTTCAGGCTTTTATCAATCTCACTCATGATGGCTTTGCGAGAAAGACCTGCACCATTTGGGCCTTCATGCATGCGCCCATGGATTTTGGTCGCCAGCACTATTTCGTCACGATTTGCATAATCCTTTAAGGCGCGCCCAAGGAATTCTTCACTGGTTCCCATTGAATACACATTTGCCGTATCAAAAAAATTGATTCCGAGATCCAGTGCTTTTTTTATGATGGAACGACTTTGTTCCTCGTCAAGTACCCATTGATGTATCCATTTTTCAGCATCACCAAAACTCATGCATCCAAGACTGAATCTGGATACATCCAAACCTGTATTCCCTAGTTTTGTATATTCCATTTATATAGTCCTCCTCTTAGCAAAGCTGCTCATGTAACCCCTTTCATTATGTCACAAACTTTTGATTAACCATAAACACAATCATATCAAGTTTGTGCCTAATCCTCTCAAAGCTCTTTTAACTAATAAAATTTGTTTAATAGAACTGCATATTTAATTCTTTTCCTAAATAGTGATATACGGCAGGAAATTAAATCTACTTCCTTGATATGGGATTGTTTATTAAAAATGAAGGAGCTGCATAATGAAAAAACACTGTATTTAATGAGACATGGACAAACATTATTCAACAAAAGAAAAAAAGTTCAAGGCTGGTGTGATTCACCACTGACAGCATTAGGTATCAAACAAGCCAAAGCTGCCGCCAACAAGGAACATAATATTGTGTTTGATTAAGCCTTTAGTTCGACTTCGGAAAGAGCGAGTGACACTTTGGAAATTGTGACTGATATGCCATACACGAGATTGAAAGGATTAAAAGAATGGAATTTCGGTACTTTTGAAAGAGAATCCACCACTTCCTTATGATGATTTCTTTGTTAAATATGGTGGTGAAGATCAGGAAGCATTACAAGAAAGAATGGCAGCTACGTACAAAAAATCATGGATGGAGATAACAAAGTCGTCTTAGCTGTATCTCATGGGGCAGCTTGTAGAAACTTTAGGTATTGGGAGCATACAAGTTCCATCGAACAGCAGGAACGCATTGGAAATTGCTGCATCCTGAAATTTGAATAGGAGAACAAAGAATTTAAGCTGGTTGATATAGTTAATCATGATTCAATGAGTTAAGGGATGGAGTTTCAGTAGTTTCTTAGATTATGCCAACAAACTCCGGGCACTCTTATGAGTGTCTTTTTCGTTTATTAGAGGAGATAAAGTATTCGTTTACTGTTAAAATGATTGTATCCAAATTGATTTAAGTAGGTGGAAAACATTGGCTGATCTCGTTCAAAAACTTCAATCAAATGCATTCAATTTGACGGATGCGCAACGGAGAATTGCAGAATATGTCATTCAGAACCCTATGGATGTTGCGTTTCTGACAGTGGATAAACTTGCTACAATGGTAGGGACAAGTACAGCAACGATCATGAGGTTTTCTGCAGCTGTAGGTTATTCGGGATTTTCGGAGCTGCAAAAAGAGCTCCAAGCGTCCATGAAGCACAAGGCAGCACCGCAAACAAGACTGGAAGCAAACTTAAAAAGCACAACTAAAAGTGAACTCATGCATCAGCATGTGGAGCAGCAGTACAATAATATTCAGTCATCATTGGATAGCATCTCGGCCGAGACTTTACAAGAAATAATAAAATTAATCGCTGAATCAGATCAGATACTATGTACGAGTGTACGGAGCGGTAGACCTGTAGGGGAATATCTTTCACTGGGGATAAATCGGATTTTGGGAAACAGCCGTTATTTCAATGCCGATACGACGGATTGGGTAGAGGATGCCGTTACATTTCATGCATCCGATTTGGTCATTGCAGTCAGTTATCCGAGATATGCCAAACGTATCAGTCAGCTTTTACAAGTAGCAAAAGCAGCTGAAACGAAGATAATCCTGATAACGGACAGCTACACATCACCAGTATCAAAATATGCAGATTACATATTGCCTTGCCCTTCACCAAGTATCGGATCACATAATTCCATTGTGTCGGCAATCTTGATTGCTGACTACATTTTAAGCGCCTTGGCAATTAATTATCCGGAGCGTACCAAACCTCGATTAGATAAAATTAACTCCATTCTTACGGAGATGAGCTATCACACGAAATAAAATGTGATGGCTCATTTTTTAATTTATCAATGAAAGCGCTTTACAACGTTATGAAGCAATGGTATCATCTCCTCAACGAGGTTATATTTATTACCTATATGTAGTATCGTTGTAATATTCATTACTTATAAGGGGTGAGTCACAACATGAAGGAAGTTTCGTTGCTGCCTAATGAAGTAATCGAAATGGCCAAAAATTTAAGTTCTACGCTGCTTGCCGATGTAATGGGATGCACGGGTGCGATGGATTACCGGATCAAACCTGTAAGCTCCGGGATGGAAATCGTAGGTACAGCTATGACAGTGAGTCTGAGGCCGGGAGATAATTTAATTCTCCACCAAGCCATCTATTCAGCCAAGAAAGGCCATGTACTTGTAGTTGATGGAAAGGGACACACAAATAATGCCTACTTAGGAGAGCTGATGG
The DNA here is from genome assembly GCF_900101385.1 of Terribacillus halophilus. Lineage (GTDB taxonomy): Bacteria > Bacillota > Bacilli > Bacillales > Amphibacillaceae > Terribacillus > Terribacillus halophilus. The sequence goes on from NZ_FMZB01000007.1 coordinate 67,842, forward strand.
CCGGTTCGGCTCAAGCAATTGGTGTGGAAGGTATAGTGATTGATGGTCTTGTCAGGGATAAAAAAGCACTGGAAGAATTAAAATTCCCCATTTACAGTAAGGGTTTTAATCCGAATGGACCTTTTAAAGATGGTCCGGGTGAAGTGAATGAAATCATCTCTTGCGGTGGTGTTCGTGTTGCGCCTGGTGATTTAGTTGTAGCTGATGATGATGGTGTAGTTGTCGTTCCGATTGACCAAATAGACGAAGTACTCCATAAAGCTTTGGAAAAATTGAAGTATGAAGAAAAGAGATTGGAAACAATTGCGCAATACTCATCTCAGGAAAGTCCTGATCCAATGTCCTTGGCGCCAAAATGGTTGGAAAGCAAAATGAAACAGTACTAAGAATAGGGGGTGAACGATATGAAATTAGGGTTTATCGGGTTTGGAGAAGCAGCGTATGAGATGGCCTTTGGATTGAATGCAGAAGGTGTTGATCAAATTTATGCATTTGATGCTCTTTTAGATGATCCAAACTTCTCTGATCGTATAAGAGAGAGAGCAAACAAAGCAAATGTTGAATTATTGGAAAGTGCTGGTGAAGTTGCAGCGGTTTGCAGTGTTGTTATCGCTGCAGTTCCTGCCAATAAGACCTTGGAAGTTGCACAATCACTAGCAGGCAGCTTAGAGAAAGATTTGGTTTATGTGGATGTATCAGCCGCTACTCCAAAAATAAAGAAACAAGCTGCCAGTGTAGTAGAGGATGGGGGAGCTTTGTTTGTCGATGCGGCAATGCTGGGACCATTACCTGTTTATCAGCACAAGGTACCGATTTCTGCAAGTGGAAGTGGAACGGATGGATTTATGAAAAACGTAGCGGATTACGGCATGCAAATCACCAAAATAAGCGACAATCCTGGCGATGCGTCAGCACTCAAGCTGATCAGAAGTATTTATATGAAAGGTGTCGTTGGTTTAATGGTTGAGTTTTTGGAAGCTGCCAAGAAGTATGGAGTGGAAGAAGAAGCCATCCGTTCAATCGATGAGACGATGAACAGCAAGACCTTTGTGGAAACAATGAACCGGTTAGTGACGGGAAGTGCACTTCACGCCAACAGGCGTGCGGTGGAATTGGGAGGTTCCATAGAGATGCTGCAAGAATCCAATCTGGATGCAAGTATTTCGATTGCTGCAAAGGAAAAATTGGAACGTCTTGCCGAATTGAATATCTCGGAAAAATTTAAAGGAAGCAAGCCAGATACGTGGGAAGAGGTCCTCGAACTGCTGATGGAAGAAAAAGAAGTATCTCGCACCTGATTTGTAAGCGTTTTATTTAAAGGCCGAGCTGAAGTGGAGGGAGATTGAATGACTGGTTTTATCGCGCTTGTAGTGTTTATAGCGGTCATTATTATCTGGAATGTAGTAGTGAAGCGGAATATGGGAGAAGCAATGTTGCTTGGTTTCGTTGCCACGGTATTATTTGGTGGAACGGAAGCCCCGAGATTATTTTGGGAAGGTTTGGTTTTTGCTTCCACTTATGAAGTATTATATGCGGCCGTTGCCTTTGTTTTCATGGCTTTTTTAGTGGATAAGCTCAATTTGATCCAAGCCCTTCTGCGTATACTCAATTCACTTATCGGAAAGCTGCCAGGTGGTGCAGCCTACATGAGTACGGTTGGCTCAGCTATTCTTGGAGCCCTATCTGGTTCTAATTCAGCCAATACAGCCACCACTGGATCGATCACAGCCCAGTGGATGATCAAATCTGGCTGGAGCCGTGAAACAACAGCGACAATCCTGGCTGGAAATGGTGGTTTGGGGGCCGCATTGCCACCGAACTCCTCCATGTTCATCATGCTTGGATTTGCACCGGTCGGGGCTGTAGTTGCAGAGGGTGACCTTTACATCGCTCTTTTGATTGGTGGAGCTTACCAGGTCTTGTACCGGCTTATATTGGTATTCATGCTTGTTAAGAAGAACGGTATCAAAGCCCTTCCATCAGAGGATCTGGTCGGTTTCAGGGAAGCTGTTAAGCAGGGCTGGAAGTCCATCTTCATATTCGCCGGTGCCTTGATTCCGATTCTTGTCACAGTAGGACCGGTTGCAGAAGCTTTGACGAATAATCCTAATATCGGACCAGAAGCAATGGACGCAATTTCATTGATTACTTGGATACCTATCCTGATTATGATCATCAGTTTGATTATCGGCTGGAAAAGAACACCTGGATCCCTGGCGCATTGGTCTAAGATGCTGTCATCTGCCATCCCGCAGTTTACAACTATCGGTGCGCTAATGTTGTTTGCTGTGGCTGCGAGCGAAGTACTTTCACAATTAGGGCTTGCAGATGATCTTAGCCATATTACTTCTTCACTTGATGTCCCCAAATGGCTGATGGTACTGATGGTTGGAATATTGGTGACATTGGTAGCTGGACCGCTATCGTCCACGGCGACACTCACAGCAGTTGGTTTGGTATCCTTCTCGGCCTTAACCTCTGCTGGTGTAGACCCAATCGTAGCTGTGGTGGCAATACTGGCATTCTCGTCAACCGAAGGAGCTTCACCACCTGCATCGGGTTCAATATTCATTGCTTCCGGATTGGCAGGAGCAAGACCGGAAAAAACGTTCATGCCGCTTATTGCTTATTATATGCTTCCAATCGTAGCGATCGGCTGGTTGATTGGAATGGAGATACTACCTGTATAAATGAAGGGGAGTCGATATTTATGCGGAAAATCGCGGAGATTTTGTTTAAAGTATTGCTTGTAGCTTTCCTGACTTGCGGCACTTTACTCGTGGTGGGCCAGATGATAGGCATAATACTGCAAAAGGGAGATCTTATCATCCAAAGTGCTGAATGGTTTAAAAATCCCACCATTATTCTGAGTGCATTATTCAGTCTTGTGGGCTTTTCCTTGAATTACTTGCCAGAAAAGAAAGAAGTGAATGAACAAGATAATAGTATGTATGGAGGTTAATACAAATACTAATTGCTTTGTAAGTAAGTTTATTGGCTGGCATGAGTCCGGTACAATACCGTCTTCACACCAGCCAACTGGCTATTTAACATTGAACTCTAACCTTTAGGATGCACATCAATAATGTTCAGTCTTTTTGTACATTCGTTCCTACCCACTTTTATACATTCTAACACTGGCGACAACTCTACAAATCATTCTTCTGAGCTAGGATAATATAGATAGACTGGTTCGCAACTTTTTCTGATGGATAAATCTTATCTACAATTGAAAAGCCAGCATTAAGGATTTCAGCTTCCATATCTTTAGAAGAAACTCTTGGTCCAGTAGAAGTTTCATTCTTCTCAAATTCAATACATAAGAACAAGCCTTTGTCTTTCAAGATTCTGTTGATTTCTTTCAAAGCTATTGAAAGGGGCTGAACTTCGTGCAAAGCTATTGAAGCAATAGCTATATCAAAAAAATGGTTATCTAACGGAATATCTTTAAAGTTACCTGCAACAGTATTAATGTTTGTGATGTCTCTTTCCTTTGCTACTGTATCCAAGTATTTAAGGATATCTTCATCATAATCGAATGCATAGACAGTTTTAACGAGTTCAGCAATAGCAAGGGAAATGTAACCAGTACCAGCTCCAAGATCTAATACAAGGTCATCTTTTTTGATAGGTAAAAACTCAAATAATTTATCTGCAGGAAATCTATCGCCATTTTCTAAGTTGTTGATTTTCTTTTGTAATTTGGGATTCATATGAATAGCTCCTTTAATTGAAGATATGATGACTCTTCAATGACTATAATGGATATTCATCTTTTTGTAAATAGTAATTCTTTACGATTATCGTATAGAATTTGTATATTTCATCATCATTCTTGTCGGCTAGAAAGTCATAACCCCTAAGTCCATTTTATAATATTTTACAATTTTTAGTTTGAAACCTTCGCTATATTTCACCATAAAAATGCACGCCAAAAGTTATGTGTCACTCTAACTTTTGGCGCGCAGTCCAGATACCATGAGCAGGAAACTTACAAGTAAGCTTCCTTTGGATCAGATGAAAGTTCTTCTATGGTAAGAAAATCAAAACGCACAGACTGATCCTTTCCTTGAGGGCTGCATGCAAATAATCCAGCAGAAATTGGAACATCATCGGGAATGTCCAAATGTGCTATCCGCATTTGCATCCATTCTTCGCCATCCCAGGAAAAATCAATATAACAATTAGAAGCAATTCTGGATATCCGGAAGTATAAGTCAATCTCTTTATCCTTTACATACTGTGTTGACCAATCGGAGTACCCTTGATTTGTAACTACTGCGCCCAATTTGCTTAAACTAGTTGTTATATATTCTAAGGATGTTTTTACCCAGGTATTCTTTGAATGGCGAATCATCAACCCTGCATGGTCATACTTTGCATTTGGCAATGCTTTAACCTTTGTGGTCATCCTAAAGTTCTTATCTGTTTTTGTATAAAGAAAATGCCCATTGTCATTTTCAAAGCCATAATGTGTTTTTTGCCAGAAATCTGTTTCCGGATCGGTTACTAAAACTAACTGAGAACTAGCTGTGTCAATAAACCATTTCTTAGGTTCATAACGCCATTGGAGTAAGCTATTTAATTCTTTACTTTCAAATTTCTCTTCTAAAAGCACTGGTTTTGCCACTTGAATCCCTCCAATTTCTGCAATCAATAGTAATTCATTACCATTATACTTTTCCTGTACCTAGGATAGGAAAAGAATATTGTTTATTGCTATGGTTTTAGGAGCAGCTGTGGGATCGAAATTAGTCTCAAAAAAATCCCCCCCTAATTTGAGGTGTATCTCAGGTTGGGGGGATTTTTCATAAATAATATCATTTGTGCAGTCAGGGGAGCTTATAGCAGGAAATTACAAAATTTGTTTGCGTTAATTTTTCTGTTTCTAGGTCTCGCCGAGTACCTGAAATTCCTTAAGAGCATATTTATACGTATGCAGTTCTCATTTGCGGATCAAAACGGCGTCAATAATCCCATAATCCTTCGCCTCCATAGCACTCATAAAATAATCACGATCAGTATCGGCAGCTACTTTTTCGATCGGCTGTCCGGTAAAATCCGCTATTATTTGGTTAATATGCTGCCTTTGTTTAATAATCCTTTTAGCAGTAATCTCAATATCGGCTGCCTGACCTCTGGCTCCTCCAAGCGGCTGATGAATCATAATTTCACTATTTGGCAGAGCATATCTTTTTCCCGGCGTTCCGGCAAGAAGCAGCATTGCACCAAAAGAAGCAGCCATGCCTGTGCAAATCGTCTGTACATCAGGTTTTATATACTGCATTGTATCGAGAATTGAAAAACCTGCTGATATCGAACCTCCTGGGCTATTGATGTATAGTGAAATATCCTTATCCGGGTCGTCTGCAGCTAGGAATAACAGCTGCGCCACAATTGCATTGGCCATGCTATCGTTGATTTCTTCACTCACCATTATGATTCGATCTTTTAACAATCTTGAATAGATGTCATAGGATCGTTCGCCCATATTCGATTGCTCCACTACATAAGGTATTGCAGTCATTGTTAACACTCTCCTTTCATTCTTCTTAATTAGAACGAAATGAAAATGTTATAAGATATGGGCAAAAAAATAACTGCAGCTTTAGGCTGCAGCCATATAAACATTTGAGTTTGTTTGAAGGGAAGACTTTGAAGCATGAAGCATATTAGGTAGTAAGCGAATAAGCTCTGCAGGATCGTCTTTGTTCAGTGTGACTTCCACAAGTTCCAAGATTTCCTCCTGCTGCAAGTTTTCCCAAGAGCTCCGGACGAGTGGGTGTATAGTGTCGTTTGAAATATTCATGCGTCCTCTGTGTAGAAGCGCTTTAACAGCCGATTCGTTTATACCGAGTAACGCTGCAATTTCTGTAGATTGAAAATGAAAAGCTTCCTTTAAGACAAAAACGACCAGTTGCTTTGGTGTAAGTTTTCGTAGATGATCCATCTGCTGCTCTGACTCTTTCTTATCTGCTGTCGCTAAGTCATGAATTTCAGATACAAGCTCTTCTTTTTTCCGCTTGCGTATCCGATCTATCCAGGCATGATAAGCAATCTTTTTCAACAGGCTGACTGGCGGAGGAAACGTGTCTTCCTTATATTTTGTCAGTGTCTTTAAGACTGCCTCTTGTGTTATTTCTTCGCTATCCCATTTATTCTTCGTAAGATATAGACAGTAATGTGACAGCTTATCCATTGTTTCCTCTATTTGAGACTGACGATCAACTTGCTTTGGCCGCTCCATTTTTTCACCCCTTTATTGTTTATACGTTCTTCAATTTTAAAAAGGTATGGGTGTTCATTATTTTTACAATACCATTTCACTTCTTTATATCAAAGCAGATCGTAAACTTAAAGATCACTTGTAGATGGATCGAGTTATTGCTGTACTGAATGGTCCGAGAATTGTCTCCGTCTTAAGGCGGAGACAATTCCAATCCAAAGTTCGTTTTCTGTGTATTTCTGCCCGGTTACACTAAAGGTAACAAACGGAAAGAAGGTCGGAGAAATGGCAGAAGAAGTAATGGTAAGCAAATGGCAGCTGTTTCGCAATCGTAATTTTAGGCTGGTATTTATCAGTATGTTATTTTCTGCTCCAGGTTATTATGTTTACTTAATGGGTGCGGAATGGCTAATGTTGTCCATCACTGAAAATCGGTTTTATTTTGGGATGCTCTTCTTTGCAGCTTCGGTTCCAAGGCTATTATTTATTATTATTGGCGGCATAACAGCAGACCGTATATCGAAAAAATTAATTTTACTTACGTCTGACGCCTCTAGGGCAATATTGGTTGGTATCGTAATTGTACTCTTGCTTACGGATATGTTACAGCCTTGGCACTTACTTGTATTGTCTGCGCTTTTTGGAGTGTCGGATGCATTTTCTTATCCGGCAGCAAGTTCATTATTGCCAGAAGTACTTAAACCAGAGAACTTGCAGCAAGGTAATGCGATGGTGCAAATGACGAATATGGTCAGTCCTATTGTGGGACCGGCTATCGGAGGAAGTCTCATTGTGCTGGGTGGATTTCCTGCAGTATTTACTCTTGCTATTGTCATGTTATGTGCAGCAACTTTCTCTATTTCCTTGCTGCGGACAATCTCAACGCAGAAAGAACTAGCTGAGATAAAACAATCACCACTAGAAGATGTGAAAGCAGGTTTCAACTATGTAAAACATAATCCTTTGATTCGTACCATAATGATAGTGAGCTTCTTCATCAACTTTTTCCTGACTGGTCCGGTTTCTTTATCGGTCGCATTGCTGGCAAAGGATGTCTTTGAAACGAATGCGTTAGGTTTGACGATCTTAGAAGGTACATTAGGGATTGGATCTCTTGCTGCAGCGCTTAGCCTGGTGCTGCTCAAAAACTTAAAGAATCCAGGACATACAGTAATATTCAGTTTGATCACAATGAGTGCATTCTTTATTTTGTACGGTGCAGCAATTCATTTTTGGTCCTCTGCAGCAGCGATTTTTGCTATTGGTATCTGTCTTCAATTAACCAATATACCAATCTCGACTATGCTGCAGCAGACAACAGATCGACGGATGATCGGCAGGGTGATGAGTATCATGGCTCTTGCTTCGACCGGCCTTATTCCAGTGTCCTATATGGTTACATCGGCATTGCTGGGAATTGGTGTTAGTATCCAGGTTCTTTGTATTACTGGAGGAATATCAGTCATGGTTACCGGAATTTTGTGCCTTCGAAATAAACAACTTACTTCATTTAACAGTTATAATAAGGAAAAGCATCAAGAAATGGTATAAGCAGGTGGGATAATATGAAACGAATGTGGAGTAATTTATTTGCTATCGCAATTATTGTGATCGGGTTAGTACTAGTATTGTCGAATATAGGCGTAATTGATTGGAATTACAGCGAAATCTGGCATTATCTGTATCCAGTATTCATTGTATTACTCGGATTGAAAGCCTTAATAGATTTTTTACGAGGCGACGGAGGCTTTTGGTTTGGCATATTCTGTCTTCTGTTCGGCGGACTGCTTGTCCTTGATCGCTTTGAAATACTGACTTTTGAATTCTCGGATGTGTTTAAGCTTTGGCCGCTGCTTATCATATTTATGGGAGTCAGTTTGCTTCGTTTTGGCAAAAAGGGTAAAAAGCACAAAGCTGCTGTGAACATAGAATGGAATGACCGTAAGAACAAGAAAGAATACAAAAAATATCAAAATTATGCAGTGGGTGATCATCGTTTTGATAGTGAAGGGTGGACAGTGGAACCTACTCAGGTGAAGAATGCTGTAGGAGAGTATTATGTGGACTTTACGAAAGCTTTCATTCCAAATGAGGAAATACCTTTTCATTTAAAGGGATGGGCCGGAGAAGTACGAATTATCCTTCCTGATAACCTAGAGTTCCGTTTGGAAGCATTGATTAAGGCGGGGGAAATAAATGTCTTTGGAGAAACTTCCGAGGGTATCAACCGCAGGACCTATTATGAAACTCCCGGATATGCAGATGCGATCCGTAAGCTCGATATCTACATCGACTATAAGGCAGGTCAAATACGAGTGGATCGGATTTGAGGTGATATAGATGTTAAAGAAACTTAATAGTATTCGATACTCGTATATCAAAACTAATGTACGCACGTTGTTCCTAAACGCAATTCTGTTACTCGGTATTCTACTGTCTGTCCATGTTTTACTTGAACCGATATGGCTAAGTGTACAAGCGATTTTCATGTTTTTGCTGATATATATTATTCTTCATCTTATTACATCCATTTTTGTTGGCTTTCAAGATAGCAAAGAAATAAAGGATCGCATGGATTATTTGTCATTGTTTATTACGATGGTTGCCAATGGAAACTATAAAGCGAAGATTGTGGACAACAGCAACGATGAGATAGCTCGAATAGGTAAAGATTTGAATGAGTTGACAGATAAAATGTATGCGCAAGTAAAATCGCTTCAACGTATGGCGGATGAGAAGGCAGAACTTGCAGAAGGATCCAGCAGAGCAGCTGCAATGGAAGAACGTCAACGCCTGGCAAGGGATTTGCATGATGCGGTCAGCCAGCAATTATTTGCATTGACAATGATGTCGAAAGCTGGCGTAAAGATGTTTGATAAGAAACCAGAAGTTGCCAGAGACAAGATCGTAGAAGTTTCGCAAATAGCACAACAGGCGCAGACCGAAATGCGGGCACTGCTGTTGCATTTGCGACCTGTACATCTTTCAGGAGAGTCCCTTGGCAGCGGAGTCGAAAAGCTGATAGAAGAGTTGAAATCTCGCACGCAACTTGTATTCAATGTACATATTGAAGAAACGAAGCAATTATCTAAATCGATGGAAGAACATCTGTTTCGTATTATACAAGAAGCTCTTTCAAATACATTGCGTCATGCTGAAGCAAGTGAAGTAACGATTGAATTGTTTACAAAAGGTATGGATGTAGCAGTTAACATACAGGACAACGGCAAAGGCTTCGATACAAAAGTTGTACAGCAGAGAAAAACATCCCTTGGATTAAAAACCATGCAGGAACGCTGTGAAGAATTGGGCGGTACGTTTACAGTTAGGGCCAGTGCAGGCATTGGTACGCAGATTGGTCTTCGAATACCGACAAAATAAGGGGCTTGATTTGATGATACGGATTGTAGTAATAGATGATCACGATATTGTAAGGAAAGGGCTGATAGCCTATTTGGAAACAGAAGATGAGTTTGACATCGTCGGTCAAGCCAGCAGCGGCCGAGAAGGCATTCGATTAGTTCAGCAGGAAAATCCAGATGTCGTACTCATGGATTTGATCATGGACGATGGCAATGGGATAGAAGCGACTAAGGAAATCATGGCGACGGGTTCAGCTGCTAAAATTATCATTCTAACAAGCTTCTACGACGACGAACAAGTTTTCCCGGCTTTGGAGGCAGGAGCATTCAGCTATATGCTGAAAACATCAACAGCAGAACAAATTGCTGAAGCTATTAGAAAAGCTGCCATTGGGGAGACAGTTATGGAGGCTGCCGTAGCTGCAAAAGTTATGAACAGCTTTCGCCAGAAAAAACAGCTGCCCCATGATCAATTGACAGAAAGAGAATTTGAGGTGCTCTGTTGTATCGGCCAGGGAATGACGAATCAGGAAATTGCAGATAAACTGTTTATCGGGATTAAAACCGTTAAAACACATGTCAGCAATATATTGGCAAAGCTGCAGGTGAATGATCGGACCCAGGCTGCGGTATATGTGCATCAAAACAAGCTGCTGGAGTCATGAATGGAAGGGTTCCGTTGAAGCTCTTTTTTCGTTAACTCTTAACCCTGTTTCGGGATTTTGAAATGTGCAGAGCGACTACAACTTATTGTTGGATTGGATTAAATCTATCGATACAAAATTGAATATTGTCGATAGCCTATAAGAGGGGATATAGAAAACAAAAATGAGCCGCCAAAAGTGAATTTGATTTCTGATATATTGATTGGTTAAAGAACAGAGATATTGCATAAAGAGGCGCAGAATGAGAAAAGAATACCCGAGGTTTGATTTATTTAATATAATGGATAATAATGCTATGTGACAGTCTTTTTTTCTTTGATTGTTAAACCTCTGTGAGCATTGTAAACCTAGAATTCTTTCCAAGGAGGCAGATCATGGAACACGAAATTTTTTCTGTTTTCTTAGGCGTTGTGTTCATCGTGCTGGCTTATTTGGTAAATGTCAAAAAGATGGTCAGCATTCTGAGAGGCTATAATCAGCAGCGAATCCGGTACAAACAAAAATTTATTGATCTTGTCAGCCCGTTTTATTTAATTAGCGGAACTATCTTGATTTTAGTGCCTTTTATTTTCTCGTCAGAATGGAGTATAGTTGCCATGCAATTAGTCATCATGGCTAATTTGATTCTGTTGATCTATGTGAATGTAAAGATGGTAGACAAGTAATTTCGCCCCTACTTTCTAAATCTACTGCAAGTTATTCTGGTTTGAAGTTTCATATAATTATACATCAGCTTTGCATGTCGGCCTTCTTGCGTATGCGGATTGATTAGTGGACGAAGTCGGTTCATAAATGCTTGATCACATTCACAGCGATTTCCATTTCTTTTGTAGCAGATATCATGCTGCTTACATGCAGCATCAACTCTATTGACGGGAGCACCTGGCCCGCTGCAGCCCGGTCCGCACCAGTTATAGCCAGGGAAAATACAAAATCGCGGCATATTATCCCTCCTTCTAGTTCAAAAAGTACTCATAGTCCAGACTATTCACAATCCACTCATTGCGTATATGCTGTTATCATGTCAGAATGACCATTTTTATTGATAGGAGAATTTGCAGGATTTATCAATAACGGGATGTTTTCAAAACATAAAAACGGTCAGTGGCTTATGCCTCTGACCGTCTGTTTTTTATCCGCTTTCTTTTACCGGGGATTTGAACCTTCCCGTCTGCTTCAGTAGAGAAATTTTGAAACGCTTCGCCATCATTTCATCCTCTTTAATCGAAGCAATCTAGCTTTCGTATTCTGGACTTTAACGCAACCAGAAAACAGAAACACCTCACTTACTTGCCATCTGTATTCGGGAAAGCAGGGGGCGATCATTCTCCCACAATACGCTCACCGGAATGCCGAAGAATTCGGAAAGACGGTCACTTGATATCATACGAATCGTGTCTCCAGATGCAAACACTTTTCCTTCCTTGAGCAGTAGTGTTTTATCGAACATAGGTAAAATTTCTTCGATATGATGGGTAACAAAGATGATAGTAGGGGCATCTGGTTTATTGCTGATTCTTTCAATGGATTCAAGCAATGCTTCTCGTGCCAAGAAGTCCAGTCCATTGGCGGGCTCGTCCAGTATAAGCAGCGGCGGATCGGCCATCAGTGCACGTGCAATCAATACTCGCTGCCTTTCTCCGAGCGACAGCGTCTCATAGCGGCGGTTCGCGTAATCAAAACAGCCAAGATCATAAAGCAGTTGTGCAGCCCTTTCCCTTATTTCATCTGTAGGGGTTTCATAAAGACCGATGGAAGCATAAGCGCCGCTGAGTACGACTTCGAATGCATTATCACTTGATTCGATCTTTTGCTGTAAGGATGAAGAGACATAACCGATTTGAATCCGCAGTTTTTCAGCTAAATATGTACGGCCGAATTCCATACCTAAAACACTCATCGTCCCTGTTGTTGGGAAGGCGTAGGCATTCAATAGATTCAGCAATGAAGTTTTGCCGGAGCCATTCAATCCAAATAATATCCAATTCTGTCCTTTTTCCACTTGCCAATTCAGGTCTTGTAAAATCCAATTCCCGTCTCTTTTTAAAGACACATTTTTTAATTCAGCTATCATTTCCATCACCCTCCAATATTTCGTTTTCCTATGAAGATAATTTAATTAGACGCACGAATTATTTTCAAAACATTTCAACAATTTCTGGCCGAAGGAGACGCGAATAATCCTAAAAAGAATATGTCTGCAATTCTGCTACATCACTTTCCCTGACTTGGATGATTGCAAGATTTATCATCGTTGCCATAAACGGATCCAGTCTTTGTTTAGCCACCTGCTGAACGGCCGCAAATTGAGTTTGACTCAGATAATTGGCTATCGTGATATGCGGAATCCAATTATCTGGAGTAAAGAATGGAGCAGCCGAATGCAGGGCGTTTATCTTTCGGTGAAGTTCGGTTAATGCACCATTAAAATTCGGGATAAGCAGAAATGTATCGCTCTTTATAAAACTTCCGAACAGGTGGAAGCTCAATGGAAGAGGCTTAAACTTAGCTGAAATTTGTTGCAGTCCATGTAATAGAACAGGCTCGACTTCAGTGATGGAAGCAAAAGTGAGATGAGGCCTGTGTCCCTTCCGTCGAAAAGGGTAATCGGTGATTTCTTTCTCTTGCAGCTCTGTCCATAATGCCGCGATCATTCTTTCGGTATGCTCATCAAAAAATCCTGCTACAGCTTACAATCATATCCCTCCAAGAACTGATTTATATATTCCAAATAAAGCTTTACGATATTGATATCACTGACGCTGCTCAGCGTTCTGCTGCCCACTACATCTTCTATCTCATTGAAGAGGAGGCAGCCGTTCTCATCGAAAAGAAAATCGATGCCAACAAAGTCGAAATGATAATAATCGATGATACGTTGAACGAGTTTAAGTTCCTCTGTATTTAAAGAATAAAGTGTTGCATTGCCGCCCAGTGAATAATTAGCTCGAAAATCCTGAGTGCTGCTGCGCAGGACAGCTGCAATGACTTTCTTGCCGATCACAAAAACCCGCACATCTTTACCTGAAGTTGGAGCCAGCTTCTGCATAACGATCGGGTGATCGGTGTACAGTTTTTGTAACTCCTGATACTGCGTTTCTGTTTCCACCAAATGCACATCCTTGCCGCCGCGGCCATGTGCTGATTTCCATACAAATGGGAATGCAAGCGGGGGCTTTGGGATAGGGGTATTTATTTGAAAATACATGTCCACCATTGGGATATCCAGTTTGGCTAGTTCCATATGTGTCTTGATCTTGTCGTTTGTCAATGAACTAGTTTCAGCGTTATTAAAACAAGCAACGCCAGCCTGTTCCAGCTGCGCAGTTAACATAGGATCGATTGTTCTTACAATGGCAAAGTCAGGTATGGCGTTTTCTTTCGTTTGTAGGTATACTTGTCCGTTTTGAAGCGTCACTTGCAACTCATCTGTGTAGGTGAGCTGCAAGTCTATCGACAGACGGTTACTTTCTTCCAAGAACCAATTGATGAAAGCAACATTGCGCTTCGCATCCGCTCGATTATATATCAGCCAGCCTTTCATGACAGCACCTCTTTTATATAGGAGATGATGGGTACAGAAACATCCACTCCGGTGCAGTCATAGATAGAGCGAATATGTGCGTTCGAATTCACTTCACATACAAGCGGTTCTCCCTCTGGTCCGAATAAAAGATCTACTCCTGCAAAGTCGGTTCCAACGGCTGCAGCAGCTGCAATAGCCAGTTGGGCCTCCTTTGCGTTCGGGGTATACTGCTGCATACTGCCTCCGCGCGACACATTCGCTCGAAAATCAGTTTCCGAGGTGCGAATCATGGAGGCGACGACTTTGCCGCCGACAACATTTATCCGAATATCCCTGCCGTGGCTTGACTGGATATATTCCTGCAGGACGAATGGTTCGGTTCCTATTTCGGTGATTTTCTGATGCAACTGTGCTTTATTATGTACCAGATACACTTGTTCGCCGAATGATCCGAAAGCTTCCTTGATGATCACGGGGAAACCAAGCTCCGATATTGCAGGGGCAAACGTCTCCAATTGAATCGGAAGTGTGCCTGGGAATATTTTCGGTGCGATTATCGTCTTGGGTATCCTGATACCTGCTTCTGATAAAGCTTGGTACATAAGGATCTTATTGTCACAGACAGCAATCGATTTGCTGGAATTAAAAAGTGGAACTCCCATTGCTTCGAGCTGCTGGGCAAGCGGGATATCTTTGTCGCTGAATACGACAAAGTCAGGCAGTTCCTTTTCTTTAATCAGGATGCTGCTGTCAGTTCCAACAATTGCAAGCAGCGCATTATTCTTGATGATTTTCATTTCCATTCCATTGGCATGGGCGGCACGCTGAATCCATTCAGCGAAATCGAGGAATTTCTTGCCGCCAAGATGGCCGTTATAAATGACCCAGCCAAGTTTCGGTGTAGCCATAACTGAATTTCCTTTCTTTGGGTGATGCACAACAAATGAAGAAATTATTTCTATAGTGGCAGCACAAACTAGTTTGATATAATTATCCATTATACATGGAAGGAGATGTTTTATGTTTGCAAACCTAGCACAAGCAGAAGCTTTTTTGGCAAACCGCAGACATCTCGGCATCAAGCCGGGACTGCATCGGGTGCAGCAACTGCTGCAAGCATCAGGCAGCCCCGAACGTCGGATGAAAAGCATACATATAGCCGGGACGAATGGAAAAGGGTCGACATCCGCCTATCTTGCCCAGGCATTGACATATAACGGTTGGAAAACAGGCTGTTTTATTTCTCCTACACCCGGCGGATTTTTGGAAAGCATCCAAGTGGATGGAAAATGGATAACGGAAGAGGAGTTCATCGCTGCTTGCAATCGGCTTTTGCCTGTTATAGAAGAAATGGACAAAGCGGAAGATTATCCGAGCGAATTCGAAATTCATGTTTGTATTGCATATTCCTATCTTGCTGAGCAGGCAGATATTTGTGTGATTGAAGCGGGCATGGGAGGGCGTGGTGATGCCACCAATGTCCTGGAACCTATCCTTAGTATTATTACCAATATCGGGCTTGACCACCAGCGCTTTTTAGGAGATACGATTTCCGCTATTGCAAAAGAAAAGGCTGGCATTATTAAACCAGGGGCGCCGGTGATCAGTGCTGTAACCCAAAGTGAAGCACGAACAGTATTGGAACAGCAGGCAAAAGCGGCAGCTGTATCGATTACCTGGGTGGAGGCACAAGACGCTGAACGTTTGCAGATCAATCCGAAGATGAAAGGAGCCCATCAAAAGATAAATGCAGCAGTTGTAGCAGAAGCTTGCCGCGTGCTGCAGGAGATGGGGATAACACTTGACAACGAAAAAGTGAAAAAAGCAATCAGCCAGGCGCAGTTACCGGGAAGGTTCGAGCTGGTGGAAGAAGAACCAAAAATCATCCTGGATGGCGCTCATAATGCAGAAGGAATGGCAACATTCATTCAAACTGTTAAAGAAAACTACCCACATGCCAAGATTCAGGTTTTATTCAGTGCTTTCCAGGACAAGCCTTTTGAACAAATGATCGGGCAGCTGAGTGAGTTAACGACAAATATATCCCTGACAACTTTTGAGCATGCGAGAGCCATCGACTTAGAGAGCTTGAAGAAGGTCTCTCCTACAGTAAATATCGTTCCTGATTGGCAGGAATGGGTTGAGCATTTATACCGACTTGACCAATACGATACGATCTATTTTGTTACAGGCTCCCTGCATTTCATCTACCAAGTCAGAAAGTATATTGTGGGGAATAGAAAGTTGTGGTAGTTTAAATTATCTGAATTTTATTTGTGTGCTGTTAGGAAGGAAGAAGCTAGATGGTGAACAGCAGCGAGAAGCGATGGATATGGGCAGCTTGGGCTATCATTTGGCCGGCTTCCTTATATAGCATCTATCAACAAACGAATCTGGATGATCTGAAATGGCTTGACCTCGGTGCTTTCACCGCACTGGCAATCATTGTGGCGCTGTTTCCGATCATGGTCAACCAGATACCTGTCTTTTTCCTGAATGGTATCACGCTTGTCATCTATTTGAATTTCGGTTTATTTGTGGAGTTAATCATCACTACAGTAAGTGTTACCATCGTATTGCTGCAAGTCCGGATGACAAGGGAAGATTTGTTTCGCATTCCTTTGAATTATGTGATGTTCTTACTGATGAGTGTCTCAGCAGCTGGAATCTACAGTTTGTTCGACCTTCCTGGAAATGCTGCACAAGCTTTGGAGACCCCGATGCATATTGTTGGCATCCTTGCATACTCATTGACACTTTTTTTGATGAATCACCTTTTGATTACGTTGACGAGAATATATATTTATGGCATGCGGGATAAGATTTTCGAGCGAAGCTTTTTCTGGGAATTCATGACGACTTTTTACATCCTCCCGGCTGCGCTCCTATTGCATTTGCTTTATCATAAAATCGGTCCTATCGCAGTTGTATTCATCGGTTTTTCGATTGCAAGTACTTCTTATATATTGCGTCTCTATTATAGAAGCCGCAGTATGAATGAACATCTTCGCCTTGTCAGTGAGATAGGGCATGATTTGACTGCTCGGCTGAACGTAAAAGAAACATTGGATCTTTTCATGGAGCGGATTGTCTCGCTTGTTCCGGTCGATCAAGCTTATTTGTATGACGTTACTAATAGGAAGGATCTTAAGCTGATTCGGCTTTATGATCCGAAAGAGCGTTCCTTTTACCAGCAAGGAGATAGAAAGAAAAAAGAAGAAGGTATCGCAGGTTCTGTTTGGAGGAGCGGGACTGGTGTCCGTTACGGGAAACGGAAGCAGTGGATAGGCAAATGGAAAGAAACAGCCCCCTCTCACAGTGAGAGTCTCATGTGCTTGCCCATAGAACGGGATAATCAGATAATCGGCATCCTTGTCCTTCTTTCAGAGCAGCGCAACATATATGAAAAATACCAATTCATGCTGGTCGACTTACTGGCAAACTTCATGGCTGTAAGCTTGCTGAATGCATACCACTATGAGCAAACGAAACAGATCAGTGAGCGGTGTCCATTGACAGGCTTATATAACTATCGTTACTTTGAAAATGCACTCAACGAGCTTTTCCAAGACATGTCAGAACATACAGTATCATTAATCATGATAGATTTGGACCATTTCAAAAAGGTGAATGACACGTATGGACATGAAGCAGGGAATGATGTCCTGCGGGAAGTAGCTGAGAGATTGCGCGAGACAGTGGGCAAGGAAGCAATACTGGCTCGATATGGAGGAGAAGAATTTGCGGTCATCCTACCTCATCGAGGGTCATGTCAAGCTGCTGAGATTGCTGATTCTATACAAAGAAGCATCACAGCTCAACCATTTGTTACGAAACATACACTGGATAAGGGACAAAAAGTAGCACTGAATGTAACAGCAAGCATTGGTGTAGCCACTTATCCGGAAAACAGTGAAGACGCTCTGGAACTGGTACGGCATGCCTATCGCGCCATGTATGTCGGCGCCAAACAGAAAGGCCGGAACCGTGTGAGTATCTATCACGAATTGCAGCAGACGACAGAGAACATTCCTTTGTAAAAGGAATGTTTTTTTATTAAAGAAATGCTTGACGTAGAGGGGTGATTAATATATAGTTACTTACGTAAAGTAACTTAATGAAGAAACAGCACTGAGGAGGAACGAACATGGCAGTTTTGAAATTGGATAAAGCACACAGCAGTATTTCATTCACGGTAAAACATATGATGGTTTCCAAAGCAAAGGGGAAATTCGAAGACTTCGATGTGCAGTTTAGCGGGGATTTGAATGATTTGGATAACGCATCCGTTACAGCAACAATCCAATCGGCGACAATCAACACAGGCAATGCGGATCGCGACGGTCACCTGCAATCCGGAGACTTCTTCGATGCAGCGAACCATCCTGCCATGACTTTCAAAAGCAAATCCGTCAAGAAAGTATCCGATGATGAATTTGAAATCACTGGAGACTTCACAATCAAAGACGTAACAAATGAAGAAACATTCAAAGTGGAATACAACGGCACATCCAAAAACCCAATGGACGGCAGCACAATCGCCGGTTTCGAAGTAGAAGGCAAAATCAACCGTGAAGCATACGGTCTGACTTACAATGCAGCACTTGAAACAGGCGGCGTATTGATCGGGAAAGATGTTAAGTTCACTGCTGATTTTGAGTTTGTTGTGGAATAAGAAGTGTATAGGAAAGACCTATCCCGGGTGGGATAGGTCTTTATTTTTGGCATTTTTGGTCGTTTGGGAGGATTTTTATGTCGCTTGATTTGTTTGGATTGTCCATGGTTATAGAACCTTTTGCACAAATCGTTCCACCGCCATTATTAGGTGTTATATTTCCTTTTATGTGAATGTCTCCGTCTGATACAAGTAGCGCTTCATCTTGAATATTAATATCGCTGTTAATGGATATGTTACCTTTTGCGTATAACTTAGAATTTCCTTTAAGATTTAATTTCTTTTCCACAGTGACGTCCTTAGCAGCTTCAACTTGGCTATTGTTTTCGGAAAGGTACTCCCCCTTAAATAACGCATTGCCTCCAGTAAGTACCTTAGGAGTCCCCGTCAGTAACATATTGCCGTTTATTGTCATGTTTTCTTTTACGTTTACTACCGCACTATTTTGTACTGTAGTGGATCCCAAAGACATACTAGAACCAACATTTAGTATTGAATTAGTCTTGAAAATAGCAGATTGTAAAATGTTCAGATTCTCCATTACATTAAGTATACTAACATGTTCGAATGTAAGGCTATTCGCTTTGAGTGCTCTAGTATTCATAATTGTGTTACTAACTAAAGTAATACTACCTTTAATATCTGTATCCTTCTGCACGTTAATTCTAGTAGAATTATCTGTACGAAAATCATTATCCACAAATAAAAAACCTTCTACATTAAACTCGAACAAATCTTTATTACCATTACTATTTAAGTTTACCGAGTTCGTAACCCATAAACTGCCGTTATGTACAGTGAATGGACTGCAATAGGTCCAAGGTGCATACACAGAGTCATTAATTTTTGTATCTCCATAGTAATCACCCTTCAATCCAGGATTTTCTTTACATTGTGATGGTGGTGATGGAATTTCAGGGGGGATAGGCGGCCCTGGATCTGCTATTGATAAATTTAATTCTTCTTCTGTAGGCTTATAAAAAGCAGTATCTAAGACAAAAGTCTCGTCCCTGTCATTGAATGTAGTGAATTTTACTTGCAAAGTTTGCGTTTCTGATTGAGAATTAAAGCATTCAGACCTAGTATTTTCTGATTCATCAGAAGTGAATTGAAGGTCCTTTATCCCGTTCCGATCTGACAAAAGCAGATCTATTTCTTTTTCTCCTGACACAAGTTTATAGGTTTTACTGTTATGGCTTACTTGATCTTCTTCTAAACACATACCGTCTAGTGTTCCATTCTCATATGCACTGCGCAATACTTGTGTTACATAAGTTGCATCATTTCGCAAACTATTCGTTGCTTCTGCATTTGCACTATTGTGCATCGATTGAACTACTAAGGATACTGCGGCTATTGTAACGATGCTAAATAAAAGCAGTCCAGCCAGCAGTTCAACTAATGTGAAGCCTTTTTCATTCGACATTTTACAACACTCCTGAAGATATAATAGAGGTGAAAAGCTTGAAATTTATTCAAAGAGAGCAAGGCTTTACCTTAGTAGAGATACTTGTAAGCTTAACAATCTTAGCAATAATCATTATTGCATTTGTTCCGATTTTCACCCAAGCAGCTATACACAACAAAATCAATGGAAACATATTGAAAACAAATGAAGCTGCTCATCTGGTCGCTTCTAAATATGAAAATTTGGCTGATATTCAGGGCCTAACTGGGCAACTGCCTAGCTGTGATAACTCTGAAAAAGAAATTCCTCTAGTTAGAGAGGAATTAATAGGTGATACTAAATACAAAACAGCCGTTACTTTATGTAAATATGAAACAGGTGGCGTTGAAAATCTAATTCAAGCTACTTTTATTACCCGGTCCCTTAGTAATCCTGTACAAGAAGGTGAAGCAAGGAAATTTATTCCAGAGGTGAGTGCGAATGAACAAAATAAGAATTGATGAAAGAGGCGCCGCTCTAGTAATGGTTCTCTGGATTATTGTTCTTTTAGTATTATTAGGGACGATTTTGTCTGCCCAATTACTGACAACCACTAAACAAATGAAAAGACAGGAAGAATCAGCAATTAAAACAGATATTATAAATATGGCAACAATATATGTAAGCACATATATTAAGCAGAATGGCGGTACAGATGGCTTAAATGAAGAAGCATTACCTGACATTATTGCTAAAGTGCCAACTGATATTGAAATAGACAACTATAAAGCTGAACTAAAACCTGAACTTCAAGAAGACAAGAGCCAGATAGAGCTAACTGTCACAGTTGAGATAAATGATAGTGAAAGTACAGAAGTAAAATACATTTCGGTCTCGAAGTAGTTCTAATGATTCATATAGTTACCTATAATTGTTACTTTGGTATTGCTTTTGAATTTAATCTAAGACTATATTAATAGTAATCTAATGACAAGAGACAGAATTGATTTTTGTAGAAACTTAAGATAGGAAGTGGAAGTATGGCACAAAAGAAGAAGCTGGGAGAATTGCTTACACGAGCAGGTCTTGTTACAGAAGAGCAGATTGTCGAGGCCATTAAAGAACAAAGATCGGGTCAGAAATTAGGGGACTTACTGCTTGAAAAAGGATATATAACGGAACAGCAGTTAATAGAAGTACTGGAATTTCAGCTTGGCATTCCCCATGTTTCGCTTTTCCGCTATCCCTTCCAATTTGATTTAGTTAAGCTTCTGCCAATTCAGTTTGCAAGAAAGCATATCGTCATTCCTTTAAGCAGGGAGAATAATATTCTATCTGTTGCAATGTACGATCCAATGGATTACTACGCTATTGATGACATGGAGATGTATACCGGATTTTCAATTAAGCCCGTCATTGCAGCCAAAGCAGATATCTTGGAAGCTATAACAAATGTTTACAAAGAGGCTGAAACGGGTGAATCTCGCTTAGAAACAGCGGCAGAAGCTGCACCGGCTATACGAATTGTGGAGCAACTTATTAGTTCTGGGGTGCAGTTGAAAGCTAGTGATATACATATGGACCCATATGAAACAGAAGTCCAGGTGCGGTATAGAATCGATGGTGATCTTCGTCGAGAAAGAACATTGCCCAAATCGATACAGGCAGCTGTCGTTGCTCGTGTCAAAATACTAGCTAATATGAACATCACCGAAACACGTCTTCCGCAGGATGGACGGATAAAGCTTAAAATGGAGAATATACATGTTGATCTTCGAATAAGTGTCCTACCAACAGTGTTTGGTGAAAAAGTGGTTATTCGTATTCTTGACCTAAGCAATGTTATTAAAGGATTAGATGAACTAGATTTTAGTGAGGAAAATTATCAAAAGTATAGTCGGTTAATTGAACAACCATCTGGATTGATTTTGTTTACCGGTCCTACAGGATCAGGTAAATCTTCTGGATTATATGCTTCTATTAATCATTTAAATAGGGAGCAATTTAATATTATAACAGTCGAGGATCCTGTCGAATTTGAGCTGCAGGGTGTGAACCAGATGCAAGTGAACAGCAGTATTGGACTTACTTTCGCAACAGGTTTACGTTCGATTCTTCGTCAAGATCCCAATATCATCATGGTCGGTGAAATACGTGACAGTGAAACGGCGGAGATTGCAATTCGTGCTTCACTTACTGGTCACCTTGTTTTTAGTACATTGCATACAAACAATGCCATAGCCTCGATTCCCCGTTTGATGGACATGAACATAGAACCGTATTTAGTTGTGTCTTCCGTGACAGGTGTTATAGCTCAGCGACTTGTTAAAAGGATTTGCCGAGATTGTAAAGAAACTTACACACCGACTAACGTAGAAGCCGATCTACTGGAGAAACATGGGTTAGAAAGTGATACGTTGTACCGTGGTCGAGGCTGCAACAGCTGTAAGCAAACAGGTTATAAAGGACGGATGGCTGTTCATGAAATGCTTGTTGTGGATGATAAAATTCGAGAATTGCTCATTCAGCAGAGTTCAGTAGATGCAATAAAACAAACAGCTCTAGAAAATGGTATGAAAATGCTTGTTGATGATGGATTGGAAAAAGCGGTGCAAGGAATGACAACTGTGGATGAGGTTCTGCGAATAACGGTTGATAGTTAAGGAGAGGCAAGATGAAAGAGACATTTGATCAATTATTGATGACAGCAATGGAAATGAAAGCATCAGATATTCACTTAACTGTTGCAGTTCCTCCAATATTTCGTGTTCATGGTGTGTTAAGGCGGCATCAGGGAGAAAACCTCAAACCTTTGGACACCGAAGAAATGGCCAAAGCCATTCTAAGTGATAAGTTATGGAATCGCTTTAAAGAAGTAGGTGAAGTGGATCTTTCTTATAGCATACCCGGTATATCCCGATTTCGTATAAATGCATACCATCAGCGAGGTTGTGTTTCATTGGCAGTGCGGGTAGTCCCGACAAATGTACCAACTCTTGGGGACCTTGATTTGCCTGATGTGTTGAAAATGCTGTCTGGAAAACCCCAAGGCTTGCTGTTAGTTACAGGACCGACTGGAAGCGGGAAAAGCACAACGTTAGCTGCGATGATTCATCACATGAATATAAGCATGCAGCGCCACATTATCACGCTTGAAGATCCAATTGAGTATCTGCACAAGCATAATCAATGTATCATCGACCAGCGGGAAGTAGGTCTTGATACAGAAAATTTCGCTAATGGACTGCGTGCATGTTTGCGGCAAGACCCAGATGTAATTCTGGTTGGAGAATTGCGCGATTTGGAAACAATCTCTACAGCAATCACTGCGGCAGAAACAGGTCATCTTGTATTAGCAACGTTACATACAAGTTCTGCTTCACAAACAATCGATAGAATCATAGACGTGTTTCCTGCTGAACAGCAGCCGCAAATTCGTATCCAATTGGCTAGCGTGCTGACAGCAGTCTTGTCCCAGCGGCTTGTACGGCGGGCAGATGGCAAAGGGCGGAAAGCCTTAACGGAATTACTCGTAAACACATCCGCTATAAAAAACCTGATCAGAAACGGAAAGATGCATCAAATACCTAGTATCATGCAAACCTCTCGTGATCAAGGCATGCATACGATGGATATGAGTATACGCAAAATGATTTCATCAGGAACAGTGATGATGGATCAAGTGGCACCATTCTTGGAAGAACGAGGTGTATAAATGCTTTATTATCAATACAATGCCAGGGACATGCTCGGCAAACCAAAGCGAGGGAAAATCCAAGCTGAAAATAAAGCTGAAGCTATAGAAAAACTTCAAGCGCAGCAATTGATTGTTTTTGAGCTGCGAGAGTTAAACCGTACCTTGAATAAAGAATTGTCATTCGGTAAACGAGTGAAAAAGAAAGAGTTTATCATTTTCCTGCGCCAATTATCCACATTGATAGAGTCAGGAGTACCTTTGGTAGAAGCGACTTCTTTATTGCAGGAACAAACAAAGGATAAGTTTTTAAAAGAAACCCTCAAGAATGTACGGACTGAACTAGTTGAAGGTGTTCGTTTCTCAGATGCTGTAGAAAAGCATCCTAAGATATTTCCAGAGCTTTTTGTGAATATGATACGAGCCGGAGAAGCGAGCGGGGAACTGGATGATGTTCTGAATAAGATGGCAGTCTATTTCGAGAAGCAATATGATATGCGGCAGAAAGTCATTACAGCTATGAGTTATCCATTTTTTGTAGCATTAGTTGCAGTGGGAATATGCATCTCGCTTCTAGTTGTTGTCTTCCCTCAATTTACAGGTATGTTTGCCAATATGGATACCGAACTGCCAGCATATACACAATTTGTTCTTAGCTTATCTGAAGGAATGCAAAAATACTGGTATTTAGGAGTTTTGTGCTTGCTGCTTATTGTTATCTTATACAGAATTATTGTATCCAAGCCGCAGGGGAAACTAATTATGGACACAGTAAAATTGAGGATTCCAGTACTAGGAAGCTTCTATCAAAAAGCCATACTAGCCCGAATGACAAGGACAATGAGTTCGCTATTGGAAAGCTCTGTACCGATTTTAGATACATTACAGATTTCAAGTCGAATCTTGCAAAATAAAGTTATGGAGCAAGTAATGCAAGACTGCTACGAAACAATTCAAAAAGGGGATTCGTTGGCTGGACCAATGGAGGCTCACTGGGCTTTTCCACCCATGATCACGCAAATGATTCGGGTAGGAGAAAAGTCCGGTTCTCTGGACGATTTACTTCACCGTGCAGCCAATTTTTACGAGCAAGAGCTGGATTATGCTGCTGAAAGATTAAAAGCAATGATTGAGCCAGTTCTTATTCTCATCCTATCTGCAATGGTAGGTAGCATCGTCACAGCAGTAGTTATCCCGATGTTTTCCATGTATGAAAACATGCAGTAATAAAGAACTAAAAAAATGACAAATTAAGTGTAAATGTTTCATGATATGGGTAGATTTTCATCTGGTATTTGATATAATTTTACTAGATTAGTAGGAAGCGATGATAAAATAACCGTATGTGGGCACTTGGTTATTTTGGAGCTAGTAGTGCAACCGGCCATATTGATCAGATTTTGTTTCCACTTGGCCGGAAACAACTACATAACGGAGGAGTGTCCACAATGAAGAAGTTTTTGAGTAAGAAACTGAAATCAGAAAAAGGTTTTACGCTTGTTGAGTTGCTAGCAGTTATTATTATTCTAGGTATCTTAGCTGCGATTGCTATCCCTGTAATTGCAAATCTTATTGGAGACAGCAGACAAGATGCGCATAATTCCAACGCACAGCAAATGATCGAAGCAGCTCGATTAGCTCAAGCACAGGGTGTGGATCAAACGTCGTATACCCTTGATTTCTTAATATCGAATGAATACTTAAGCGCACCTTCAAATCCCGAAGATGGCGGAGCAGAGTATAATAGAGAAACTAGTAAAGTAACATTAGAAGGCGGACAATGGAGTGCGGAGATATTTGTAGGCAACTCTAGTACACCAGCTGGAACTGCTGGTTCCGAAGAGGGATCAGAATAATCTCTGATCAATGAATAAATATAGTAGACAGAAATCTCTCCCAGTGAGAGATTTCTGTCTTTGCATAAGCTGGGAGAGTTATTATGTCAATTTTTCTACTACTCTACTTCATTGTCCTAGGCGCCGTCCTCGGATCATTCTATAACGTTGTCGGAATGCGCGTACCAGAAAAGAAAATGTTCCACTCAGAACGTTCACACTGCCCAAATTGTAAGCATCAGATTAAATCTTATGATCTAATTCCAGTAATCTCTTACATAGTACTGCGAGGGAAATGCCGCAACTGCAAACAGAAGATTTCCCCACTTTATCCTTTCACTGAGCTAGCGACTGGTCTATTGTTCGGTTATAGCTATTATATGATCGGACTGCAGTGGGAATTGGTTACAGCATTTGTATTAGTATCATTGGCTGCGATTCTTTTTGTAACAGATATGCGGTTCATGCTAATTCCAAATAAGATATTAATCTTCTTTCTTCCTCTATTCATTATTCTCCGTACCATCACTCCATTGAATCCATGGTGGGACTCGATTATTGGGGCGGCCGTAGCATTTATCCTGCTTTTCCTCGTCATTTTATTCAGCCGGGGAGGTATGGGCGGCGGAGATTTGAAATTGTTTGTGTTGCTCGGTGTGGTACTTGGATGGAAGGGTGTATTGCTTACTTTTTTCCTATCCTCTGTGATAGGAGCGGTTATCAGTCTTGTGCTGCTTTCAGCAAAGGTACTGAATCGGAAGCAAGCTATTCCGTTTGGTCCGTATATTCTATTGGGCGCGCTTATCACCTATTTCCATGGTGATGAAATGATTAATTGGTACATCAATTCATTCTTTTAAATGAGGGAAGAACATGTTCAAGAAGCAAGGAAAACAAGTGTACATTATCTTACAGGAAAAGGTTTTGCGTTTTATGACAGGGGAACCTGTTGGATTCCGTAATGGAAATGCTTACGGCAGTATTGAACTGCCACAGGGAACAATCCGCCAGGGAAAACTGGAGGATGCGGGGCAGCTGATAAAGGCTGTCCGTAAATTGGTGGAAGAGAAGGGCTGGAAGGGGCGTGAACTGTTATTCACGCTGCCGGATCAAGCTGTGACACTTCGCCAGCACCAAGTTCCGAAACAATTGAAGTTGGAAGAAATCAAACCGTTCCTTTATACGGAAATACATCACATGATTCAGCTGCCATTTGAAGATCCTATCTTGGATTTCGAGGTTTTGGAGGAAGGCGAAGAAAGCAACACAATTTTGCTGGTAGCATACCCAGGACAGCGTGTGGAAGCTTATCAACAGGCTTTTAAGGAAGCGGGGCTGCAGCCTGTTGCTGCAGATTTGGCTTCGTTATCTCTTTATCGTTTATATATAGAACAGAACAAGGAAACATCTGAGGATCATTTGCTTCTTTTGCAATGGAATCATAGCGGCTTGATTCTTACTGCTTTCCACAAGGAAATGCCGTTATTCATTCGCCAGCCGCAGACGAGCTTTGGTAATTTGCAAGATCATATGGAGCAGGATTTGTTTTATCAAGAGGAAGCAGATCGGGCTGGCGCGTATTTGGAAGAACAGCTTACAGAAATTGAACGGTTCATGGACTTTTACCGTTATTCAGTGATGAATGGCGAAGCTGGTATTACAAAGCTGCTTGTGTCCGGAGATTATGAAAACTTGGGCGACGTGATGAACGAACTTCGGCAGCGGCTGCAGATTGAGGCGGTCACATTTCGGCAAGAGATAATGGACGAACTGCCTTTGGCTTATGCTGATGTGCTTGGACTATCCATGAAGAAGCTGTAAAGGGGACAGAAGAAATGCTCGAAATCAATTTACTTCGAAAACAATCAGATACGCAGCGCTCTCCGATTCTGTTCCTTAGTATTCTAGGCGGACTGATCCTCATTTGTGCTGTGCTATTCACGTGGCAGTTGATGACTGCAAAAGGGGAGCTTTCCGATCTGCAAGCAAAGCAAGCTTCTAATCAAACTTTGCTGGACGAACAGACGGCTGCCTTAGCAGGCAATAACGGAACAGCACTTCCATATAGCGTTGAATTGATGGACCGCTTACAGGCCCTGGCACCAAAAGAAACGGACTTGGTCAGCTACACCAGCCCTGGCAATGAGCCTATTACGGTTACACTACTGGTTAATAGCACCGATACGGCTGCGGATTATATTAAACAGGTCCAAGACACAGGCTATGTATCTCGAGCTTCCTTGCAATCTCTGTCGCCACAAGGAGCAGACAGTTTTCAAGCCGTCTTTACGATCACAGTGGATCAAGCAGCTTGGACAAGTGAGGTGAATGCAGAATGATCAACTGGTCGGATGAATCCCAAAGGCGTAAAATTATGCTATTTTCCTTTTTGCTTGTCATCCTGCTCACAGTGATGTGTTTTGTACTCTATGTCATGCCTATGAAGACCGAAACAAACATAGTAGAGACAGCAGTCGCTAACCAAGAGAGACTACTGGAAGCATCAACAGCTCCTGCCGAACAAGAGGAAGTACCAGAAGCACCGCTTGAAAATGAACTGCTGAAAGAATTAGCCAAAATAGCAAACGCAAATGATACGACGATTACGTCCATCTATAACGATTCAGAAACAGATGTTGAGGGGGCGTATGTGTATCAACTAAGTACGACTTCTTCTGATTACAAAGCATTGCACCAATTCCTAACTGAAGTCGATGGTATGAAACGTAAAGCCGAAATAGAACAGATCGACGTGACAAATGCTTCGGAAAATAGCTATATTGCAACGATATCTTTACGGGTATCTTATAATCCTGCATCTTAATTCGTAGAAAAGCGTGTTTGATAGGTTCATCCTGTCGAACACTCTTTTTTTGTCTCGACAGCATTTCTCTTACTTCTATTTTTAGCTGTGCTAGAGTTAGCCCTATCAATGATAAAAGAGGTGCCAGGATGGAAGAGAAAAAGCGATTTTCTGTCAAGATTGGCGGTAAGAAGCAGAAGGAGCAACAGCAACAGTCAAAAGAAGAGATGATCGGTGAGGGAAGCTACACACTTTATGACGAAGAAGCAGCTGCCACTGTCGAGAAGGATGTGCCGGTACTGGACCAGTTGAATAAGAAAAAATCAGAGAAAAGCGGTGTAACATTGTCTCCAATGGCGAAGAAGCTGGCGGCAGCTGCCCTTGGTGCTGCCTTGATTGGAGTCGTGCTGGGTTTCTTATTGCTACGTTATACAGCCGGTATGGAATCGGAAACAAGTGGCGTGGCGGCTCCGGCAGCAACGAAGGAGGCGGCTGCTAATGCAGGAGCGTTTAATGATTTGACTGCCTATGTCGTGCAGGGTGGCGTTTATAATCAGGAAGACATTGGGCAGGACGTTGTTCAGAAATACGTGGATGCCGGAATTCCAGCTGTGCTGTGGGAAAAGGGAGGTCAATTTTTCCTGCTGACAGGGATGGCTGGATCAAAAGAAGAGGCCCAAACACTTGGCTCCCAACTGCAGGCCCAAGGCTATGAGAGCTATGTGAAGCAATGGGACCCTGCCGTTGAGACAGGCAGCAGTGCTTGGCTGGACGAGCTCGCAGTGTTGCTTGCAGCAGGCGATAATCAGGATCCGGCTCTTTGGAAAGCTTGGCAGGAGAAAATTCCGGCGGATGCCGCAACAGTCAAAACAGCATCAGATGAAGCAGTAACTGCGATGGAGCAAGGCAATTTTACCACTAGCATGCTGCTGCCAGTTTGGCATGAAGCCGCCACCCTTGCTGCTGAGGGGCAATGAAAGCTATCTATATTACTATTGGTAAGGAACTTCTATTATATAGTCTGATTTCTCCATTATTTGAAAGTGAGAATTAATAAAATTTCTATTTACCAATTTGAATAGCGGGCCGTCTTCCCTTAAACTTTTTGTAACCTGTCGCCACACAGGAATCCGAGTCAGAAGGAAGGCGGTTTTTTGCTGCAAACAGAAATGACGATAAAATCGGTGCCAAAGGAAGATCGTCCGCGGGAAAGACTGCTGGAGCTAGGGCCTGCTCATTTGTCCAATGCGGAGCTATTTGCGATTTTGCTTGGGAGCGGGACAAGGGATGAGTCTGTCACTTTGCTTGCTCAGCGGCTTTTGATGCATTTTGAAGGGCTGCAGCTCTTGCGGGATGCGACAATCGAAGAGCTGACTGCCATAAAAGGAATCGGCACGGCCAAAGGAGTGCTTATCTTGGCTGCCATCGAACTCGGGCAGCGGCTGCATCGATACAAACCGGCCGAACGATATACTGTTCGGAGCCCTAAAGATGGAGCGGATTATGTAATGGAAGAAATGCGTAATCTGTCTCAGGAGCATTTTGTCGTACTATTCCTTAATACGAAGAATCATATCATTCACCGTCAGACAATCTTCATTGGCAGTCTTAATGCCTCCATCGTCCATCCCCGCGAAATCTTCCGTGAAGCGGTCCGCCGCTCCGCTGCTAGCATCATTTGTGCACATAACCATCCTTCAGGTGATCCTTCTCCTTCACAAGAAGATATTCATGTCACCAAACGCCTGCAAGAGTGCGGCAAGATGATCGGTATCGAGCTTTTGGACCATCTGGTCATTGGTGACCGTAAGTTTATTTCCCTAAAGGAAAAAGGATACCTGTAATCACTATCTATTTTTTTAGTTTTCTCGTATAATTGATACTAGCTTTGTAGATAAGCGCCTAGCATGGTACACCTTACTAGCTGGCGCTTCTTCTGATGGTACGTATTAGTGCCTTGCAACTATGTCTATTGGATGGATATCTGATATGATAAAGTACAACATAATGAGACAATATATGAAAAGTGCGCATAGCTGACAAGCAGCTTTGCTGAAACACGAACGGACTCGGAAAAGGAGAAATTAATTGTGGCGAAATTCAGTTTTTCACAAGACTTAGGGATCGACCTAGGTACAGCAAATACATTGGTTTTTGTAAAAGGAAAAGGCGTAGTCGTCCGTGAGCCTTCTGTGGTGGCGACGAATGTGGAAACTGGTCAGGTGGAAGCAGTAGGCGGCGATGCCCGTAATATGATTGGCAGAACACCGGGAAATATCCGTGTTATCCGACCGATGAAAGATGGTGTCATCGCGGATTATGATACAACAGCTACAATGATGAAATATTACATCAAGCAAGCACAGCGCAATCGTTCTTCCTTTGCTAAAAAGCCGAATGTCATGGTGTGTGTGCCATCCGGTATCACGATGGTTGAGGAGCGCGCTGTTATAGACGCGACGAAACAAGCAGGTGCAAAGGATGCTTTCCCTATCGCTGAGCCTTTTGCAGCGGCTATCGGGGCTGGACTGCCGGTATGGGAACCGACAGGAAGTATGATCGTTGATATCGGCGGCGGTACGACGGAAGTTGCCATCATCAGCTTGGGTGGTATCGTAACGAGCGAATCAATCCGTACAGCTGGGGATGATATGGACGAAGCGATCACCCAGTACATCCGTAAAACATATAACTTGATGATCGGGGAACGTTCTGCGGAACAGTTGAAGATGGATCTTGGTCACGCAGGGGTACCGGAAACAGACGAAGAAACGGAAATTCGCGGCCGTGATTTGCTGACAGGTCTGCCGAAGACGATCAGCGTGAGCGCGAAGGAAATTTCCGGGGCATTGGCGGATACAGTGAGCGCGATTGTGGATGCTGTGAAGCTGACATTGGAAAAAACACCGCCAGAATTGGCAGCCGATATCATGGATCGCGGTATTGTTCTCTCTGGTGGAGGTGCACTGCTTCGCAATTTGGACAGCGTCATCAGTGAAGAGACGAAAATGCCGGTTTTTGTAGCGGAAAACCCGCTTGATAGTGTGGCCATCGGTACTGGTAAGTCACTGGAATTCAT
Organism: Terribacillus halophilus; assembly: GCF_900101385.1. Lineage (GTDB taxonomy): Bacteria > Bacillota > Bacilli > Bacillales > Amphibacillaceae > Terribacillus > Terribacillus halophilus. The sequence continues at coordinate 99,094 of NZ_FMZB01000007.1, forward strand.
CGAGCATTTCCGTTCCCATCCACATGTATTTTCCAAAGCTACTAAAAATTGAGTTGGGTGAGTTATGAATTTCTTTAAGAAAAAACGGATGTTCCTCTTCCTGATTGCGATCATCATTTTAGTTGGCTTGATCGGCTTTTCAACCAGGGATCGGAGCAGCCAGACATTACCAGAACAAATAATTAGTGATACTGTCGGTTTTGTGCAGAATATCTTCTCCAAGCCTGCACAATTCACTTCGACGGTACTGACGAATATTAAAGATTTGAAGAACACCTACGAAGAAAACCAGGTGCTGAAATCGAAAGTGGACGATTATAAGGGCTTGCTATTTCGTTATCAGGAACTCGAGAAGCAGTATGACGAGCTGAAAGAATCCAATGAAGCCTTTAATCAGTACACGTCGATGGATTATGATCCGATTCCAGCCGATGTGATCGTACGCAGTCCCGAAGCATGGTTTGACCAGCTTACGATTGATAAAGGTTCAGATGATGGTATCGAGGCGAATATGGCTGTCATGACTTCCAGCGGGATGGTCGGCAAGATTGAGGATGTCAGCCGCAGCACAGCTTCCGTTCAATTGCTGAGCGGTTTCAGTGAGACAAACCGTATTTCTGCCCAAATCACTGGTGAAGAAAACGAGGATGGCGAAAAGCAAGATACCATCTTCGGGTTGATCGAAGGCTATGATGAAAAGGACGGTATGCTGTTGTTCACAGGCGTGAAGCCGGAACTGGAGGTAAAAGAAGGCTCTCTTGTAACATCATCCGGTAAGGGTGGTGTCTTCCCTGAAGGTCTTCAAATTGGGGAAGTCGATTCCGTCGAACTTGACCAATATGGCCTGTCGCAGACTGTTCGTGTAAAACCGACTGCCGATTTATATGACATCGATAAGGTGATCGTCGTAGATGCGGCTTCAGAAGATGCTTCTTCTGCTAACGGAGATGAGGGGCTGTAATGAAGAAATTGTATCTGCCTCTCATCATGCTTTTGATCGTGTCACTGGAGGGTGTGGCCACCGCCATGCTGCCGGAGCAGTTCATCGGCGGTGACACATGGCTGATTCCGCACTGGAGTCTTCTATTCCTTGTATTGGTCGCCATGCTGTATGATTTGGATAATTCGTATTACAGCCTGTTATACGCGCTTATATTCGGGCTGCTGAAAGATATTGTCTATACCGATATGCTGGGCGTTTATATGTTCACCTATGGCATGAGCATCTATTTGATACTGGAACTTCGCAGAGTGCTGCATGGCAATATTTTTGTGGCTGCGCTGCTTGGGATGCTGTCGATCGTTTTTGCCGATATCATCGGATATCTTATTTATCATCTTATCGGCATCACGCCGATCGGATTCGGCGCTTATTTATTGCAGCGTCTCTTGCCGACGCTTGGCGCCAACCTTATCATGCTTGTAATCTTGTATCTGATTTTCCAAAAGCCTCTGCAGAAATGGTCCGATTCGCAGCTTAGAAGAACGACTAGCTTATAGAGAAGAAAATCAGACGACGAACGGAGGTGACCATCTTGATTGGAAACAAACAAATCATCACGATCAAAGGTACCCGGGAAGGGCTGACCTTGCATATGGATGATGCCTGTTCTTTTGAGGAATTGCTGAAGGAATTGGAAGAGAAGCTTGAAGCCAATCGCATCGATTCTGCTGATCATCTTGTCGGAGTACATATTCAATTAGGCAACAGGTATTTGTACGAAGAGCAGGAGGAAACCCTTCGTCGGATGATTACGAGCAAGCAGCGCCTGCGGATCGAATCGATCCATTCTGATGTCATTACGAAGCAAGCGGCCAATGAATGGAAAGAAGAGGCTGAGGTAAAGGCTGTCAGCCGCGTCGTCCGTTCTGGTCAAGTGCTGGAAGTAAAGGGTGATTTGCTCCTTCTTGGCGATGTAAATCCAGGTGGCTGTGTGACGGCTACCGGGAATATATTTGTCATGGGGAATCTGCTTGGAATTGCGCATGCTGGAAAGGATGGCAACGCTGATGCTGTCATCGCTGCTTCTTATATGAATCCGACGCAGCTTCGTATAGCGAATTATATCAGCCGTGCGCCTGATCATGAGTCGGATGGTGTTTATATGGAATGCGGACACGTCGATGAGGAAGAGAAAAAAATCATCATCGATCGTTTGCAGGCAGTGATCCGCAAACGTCCAGGCATCAGCAGTTTCGAGAGGAGAATGTTAAATGGGTGAAGCAATCGTTATTACATCCGGTAAGGGAGGAGTAGGAAAGACGACTACTTCGGCCAATCTGGGAACAGCGCTTGCACTGATGGAGAAAAAAGTTTGTTTGATTGATACGGATATCGGTCTTCGGAATCTGGATGTTGTGATGGGTCTTGAAAATCGCATCATTTATGACATCATCGATGTTATTGTCGGCAGATGCTCGCTGAAGCAAGCATTGATCAAAGACAAGCGTTTCGATCATCTATACTTACTGCCAGCTGCCCAAACAAGCGATAAATCGGATTTGACACCAGATGGGATGGAGAAAATCGTAGCCGAGCTGAAGCCGGAATTCGATTACATTCTTATCGACTGTCCAGCCGGTATCGAGCAGGGTTATAAGAATGCTGTAGCGGGAGCAGATAAAGCAATTGTCGTGACCACACCGGAGAAACCGAGTGTACGTGATGCAGATCGCATTATCGGCTTGCTGGAGCAAGAGGATATCGAGTCGCCTAAACTGATCGTCAACCGGATCCGCAATCATATGGTACAAGAAGGCGACATGCTGGAAGTGGATGAAATAGTCCAGGTGCTGTCGATCGACTTGCTGGGTATTGTGGCGGATGACGATGAGGTGATCAAAGCTTCCAATCACGGTGAACCGGTCGCTTTCCATCCGAATACAAAAGCGAGTATTGCATATCGCAACATTGCACGGCGTATTCTGGGAGAGTCCGTGCCGCTTATGAACTTTGAAAGTGAAAAAGGCATGTTCAGCCGCTTGAAAAAGCTTTTTTCCAAGAGTAAATGAACTTATAATGAACTCGTAGCTCTCGTTTGAGTTGCGAGTTTTTTGCTATTACGAACAAGGGGAATGTACAACATGACATGGGATATTTTTAGTATCATCGGTACTGCTGCTTTTGCCATCAGTGGTGCCCTCGTCGCCATGGACGAGAAATATGATGTGTTCGGCGTATATATTTTAGGTTTTGTGACTGCTTTTGGCGGAGGGGCCATCCGTAATCTGCTTATTGGCTTGCCGGTCTCCTATTTGTGGTCCCAAACGACATTATTCTATATATCTTTCCTTTCGATTACCGTGATTCTCATTTTTCCTAAATGGGTCAGTTATTCATGGAAAAAGGCTGGTTTGTATGCCGATGCGATCGGCTTGGCGGCATTTGCCATTCAGGGTGCGCTGCACGCTGCCAGTTTGAATCATAGTCTGCTTGCAATCATGGTTGCAGCTTTTCTGACCGGGAGCGGGGGCGGTATTTTGCGTGATGTACTGGCAGGCAGGAAACCGTATGTATTCAAAGTGGAGATCTATGGAAGCTGGGCTGCTTTGGCAGGGCTTGTCATCGGGCTTGGAGCTGCTGATCATCCTTTCTTGCTTTATGGATTGTTTGCAGTCATCATTTTTCTGCGGATTTATTCCTTCCACCGGAAATGGCAGCTTCCGATTCCAAAGATGCATTATCAATAAAGGTCAGCATATTGCTGGTCTTTTTTGTTATAATCAGGAAAAAGGAGGGTGTTATGGACAAGGAGCATCAGCCATAACAACGTCGTGATCACAAAATACGTTCTCCTCCTCGCTTGTTTGTATGCTAATTTACAAGTAAAAGGGAGGAGAAATAATGGAATTGTTTGATCGATTATTAGAAGATGCTGCTAAAGCCTTTACGGGGTGGGATTTTTCTTTCATTGAAGATACCGGCCGTATCCAATACGAGTTATTGCCCTGGTCATATGGAAGTAAAGCGCGGAAATATCTGTTTGGGGCGGAAAGTTTGCTCGATATGGGTACGGGAGGCGGAGAATTCCTGTCCAAATTGCTCCCGTTACCTGCCTACACAGCGGCAACAGAAGGGTACCTGCCCAATGTGCCAATAGCTAAAAAAAAGCTTGGACCATCTGGAGTGGAAGTTTTCCAAATAGAAGCAGACGATCAACTGCCATTACAATCTGATACATTCGATGTTGTTTTGAACAAGCATGAATCTTATGCTGCAGTGGAAGTGAACCGAGTGCTGAAACACAACGGCATCTTTCTCACCCAGCAGGTAGGAGGTACCGATTGTACTGAGCTTAATCAGCTGTTGGGTGCACCCATAAATCCAAGCTATCAGGATTGGAGTCTGCGGACTGCTGCGGAGGATCTTACAAGTCATTTTACGTTAGTGGAGCAAGAAGAAGCATTTCCAGTTTTGCGTTTTTACGATATCGGAGCGATCGTCTACTACTTGAAAGCCATTCCTTGGCAAGTGCCGTATTTCGCTGTAAATACATATCGAGATGCCTTATATGACTTGCATCTCTTTATTGAAAAGAACGGTTTTCTGGATGTCAGACAGCATCGTTTCCTGTTGGCAGCTATGCCTAAGTGATTGATGCCTCCCTCATTGGGAGGCTTTTTTCGCTTGTTTTAATAACTTGTCCGCTTTCTTCATAGACTTGTACAAAGAGTGAGAGAGGGGTTTGTTATGGGAAAGAATCTGCATGCGGTACGAAAAGGGATTGCTGAGCGTAAACGTCGGAAAGGGGAACAAATCCAAAAAGGCATGGCGGATACAGTAAGGTCTTTTACTGTTGATGAGGAGGAATCACATGGGTTCCCGCCTACTCCAAAATATGACCCTCCAAGTTCACAGGATAACTCGAAGTTTGCTTCCCGCTTCATGTTCAGGCTGATCATCTCTGCCAGTTTGTTTTTTGGTACTGCGCTTTATTTACAGGCGGACCATCCAATAATCGAGAAGACAAAGGGGACAGTGCTCACTGCCCTGACCGAAGAGTTCCCTTTTGCCACCGTCAATAGCTGGTATCAGGAACGATTTGGTGATCCGGTGGCGATTAATCCTGGGGCTGATAGCGACGTTCCTGTCGAGGGACAGGCAATGCCGGTGAATGGGACTGTCGTGCAGCCGTTCGAGGAATCAAATGAAGGCATCCTGATCGAGTCGGATCAGCAGAGTGATGTAGTGGCAGTAGACGAAGGAATCGTTATTTTTGCAGGAAATGACAAAGAAACAGGGAAGACTATCATCCTTCAGCATGCGGATAAGAGCAAGAGTATTTATGGCCATCTGCATGCCCTTGAAGTGAATCAATACCAGCGGATCGGGGTCAATGAAAAGATCGGGGAATTCGTGCCGAATGAGGAGAATGCCCAATCTGTCTATTTCGCCCTGCAGCAGGGGAACAGGTATTTGAACCCAATCCAGGAGACGCCGGTTGACGCGCCATAACTGGCTCCCGCCTATTCACCTTCACCCGGTATTCTGGGGATTTTTGCTCCTTGCAATACTGACTGGGATGCTCATGGAAGTGCTTCTGTTGTTCGTCATCGTTCTCCTGCATGAGCTGGGGCATTTCCTGGCGGCACGTCATTTCCGCTGGCGCATCCGCCGGATCATGCTATGGGTGTTCGGCGGTGTGATGGAAACAGATGAGCATGGAAACCGGAGGGGGCTGGAAGAGGCGATAGTCATCCTGGCTGGGCCATCCGTTCATCTTGTGTTGTATGGTGTTATATATGGACTCACTGCCACATCTGTACCAGAGGCTGTGCTGGAAACTGCTTTGATGTACAATACAAACATCCTTCTCTTCAACTTGCTGCCGATCTGGCCGCTTGATGGAGGCAAACTGATCGGACTGATCCTGTCTTTGCAGCTGCCCTACCGGAAAGCTCATACACTCCTTATTCTCACCAGTTGGGTGATCGGGGCAGCTGCACTTCTTTATGTATGCATGGCGATGCCATTCACATTAAGTACAGTCAGTCTTCTTTGTTTTCTAATGTGGGAAAATCGGCTAGAATGGAAACGACGTTATTATGTGTTTTTACGTTTCTTGCTGCAGCGTGCTACATACGGACCGATTGGCGGAATCAGCACCCCGATTTTTGCTACTTCAAAGACAGCTCTTCTGGATGTGCTTTCCCAATACAGAAGAAATAGACGGCATATGATCGTGGTGAAGGAAAAAAATGCTGTACTGGATGAGCAGCAATGCAGTGATATGTATTTCAAAAGGAAACAAGTACGTTGTACGGTGGGGGATATTCTGCGACAAAATAGACAGTGAGGAAAACGATGCTATCATTATATATACTTTATAAAGGAACAGAAAAAGTAGCGCTGACGGTGAAACGCGGACAAGTACAAGAGGTCTTTCTTGAGCGTCCTGGAATGAATTCGAAAGTCGGAAGCATTTTTAAAGGAGTCGTCCGCCATGTGGATCATGGCCTGCAGGCGGCGTTTGTCGACTTCGGGGACAAGCGGCAAGGTTTTTTGCAGCGACAGGAAATACCGGCATGTAAGCAGGATCCGTCGCTCCGCATCGAGCAGGCAATTCGTGAAGGGCAAACACTTTTTGTCCAGGTTCAAAAAGATGCATACGGAACCAAAGGAGCAAAGCTATCTGCGATTATAACCATCCCAGGTAAGGCACTCGTTTATTTACCGAATGGAAACTATGTAGCTGTTTCCAAGAAATTGCCGGAAGAGCAAGCAGGGAAATGGAAGGCACAAATGACCGAATTGCTAAAGCCGGGTGAAGGTGTCATCGTACGGACTGAAGCAAATAAATCAACGGATGAAGCGTTATTGGAAGAATTGGAGCGGCTTCGGACGAAGTGGTATGCGTTATCGGAAGATGATTCTGCAGCTCCAGCTGAAATCTTCCGGGATGCTCTCATTCCGGATCAGCTGCTCCGCCGCATGTCAGCCGGTACTTTAGGTGAAATCGTAGTGGATGATGGTTTCCAAGCGAGACAGCTTCGCGGACAATTTCCCGAGTACGCAGAGAAAGTCAGATGGGAGCGGGATGCGGATGCGCTTCTTCCCCAGCCGCTGCCGGTCCTTTGGGAGCAGCTTATTTCACCGGTTGTAAGCATCGACAGAGGCATCACTTTGCATATCGAACAAACGGAAGCGATGACAATCATCGATGTGAACAGTGCTGGTTATACAGGACACTCAGATAAGCATCAAACAGCCGTAATGGTCAATCAGCTGGCTGCAAAAGCAATTGCCCGGGAAATTCGAATGCGCAATTTGTCTGGGATCATCCTCATCGATTTTGTATCCATGAAGAGTCAGGAGCAAAAGCGAGCTGTTCTGCAAACATTTCGTCAAGCACTCCAGCAGGATTCCCGGCGGACGGAAGTATATGGTTTCACGAAGCTAGGCATCTTGGAAATGTCGCGTAAGCGGGAGCGGCCGTCCTTAATGGAGCAGCTCCAAGCCCCGATCAGCAGAAATCTTTCCTTTGAGACGACATGCTTCCAGCTGGAGCGGGAAATCAGCAATTTGTCAGCAGACAGGACATATATTCTGTCGGGCAAGAAGGAACATATCAAGCACTTCCTGCGCCTGACAAACACCAGTCCTGTTCATGCAGCTGTGTTTGCAAGATTTGTGGAGACTGATGAACTAGCATTGACAGAGACAGATTGGGATACTGTGAAAAGAGATGGTCTGGAGAGTCTTGACAATCTTTTTTGATATATGATAACATCAATATGTTACACGAGGTTAGCACCCGTGCTACAACCGCGCAGATCAGGTTTCAAGCTTACGAGCGCCTGTGATGGCGAGTCTGAGTTTAAGAGGAGGTGCGTTATGTACGCAATTATTGAAACTGGTGGAAAACAAGTTAAAGTAACAGAAGGACAAACTATCTACGTTGAGAAATTGGACGGAGAGAACGGTGCGGAAGTTACTTTTGACAAAGTATTGGTAGTTGGTGGCGACGATGTTAAAATCGGTGCTCCATTCGTTGAAGGTGCGACGGTTACTGCAACTGTTGAGAAGCAAGGCCGCGCTAAAAAGATCAACGTGATCAAGTTTAAAGCGAAGAAAAACTACAAACGCAAACAAGGCCATCGTCAACCTTATACTAAATTGACAATCGGCAAAATCAACGCGTAAGGCGAACCATGATAACTGTTACAATAAACCGTGTTGACGAGGATATTCACAGCTTTGAGCTTAGTGGACATGCGGAGAGCGGCCCTTATGGCTATGATCTTGTGTGTGCAGCTGTTTCGGCAGTCAGCTTCGGGGCAGCGAACAGCCTTTTCGTTCTCGGTGAGTTTGAGCCAGAAGTAGAGCAGGGCGGCGACGGTGGGTATCTACGAGTAGTACTTCCCGATCACTTGTCCGAGGAGCAGCTTGATAAAGCGTCTCTTTTACTGGAAGGTATGCTCGTCTCGCTCCAAACGATTGAACAGGACTATGGGAAGCATATAAGAATCATCGAACAATAAGGAGGTGCACCACTATGCTACGTCTAGATTTACAGTTTTTCGCATCCAAAAAGGGTGTTGGTAGCTCCAAAAACGGACGTGACTCTGAATCCAAACGCCTAGGCGCTAAACGCGCTGACGGTCAGTTTGTAACTGGCGGATCTATCCTTTACCGTCAACGCGGTACAAAAATCTATCCAGGTACAAACGTTGGAAAAGGAGGCGACGACACTTTGTTCTCTAAAATCGACGGTGTTGTCAAATTCGAACGCTACGGCCGTAACCGCAAGAAGGTCAGCGTATATCCGGTAGCTCAAGAAGCTTAATGTTTGCGAGAGAGACTCTAGCCTTCGGGTTAGGGTCTTTTTTTCTAATCCACATCTAATTGCACCACATATTGTTGATGAAGAAGCGTTGCCCTCTCGACGACTTCTTCGTAAAGGAGGAATACAGTTGGAATACCATGAAGTGATGACGCTGTTAGGATACACACGCCATGAATGGATGAATCGGCTCCAACTCCTACATAGCTATTCCAAATTAGGCAAGGATGAAAAGGTACAAGAAAAAATCGAGGAATCGATCCGATTGGCGGATGAGGAACGTAAGCTCTCCAATTTGAACATTCCAGAGACTTTAATCTGGGTCCTTTCTTTCAATTGGACTTATACCCAGTTCCGGATTAAATTCCAAGTGGATGATTCCATACCGAAAATATGGGAATATGACAAGAAGATCCGAGAAAAATTAGAAGCAGTAGTGGATGCATTAAGTGATAGCGCACAGGAAATGGAATTATATGAAGGTCTGCTTCATATCCGGACAAGGGAAGGCGAACCAATCATCGAACTGACGTTTTCGGGAGCATTCACAGGCTGGGATAATCTGCAGATGATCGGCCAGAAAGACGATGTCCTGGAAGTGAAGATCGAATCATTACCAGAGAAGAAATCACGCTGTACCATCGTACTGACGTGTAATTGATGAGGTGAAACTATGTTTGTAGATCAGGTCAAGGTATTTGTAAAAGCAGGCGACGGCGGCAATGGCCTAGTTGCTTATCGTAGAGAGAAGTATGTTCCACTCGGAGGTCCAGCCGGAGGGGACGGTGGTAATGGCGGAGATGTCATTTTCAAGGTCGACGAAGGATTGAACACGTTGATGGACTTCCGTTATCAGCGTCATTTTAAAGCAAAACGCGGTGAAAACGGGATGAGTAAAGGCCAGCATGGCAAAAACGCGGAACCGCTCATCCTGCCTGTACCACCGGGAACGCTCGTTCGTGATGAGGATAGCGGGGAATTGATCGCAGATTTGACGAAACAGGGACAGGAAGCCGTCATCGCAAAAGGAGGTCGCGGAGGCCGTGGGAATTCACGCTTTGCCACGCCGCGCAACCCTGCTCCTGACTTTGCGGAAAATGGTGAACCAGGTGTGGAGCGTAATTTGCAGATCGAGCTGAAATTGATTGCCGATGTCGGGCTGGTCGGCTTCCCGAGTGTAGGGAAATCCACCTTTATATCCGTCGTGAGTGCAGCTAAGCCAAAAATCGCTGATTATCACTTTACGACACTTGCGCCGAATTTGGGCGTTGTGGAAACGAAAGATCAGCGCAGCTTTGTATTGGCTGACTTACCAGGATTGATCGAAGGCGCACATGAAGGAATCGGCCTTGGTCACCAGTTCCTGCGTCACGTCGAGCGGACGCGTGTCATTGTTCATGTGATTGACATGGCATCGACAGAAGGCCGGGATCCGTATGATGATTATGTGACCATCAATAAAGAACTCGAGGAATATAATGATGATCTGCCATCACGCCCGCAGATCATCATCGCCAACAAGATGGATATTCCGGAAGCGGAGGAGAATTTGGTTGTCTTCAAGGAGAAAATCCCCGAAGGCATCGAAGTGTTCCCGATATCCGCCATTACCCGTGACGGACTCCAGGATGTCCTGTATGCCATCGCAGACAAGCTGGACGAGATTCCGAAAATCGAAAAACCGGTAGAGGATCAGACAGAACGTGTCGTCTATCGTTTCGAGGAATCGGAGAAGCCATTCGAAATCACACGAGATCCGGATGGAGCGTATGTCTTGTATGGAGAACCGATCGAGAAACTGTTCAAGATGACGGACTTCAATCGAGATGAAGCGGCAAGACGTTTTGCCAGACAGATGCGTGCTATGGGCGTGGATGAAGCATTGCGCAAGCGCGGCGCCAAAGATGGCGATGTAATCCGTCTATTGGAATATGAGTTCGAATTTATCGATTGATTCAGTGTAAGCCAAGGTGGGGAGAGCATGGCAGAGAAGGAAGAACAATTTTATCTCGTACGCAGTGATGTACTGCCGGAATCGATGAAAAAGACACTGCAGGCGAAGGAACTGCTGGAGCGCAATAAGGTTGCTTCAGTTTTCGATGCCGTGCAGCAGGTCGACCTTTCCCGCAGTGTGTTCTATAAATATAGGGATGCAGTGTTTCCGTTTCGGGCCATGGTGAAGCAGCGGATGATCACGCTCTTCTTCCATTTGGAGGACCGAACAGGTACCCTTTCGGAGTTATTGGCCATCGTAGCCAGATCCGGGGGGAATATCCTGACGATTCACCAGACGATTCCCTTGCAAGGAAGAGCCAATGTGACCATATCATTGAATACGTCTGGCATGCACACCGATATCCAGTCATTGCTGGATGAACTTCGTGCATTGGAATATGTAGATAAAGTGGAGATTTTGAGTTCGGAAGCTTAGGCAAGGGAGCAGAGGAAGATGAAGATCAGTTATCTAGGACCAAAGGGAACGTTTACGAAAATGGCAGTTGATGCTTTGTTCCCTGATGAAAAAGCATACAGCTATGCGACAATCCCGCAATGCATGGATGCTGTCGCAAATGGGGAAATGGATTATTGTGTCGTTCCAGTCGAAAATACAATCGAAGGTACAGTCCCTATTACGATGGACTATTTGATTCATCAAGTAAAACTGCCGATTATCGGGGAAATTGTCATTCCGATCCGGCAGCACTTATTGACGAATAGAAAGCTTGCGTTACATGACATAGAAGCGGTGTATTCCCATAGTCATGCAATTGCGCAATGTCATCAATTCTTGCATACACAGCTCCCGCAAGCAGCTACCCATGCGACTTCTTCCACTGGTACCGCAGCGGAGATGGTTGCTGGTATGGAGGAGCCTGCTGCAGCAATCGGCAATGAACTGGCTGCCAAAGAATTCGGTCTGACGATTTTGCGAGAAGATATCCATGATTATGCGAACAATCATACACGCTTTTTCGTCTTGGCAAAACAAGAGACCAATGTCCCGGCGACAATCGGTTCTGGGGACCAGAGAAAAACGTCATTATACGTCACCCTTCCGCACGACTATGCTGGAGCGCTGCATCAAGTATTGGCAGCTTTTGCTTGGCGGAAGATCAATATGTCGAAGATCGAATCCAGACCGATGAAAACAGGGCTGGGTAATTATTTCTTCATCATGGATGTGTCTTGTGAAGCAGAAGATATTTTGTTCCAAGGAGTTCAGAAGGAACTTGCAGCATTAGGCTGCAATCTAACGGTGCTCGGAAGCTATCCGATTCACGCATATAAGGAAAAAGCCGGCGCGAATTTATGACGTGCCGGCTTTTTCTATTTCAACCTTTTTGAATTTGGTGCATAAGATGATGGAGTAATGCCTGAGTTCATGAAAGGGGAGTTTCAGATTTGAAGATTCATATTGTGCAAAAAGGCGACACGATGTGGAGTATCGCAAGTAAATATGGTGTCAGTTTTGATGAATTGCGGGAAATGAACAGACATATTCGTGAGCCGGAATTGGCAGTGCCAGGTATGAAGCTGAAAATACCGACAACAACCAAAGCAACAGAAAAAGAAGTGGTTATCCGCTCAGAAGCAGGAGCTGGGACTCAAGGAAACACAGGGCAGCAAACACCAGCTCAAACATTCCATGATACACCAGACATCCAGGAGGATGATATGTCTGCTGCTCCATATCCAATCATGCCTCAGATGCCGCAGATTTCCATGCCGGGTCAAGGTGGCGGGTCAAATCCGGCTTCGCAGCAAAATCAAGGTTATGCAGGAGCGCTTCCTATGCAGCCGTTGACACAGCTAAACATGGGATGGGATCAAGGTCAGCAAATGCAAGGCAATCCATCTTTTCAGCAGCCGATGAATGGAAGCTGGCTAATACCGCAGTCACCATATGGAAGCATGCCGATGCAAAGTGGTGGAAATATGCAAGGAGGCCAGCCAGGGCAGCAGCATCAAGGAAACTGGATACAAGGAGGCCAGCCAGGGCAGCAGTATCAAGGAGACTGGATGCAAGGAGGCCAGCCAGGGCAGCAGCATCAAGGAAACTGGATGCAAGGAGGCCAGCCAGGGCAGCAGTATCAAGGAGATTGGATGCAAGGAAGCCAGCCAGGGCAGCAGCATCAAGGAAACTGGATGCAAGGAGGCCAGCCAGGGCAGCAGTATCAAGGAGACTGGATGCAAGGAAGCCAACCAGGGCAGCAGTATCAAGGAGACTGGATGCAAGGAGGCCAGCCAGGGCAGCAGCATCAAGGAAACTGGATGCAAGGAAGCCAGCCAGGGCAGCAGCATCAAGGAGACTGGATGCAAGGAAGCCAGCCAGGCCAGCCAGGTCAGCAGATGGGGGCACCTTATGGTTCTCGCTACGACGGCAATTACCAAGATCCTGCTATGCTGCCAGACCAAGCAGTGCCATATCCTTATCCGCAAACACCAATGCGCTCCTGTTGCGGCCCGGATATACCTTTTGCAGTGTCGCAGTATCCGGACGTACAGCCGGAATACAGAGACCCTTACGGTGTACAGCCACCGCTTTCCGATTTCTATGAGCCTTCCCCTGCCCAAGATCTGCCGGGAGATGAACAGGATAATAAATGACATAAAAAAAGCCCCTTTTTCCGTTGAAGGGGCTTTCATTTATAATATACCATGTTCCTCAAAAATACGATGCATATCCTGGCGATACTTATCTTCCATTGCAAGTACTTCTGCTTTGGACAATCCGGCGTGCTGTATGTGATTTCTAAGTATCAGGGTCGCTTTTTCTTCTGAGAAAACGCTCGCCATATTTGCTTCGCTTTTCGCTTCCACATAGTGGAGGTACTTTTGCTGCGCATCGTTCCTCACTTTTATCCCGCCTTTGTCTATAACTTTCTAATCCATTACCACATATAATCGAAAACAAAACCTAAAAAGTGTGGGTCAAATGAATTTTTTTGAAAAAAATCGGATAAAGAACTGTCAATAGGAAAAAATGAAGGAAAAGAAATGGAATAGGAGTGGAAGGTCATGAGGCGTTTCTTAGTCTTTTGCATGCTTTTCCTTTTAATCGTTCCAATTATGACAGTACAAGCAGCGGATCCCGTAGAAGTGAAGGTTGTATTGCAGCGTCAATATATCGATGGCAAGCAGACTGTGGTGACCCATCGAGAAAAAATCTATGCGATGGAAGATTTCTGGTCCACCTATCATGACTGGCAGCTTGTTTCACAGACAGAAGGACAAGTTGTGTTTAAACAGGAAGTGATGGATATCTCACCAGCTTTAAAGAAGAATGGCTATTTCGGAATTTATAAAGGAAAGCTGACGATTTTCGAAGGGCGTCCGATTGATCAGCAGGCCGTCCAGTCTTTCTACCAGATAAATAAGGGCAAATTGGAAAGCCATCAAGCCAAACAACTGAGAGAAGGGATCAGGATTCAATCCAAAGAAGTCTATGAAGATGTCCTGGAAACATTCCGTTCCAAAAAAGACATAGAAGCACTGCCAAGCTAATAGGATCTTTCCTGAGAAGGAGGGGTCCTTTTTTTGTTTTTCGCCTATAATCTTATACGAACATACGCTTGTGTGGTAAACTAGGAAGAAGTTATTGATTCAGGTAGGAGAGAAGCAGCATGATAGCGTATGTCAAAGGCAAGATTACTGGAATTACAGATGAAGCAGTGCTTGTGGAAGCACATGGTGTAGGATATGAAGTCATTTGCCCGAATCCTTTTCAATTCCAAATGGAAGAAGGAAAGGAGGCGCTTGTCCATACATATCATTATGTACGGGAAGACGCCCAGACTTTATTCGGGTTTAAAAATACAGAGGATAAATTCTTATTTCAAAAACTGCTTGGAGTATCAGGTATAGGACCTAAGAATGCCTTGCAGATTCTTGCTGGTGTCAATGTCGAGGAATTCGTGGCTGCCATCGAACGAGAAGATGATAAATTCCTGACAAGCTTCCAAGGTGTCGGTAAGAAGACGGCGCGTCAAATGATACTCGATCTGAAGGGCAAGCTCGTCTATATGGTTTCGCTCACAGCCATCGAGGCTTCTGCAGGAACCCAAAGCAATACAGCAAAGAAACGCATTGCGCTGGAGGATGCAGAAGATGCGATGCGAGCGCTTGGTTATCAGGAGCGCGAGATCAAGGCTATTTTGCCGCAGCTTAAAAAGGAAGACAGTGACAGTGCTGACTACTTGATCAAGAAAGGCTTGGCTTTGTTAAGTCAAAAGAAATAAAGGAGTGCGAAGATGGAAGATCGCATGATTACGAACGAATTGAAGCAGGAAGACGAAGTGATCGAGCTCAGTTTGCGCCCGAGCACATTGAAACAATACATCGGCCAGCATAAGGCAAAGGAGAACCTGGCGATCTTCATCGAGGCGGCGAAGATGCGCGATGAACCGCTTGACCATGTATTGCTTTACGGACCTCCTGGTTTGGGAAAGACGACGATGGCATCGATCATCGCCAATGAGATGGGGGTGCAGTTCCGGGCAACGAGCGGACCAGCGATTGAGAAAGCCGGGGATCTGGCAGCTATACTGAGTTCTTTGGAAGCAGGAGATGTGCTGTTCATCGATGAAATCCATCGTCTGCCGCGTGCGGTCGAAGAAATACTGTACCCGGCCATGGAGGATTTCTGCCTGGACATTGTCATCGGGACCGGACCCAGTGCCCGCAGTGTCCGTTTGGATTTACCACCGTTCACATTGGTTGGCGCCACAACGCGCGCTGGCTTATTATCTGCTCCCTTAAGGGACCGTTTTGGCGTGTTGAGCCGCCTTGAATTTTATAATACGGAAGACTTGGCAAGCATCGTGGAACGGACAGCTCTTATTTTCGATGTCGAAATCGAACCGTCTGCTGCCAATGAGGTGGCATTGCGTTCAAGGGGGACTCCGCGGATTGCCAATCGGCTTTTGAAAAGAGTGCGTGATATATCCCAGGTCAAAGGAGAAGACCGCATCACACAGGAAACAACCCATGCAGCACTCAATCAGCTGCAAGTAGATGAAAAAGGTCTTGATCACATCGATCATAAACTCTTGACGACCATCATGGACCAGTTCCGAGGCGGACCGGTCGGGCTCGATACGATCAGTGCGACAATCGGGGAGGAATCCCAGACGATCGAGGATGTGTATGAACCATATCTCCTGCAGATCGGGTTCATTCAGCGGACACCGCGCGGCCGGATCGTCACCCCGCTCGCTTATGCCCATTTTAACCGGGAGGTGCCAAGCACTTGACCGGCATTGGAAAAATCTTTATTCTTATAGGCGTTGTATGTATCGCGATCGGCATCATCATGTCGTTCATTGGCAGACTGCCAGGAGATATCGTCTTTAAGAAAGGGAACACGACAGTCTACTTTCCGATCGTCACGTCGATTGTGGTAAGTATCGTACTGTCGCTCATCATGTTCCTATTCAACAAATTTCGCTGATAGAGACTAGGAGTTAACAGGTATGGATATACAGGATTATGATTTTCATTTACCAGAAGAACTGATCGCCCAGACGCCGCTTCAAGATCGGACAGCGTCAAGGCTGCTTGTATTAAATAAGGAAGCGGGTACTATGGAGCACCGTCATTTTGCCGATATCGGAGACTATCTCAACGCTGGGGACTGTCTTGTCCTCAACGATACGCGTGTCCTGCCCGCGCGACTGTATGGCATCAAAAAGGACACGCAGGCCAAAGTGGAGATACTCTTGTTGAAGCAAGTGGAAGGGGATAGCTGGGAGGTTTTGGTCAAGCCGGCCAAGAAAGTCAAAGTCGGTACGGAGCTTTCCTTCGGTGATGGCAAACTGACTGCTGTATGCAAGGAACTGCTGGAGCATGGCGGTCGAATCATCGAGTTCCATTATGATGGTATTTTCTACGAGGTGTTAGAGCAGCTTGGTGAAATGCCGCTGCCTCCATATATCAAAGAACAGCTTCCCGACCAAGAGCGTTATCAGACAGTTTATGCCAAGGAAAAAGGCTCCGCAGCCGCGCCGACAGCTGGATTGCATTTCACGAAGGAATTGCTTGCGGATCTTCAGGAAAAAGGTGTGGAGATTGCATTCATCACACTTCACGTTGGATTGGGAACTTTCCGCCCCGTCAGTGTGGAATCGATTGAAGAACATGAAATGCATTCCGAGTTTTATCAGATGTCGCAGGAAACAGCAGATCAGCTGACGCGGATCCGTGAAGCCGGAGGACGGATCATTTCTGTCGGGACGACCTCCACACGTACATTGGAAACGATCGCGCGCGACCATAATGGAAAATTCGTCGCAGCAAGCGGATGGACGGATATTTTTATCTATCCTGGATTTACGTATCGTGCCATCGATGGCTTGATCACCAACTTCCATTTGCCGAAATCAACATTGATCATGCTTGTCAGTGCATTTGCAGGCCGGGACTTCATCCTGGATGCTTACCGGACAGCTGTAAAAGAACGATATCGTTTCTTCAGCTTCGGTGATGCAATGCTGCTCGTATAGATTGAGAATAGAAAGGGAACTACTATAATATGGCAATTCGTTATGAATTCATCAAACAAGATAAGCAAACAGGCGCACGGCTCGGTATCGTACATACGCCGCATGGCAGCTTCGAGACGCCTACTTTCATGCCGGTCGGGACACTGGCAACGGTAAAGACAATGAGTCCGGAGGAATTAACGGAACTTAACGCGAATATTATACTATCAAACACCTATCATCTTTGGCTCCGTCCAGGACATGAAATCATCCGTGAAGCAGGCGGCTTGCACAAATTCATGAACTGGGATGGTGCTATCCTGACCGATTCCGGCGGCTTCCAAGTTTTCAGTCTGAGTGATCTCCGTGATATCCAGGAAGAAGGTGTGCATTTCCGTAATCACATCAGTGGTGAAAAGCTATTCCTTTCTCCGGAGAAAGCGATGGAAATCCAGAACGCGCTAGGCAGTGATATCATGATGGCATTCGATGAATGTCCGCCGTATCCGGCCACTTATGATTATATGAAGGCATCAGTGGAACGGACAAGCCGATGGGCGGAACGCTGCTTGACTGCGCATGCCCGTCCAGATGTGCAAGGTCTCTTCGGGATCGTGCAAGGCGGAGAGTTTGAAGATCTTCGCAAGCAGAGTGCGCAGGATCTTGTCAGCATGGACTTCCCTGGCTACGCGGTGGGCGGTCTGTCGGTCGGCGAACCGAAGGACGTCATGAACCGTGTGTTGGAATTCACCACGCCATGGCTGCCGCAGGATAAGCCGCGTTACTTAATGGGTGTGGGTTCACCAGATTCCTTGATTGATGGTGCGATCCGCGGTATCGATATGTTTGATTGTGTGCTTCCGACCCGGATTGCCCGTAATGGAACATGTATGACATCCAATGGCCGTCTTGTTGTCCGCAATGCACAATATGCCCGTGATTTTGGCCCGATTGATGAGAACTGCGACTGTAAGGTGTGCAAGAATTATTCACGCGCTTACATTCGCCATCTGATCAAATGTAATGAAACTTTCGGATTTAGGCTTACTACTTACCATAACTTGCATTTTCTGATAGAATTGATGAGGAAAGTACGAGAGGCGATTAAAGAAGATCGGCTTGGCGATTTTCGAGATGAATTCTTCGAGAGTTATGGTTTTAACAAACCGAATGCGAAGAATTTCTAGAAAGGGGGAGCAGTGAATGAATGTTCAAAGTTTAATACTTATTGTATTAATGTTTGTTATTTTCTACTTCCTGTTGATTCGTCCGCAGCAGAAGCGTCAAAAGCAGGTTAGAGAAATGCAGGCTAACTTGAAAAAGGGAGACAGCATCGTTACCATTGGTGGTTTACATGGGCAGGTGCATGCGATAGACGAGGCATCTGTAGTCCTTACTACGGATGACGGCAGTAAGTTGACGTTCGACCGTAACGCGATCCGCGACGTCAAACCTTCAGAAGCGTAAAAACAAAGACAGGAGATTTTTCTCCTGTCTTTTTATGTGCTCGTTTTAATATTGACACCGATCATGCCCCCGGCCAGGGATGCCACTAAAAACCCGCCATGCGTGAGCAGCTGTGTTCCCGAAAAGCCTACCTGATAGCCGAGGTATTGATAGAGAAGGATGAAAAGGGAAAAGCCTATCGCGGTCATGCCGCCAAGCAGCCAGCCCTTATCTTCCCCTTTGACCCCAGCAATCAACCCGCCGATGAATAGACTAAGGATACCTGCCCCAAGTGTTGTCCAGTCCAGCATCCCTTCCCCAAACTCCGTGAAACGCAGTAATAATGCTAATGTAAAGCTGATGAATAACAAAAGCGCGAAAACGGTAATCCATCCATACAAGATTGCCTGTACATTTTTTTTCACAAAGATCCCTCCAGCATGTCTATATGGCTACTGTATGCATGTCCATTTAGATTCAGAACGTATAGAACCGGATGCATTGCCCAAAATAATCAAAAAGGAGGCGGAAGTTTTGCTGGATACATTGGAATGGTCGATTATTGGAAGGACGCTCCTTTCCTACATTGTCATCGTCATCATTTTCCGTCTCATGGGGAAACGGGAAATTGGCGAGCTGAGCATCATTGATTTAGTCGTTTATTTAATGCTGGCAGAAATAGCTGTATTCTCCATTGAGGATCCAAGCAGTCATCTGCTTCATTTTATCGTTCCAATGGTCATTCTTTTAATCATCCAGCGAAGTACTGCATTTCTATCTCTTAAATTTCCTAAATTGCGTAATTTGATGGAAGGAAAGCCTTCCATCATCATCAATAGAGGACGGATAGACGAGCATCAGATGCGCAGACAGCGTTACAGTTTTTCCGACTTGCAGCAGCAGCTGCGCGAAAATGGTACAAAAAGTGTACAGGATGTGGATTTTGCGATTCTGGAAACATCTGGCGAACTTTCTGTGTTCGAGAAAAAAGATACTGCTGACGGAAGCAGCGGTTTTGTGCCACCACTGATCATCGATGGGGAAATTCAGCAGGACGTATTGGATGAACTCGGCAAGTCCGAGCCTTGGCTCCGCAGTCAGATGAAACGTCATGGCCATCCTGATATCCATTCTATTTCGTATTGTACACTGGATAAAAATCATGATTGGTATATCGATCGTAAAGATGAGCGCTGATCATTTTTTTCTTTTCGATAGAAATTGCTCTATTTCCGCTTTTGTAATGAACCCGAAACTGAGCATAAACAAGAGATAGAGAAAAAGAAGGATAAGCAGTAATAATAGGAATGCTGGCAGCTCATAAAGGGAATCAAGGAATATACCCTTCAACAGTTGTGCAGTAAAAGTTGTCAATGCCAACAGACCGAGCATTTGAGCGATTTCCTTCAGCGTCAGACGGAAGCCGGCAACGCGTGCTAATGAGAGCAAATGCAATAAAGTGATCAAAACCACTGTGACTATCATACTGATTGCGACACCGATGATGCCAAATTTAGCATTGGAAGCCAAGGAGACAAGCAGGACAATTTTGGCACCTGCGCCGATGATCGTATTCCACATCGCCGCTTTGGCCGCATCCAAGGCTTGCAGGGCGGTGCTTAACGGCATCTGGATGTACATCATGATATAAAAAGGTGCCATCAGCAGGATGAAACGCTCGGCACTTTCACTCCCATACATGTAATGCAGGATCGGTCCGGCGAACACTGTCAAGATTACCGTTGCAATTGCGCCTGAGGCGAAGCTGAGCCGAATGGCTTGATGAATCCGGTAATGGACGAATTGGTGTCGGTTCTGTTCGTTTGCCTCGCTGATGGACGGCAGCAGTGCAGTAGCCAACGAGTTCGTAATGAATGTCGGCAGGAACAACAGAGGCAGTGCATAGCCTGTCAGTTCTCCATATTGCCTTGTTGCCAATGCCGTTCCAACGCCGGCTAAAGCCAGGCTTTGAGCGGTGAGTATCGGTTCTAGGAAATGGGTGCCGCTGGCAATGAGTCTGCTGCCTGTTGCAGGCAATGCAATGGAAAACAAACGGTCTAATGTCTGCTTTCCCCCTTTCAGGGCTGTGATGAATTGAGACCTTATTTTGACGGTCTTCTTCCGTTTGAATTGGTGCAGCATATACAGCAATGAAACGAACTCCCCGATAATGACAGCTATCATCGCACCCAAAGCTGCAAATTCAACACCGTAAGGCAGAAAGAATTTCACGAGGAAAACCGTACAGCTGATTCGGATAATCTGTTCGATCACTTGTGAAAAGCTCTGTGGCTTCATGTTCTGCTTGCCTTGAAAATATCCTCGCAGTACAGAAGCAACTGCCAATATCGGTATGATAGGACCGATTGCCAGCATCGGGTAAATGACTCGTACATCCTTGAGCAGCTTGTCCGCAAGATACGGCGCTGCAAAGTAAAGAAGGCCGACAAATGCAATGCTGATGCTGAGTGTAACAGCCAAGGAAACGACAACGATTTTTTTGATTTGCTCGTTATCCCCTCGAACATCTGCTTCTGCCACCCTTTTTGAGATAGCGGTAGGCAGACCGAACTGGGTGATGGCAATTGCCAGGAACAATGTCGGCATCGCCATCATGTATAAACCGACCCCCTCTTCTCCCATGACACGTGCAACGACAATCCGGTTCACGAATCCAAGGAAGCGAGTGATCAAGCTGGCAGCAATCAGGATGAGTGCCCCTTTTAGGAAAGTCTGCTTCGTCACATCGACAACCTGCCTTCTCAAATAATTGTTTTTCGGCTACAATTAAATATATGCATGAGATATGGTCAAGCATGACTAGCCTGAACAGAACTGAGGCAAGTTGTTTTAGGAGGTAGAAATTTGTGTTCGAATCGAAGACAGTGAACGAATGGAAGTCGGAAGTGATGCCAGCCGTGATCAGTAAAAAGGAAGAATTTCATCTGCTCGGTTATGATAAAGCGTCTGCTGCGGATATTTGGAGCTGCATGGAGAAAAAAGTTTGGAAGAAAGAGGCAGACAAACCGAAACGTATATATGAAGTGGTAGCTGATATCATGCAGCTGAGTGTATCGGTGTATATGGGATACTTGACGATGTCGGTGTATGAGGAAGATGAGGATCTGATGGCGTCAATCGCTGCCATCAATGGTCAGTCCTGATATAGGAAAAGTTGACAGTGCTGGCTTGTCTTCTCTATACTATGTGAGTATTTGGCGGATGCGTACAGCAGTACATACATGCTATTTTGCAGATGGTTATCTGCAGTATTTTAGGTTTCGTTTTGACGGAACATGGGAGGCAGTTGCATCATGGTGAAAAGAGGCAGAATCGTTGCCTTCTTTTTGATCGTCTTATTACTTTTGGGAGCAATGGGAACGACGGTTAAAGGAATCGCAAATGATTTGAATTTAGGACTCGATCTGCAGGGCGGATTCGAGGTACTTTATGAAGTTAGTCCGCTGGAAGAAGGAGACAAAGTGGATACGGCAACGCTAAATGCCACAGCGCAGGCGTTAAACGAGCGTGTCGATTCCCTGGGAGTCAGTGAGACAAGCATTGACATCGAGCAGCCGAACCGGATCCGCGTGCAGCTGGCTGGGGTGAAGGATCAGGACCAGGCTCGTGAAATGCTGTCGACGACTGCCAATCTATCATTCCGTGATACGGAAAATAAAGAGTATCTGAATGGTACGGATATCCAGGCAGGCAGTGCGAAGCAGGCATTCGATCCGCAAACGAATCAGCCGCTAGTCACAGTGGAGATGAAAGATGCTTCCAAATTCGGTGAAGTGACAAGTGAACTCTCACAGCGCGCGTACCCAGAGAACAGGCTGGTCATTTGGCTGGATTATGAAGATGGGGATTCCTATGAAGAGGAAGCTCAAAAACCCGAGGATGAACAAAAGTTCATTTCGGCTCCAGCAGTTTCGCAGACCATCAATAGTAAATCAGTCCAGATTGAAGGTAATTTCACCGTTGAAAGTGCACAGGAGCTTGCCGATCTCTTGAACGCTGGGTCATTGCCGGTGAAAATGGAAGAAGTTTACTCCAACTCAGTCGGAGCGCAATTCGGTCAGGAAGCACTGGATCAGACGCTGCTGGCAGGATATATTGCCTTCGCTCTTATTTTACTGTTCATGATCGTCTATTACAGACTTCCAGGTTTGATTGCATCCATCACTTTGGCGGTTTTTGCTTATTTAAACATACTTGTATTTGATAAGCTCGGTGTCGTTCTGACACTTCCAGGTATTGCAGCATTAATTCTGGGTGTGGGGATGGCAGTTGATGCCAACATCATCACATACGAACGGATAAAAGATGAACTGAAAACCGGCAAATCACTGAAAGCTGCCTACAAAGCTGGTAACAAAAACTCATTGGCAACCATTACCGATGCCAATGTGACTACGATGATTGCGGGTATCGTCCTGTTCATTTTCGGTACGAGCTCCATCAAAGGTTTTGCAACGACGTTGATCATCAGTATTTTGTTAAGCTTCATCACAGCTGTTTATGGATCACGTGCCTTGCTTAGTTTGATGGTGAAAAGCCGTGCATTCGATAAGAAACCGGGCTGGTTCGGGGTATCGAAGAAGAATATCCGCAAACTGAATGACAAAGAAGAACGTGACGTCACTTTCTATGGTTTGAAGCTGAACCTGGTCAAGCACAGAAAAGCTTATTTCGCTTTCTCCATCGCGCTGACGATTGCCGGGATCATCTGCTTGAGTGTCTTTAAGCTGAATCTTGGTATCGACTTTACGAGCGGATCACGTGTGGAATTCGATTCGAACCAAGCTCTGACGACAGAACAAGTAGAGCAGAAGATGGATGACTTTGGCTTCGAATCGAGAGAAACGCAGCTTTCGGCTGATGGCAAACACGCTTCCGTCCGACTTGAAGATACACTTACAAAAAATGAAGAGAACGAATTGAAGAGCAGTATCCAGGATGAATATGGAGATGCGCCGAGCATCAGTACCGTATCGCCTGTAATCGGAAAGGAACTAGCGAAAAATGCATTGTATGCAGTCATTTTTGCTTCGATTGGTATTGTCCTGTATGCGACGATCCGATTCGAATTCAAATTTGCCGTCACAGCCATCCTGGCCTTACTGCATGACGCATTCTTCATTCTGGCGATATTCAGTATCACCAGACTGGAATTCGACATTACGATCATTGCCGCAATCCTGACTATCATCGGGTATTCGATCAACGATACGATAGTCACCTTTGACCGGATCAAAGAGAATATCCGGATCAAACGGAAAGTCAAAACGTTCGACGAATTGGCCAAAATCGTTAATGACAGTTTACTGCAGACACTTGTGCGAAGTGTGAACACGGTACTGACAGTAATCGTCGCAGCGATCATTCTTTGGATCTTCGGGGCGGCATCAATCGCCAACTTCTCGATCGCGCTTGTAATTGGTTTGGCAGCAGGGACATACTCATCCCTATTCATTGCTTCCCAGCTGTGGCTCGTTTGGCGCGGCAGAAATATCGAAAGAAATCCAATCATCCATGAAGAGAAAAAGAAAGTCGAAGGACCGCAAGTCTGATAGGCTGACCCTCGTAGCAAATACGAGGGTTATTTTTTTTGAAATGGGGAATGTATAGAATAGCCGCATTGGAAAGGAGTCAGCACATGAAAGCACAATGGTATATCATTCTAGCAGTCATCTTTGCAGTACTTATTGCAATATTCGCAGTTATCAACGTAGACAGCGTGCAGGTGGACTATTTATTTGGTACAGGTTCAGCTCCGCTAATCCTGATCATTCTGTTCTCCGTTTTGATGGGCGTCTTGATTACAGCATCTGTAGGAGGGTTGCGTATGTTCAAGCTAAATAGGGAGGTACGCGCTTTACGTAAGGATAATGATAAAAAAGCTGCTGAGATAACGGAAATGCAAGAAAAACGTGCGGAGCAGGGACATGAGGAGCCGGAGCGGATTACATCGAATATATCCGATCCGACAACGAATACGTATCCTACATCCGAAAGAATGAGAGATGAATACAGGCAATAATCGATTGCCCCCATGACCAGGCTCTAGTATAATAGCTTGGTTAGGGGGTCTTTTTTATGTTGGAAAGCAGAATGAGATGGAAGGATAATAGCAGCAGCCCTTCAGCTCACACGCCGGCGGGCTTCGGTGTTTCTCCGCTTGTGGAGCAGCTGCTCATACAGCGCGGAATAACAACGGCAGAGGCTGCAAATCGGTTCCTTCATCCGTCTCTGGAGGACCTACATAGCCCGGAACGGTTACATGATATAGATGCTGCAGCTGAACGGATACATGCTGCTGTGAATCAGGATGAAAAAATCCTGGTATTCGGAGATTATGATGCAGATGGAGTTTCTTCCACTGTCGTTTTATTGGAAGCATTGCGGGAACTGGGAGCTGACTGCGATTATTATATACCGAACCGATTTACAGAAGGTTATGGACCGAATGAGGCTGCTTTTAGAGCCGCAAAGGAGAATGGCTATCATTTGATCGTGACTGTGGATACAGGCATTGCTGCCCACCACGAAGCACAAATCGCGAAGGAGATTGGAATCGATCTTATCATCACCGATCACCATGAAGTGCAGGAAACAGTTCCGGATTGCTTGGCAGTTGTGCATCCGAAATGCTCTCCGGACTATCCTTTCCATGAATTGGCAGGGGTAGGTGTCGCTTTCAAGCTGGCGCATCATTTGCTTGGTTACTTCCCGAAGCAGCTGCTTGATCTCGTCGTCATCGGGACGATTGCTGATTTGGTTCCGCTTGTTGATGAAAACAGGGTGCTGGCTGCCGAGGGCTTAAAGGCGATTGCATCTTCCATGCGACCAGGCATACGAGCTTTGAAGGATAGCTGTGGGCTGGATGGTATCGTAACCGAGGAAGATATCGGCTTCAAAATCGGACCGCGCATCAATGCTGTCGGCCGCTTGCAAGATGCTGACCTTGCTGTTGAACTGCTCCTGGCTGCTTCGTATGAAGAAGCGGCGGAAATGGCGGAAGAAATCCAGTCACTGAACACGGAGCGGCAGAATATCGTGGCTAAAATTGCGAAAGAAGCAGAAGCGATGGTAAAGGAACAGCCGGAAGAAGAGAGCAGCCATGTCATCATTGTAGCAAAGGAAGGCTGGAATGAAGGGGTTCTGGGAATTGTAGCCTCTAAATTGGTCAGGACATTTGACCGGCCGGCGATCGTGCTGGCCATCCATCCGGATAAAGAAACAGCAAAAGGCTCCGCTCGCAGTATCGATGCTTTTGATTTATTCCACCACTGCATGCAGGTACGTGATCACTTTATTGCTTTTGGCGGGCATGCACAGGCGGCCGGAATGACTTTGGAGCTTGGACAAGTGGACAAGCTGCGGAAGCAATTGAATCAAATGGCAGCAGAATCACTTACCGAGGAAGATTTCAAGCAAACACTGGCTATCGATTTATCGGTAAATGTCGGGGATGTGTCGGTCGATTTGATCCGCGACATCGCCCAGTTATCGCCATTCGGGATGCAAAATCCAAAGCCACTCGTCAAACTTACTGCCCCGATGCGGGAAGTGAAGCTCATCGGAGCGAATAAAAATCATTTGAAATTCGTTTTTGCTGAGGACGCGATCCAGTTGGATGGCGTATGCTTCGGGCAAGGCGATCTTTATCCGTTCCTGACACCGATGGATGAATTGGAAGCGGTCGGGGAATTATCGATCAATGAATGGAACGGCAGACAAAAACCGCAGATATTAATTGAAGATGTAGCAATACGAAGCTGGCAGCTGCTTGATCACAGAGGAAGCAAGCAGCTGCAAAAAGGGTTCCGGATAAAGGCGGAAGAGGAGACTGCTGTCGTACGTTTTCATCCGAATACGGACCTTGGCTGGCTATCTGAGCATATTCGAATCCTGGATTACGAAACAGAAGGCCTGACAAATGCAACCGGCAATATAAAGGCAGTCATATTAGCCGATCTTCCTCGCAAGTTGGAGGATATTTCTTTTGTACTCCAGAATTTGCAGCCGGATCTCATTTATGCCTGCTACGATGTGAAGGAGAATGCCTATCTCCAGGGATTTCCGGATCGTGAGCAATTTAAGCTATTTTATGCAATCCTGCTGAAGCAAAAATCGATTGCCTACCGTCAGCTTGAAGATTATTTAAAAAACAGCCGGGGCTGGAGTCCGGAAAGGACGAAGTTTATTTCCGACGTGTTTTTTGAGCTCGAATTTGTTAAACTAGATAAGGATCAAATTTCAATCAACCCAAATCCTTCCAAACGTGATTTGGCTGACTCTGAAGTCTACCAGGGATTGAAGGAAGCGATAGAAGTCGAGAAGATCTTATATTATTCCGGCTATAAGGAATTGAAAGCGTGGCTGGAACGCGTACTGGAACGCGGGGAAGTTATCGAGGAGGAAGCAGTAAATGGATTATAAACAATATATTACAGTCGTTGAGGACTGGCCGAAACCAGGTATCAAATTCAAGGATATCACTACATTAATGGATAATGGTCCGGCTTATAAATCTGCAGTAAATGAAATCGTGGAATTCGCTAAAGATAAAGATGTGGATTTGATCGTCGGTCCCGAAGCGCGCGGCTTCATCGTAGGATGCCCTGTATCCTATGCACTGGATATCGGCTTTGCCCCTGTCCGCAAAGAAGGCAAGCTGCCTCGTGAAGTCATCAAGGTGGCTTACGGACTTGAATACGGCGAGAATGTACTGACAATCCATAAAGATGCAATCAAACCAGGCCAGCGTGTCCTTATTACGGATGACCTGCTCGCAACTGGCGGTACAATCGAAGCGACAATCAAGCTTGTTGAACAGCTGGGCGGTATCGTAGTCGGCTGTGCGTTCTTTGTCGAACTGGCTTATCTCGATGGCAGAGAAAAGCTGGATGGCTATGAAGTACTGACACTTACAAGCTACGAATAATATCTGACGGAATCAGAGTGCCTCATTCGGGGCACTCTTTGTTTCATTTTAAAAACAGATACTTGTCGAATAGATTGGATATTTGTTAAGCTAATAAAAATAACATGTGACAGTTTAGAACCCTCGTCGCTTATGCAGACGATGAGAAGGAGTTTAGCTAAAGAGATGCCAAAGGAAAAAGTTCTAACGGCCGAAGAGGTCATTCAAGAAGCAGCCCGATATCTATCGGACGAGCATGTTGCTTTTATCCGGAAAGCGTATGAGTTCGCCGAAAAAGCGCATGAAGGACAATTCCGTCGTTCCGGTGAAGCCTACATCATCCACCCTGTCCAAGTAGCTGGGATCCTTGTCCACTTGGAACTCGATGCGGAGACGATTGCAGGTGGCTTTTTGCACGATGTTGTCGAGGATACGCCTGTGACGGTCGAGGAATTGGAAGATGCTTTCAATGCCGAAGTGGCTATGCTCGTTGATGGAGTATCCAAGCTCGGTAAAATCAAATACAAATCAAAGCAGGCGCAGCAGGCTGAAAATCACCGAAAAATGTTCGTTGCAATGGCAAAGGATATCCGGGTCATCTTGATTAAACTGGCTGACCGTCTTCATAATATGCGTACGCTGAAACATCTTTCCCCTGAGAAGCAGCGACGTATTTCCAATGAGACATTGGAAATATTCGCACCGCTTGCGCACAGACTCGGGATCAGTACGATCAAATGGGAGCTCGAGGATACAGCACTCCGTTATATGAATCCGCAGCAGTACTACCGGATCGTTCACTTGATGAAGCAAAAGCGTGAAGAACGGGAAAGCTACATTGGCGACGTCATGGATCAAATCCGCAGTCAGCTTGGGGAAATCAATATTGATGCGGATATATTCGGTCGTCCGAAGCACTTATACAGTATTTACCGCAAAATGGAGCACCAGCATAAGCAATTCAATGAAATATATGACTTGCTTGCAGTTCGTGTGATCGTAAAAAGCATCAAAGACTGTTATGCAGTCCTTGGTGTGATCCATACATGCTGGAAGCCGATGCCCGGACGTTTCAAGGACTATATTGCCATGCCGAAACTCAATCTGTATCAATCTTTGCATACGACCGTCATCGGACCGAAGGGTGATCCGCTCGAGGTGCAGATCCGGACGGAGGAGATGCATGAGATTGCCGAATACGGTATCGCAGCGCATTGGGCGTATAAAGAAGGCAAACAGCTAAACGCTAGCACTCAGAAGAAGTCTTTCGAGGAAAAACTTACTTGGTTCCGTGAAATCCTCGATTTCCAGAACGAATCCGAGAACGCGGAAGAATTCATGGAATCACTGAAACTGGACTTGTTCAGTGATATGGTTTATGTATTCACGCCAAAAGGGGATGTCATCGAACTGCCTTCTGGTTCCGTACCGATTGATTTTGCTTATCGTGTTCACACCGAAGTGGGAAATCATACAGTCGGAGCGAAGATAAACGGTAAAATGGAGCCGCTGGAGTATAAGCTGAAAAATGGCGATATCGTGGAAATGATGACGTCCAAGCATTCCTATGGTCCTTCTCAGGACTGGGTCAAGCTGGCTCAGACCACCCATGCCCGGAATAAAATCAAACAGTTCTTCAAGAAACAGCGGCGTGAGGAAAATGTTGCCAAAGGTAAAGAGCTTGTGGAGGAAGAAGTGAAACAATCCGGCTTCGATCCGAAACTCGTGTTCACTCCGGAGAACCTTCGCAAGGCCGTCGAGAAATTCAATTTTACCACTGAAGAAGATATGTATGCGGCGGTCGGTTATCAGGGTATCACGGCTGCTCAGATCACGACCAGGCTGACAGACAGTCTGCGCCGGCAGCATGAAAAAGAAGAAGTGATGGAAAAGACGATTGAAACGGCAAAAATGGCCAATGCGTCCAAGTCCGCAGCTACCAGCCGCAAACGTGATTCCGGTGTACGGGTCGAAGGTGTAGATAACATGCTCGTCCGGCTTTCGAAATGCTGTAATCCAGTTCCAGGTGACGAAATTGTCGGCTACATCACAAAAGGAAGAGGCGTTTCCGTCCATCGTACCGACTGCCCGAATATGCAGACAGAAGAAGCCCAGACACGTAGGCTGCATGTTGACTGGGAGAACAGAGTAACAAGCGCCAAGCAGTACCATGTCGATCTTGAAATCACTGCTTTTGACAGACATGGCTTGGTGAATGAAGTGCTGCAGGCTGTTAATGAGACACGTACCCAGATCACCGCTGTCGATGGAAAATCGGATAGAAATAAGCTTGCGACAATCCATCTGACAATCTTGATCCACAACATCGGTCATCTTCGGAAAATAGTGGAACGGATCAAACAAATAAAAGATATTTATACTGTTACGAGAATGCTGCAATAGAAATGGGGCATGGAGATGAAAGTAATAGCACAGCTTGCCAAAGAAGCTTCTGTCACTGTCCGTGAAGAGGTTATCGGGAGCATCGGCAAAGGATTCATGCTGTTGGTCGGTATCACACACGAAGATACAGATGCAGATCTGGACTACATCGTGAATAAGCTGATTCATCTTCGCGTGTTCGAGGATGCAGACGGGAAAATGAATGAATCTCTTTTGCAAATCGGAGGGGAGATCCTATCCATTTCGCAGTTCACTTTGTATGCTGACACGCGTAAGGGGCGCCGGCCTAGTTTCACTGGTGCAGCAAAACCTGAGGTGGCCAAAAAGCTCTATGAAAGATTCAACCAAAAACTTATCGAAGCCGGCATCCATGTAGAGACCGGGGAATTCGGCGCACATATGGATGTGCAGCTTATCAATGAAGGTCCGATTACCATCATTCTGGACAGCTCGGATCGACCGAACAAGGAAGCGTGATGCTTGCTTGTTCTTTTGTTTAGAAAACGTGCGGATTGTGAATACTAGTTGAGAAAAAATACGAAAAAAGGTGTGATGGGCATGCGCGGCAGTGACGCACAGCAGCATGTATTCGCTACATCTCGGCTGGATGCTATCCGGCTCAGAGGTGAACCTGCTTCACTTGTGGAAGATTCGTTTATTCCGGACATAGGTATATCACCAGAAGGCACGGAGCGAAAAAAATTACAAGAACGACTAAAACAATCTTGACAATCTTTCTTACAAACAGGTACTATTATTACAATCTAAAGAAACCGGAAATCCATCGAGGGAAAGAGTAAGTCGAAATCACTGTGGACAGAGACCAGGCGCCTTAGGCTGTAAGCGCCCAGCACAGCTTCGAACTGAAAGACATTCCTTAGGAGCACTGTCGAACAACACAGTAGACAGTGACGTAGCAGGCGTTAACTGACCAAGGTGGGATACAGCTGTATCCAACTAGGGTGGCAACGCGGGAAAGACTCCCGTCCCTTGTGTAGGAAGGGACGGGGGTTTTTTGTCGTTATTTTTAGGAATCCGGGGATTGGGTCAATAGTCGAGGAGGTTATGAAATGGAGATGAAAGCGCCAAGAGGTACGCAGGATATTTTGCCTGGTACATCTGAAAAGTGGCAGTACGCTGAACAAGTGCTTACGGATCTGGCAAGCAGATTCAACTACAAAGAAATCAGGGTGCCGATTTTTGAACATACGGAGTTGTTCCTTCGCGGTGTAGGGGAAACAACGGATATCGTACAGAAGGAAATGTATACATTCAAGGATAAAGGTGACCGCAGCCTGACGCTCAGACCGGAAGGAACGGCTTCGGTCGTCCGCGCATACGTGCAGAATAAGCTGTATGGTCTTCCGGAGCAGCCGACGAAGCTATTCTATTATGGACCGATGTTCCGCTATGAGCGACCGCAGCAAGGCCGGATGCGTCAGTTTGTTCAATTCGGTGTCGAAGCTTTGGGAAGTGAAGACCCTGCCATCGATGCAGAAGTGATCAGCCTGGCAATGAGCGGCTATCAGCAGCTTGGCTTGAAGTCTTTGAAACTGATCATCAACACGCTTGGCGATAAAGAAAGCCGTGATGCACACCGGACAGCTTTGATCGAGCACTTCACTCCTGTCAAAGATGAACTATGCAGCGACTGTCAGAATCGCCTGGAAAAGAACCCATTGCGTATTCTTGATTGTAAAAAAGACCGGGAACACCCGAAAGTGAAAAGTGCACCATCCATTCATGATTATCTTAACGAAGAGTCCAAAGCGTATTTTGACGCTGTCAAAGAAAATCTGGATGCAATCGGAATTGCGTATGAAGTGGATCCGAACCTGGTAAGGGGCTTGGATTATTACAATCACACGGCATTCGAAATCATGAGTAATGCAGAAGGCTTCGGAGCACTGACAACACTTACTGGCGGTGGCCGTTACAACGGTCTGGTCGAAGAAGTGGGCGGTCCATCCACTCCGGGTATCGGCTATGCACTAAGTATTGAACGTCTATTGTTTGCTTTGGAAGCTGAAGGCATCGAACTGCCAGTGAAAACAGGTACGGATGTTTATGTCGTTGCACTTGGAGAAGGAGCTGTCCAAAAAGAAGCTGCCAAGCTGACGTATCAGCTGCGCTTGGCTGGGCTGATTGCCGATAAGGATTATCTTGGAAAGAAAATGAAGGGCCAATTCAAAGCTGCCGATCGCCAGCAAGCGAAATTCGTCGTGGTACTTGGTGAAGATGAGCTGGAAAAAGGCGTCATCTCCTTGCGCAATATGCAAAATGGACAGCAGACCGAAGTGGCAATCACGGAAGCTGTCGAGGCAATCAAAGAACAGTTGGATGGAGGAAAAGCGGATGAGTGAAAGACAAAAGGCGGGTCTGCTGCGAACGAGCCATGCAGGCGAGACAGTGACAATCAAAGGATGGGTACAGAAGCGACGTGATTTAGGCGGATTGATCTTTGCTGATATCCGTGATCGTTCCGGTATCGTACAAGTCGTTTTCAATCCCGATGTTTCAAAAGAAGCA
Source organism: Terribacillus halophilus (assembly GCF_900101385.1). GTDB lineage: Bacteria > Bacillota > Bacilli > Bacillales > Amphibacillaceae > Terribacillus > Terribacillus halophilus. Next base: position 131,664 of record NZ_FMZB01000007.1, read on the forward strand.
TTGGCAATTGCCGAACAAATCCGTTCCGAATTCGTTGTCAGTGTGACAGGTCAAGTTGTGGAAAGGGAAGAAGCAACCAAGAATCCGAACATGGCGACTGGTGATATTGAAATAACTGCCCAAGAGATTATCATCTTGAACAAGGCGAAAAGTCCGGCTTTCCAAATCGAAGATGATGTGGATGCATCCGAGGATGTCCGCTTGAAGTACCGTTATCTTGATTTGCGCAGAAAGCCTCTGCAGGAAACATTCCGCCTTCGTCACCAGGCGACACAGGCAATCCGCAATTTCCTCAATGAAGAGGAATTTTACGAGATGGAAACGCCGATGCTGACGAAAAGCACGCCGGAAGGAGCGCGTGACTATCTAGTTCCGAGCCGTGTGCATCCAGGGGAGTTCTATGCGCTTCCGCAGTCACCACAGCTCTTCAAACAGCTGCTGATGATTTCAGGATTCGAGAAATATTATCAGATTGCCCGCTGTTTCCGTGATGAGGATTTGCGCGCTGACCGGCAGCCAGAATTCACTCAAATCGATATCGAGACGTCGTTCATGTCCACAGAGGATATCATCGGCATGACAGAGCGCATGATGAAGCGTGTCATGAAAGAAGTGAAAGACGTAGACGTTCAAGTGCCATTCCCACGCCTGCCTTATGCAGAGGCAATGGAACGATTCGGCTCCGATAAGCCGGATACACGTTTCGGTCTGGAACTTGTCGATGTGAGGGAAGCAGTTAAATCTGCTGAATTCAAAGTGTTCCAGGATGCCATCCAAAGTGGCGGCCGTGTGAGTGCAATCAACGTCAAAGGCCAGGCGGCAAACTTCTCTCGCAAGGATATCGATGCCTTGACTGAATTTGTCAAAATTTATGGTGCAAAAGGTCTTGCTTGGGTCAAAGTTGAGGAAGATGGTTCTTTGAAAGGACCAATCGCCAAATTCCTTGATGAGTCCATCCAAGGTCAGTTGAAAGACGTGCTTTCCGCAGATGCTGGTGACTTGCTTGTATTTGTTGCTGATAAGACGAAAGTGGTATTTGATAGCTTGGGGGCATTGAGAAGCAAGCTCGGCCGTGACCTTGGCCTTATCGATGAATCTCTGTTCAACTTCCTTTGGGTGACAGAGTGGCCATTATTCGAATATGACGAAGAAGAGGGACGCTATTACGCTGCCCACCATCCATTCACGATGCCGGCAGCAGCGGATATCGATAAACTTGAAACAGATCCTGCATCTGTCAAAGCAGAAGCCTATGATATCGTCCTGAATGGTTATGAACTTGGCGGCGGTTCGCAGCGTATTTACCAGATGGATCTGCAAAACAGGATGTTCGAAGTTCTAGGTTTCACTAAGGAAGAAGCGCAGGAGCAATTCGGCTTCCTCTTGGATGCATTGGAATCCGGAGCACCTCCGCATGGCGGAATCGCACTGGGTTACGATCGTTTCATCATGCTTCTATCCGGCAGCACAAATCTTCGGGACACTATCCTGTTCCCGAAAACAGCGTCCGCGACCGATCCACTGACAGATGCGCCAGATCCAGTGAGTAAGAAGCAGCTTGACGAGCTTTATTTGGATATCCAGAAAAAAACAGCAAACCAAGAAGCATAATAGACAGACTTTCCAGTTGAAAACTCAATCTATCCATGCTAATATAGTTCCATAATCAAATAGCAATCCTGATGTGTACGTTCTTCATATGTTTTGACCGAACGCGATGAAGTACGGGAGCCCGAACGTCTTTACGCAGCATGCAAGCCTCCATGGAGTGGACGCATAAAGCGTGAATCAGGGCACCCACCTGCCGAGAGCGGGTTCAAAACTTCAATAGGACGGCATGATCGGGATTGCTATTTTTACGTCAACAACAACAAAGCAGCACACACCCCAAAAGGGTATGTGCTGCTTTTTATTTGGCGACTTGTTCCAAGTTGCCGTTTTTGTCCATTCGGAATGCAGGGGATGCAAAGCCATCTTTATCGTCAAAAATAACCATCTTCCGTGCCCGGTCCATGATTTGGATGAGCACTTGATAATCTTCTTTCATTGTCTGCAGCTGATTTTTCAAGCTCTCGCATTCATCCTGGAGCTGCTCATTTTCTTGACGAAGATTATGGCTCTCGGCTTCCAGGTGATGAATGGTTTGCCGGCTTGTTTCACTAGTTTGATAACCTTGTTCCAATGCTTGCAAGTAGTTGATTACTTGAGATAGGTTCAGTTCATCTGCTTGCTTGCTTGTGTCTGTTTCTGTTTTGGTATGTTCACCAACAATGAAGGTTTCCTGTGCGATTTCTGCTTCGAATCGAGCGGTTTCTTCATCCATAGTAATTGGAAAAGCCTGTTGTCTTTCTGTGACGTTCCTTACTGGTGCAGAAAGCTGTACTTGTGCAGCAACCGGTTTTTGAGCTCTTTGTTCTGCCCGCTTTTTCTCTTTGCGCTGGCGTTTGGCAATCGCGACAGCTTGTTCGTAACGGCTGCGGATTTCAGCATTCCAACGGAAGCCGCAAGCTGCTGATGTGCGGTTCAATTTGTCACCGACTTCATCAAAAGCTTTCAGCTGTGTACTACCTTCCCGTATATGCCGGAGAACGGTCTCAGCCAGCAATAAGTCATCTTCATGACTCCATGCGTCTTGTCTTACTTTAACCATTTGGACTAACACTCCATTTCTTATCTGTTAATCTACAAACATAGAAAGTGATAAAAACTGTTAGCCCCATTGTTGCCGTGGAATGTTGCGTCTATACATGTAAACTTATTTTCTTTTCGTTACTCGTTCATAGACTTGTTTGAGTGCTTGTTCAAATTTGCCAGTGTCGACCGGTTCATAATACTGTCTGTTCTTCAATAAGTCGGGCAAGTATTGCTGTTTCACCCACCCGCCCGGATAATCGTGTGGGTATTGATAGCCGACACCTCGGCCCAGATGCTTTGCACCTTGATAATGGGCATCCTTCAAATGGGCGGGTACTTCACCGACCTTGCCGGAACGAATATCCGACAGTGCAGCATTGATTCCTTTATATGCGCTGTTCGATTTCGGCGATAAGCACAGCTCGACGATGGCATTGGCCAAAGGGATGCGTGCTTCCGGGAAACCGACTCGTTCAGCAGCTTCCACAGCAGCCAATGTCCGCGGCCCAGCTTGCGGGTTAGCTAGTCCGATATCTTCATAGGCGCAGACGATCATCCGGCGGCCGATGCTGTCAAGGTCACCGGCTTCGATCAGACGTGCCAGGTAATGAAGCGCTGCATTTACGTCGCTGCCGCGTATCGACTTCTGGAATGCACTGAGCACATCATAATGGGCATCTCCATCCTTATCGTGGGAAAAGCTCTTTTTCTGCATGCAAGCTTCCGCTACTTTCAAATCAATTTTGACGATATCTTCCTGTGCAGGGGTAGAGTAAGCGGCAAGTTCCAAACCGTTCAACGCCGCCCGCAAATCTCCGCCTGATGCACTAGCGAAATGATCCAATGCCTCTTTCACGATGTCAAGCTGCATGCTGCCCAACCCTTGCTCGGGATCGTGCACAGCACGCTGCAGTGCTTCTTTTACATCCGATGGTTCCAGACTGTGAAGTTCGAACAAATGACATCTGCTCCGGATTGCCGGATTTATAGAATGATAGGGATTGCTTGTCGTACAGCCGATCAAGGTAATCAAATTACTCTCGACATGAGGCAGGAGGAAGTCCTGTTTTGCTTTGTCGAGGCGGTGGACTTCATCCAATATAAGGACAAGCTGGCCGCTCATCTTCGCTTCTTCCACAGCAATCTCCATATCTTTTTTCTTATCCACCACTGCATTCAAAAGCTTATACCGAATCTGGACGCTGGAGGCAAGTGCTGTGGCCATCGACGTTTTGCCTGTTCCCGGCGGTCCATAAAGGATCATCGAGCTCAATCTGTCTGCCTCCACCATCCGGCGAATCATTTTTCCTTCTCCGACGAGATGTTTTTGGCCGATGATCTGGCTGATATCCTTCGGCCGCATACGGTATGCTAATGGTTGTCTGGCCATAATAATTCCTCCATCCTGTTTCTGCTTGTCTTAGCGTATCCAGCCATCAGGGAAAATGCAAGCCACTTGCTATCCATGATATAATATTTTCTGTTATAATAATCGTTATTGTTTTGGAAACCGAATATTACAGAGGCAGTTATGAGGAGTTTTAAGAGATGAAGATATCGACTAAAGGACGATATGGATTGACTATCATGATCGCATTAGGAAAGCATTATGGAGAAGGACCAGTCTCTTTGAAGACCATTGCGACAGAAAATAAATTGTCCGAGCATTATTTGGAGCAGCTCGCTGCGCCGCTAAGGAATGCTTGTCTGGTTAAGAGTATCCGAGGTGCTAAAGGCGGCTATATGCTCGCTTCCCCGCCAGCAGAGATCACGGCTGGCGATATCATCCGCACACTCGAAGGCCCGATTACACCTGTCGAAGGGATCGAAGAGGAGGAGCCGGCTAAGCAGCAGCTTTGGCTGCGTATCCGTGATGCGGTGAGGGACGTATTGGATACGACTACCTTAGAGGATCTTTGCCGTCATGGAGATGACCAGAGCCAAGATCCGTATATGTTCTATATTTAATGGAGGCAAGCAAAATGAAACCAATCTATCTTGATCACGCGGCAACGTCACCGATGCATCCGGACGTCATCCAAGCGATGATCCCGGTGATGGAGAGCACATTCGGCAACCCTTCCAGTGTCCATGCATTCGGAAGGGAAGCACGCCACATCGTGGATGTAGCACGTGAGAAGGTTGCAGCAAGCATTGGTGCAAATGATAAACAGATCATTTACACAAGCGGAGGCACCGAGGCGGATAATATGGCGCTCATCGGTGTGGCGAACGCCCGCAGTGAACAAGGCAAGCATATTATTACGACTGCAATTGAGCATCATGCTACACTACATGCAGCCAACTATCTGGAAAGCCAAGGCTTTGAGGTTACGTACTTGCCTGTAGATGAGTCAGGAGCGATCAAGCTGGCCGACCTGCAGGCAGCACTTCGTCCGGACACGGTACTTGTATCCGTGATGATGATCAATAATGAAACAGGAATCATGCAGCCGATTCAAGCGATTGGCGATCTGTTGCAAACCCATCCTGCTTATTTCCATACAGATGCTGTTCAAGCCTATGGGACAGAGGAAATCGATGTTGATACACTAGGTGTAGATCTTTTAAGTGTATCTGCCCATAAAATCAACGGACCAAAAGGGATTGGTGCTTTGTATGTGAGGGATGGTGTCCCCATCAAACCGATCACCTTCGGCGGTGAGCAGGAGCGCAAACGCCGAGCAGGCACAGAGAATGTTGCTTCCATTGTGGGCTTTGGCAAAGCAGCAGAGTTGGCAATGCAAAAAAGAACGGAACGTAAAGCAGCGTATCAGCTGCTTCAAGATACGTTCATTTCTGAATTGAAGCTTTCAGGAATTGACTTTTTCATTAATGGAGAGTCAGGTCAGCGTTCCGCTGGGATAGTCAATATCAGTTTTCCGGGGACGAATGTAGAATCTCTGCTGATGAACTTCGATTTATCCGGTGTTACTGTATCCAGCGGCAGTGCGTGTACAGCGGGCTCCGTCGATCCGTCGCATGTACTGAAAACGATGTACGGTGAAGATGACCGTGTTACAAACAGTATCCGTTTCAGTTTCGGATATGGCAACACAGCTGAATCCGTCGCAGAGGCTGCCCAGACAGTCGCTGCTATTATAAAACGTCTAACAAAAGGAAAGGAGTGACAGAAATGAAAGAAAACAAAGATATTCGTGTCGTCGTCGGTATGAGCGGCGGTGTCGATTCTTCCGTGGCCGCGCTGCTGCTGAAACAGCAAGGGTACGACGTGGTCGGCATCTTCATGAAAAACTGGGATGATACGGACGAAAATGGCTTCTGTACCGCTACAGAAGATTTCGAAGATGTTAAAAAAGTTGCCAACCAAATCGGTATTCCATATTACGGGGTGAACTTCGAAAAGCAGTATTGGGATAAAGTATTCACGTACTTCTTGGACGAATACAAAGCTGGACGCACGCCGAACCCGGATGTCATGTGCAACAAAGAAATCAAATTCAAAGCGTTCATGGACCATGCCATGTCTCTTGGAGCCGACTATTTGGCAACGGGGCATTATGCACAAGTCGAAGAGCGTGACGGCAAAACGATCATGCTGCGCGGTCTGGATGAAAACAAGGATCAAACCTATTTCCTTAACCAGCTGACAGAATCAACGCTTTCTAAAGTTATGTTCCCGCTAGGCGGAATGGACAAGAAAGAAGTACGCCGTATAGCGGCAGAAAACAATCTTGCTACGGCAACGAAAAAGGATTCCACTGGTATTTGCTTCATCGGGGAACGCAACTTCAAGAGCTTCCTAAGCGAGTACCTGCCAGCACAGCCTGGCGTCATGTCCACTTTGGACGGCGTAGTAAAAGGAAAACATGACGGACTTATGTATTATACAATCGGACAGCGACAAGGTCTTGGCATTGGCGGAGAAGGCGAACCATGGTTCGTTGTCGGGAAAAACTTGAAAGAGAACATCCTATATGTCGAACAAGGCTTCGATCATGATAGTTTGTACTCCGATGCGCTGATCGCAACGGATATGAGTTGGGTTTCCGAAAAAGAACTGACTGAACCGATTACGGTAACTGCTAAATTCCGTTACCGTCAAAAAGACAGCAAAGTAACGGTGACACCAATCGGTGATAACAAAGTACGTGTCGATTTCCATGAACCGCAGCGTGCGATAACACCAGGACAAGCTGTCGTCTTCTATGACGATGATGTATGTCTTGGCGGCGGTACAATCGATGATATCATCAAGAACGAACAACAGCTTGAATACGTCGGTTAAAACAGAAACCCTTGTCTTATGGCAAGGGTTTCCCTTACATAGAGGAGTGGAAAGATGGATCATATTAAATCAGGAATAGAAGCATTGCAGAAACAGGATCTTGAGGAAGCTGCCAAGCATTTTAATATAGCTATCGAAGAAAATCCAAACGATCCAGTTGGATATGTCAATTTCGGCAATCTGCTGATGCGGATGAATGAATTGGAAAAAGCAGAGCGCTTCTTCCAGCGTGCCATCGCGCTTGATGAGAAAGCTGCGACAGCTTATTACGGTCTCGGAAGTATGTATTACACGGGAGAGATGTATGAGAAATCCATTCAGCAGCTGATGGAAGCAGTTAAACTTGGTTTGGATGAAGGAGACGTCCACTACCTGCTAGGTATGTCGTTACAGCAGACTGGACAAGAAAAGCTTGCACTTCCTTATTTGCAGCGTGCTGCGGAGCTTGAGGACCGCGATGCAGCTATCGTTTTCCAATATGGTTTGGCATTAGCGAACGCAGGAGAAGTCGATACAGCGCAGCAGGTGCTGCTTGACCTTCTGGAATGGAGTCCGAAGCATAGTGATGCTCTTTATAATATAGGCGTCGCTTACCTGTACCAGCAGCAGTTTGAAAAAGCGCTCGTCTATATGGATAAAGCGCTTGAAGCACAGCCTGATCATGAAATGGCCATGCACGGAAAGGCGCAAATTGAACTAATCATGGAGCAAATCGAGAACGAAGAGTAAGGAGCACAGGCGTATGGAATATGGGGAGACTGCCGAAAGCCCAAAAGGCTTTGTGAAAGGTGAATTATTGCATACGATTTTCCGGAAAGAAGAAGAACAGTTTTCCATCGTCCGTATCAAGGTATTGGAAACCAATGAGACGATCGAGGAAAAAGATATCGTCATCAAAGGGTATATCGGGGAACTGGACCAAGGCGAACCTTATCTGTTTTATGGTTCGATGGTCAATCATAAACGATTCGGTGAACAGTATGAAGTAACGGAATACAAGCGGTACGTACCAGAAACGAAGGATGGGCTCATTCAGTATCTTTCCAGTGATCTGTTCTATGGTATCGGAAAACGGATTGCGGAAAGAATTGTAGCGAAGCTGGGCGAGAATGCGATAGCGGATGTGCTATCGAATGCAGAATTGCTGGATGGTATTCAAGGATTAAACGATGAGAAGAAAGAACGGTTCCTTCACGACCTCCGTACGCATCAGGGCTTCGATCACGTGATGGTGCATCTGTCGAAGTACGGTATCGGGCTGAAGCTTGCACAGAAAATCTATAAAGTGTACCGGGATGAAGCAATCCAAGTATTGGAGAAGGATCCGTACCAATATGTATTTGATATTGAAGGGTTTGGTTTCCATCGTGCTGATGAAGCTGCCCGCCAGAATAACCTAGCCATGGATCACGACAGCAGGCTGCAGGCAGCATGCTTGATGGTGCTGCAAGACAGCATGCAAGCAGGTCATGTCTATTTGCCGAACGAAGAAGTGCTGAAACAAGCATCTGTGCTTTTGCGCAGTACTCAATTCGGTATAAGTGCAGAACAGATCGAAGAACAGCTAGGTGTGCTGCATGCACAGAAAAAAGTTGTCAAACAAGAGGATCGTGTCTATCATCCGATGCTTTACTTCGCTGAAACAGGATTCTGCAGTCACTTGCAGCGTTTGAACGAACAAGGAACCGAAACGGAAATCGTCCAAGCAGAACTGCTCAAGATCATCGGGAAGCTCGAGGAAGCGGAGACGATCAGCTACGGAAAAGAACAATTCGAGGCAATCGAGCAAGCATTGCAATCGAAGGTGATGATCCTTACCGGAGGACCGGGAACCGGTAAAACGACGGTCATCAAAGGTTTCATCAAAGCGTACGCCGAAATACATGAGCTATCCCTCGACCCGAAGGATTATAAAGATAAGGATGAAAGCTATCCTTTCGTCTTGACGGCACCAACCGGAAGAGCCGCCAAGCGAATGAATGAATCAACAGGCATCCCTGCCAGCACCATCCATCGGCTATTGGGATGGGATGGAACCGAATCCTTCGAGCGTGACGAGGATAATCCGCTTGCTGGTAAACTGCTTATCGTTGATGAATTTTCCATGGTCGATATTTGGCTGGCAAACCGATTATTCAAAGCCATTCCGGATGATATGCAAGTGCTGCTTGTTGGAGATGAGGATCAATTGCCATCGGTCGGTCCCGGACAAGTGTTATCCGATTTGCTTCGTTCCGAAACCGTTCCGCAAGTGATGCTGAAAGATGTTTATCGCCAAAAGGAAGGGTCGAAAATCATCACAATTGCTCATGCCATCAAAAATGGGACGTTGTCACAGCATGAACTGGAAAAGGACAAAGATTTCAATTTCATCCCTTGCCGGGAGCATCAAGTAGTCGAGGTCATCACCCAGATAGTAGGCCGCGCTGTTGAAAAAGGCTGGGATCTGCGCGATGTGCAGCTGCTTGCGCCAATGTATCGCTCGCAGGCTGGTATCCACGAGTTGAACAGGCAGCTGCAGCAGCTCGTCAATCCAAAGGATAAGCAAAAGCGGGAAATGGCAGCAAAAGATGTCATCTTCCGCAAAGGAGATAAAGTCATCCAGCTTGTCAATGACCCAGAAGAAGGTGTCTTCAATGGCGACATCGGTGAGGTGGTTGCTTTGTTCCGGGAAGAAGAGAATGTCGAACAAAAGGAGCAGCTTGTCGTTGCTTTCGATGAAAAAGAAGTCGTCTATGAAAGCAAGGATTTGTCGAATTTGATGCATGCATACTGCATCTCGATCCATAAATCCCAAGGAAGTGAATTTCCGATCGTCATCCTGCCCGTCGTGCCAGGCTACCGCCGGATGCTCCGTAAGAATCTGCTGTATACCGGTATAACGAGGGCACAGCGTTCCTTGATTCTTGTCGGGGAAAAACAAGCGTTTCTGCAAGGCATCCAAACAGAGGATACGAACCAGCGCTACACTTCCCTAGTGGAGCATCTTGGTTTCCATGAAGAAGAAGGAGATGACATCGATCGGATGCTTCGGGAGGCCCGAGCCGAAGAGGAGGAGATTTCCCCTTACGATTTCATGTAGTATATACGAGGAAATAATTGGACATTCTAACATGTAAAAAGGATTTGGAGTGATCCGACATGTTGAAATGTCCGAATTGCAGCAGCAAAGATATCGGAAAGATCGGACCGGAGCAGTATTATTGCTGGGGTTGTTTTATCGAATTGTCTTATAAAGATGAGATGCTTTCCCTGCACCAAGTAGAAGAAGATGGCTCATTGAGTTCCCTTGATGATCTGTTCACGGATGAAGAGCGGAAATGCGACGGCGCATCATTTTAGGGAAATGAAAGAGGCATCCCGTCTTTACCGTGTCCTCTTATGGATGGTGACGATTGTTGTCGCCTTGCTGCTCTGTTTCCTGCTGATCAAGCTATACCCATTTTACCGTTCGTTCCTGCTATTTCTAGGCGGTTTGTTCCTGCCCTTCATCATCGCGGCTTTGATTGCCTATTTGCTTCATCCGGTGATTGATTTTCTTGCTGAGTGGCGTCTGCCGAGGTGGCTGTCGATCTTGATTATATATACGCTATTCTTTGGTCTGTCCGGCTTCTTGGTGTATAAAGGATTCCCGGTGCTGATCAATCAGGTGAAAGAATTCAGCCATAATCTGCCGGCACTGATGGAGCGTTATGATCATTATGTTGAATTCATGTATGAGCGGACCGCATTCCTTCCGGAGACTGTCCATGATCAAATGGATGCAGTACTGCATGGATTGGAACATCGAGCAGAAGCATTTTTAAAGAATTTACTCCGAACATGGAACAAGCTTCCGCAGGTGGTCATCTTTTTGGTGGTTACACCTGTAATTGTTTTTTACATGCTGAAAGATACCGACAAAATCGGCCATGCAGGTCTCATGCTCCTTCCGCGCCGTTACCGTGCCAAGGTGAAAAGCTTGGTGCTGCGAATCGATAATAATCTTGGTTACTACATCCGAGGGGTGCTGCTTGTCAGCTGTATCGTCAGCCTTTTGACTTGGACTGCATTCACAATGATTAAGCTGCCGTATTCCTTGATACTTGCTTTATTGGTTGGGGCAACTAACATCATCCCTTATTTCGGACCGATCATCGGTGTGATCCCGGCCATATTAGTAGGGCTTACAATCAGTCCGAAAACAGCCTTGATTGCTGGCATCACGGTTTTTATCATCCAATTGATCGAGGGAAACCTGCTTTCTCCCTTCATCGTCGGCAAAAGCATTCATATCCATCCGCTGCTGATTATTTTCGCCTTGCTCGTAGGCGGTGAACTTGGGGGTATTATTGGTATGATCGTTGCTGTCCCGCTCCTGACAATCTTGAAAGCCTGCGTGGATACAGCAAAGGAGACGGATGTTTGACAAAATCCGCTTTTTTCTCTATACTAACGCTTAGATTTATAGCGAAAAGCGATGAAGGTACAAGTACATGACGTCCTTTTATCAAGAGAGGGGATTCCTTGGCTGAAAGAATCTCCATAAAAGTGTGATGGAAAGCTATACCGGAGCTCTGAGTTAATCCTTATCGGCTGCGCACCGTTATCTGCGCTTAAAGGTGATAGGCCGTTTTTGGCTTATAATCAGGGTGGTACCGCGATCATACTCTCGTCCCTGCAAATGGCAGGCACGGGAGTTTTTTGTGTGTTTACATAATAAAGGAGGCTTTTTTTATGGAAAAATTAACGTCTGCTGAAGTTAGACAGAAGTTCCTCGATTTTTTCAAGGAGAAAGGACATAGCGTCGAGCCAAGTGCTTCATTGGTCCCGGTCGATGATCCTTCCTTGCTATGGATCAACAGCGGGGTTGCAACACTGAAGAAATATTTTGATGGACGGGTCGTGCCGGAGAACCCGCGCATCGTGAATGCACAGAAGAGCATCAGGACAAATGATATTGAGAATGTCGGCTTCACTGCACGCCATCATACATTTTTTGAAATGCTCGGGAACTTCTCGATCGGGGACTATTTCAAAAAAGAAGCAATCCTATGGGCATGGGAGTTCCTGACTGATAAGAAATGGATTGGATTTGATCCGGAACGTCTATCTGTGACGGTTCATCCAGAAGACGAGGAAGCGTATCAGATGTGGCGTGATCTAGTCGGTTTGCCAGAGGAGCGGATCATCCGTACAGAAGAAAACTTCTGGGATATCGGCGAAGGTCCAAGTGGTCCAAACTCTGAGATTTTCTATGATCGCGGAGAGGAATACGGCAATGATCCATCTGATCCGGAGCTTTATCCGGGCGGTGAGAACGAACGCTACTTGGAAATTTGGAACCTTGTATTCAGTCAGTTCAACCATAATCCAGATCACACATACACACCACTTCCGAAACAGAACATCGATACCGGGATGGGTCTGGAACGTATGGTATGTGTCATCCAGGATACAAAAACGAACTTCGAAACAGATCTTTTCATGCCGATCATCGAAAAGACGGCTACGTTTGCGAAAAAAGCGTATGGGGAGACTGCAGCAGATGATACGGCATTCAAAGTTATTGCCGATCATATCCGAACTGTTTCCTTCGCTATCAGTGATGGGGCGCTTCCATCCAACGAAGGGCGCGGCTATGTCCTTCGTCGCTTGATCCGCCGGGCTGTGCGCTATGCGAAGAATATCGGCATCGAAGAAGCCTTCATGAAGGAACTCGTTCCTGTCGTTGGTGACATCATGGATGCTTTTTACCCGCAAATCCTTGAAAAACGTGAGTTCATCGAGACAGTCATTCAGACAGAGGAAGAGCGTTTCCACGAAACACTTGCCGATGGTCTGACAATCCTTAATCGAATCGTAGCAGAAGAAAAGGAAAAGGGCAGCAATGTCTTCCCAGGTACAGAAGTATTCCGTTTGTATGACACGTATGGCTTCCCGAAAGAGCTGACAGAGGAATATATCAGTGAAGAAGGCTTCACGATCGATGAAGCAGGTTTCGAGGAAGAAATGCAACAGCAGCGGGAACGTGCCCGTGAAGCTCGCCAAAAAGTGAACAGTATGCACGTACAGGACAGTGTCCTGCAGGAAGTGGAAGCAGAAAGTACCTTTATCGGCTATGACCGTACAGAAACAGATACAACTATCCTTGCGATCGTAAAAGAAAAGCAGCTTGCTGATGTAGCCGTTGAGGGAGATGAAATCTTCTTCATCCTGGAAGAAACGCCATTTTATGCAGAAAGCGGCGGACAAGTAGCAGACGAAGGCTGGGTGACAACGGACACAGCAACCGTATTCGTTCAAGCAGTCAAAAAAGCACCAAAAGGTCAAAATCTGCATCAAGCAGTTGTGAAACAAGGACAAATTCAAGTAAAAGAAAACGTCCATGCGAAAGTCGATACAAGCAGACGTCAGCATATTGTCAAAAATCATACAGCCACGCATCTGCTGCATCAGGCGCTGAAGGACGTATTGGGCACACATGTAAACCAGGCTGGATCATTAGTTGCTCCAGATCGTCTTCGATTTGACTTCTCTCATTTCAATGCCGTAACAAAAGAAGAATTGGAAAAGATAGAAGAAATCGTCAACGAAAAAGTCTGGGATGAGCTTGCTGTCAGCACGTCTTACCAAAGCTTGAATGATGCGAAGGAAATGGGCGCAATGGCGCTGTTCGGTGAAAAATACGGCGATGTCGTCCGTGTTGTCCAAATCGGTGATTACAGTTTGGAACTTTGCGGCGGGGTGCATGTCAAGAACACTTCCCAAATCGGTCTATTCAAGATTGTTTCCGAAAGCGGCATTGGTGCTGGTACGCGCCGTATCGAAGCAGTCACTTCCAAAGAAGCATACCGATTCACCCAGCAGCAGCAGCAGATTCTTTCTCAAGCTGCAGCAGAACTGAAATCAACAAACGAACAAGTACCTTCCAGAATCGAGGCAGTGTTTGCAGATTTGAAGGAAGTACAGCGGGAACGCGACAGCCTGCGCGGCAAACTGTCCCAGCTGGAAGCAGGTAATATCCTTGATAATGTAAAAGATGTGAAGGGTGTAAAAGTTCTGGCAGAGCAAGTGGATGTTGCAGACATGAACCAGCTTCGCGGTATGGTAGATGATTTGAAACAGAAGCTAGATAGCGGCGTTATCCTTCTGGCAGCAACAGCTGAAGGAAAGGTGCAGCTGGCAGCTGGAGTATCCAAGGACTTGATCGATCGCGGCCTGCATGCTGGTAACCTGATCAAAGAAACTGCGAAACGCTGCGGAGGTGGCGGAGGCGGACGCCCGGATATGGCGCAAGCTGGCGGTAAGAATCCTGAGCAGGTGCCACAAGCACTCGCTTACGCGGCAGTTTATGTCGAAGAACAGCTTTGATTTTCCAAATCCGACAGAAAAGTATATACTGTAAAAAAAGACTGGCAATTTAAGCGAGGTGGCTTCACTTGAGTTCGATGGATAAAACGATGAAATTCAACTTTAATGAAGAACCGATGGACGAGAATGTCCGGGAAGTACTAATGTCCGTATACGAAGCATTGCGGGAAAAAGGATACAATCCGATCAATCAGATTGTCGGCTATCTGCTGTCTGGGGATCCAGCTTATATTCCCCGGCACAAGGATGCCAGAAATCTGATCCGTCGGATGGAGCGGGATGAGATTGTGGAACAACTGGTAAAATTTTATTTGGAACAGAATAAATCATGACTGACATACTAAAGACGATTGGATTGGATGTCGGATCCAAAACGATCGGTGTGGCAATCAGTGATGGACTCGGCTGGACCGCCCAGGGTCTGACAACGATCCATTGGAACGAAACGGATTATGAGACAGCCAGGGATGAATTGCAGCAAATTATTCAGCAGCATGATGTCGGAAGAGCTGTCATTGGCATGCCGAAGAACATGAATGGTACAATCGGTCCGAGGGGGGAAGCATCACAGGCTTTCTCCCAATGGATCAAAGAAGAGTTTGATATTGAAACCGTGCTTTGGGACGAGCGTCTGACAACGATGGCAGCTGAACGTGTGCTGCTTGAAGCAGATCTCAGCCGGAAAAAACGCAAGAAAGTAATCGATAAGATGGCTGCAGTCATGATTCTGCAAGGCTATCTGGATTCGAAACAATAAGGAGTGTAGCCATTATGGCATTGGAAGAAAAAGAACGTATCGTTATACCGGATGAAAACGGGGAGGAGCATTTGTTCGAAGTTTTGTTCAACTTCGACGTCGATGAAACTGGACATTCCTATATCGCAGTTGTACCGGCTGAACAAGCGGATGCAGATGACGAAGTGGAAGTATTCGCTTTCCGTTATGAAGAACAAGGTGATGACAAGGATTTGACATTATTCCAGATCGAAACAGAGGAAGAATGGGAAATGGTTGAAGAAATGCTTAATACACTTACTGATGAGGAAGACGGCATCTAATCTTGGAATAGGCAGTCCTCTCTTTCCGATAAGGCAGAGAGGATTTTTTCTTGCAGCTTTATCCGCATAAATTGTCGAGTGGGTGGTGAGCCCCTTGACGTTTATTGTATAATAAGGCGGATAAAGGAGGAAAGATAGCTTGACTGCCTCGAATGATGATCTTTTTCAACAGAATCGGGACAGAAGAATGGAGGAAGCAAGCGTCGTGCGGAAAATAGTATTGATGATCATATCCGTAATAATCGTACTTCTATTAATTGGTGCACTCGGGACCTTTATTTACGTGAATGCCAGTATGAAAGCTGTCGATTCAGACAATGATACAACACAGGTTGTCGAAGTTCCCATGGGAGCTACTGCTTCTTCGATCGGTCAATCCTTGGAGGAGCAAGGTCTGATTAAGAATGCTTTCATTTTCAGGCTGTATGTGAAGTTTTCAGGTGAAGCCAACTTCCGCGCGGGGAATTACGAGCTCTCCCCATCCATGTCCATGCAGCAGGTCGTTGATGAATTGAACGACCCGGAGGCGGGGAATACCCCGTCTGCATCTGCTGCTGTTCCGGAAGGATCTGATATCGAGGAGATCAGCGTGATCCTGTCTGAGTCATTGGGTATGGACAAGCAGGCTTTCCTGGAGAAGATGAAAGATGAAACTTATATCAAACAATTAATCAGCGAATACCCTGATATCCTTACGGAGGATATCTTGAATGAAGATATCCGTTATCCGCTTGAAGGATACTTGTTTGCGGCTACTTATAACTTTACATCCAAGGATGAAATTTCGGTCGATAAGGTTGTCCGTCTGATGCTGGACAAGTCCCAGCAAATCATCATGCCTTATTTGGATGGATTCAAACAGAAAGATTTGACTGTACACGAGGCACTTACGTTTGCTTCACTTGTCGAAAATGAGGCAAGGAATGAAGATGAACGCAAGATGATAGCTGGCATTTTCTATAACCGTCTGTCGGATGATATGAGACTGCAGACAGATCCCACTGTGCTGTATGCATTGGGAGAGCACAAGCCCCGCGTGTATTACAAGGACTTGGAAGTGGATTCCCCTTACAATACATACAGAATCAAAGGGCTTCCTGTCGGCCCGATCAGCAACTTCTCCGAAAATGCACTGGAAGCAGTCGTGCACCCGGATAGTTCGGATTACTTGTATTTCCTTGCCGGGGATGATGGGGAAATCTATTATGCACGGACATTCGACGAGCATGAGAAACTGATCGATAAACATATGCACTTGGATGAGTAAGCAGGTAAAGTGAGGAAATGAAATGTTACAAGCAATAATGGAATATTTGGAGGAGCATGTCGAGCCTTCACCGGAATGGGCAAGGAAACTGGAAGAGCTTGCTGCAGAAGATGGCGTTCCGATCATGGAGCCGCTCGGTATCCAATTCCTGATGCAGCTTATCCGGTTACAGCAGCCGAGCAAGATATTGGAAATCGGTACAGCAATCGGTTATTCCGCGCTCATGATGCGCCATGCGAAATCCGATGTACGCATCGTGACCGTCGAGCGGGATGAAAATCGTTATGAACAAGCAGTCACGCATATCCGCGAACAAGGCGCCGAGGAAGATATCCTGATTTTAAAAGGCGATGCATTCGACTTGGAAGAGACGATCCGAGCGCATGCTCCGTATGACTTTGTTTTCATCGATGCAGCAAAAGGCCAATATCAGCGTTTCTTCGAGGCATATAGCGAGATGCTGAGTGAGCGCGGGGTAATTGTCAGCGATAATGTTTTGTTTAAAGGCTATGTTGCGGATGACAGTGAGGCAACGCCGCGCAAGGCGAATATTGCGAAGAAGATTCGTAAGTATAACGAGTGGTTATTTGACCATGAAGCATTCCATACGACTATTTTGCCAGTGGGTGATGGAGTAGCCGTCAGTGTGAAGAAATGAATGACCTAGTAGGAAGAGGAGCAGAAATAATGGCAAAGAAACCTATCATCATCGGTGTTGCAGGAGGATCGGGTTCAGGGAAGACTTCTGTCACAACATCCATCTACAAACGGTTTACGGATAAGACGATTTTGGTGATCGAACAGGACTCGTATTACAAGGATCAATCCCATCTTCCGTTCGAGAAGCGTCTGAACACAAACTATGATCATCCTTTTGCTTTCGATAATGAACTGCTTATGCAGCATTTGCAGGCACTTGGCGAACAAAAGCCAATCGAAAAACCGATCTATGATTATAAAATCCATACACGTTCTGAAGAAACGATACCAGTGGAACCAAAAGACGTCATCATTCTGGAAGGTATCCTTATCCTTGAAGACGAACGGCTTCGGGATATGATGGATATCAAAGTATTCGTCGACACGGATGCCGATCTTCGTATCATCCGCCGTTTGCTGCGCGATATCAAGGAACGCGGCCGAACAATCGATTCCGTTATCGAGCAATATGTGAACGTCGTTCGTCCGATGCATTTGCAATTCATCGAACCAACAAAGCGATATGCGGATATCATCATACCAGAGGGCGGCGAAAACCATGTAGCCATCGATTTGATGTCTGCTAAAATCGAGACGATCCTTTCTGGCCGCACGACGTAACTTGTACAGTTAAGTATTGAATTTTCAGCAGGAATCTGCCATAGTATGGAATATGCATGAAAACGCTATAGAAGTAAGGCAAAGGGAAAGAATCTTTTAGAGCTCAAGGGGTGGTTGAATTGGCTACAGAAAAACAATATTACATGACTAAAGAAGGTTTGGCGAAACTTGAAGAGGAGTTGGAGTATCTGAAAACGACTCGTCGTCAGGAAGTTGTCGAGCGCATTAAGATTGCGCGCGGCTTTGGTGACTTGTCGGAGAACTCCGAATATGATGCGGCGAAGGACGAGCAGGCATTCGTCGAATCCAAAATCGCTACCACAGAAAATATGATCCGCAATGCTGTTATCATTGAAAGTGATACAGATAATCCAGATATGGTAGGCATGGGTAAAACGGTTACCTTCATAGAACTGCCGGATGGGGAAGAAGAGAGCTATACGATCGTCGGAAGTGCGGAAGCAGATCCATTTGAAGGTAAAATCTCAAACGATTCCCCGATCGCAAAAAGCTTGATTGGGCATGAAGTCGGTGAAGAAGTGACCGTCTCCACTCCAGGTGGCGATATTCAAGTCAAAATTACTAAAGTAGAATAGACATAAAACAAAAGCTGCTTCCGAATTATATGGAAGCAGCTTGTTTTATGGAACCTGACTGATCAATTGTCCGGAAGATTTCTCAAAAGGAAAAAAGGGTATGAGCTTTTGCAGGATAAAACTTTCTTTGTCGAGTGCAAGCAGAAATGAAAAGACGACTTGTTCTTTCACACTGGTAAAAGACAGACAGCATCCTTCCGGTAAGAAGATAGAGAAAATCTCGGCTTCCTTGTCGTAGCCGACATACTCGAACGATTCGTGCCCCCAAAGGTTCGTATCCATTCTTGTCACTTTCATCATGTTTATCTTCCTCTCCTTCCACAGGAACCATGATGACTGACCAACGCAGTTGCACCTGCTTTTATTGTTTATATAGTTAGATATATATGCACATAATCCTTCCGGTATGTCAAAATTAGATATGCTTCAACAAAATCATCAAGTGAAAACAGCCAATGATATGACTTTGGCTTCAACTCAGTTCATAGTATAATAGAGACCAATGAGGAGGGATGAGCATGGCGAATGATAATCAGGATTATTCCAGATTGAATAATAGAAACAAACGCAGAAAACCGAGGAAGTGGCTTAGTGTCGTCCTGACAATCGCGGGTGTGGCTTTAGTCGTCGTGCTGCTCGTAGCAGTTTTAAACGATAAGCCAACAATGGATGATCAAACCAACGCCGAAGATGGACAGAGCAAAAAAACAATCGCAGAACAAGTTCAAGGCAACAATGACTCCAGCAGTGACGAACAAGATACAGAAGAAAGTGACGAAGAAAAGCAAGATGATGAAAAAGAGAAGGAAGGAAAACAAGATGCCGAACCTTCCGATGATAATGTGAAGGAAGCATATACGAAGGATTGGGATCCGGTAGGCACTGAACAGTCTGGATCACATACGACGACCTTTGAAAAAGGTACCCAGGACTGGAATGAGATGATGCAGGCTGTCGGAGGAGCTGTAGGTTTGGATTCGACATCGATGACGGTTTGGTGGGTCGAAAATAACGGCAGCGGTGGCAATGATGTAATTGCAACGGTTTCCGCACCGGATTCAGAAGAGACATTCCGTGTATTTGCAAGCTGGATCGATGGTGAAGGCTGGCAGGCAAGTAAAGTAGAAGTTCTAAAAGAAAACGACAAGAATTAAAGGAGCAGACAGAATGACAATCGGCATTATTGGAGCAATGGATGAAGAAGTAGTATTATTGAAGGAAACGATGGCAAACAAAAGGGAAATCACTGTAGCAGGCTATGAAATTACGGAAGGAACATTATCCGATAAGCAGGTTGTCCTGTTAAAATCAGGGATTGGCAAGGTGAATGCGGCGCTTGCTACATCCATGCTGATAGAACGTTACGCACCGAAGGCAATCATCAATACAGGTTCAGCTGGAGGTTTTGCAGCAAACCTTGAAGTCGGGGATGTCGTCATATCAGATTCCGTCGTGCATCATGACGTTGACGTGACTGCGTTTGATTATGCTTATGGGCAAGTACCGCAGATGCCGCCAGCTTTCCAAGCGGACGGCAAGCTGATTGAGCTCGCTAAGGATGTGATCGATCAATTCCCGGATACGAAAGCAGAAATCGGTCTTATCGCCACAGGCGATAGTTTCATGTCTGACCCAGCCCGCGTTGCTTTTGTCAGAGAAAAGTTCCCTGCCATGCTTGCAGCAGAGATGGAAGCAGCGGCAGTGGCTCAAGTTGCCTATCATTATGGAACACCTTTTGTCATCGTAAGGGCGTTATCTGATATAGCAGGCAAAGAGTCCTCTGTATCCTTCGATGCATTTCTTGATCAAGCTGCCCGCAATGCTGCAACGATGATCATGAAGATGGTTGCACGCTACTGAATACTGATGACAGCAATTACCAGGTAATTGCTGTCTTTTTTTATGTTACAATGTTGCTAGTTTGGAAGAGGAGGCGACAAGATGAATAAAAGACAACAGCAGCTGCTTGATAGAATCACAGATTACCGTCGTTTCGCATTGGCGCTTCTGATTCTCGGCAGTTATTTATACCTTGGATCGGTGATCAATGTGTATTTGACACCTTCAGATAAAGCGGATATCCTGTTTGCTATGACCGGCGGATGTGTTATAACTAGCATCCTGATCTGGTTTTTAATTGAACGATGGAAAAAACAATTGGAAAGCTAAAAACTCCGGCATAGATCCGGAGTTTTTTTAATCCCATATATTCTCCAAAGCTGGCTTCCACTACAATAAGCACGCTGGTACTGGTACGCCGCTGATAGTGTCTGGAAGAAGGTAGGATTGCATACACCTCCTTTTCCTTAACATACAGCTTCCTTCTATGTCCGGTGCTGCCGGTAATATTCATGGAAGATCTTCATCAGGGCACGCTTTTCGATACGGGAAACATAGCTGCGGGAAATGTTTAATTTCTTGGCAATTTCACGCTGTGTCATATCTTCTTCGTTATTAAGTCCATAACGGCTGATGATCACTTCTTTTTCACGTCCATCCAGGATATCGATATATTCCTTGATTTTCTCCACTTCCATATTCAGCTGAATATATTCAATGATATCTTCATTGTCTGCTTGAAGTATATCAATCAGACTGATTTCGTTGCCTTCTTTATCCTGACCAATCGGATCATGAAGTGAAATATCTTTCTTTGTTTTCTTCAAGGCGCGCAGATGCATAAGGATTTCATTTTCGATACATCTAGCTGCATATGTAGCAAGTTTTGTCCCTTTATCACTCGAATAACTTTCAATTCCTTTGATCAGTCCGATTGTCCCGATGGAAATAAGATCCTCTGCGTCTTCACCGGTATTTTCAAACTTCTTCACGATATGGGCGACCAGTCGCAGATTATGTTCAATCAACTTGTTGCGGCTCACTTCATCCCCTTGCTGCATCCTTTCGATATGCAATGCTTCTTCGTCGGACGGGAGCGGCTGAGGGAAAGCATGGTTCTTGACGTAGGAAACGAAGAACATCGCTTCTTTCACTAGAAGTCCGATGGCACCTATAATACTCATTTCATTGCACCTCCTGTACACTCTCAAAGATTGCCTATACACTCACTTTATGTGACGGAATCTTAGAACGTGTCTGTCCAGCAGAAAAAGAAAAAGTGAATGCCGCCAGGCATTCACTTTGATTTCTGTTGTTGTTTTTGTCTTCGTTTTTCTGCATCGATTGCTTCTTGGTACTGATCCTTCAAGGTTCCATATGGTTTTGCACCGCGAAGATGAGCTGCTCTCGAGATCAGATGACTGGCTACTGGGGCAGTCAGCATAATAAACAAGAAGCCAAGGATAAGTTTCCCGCTAACGATTCCATATTGCGTGTAATGAAAGATAAAAGCGCCGATGAGGATGCCAGTTACACCTAGTGTTGACCCCTTACTAGCTGCGTGAAGCCTGGTGTAAATATCAGGAAAACGCAATATGCCTACAGAAGCAGTAAATATAGCGAATGTACCTCCCGCCAGGAATATAATGACAAAAACATCGAGGATGATGTCAATCGTCTTCTGTATCAATCAAATCACCCTTTTCCAAGTAGATTGCGATAGCCACTGTCCCGATGAATAAAAGGATACCTATCAATAAAACGATATCATTGAAGTTAGGTGTGATCAGGATGATGGCAAGCAAGGCGGCAAACGCCATGATATTGACACCAATAGCATCGAGTGCAACCGCGCGGTCGGCATTCGTCGGTCCTCTCATTACCCGGATGATCAGCAAGAGGATGGAGACACTCAGTGCGATCAGGCAAATGATGGATACATTTTGGATGATGGTAGCGAATCCACTTTCTGATAAGCTCATCGTGTCACCTCCTTAATATGTTTTTCAAAGCTATCTTTGATAGAATGCACTGCTTCCTTCATGTCAACGATATCCATGGCATGGATGTAAAGCTGTTTCTTATCCGGAGAAACTGCAACTGTGACTGTACCAGGCGTCAATGTGATGAGAGTTGTCAATAACGTAATCTCCCAATCCGAATCTAATTCCGTTTCCAGCGTAAAGATGCCGGGATTTATATCCAATCGTCTTGCGTAAACGAGTTTTGTGATCGCAAAATTGGAAAGAATGAGCTCTTTGATAAAAATCAGCAATAAAACGATGATTTTATATAAACGCCTTAGATAGAATGGACCTTTCAGGAAGCGGC
This sequence comes from Terribacillus halophilus, assembly GCF_900101385.1. Classification (GTDB taxonomy): domain Bacteria; phylum Bacillota; class Bacilli; order Bacillales; family Amphibacillaceae; genus Terribacillus; species Terribacillus halophilus. Next base: position 154,312 of record NZ_FMZB01000007.1, read on the forward strand.
GCAGCAGGAATAACAGGGCAATCCCGACAATATAACCAGTTACGAATCCAGCGATGCTGTAGGTTTCGCCGAGGAACATCCACATGAAAGCAACCAGCAAATTGATACATATTTGAAAAGCCATCTAACGTCCCTCCTTTAACACGAGCTCCATATACGCTTGTGGATTGAGCAGATAGTCTGCAATATGCTGGACTGTCGGCAGAATGGCTTCCGCGCCAATACCGAGAAAAACAGTGAACAGCATCAGGAATCCAGCAGGTATCAGATGACGAAGATGTTTTCGCTTTTGTTCTGAACCCGTTTCTCCTTCTCCCCAGAACACCTGGATGAAAGCTCTTACGATGGAAAGTAAAATGAGCAAGCTCGTCAGCAGCATGATGATGACTGTTGCCGTTTCTCCTTTTTCAAACGCCCCTCGTACAAGAAGCAGCTTGCCGATGAAACCGCTGAAAGGGGGCACACCTGCCAGCACCAGACCAGCAAGGAAGAACATCCAGCCAAGCGCAGGATGTGATCGAATCATACCGCCCATTTTGGATATGTCCGAAGTACCCGCCAGAGTCGCGATTGTGCCTGCCAGCAGGAAGAGCGCTGCCTTTACAATCATGTCCTGCAGGAGATAATAAATGCTGCCGCTCAACCCGTCATTATTGAAAATACCGATTCCGACAAGCATGAAACCAATGGCAGGAATGATATTATAAGCAACAATCAATTTTATATTTCGAGAAGCCAAAGCACCGATCACTCCGAATAGCATGGTCAGATTGCCGATCCAGATGAAGAGTTGATCCATGATTTCAGGCTGCTGGTGGAAAATGAGCGTGAAGGTGCGAATCAAGGAATATACGCCTACCTTGGTCAAAAGTGCACCGAATAAAGCTGATACAACAGGATTCGGGACAATGTAGGAGCGCGGCAGCCAATAATAGAGCGGGAATGCTGCGCCTTTGGTTGCAAAGACGAAAAAGAGCAGGATGGCAACTGTCGTGATGATTCCTAGCTGATCAGCAGCCGCTGCCCGTTCTGCCAGCTGTGCCATATTTACAGTGCCCAAAACGGCATAGATGTAAGAAATGGCTGTAACGAATAGCATCGAAGAAAACAGGTTGATCAGTACATACTTGATGGATTCACGAAGCTGTACTTTTTTTCCTCCATGGGTGATCAAGGCATAGGAAGCCATCAGCAGGACTTCGAAGAACACGAACAAGTTGAATAAGTCTCCGGTTACAAAGGCACCAGATACGCCTGTCACCAATAAAAAGATGAATGTGTAAAAATAGAAACTTTCTTGTTCCTCAGACACGGAAGATGGTGCATACCATACGGCCGCAAGAAGAATGATGGATGTAGTCAGGATAAGTAATGCACTCAACGGATCAAGCACGAGGATGATGCCGTATGGTGCCATCCAGTTCCCGGTTTCCAGGACGATACTTCCTTCGGTAAGGACAAGGATGAGCAAGAATGTCATTGCAGCCACGTTGATTAGTGCAAACATCATTGCCAAACGTCTGGTCAGCAGGATGCGTTTATGCGTAAACGCGAGCAGGATGCCAGCGAGGAACGGGATCAGTATCGGTAAAATAGCAAAATTAGTCATGGTTATTACCTCTTAATTCTTCCATATTATCTGTTCCATTCGTTTTGACAGTCCGGTAAGCAAGCACGAGTAGCAGACTGGTGACACCGAAGCTGATGACGATGGAAGTCAGGATCAGTGCTTGCGGAAGCGGATCAGTATAATTTTCTGTTCCCTCCGTCAAAACAGGGGATGCGCCACGTTTTAATTTTCCCATTGTCAGGATGAACAAATGCGCTGCATGGGACAGCAGGGCAGTACCGATGATGATTCGCAGCAGCCGCTTTTGCAAGATGTTATAAACGGCGAATCCGAAGAGGATGCCGGCAAGTACAATCATGATGATCTCCATTAGCGATCCCCTCCTTTTTGACGCAATTTGATAAGGGAATAGATTCCCAAAGCAGCAATCGCCAATACCGTGATTTCGAACAATGTATCCAGTCCCCGGAAATCGACAAGGATGACGTTGACAATATTATCACCGCCGCCAAGTTTATAAGAATTCTCGATAAAGTAATCGGAAATGGCAGGGAATAGGCGCTGACTATAGGCAGCCAATCCGACAAGCATCATCATCAGTCCGCAGAGTGAGGCGATGATGATATTGGTTATCTTCTTGGAAAGCTTTTCTTTTCTTTCCCTTTTGAATTCCGGCAGATGTCGGAAGCACAACAGGAACAGGACAACGGTAATCGTTTCAATGCTCAATTGGGTCAAGGCAAGGTCAGGAGCCCGGAACAGAACAAACAGGATGGACAGCCCGTATCCAACTACCCCCAAGATGATGACAGCTGTCAGCTTTTTCTGGGATACAGTGCTTCCAAAAGCAGCAGCGATCATGATGACTGCCACTGCCAGTTCAGGCAGGCTCTGCGGCAGTGAAACTGGGGAAGTATCCATATTCGAAAGATCGAACGAGTTCGTCCCGAATAGAACCAGCAGTGTCAAGATCGAGATGAAACTGATAATGATCGCATTATACTGGCGCAGTGATCCGCTCACGATATGGTCATTGAGTTTCTTGGTCTGTTTTTCACTGGCATTGAGGATGACCGAATAGACGTTATTGCCGGAAAGCCTGCCAGGCAGTAGTTTATAAAGTCCCGTCCAATAGCTTCTTGTGCTATACAATAGGATCCCTGATATGACAACGATAAGAGACATGAGCAAAGCAGGGACGAGGCCATGCCAGAAATGGATGCTGTGCGCTTCCATTGTCTCGCCATAAACCGCATTCGCCGCTGGCAGCAGTAAATGACGGCTGAACCAATTTGGAAAAATACTGATCAGTATCACACCTGAAACTAGCAACACAGGTGATAATAGCATGCCGAATTTCGGGTCATGAGCTTTTTTTGCAACAGTTGTCTCTGATTTCCCCGTAAATGTGCGGAAATAGAAATACATGCTGTATACGAATGTAAAGATACTGCCAGCCACAGCTGCATATGGAACGATATCGGCCAGTACGGAAGCAAAACCAGTTCCGAATGCGCGGTCAGCTGACAAGTCCCAAGAGCTTGCGAAGAATTCTTCTTTACTGTAAAAGCCATTTAAAATCGGCAGTGGAACACCAGCCATCGAGAACGCGGCGAGCACGCTGATGATACCGGTTATCGGCATGAGTTTCCAAAGGCCACCGAGTCTACGGATATCCCGGGTGCCTGTTTCATGATCGATGATGCCGACAGCCATAAATAAGCTGCCCTTGAATGTCGCATGATTGAGGATATGGAATATGGCAGCAAAGATGGCTGCTTCGGTTCCATAGCCGATCATTGCCATGATCATACCAAGCTGACTGACCGTGGAAAAAGCCAGAATTCCCTTGAGATCTGTCTGTCTGACTGCCATATAAGAGCCCCAGAATAAAGTCAGGAGACCGATGATAGAGACAGCGATGAAAAATGCTTCACTTTCCCGGAATACAGGGGTGAAACGGAGCAGTAAGAAGAGTCCGGCTTTGACCATTGTGGCCGAATGCAAATATGCGCTGACAGGCGTCGGAGCTTCCATTGCATCCGGCAGCCAGATATGGAAAGGGAACTGAGCCGATTTCGTACAGGCAGCAAGCAGCAGCAGCACGACAATCAGCGGGAACCAATCACTGCCAAGGATCAAGTCACCCTTTGTCAATATTTCTCGGATGCTTGCTGACCCTGTTACCAAGTGAAGAAGCGCCAATCCCCCGAGTAGAGCAAATCCGCCAAGAAAGGTGATCAGCATGGATTTGAGGGCGCCATCCGTGGAAGCTTTCCTGTTGAACCAGAAACTGATCAATAAGAATGAAGATACAGAGGTGAGCTCCCAGAAAGTATAAAGTGCGTAGATATTATCCGACGTTACAATGCCGAGCATGGCACCCATGAATAACAGCAGATAGACATAGAAAGAACCCAGCCTTTCTTCCAGGTCCAGATAATGAATGGAATAGAAAGCTACGAGGGCGCCTATCCCGCTGATCAGCAAAGCGAAGAACAAGGCAAGACCATCTGTATAAAACGTCAAGTCCAGTCCGAGTGACGGTATCCAGCTGTAATGGTATAGTATGTCGGTTTTGCCGCTGATGAGCAGCGTGAGAAAATAAAGGAATATCGATAGCGATGCAGCAAATGCCACATAGCCGGTATGTATGCGGTATTTGAATTTAGCGATGAATGGGATGCACAAAGCGATAAGAAATGGCATCAGTATGGCTATAATCATGTTATGGCAGTCCTCCTCTTTCAACTAGGTAATTACTTCATCAATACATGATAACCTAAAAAAGATCTATACCCAATTCTATAGGACTTCAAGCCTGCACTGCAACTGACATAGCTATGTTTAAGAAAAAAACCTCACCAAGTCGGCAAGGTTTAAGGGAGACGATATTTTAGCTAGTGTAGCGGATCTTATGTGATAAGCCCCTTGATTGGATTTCTTTCTCGATTAGATGAATAAACTCTTGGCTCAAGTGGAGTTCGTTCGCCTTGTGGTAAGATTCGATCAGCAATTCATCAGACAGATGTTCCATCTTGCATTCCTCCTGATTGGAGATAACTTACTAGCTTGCAGATCTTCTGTACGTGGGTTGGGGAGTTGATAAGTTATTAATAATGTATCATGAAAGAAATAGAGGGACAAGACGATAGTTATCTACAGAAAACTGTTCATAACCTGTAGATAAAGTGTTTATAAATGTGCAAAATTGTTTTCTGTAGCTGTTGATAATGTGGACATAGTTATCCACAATAAGAAATATGTAGAGATTTGTCGAAAGGTTTTACTTCTAATTTCATGTCTTTTACATAGAGAATAGTCGAAAAAAAGCAGAACGATGAAAGATTTTTTTGAAACCGTCGTAAAAATACCTTATGATGGGTAAGTAACTGTTGAAGTGCATGAGATCGGAGGAAATCCATAATGCTAAAGAAGTTTTTGCCCAATGAGCATGTAAAGAGCATTTTTGATATAAAGCCAGAGAAATTGAAAGCGCAGGGAATCAAAGGTATCATTACCGATCTGGATAACACACTGGTCGCGTGGGATGTTGCCGATGCTACACCGGAAGTGACGGATTGGTTCAAGGAAATGCGCGCTCATGATATTAAAATTACGATTATATCCAATAATAATGAGCAGCGAGTGAAAGTATTTTCCGAACCTTTGGAGATACCTTTTGTCTATAGCGCAAGAAAACCGCTTGGACGAGCGTTCAAGCAAGCTGTGAAGCAAATGAACCTGGAAAAAGATGAGATTGTCATGATTGGCGATCAGCTCCTGACGGATGTATTGGGGGGGAATTTGGCTGGCTTTTATACGATCGTTGTCGTACCAATCGTCAAAACAGATGGAAAGATTACCAGAATCAATCGGATGATCGAACGACGGATACTGAACTACTTCAGAAGAAAAGGAAAGATCACATGGGAGGAATGAATGTGGAAGAATTGATTTGCCAAGGATGCGGAGCACCAATTCAGACAGAAGACGCATCTTTGCCAGGTTATATCCCAGCATCGGCATTAGGGAAAAGTGATGAGGTCATCTGTAAGCGCTGCTTCCGGCTCAAGCACTACAATGAGGTCCAGGATGTCGCAGTGACGGACGATGACTTCTTTACATTGATAAGTGAAATCAGTAACAAAGAAGGCATTGTCATCAAGCTGGTGGATATATTCGATTTCAACGGCAGTTTCATCGGCAGCATCAAACGGCTTGTCGGGGACAAACCAATCATATTAGTCGGTAACAAAGTGGACTTGCTTCCGAAATCAACAAATCATGATCGCCTCAAACAGTGGCTGCGTGGAGCAGCTAAAGAATATGGCATCAAAGTGGCTGATGTACACTTGATATCAGCTAAGCGAGGAATCGGAATGCCAGAGCTCGAGGAAAGCATCCAGGAATTGCGCGCCGGAAAAGATGTATACGTGGTCGGCAGTACAAATGTAGGTAAATCCACGTTCATCAATGCCTTAATCAAACATTCAACGGGAATAAACGATGCAATCACAACTTCTTATTATCCTGGTACCACACTCGGATTCATCGACATCCCACTCGATGAAAGAAGTTCTTTGTTTGATACACCTGGTATCGTGAATCGCCAGCAAATCGCCCATTACGTTACTGATAAAGACTTGAAAACCATCACCCCGAATAAAGAAATCAAAGCTCGAATTTACCAATTGAATGACGGGCAGACATTGTTCATCGGCGGTTTGGCTCGCATCGATTTCGAAAAGGGAACAAGGCAGCCATTCGTGTGCTATTTCTCCAATGCACTCGATATCCATCGTACCAAACTTGAGAATGCAGATGCACTTTATGAACGCCAAAAGGGGGAATTGCTCACACCGCCGCACAACGAACAGCTTGAGCATTTTCCGTCTTTCCAAAAGACAACATTCAAAATAAAAGAACAGAAAACGGATATTGTCATCCCTGGATTGGGCTGGGTTACACTGTCAGGTGAACCTGCATCGGTTACTGTCCATACACCAGAGGGCGTACCGGCAACTATCCGCAGGTCATTAATCTAAAGGGGAGCGAGAAAATGAAAATATTGAAGTTAGGCCTGATTGGCCATCCGGTGGAGCAATCTTTATCACCATGGATCCATACACGATTCATGGAACAGACCGGTATCGATGGAGAATACAAGCTATACCCGATCGAACCAGATGTTTTTGATAAAAAAATCACAGCATTAATGCAAAGCGGGATAGATGGCTTCAATATTACGGTTCCTTATAAGCAGCGTATCATCCCATTCCTGGATGAGCTTGATCCCGATGCTGCCAAAATCGGAGCTGTGAATACAGCTGTGCGAAAGAACGGCAAGTGGATCGGGTATAATACGGATGGGTCAGGCTATGTACGTGCATTGGAACAGGTCATTCCCCCGAAAGAAAGTTTGCATGTACTGATGCTTGGCGCAGGAGGGGCAGCCCGTGGAATATATCGGGCGCTGGTCACGCATGGATTCCGACATGTTGATATCGCCAACCGCACTGCCTCCAAAGCGGAGGAGCTGCTGCAATTGCAGGAGCCGGAAACAATTTCGGAAATCCTGACATTCCAGGAAGTGCAGCAGCAGTTGGCGGACTATGATGTCATCATTCACACAACAAGTGTCGGGATGAGTCCGAATGCAGCGGAACAAATCATTCCGTTAACCAATTTGAAGCCTGGGGCAGTGGTCAGTGATATCGTCTACAAACCGATCGAAACGCAGCTGCTTCATACGGCCAAGCAGCAGGGAGCACTTATTCATCATGGCCATAGCATGCTTTTATATCAAGCGCAATACGCATTTGAAATTTGGTCAGGCCGGCAGGTCGTGGTCGGTGACCTATTGAATCAACTGGAACAAAGAGTAACGGAGGCATAATATGTTAACAGGTAAACAAAAAAGATATCTTCGCGCACAAGCGCATCATTTGAAACCAATTTTCCAGGTAGGGAAAATCGGTGTGAATGATAATATGCTTATCCAAATTGGTGAAGCATTGGAAAAACGGGAATTGCTCAAAGTGAGTCTTCTGCAAAACTGTTTGGACGAGAAAGAGGATGTAGCCGCAGCCATTGCAGAGGGTACGGGTGCTTCTATCGTCCAAATCATCGGAAGCACAATCATCCTATACAGAGAATCAGAAGAGCATAAACAGATCAAGCTGCCATGAAGGAGTAGGTCATGAAAAAAGTCGGAATATTGGGGGGGACATTCGATCCTCCCCACTTGGGACATTTATTCATTGCGCAGGAAGTCCAGTATAAACTGGAGTTGGATGAAGTTTGGTTCATTCCTGCATACGAAGCGCCGCATAAAAGGAAGTCCCGAACCGATGCGGTTTTACGTCTCGAGATGGTGGAGGCAGCAATAGCGGAAAATCCTTATTTCCGCATGGAATCAATTGAGGTGGATCGTTTAGGCAAATCCTACACATTTGATACAATGGAACTGTTACAGGAAATGCATCCGGATACTGCATTTCATTTCATCATCGGTGCCGATTTGGTGGAGAGTCTGCACACATGGCATCGTATCGATGACTTGGTTGACAAGCTGACATTTGTAGGTGTCGGTCGGCCGGGCTATGAACTGATGACAACCTATCCGGTCACTTACGTCGATATCCCGGAGCTTGAGATTTCCTCGAGCATGATTCGCGAACGTGTTAAACAGGGTGCTCCTGTACACTATCTTGTTTCGGGTGCAGTGTTCGATATCATAAAGGAGCAAAAGCTGTATGCAGAGAGATAAAGCATTGGCGATCGTTGAGAAACAATTAAAGAAACCGCGGTATGAACATACTATCCGTGTAATGGATACAAGTATCAAACTGGCAAAACAATATGGTGCGGATGAGAAGAAGGCGGAGCTTGCTGCCATTTTCCACGACTATGCAAAATATCGGCCGCTTGAGGAAATGAAACGATGGATCATAGCGGAACAGCTGCCAAAGGATTTATTGGATTACCATCATGAACTATGGCATGGACCGGTTGGAGCGCTAATGGTTAAACGTGAAGTGGGCATCAGCGATCCGGAAGTGCTGCATAGCATCTCGGTGCACACAACCGGGTGTGTTGGAATGTCGGTGCTTGATAAAGTCGTATTTCTTGCGGATTATATCGAACCAGGACGTGCTTTCCCTGGCGTGGATGAAGTACGCAAGGTAAGTGAGAAAGATTTGGATAAGGCTTGCTGGATGGCTTCGCGCAATACTATCAACATGCTCGTCTCGCTGAATCGAAAAGTCTATCCGGACACGTTTCATGCTTATAATGATTTATTAAACTCTACTGGAGGTAACGCTTAATGGAAAGTATTGAATTAGCACAATTAGCAGCAAATGCCGCAGATGCGGTAAGAGGGGAAGATGTCGTCCTATTGGAAATGAAGGAGGTCTCCTTGATTGCTGATTACTTCATGATTTGTCATGGTACGAGTGAACGGCAAGTGCAGGCCATCGCCAGACGAATCAAAGAAAATGCAGAGGAAAATGGCGCAGAAGTGAAACGGCTGGAAGGATTGGAGCAGTCCAGATGGGTGCTGGTCGATCTAGGAGATGTTGTCTGCCATGTATTCCACATCGATGAACGCAGATATTATAACTTGGAACGCCTATGGGGAGATGCACCGCAAGTCGAACCGGTATTCTCCCAAGAAAGCTGATGGCCGCTTACGAACGGCTTGCTGCCGTATATGAACGTCTGATGCAGGATGCGCCTTATGCTCCTTGGCAGCGGTTCATGCAGCAAATATTCCAGGAACATGCCCGTATCGATATCAAGAAAATAGCGGATTTGGGCTGTGGAACTGGATTTGTCACCAGACAGCTGGCAAAAACGGGCTACGATATGACGGGTATCGATCAATCCGAGAATATGCTCGCCTATGCAGCTTCCAGGGATACGGATCAGCAAGTTCGCTGGATCCAGCAGGATCTGAGGGAATTGGAGACAATTGAAGCGGATGCTGCTATCAGCATGTTTGATGTCATTAACTATATCACCTCGCCAGCAGATGTGAAGCAAGCATTTTCGAATATCTGGGATATGCTTGCTCCTGGTGGTGTTTTCCTGTTTGATGTTCACAGTATGAGGCATATGGAAGAGGATTTGGCTAATCAGGTTTTCGCGGAAATCCATGATGATCTCTCGTATACTTGGTTCTGTGAAGCAGGAGAAGAGCAGGGAGAAGTATTTCATGATCTTACCTTTTTCACAAAAGAAATCGACTCGGATAAATATGATCGATTTGACGAATATCATCATCAGCGTACATATCCCATTGATTCGTATCTATCTTGGCTTGAGGAAGTTGGTTTCCAAGTTTGTGGAGTATATGGTGATTTCGATATAACACGAACGGAGAATTTAGAAGAAGCGGATCGACTATTTTTTGCATGTTTGAAAAACCAGGAGGCATGATGCTGCCTGGTTTTTTTGTGCAGGAAAAACGGATTGCGCGTCGAATCCCTAATTGTACAGCCCTCTCCTGATGGCATCCTTTTCTTCGTGGAATTTGTTATGTGTTGCCTGGAACAGCAGCGGGAACAGATCAGTCGTTTCTTTTTCCAATACTGCAATTCCTTCTCCAGTGATGCCGCCCTTCACGCAAACCTTCCTTATCAATTCTTCCAACGTGTAATGTCCGTCTGCCAATAACTTCCCAAGTCCGATCAGCATTTCGGAAGTAAGATGTGTTGCTTGCTCTTTCGAAATAGCTGTTTCACTCACTGCTCCGTCTATGAAGCGCTGTGCAAGGTAACCGAAGAAAGCAGGTCCGCAGGAAACAATATCCGAGGACACTCTGGTTATGTCTTCCGGGATATATACCGGGTCTGAATAGCTGCTGATAAGATCGATTAGGCATGCTTTATTCCGATTGGTCAAGCTGGCCCCAAAAGTCAGCAAGGTAGCACCGGATGCAGCTCTATTCGTGATGCTCGGTATTGCACGTGCCACTTGGCAAGGGACAAGCGCTTCGAGTTCTTGTGTGGAGAATGGGCTTGTAATCGACACGAGTACTTGATTTTCCTTTAAGAAAGGACGGAGCTCGTGGCATACTCCCGACAGATGCGGCGGTCGCACACATAGAAATATAATATCGGCATAATCTGTCAATTGGCTGATTGAATCTGCCGCATGGATGGATGGAAAAGACTTTTTCCATTGCAAAGACCTTTCAGCAGACCGGTTCAGAATCATGATATCTTCCTGAGATATTGCACCAGAGTTCACCCATGTCTCCAATAGCATACCTCCCATATTGCCAACTCCGATTATTCCCCACTTCGTCATTCCAAACTCCTCCTCTGCTCATGTGCTGCTTGTTTCCTTATTACGCTGTTATCGATTATATGCTTTTGGCTTATGGAATATGAAAGGAGGTCAATATGCACCTACTCAAGCAATACAGCTGGCTATTGCTGTTAGCGGTCATCATTTGCATTGTATTTGTCATTTGGATCAAGGATCCTGAAGGGGAGACCGCGATACGACCACTGGAAAAGGATGCGGATCCAGCAGAGGATTTGCTGCAACAGGATGCAGGACCCGATGGGAATACAGGAGAAAATCCAGCAGATAATTCGAAAGTAGTAGTGGATATAAAAGGTGAGGTCCGTGATCCGGGCGTATATGAGCTTGTTGCTGACAGCAGGGTGGAACAGGCAATCGAAGCAGCCGGTGGACTGACGGAGAAGGCTGAAGGGCGAAGTATCAATCTTGCCCAGCGCATAACAGATGAACAGGTAATCTATGTCGCTGGCGTCGGGGAAGCAGAAACACTTGTACAAACGGCAGGTTCAAGCGATTCACCAGACAAAATCAACATCAATCAAGCGGATGCCGAGGAATTGACTGAACTCAATGGTGTGGGAGAAGCAAAAGCTCAAGCTATCATTGCCTTCCGTGAGGAAAATGGTCCGTTCACTTCCATCGACCAGCTCACCGAGGTGCCAGGAATCGGGGAGAAATCATTGGAGAATATGAAGGATCAAATCAGCTTGTAAGGTCGGTTGACGGATGGGGAGTCGGGTTGTACACTTACTCTAGTAAAGGAAAGGTGGCAACGTGTCATGGAAAGAATAGCATGGAATCAATACTTTATGGCGCAAAGCCACTTATTGGCCTTGCGCAGTACATGCCAAAGACTTATGGTGGGTGCGACGATTGTCCGGGATAAAAGGATCATAGCCGGCGGTTACAATGGCAGTGTCACTGGCAGCAAACATTGTGTCGACGAGGGCTGCTATGTCATCGATGGCCATTGTGTACGGACAGTTCATGCCGAGATGAATGCTCTTTTACAATGTGCAAAATTCGGTGTGCCAACAGAAGGTTCGGAAATCTACGTCACACATTTTCCATGTCTGCAATGCTGCAAAGCCTTGATTCAGGCCGGTATCAAGACTGTTTATTATGCAAGTGACTATAAAAATCACCCTTATGCAGTAGATCTCTTTGCTGAAGCAGGTATCAGGACAGAGCAAGTGGCGCTTGATGCAGTGGTGGTGGATACAAAGCCGCAAGAAACCCGTGATCTGATGGAAAAGGTCGTGGACAAGCTCAAGCAGGCCGGTGATACGGAAAGTCTGCAGCTTGCAGAGGAAGCTGTGTCACGCTATCAACTTCCATATAAAGAACAACTATGATCGGAAGATGGCATATTGTTGCGCTGGCAGCCCTTGGGGGCATGCTGGCGCATTCCCTATCCCTATTTTTATTGCCAGCAGCAATAGCCTGGCTGCTCCTCTTGTATCATTCAAAGCGTCTTCCTCTTTTCGTATTCCTTCTATCTCTATTCGCTGCACTGTTATTCTTCGTAAACAGCATCCTCGGACAATCAACTCCTCCTGATCTACCGCTGGAAGAAACAATTCAGCTTACTTCCCCCATTTCAGATCTTTCCGAAACAAATGAACTAATCCGTTTCATCGCCGATGATCCTTCCGGTTCAGCCTCGATTCAAGTGACATTTTTCAAACAAAACGAACATGAGGCGATCCAAGGCTTGACGACAGGTGCAACATGCACGATGGAAGGAAGGCTTGTCCAGCCCGATGCCGCCACCAATCCAGGTCAATTCGACTATCGTCACTATCTGGAGCGGCAAGGGGTCTTTTATGAAATGGAGCTTCAAGATAAGGAGGGGATAAGTTGTACTGGATCTTCTCCATTGAGCCATTTGTTAAAGGCCCGTGCTGTATTTTTGCAAGAAGCTGACCAGAAACTCGATTCCGATACAGCAGCGTGGGTGCAAGCAATGATTGCAGGGGAAGACAGCAAGATGAATGAAGAAACAATCAAGCTTTTCAACCGCTGGAGCTTATCGCATATCCTTGCCATAAGCGGTATGCACATTGCATTATTTTCAGCAATTCTTTATTTTGTTTTGACAAAGCTCCAGCTGCTTACCGTGGAGAAGACGTATTGGTTTTTATTTGCTTTCCTCGCCGTCTACCCCGTCTTTGCCGGCGGAGAACCTTCTGTTTGGCGTTCTGCCCTGATGGTGATGCTCGTTATGCTGCTGATGCGATTTCGAATTCGGCTGCCGATCATCGATAGTATCAGTATTGTTTTTGTACTTTTGCTTGTCCTCGAACCAAACTATTTGTTTCATGTCGGCTTCCAGTTTTCGTTTCTTGTCAGCTTGGCACTGCTTTTGTCTGCCCGGCTTTATACGGGATCTTTCATCAGTGCACTGCTGGAAACGAGTTTATTAAGCCAGCTTGTCATCTTGCCTCTCCAGGTCTCTCATTTTTACTTCCTCAATCCGCTTTCTGTCTTGATGAATCTTTTCGCTATACCTTTTTATACTTTTATAGCTATTCCGCTTCTTCTGCTGATCGGTATCCTGCTCTTTCCATGGCCGCAAGCTGCTGCGCTATTGGGAGAGGTATTTCGTTTTTTGAATGATTTCGTGATACATGTCATCGAGTGGGTGGACTCGGCTGCTTTTTATCCTTGGGTTGCTGGAAAACTTCCGGTAGGTCTGTCTTTGCTTTATTTTGCTGTGCTTGTTTTATTCTGTTCTGCTTGGGAGAAGGGCAGACGGAAAAAAGCCATCGGTTATGGCGCTTTCCTTACTGTCATACCGCTTCTAGCGGTGTTGCAGCCGTATACGAGCAATACCGGGTACGTGACAATGCTTGATATAGGTCAAGGGGATGCATTTGTGATTGAATTGCCGTATCGTAAGGGGGTTTATATCATAGATGCAGCGGGCAGTGTCGGCATGGAATTCAAACCGACAGACAAGAATTTTGAGCAAGTGATTAAGCCCTATCTTTATGAGAGGGGAATCGCCAAAGTGGATGGCATCTTCGCCAGCCATGCCGATCATGATCATATTGGAAGTATCGGCAAGCTGACAGAGGAATTTCACGTGGATTGGGTAAGAACGTCGGTCTATTTTGATGAATCCAAAGCACGTGAATGGGATAAAGATACAAAGATAATTCCTTGGCAAGCGAAAGAGATGCTGAGGCTGCCAGGCTGGGAAGTTCAGTTGCTGGCGCCTGTAAGGGATAAAAAGGATCCAAACAAAAATTCGCTTGTCATGTATACGAAGCTAGGTGGCAAGAGCTGGCTTTTTACTGGGGATATAGGAAAGGAAGAAGAAAAAGAGCTTATCCGGAGTTATCCGTCTTTGCGCACGGATGTACTGAAAGTCGGCCACCATGGCAGCGATACATCGACCGACCCGGATTTCCTTGCTTTTGTGAAGCCAAAGACGGCGCTTATTTCGGCTGGCCGGAACAATCGTTATGGACATCCTTCTCCGGAGGTAATGCAGGCATTGAAAAACAAAAACATCCGTATCTGGCGAACAGATACGGATGGGGCTGTCGTCTATGCCTTCTCTGGAGGGACAGGCACATTTAACCCGTTCCTCCCATAGAATACGGTAGTTATAAATGAGGCATATGAACTTACCTCTTTGCAGCAGGTACTTCCCTCGATTAGCAAGAGTTGTCACCTATAACATGCAGGCTAACAGGTTAACCTAGAGGTAAGAAAACACCGCTTCGTGTTACAGCCTCCGGAGCTGGCTAACAAAAGCGTTCATATAGATTAGGGGGGGGACATTGCTTTGTTCTCCTCTGTTTCCACCTTGCGTTTCTCTCGGTTTGTCGATACGATAAACAATAGGATTACGTAGGAGTGAGAACATGTCATATACTGACGCTTTAAAAGCAATCAAGAAAAAGGATTTTTCCCCTATATACTTACTATATGGCACTGAGTCCTATTTCATGCAGGATATAAAGGAAAAATTAGAGAAACAATACGCCCTTTCCGATGGTACGAATGTTTCTGTTTATGATTTGGAAGAAACACCCATTCAGGAAGTAATCGCGGATGCAGAAGAATATCCATTCTTCAGTGAGCAAAAATTGATTCTCGCTTATCATCCATTCTTCCTGAAAGCAAAGCCGGATAAGTCTGCCGTTGATCATCGATTGGAAAGTCTGGAGCATTATGCACAAAATCCAGCTGATTGGACGACACTCGTCCTGCTTGCTCCATATGAGAAGGTGGATGAACGAAAGAAAATCGTCAAGACCATCAAGAAAACAGGACAAGCTGTCGCTTGTCAGCCAGTAAAGGAATGGGACCTGTCGGAATGGATCGGCGCTTTAAGCAAGGAGAATCAAATCGAGCTCGAGGATGCGGTAGCGGATTTACTCATACAGGAAGCAGGGACCGATCTTGCCATGCTGCGAGGAGAAATTGAGAAGCTAGCGCTTTATGCAGGTGAGGGAAAGACAATCACTTTGGAGATGGCAGAAAAACTGGTATCGCATCAGCAAACGAGTTCGGGCTTGAAGCTGGTTGATGCGCTGATGGCTGGGGACTTGGCTAAGGCGATCTATATTTTCCATGATCTGATCAAATTGAAGGAAGAACCGATTGCCTTGATAGCACTGCTTGCTTCCCAGTTCCGGACGATACTGCATGTGAAGCTCTTGAAGCACAAAGGATACAATCAAGCAAAGATGGCGGAAGTGACGAAGGTTCATCCATTCGTAGTCAAGCTGGCCCTGAAGCGGGAAGCGCATTTTTCGGAAGAAGAATTAAAGCAGATTCTCTTCTTGGCTGCCGAAACGGATGCTGATTTGAAACAGGGACGTATGGATAAGAACCTTGCTTTTGAACTGCTGCTGCAGCAGATTGTGATGAAACGAAAGAAAGCCCGGATGGTCTGATGGACCACCGGGCTTTTTCCTATTAAAAAACGATTCCATAAAGGAATCGTTTTTCTAGCATATTATGCGCCAAGAGCGTTAACTCTTTTAGTCAAGTTAGACTTCTGACGGTTAGCTTTGTTGCGGTGGATGACACCACTTTGTGCAGCTTTATCAATTTTGCTGGAAGCTGTTAGAAGCGCTGTTTTAGCAGCTGCAGCATCATTGTTGGAAACAGCAGTTTCCACATGTTTCACTGCAGTACGCAAGTCGCTTTTCAAAGCTTGGTTTCTTAGACGGCTATCGTTGTTTACACGAACGCGTTTAATCGCTGATTTAATATTTGCCATGTTTGTTTCACCTCCGGCACAATTCATCTTACAACAAAAGCCATTGTACCAAAGCGGAGCGATGTTTTCAACAATTCTTTTCACTGAACCTACCACTTTTCGTATGAATTGCAGAGAATCTGCTTATGCTAATGCTGACTTTTGTGAAAGGTGGAGGGATGGTTTTGATCAAGCAGCTGCAAGTACGAACGGATTTAGCTATCGAAGCGAAGGATATTTATACATCAAGTGAACAGAAACAAGGAACGGCAGCAGGCATTTCGGTGACGGAGAAAAAAACAGAAGGCATCACCGTCAATTACGTACAAGTGAACGAAGAAGGTGCAAACCAGATCGGGAAGAAACCTGGCATCTATATTACAATCCATACAGAAGCAATCAAGAATCAAGATACGAAACAAGAAGAAGAGACAGCGCTTGTTCTTGCCAAAGAGCTTGAACAAATGCTGGCTGAAAACGATATTCAGACAGATGCCAAAGGTTTGATCGTCGGACTGGGAAACTGGAATGTAACGCCGGATGCCCTCGGACCAGAAGTGATCGAGAAAATCATGGTCACCAATCATCTATTCGAACTGCAGCCGGAATCCGTGGCGGATGGATATCGACCGGTTTCTGCTGTATCGCCGGGGGTCATGGGAACGACAGGTATCGAGACGAGCACGCTCATCCACGGCATCATCGAAAAAACGAAGCCGGATTTCGTCATAGCGGTAGATGCTTTGGCAGCGCGTTCTGTCAGTCGTGTGAATAGTACGATTCAGCTATCCGACACAGGCATCCATCCAGGCTCAGGTGTGGGAAATAAGCGCAAGGAGCTCAGCAAGGATACGTTGGGTATTCCTGTTTTCAGCGTCGGTGTCCCTACAGTTGTCGATGCAGTTACCATCACGAGTGATACAATCGATTATCTTTTCAAGCACTTCGGCAAAGAATGGAAAGAAAAGGATAAACCTTCAAAAGCACTTGTCCCGGCAGGTATGCGATTTGGCAAAAAGGAACTGACGGACGAGGATTTGCCAAGTGAAGAACAGCGTCAAGCTATATTCGGTATGGTAGGAGGACTTACGGAAGTGGAAAAACGCCAGCTGATTCATGAAGTGCTGACACCGCTTGGGTCTAATCTGATGGTGACACCAAAAGAAGTGGATGGTTTCATTGCCGATATGGCACATGTCATCGCTGCAGGCATCAATGGAGCCCTGCACGAAAAGGTCGACCCGGCGAATCTTTCGGACTACACCCGCTGATTTATTACGGAGGTTCTACTTCAAGCTCTTCTCTCATAGATTCTAGTAGAGTTCAACTAGATTCAAAAAGAGAGGAGCTTCTTTCGTGGGAAAAAAAAGGAACAGCTTTCAGCGAAAGCGTTCAGGCGTACTGTTCATCTATAAGCGTACACTCATCCTCATCAGTGCTGTCCTTTGCCTGTTGACCGGTATAGCAGCACTCACTACTGCCGGACCTGCATATCGGCTGTCGTCTCAGGCATTGACAGATTGGACAAGGCAACTGGACAGCACTGTTTATTTGGACATACTAGGTAATGAAAGTAAGATCTTCCGAAGTGTCCGGCCCGAAGAAGCTCCGCCTATCCAGCTGTCTAACGTTTTCATGCAGATGCTGACAACAATCAAACCGGACGATCCACGGACGCTGCTTGGCTCCGAGATACCAGGTTTTTCTTTATATGAGAATCAGATAGTCATTGCCGGAGAAGGGACAAACTATACCAACTTGCCGATTGAATCCGGACAGCCAGAGCATGTCATCGAAGAAGAACCAGTCCAAGAGCAAGAAAAAGAGACACCGGTCGATGAGGAACAAAAATCAGCAGAAGATGGCGAGGAAACGGAGCCAGCACCTTCAACTGATGGAAAAGATGTGGTTTATATCTACTATACGCATAACCAGGAGTCGTATTTACCTTCACTGGACGCACAGCAGCAAGAAAACGCCTATAACAAAAATGCCAATGTGACGCATGCTGGGGAGGCATTGGCAAAAAGGCTGGAAGAGCTCGGGATTGGCACGATCGCGGATCAAACGGATATAGGAGCTATCCTTAATGAAAGAGGAATGGCTTATCACCAATCCTATGAAGCTTCACGAGAAGTAGTGGAGGCAGCTGTTGCAGAGCATAAAGATGTTTCTTTTGTATTTGATATCCATCGGGACAGTCTGAAGCGAAAGGATACAACCAAGGAAATCGACGGAAAAACATACGCAAAAGTTGTCTTTGTTGTCGGAGCAGAAAATAAAGACTATGAAAAAAACTTGAAGCTGGCGACGGATTTGCACAAGAAGATTGAAGCTGAATATCCAGGCTTGAGTCGGGGAGTCATCACGAAACAAGGAGCGGGAGTCGATGGGGTTTATAATCAAGATGTTTCAGACAATGCAGCTCTCCTGGAAATAGGCGGAGTGGAAAATACATTGGAGGAAGCACAGCGGACTGCGGAATTGTTTGCGGAAATATTTGCCGACTATTACTGGGGAGCAGAAAAAGTCCAAGGGGGACAAGCGGAATGAAATATGTGGTGATTGCACTGACAATGCTGGTATTGTTTTTCGGGGGCATCCTGATCGGTATGGAAAAAGAAGACGTACAACAATCGAATCAACCAGCAGCAGAACAGCAAGAAGGACAGCTGACTGCATCGGCTGCTTTTGATCGACCAAATGAAGCGACTGTGATCGAGAAGACGGCACCTGTGACGGATGAAGATGCGGATGGATCAATTGTGCAGCAGCTGGCAAGCGGTCTTGGAAGTATCTTCACCGGTATCTGTTCAGGTATCATCACGGCCATCGAACAGCTTTCCAATGCACTGTTCGGCTGAAACTAAGCGTCTAAAAACATTGAATAAACAAGGCGCAATTGCTATAATCAATGCTAGTTATTGTTACGGCTGTCTTTTAAACAGCAGCTTCGGACAATTTAGGAGTGATTTTGATTGGTAGAGAAGAACAGACGAAATCAGCAGCATGTGCGGAATTTCTCGATCATTGCCCACATCGATCACGGGAAGTCTACACTGGCTGACCGTATTCTGGAGAAGACGAAAGCCCTTACTTCGCGTGAGATGAAGGCGCAGTATCTGGATGCGATGGATCTGGAAAGAGAGCGTGGTATCACGATCAAGCTGAACGCCGTGCAGCTTCAGTATGAGCGGGAAAATGGGGAGACATATATATTCCATTTGATAGATACACCGGGGCATGTCGATTTTACATATGAGGTATCCCGGAGCTTGGCAGCCTGCGAGGGGGCAATTCTTGTAGTGGATGCTGCGCAAGGCATCGAAGCACAGACATTGGCCAATGTCTACTTGGCAATGGACAATGACTTGGAGATCATCCCTGTCATCAATAAGATCGATTTACCGAGTGCTGATCCAGATAGGGTCAAACAGGAAATCGAGGATGTCATCGGCATCGATGCCAGTGACGCAATTTTGGCATCGGCCAAAGCTGGAATTGGGATAGAAGAAATCCTTGAGGCGATCGTGGATCGCATCCCACCGCCAAAAGGTGAAGTGGAAGAACCGCTGAAAGCATTGATTTTCGACTCGTTGTATGATTCCTATCGCGGAGTTGTGGCTTATACTTGTATCAAAGAAGGTTCGGTCAAAGTAGGCGATAAGATCCGCATGATGGCAACTGGCAAAGAATTTGAAGTCAATGAGGTCGGTGTTTTCAATCCGGCTCCAGTACAAAAGGACGAGCTGATCGTTGGAGACGTTGGCTACTTGACAGCCTCCATTAAAAACGTAAGTGACACGCGGGTGGGGGATACCATTACATTGGCCAACAAACCTGCCAGTGAGCCATTGCCGGGCTACCGCCGCCTGAATCCGATGGTATATTGCGGATTATTCCCGGTTGATGCGAGCAATTATAATGATTTGCGGGAAGCGTTGGAGCGATTGGAATTGAATGATAGCTCCTTGCAATATGAAGCGGAAACATCACAAGCGCTGGGATTCGGTTTCCGATGCGGTTTCCTTGGTCTTTTGCATATGGAAATCATCCAAGAGCGAATCGAGCGTGAATTCAATATCGACTTGATCACCACTGCACCGAGCGTTATCTACAATGTCATTTTGAATGACGGCAGTGAGGTACGCGTTGATAACCCCGCTGCAATGCCGGATGCACAATCACGTGCCGAGGTGCAGGAACCGTATGTTAAAGCGACGATTATGGTGCCGAATGATTATGTTGGGACTGTCATGGAGCTTTGTCAGAAGAAACGCGGTGATTTCAAGGATATGCAGTATCTGGACGATGTCCGAGTGAATGTCGTTTATGAGATTCCGCTTTCTGAAATCGTTTATGATTTCTTTGATCAGCTCAAGTCCCAGACAAAAGGCTATGCAAGCTTCGATTATGAACTGATCGGCTATAAAGCAAGCGAATTGCAGAAGATGGATATCCTCTTGAACGGGGATACAATTGATGCGCTGTCCTTCATCGTGCATCGTGATTTTGCTTTCGATCGTGGTAAATCGATCGTTGAGAAGCTGAAGACGCTGATCCCGCGCCAGCAATTCGAGGTTCCGGTTCAGGCTGCAATCGGAAACAAGATCGTTGCCCGTTCCAATATCAAAGCGATACGTAAGAATGTCCTGTCCAAATGTTATGGCGGCGACATTTCACGTAAACGTAAATTGCTCGAGAAACAAAAAGAAGGTAAGAAACGCATGAAGATGGTCGGTTCCGTGGAAGTTCCACAAGAAGCGTTCATGGCCATCCTGCAAATGGACGACGAATAAAAAAACAGACAACCCTTGTCCTTATCCGGCAAGGGTTTGTCATTGCGGAAGGAGGCAGCATGATGAACGAAGTGAAATCCGCCTATATCCATATACCATTTTGTGAACAGCTCTGTCACTATTGCGACTTTACGAAGTTTTTTTACCGGGAAGACAGCGCAGATGAATATGTAGAAGCACTAAGGAAGGAAATAGAGCATTATATTCCGAACAGACAGCAAATGAAGACGATTTTCGTCGGCGGAGGTACGCCGACAGCCCTGAATATGCAGCAGCTTGAACATGTTTTGAAAAGTGTCGACAAAGCGTTCGATGTCCATGCAGCCAATGAATATACGTTTGAAGCCAATCCCGGCGATCTGACATTGGAGAAGGCGAAACTTTTGAAAACGTACGGAGTGGACCGCATCTCACTTGGTGTGCAAGTGTTTGATGATAAACTGCTTGAAGCAATCGGACGGCTCCACCGGGTGAAGGATGTATATCAAAGTCTTGATCTGCTGAAACAGGCTGGTTTTGACAATATCAGTATCGATTTGATTTATGCGCTGCCAGGACAGACATTGGAACAGTTTGGACATACTGTGGAAGAGGCTTTGCAGTTCGATTTGCAGCATTATTCTTCTTACTCGCTGCAAATCGAGCCAAAAACGGTCTTTTATCAGCGTTATAAAAAGGGAACATTAAAGAAAGCGCCGGAAGAGTTGGAAGCAAGCATGTACAATCTGCTGCGTGACGAAATGAAGGCACATGGCAGACAGCAGTACGAGGTAAGCAATTTTGCAGTGCCTGGCAAGGAAAGCCAGCACAATCTTGCATACTGGAATAATGACTTCTATTACGGGCTTGGCGCTGGAGCGCATGGCTATTTGCCAGGCCGTCGAATCATCAATATCCGGCCGCTTCCAGCTTATCTGAAACAAGCGAATGAGAATGGCATTCCTGTACTGCATGAGGAATCGATCGGCCGCAAAGAGCGCATCGAAGAAGAGCTATTTCTCGGGCTCCGCAAGAAAACGGGCGTGAGTAAAGCAGCTTTCCGTGAAAAATTCGGTATCGGACTTACCGATGTTTACCGAAAGCCTCTCGATTTGTTGATTAGCAAGGGCTGGCTGATAGAAGATGCTGATCATGTCGCGATGACAGAAGACGGTTTCTTGTTCGGAAACGATGTATTCCAGGAGTTCCTTTTGGAAGAAGAACCAGCAAGCGTTTCGAATTGACAATTTTAATAGCCTTTGTTACCTTATATGTATATTTAGCACTCCATGAACCAGAGTGCTAATCGAGGTGATGATCATGCTGACAGAAAGACAGCTGCGTATCCTTCAGGTCATAGTCGATGATTTCATTGAAACGGCGCAGCCGATAGGTTCGCGTGCTATCTCCAATAAGCAGGACGTTGCTTACAGTGCCGCGACGATCCGAAATGATATGGCTGAATTGGAACAGCTTGGCTTGATCGAGAAGACGCATACCTCATCTGGAAGGGTCCCTTCCGAAAGAGGCTATCGTTTCTACGTGGATCATCTACTGACACCATTCCATTTGACGCGGCAGGATACGTCGGCAATCAAACAGACCTTCTCTGCGAATATGCGGGAGATGGAGGAAGTCGTCCAGCAGTCCGCAGCACTGTTATCAGAGCTGACCAATTATACAAGCATCATCCTCGGACCCGAAATGCTGGAGACGAAGCTTAAGCACATCCAGATTCTGAATTTATCTGATTTCAGTGCTGTCATGATCCTTGTGACAGACACCGGTCATGTGGAACACAGATCTTTTCGTATTCCTGATGGAATGGATCATGCGGAGATGGAAAAGGCAGTTAATATCCTGAATGACCGCTTGGCTGGTGTGCCGCTAATGATGGTGCCCGGCAGGCTGAAAGCGGAAGTGCAGGAGCTGCTCAAACAGCATACCGCACATTATGAGACGATTTTTGCTTATCTGCGTTCCTTCATGGAAACCCAGCAGCCACTCAAGCTTTATTTCGGCGGCAAGACGAATATCTTGATGCAGCCTGATTTTCAGGACTTGAATAAGCTGCGGACCCTATATACGATGATAGAAGAAGAGGGCGAAACGATAGCCCAGCTTCTCAAGGGAGAACAAAATGGTTTGCATGTTTCCATCGGCACGGAAAATAAGCTGGATGCGATGCAGGATTGCAGTTTTGTCACTGCTAGTTACACAGCAGATGGCACACATATGGGGACGGTCGCACTGCTTGGACCGACCAGGATGGAATATTCCCGTGTGATGTCGCTGATGCATGTCTTAACGGGAAAACTGACCAATGCTTATCAGGATTGGCAGAAATGAGTTGAATATGGCTTGCTTTTTTTAGCAAGCCTTTCATATAAGCAATGCTTTTCAGGAGGTGACCATCATGGCAAATGAAGAAAAAGAAAAAATGAATGAAACCGAAGCGCAGGAAGCTGTCGAAGCAGAAGTGATCGATCAAGCCCCGGCTGAGGAATCTGAAACTAACGAAGAAGGCAGTGAAAAGCTAGCCCAGCTCGAACAGGAGAAAAACGACATGTACGAGCGTCTGCTTCGCTTGCAGGCTGAGTATGACAACTTCCGCAAGCGTACACAGAAGGAAAAAGAAGCTGCCAGCAAATATAGATCCCAAGATTTGGCGGAAGCTTTGCTTCCAGTCGTAGACAACTTGGATCGTGCCCTTCAGACTGTCCAGGAAGAAGAATCGAACAAAGGTTTCGTCGATGGTATCCGTATGGTACATCGTCAATTGTTGGATGCTTTCAAACAGCAAGGAATCGAAGCTATCGAATCAGTCGGACAGCCTTTTGATCCGCATTTGCACCAAGCAGTCATGCAGGTGGAAAACGACGAATACGAACCGAATACGGTCGTACAGGAAATGCAAAAAGGCTATCAGCTAAAAGACCGTGTCATCCGACCGGCTATGGTTCAAGTGAATCAATAAAGCACTACATATGCTTTGAAGGAGGAAAAATACAAAATGGGTAAAATCATTGGTATTGACTTAGGAACAACAAACTCTTGTGTGTCTGTCATGGAAGGTGGAGAAGCACGCGTCATCCCGAACCCGGAAGGCAACCGCACAACTCCATCCGTCGTGGCTTTCAAAAATGGGGAAAGACAAATCGGTGAAGTGGCGAAGCGCCAAGCGATCACGAACCCGAACACAATCCAATCCATCAAACGTCATATGGGTACGGATTACAAAGTGGAAATCGAAGGCAAGTCCTACACGCCTCAAGAAATTTCTGCGATCATCTTGCAGTACATCAAATCTTTCGCGGAAGATTATCTAGGTGAAACAGTTGATAAAGCTGTTGTTACAGTGCCTGCTTACTTCAATGATGCAGAGCGTCAAGCAACAAAAGATGCTGGTAAAATTGCCGGTCTAGAAGTGGAACGTATCATCAACGAACCGACAGCTGCAGCACTTGCTTACGGTATCAATACAGAAGAAGATCAGACCATCCTTGTGTATGACCTTGGCGGCGGTACATTCGACGTTTCCATCCTGGATATCGGCGACGGTACATTCGAAGTAGTTTCCACTGCAGGTGACAACCGTCTTGGCGGTGACGATTTCGACCAAGTGATCATCGATCATCTTGTTGCGGAATTCAAAAAAGAGAACGGCATCGACCTTTCCAAAGATAAAATGGCCATGCAGCGCTTGAAAGATGCGGCTGAAAAAGCGAAGAAAGATCTTTCCGGTGTAACACAGACCCAGATCTCCCTTCCGTTCATCACTGCCGGTGCAGAAGGCCCGCTTCACTTGGAGCTATCCCTTTCCCGTGCGAAATTCGATGAGATTTCTGCTGACTTGGTAGAGCGTACAATGGGACCTACTCGTCAAGCATTGCGTGATGCAGATCTTTCTGCAAGCGAAATTGACAAAGTTATCTTGGTTGGCGGATCTACACGTATTCCAGCAGTAGTGGAAGCTATCAAGAAAGAAACTGGCAAAGACCCTTCCAAAGGCGTTAACCCGGATGAAGTAGTAGCGCTTGGAGCTGCTATCCAGGGTGGTGTCTTGCAAGGTGATGTGAAAGACGTTGTACTTCTTGACGTTACACCACTTTCCCTTGGTATCGAAACAATGGGCGGCGTGTTCACGAAATTGATCGAACGTAATACGACAATTCCGACTAGCGCATCCCAAACATTCTCTACAGCAGCTGACAACCAGCCTTCTGTGGATATCCATGTGCTCCAAGGGGAACGGGAGATGGCAGCTTACAATAAAACGCTTGGCCGTTTCCAATTGTCCGATATCCCGCCGGCACCACGCGGTGTACCGCAAATCGAAGTGAGCTTCGATATCGACTCAAACGGTATTGTGAATGTTCGTGCCAAAGATCTTGGTACAAACAAAGAGCAGTCTATCACCATCAAGTCTTCTTCAGGCCTTTCTGATGAAGAAGTAGAACGCATGGTAAAAGAAGCAGAAGATAACGCGGATGAAGATAAAAAACGCCGTGAAGAAGTAGATCTTCGCAACGAAGCGGATCAGCTTGTTTTCCAAACTGATAAGACGTTGAAAGATCTCGGTGAAAATGTTTCCGAAGAAGATAAACAAAAAGCAGAAGCAGCAAAAGAGGAACTGAAAAAAGCATTGGAAGGTTCCGATAATGAAGATATCAAAGCGAAGAAAGATGCGCTTTCCGAACAAGTTCAAGCTTTGTCTGTAAAATTGTATGAGCAAGCAGCACAAGCTCAGCAAGCACAAGGCGGAGAAAATGCGGATGATGATGTCGTGGATGCTGATTTCTCCGAAGTGAACGACGACGATAAAAAATAAGCGTATATGCGATAACAAGTGACACCCGACAAGTCAAAGCCGCTAGAGAGCAGGCTTTGACTTGTTACATGTTTGGAGCATTTGATGCCTGTGAGGCTTAATGGTATGATAAAATTTATGTATAAGAGAGAGTCGGGAGAGTGATTGTCAGTGAGTAAGCGGGATTACTACGATGTGCTTGGAGTTGGAAAAGACGCCTCCAAGGAAGAAATCAAAAAAGCATATCGTAAACTTGCGCGCAAATACCACCCAGATGTAAACAAGGCTGAAGATGCAGCTGATCAGTTCAAAGAAGCAAAAGAAGCATATGAAGTGCTCGGGAATGAACAAAAACGTGCCCAGTACGATCAATTTGGCCATGCTGGTCCGCAAAGCCAAGGATTCGGTGGTGCCGGGGCACAGGACTTTGGCGGTTTTGGCGACATTTTCGATATGTTCTTTGGCGGCGGAGGACGACGCCAGGATCCGAATGCGCCTCGTCAAGGTGCGGATTTGCAATACACCATGACGCTTAAGTTCGAAGAAGCGATCTTTGGTAAAGAAACAGATATCGAGATTCCGAAAGAAGAAGAATGTGATACATGTCATGGTTCAGGGGCAAAGCCAGGTACCCAGCCGAAAACGTGTACGCATTGTAATGGAAGCGGCCAGCTTAATGTAGAGCAAAACACGCCATTCGGCCGTGTAGTGAATCGACGTGTGTGTAATACATGTAACGGAACAGGTAAAATCATTCCAGACAAATGTAATACATGTGGCGGTTCCGGTCGTGTACGCAAACGCAATAAAATTCATATCAATATTCCTGCAGGTATTGACGATGGCCAGCAGATCCGTGTATCAGGTAAAGGGGAAGCAGGTGTCAACGGCGGACCTCCAGGAGATTTATATGTAGTCATCCAAGTCCGCAGCCACGAGTTCTTTGAGCGCGACGGAGACAACATTTTTTGCGAAATGCCGATAACGTTCGCCCAAGCCGCACTCGGTGATGAATTGGAAGTGCCGACAGTCCATGGTGCAGTCAATCTGAAAATTCCAGCTGGTACCCAGACTGGCCGAACATTCCGCCTTAAAGGCAAAGGTTCACCGAATGTACGCGGATATGGTCAAGGAGATCAGCATGTCAAAATCCGTGTCGTGACACCGACGAACTTGACTGACCGTCAGAAGGAGCTGTTGCGTGAACTGAACGATATCAGCGGGAATGAACCGACTGACGAACAGCATGACAACATCTTTACACGTATGAAACGTGCGTTCAAGGGTGAGTCTTAATAAAAGGAGTGACGTGTGCGTGAAATGGGCAGAGCTGTGTATCCATACGACAAATGAAGCGATTGAGCCGATTTCGAATATCCTGCACGAAGCAGGGGCAAGCGGTGTCGTGATCCAGGACCCAGAGGATTTGGTTAAGGATCATGATACAACATTCGGTGAAATCTATGAATTGAATCCGGACGATTATCCGGCAGAAGGTATTTTTGTCAAAGCATACTTGCCTTTGAACAGCTTTCTGAATGAAACGGTGAACGAAATCAAAGCAGCGATCTCCAATCTGAGTGTATATCAGATCGACATCGGTGCCAATGAAGTATCCGTCAGCGAAGTGGATGAGGAAGATTGGTCCACTGCCTGGAAAAAGTATTACAAGCCCGTGAAGATCTCCGAAAAGTTCACCATCATCCCGACATGGGAAGCGTATACGCCGGTTGCCAGTGATGAAGTGATTATGGAACTCGATCCGGGGATGGCTTTTGGAACAGGTACACATCCGACGACGGTATTGAGT
This sequence comes from Terribacillus halophilus, assembly GCF_900101385.1. Lineage (GTDB taxonomy): Bacteria > Bacillota > Bacilli > Bacillales > Amphibacillaceae > Terribacillus > Terribacillus halophilus. Next base: position 181,819 of record NZ_FMZB01000007.1, read on the forward strand.
GTCCAAGCAATTGAACGTTTTGTGAAAAAAGGCGACATCGTCATCGATGTAGGCTCCGGTTCAGGTGTCCTGAGCATTGCTGCCGTTCTGCTTGGCGCCGGGCATGTGCATGCATTCGATCTGGATGATGTGGCAGTGAACAGCACGAAAATAAATGCGGAGCTCAACCAAGCTGCCGACCGCATTACGGCACGGCCGAATAACCTGCTTGAAGGCGTGGAGGTAGAAGCCGATGTCATCGTCTCGAACATTCTGGCTGAAATCATCTTGAAATTCACAGATGATGCATACAAATTGATCAAACCAGGCGGTCTGTTCATTACAAGCGGCATTATCAGTCAGAAGAAAAACGAGGTTAAAGAAGCCTTGAAAGCGTCAGGTTTTGATATTGTCGAAGTCAATGAAATGGAAGACTGGGTCGCCATCATTGCAAAGAAGAATTAAGGCAGAGGTGAAAGGATGCAGCGCTATTTCGTAGAAGCTGCCAAATGGCAGGATGACCGAATCATGCTGGACGGACAGGATGCACATCATATCAATCGAGTCATGCGGATGAAGCCAGGTGACGAGATCATCTGCGTCCACCCGGGAGGATATGCAGCAAAATGCAAGATTACTGAGCTGTTACCGGATCATGTCACTGTATCTGTTTCGGAAGAAGTCGACGTCGATACAGAAATGCCGGTAGCAGTCACAATTGCCCAAGGTCTGCCCAAAGGCGATAAACTGGAATGGATCGTGCAAAAAGGAACGGAACTTGGAGCAGCTGGATTCGTTCCTTTTCAAGCTGCCAGATCCGTTGTAAAATGGGATGAGAAAAAGAAGGATAAGAAGCGGGTGAGACTTGAGAAAATTGCCAAAGAGGCAGCAGAACAGTCCAGCCGTCTGATTATTCCAGCAGTTGATGATGTGCGATCCTTCCAAGAGCTGCTTGACAGCAGCGATACATACAAGCATAAATTGTTCGCTTATGAAGAAGCGGCAAAAGGCTTGAAGGCGGAACCGCTCCGTTCCGTATTTCAGCACATTTCGCCCTCGGAAAATGTACTTGTCGTAATCGGGCCGGAGGGCGGCTTCAGTGAAGCAGAAGCAGACTCCCTTCAAGATGCGGGTTTTGTACCTGTCAGGCTTGGACCTCGGATCCTGCGCACGGAAACCGCACCCTTGTATATGTTGGCTAGTCTATCGTACCATTTTGAAGAATGAGGTGTTTTTCCCATGCCTACAGTGGCATTTCACACATTAGGTTGTAAAGTGAACCATTATGAGACGGAAGGTATTTGGCAGAAGTTCAAGGCCCAGGGCTATGAAAGGGTCGATTTCGATCATCAGTCAGATGTTTATGTCATCAATACGTGTACCGTTACCAATACAGGAGATAAAAAAAGCCGCCAGGTCATCCGCCGGGCAGTACGTAAAAATCCTGATGGTGTCATCTGTGTCACAGGATGCTATGCACAGACTTCACCCGGTGAAATCATGGAGATTCCGGGAGTCGACATCGTTGTAGGTACGCAAGGTCGTGACAAGATGATCGGTCATATCGAGGAATTCAAGAAGACAAAGGAACCGATCAACGGTGTTTCCAACATCATGAAGAACCGCGTATTCGAGGAAATGGATGTACCGGTTTTCACAGACCGCACTCGAGCGTCCTTGAAAATCCAGGAAGGCTGCAATAATTTCTGTACCTTCTGTATCATACCTTGGTCCCGCGGACTGCTGCGTTCCCGTAAGCCGGAGGATGTCTTGAAACAGGCGCAGCAGCTTGTTGATGCCGGTTATAAGGAAATCGTCCTGACCGGTATCCATACTGCTGGCTATGGCGAGGACATGCAGGATTATAATTTCGCAAAATTGCTGCGTGAATTGGAAGCGAACGTCCGTGGATTGAAACGGATTCGTATTTCTTCCATCGAAGCAAGTCAGATAACAGATGAGGTTATCCAAGTGTTGGATGAATCAGAAAAGATTGTCCGCCATCTGCATATACCGCTCCAATCTGGTTCGGATACCGTCTTGAAACGGATGCGCCGTAAATACTCATCTGATTTTTACCGCAGCAAGATGGAAAAGGTGAAAAAAGCTTTACCGAATCTCGCCATTACAAGTGATGTAATCGTAGGCTTCCCAGGGGAGACGGAAGAGGAATTCATGGAAACATACCGCTTCATCCAGGAAATCGGCTATAGTGAACTCCATGTGTTCCCATATTCCAAGCGTACAGGGACACCTGCTGCACGTATGGCGAATCAAGTGGATGATGAGACCAAGAATGAACGTGTCCATCGCCTGATTGCGCTTTCTGATCAGCAAGCAAAAGAGTACGCATCACAGTTCGAGAATGAAGTACTCGAAGTCATTCCGGAAGAATTGTATGATGAAAACGAATCCGATTCATTGTATGTAGGATATACGGATAACTACCTGAAGGTGAAATTCGAGGCGACACCGGATATGATCGGTAAAATTGTTCGTGTCAAACTGACAAAAGCAGGCTATCCGTACAACGAAGGTCAATTTGTCCGCGTCATGGATGATGAGGAAGCAAGCGTTACTATCTAACTTGATTACAAAAGGAGTTATCTCTCTTGGAAAATATCGCAGCATATATTGATCACACATTACTAAAGCCGGATGCTACAAAGGAACAGATCGATGTGATCGTCCAGGAAGCAGCAGCACATAAGTTTGCTTCTGTATGTGTCAATCCGTACTGGGTACCTCATTGTGCCAATCAGCTGAATGGTACAGATGTGAAGGTTTGCACCGTTATCGGATTCCCGCTTGGAGCATCCACAACAGCAATCAAAGCGCTGGAAACAAAGGATGCAATCGAGAAAGGCGCAGGGGAAATCGATATGGTCATCAATATCGGCGCCTTGAAGTCAGGCGACTTGGTGACCGTGGAGGCGGATATCCGTGCTGTTGTCGAAGCGGCTGCAGGAGTACTGACAAAAGTGATCATCGAAACATCTTTGCTCACGGAGGAAGAAAAAGTGACAGCCTGTCAGCTTGCTGTCAAAGCCGGCGCTGATTATGTCAAAACGTCGACTGGTTTTTCTGGCGGCGGGGCTACAGTGGAAGATATTCGACTCATGCGTACGACAGTGGGGCCGGATATCGGTGTCAAAGCATCCGGCGGCGTGCGTGATCGCGAAGCCACACTGGCTATGATTGAAGCAGGAGCCACTCGTATCGGTGCAAGTGCTGGTGTCCAGATCATCAAAGGTGAAGCTGGCAGCAGCGATTATTGATAAGTATTTGCGAAAGGTGCATGTTTCTGCACCTTTCTATTGACCATGTTTTAGCATTATATTATAATGAGCAAAGACATATGCAGCAGTGCATATGAGATAGCACATTGTTGTATGCTTCGGAGGGAGGGAAATTAGCATGTCAAACACTACTCGCGTTCGCAAAAACGAGTCTCTTGAAGATGCTCTTCGTCGCTTTAAGCGCACTGTTTCTAAAAGCGGTACTCTATCTGAATACCGTAAGCGTGAATTTTACGAAAAACCTAGTGTACGTCGCAAGAAAAAATCTGAGGCGGCTAGAAAGCGTAAGTAAGCAAAGAGGGTGCAAAGAGATATGTCATTAACAGAACGTCTGAACCAGGATATGAAAACCGCGATGAAAGCAAGGGATAAGGAAACGCTTGGCGTTATCCGCATGGTGAAAGCTGCCTTGCAGAATGAAGCAATTCGTACTGGTAATGACACGCTGTCAGAAGATGAAGAACTTACCGTTTTATCTCGTGAGGTAAAACAACGAAAAGATTCCCTCCAAGAATTTCAAGAAGCTGGACGCGATGATCTTGTTCAGAAGCTTGAAGCGGAGCTTCAAGTTCTGAAAGATTACTTGCCAGAACAGCTTTCGGAAGAAGAACTTGAAGACATTATTAAACAGACCATCGCGGAAGTAGGAGCTACTTCCAAAAAAGACATGGGCTCAGTGATGAGCGCTGTCATGCCGAAAGTAAAAGGCAAAACTGATGGCTCTTTAGTTAATAAAATCGTGAATAAGCACTTGTCTTAACTGATAGTTATATGAATATCTGAAGCAAAAATCCCAATCGCCATTTGATTGGGATTTTTGCTTTTATGAATATATAATAATAAATGAAACCTTTTATCCATTAAGGCGTATAAGTTACTGTACATAACAACTGCAAATGAAACCAGTTGATCAGGAGGATTTACATGTTGCACGATATCACGCTTGGGAGCCTTCAAACGGCGGTGCACACCTTTAACGATACGATGCAAGGGTGGATCACATCTCCGGTCGTCGTGACCCTTTTGCTTTCTATCGCCTTTGCTGGTTTGGCAGTCGAGATGTTCACGCCTGGCTTCGGGGCAGGCGGACTATTAGGTATCGCTGCCGGTGGTATATTTTTATACGGCCACATAGCAGGAGGGCTTGCAACAGGTACGGATATTCTGCTTTTGACTGCAGCCATCATTTTACTTGTCTTGGAATTATTCGTACCCGGAGGGATAATGGGCATACTTGGTATGATTGGGCTGCTGTGGGCTTTATTTCGTATTGCAGCGGACACGACCGATATGATGATCAGCGTCAGTATCGCATTTGTGGTCACTACCGTAGCTGTCATCTATGTGATTCGCATTGTCGGCTTCGAAAAAGGCATGTTTAAGCCGATGATCCTCCAAGAAACACTCAAATCGGATACGCCTCCGAGTTTGACAGCTCTCATTGGCCAGTATGGTGCGGCCAAAACGCCGCTGCGTCCGACTGGAACAGCAGTGATAGAGGGCAGGGAAATGGATGTGATCACGGAGGGCAGGTATGTTGCCAAGGGATCAAAAATAGTTGTTATCCGTACAGAAGGCGTAAAAATCATCGTCAGTGCCGTGACGAACGAGGAGGAAAAACAATGAGTCAAGATATTCTTGTACCGATTATCATTGCTGCGGTCATTTTGATCGCATTGATTATCTTATTTACATTTGTACCAGTGGCATTATGGATCAGCGCCCTGGCAGCAGGAGTACGTATCAGCATCTTCACATTAGTAGGTATGCGCTTGAGACGTGTTATTCCATCACGTGTCATCAGTCCATTGATAAAGGCCCATAAAGCTGGTCTCCAAGTCGATACCAACCAGCTGGAAAGTCATTACCTAGCAGGAGGTAATGTCGATCGTGTCGTCAATGCACTTATTGCGGCACATCGTGCAAACATCGAATTATCATTCGAACGCGCAGCAGCAATCGACCTGGCTGGCCGTGATGTGCTGGAAGCCGTTCAAATGAGTGTTAACCCGAAAGTGATCGAAACACCGTTCATCTCCGGTGTGGCCATTGATGGTATCGAAGTGAAGGCAAAAGCCAGAATTACAGTACGTGCCAACATCGATCGCCTAGTCGGTGGTGCCGGAGAAGATACAATCATCGCCCGTGTCGGTGAAGGAATCGTCAGTACCATTGGTAGTTCCGAAAACCATAGCAATGTATTGGAGAATCCGGATAAGATATCTCATAATGTCTTAGAGCGTGGATTGGATTCCGGTACTGCATTTGAGATACTGTCCATTGATATTGCCGATATTGATATTGGTAAGAACATCGGTGCCATACTTCAAACGGATCAGGCTGAGGCAGATAAGAACATCGCACAAGCAAAAGCCGAAGAACGTCGCGCGATGGCCGTCGCCCAAGAGCAGGAAAACTTGGCTCGCGTACAGGAAATGCGTGCAAAAGTCGTCGAAGCGGAAGCTGATGTACCGCTTGCGCTAGCCCAAGCGCTCCGTTCCGGAAATATGGGTGTGATGGATTATATGAACTACCAGAATATCAATGCCGATACAACAATGCGTGACAGCATTGGCGGTATATCCAAAGGCGATAAAGATGAGGATGAGGTTTAAGTTTTAGAAAGGTGGCAGGAACATGTTTGACATTCTGCAATTTCTCGTACCGTTGGCAGTTGCCGCCATTGTTTTCCTCATTAATGCAGCTGGAAAAAAAGGCGAGAACAAAAATGATCCCAGACGCACACAGCCTCCGGTCAAGAACTGGAAAGAGAAGCCGTCACATAATAGCCGACAACCTCAGCAAAGACAGCAGACGAAGGCTCAGGAGCTGGTCAGAGCCGAACAAAAAGCGAATGACTTAAGGAACCAAGCCAAAGAAGTCATAGAGCAAGTTGTGGAAGTACGCAGTGCCTCTTCTGACCGGCAACAAAAGATAGACCAACCAATTTCCAAACCGATCACATTAAAACAACCGACAAGCAGACAATTGGCGGAACAGGTAATATGGTCGGAGATACTTGGAGAACCACGCGCGAAAAAACCGCATCGCATTTTCAGTAATAAGCGAGTCCATTAAGGGCTCGCTTTTTTCGTTCAATGGACTGTTCTTACTTGCTGCACTTCCACATAGAATGTGCAGAGGGGAGCTGATGGGAATGAAAAAATGGCAGCAGCGGATTGGAAATTGGTTTACTGAGCATTTGGATATGCCTGCTGATGTAGTGCTTGAACTCCCTCGTATTACGACGATTGGTCATTTTCATGCCTATATCGAGAATCATAGAGGATTAGTTCTCTTTTCGGATAACGAACTTCGGCTGCGGCTGAATAAAGGTTTCCTTCGAATCACAGGCGAGTCATTCGTGCTGAAAGTCATGCTGCCGGAGGAAATCTTGCTTGAGGGCAAAATGAAAGAATTCAAATTCATCGATTCATAAGGCAAGCAGATCGGGGAGGTACGTATGAAGAAGCACACACAGGATATTTATTTCACTGGATATGTGACCGTACTGATAAAAGGGGATAGACCGGAGCTGTTTCTCAATCAGCTCGTACAGGAGAAAATACTGGTCTGGGACATTTTCAAAAAAGATAGTCAAACATGTGAAGCGAAGATTAGGAAACAGGATATCAGCAGGCTTCGCATGCAGCGAAGAGGGACAGGCTACAAAATACAGTTCCGCAGTAAGCATGGATTTCCTTTCCTTTTCTCTGCATTGCTGCATAAAAAACCACTCATACTTGGTATGGCATTCAGCATACTTCTTATTTTTTTTCTATCAAATACTGTCTGGAAAATTGAAATAAAAGGCGTTAGTCCCGAATTGGAACACCAAATTGAAACAAAGTTGGATGCATACGGTGTTCGCTTAGGTGCATTCAAGCTGACGCTTGGTGCTCCCGTCGACATCCAGCAGCGTCTTTTACAGGATATTCCGGAGCTGCTTTGGATAGGAGTGCAAGAAAACGGGACAACCTATTCATTGGAAGGTGTGCCGAAAACAATCGTGGAAGAAGGGGAACAACCTGGGCCCCGACACCTTGTGGCCAAGAAAAAAGGTGTCATCGTCGACATGTTCGTCTCAGAAGGAGTACCGCAAGTCAATGTCCATGACTACGTCGAGCCTGGGGATATTCTCGTATCAGGCATGATCGGCAATGAGCCGCCTCCTGTGTCAGAGGAAGAAGACAAGACAAAGCCGGAAGATACAAGAAAACCGGTTGCTGCCACTGGAAGCATCATCGCACGGACATGGTATAATGTGTCTGCAGCGGTTCCGCTGGAAGAAACATACACCGTTCTTAGCGGCAAACAGGAAAGTAAATACGCTATTCAATTTGGTGACAGTTTCCGTTTGCCTATATGGGGATTTGGGGACTCTGAATTCAAGGACTCACAGAAACAGACTTCAGTGCGCCATCTCCGTTTTCTTCGTTGGGAGCTGCCCATCGGTATCACCAAGACTTCGGAATATGAGCGCACGACAAAACAAGTGAAACGTACAAAAGATGAAGCAGCGGCACAAGCTGAGAAGGTAGCCAAGCAGGATTTGCAGCTTCAAGTCGGCGCAGAGGCTGACATTATTTCTCAAAAAATTTTACATGAGACTGTCGAGAATGGTAAAGTAAAATTAATCTTATACTTTCAAGTAAATGAAGATATCGCAACATCTCAACCTATATCTCAAGGAGATTGATTATGCCCGAAGACGTGAAACGTGTGAATTTGCAGTTAAAAGATACGAATGAAACATTGGCTCTGTTTGGAACGGAAGATCGCCACCTCAAGCAGATTGAAGAGCAATTCCGGGTATCCATTGTTACCCGGGGAGAAGAAGTCCGTGTGACCGGTACAGAAGAAGAAGTTCAAACAGCGGAGGAACTGCTGCAAGCTCTCGCTTCTGTCATCCGACGCGGTATACCGATCGGGGAGCGTGATGTGGTATACGCAATAGAGTTAGCTAAAAAAGACAATCTGGATCAATTTGAAACATTATTTGATGATGAAATAACAAAAAATGCGAAAGGTAAATCCATACGTGTCAAAACACTTGGTCAACGGAACTATATTAACGGCATCAAGTCAAATGATTTAGTCTTTGGAATTGGCCCTGCTGGTACGGGTAAAACCTATTTGGCCGTCGTGATGGCAGTCAATGCCCTCAAAAAAGGCATCGTCAAGCGCATCATCTTGACACGACCTGCAGTGGAAGCAGGCGAAAGCCTAGGATTTTTACCGGGTGACTTGAAGGAAAAAGTGGACCCGTATCTCCGACCGTTATACGATGCTCTGCATGACGTACTCGGTATGGAGCAGACGACACGATTGATTGAACGCGGAACGATCGAGATTGCGCCGCTGGCATACATGCGTGGACGTACACTTGATGATGCATTCGTCATCTTGGATGAAGCACAGAATACGACAAATGCACAAATGAAGATGTTCCTCACCAGGCTGGGATTTGGTTCCAAAATGGTCATCACCGGCGACTTGACGCAAATTGACTTGCCAAAGGGTGTCGCTTCCGGCCTGCGTTCCGTTGAAACAAAGCTAAGCAATGTAAAGGGTATCTATTTCACCTACTTGAAACAGACAGACGTCGTGCGCCATCCGCTTGTTCAGCGGATCATCGAAGCATACGAGTCTGAGTAAAAGAAAAGGCCCGGCTACGGGTCTTTTTCGGTTCAGGCGGATAGGAGGGCAGAGCGTGGCTAGAAAAAAGTTCAAGGAGCTGTTCAGTAAGAAGTCAAAAACTGGTGAACGTGCATTCATCCTGATCGGGGCATTGTTGCTTGGCTGCTTTTTCTTCATGATGACAGCCTCCAACGTGACGACGAGGGATTATGATGTGCAAGTTTACGATGTGGCAAGTGAAACGATCCGATCACCGATTACAATCGAGAATGAAGCCCAGACAGAAAGGCAAAGGCAGGAAGCCAGTCAGCAGATTGATGACCGTTATACCGTATCTTCCGAAATTACCAAAGCAAAAACCGATGCTGTCAAAGAGATATTCTCTACCATTGGTCAGGCAGATGAAGAGGATCGTCCGATTGACCAGAGAATGGATATTGTCAAGAACTTGCTTTCGGAATCTGTCAAAGAAGATTTGACGGACCGTCAGCTCGAGCAGCTATTGGCAATACCTGCCGATGAAAGGGAAATCAGTGAAAAAGTATTCGTGGATGCTATGACTGGGTTCCTGGAAGATGGAGTGAAACGTGACGAGGTGCAACAGACGCAGGAGGAAATGGGAGAACGCATCGATTATGCGGATGTATCCAGCAAAACCAAGCAAGCACTCCGTTCACTCACAGGCTTTGCCATCGTTCAGAATGCTTCCTTTGATGCACAAGAAACAGCTTCAGCCAGGACAGAGGCCCAGCATAATGTGGCGCCAGTCATTATTCGTGCAGGTGAAATCATCGTACAGGAAGGCCAGACGATCACAAATGATGTATACGAAGAGCTTCAGCTTGTCGGCTTGCTGAATAATACAAGGAATGTGCTGCCGCTCGTCGGGCTTGCTTTGTTCATGGCACTCCTGACTGGCATCTTGACTTACGAAACGATACATACATTAAAAAAACGGACGGGATCGGGTAAGTCTGTCTTATTGTTTACGTTCCTGCTTATATGTATGTCCGTGCTGTTATTGAAACCGATCGGTGTCCTTGGCACAACGGAACAGCATTATTACCTATTGCTGCCTGCTGCATTTGCTGCAGTTTTATTCCGTCATCTGCTAAGTGAGCGGTTCGCTATAGGATATGCGATAGTCTACAGTATATTGGCAGCTATCATCTTGAATGATAAGATACCGGGGTCCTTGAATATGGAAGCTGCGCTTTACTATTTATTCGCACAGCTCGCAGCTGTTTATGCAATCAGGAATGTAAAAGATAAGACAGCGATGATAAAATCATTTCTTTTGCTTGTCATTGTTCAGGTAATCAGTGTATTGTTATTCTTATTCTTTGCATTCGAAAAGTATGCTTGGGAAGCCGTGTTGCTTTACATCGGCTTTGCGGTGCTGTCTGCCATCCTGACAGTGATACTGGTGGCAGGAGTACTGCCGTTTGTCGAAGCAGGGTTCGGTGTGCTTTCGGAGACCAAGCTTTTGGCATTATCAAAACCGAATCACCCATTGTTGAAAAAAATTCTGACTGATGCTCCTGGTACATACCACCATAGCATCATGGTAGCCAATTTGTGTGAAGCAGCTTGTGAAGCTATCGGTGCAGATGGTCTGCTTGCCAGGGTTGGTGCCTATTACCACGATCTTGGCAAAACGCGGCAGCCGCAGCTCTTCATCGAAAACCAAATGGGTCGGAAAAACCCGCATGACAAACTATCGCCGCGGCAAAGCGCAGAAATCATCATCCGTCACCCGTACGACGGGGCTCAGATGCTAAAAAACAATCATTTTCCGAAAGAAATCATCGATATGGCTGAGCAGCATCACGGTACATCACTATTGAAGTTTTTCTATTACAAGGAAAAGGAATATAATAAGGACGTCAAGGAAGAGACATATCGCTATCCAGGTCCAAAACCATCGACCAAAGAGATAGCTGTCCTATCAATATGTGACTCCGTCGAAGCGGCGGTTCGTTCGATGAAAGAACCGACACAGGAAAAAATCCACAGCTTGGTTGATAGCATCATCAAGGATAAGCTGATGGATGGTCAGCTGGATTGTGCGCCGCTGACATTGCAGGAATTGCAAGTGATCAAAGAAGCGATTTGTCAGGCGCTGGCTGGAATATTCCATTCCCGTATCGAATATCCGGATGAAGAAAAAGTGAAGGAGGCAAACTAGTGCATATTGATTTTCATGATAAAACGAATTCCGTGACAGAAGATTATATTGATCTGATCGATCGGCTGATCCAATACGCAGCAGAAGCAGAAAAGATAACGGAAGAGGCGGAGATGTCCATCACATTTGTGGACAACGCGGAAATACAGGTGATTAATCGCAATTACCGTCAAAAGGACGCACCCACGGATGTCATCTCCTTCGCCATGCAAGAAGAAGGTGAAGGCGAACAGCAGATCATCGGCGAAGAAATCCCGATCGTATTCGGTGATATCATCATCTCGGTCGACAAAGCCAAAGAACAGGCGGAGGATTATGGTCACAGTGTGGAAAGGGAATTGGGTTTCCTTGCCCTGCACGGCTTTTTGCATCTGTTGGGGTATGATCATATGAATGAAGCTGATGAAAAGAAGATGTTCGGTCGACAAGAGGAGATTTTGAATGGCTTCGGACTCAAGCGGGAAGAAAACTAAATCCGGCATCGGTTTCCGTTATGCCTGGAATGGGATTCGATGGACTTTCCTTAAGGAAAGGAATTTTCGAATTCATACGATTGCAGCGGTCATTGCACTGCTTGCAGGTTTCATCTTTCGAATCGGAACAGCGCAATGGGCCGCCATCCTTTTGAGTATCGGCTTTGTCATCGCGACAGAAATGATCAATACGGTCATTGAGCTCGCGATGGATCATCTGTCACCTGAACAGAGCGAGGCAGTCGGTCTCATCAAAGATATTGCAGCTGGTGCCGTCCTCATAGCAGCAATCACTGCCATTTTTGTAGGGTTGGTCATTTTCGTTCCGGAAATCATTTCGGCATTGTAAGAAAAACCGTCCATGTCAGTGGACGGTTTTCGTATGTTTTAAAGTTAATAAAGCTAGAAGCGGGGAAATGATTAGTTGGGGGCTGTTAAACGGCCCTTTCACTGAGACCCAGGGACTGCGCCGTAAGCGATTAATCCCTACGGAAGGATAGAACACCTTCCTCCGGGCTTTCTCGCTTACTTCTCCGTCCCTGACCGGTTCTCTCCGCTTTTGGTTTTCGTCTAGCTGCGAAGGCCAGAAACTTCGTTGTAAGCGTTAAGTCCCTCCGGAAGGAAAAAACACCTTCCTACAGGCCTTCTCACTTACCACTCCGTTTCTAACCGGCCTTCTCCGCTTTTGGTTTTCGTCTAGCTCCGAAGGCCAGAAACTGCGTTGTAAGCGATTAATCCCTGCGGAAGGATAGAACACCTTCCTCCGGACCTTCTCACTTACCACTCCGTTTCTAACCGGTTTCTTTCGCTTTTGATTCGGCTAGCTGCAAAGGCCAGAAACTACGCTATAAGCGATAAGTCCCTGCGTAAGGAAATGCACCTTACTCCGGGCCTTCTCACTTATTTCTCCGTTTCTAACCGGCCTTTTCCGCTTTTGATTTGTTTTTTTTAACCCCTTTTGTCGAATGGGTGAAGTGGCGGGGGATTTGTAGTAAGATAGAGATACAACATTTTTATAGTACTTGAGGTTTTTGTCGTACTAGTACTTGGAGGATTAAAACAGCATGGAGAAAGAATTTCGTTCTGGTTTCATTTCCATCATCGGGCGACCGAATGTTGGGAAATCAACTTTATTAAATCGTTTTGTCGGTCAAAAGATCGCTATTATGAGTGATAAGCCGCAGACGACTCGTAATCGGATTCAAGGGGTGCTCACACAGGATGATGCACAGTTCATCTTTATCGATACGCCTGGTATCCACAAACCGAAGCATAAACTCGGGGACTTCATGGTAAAGACTGCAGAGAACACAATGAATGAAGTGGATGCGGTCATGTTCATGATCAATGCCGAAGAAGGCTATGGCCGAGGCGATCAATTTATCCTGGAAAGACTGCAGAAGGTCGATAATCCGGTCTTTCTTGTAGTGAATAAAATTGATAAAGTCCATCCCGATAAGCTGCTGGAACTAATCGAGCTTTATAAGGACAAGTTGGACTTTGCTGAAATCGTTCCGATCAGTGCATTGGAAGGTAATAATACAGCGCATTTACTTGAAACTTTAAAAGGTTATCTGCCAGAAGGACCGCAATATTATCCAGAGGATCAAGTCACGGATCATCCGGAACGATTTGTCATCAGTGAGCTTATTCGGGAGAAAGTATTGCATCTGACACGCGAGGAAGTCCCGCATTCGATTGCGGTTGTCATCGAAGCGATTGAGAATCGCCACAGTACAACGGAAAAGGTATTCATCCAGGCGACGATCGTAACGGAACGTAAATCCCAAAAAGGGATCATTATCGGCAAACAGGGCAGTATGCTCAAACAAGTCGGGAAACTGGCACGTAGAGATATAGAGATGCTGCTAGGCAGTAAGGTATTCTTGGAGCTTTGGGTCAAAGTACAGCCCGATTGGCGGAACAAGCAAGCCCAGCTTAATGATTACGGTTTCAGCCGTGAAGAGTATTGATAGCTGGTAATATTTGAAGCACATGGATTCGAGGGTTAGGTGTCATCCTAATTAGGAGTAATTGTTTTGTATGTTCATTTCTAAAATACAAAGAAAGGTGGACTTCCTGTGATTGATTTCCATTGGAAAATCTTCAGCAAGACCGGGAGTATCGAAACCTACTTATTGATGAAAGAAATCGAAACGATGTACAATTCACTAATACCTCCGGAGCAAGATAACATCATTGAGCTCCCGAACTATAATCGCCTTCAATCGAAAATGTAAGCAACAGGAGTGGGGAGAGCGTTGCTCCAAAATGTCGAAGGAATCATCCTGCGCACGCAGGACTATGGGGAAACACATAAAATCATCACGATTTTCACCGAGGATCGCGGCAAAATAGCTGTCATGGCCAGGGGCGCGAAAAAACCGAAAAGCCGGATGGCTGCCATCGCGCAGCCATTCATCTTTGGGTCATTTCTGGTGCAGCTTGGGTCCGGTATGGGGGCGATGCAGCAGGGGGAACCGCTGCAAAGCTTCCGATCGATCCGTGAAGACATCGTAAAAACAGCTTATGCATCTTATATTGCGGAAATGACAGATAAGCTGACTGATAATAATAAGTCCGATCCTGATCTTTTCCGGCAGCTGCTGCAAGTGCTGGAATGGATCAATGATGGAAAAGATGCAGATGTATTGCGAATCATCTATGAATTGAAGATGTTCCGCCGCGGCGGCTTTGCACCGACCGTTCACCAATGTGTCAATTGCGGCAATACAGAGATGCCTTTTCGATTTTCCGTTCCTGAAGGTGGTATGCTTTGCCGCCGGTGTATGCATCTGGATCGGGATGCTTATCTGTTATCAGAGAAGGTCACAAAGCTCCTGCAGCTTTTTTCCAGCATCGATCTTTCCAGAATCGGCAATATTTCAGTAAAACCGGAAACAAAACGGCTTTTGAACGAGATACTGGATGCTTATTATGAACGGTACGGGGGTTATTTCCTGAAAAGCAAGAAATTCCTTGCTCAATTGGACAAACTTCAATAAAGGTTTGTTGACAATTAGTATGTCATTTTAGTATGATAGATGAAAATCGACGGCTTGCGTTGAAGAAGAGTAGTATCCGTCATGTCCTTTGCACAGCGAATCTGGGATAGTGGAAGCCAGAATGAAGGCAGACGGAGAAGGCGCTTCGGAGCAAAAAGGAAAAGAGTGGCTTCCGATCGGAAGCAAGTAGGGTGGAACCGCGGTTATCCCGTCCCTATGCTGTGTATGCAGCATAAGGGCGGGATTTTTCTTTGTTCACCCTGACGTTGATGAAAAGAAGATGGAGGGAATCCGATGAATATCCAAAATATGATTTTGACGTTACAAAAGCATTGGTCAGACCAGGGATGTCTATTGATGCAAGCGTATGACGTAGAAAAAGGGGCTGGTACGATGAGCCCGATGACATTATTGCGCAGCCTTGGTCCTGAACCATGGAATGTGGCTTATGTGGAGCCATCCCGCCGTCCGGCTGATGGTCGCTACGGGGAAAACCCGAACCGTTTATACCAGCATCATCAATTCCAAGTGATCATGAAACCTTCACCTGATAATATCCAAGAGCTTTACTTGGACTCCTTGCGCAAATTGGGTATCGATCCATTGGAACATGATATCCGCTTTGTCGAAGATAACTGGGAAAACCCGACGCTAGGTGCTGCAGGCCTGGGCTGGGAAGTGTGGCTTGACGGTATGGAAATCACTCAATTCACTTATTTCCAGCAAATCGGAGGTTTGGAAGCAAAACCTGTTTCTGTTGAGATTACATATGGTCTGGAACGGCTTGCTTCTTACATTCAAGATAAAGAGAATGTCTTTGATCTTGAATGGACGGATGGTGTGACGGTAGCTGATATTTTCAAGCAGCCAGAATTCGAGCATTCCACTTATACTTTTAAAGAATCGGATACGGACATGCTATTCCAGCTGTTTGATATGTATGAAAAAGAAGCAAAACGTATCATGGATCAAGGGCTTGTCTTCCCTGCCTATGATTACGTGCTGAAATGTTCCCATACATTCAACTTGCTGGATGCAAAAGGCGCCATCTCGGTTACTGAGCGTACTGGTTATATCGGAAGAGTCCGGAACCTGGCTAGATCCATTGCGAAGAGCTATGTAGCGGAACGGGAACGCCTTGGATTCCCGATGCTGAAAGAAGGAGCGGATGAGAATGCAGAATAAAGATGTACTTTTTGAAATCGGTTTGGAGGAAATGCCTGCCCGGTTTCTGCCCGGCACGATTGAGCAGCTTGAAACCAAAACGGCAGCATGGCTGCATGAGTTGGGTCTCTCCTTTGAAAAGGTAGTGGTGCAGGGCACGCCGAGACGTGTTGCTGTTACGATCCAGTCGCTTTCGGATAAGCAGCCGGATATCGAAGAAGAAGTCAAAGGACCAGCAGTGCGGATCGCAAAAGACGATGCAGGGCAATGGTCAAAAGCAGCCCAAGGATTCACACGAGGCCAAGGCGCTTCTGTTGAGGATATTTTCACAAAAGATGTGGACGGAACAGAATATATCTTCGTGAAGAAATTCGTGAAGGGGCAGCCTGCGGCAGATTTGCTGCCAT
This sequence comes from Terribacillus halophilus, assembly GCF_900101385.1. GTDB lineage: Bacteria > Bacillota > Bacilli > Bacillales > Amphibacillaceae > Terribacillus > Terribacillus halophilus. The sequence continues at coordinate 197,974 of NZ_FMZB01000007.1, forward strand.
CCTTTAAAGAAGTATTGCTCAGCTTGCATTTCCCTAAAAATATGCGCTGGGGTTCCGGCAGCCTCCGGTATGCACGACCTATCCGATGGATCGTTGCATTATACGGGGAAGCTATCATCCCGTTGGAGATAGCCGGAATTGAATCATCCAACCTTACTTATGGTCATCGCTTCTTGGGCAGCACAGCGGCTATCGACAATCCCGGTGCCTATGTTTCCGTGCTTGAAGAGCAATTCGTCATCGTTGATCAAAAGAAACGCCAGCAGATGATCATCGATGGCATCCGTCAATTGGAGACGGCAAACGGATGGCAAATTCCAATCGACGAGGAATTACTGGAGGAAGTATTGTATCTCGTCGAATATCCAACCGTATTCCACGGTAACTTTGCCGATAGCTTTCTAGATCTGCCTGAAGAGGTACTGATCACCAGCATGAAAGAGCATCAGCGCTACTTCCCGGTGACAGATGCGTCCGGTAAGCTGCTGGCACATTTCATCGGTGTCCGTAACGGAAACAGCGAACACTTGGAAAATGTCGCTCGTGGAAACGAGAAGGTCTTGCGCGCGAGACTGCAGGATGCCGAGTTCTTCTACGCAGAAGATAAAGCGCAGCCGATCGAGAAAGCAATGGAAAAACTGTCTAAAATGATCTACCAGGTGGAGCTTGGCACTTTGCAGGATAAAGTGGATCGTGTAACGAAGATTGCGAAGATGATCAGTGAAACTGCAGGTGTCGATCAAGAAACAGCATCCCGGGCCGAACGAGCTGCCAGCATCGCCAAGTTCGACCTCGTGACGAATATGGTGAATGAATTCACAGAATTACAAGGTGTCATGGGTGAGAAGTATGCACGTCACTTCGGAGAAGATGAACGTGTTGCTCAAGCAATTCGCGAACAATATATGCCGCTATCGTCTCATGGGGCGCTTCCAGAGTCTGTAGAAGGTACAATAGTCAGCATCGCCGACAAATTGGACACGATTATTGGAAGTATGGTCATCGGTAATGTTCCGACTGGTTCCCAGGATCCGTACGGCTTGCGTCGTCAAGCAGTCGGTATCATCCAGATGCTTGCGAAAACAGATTGGCAGATTACCGTCGAGGAAATCGTGGAGCGTACAGCTGCGTTGTTCGAGAAGAATGCTTTGCCGACAGTCGAAAAAGATGTGTACACAGAGGATGTTCGCAGCTTCTTCCACCAGCGTGCTGCTCAATTGCTGAAAGAAGAAGGCATTTCTTATGACGTGGTCGAAGCGGTTCTTGCTATCCAAATCGGTAATTATCCGTATACGCTTGCCAAGGCGAAAACGTTGCAGGCATTGCGCAACGATGAAAATTTCAAGACAGTACAAGAAGCTTTGGGCCGTGTCATCAACCTAGCCAAAAAAGGTACAGACCAGGGCGTGGACGAATCATTGTTTGAAAATGAACAGGAAAAACAGCTTTATCGTATGCTTGAGCAAAACAAAACTGCCTACTTGGATGCTGCTTCCAAACGGCAGGCTAAAGAAGCTTTGGATACATTGGCTGCATTCGCTGACAGCATCCATGCATTTTTCGACCATACGATGGTCATGGCAGAGGATGAAAAACTAAAAACGAACCGCTTATCATTATTGAACCAATTGGCTGCACTGATCCTTAGCTACGCGGATGTGACGAAAGTACAGTGGAAGCAGGTCCAATGAGGGCAGTTCTTGGATAGAGGTGATGAACATGGATTTGTCTAAAAGACAACAGCAGATTATCGCGATTGTAAAAGAGGCGGGTCCGATTACTGGTGAACAGATCGCCGAACGGCTCCATCTGACTCGTGCGACATTGAGGCCGGATTTGGCCATCCTTACAATGGTAGGTTTCCTTGATGCAAGACCTCGTGTTGGCTACTTTTATACAGGTAAGACAGGTTCGGAAATCATCACGGAAAAACTGATGAAATATAAAGTGGAGAATTTCCAGTCGATGCCTATCGTCGTCAAGGAAGATGATTCTGCTTATGATGCCATCAGTGCAATGTTCCTCAGCGATGTCGGAACACTCTTTGCTGTCGATCAAGACAATAATCTAGTTGGCGTTGTATCCCGAAAGGATCTGCTGCGAGCAAGCATTGGTAATCAGGTGCTGCAGGATATCCCGGTTCACATCATCATGACGAGGATGCCAAACGTAGCTGTTTGTTATCCGGATGAGCTGCTGGTTGAAGCAGCCAATCGGCTGATTGAAAAACAAATCGACAGTCTGCCGGTCTTGGAAAGATCGAATGAGGCAGGAGCAAAGGTTGTTGGGCGTATTACAAAGACGACAATCACAAAAGCTTTCGTCGAACTCGCTCGCAATGAACTTATGTAAAAGAATCCAGGAGGGGAACCGATGGAGAAACCAATCGTCTTCGTTGTATCAGATTCTGTAGGAGAAACAGCAGAGCTCGTTGTGAAAGCTGCGCTCAGCCAGTTCAATTTGGAAGCACCATTCGCTTTGCAGCGTGTTCCCTATGTAGAGAGCACATCCATATTGGAAGAAACGATCAAGCAAGCCAACGAACGCCCATCGATCATCGCATTTACGATGGTCAACCCGGATTTCCGGGCTTTCCTGACAAACGAAGCCAAGAAACATGGCATACCTTGCATCGACTTGATGGGTCCACTGATGGATGCGATGGAAAATATGTTCCATCAGAAGCCGAAGCTACAGCCAGGACTTGTACATCGGCTTGATGAAGATTATTTCCGTAGAATCGAAGCGATCGAATTCGCGGTTCGCTATGATGACGGCCGGGATCCACGAGGTATTAGCCGGGCGGATATTGTACTCATTGGTGTATCACGTACATCGAAAACGCCATTATCCCAATATTTGGCTCATAAACGATTGAAGGTTGCCAATGTCCCGATCGTTCCTGAGGTCGAACCGCCCCGGGAGCTTTTCCAAGTAGATCCTGCAAAATGCATCGGTCTGCGCATCAGTCCCGAAAAGCTAAATAATATCCGTAAAGAGCGGCTCAAGGCACTCGGGCTTGGGGATCAGGCGAGCTATGCCAATATCGACCGGATCAATCATGAACTGGAACACTTTGATAAGATTGTCGAACGAATCGGCTGCCGCGTGATCGATGTTTCCAATAAAGCAGTCGAAGAAACGGCGAATAGTATCCTGACGGTACGCAATCAACAGGATTAATTTAATTTAAAGTTAGTGTTAAGTTTCTGTTCAACTAGCTTGGTAATGGTACTCCGGGGGAATCGTTACGAATAGATAAAAAGAGGTGACAGCAGACAATCTGTTGTTGCCTCTTCTGTTTCGTAAAACGAATCCGACGAGGAGGCCAAACTTGAAAAAACAACAGCAGATCCAATCCATTTATCTAATGCGGCTCTTGGCAATGTCACTTGTCGTACTCGTCCATGTAACGGGTGCTTATGCCACCGTTTTGCCTTTTGCGAGCGACGCGTATGAAAAATACCACTTCCTTAACCGGATCATCCGGATAGAAGCCGGTATCTTCATTGCCATCACCGGTCTGGTTTTCTTTTATCAATATAAACATAAAAAACTTACGAAAACCTTGTGGAAAGACTATTATAGGAAAAGAGTCAGCTTCATTTTGATTCCTTACATCATATGGGCGCTAGTGTATGAACTGCATAAAGCAATGCTTGGTTTTGGTGATTTGCAGCCAGCAGCAATCTTAAAACGTATTATATTTGGCGAAAGCTACTATCAGCTGCATTTCATCTTTCTCATTGTTCAAGTCTATTTGGTTCTTCCATTGCTGATATGGCTGGATCACAGCTGGGCTTTTTTCAGGAGATACATGTTTGTTTTCGGAGGGCTGCTTCAGCTGGGTTATATTGCATTGCAGACTTTCTTTCCGCCCAGTCCATTCCCGTTATTCCTGCAGCTGATGGGTACACTGCTGCTCGGAGGATGGATTGGCGTCCATTATGATAGGGAAAAAGCAAAAAGCAAACACTGGTCTACGTGGATCTGGCTGCTTATCAGTGCCTTGGCGGGATCTGGCATTGCAATGTATTATTATGCTGCCGGGACACTGGGAAGCTTCGAATGGAATAACATCCTTTATGAGAGCGTAAATTATATCTTCCTTATAACAGGCTGTTATGCAATATTTAGAATCGCTGAATCGGTTTCGGACAAGTTAGCCGTTTCAACGCTTGCCAAACTGCAGCAGATTGCGAGCTATTCATTCGGATATTATCTGCTTCATCCGCTAGTCCTGGATTATGTGACAAGGACAATACCCGCATACAGCAACTATTTGTTTCATGTCCAGATAATGCTGCGGTATCTGGCAGTGATGGGCGTCTGTTTTACAGTCATTTATCTTTTTCATCGTTTCGTGCCCTTTGCTTCGATTTTATTCGGTAAATTACCGAGGAGCAGTGGAAGACTGAAGCAGTCGAAGGCTTCTTGATTACTGGTTAAAATAATGGCTTTTTCATTTACTTTGTATTATAATTGGTTTTTGTGAAAAAATGTTGTTAGTATGATTTATGTATAAATGGTAACCCTTGAGGTAAAAAGCTTTATAAAAATTTTACGAAAAAGGAAGGATTCCGCATTTTATTGTAGAATAAGTGAGACATGAAATCACATAACCCCATTGTCTATGTGGACGCAGATAGCTGTCCTGTAAAGCAGGAGATTATTTCTGCATGTGCAACGCATCACGTTCCTGTCCGGTTTATTACCACCATCAATCACTTGAGCAGTGATTCTGATGCCTCATGGGTAGTGCTCGATCCTGTTGATCAAGCAGTGGATTGGTACATTCTAAATCATATCAGCTCTGGAGATTGCGTTGTGACGCAGGACCTCGCATTGGCAACTTTGCTTACAGCAAAGGACGTGACAGTCATTACACCACGCGGAGAACGGATTACGGATGCTGATGCAGATGAGATCCTATTAAGAAAGCACATGCGGATTCAAAATCAACGACAGGGCAAACGAATAAAGGGACCTTCCAAGCTGACAGCTGCTGATCGAAGTAGATTCCTTACTATTTTTTCGTCTTTTTGTCGAAAAATGCAGGAATCAGACGAAAGTTGTTGAATTATATAGGTTGGTGATGTGGAATGGCTGGTGCAATACCAGAAGAAGTAGTCGATGAAGTCCGCAAATCGAATGATATTGTGGATGTCATCGGTGAGCATGTCCAATTAAAGAAACAAGGGCGGAACTATTTTGGACTTTGCCCTTTCCATGGCGAGAAGTCTCCATCTTTCTCTGTGACGCAGGAGAAGCAGATATTTCATTGTTTTGGCTGTGGTAAGGGGGGGAATGTATTCTCCTTCCTGATGGAACTGGAAGGCATTCCCTTCTCCCAGGCTGTACAGCGGCTCGCTGAAAGAAGCGGAACAGACATACCTGCTTATGTGACAGAGCAGCAGGACCGCGGACAATCCAAGGAAGAGCAGACAGCACTTGAGGCAAATGAATGGGTTGTGAAGCTTTATCACAACCTGCTGCGCAATACAAAAGAAGGCAAGACCGGTTATGAATATCTCCTTGGCCGCGGCCTGACCGAGGAGACGATTGATACATTCCAGCTGGGGTTTGCCCCGAACAGCAGGGACTTTACCGTGAAATTCCTCGAAGGAAAAGGGTACAAGCCACAAGAGCTGCTTCATACTGGTTTGTTTTCGGCCGATAAAGAGAATAAGCCACAAGATCGCTTCCGCGGCCGAGTTATCTTTCCAATCCGGAATCACCTTGGCAAGACGGTCGGATTTGGCGGTCGCACACTAGGCGGGGGTCAGGAACCGAAGTATCTGAACAGTTCCGAAAGCGAGCTTTTCCAGAAAGGAAGGATGCTGTTCAATTTCGATCTGGCCAGGAGTGAAATCCGTAAAACGGCTCAGGTGGTCGTATTCGAAGGGTATAATGATGTGATTGCAGCCTATCAGGCTGGGGTCAAAAACGGGGTTGCGACACTGGGCACTTCCCTGACTGATGCACAGGCGAGGCTTTTGAAGCGTTACGCGGAACAAGTCGTCATTTGTTACGATGGCGATAAGGCGGGATTTGAAGCTTCTTACCGAGCGTTGCAAGTATTGCAGAAGGCCGGCAACCACGTACGTGTCGCCATGCTGAGAGATGGTCTTGATCCAGACGATTTCATCCGCGAACATGGGGCTGAAAAGTTCAAACGATCCATCATTGATGCTGCCCTGACCGCTATGTCCTTCATGATGCAGTACTTGAAGCAGGACTACAATCTTTCCATTGAAGGAGATCGCCTGCAATATGTAGAAAAAGTGTTGGATGAGATTGCACAGATTGAAAGCTCCGTGGAAAGGGAACACTATTTGCGGGAGCTGTCGAATGCAATGGATCTTTCCGTTGATACACTTGCCTCCGATCTTGCGCCCAGACTGCGTAAAAAGGAAAACAGGAAAGCGGTCAGCAATCCGGCTAAACCGCAGGTTCCAAAACAGCACTCCCGCCATTATGAAAAAAAAATCCCAACTGCTTTTCAGACGGCAGAAAAACAGTTGCTCGCGCATATGCTTAGAACAGCGGCAATTGCGGATAAAGTTCAGGAAGAAATAGGCGCTTCTTTCATAACCGAGCAGATCCAGGTGATTGCCACCCATCTATATGCCTTTTATGAGGAGGGCCATGAGGCGGATGTCAGCCAATTCGTATCATCGCTTGCCGATCCAGCGTTGCAGCAGCTGGTCATAGAAACTGCAATGCTGCCGGTGATCGAGGATATCAGTGATCAGGAAATCGGGGATTACATCCGGACGATCAAGCGCGAGCAAGTGAACAAGACGGACATAAGCCAGCTGCTGGCCGAGCAGCGGCAAGCCGAGCAGGAAAATGATCCTATTCGTGCAGCACAGATAGCCATGAAAATCATGGAAATACGTAGAACTTTAAAAAGTTCTCTGTAACAATAGATAGCTTGATGTTTTGGAAGGAGGAGGACTTATGGCAGAGAATAAGCCAGCAGGTTCTAAAGTGAATGATACTGAAATGACATTGGAGCAAGCAAAAGATCTCCTTGTTGAAATGGGTAAGAAGCGCGGAGTCCTTGCTTATGAAGAAGTAAGCGAGCGTCTTGCGAATTTCGAATTGGATTCCGATCAAATGGATGAAATCTACGAGCACTTGAACGAACAAGGTGTGGAAGTGATTGGTGAATCCGATCAGGACCCTAATATGAAGCAAATCGCAAAAGAAGAGGAATTTGACTTGAATGATTTGAGTGTGCCGCTCGGCATCAAGATCAATGACCCTGTGCGTATGTACTTGAAAGAAATCGGACGTGTCGATTTATTGTCTGCAAAAGAAGAAATCGAACTTGCAGAACGGATCGAAGCCGGGGACGAAGTAGCAAAACGGAGATTGGCAGAAGCGAACCTTCGACTTGTTGTCAGCATTGCGAAACGCTATGTCGGCCGCGGTATGCTATTCCTTGATTTGATCCAGGAAGGTAATATGGGACTCATTAAGGCTGTTGAGAAATTCGATTACCGTAAAGGTTTCAAATTCAGTACGTATGCAACTTGGTGGATCCGTCAGGCAATCACTCGTGCAATTGCCGACCAAGCACGTACGATCCGTATTCCGGTGCACATGGTCGAAACAATCAATAAATTGATCCGCGTACAGCGTCAGCTCCTTCAGGATTTAGGTCGTGAACCGTCTCCGGAAGAGATTGGGGAAGAGATGGATCTCACGCCGGAAAAAGTACGTGAAATCTTGAAGATCGCACAAGAACCGGTATCCCTTGAAACGCCAATCGGCGAAGAAGATGATTCCCATCTTGGAGACTTTATCGAAGACCAGGAAGCAACCTCTCCATCTGATCATGCAGCATATGAATTGCTGAAAGAACAATTGGAGGATGTATTGGATACATTGACTGACCGGGAAGAAAATGTTCTCCGTTTGCGTTTTGGACTTGATGACGGCAGAACGAGAACACTGGAAGAAGTCGGCCGTGTATTCGGCGTAACCAGAGAGCGTATCCGTCAAATCGAAGCCAAAGCATTGCGCAAGCTTCGCCACCCAAGCCGGAGCAAACGCTTGAAGGATTTCCTAGAATAAGAAGGCTGCGCTCAGCTATCATGCGTTTCATCGCATGTGGCTGGGCTTTCTTATTGCCTTTGGGAATACATACATTTTACAAAAACTGAGAGGCGAATGCAAATTCTCCCGCCAAAAATTATGGGAGGAAATCTTACAAAAAACACGTATATTTGACAAAGGAGTTGGATATAATGAACGTTTTATCATTATCAGAGCGTCTTTCGGCAGTAGCTGCTCATTTGCCCAAAGCTGCCCATTTTGTAGATGTCGGATCAGATCATGCATATCTGCCTTGCTACGTTTGTCTGAAAGATACTACAAGTCAAGCGATAGCTGGTGAAATAAATGAAGGACCTTTCCGCAGTGCACAAAAGCAAGTTAAGCTGCAGGGCTTAATAGATCGCATCGATGTACGCAAGGGTGACGGTCTAGCGGTAGTGGAAGCAGATGAGGTGAAGCAAGTTGTCATTGCCGGGATGGGTGGACCTTTGATTGCTTCGATTTTGGAACAGGGTAAGGATAAACTCGGGCGTGTCGAACAGCTTATCGTGCAGCCGAATATTGATGCCAGGGTTCTGCGGAAATGGTTCCTAAACAATGGATTCGTATTGCAAAAAGAGCAGATCCTAGAGGAAGCAGGACATATTTATGAGGTGTTAGTCGCTGAGCGGCAGGGTAAGGATATTTATCACGGAGATGAAGCCATCCGCGACAAAGAGCTTTTGTTCGGTCCGATTTTGTTGAAAGATAAAAATGAAGCCTTCCGCACAAAGTGGCTTGATTACAAGCGGAAACTTGCACGAAACGTGGCGAACATGCAGCAAGCACAACAAGTCGACGAAGCGAAGCTTGCATCCTTTAAAAAAGAACTCGCATGGCTTGAGGAGGAATTGGATGAGTGCTAAGCAAATACGTATAGCAGATGTGATCAAGCATTTTGAGTCTTGGTGCCCGCAATCGATCGCATATGATTGGGATAATGTCGGACTGCAGGTGGGAACGCTTGATGGCGAGGTAACAGGTGTCATGACAACACTGGATGTGACCGAGGCTGTTGTTGATGAAGCAATTCGCAGCAACACGAATTTGATCATTGCCCATCATCCATTGTTATTTGCGCCGCCAAGGAAGCTGGACACTGACACACCGAAAGGCCGCATCATCCAGAAGCTTTTAAAACATGACGTAACTGTCTATGCCGCGCATACGAATCTTGACCTGATCGAAGGCGGTGTCAATGACATGCTGGCGGATGCTTTGGAATTGAATCAAAAAAGAGTTTTTTTGCCAGAAGGGAAGCAGACTTACAAGAAACTGATTGTCTTCGTTCCAAAGACGCATGAGCAAGAAGTAAAGGATGCCTTGCATGCGGGTGGGGCTGGCAACATAGGCAATTATGAGAAAGTCAGTTTTGTTTCAGGAGGCAGCGGGTACTTCCAGCCTAATGCCGATGCACAGCCTTTCATCGGTCAGGCAGGAGAGATAGAAAAAGTGGATGAAGTCCGCATGGAAGTACTTGTACCTAGTGAGAATGTAAACCAAGCGGTAACTGCAATGGTGAAGGCCCATCCGTATGAAGAAGTGGCATACGATATTTATCCGGTGGAACAAACAGGGAAGGTATATGGGTTGGGCCGTATTGGCAAATTACCTGTACCAATGACATTGCAGGAACTGGCTGAACTGGTAAAAGAGCGGTATGATGTCCAGCATGTGCGTTTTATAGGGGATGCATCTGCTACGGTAGAAACAGTCGCTGTCCTCGGAGGAAGCGGTCGCGACTATATCAACCAGGCCCTCCAGCAGGCTGATGTCTATATTACTGGGGACTTAACATTCCATGAAACACAGGATGCAATGGAAGCGGGTCTGAATCTGATCGATCCGGGCCATTATGCAGAAAAGATCATGAAGCAAAAAGTAGCCGACTATTTACAGGCAGAATTCCTGGAAGTGCCTATTTTTACATCTCAAGTGAACACGGATCCGTTCCGAGGCATATGAAAAAACCGAGTCCGTCACGGACTCGGTTTCCTTATGCTTTTTTAACTTTCACTTTCGGAAGGATTTTCTTCGGATCAACGTTGAATTCCAGCTTCACATCTTCCAGGTTTGCTGGATCGCATTTCTCGATGAAGTTGATAACTTCCTTCGTTACAGGAGTAGGGGTGGAGGCACCAGCAGTGATGGCCACTGTTTCAACACCTTCCAGCCATTCGAGTTTCAGCTGGGAAAGGTCCTCGATGCGGTATGCCTTCGTACCGGCAATTTCTTCGGATACTTGTGCAAGGCGATTGGAGTTGTTGCTTCGTGGATCACCTACAACCAAAGTCAAATCGGCATCTTTTGCTTGTTCAGCAACTGCTTCCTGGCGAACTTGAGTCGCCATGCAGATTTCTTGAATCATCTCTGTTTGCGGGAATTTCTCTTTTACAAGCTGCATAACGTCATAGACATCCCATTGGCTCATCGTCGTCTGATTTGTAACGATCAGCTTGGATGCTTCCAGTTCAAGTGCTTGTACGTCTTCCTCTGTCTGGACAAGATGAACCTTGCCGGGAGCAACACCAATTGCACCTTCTGGCTCAGGGTGTCCTTTTTTGCCGATATAGACGACTTCATAGCCCTCAGCGACTTTTTCACGGATCAAATCGTGTGTACGTGTCACATCCGGGCAAGTTGCATCAAGTACAGTCAGCCCTTTATCGTGGGCGCGCTGTTTTACTTCCGGTGAGACTCCGTGTGCGGTAAATACTACTGTACCGCTGTCTATTTGTTCTAAAAGCTCCATTCGGTTCGAACCATCGAGTGTGATGACGCCTTCCGTTTCGAAGGCATTGGTCACATGGGCATTGTGCACGATCATGCCGAGAATGTAGATCGGTCGGGGCAGATTTTCATCCCGTACGGCATTCTGCGCGATCACCATGGCATCCACCACACCGTAGCAGTAACCTCGAGGCGCTATTTTAATTACGTTCATTCGCTGTGTTTCCCCCTTCTCCGTTTACACGGGACATCTATTTCTGGGTCTTCTCCATTATAAAGGCTATTCGGGAATATGACAAAGATTGTTTATTATCTGTGCGCAATCGTGCAAAATATGACAAAGTCCTCTATAATGTATGAGTAAGAGAATGACCAAAAGGAGTTATACATGAAAAATCATCAATTCAAACAATACGCGCTTCAGCCGACAGTCAATGAAGCGATTGATAAACTGGGCTTTGCAAAACCGACGCCAATTCAGGAAAAAGTCATCCCGGCTGTACTTCGGGGAGAAAGTGTCATCGGCCAGTCACATACTGGTTCAGGAAAAACACATTCTTATTTGATTCCGCTGTTCAGCAAGCTAAAAGAAGGCGAGCAGAACGCACAGTTCGTCGTCACTGCCCCTACACGGGAGTTGGCTATCCAGATTTATGAGGAAGCCCGTCACTTCATCAAACTTGCCGGTAAAGAGAACGAATGGCATACAAAGCTGTTCATTGGCGGTACAGACAAAAAGAGATCGATCGAGAAATTGAAAACGCAGCCGCAAATCGTCATTGGTACACCAGGCCGAATCCTTGATTTGATGGAAGAGCAGGCTTTGGATCTATATCCTGCCACAAGCTTCGTTGTCGATGAAGCTGACTTGATGCTGGATCTTGGATTCATAAAAGAAGTGGATCAAATTTTGTCAAGAATGCGTCAGGATGTGCAGTTGCTTGTCTTCTCGGCGACAATCCCTGAACGTCTGCAGCCATTCTTGAAAAAATACTTGGAAAATCCGAAGCACTTCGAAATAGGCGGTCATCTGTCCCCTGAAACGATGGAACATCGCTTGATCCCGGTTCGTCACCGCGATGAAGCAGAAATGATCATGAAAATCGCAGATGTCATCCAGCCTTATATGGCGATCATCTTTGTTAACGGAAAAGATGCAGCCAACGTCCTGGCGGCTGAGTTGACGGATAAAGGCCTGGAAGTGGGTCTTTTGCATGGAGGATTGACGCCAAGGGAACGCAAACGTGTACTGCGGGATATTCAGGAATTGCGTTTCCAATATCTCGTTGCGACCGATTTGGCAGCTCGGGGAATCGATATCAAGGGTGTCAGCCATGTCATCAATGCGCAGCTACCGAAAGAGGAGCCTTTCTATGTGCACCGTGTTGGAAGGACTGCACGCGCAGGAATGGAAGGAACGGCAATCAACCTTTATCATGATTATGACTTGGAGCTTATCCAAAAGCTTGATGCAAAAGGCCTCGAGTTCACTACTTATGACATTGCCAATGGTGAATGGAAAGAACTGAAAGCATGGAATGAGCGCGTAACAAGGAAAAAGACGGAATCCGACAACGAATCCCAAGCATGGAAGCAAGTGCGGAAGCCGAAGAAAGTAAAACCTGGATATAAACGAAAAATGAAGTATCAGAAAGATAAAATCAAGAAAAAGCTGGACCGACAAGATCGTTTTAAGCGGAAGTAAGGAGATAGCAGATATATGATAATCGGATCACACGTTAGTATGAGCGGTAAGAAAATGTTATTGGGTTCCAGTGAGGAAGCTTATTCCTACGGTGCCAATGCGATGATGATTTATACTGGTGCACCCCAGAACACACGGAGAAAGGCGATTGAGGAGCTGAATATCGAAGCAGGCCGGGCTCATATGAAAGAGCACGGAATAACCGACATCGTCGTACACGCTCCTTATATCATCAATATCGGTAATACAATCAAACCGGAAACGTTTGAGCTCGGCGTCAACTTCCTCCGTAGTGAAATCGAGCGTACCGAAGCGATCGGGGCAAAACAGATCGTGCTTCATCCAGGTGCTCATGTCGGAGAAGGAGTCGCTGCCGGTATCCCGAAAATCATTGAAGGTCTGAATGAAGTATTGACTAAAGACCAGAATGTACAGATAGCCTTGGAAACCATGGCTGGAAAAGGATCTGAAATAGGGTCCAACTTTGAAGAATTGGCACGTATCATGGATGGTGTAACCCATAATGATAAGCTGTCCGTTTGCTTCGATACATGTCACACGCATGATGCAGGCTATGATGTCGTAAACGACTTCGATGGTGTCCTGGAGCAATTCGATAGAGCCGTCGGCCTGGACAGACTGAAAGTAATCCATGTCAATGACAGTAAAAATGAACGCGGGGCTAGAAAAGACCGACATGAAAATATCGGATTCGGTCATATCGGCTATGACGCACTTCGTTATATCGTTCATCATGATCAGCTGCAGCAGCTGCCGAAGATTTTGGAAACACCATTTGTCGGCGAAGATAAGAAAAACAAAAAAGCCCCTTATGCACATGAAATCGATATGCTGATGGCAAACAGCTTCAATCCGAACTTAAAAGAACATATCATGGCGTGAAAACACCCCGGAAGCTATTGCTTTCGGGGTGTTTTGCTACAACTGGATGCCGTGTTCTTTTGCCAGCTGCAGGAAGATTTGATGGGTTTTCTGTGCTGTTTGCGTATCGGTGATTTGGGCGAGGGCTTTCAGCATCTGCAGTCGATCGGATTCTTTGAATGGATCCAATTTGTTTTGCCGCAGGAATTGGACGATTTGGGATGCCTGCAGGGGAGTGAGATGCACTTGATATGCTTGGCTTTGCTCCAGGATTTCATCTACAGTAAGATGCTTTAGCTTGTTCAGGACCAGTTTATGCACAATGAAATTCATTGGAAACCTCCAGCTCTAGGATGTGGATGAAGCATAGGAATTCCTTTATCTACCTGGTTAGTTTATGCGTGTATGACACAAACTAGAACCATACCTTACCCCAGATAAGGAGGTTTCACATGGATAAGGAGCAATTCGATCAAGATGTAAAAACGAAACATGATGTCGAAACATCAGCGGAGATATCACCTGCTCAGGATAGCTACCGACGTTCTGAAAAGGAAGGCGGACAGCAGACAACTGATACTGGCAAGGTCTTCGGCTATATCGCCTTGATCTTATCTGTTGCATCTTTCTTTTTCGCACCGATCCTTGTCGGGGCTGCTGGTATTGTCTTCGGCGTATTGGCGAAGAGAAAAGGCGCAGATACTCTAGGGAACATCGCTTTGATCGTAAGTATTTTAGCAATTGTCATTTCCCTATTTACAGCACCATATGTATAAAAAAGCTGACTCCATCTGGAGTCAGCTTTTTTATGCTTTAGCTGCTTCTTTTTCTTTTGCTTGTTCGGCAAAGTATTCTTCGGCAAGCTTATCGATTTCGATTTTCAATTCATCGACCATTGTTTCTTCCGGTACCTTCCGGATGATCTCACCGTGGCGGAACAGCAAGCCTTCCCCGCGGGCACCAGCGATACCGATATCTGCTTCACGCGCCTCGCCAGGACCGTTAACCGCACATCCAAGCACAGCGACTTTGATAGGTGCCTTGATCGTGCTGATATACTCCTCGACTTCATTGGCAATGCTGATCAAGTCAATTTCGATACGTCCGCATGTAGGACAAGAAATTAACGTAGCTGCATTGGAAGACAAGTTGAAGATCTTGAGAAGTTCACGTGCCACTTTTACTTCTTCCACCGGATCCGCACTTAGGGAAATACGCATTGTGCTTCCGATACCTTTACTTAGGATGGCACCCAAACCGGCAGCACTCTTCACCGTACCGGCAAACAGTGTTCCTGATTCGGTGATACCAAGGTGAAGCGGATAAGGAATTACTTCTGCTGCTTTTTCATATGCTTCGATAGCCAAGGATACATCGGATGCTTTCAGGGATACGATGATATCATGGAAATCAAGTTCTTCCAAAATCTTGATATGATGCAATGCACTCTCTACCATGCCATCTGCAGTAGGGTAACCGTATTTTTCAAGGATATGACGCTCCAATGAACCGGCGTTCACACCGATACGGATCGGAATGCCCTTTGCTTTGGCTGCGTTCACGACAGCCTCAACCTTTTCCCGTTTACCAATGTTACCAGGGTTGATTCGGATCTTGTCCGCTCCGCCTTCGATTGCTTTTAAAGCCAATTTATAGTTGAAATGTATATCTACAACTAACGGAATGTTAATGCGCTTCTTGATTTCGGGAATCGCCTCAGCTGCGCGCTGGTCCGGACATGCAACCCGCACGACCTGGCAGCCTGCTTCCTCAAGACGCAGGATCTCCGCTACGGTAGCTTCCACGTCATGTGTCTTTGTCGTTGTCATGGACTGAATGACAACTTCGTTTTTACCGCCGATCGTAATGTCCCCAACTTTGACCTGACGGGTGTCTTGTCTGTGTATTAATGCCATTTATATATCGCTCCTTTGATTATCGCGAGGAAAACAGGGATATATCCTTATATTTTCCCATTATAATGCTAATCCTGCTAAATTAGAAGTAACTAAGCTCAAGTTTAATAAAATCTTCATTTAGGATAATGGGGAAAATAGTAAGCGGATCCTGCATCGAGTGCATATGGATCTTTTCCCGGATTCAGTTCCTCGAAATCCCGGATCACCTGTTCCATCGTAACGCGCAAGTCGTTATTGTTCAACTCATTTGCAATAGAAAGTAGTGTGTCCCCTTGTTTTACCTGCAACAAAACTGGTTGAAACATCTCCTCGGTCAGTTCTTGCTTTTCATCGGTCACTTGTTCCTCTTTTTTTGTTTCGGCTGGTGCAGCAGGTATCGGGCTTCCGATCGTCAGATCCTTCCATATACTCATGAATAAAGCGCAGCAAAATAGAAAAATTCCGATCCGTTTCCACATAGACGCTCCCCCGATCCTTGGACTTTTATGATTAGTATTAGGCAGAGGAAGGAAAATACCTTTATAGTGAAACAAAAAGCCGTTTTATTCGTATAAAGATAGTAGAAGAAAGGAGTATGCACATGTTGGATTACAATTGGATCCCAGTCTTCATGACAGGTCTTGGGACAATGTTCCTTATCGGGGAAATCCTTGTCAAAGCCAGAGGCGTCTTTTTCTTATTAGGGGCAGGATTCATCAGTACTTTCTTTATCAGTTATCTAGAGCCCTCGGCTATCTGGTATATGCTCCCGCTATATTTCATCGGTATGCTTTTGATTATCATTGACGGGAAATTGCTGAATGATGGGACGCTCAGCATAATTGGTCTATTGACGATGCTGCTTACTGTCGGATTCACAGCGCCGAATTGGACAGCTGGAATTTATGCGATTATCGGAGTGATTGTCGGAGCGGTTGGTGCCTTGATTTTCCTAAAGGCATTTCCAAAAAGGGATATGTGGGGCAAAATAGCCTTGCTTGATACATTAAGTTCTGAAAAGGGGTACAATTCCATGAATGAGACTTACGCTGCGCTAGTAGGACAAGAGGGAGAAACGGTAACCCCGATGCGCCCGTCCGGGACTGTGCGAGTGGATGGACGTGAATTGAGTGCCATCACCGATGGGAAGTGGCTCGACCGGGGAAGCCGAATCAAAGTGATGAATGTAAGCGGAGCGCGCATCATGGTAGAGAAAATCGAAGACGTTCAAGATTCCTAATAAAATTATAGTAAATTTCTATACAAGACCTTTACAAGCCTCCCGACACAATCAATAATTGAAACAGGGAACACAGAGAAGGGAAGGAAGGCTTGCATTGTCTAATTGGGAATTTATCATCTTTGAGTTTATCGGAGGTTTAGGCCTGTTTCTCTTTTCCATCCGGTATTTAGGGGATGGATTGCAGCGGGCATATGGCAAACAGCTGCAGCTCGCCATGCATCGCTTCACAGTTCATCCGCTAATCGGTGTATTGTCAGGTCTTATCGTAACAGTTCTTATTCAAAGCAGCACCGCAACAAGCATACTCGTTGTCGGACTGGTCAATGCTGGTTATTTATCTTTAAGACAGGCTGTTTCTGTCATTATGGGAGCGAATATCGGAACGACATTAACTGCTTTCTTTATCGGGATCAACTTGATCCAATTTGGTCTGCCTATCATGGCATTGGGGGCATTCCTGATTTATTTCTTCGTTAACCAGCGGACGCAGCAAATCGGAAAGGTTTTATTCGGAGCTGGCGGTATTTTTTATGGACTTACCCTGATAGGGGAAGGGCTGCATCCCATTCTGGATATGGAGGCTTTTCAGTCTTTGGCGGCGAGTATGCACAGCAACCCGATAGCCGGTGTTGCAATCGGGACTTTCACAACGATTGTAGTGCAAAGCAGCGGTGCGACAGTGGCCATCTTACAAGAACTTTATGCACAGAGTGGCATTGATCTTACGGGGGCTGTGCCAGTTCTGCTTGGTGACAATCTAGGCACGACTTTGACGGCGTTGCTTGCGGCAATCGGTACGACAGTGCAGGCGAAACGGGCAGCGCTCAGCCATGTCATGTTCAATGCGATTGGTGCTGTTGCTTTCCTATTGATTTTGCCATTATTTGTGGATATCGTTGTATGGATACAGCACACATTCGAGCTGAATGATAAGCTGACGATTGCCAGTGCACACGGAGTCTACAATGTTGCCAATACACTAATGTTGCTGCCGTTTCTTGGTCCATTTGTCTGGATCATTACAAAAATGATACCAGGCGATGAAGAAAAGTCGATGGCATTGACCAACCATTTGGATCCATTATTTATCCAGCAATCACCGGTCCTCGCATTGGAGCAAGCAAAACTGGAAGTTCTCCATATGGGCAGATTGGCAGTGGATGGATTGGAACAAGCCAGTACATATGCGAATAATCATGAAAGACAATTTGCCGATTTGGCGATGCAGTTGGAGAAGGAAGTTAATCGCAAGGACCGTGAAATCACCGATTATTTATCGAAAATCTCAATAAACACGCTGTCTGAGGAAGAAAGTGCGATGCATGCTGCGCTCCTGGATGCCATCAGGGATATCGAGCGAATCGGTGATCATTTCGAGAACATCGTCGAGTTTATTGATTTTCAAATATCGAGCAATATCAAACTGACGAAAGAAGCACAGCAGGAATTGAACAGTATGTTTGATTTGACGATTATGACAGTGAAACAGGCGATAGAGACTTTGGATAAGCAGGATCGTGAAACAGCTCTTGCAGTACTGCAAAAGGAAGATAAAATCGACAAGATGGAACGTACTTATCGCAAGTCGCATCTTATCCGGATGAATGAAGGTAAATGTACCGGTTCTGCAGGAATTGTTTTCGTCGATGTTATCAGTAATTTGGAGCGTGTGGGCGATCATGCAAAGAATATTGTCCAGCTTATATTGGAGGAATAGACAGGAGATATCTTCTGTCTATTATTTTTTCCTTGCCAAAATGTCAGAAGTCATGCTATAGTATTCCTGTCAGTTAACAGGAACAAAAAAACATAATAAAAAATTATGGTGAAATGATTGACAAGTTATTGAATACATGATAAATTATATATCGTCGCTAATACATAACTTACTTATTTGAAACATTCCACAGTAGCTCAGTGGTAGAGCTATCGGCTGTTAACCGATCGGTCGCAGGTTCGAATCCTGCCTGTGGAGCCATGGCGGTGTAGCTCAGCTGGCTAGAGCGTACGGTTCATACCCGTGAGGTCGGGGGTTCGATCCCCTCCGCCGCTACCATTATATTTTCTAGTCATGGCGGTTGTGGCGAAGTGGTTAACGCACCGGATTGTGGCTCCGGCATTCGTGGGTTCGATCCCCATCAATCGCCCTTTAAACATAACCGGACCCTTAGCTCAGTTGGTTAGAGCTATCGGCTCATAACCGATCGGTCGCAGGTTCGAGTCCTGCAGGGTCCACCATTTGAAAAAAACATATGTGCAACGCGGAGGAATACCCAAGTTTGGCTGAAGGGATCGGTCTTGAAAACCGACAGGGGCTTAACGGCTCGCGGGGGTTCGAATCCCTCTTCCTCCGCCACAACATGGCTCGGTAGCTCAGTCGGTAGAGCAACGGACTGAAAATCCGTGTGTCGGCGGTTCGATTCCGTCCCGAGCCACTCCGAAAACAGCTGTTCTAGAAGAATAGCTGTTTTTTAATGTTTCAAAAACAGAAGGACGGATAGAATATACAAAGGCTCAAAGCAAAATGCTTGCCGTTTCTAACAAGCTTTGGTACGCTTTACGAAAAGGTACTCACCTTTGGACTACATATCATTCAAGGAGGAATAATCATGGCTAAATTTGAACTACCAGAATTGCCTTACGCATACGACGCACTTGAGCCTCATATCGATAAGGAAACAATGAACATCCACCACACAAAACATCACAACACTTATGTGACAAAGCTTAACGACGCAATCGCAGGAAAAGCTGACTTGGAAAGCAAATCCTTGGAAGAGCTTGTTGCTGGTGTTAACGAACTTCCTTCTGACGTACAGACAGCTGTACGCAACAATGGTGGCGGTCACTATAACCACAGCCTATTCTGGAAGCTTCTTTCTCCAAACGGCGGCGGTGAACCAACTGGCGAAGTGGCTAGTGCCATTGCCAACAAATACGGTACACTTGATAAATTCAAAGAAGAATTTGCAGCTGCAGCAGCTGGCCGTTTCGGTTCCGGCTGGGCATGGCTGGTAGTGGAAAACGGTGAAGTCGATATCGTTTCCACACCTAATCAAGACAATCCTGTCATGGAAGGCAAGACACCAATTCTTGGCCTTGATGTTTGGGAGCACGCATACTACTTGAAATACCAAAACAAACGTCCGGATTACATCAGTGCTTTCTGGAACGTTGTTAATTGGGATGAAGTAGAGCGTCTTTACAGAGAAGCAAAATAAGACAGTATATGATAAAGACATCAGCTTTTTAGCTGATGTCTTTTTTTGTGCATATCTCTTTTTCGAAAGCGGATACTAAGTAGCAGTAAAAGGAGGCGGCATCATGAAGCCGAACTTATTTACCGCGGATTCTGCCAAGAAAGAGCTGCATATGCTGCTTTTGATCGGGGCGCTTTACTCCCTCGGTATCTTTCTGTCGAATACGTTTGTCAATATTTATTTATGGAAACAAACGAATGATTTGATTAATATCGCCATGTATAATTTGGCGATCTACATCGCCCAAACCATTCTTTTCACGTTATCTGGCGGCTGGGCCAAACGGATCGATCGGGTAATCATACTCCGAATCGGTGTATTCTTCCTGAGCCTGTTTTTCCTGCTCGTACTTTTTACAGGTGAGAAAGCAGCTTCTTACAATTTGCTTCTGGGTGGAGTACTTGGAGTGGGCTATGGTATGTACTGGCTGGCTTATTCCGTACTGACTTTTGAAGTGACGGAACCGGAGACTCGTGACTTTTTCAACGGCGTATCGGGGCTGCTGCAATCCCTAACAGGTATGATCGGTCCATTCGTAGCCGGGTACATCATCACAAGGATGAATAATTCCCATGGCTATACATTGATCTTTGCAGTTTCATTCTTTCTTTTCCTGATGGCTGTCATCTGTACAGCCGGAATCAAAAGAAGAGCAGCAGAAGGCAAATTCGGCTTGATGCAGCCGTGGAAAGAAATGAGACATAATGCAGCATGGAAAAATACGATGTTGGCACATGTGTTTCAAGGTGTGCGGGAAGGTATCTATACCTTCATCATTTCGGTCTGGGTCTTCATCGTCACCAATAGTGAGCTTTCACTCGGAACATTCAATCTTGTCTATTCTGCTTTTTCGTTTATCTTCTATTATATAGCAACCCGTTACATCAAGAGCCGGCAGCGGAAAATGGCCATCTTCCTTAGCGGAGTGGCACTTTCCCTAAGTGTGCTGCTTCTGCTTTTCGAGCTCAACTTTTCTACTTTGCTGATTTATGCTGCGATCATCGGTGTTTTTTATCCGATACTTTACGTGCCATATCTGTCCCTCTCCTATGACGTAATCGGTAAAGCGAGAGATGCTGCGAATCTTCGAGTGGAATACATCGTTCTAACTGACGCAGCGACGAATATAGGGAGAATCATATCTGTTGCGGCATTGCTCATTGGAATTTGGATTTGGTCAGATGCATCGATTCCATATTTGATGTTCATTCTTGGCACTGGACCATTTTTCATTTACTTCTTCACACGTCATATCACAAGCTTTGCACCAGCTGCTTCTGTGAAGAAGCTTCCCAAGAACGAAATTGCAGGAGATGACAATCGCTGACAAGTATATAGTAGAAGCAGACGGTGGTTGATGATATAATGGGTCCAGTATGTAAGAATGGGGGAACATTATGTCTAAAAAAAGGAAGAAGAAGCGTGCACTGCTTCCTTTCCGTCTCAATGTTTTGTTTGCGATTGTTTTCCTGCTGTTCTCTGCCTTGGTTCTGCAGCTAGGCGTTGTGCAGATCATAAATGGGGAAGAACACCAGGCGGTTTTGGAAGAGACGACTAATGATATCGCTGAGATTTCTGTTCCGCGCGGTATGATATACGATAGTGAAGGGAATGTGATCGTCGGGAATGAACCGGTATATTCGATCACATACACACCCCCTAAAAATGGAGACTCTGCCGATAAACGGCTGGAGATCGCTACCAAACTCGCTGATATCATCAAGATGAACGATAAAGCCATTGATAAAATCACCGAGAGGGAGTATAAAGAATACTGGTATCTTTTGAATGCTAAAGAGGCAGACAGCCGAATAACTGCTTCTGAAAAAGAGTCGTTAGATGACACCGAAATATATGACACTACACTTGAGCGGATTACAGAAGATGATTACAAAGAGCTTGAAAATGACGATAAAGCAAAACAGATCATTGCCATCAAGCGAGAGCTGGATAGTGCGACCGAGCTTGTTCCGCATGTGATCAAGAACAAGAACGTAACCGAAGAGGAGTATGCGACGATTGCTGAGAACATGGGCGAATTGTCCGGCATCAACGTCGCAACCGACTGGGAACGATATTATCCGTATGACGGTTCTCTAAGCGGTATCCTTGGCGGCATCAAGACTGGTATCCCAGAGGGAGAAGAGGATTATTATAAATCCCGTAACTATCAGTTGAATGACAGGATCGGAACAAGCGGCCTGGAGAAGGAATATGAGAGCCTCCTAAAAGGTGATAAAAAACGTGTCCGCTATGTGACGGATAATAATAATAATATTGTGTCCCAGGATGTGATTTCTGAAGGATCACGCGGACAGGATCTGCAGCTTTCCATTAATATGGACTTCCAGAAAGAGCTTGATAAAATCGTAAGGGAAGAATTGAAAGGTGCTAAAAACAAGCATCCTGGTGCTAACCGTTATCTGGAAGATGCGATGGCCGTCATGCTCAATCCGAACACTGGTGAAATTTACGCTGCCAGCGGACAGCATTATGACAGGGAAAACAATAAGTATGAATCTGCCGATATGAATACGGTTTTCACTGCTGCCGCAGTTGGATCAACTGTCAAGGGGGCGACATTGCTTGCCGGGTATCAGGAAGGTGTCGTTGATATGAACCAGACATTTGTGGATAAGGCAATGAAGATTAAAGGAACCCCTGAAAAGTCATCATGGAAAACGATGGGCCCTATTAATGATTTGCAAGCCTTGCAGATGTCTTCCAACGTTTACATGTTTAATGTTGCGTTGCGTTTAGGTGGAGAGTATAACTACAAGTATGGGCAGAGTGTATCATTTGACCATGATGCATTCCGAGTATTACGCAACTATTATAACCAAGTAGGATTGGGTGTGGAAACAGGAATAGACCTTCCTTCTGAATCCACTGGTTACGTCGGCACTACCGGCCAGGCAGGTAACTTGCTTGACTTCTCTATAGGGCAGTTTGACACATACACAACCATGCAGCTTGCACAATACATCTCTACAATTGCCAACGGAGGTTACCGGATTAAACCGCATTTCGTCAGCGAAATACATGAACCCTCCAATGAGAAGGACAAGCTGGGACCGCTTGCTGAAACAAAGTCACCTGATGTATTGAACAAAATCACTGCTACGGATGAACAGATCAATCGTGTGAAACAAGGCTTCAAGATGGTATTCCAGACAAAGAACGGTACTGCTTACGGGCATTTGAACGAGAAAACGAAAACCTATAACATTGCTGGTAAAACCGGAACGGCCCAGACGCAAATCGGTCAGACGAAACTCGAGAACTGGACATTGATTGGCTACGCTGATGCCGATAACCCGGATATTGCGTTCGCTATCATGGTACCTAACTTAGGAACCATCAGCGGCGGCCAACAGTACCCTATCACATACAACATCGCCAATCGTGCGCTCGAGTACTATTACGAACATACAGCGCCTGACGATGAAGATAAATCTGAATAACAGTATGACCCAAAGAACCACCCCAAAATACGGGGTGGTTCTTCTTTTTTCAACAAATTAATACGTCAATTTACACAACCTTTACATTCTGTTTATTTTTCCTTAATGATGACGAGCTAATATTGTACTTGTAAGGCAAAGGAACTAATAGAATCACGTAGGGGGAAAATCAAACATGAAGAAGATGAAACTATCTGTATTGCTTGCAATGTTCGCACTGGTTATTGGTGTACTTGCAGCATGTGGCGGTAACGCTGGCGGCGAAGAAACAGAAGGAAACACAAGCGGAAACAGCAATAGCGGCGGCGGAGAAGCTTCCGAAACTTCCATCGTTGTAGCAGGTTCCAGTGCGATGCAGCCTCTAGTAGCAGCAGCAGCTGAACAGTACAAAGGCGATAACGCTGATGCAGACATTCAGGTCCAAGCAGGTGGTTCAGGAGCTGGACTAAGCCAAGTTCAGGAAGGTTCGATCGCCATCGGTAACTCCGACGTGTTCGCTGAAGAGAAAGAAGGCATCGATGCAGAGGCTCTTGTTGATCACAAAGTTGCAGTTGTCGGTATGACAGCAGCAATCAACCCGAATGCAGGTGTAGATGATCTGACAAAACAGCAGCTAATCGATATCTTCACGGGTAAAGTGACTAACTGGTCTGAAGTAGGCGGAAATGACCAGGAAATCACACTTGTTAACCGTCCTGACTCTTCCGGTACGCGTGCTACATTCGTTAAGTACGCGCTTGATGGCGAAACACCAGCTGAAGGAATCACTGAGGATTCCTCCAATACTGTTAAGCAGATCGTTGCAGATACAGACGGAGCAATCGGTTACCTTGCCCTTTCCTACTTCGATGATGATACAGTAGTGAAAGGTAAAATCGACGGTGTTGAAGCTACAAACGAAACAATCGGATCTGGCGAATTCCCAATCTGGGCTTATCAGCACTCTTACACAAACGGAGATCCTGAAGGTCTTGCAAAAGAATTCCTTGATTACATGATGAGCGACGAAGTTCAAACTTCCATCGTACCTGAACAAGGTTACGTTCCAATGACTGATATGCAAGTTGAACGCGACGCGGAAGGCAACATCACTGAAAAATAATACGTAATACCACAGGGTAGATGCGGTGTTTCACTGCATTTACCTTACTGTGGTTATAAAATAGCTATTACAGACAGCGGGATGCCTTATTTGTAAAGGTATTCCTTTCCGCTGTTTTTCAAGAGGAGTTGTACAAAGTTGGCAAAAGCATCAGTAACCCCTTCAGCCGAAGAAAGGCTGATTCTGACGAAGAAAAATCGACGGTGGGATGAAGTGCGAGGGCGCTCCCTTGTAACAATCTGTGCAATAATTATGATCGTGGCAACTATTGCAGTTACCATCTTCCTTGCACAAAAAGGTTTGCAATCATTCACTGTCAATAATATAAATCCAATTGCGTATTTGACGAGCACAAACTGGAATCCAGTCGGAGAAAATGCTTCATTCGGTATTTTTCCATTCATTTTCGGTTCTTTGGCAGTAACGTTTCTATCTGCATTGATTGCAGCCCCTTTAGGAATTGGTGCAGCAATCTTCATGTCTGAGATTGCTCCGAAATTCGGAAAGAAATTTCTGCAGCCAGTTATTGAGCTGTTAGTAGGTATTCCTTCCGTCGTTTATGGTTTCATCGGCCTGGTGGTGCTCGTACCACTTGTACGTGATAACCTACCAGGCATCGGTTTTAGTTTGTTCGCAGGTGTCATCGTTCTGACAGTCATGATCCTCCCTACGGTTACGACTATAGCAACAGATGCAATGCGTTCTTTACCGAACAGTCTTCGCCAGGGCTCTCTCGCATTAGGGGCGACTCGCTGGCAAACAATCCGTAAAGTGTTGATTCCGGCAGCTTTGCCTTCCCTTCTGACAGCTATCGTATTGGGAATGGCACGTGCTTTCGGGGAAGCATTGGCTGTACAGATGGTTATCGGTAATACACGCGACCTTCCTGGTAGCATATTTGACACATCTGCAACATTGACTACTATTGTTACGCTGAACATCGGACATACGACTTATGGCAGTATCGAGAACAACACACTTTGGTCTATGGGTCTCATCCTGTTAATCATTTCGTTTGTATTCATCTTCATTGTCCGTTACTTGTCCGGTAGGAGGAAAATCTAATGAACAGCAGAATCACAGATCGTATCGCAACAGGTGTTTTCTACACAATCGCAGCAATCATGGTTGCTTTGCTGCTTTATCTATTCTATTTTATCTTATCCAATGGATTGCCGCAGGTAACGTGGGACTTCCTAACGTCTCCATCCAGTTCCTATCAGGCTGGCGGCGGTATCCGTGACCAGTTATTCAACTCCTTGTATATCCTGGTGATCACGATGATCATTACAGTCCCGCTTGGAGTATGCGGAGGGATTTACATGGCTGAGTATGCAAAACCGGGCAAAATCACGAACTTTATCCGGACTTGTATCGAGATGCTGGCTTCACTTCCTTCGATCGTAGTGGGTTTATTTGGTCTTTTGATCTTCGTTAACATCACGGGATGGGGTTACACAATCATCGGTGGTGCCTTGGCACTTACAATCTTTAATATCCCCGTTATGGTGCGTGTTACAGAGGATGCTATCCGAAGCGTTCCGAAAGAACAGAAAGAAGCAAGTTTGGCCTTGGGGATTACAAGATGGCACACGATCAAGACCGTTTTGCTTCCATATGCTTTTCCTGGTATTTTGACAGGTGCAATTCTAGCTTCCGGCCGTGTATTTGGTGAGGCGGCTGCACTGCTTTATACGGCTGGGCTTTCCACACCTACGCTTGATTACGGAAACTGGAATCCGTTCGCCGAGAATTCCCCGCTGAACATTTTCCGTCCGGCGGAAACACTTGCGGTACACATTTGGTCCGTCAATACACAAGGATTGATTCCGGATGTACGGGAAGTAGCCAATGGTGCGTCAGCGGTTCTAGTCATTGCTGTACTTTTGTTCAATATCCTCGCTAGATGGTTGGGCAGTGTCATTCACAAGAAATTAACAGCAGGTAAATGAAGAAGAGAGGAGCCCATAAAATGAACTATACAGCAGATAGGCCAATGGAAACGAAAACCGAAAAAGAAATTGCTCCATCTGAAAGAAAAGCTTCCAAAAGGGAAGTCGTTCTTGATGTGAAGGATCTCAGCATTTTTTATGGTAATAAAGAAGCGGTTAAAAGTGCGAATATGGGGATTGAAAAAAATGCAGTGACAGCACTTATCGGTCCGTCTGGCTGCGGTAAATCAACGTTTATCCGTTCCATCAACAGGATGAACGATTTGATACCTTCCAGCCGAGCGGAAGGAGAAATCATTTACGAGGGGATCAATATCCTACGTGATGATATCAATGTTGTGGCTTTGCGTTCAGAAATAGGAATGGTATTCCAAAAACCGAATCCTTTCCCTAAATCAATTTACAACAATATTACACATGCTTTGAAATATAATGGCCAGAAAAATAAAAAAGTCCTTGATCAAATCGTGGAAGAAAGTCTGCGTAAAGCAGCACTTTGGGATGAGGTGAAGGATCGTTTGCATCAGTCTGCCATGTCGCTTTCCGGCGGGCAGCAGCAGCGTCTATGCATTGCCCGCACATTGGCAATGGAACCGCAGATCCTTCTATTGGATGAGCCGGCATCAGCGCTCGACCCGGTATCCAATTCCAAGATAGAGGAACTTATCCTTCAGCTGAAAGAGGATTATTCCATTGTGATCGTGACACATAATATGTCCCAGGCTTCCCGTGTATCGGATAAGACAGCCTTCTTCTTGAATGGGGACATTGTGGAATATGATGATACGAAGAAGATTTTCACAAATCCTTCGGAAGCGAGAACAGAAGAATATATTTCCGGTCGATTCGGGTAGGGGGAACAGCAACCATGCAAGTGGCAGCAGCGAAAGAAACAATTTTTAAAATCAATGATCTAAACCTATGGTATGACGACTTTCATGCATTGAAGGATGTCAATCTAGAGGCTTTGAATAATGAGATATTTGCCATTATCGGTCCATCCGGCTGCGGTAAATCCACTTTCATCAAGACGCTGAATTTGATGATCAATATGGAACCGGGTGTTCGCATGACCGGGGAAATCAATTATAAAGAAAAAAACCTGCTTGATTCCAGAGTGGATTTGGTCGATTTGCGCCGTAAAGTGGGGATGATATTCCAAAAAGGAAATCCTTTCCCACAATCCATTTACGATAATATTGTATATGGTCCGAAAATTCATGGTATCAAGAAGAAAAGCGAATTGGATGAAATCGTTGAAACAACGTTGAAAGATGTTGCACTTTGGGATGAAGTGAAGGATCGTCTCAAGACCTCTGCCATGGGACTTTCTGGCGGGCAGCAGCAGCGTCTATGTATTGCACGCGCGCTTGCAACAAAGCCAGATGTAGTATTGATGGACGAACCGACATCTGCATTGGATCCAATTTCCACTTTGAAAATAGAAGAGCTTATGACAGAACTGAAGAAAAAGTATTGTATCGTGATCGTTACACACAATATGCAGCAGGCTTCCCGTATTTCTGATAAAACGGCTTTCTTCTTGCATGGCCGTGTTGTAGAGACTGCGGAGACGGGTAAGATATTCTCTAACCCAGAAGATAAGCGGACAGAAGATTATATTAGCGGACGTTTCGGTTAATTACGTATTGGAGGAGAACCTATGGTAGCGAGAGAGCAATTTTCAGCGGATTTGGAATCAATTCAGAAATCTATTATTTCTTTTGCATATGAAGTAGACACAGCTTTAAAGCAAGCTATCGATGCATTGTATGAGCGGGACAGCGATCTTGCTTATAAAGTAATTGAAAATGATGAGTTATTGAATGAACGTGACCAGGAGATTAATGAAGCGACTATCCAACTGATTGCAATGCAGCAGCCTGTGGCAACGGATCTGCGCAGGTTGGTTGCTTTCCTTCGTGTATCCTCTGATCTGGAACGTATGGGTGATCATGCGAAAAATATAGCGAAAAGCGTTAACCGACTGAATGTATTGAGTGCCTATGAAATCCCTCCAGCAATCCGGGATATGCAGGAAGTTGTCAGCAAAATGATACACAGTGCTGTCCAGGCTTTTGAAGAGGAGGATGTCAGCAAGGCGCGGAAGCTGGCTGATTTGGATAATGTCGTGGATAGTATGTATGGTGAGTTGTTCCGAGACATGCTGGATGAACGAAAAGCACAATCAGGGAAGCATCAACAGACGATGCAGCTTGTTTTTGTTGGGCGTTTCGTCGAACGCGTAGGAGATCATATTACAAATATCGGCGAAAGTATCCTTTATCTGGTTAAAGGTACTGCAGTTGATCTAAATAAATAAGAAGCAGCGGCATCTGCCGCTGCTTCTTATTTTGTCATTAATTCAACGATGTCATCATAGTCCATATCAGAATTCACATCATATTTACCAACTTGGAGCGATTCACTAGCTTCCGTAACATCCAAGTAAGTACGGAATGCGGACGCATCCTCGATGATTCCCGCTTGCTCAAGTTCGGATGCTACTTCTTCACTAGTCATCCCGCTTTCAAGTTTCAACGTGAACGATTTCGGCTTCTGCTCTTGTTCGGTTTCCGCAGGAGCGACTGTTTGTTTCTGTTTTAGTTCTTCATAATCTTCATTTTTCAATACATGATAGCCGACATCTTCAAGCTCTTTTTTCATCTCTTCAGCATCTGGTTTGATTGTTTCGACGGCAGCTTTAGCAGTTTTTTCAGTTTCGGGAGATGCAGTATCCGTATAATGGAGTACAATCATAATTGCACCAGCAAGGAGGAGGGCGGTCGCGAAGCCTTGAATCACTTGCTTCATAGCTGAACTCCTGCTTGTTTGGCAATTCGGTATACGTCATCTTCTGGCATATTTGTATGCTGGGCTATCTCTCTGATGGAGTAGCCTTGCTGGTGCAGGCGAACTACTTGTTGAAAAATAGCTGGCTTTTGAGAGTCCTTATTCGGCTTTGGCTCGCGCTGGAGTGATGGAAGGAGCTCTTCTTCGAGAATCTTGACTTTTTTGTTCAACGTATATGTTTCCTGCATGCTGGACAGGGTCAGTTGTTCGATTTGCTGATCCAATTGTTTGAATTTGTCTTGCATGAAAAACGAGAATATCCATAGTATGATACCAACTGCAAGGAAGGCGATAGCAGCAATTAACATGTTAGTATAAACCTCCTACTTATTGCTATCCTAGTTATACCATATCAGGAAGCTTGCGGATATATTGTTTTCGACAATTTTCATTTTTCTTTTGAAATAGTTATTGATAACGGTTGATTACCTATCATAATTCTGCTATTATTAGATGGTCTGAAGATCGTTAAGTTTTCATACACTTTATTTAAGATTGTTGGGAGGGATTATACATGCGTGTAAATATTACTCTCGCCTGCACAGAAACAGGAGATCGTAACTACATTACAACAAAAAACAAGCGTAAACACCCAGAACGCATGGAGCTTAGAAAATATAGCCCACGCTTGAAAAAGTATACGCTGCACCGCGAAACAAAATAAGTTTGACCAAAAAACTCCCCCTTTTTCGGTGGGAGTTTTTTTACGTGAATTGTAAAATTAAGCTGGACAATTAAAAAGGCCATTCGTGGTACACTCAAAATGTATTTCCGACCAAAGAAAACATTGGAGTGATCACG
>NZ_FMZB01000002.1 GCF_900101385.1 Terribacillus halophilus
TTTTCTGCATAAAAAATACCCTCCAAATTGACACTTAGTTTAAGTGTACCACTTGAAGGGTGTTTTTTTATGTCCCATTTGACTAGGTTAGTCTAACTTGAAGGGGAGTTTTTATTTGCCTAATTATCGTTTCACAAAAGAATTAAAACTAGAAATCATCCATGCTTGCGAATCAGCCAGTATTAAGCAGGTGGCCACAGCTTATAACGTCAATCCATCCACAATAAAGAGGTGGAATCAGCGATATCGCTTGCTTGGTGAAGATGCTTTAGAAAATAAAATTATTTGGAAAACCTACACGAAAGAGATCAAACTGGCTGCCGTAAAAGATTATCTATCCGGTCAATACTCCAAGAACGAGCTACTAATAAAGTATGGAATTTCCACTGATAGCCTTCTGACAAAGTGGATAAACCTTTATACTAGTCATAGAGAATTGAAAGACAGCGGGAAAGGAAGTTTAATCTCTATGACCAAAGGGAGAAGGACGACATTTGAAGAAAGGCTGGCTATCGTAAAGGAATGTCTTGATGCCGGGAAAGATTATCGGAAGACAGCTGAAAAACATCAAGTATCTTATCAACAGGTATATTCCTGGGTGAAGAAGTTTTTGGCCGAGGGTGCAGAGGCTCTTCAGGATAAACGAGGATCAAATAGGGACGAGAAGCTTCTTTCTCCGGAGGAGAAAAAAGCTAAGGAACTGGAACTGGAGAATGAAAGGTTGCGTGCGGAACTTGCCTTTCTAAAAAAGCTGAAGGAATACGAAGGGAGGCGTTTCTAAAGCTGCCGCCAATAGAGAAATATACCCTGCTTCAAGAAGTGATAGCCGAGGGGTTTTCCACTCAACTCGTTTGTGAGATAGCTGGAATCGCAAGGTCGAGTTATTATAAGTGGCTAAAACGGGTTGACACCCCCCTAGATATCGAAAACATGGTCATTGAAGAGGAAATGCGTCGATTGCACACGGAACATAATGGTATCTATGGATACCGTCGCATGAGACTGTACATCCAAAAATTCATGAAGAAACCTATTAATCATAAGCGCATCTATCGCCTGATGAATAAGGCAAAGCTAGTCTGTGTCATACGAAAGAAAAGACCTGCCTTTATTAAATCTACTCCTCTCTATACTGCGGAGAATATCTTAAATCGTGAATTCCAGGCAAGCGCACCAAACAAGAAGTGGGCAACGGATGTAACCGAGATGAAATACGGAAACAAGAAGCTGTACCTCAGTGCCATCTTGGATCTATGTGACGGGTCTATCGTCAACTATGTTTATTCTAAATTGAATAATAATGGTTTAGTCATGAACACCATAGATGGTGCACTGGAGAAAGAACCACAAGCCACTCCCCTTCTACATAGTGATCGTGGCTTCCAATACACTTCGCATGCATTCAAAAGAAGGATAGATACACAAGGTATGACACACAGTATGTCAAGAGTGGGGCGCTGCATTGATAACGGACCAATGGAGTCATTTTGGGGTGCGCTAAAAACTGAAATGTATTATTTAAAGAAGTTTTCTACATATGAAGAACTGGCTTCAGCTATCGATAATTATATTCATTTCTACAATACAAAAAGATTACAAGAAAAAAGAGAAGGCCTTAGCCCCCTCGAATACAGGGCTAAAGCCTTCTAACTATCTTTATTATTTCCACTGTCTACTTGACAGGGGGCAGTTCACGAGGAAGGCCTTTCATCATTTTTTCTTCTTTAGATTTGATTCATTACTGTAGCGGCTGGTAATCTGCTTATCCGAGTTATCTTTAATCCCAAAAAGATTTTTCGGGATCAGCTGTGATGACGGCAGCCGGAAAATTGTCAGCCTTGTCTTACTTGGTTCTATATTTCATGCGTCGGTTCCTTGCATACAGAATGACACCAGCAGCGGTCAAAGCTAGCCCTGCCGCCACTATATTCCCTATTGGAGAAGCAGTATCCGGCAGACGCTGACCTTCTTTATCTGGATGATCTTGATTTTTATCTTTATCTGACTCTTGCCCTACACTTTCTGCAGTCTTATAAGTAAGTGTGATTTCTTCTGCCTCCTTTTCGGGTTCTTCAAGCTTTGGATTCTGTACTCCATCAGTCTTCTTTTCCTCCGGAGAGACTTCCGGCGCATGGAGTAGGTTTTGATCAAATTGCTCGCCATTAACAGAAAGGTCTAACAGAAATTCATCTTTCGTGTCATACAATTCAACTAGAAGTGTCTGTTTGCCAATATCGGTGATCTGGGAAAGCTCCTCGATTGTCACTTCCCTTTCTTCATCACCATCCATTAGATAGAACTTTGCTTTGAGCTGGAATAATTCAATGAAGTCATACCACAAAGACACCAATTCTTCTCTCTGTCCTTCATCCAGATCATTTAGACTCTCAAAATCACCTATAGCCTTTGCACGTTCATTCAGTGACGCAATCTCATCAATAGTGTCATCTGAAATACTGCCCAGCACAGACTCCAGATGATCGTATAGCTTCCTGCCTTCCTCTTTGCTGATACCCATTTCTTGTAAAGCAGAGGATGTTTGATCCCAATATGTGTCAAAATCATTACTGCCCTTTCTGTAGACATAGTCCGTCAGTTCTTCCACGTTTTCAAAGTCGGCCAGTGTCATATCATCAGCTGCCAGCAGCTGGTCAAATTCATCACGGCTTAAGCCCATGTTCTCCAACAGGACATATACAGAAACTTCATTAACATCTTGATACATTATGTCATCGATTTTGCCCATGTTTGTATAGCTGTATAAGTCAAAGCCGCTTGCTGCAAACAAATCAGCTAACTCTTCCAATGCCATATCAAGTTCATCAGCTAGTGCCTGTAATTCCTCTGCCGGCACACTTTCTTCCGCCTCATCCTGTGGGCTATTGCCTTCCGCCGGATCTGATACAAGCTCATCAGTACTTTCCGGAGCAGGGTATTGAATCATTCCATAACCATACAGCCCATCACGGCCCTCCTGGCCAAGATCCGTGCTATATTGCTGCAGACGCTGCCGCAATTGTGCATTTGTATCAGCCGGAAACTGCTGCTTCAAAATAGCAAGCATGGCAGAGACATGGGATGTTGCCTGGGATGTCCCGCTCATCACTCCATAATCAGCGCCAGGTAATGTACTTTGGATATCTGCTCCTGGAGCTGCAAACTCCACTTCATCCCCAACCGAGGAAAACGAGGTGATATTATTGTTCGAGTCGGTGGCGGATACCGCAATGACAGGCTCATAAGCAGCAGGATAATCCACTGGATGGCCAGCTCCTTCATTACCACTTGCAGCCACTAACAAAATACCAGCTTGATAAGCCTTTCCCACTGCATCCTCCAATGTATCGCTTTTATCTGCTGTTCCCATGCTTAGATTAATAATGTCCATGTTTTGCGTAATGGCCCAGTCTATTCCTTTTAACAAATCGGAAAGATATCCTTCACCGGTCTCATCCAGCACTTTGACGGCATAAAGATCAGCATCCGGCGCTATACCATCTATCCCTTTTCCATCGTGCTTTGCTCCGATGATACCAGCTACATGTGTGCCATGGCCCTCATCATCTTCATAAGAAGTAGTATAATCGACGGCCGAAAACCCTCCGGTTATTTCTAAATCCGCATGCGGGTATATGCCGCTGTCCATGATAGCTATCTTCACGCCATTGCCAGTCAGCCCATCTTCCCAAGCCATAGGAGCATGGATGGATGCAAGATTCCACTGTTCCAGGGCTGTGGCTTGCGAAGTTTGACTTTCACCATTATCCGCAATACGGATTTTACTATCAGGTTCCACATATTTAATATCAGGGTCTTGCTTCAATTCATCGATCGTTTCTGTATCTGCAGATATGGCAGCAGCTGATAAGTGGTCATACTGCTCCTCCACTGCAGCACTGCTGTCCTGAATTGCTTTTTCACCCTTTTCGTTTTCATAAACGACGACCATCTGTTTTTCTTCTTCCGCATATACATTCTCCGTCGGTAACTGGAAGATAAAACCAGCCAACAACAAAACAATGATACGCTGCATTACTAAAAGCTTATTCATTTGCCAATATTCCTCTCCACCATAGAATCCTGCTATTTATATCGGTATAAATCAAGCAACATAAAATGCAATGCACCAATTTCTCAGATTACTAGTAAGAGATTAGTATTTTTAACTCATTTTTCAAGAATTCGGCAACTTACGTGATTTATTTCAGTAAAATAGGGTAGGGTTCAACAAATAATTACATAATTTCACAAACGCAGTGGATGCTGGACGGCTATCCTGTTACTAGCATAAGTGGTACTGCAGAAAGGAGCAAAAAAGTGAAAAAAATATGGCTAATGGTTTTACTGTTATCAATCTTGCTTGTATTAGGAGCTTGCAGCCATGGCGGAGCCGCGAGAGAGTCCGCAGAAGTAGAGAAAAAACCAGTACTTATAAATGGAGAATTGGAGCGCAGAACAGGCAGTGATGTGGAAATCATGTATCATAATGAAGATCCGAATATAACCTTCCAGCAAGGAGATGTCACTTTTACTGTTGATAAATATCAAGTATCGTATGCTCCGGACATTATCTTCCCCGCTGACAAAGAAGGTGGGAAAATTTATATAGTGAGCCTGCAGACAATTGTTGAAAATCAATCAGGAGAGACCGCTGTAATCAGGCCTCCTTTCATAGAACATGGAGAAAATATTGATTTTCATTATATTGACAATTCTTATCTTGCCGATGAAAGCATTCTCTTTCCAGATACCTTGGATCTATCGCTTCAGAACGGTGAGAAACGGAGTGGAATTTTAGAATATGTATTGACTCAAGAAGAATTAAAATCAATGGAAAACGCTCATGTTCGCTATTCTGCCCCAGTGGTAACAATAGGTGATAAAGAAGAGACATCATCATTTATCCAAGACGTTCCTCTTGCTTTAAATGAACAGTCAGAAGAAGCCGTGAAGGCCCAAAATGAAATGTATCCTGATCGCAGTATTCAGGACGGATTCGTGACGGATAAGGAATTACTTTCACAATCGTCAATTGAAAAGAAAATAGGAGACGAAATACAACTGAATGTAAGAGGAGCTCAATTCACTCGGATACAGCCCGCACCAGATGCCAATCTTATTGATTTTTACAATGCTTCCAGCCTTACTGCCTTAACGCTGGATATCGACATAAAAAATAATACAGCAGATCCATTCGATCCTGCTTATATAGGTGCCACTCTGCATACCGATGATAATATGTATTTCGATGAGATTTTACTAAGCAATGGCGACCTTGAAATCTCTCCTGATGATTCAGGTAAGTATTATTTGACTGTTCTAATGGAGAACAAAGATTACCAGACAATAGAGCAGTTCGACTTAGATTTGAGCGTATATAAAGAAGATGGACACCCACTGGAAGAAGCAACATTAAAAATACCAAAAGAATAGCCTCATTTGCAGAAAATATAAGAAATATGCAAGCAGCCTACATCATTCATTAATGTTGCTGCTTGCTTTTTTGTTAGTTTTTTTACATCACCCTTATGAGGTACAAATTCGGACAGCTTCCTCCCGTTTGCTCACAGTGTACGCTTCCCCAACCTTGGCAAGCAGGCCGGTTTTATGAAGCAATCGTTCCGGCTGACCATGCACACCGAGAAAGAGCAATTGTTTATCGGCGGCTTCATAATGGTCAACGAGCTTATGCAAAGCTGCTTCGGCGGATGTATCCATATAGGAAACTTTCTGCATATCCAGGATGAGGGAGTCTGGCTCCTCCTCCATCGTCTTTTCCACCACTTCTTCCAAGATGTCGGTCGATCCGAAGAATAGCGGACCTTCGAACTGCCACATCCGCACCCCGTCGGTTTCTTTGACCTGGATTTGTTCGTCTTTAACGAAGAGTACGGTGCTCATACGTTTGACAAAAACGACAAAGGCAAGCAGCAAACCACAGCCAACACCGACTGTCAAATCGGCAAGTACTGTCAACGCAAAGGTGACAATTAAGATGAATGAATCAAACGTCCGCATCCGGATTATATGAGCTACTTCCTTCCGCTCGCTCATATTCCAGGCGACAACCATAAGAATCGGCGCCATGCTGGCGAGTGGGATTGCAGAAGCAAATGGTGCAAACAGAAGCAGGATGATCAAGACAAAAGCACAATGCACCACACCGGAGACAGGAGAGTAAGCGTTGCTCCGTATATTCGTTGCTGTCCGGGCAATCGCTCCCGTGGCTGGAATACCCCCAAAAAGCGGAACAGCAATATTCGCTACCCCTTGTCCGACTAGCTCCCGGTTGCTGTGATGCTTTGTTTTTGCCATATTATCAGCAACTGTTGCAGACAAAAGTGATTCCACACCGCCCAACAAGGCAATCGCAATTGCAGATGGCAACAAGTAAATGATCTTGTCCAACGTGAAAGCGGGTAACTGGAGCTGCGGCAGCTGACTCGGTATATCCCCGTACACACTGCCGATGGTAGCTACCTGCCCATGGAAAAAGAGCACTGCCACAACCGTCGATAAAATCAAACCTATAAGCGCCCCCGGTACTTTCGGCAGGAGTTTTGGCGTAAGGAGGATGGCAGCAAGAGATACAGCCGCAATGATAAGGCTGTAGACATTGATTGTATCCACGGCCGCAAACAGCGCTTGCATCTTCTGAAGGAAGCCTTCTTCTTGCTCTGCTTGTATGCCTGTGAAATTCCCGATTTGCCCAGTAAAGATAATAACAGCGATTCCGGCCGTAAACCCGACTACTACTGGCCGCGGGATGAATTTTATCAAGCTGCCAAGCTTGAGCAGACCGAGTATGACAAGCAATACCCCAGCCATCATGCCTGCCAGCAATAGGTCCTGATAGCCAAATTGAATGACAACCCCTAAAAGAATTGGAACAAATGCACCCGTCGGTCCGCCGATTTGAAATCTCGATCCGCCCAGCAATGAAATAAGCAGACCACCGATGATGACTGTATACAGTCCATATTCGGGATTGACACCCGATGCGATAGCAAAGGACATCCCAAGCGGTATGGCGACGACTCCGACAATGATCCCCGCAATGATATCCCTGCGCAGCGCTTGCATATTATAGCCACTGTATCTTCCAAGTCTTTTCATTTCATCACTACCCCCTTTTTGTTGTCACCTTGCCTTTTTCCATTGCATACATTGCAAGAAGCTTCAGAGCTCCAACCTCCCCCACAGATTCGTTGGCTATAAGTATTCGACAAATGCCGATATTTGTATATCGTACCCATTGGCTATAAATCTTGCCATTCTCATAAAAGAACGCTTGCTTTGTTTAGTTTGTTAATACTAACTATCATCCTGCCTCTATAGAGCCGGATACGTAAAATCCTAGTAAATAACGTCAGATAAAGACCGCTTTGTAAAATGTTTATTGGCATTTTGTTTGGAAGATACTTTTTTCCTAACTCCTTCTGCCTGTTACTTATCGCATAGCTAATACGCAGCCATCATGCTATTCTCCTCTTTTGAGTAATAGAATTCTTATAAATGAAAGAAACATTAGAATTTGCTTAGAATATTTATATATGCTAATATATGCATATAAGCAAATAAGAGGAGCGTCTGCATATGAAGTATGATACACATTCGGAACTGACGGAAGAGCGATTGACACATGTTTCGCAGATCTTCAAAGCACTCGGTGATCCGACACGCATACGAATCCTGCACTTGCTGCTCGATCGGGAATGCAGCGTCAATGAGATTGCTGAGAAGCTGGAGATGAATCAATCCACCGTCTCTCATCAGCTGAGCTCGATGAAAAAGATCCGGCTCGTCAAATCGAGACGGGAAGGCACGACAATCTATTATTCACATGATGACAAACACGTCATCGATTTACTGACTGAAGCTATCAACCACGCCTGCCATAATTAATCTATCGGAGGAATATGTATGGGACACGGACATGCACACGATCATGGACATGGTCATCATCACCACGGACACAATGCGAATAAGAAAGCTTTATTGATCAGTTTTATTCTTACGGCGGGATTCATGCTGGTGGAGGCCATCGGCGGCTTCCTGACGAACAGTCTTGCTTTACTTTCGGATGCAGGACATATGCTTAGTGATGCTGTATCACTTGGCGTCGGCCTGTTTGCTTTCATACTCGGTGAGCGAGTAGCCAATTACAGCAAGACATACGGTTATAAACGATTCGAGATACTGGCTGCGCTTTTCAACGGCGTCACCTTGATCCTCGTCTCCCTTTATATTTTTTACGAGGCCGTCCAGCGTTTCCGTGAGCCTGCCGAAATAGCATCGGGTGGCATGCTGATCATTGCCATTATCGGCTTCCTCGTCAACGTCCTGGTCGCCTGGATCCTGATGCGCGGTGATACGAGTGAGAATTTGAATGTACGCGCAGCCTTCTTGCATGTAATTGGCGATTTGCTCGGTTCAGTCGGTGCGATAGCTGCTGCATTGCTCGTCCTTTTGTTCGGGTGGAATTGGGCTGATCCAGTTGCAAGTGTCATCGTTGCTGCCCTGGTGATCACGAGTGGCTGGCGGGTTACGAATGATGCCATTCATGTACTGATGGAAGGAACACCAAGAAATGTTGAAATGCAAAAAATCATCGATTGTATCGAAAAGGCACCAGGTATAATCTCCATTCATGATTTGCATGTGTGGAGCATCACCAGCGGACAGAATGCCCTTTCCTGTCATGCAGTAGTACAAGGTGACTTGCTGGTCGAACAAAGCCAGGTAATGCTGCGCAAAATCGAGCATGATCTGGAGCATCTGGGAATCGGTCATGTGACCATCCAGATGGAGACTGCTTCCCATACACATGAAGAATCACTCATGTGCCAGCACGATGCGGACGCTCATACACATATTCACGCGCATTGAAAAAGACGAGGATGATACCCTCGTCTTTTTTATGCGGAAGGGACAGAACCAATGTCTAGCTGTGATTACTCATTAATTGCCGAATAAAAGTTCCGCCAAGCGTTTTCCAAATATCACGACTACTCCGGAACCAGCCCCAAGCAGGGAAATGACACTGATGAAGATAGCACCTTTGACACGCAGCTTTTCCTTTTTGAATGTGGAATTCGATTCGAGTTCCTGTATCTTTCTTTCCTGTTCGTACAGTCTCTCCATGATCTGATCCTGCGCATCCATTTGCTTTTCCAGTGTAACAGCCATTCTTCCTGTATGACCGTCAATGTTTTCAAGCCACTTTCCCAACGGCAGCAGCCTCTCATTAATGCTGACCAAGTCTTCCCTGATGCCATCGATATCCCGTTGAAAATCCTCCCGTAGCTTTAGCTGCATTTCCAGGAGCTCCGTACGCAAGATGTGCTCATTATTATTTGCGGGTCCCAAACTTCCCTGCCCCTTTCTGCGCATCCTGCCCCTTCCAGTTTCATACTATGCATGTACTTTCGTGTCCGATTGTGTCCGCACTTGTAGGGCTTTAAACCACCTTTTGTTCCGCTTCAAGTTTCCTGATATCCAGATTAGGCGTAATCATATACAAAATGAAAGTCCCTGCAAGACCAATCATAGTGAGCAAGATACCCATTGTGATGGAGGACAGGAAACCGCTGAGCGTGACTGTCAATGAAACGATCAACATCGATAAATTATACTGAAGCGCCCCGAATGCCATGTACGCACTGCGTTTATCGTCAGGCGGAATCGCCGCCATATAAGACTGTTCTACTGGAACCCGGAACACCTCCCCGATTGTAAGGACTGCCATCATAATGAACAGCACCCAGATATCATTCGAGAATGTCAGGGCTGCATAACCCATCGTAAAAATAAGGCAGCTGGAAACAAGCACCACTCTATCTTTCATTCCGACAATGAGTTTGGCAGCAAACAAGGCAAGCAAGGCTACCAGAATCGTATTCTCGCTCCGCAAAAGCCCCATCATTTTCACGCCATCCACTTCCCAGAACAGGAACTTTTGAGTCGGCATCTCTTCAGCCAGCCGGATACCAATATAGCTTGTCAGCTGGAATTCCATACTTAAGACCAGGATTCCCCCCGCGATGAACCAGACAAACAATCTATCCCGCATAACGGACTGATAAGTGCCAAAAATCTGGGTGATGTGCTGGAATGGTTTGATTTCCACTTTCTCTGGAAAATGTGTCTCCGTAATATAAAAGTAGACAACGAACAACGTCGCTGCCGCTGCGATCGTCAGTGCCATGAATAATTCGAATAGATAGTTCTCAAACATGAAGGCACCGGCGATTCCACCTAAAGCGATGGATAAGTTACTCGCCCAATAGCCGATGGAATAAATCAGCCGTCGCTGATCTGGCGTACTGACGTCAATCAGCATGGCATCATTGGCAGGTCCTGCAAGTCCCCAGCAAATGCTGTTCAGCATGATCATGCTGTATGTAATCTCAGGTGACTCGAACCATGGTGAATTACTTACCATCATCGTGAAAAATGCCACCAGCCTGAGCGCTTCAGCTAGCAGCATAATCTTACGCCGTCCGAACAAATCACTGAAATAACCGCCGATCAAGGACATCCCGATTCCGACGAATACATTGACGAGCAGCAGCAGCCCCGCTACTTTAGCCCCGAAATGCATTGCCAGATAGATAGTCATGAAGGGCGTCACCATACTGCCGATCAAGCTGGAAACGAAGGATTCCACAAGCCTTATCTTTATATTTGGATGAAAATCCCGAAATCGCATCGAATTCCCCCTTTTCAATATTTTCTAATTATATAGATATCTTACAAGAAATTCCATGGGTATCTAAATAAAAAATGACCTCCAGGCTAAAAGCCAGAGGTCATTCCGAATGTGTGCGAAGGAAATCGATCATATGATCGAAGCTGTATTGCGCTTCATCCAAATATAATTTCCGCTGATATTCATGTCCAGCAGCTGGATGGGAAGTGTCGAAGAACATCCTTTCCACCTCTACTCCGATCGAATCCAATGCATCTGCCATCTCTACACTTTGCGGATGCAGTTTATCGGACTCTCCAGATGAAATGAAGGCAGGAGGGTAATCCGGCGTAATCTGGAACACTGGTGACATATCCCGCAGACGCGGATCACTGTTAAAATTCTTATTACCGGTATAAGACCAAAGAAATGTCGTCATATTATTGAAGCCTGTCTGCTGCGCCTGTTCCAGATTCAAGACGCCATTATAAAGCAGAACACCCTTAAGTTGGTCCGACTGGAGCGCCGAGTTCTCGCCAACGACCGATTCAGTAGTTGGATTGGTCGCCATGGCCGCAACCATGCCCGCAAGATTCGCCCCCGCTGAGCCTCCGCCGACAAAGACCTGCTCTGTATCGCCGTGGTAACGCGGTGCTTCCCGCAGCGCAAAACCGATCGCATCATTCAATTGATAGAGCTGAGCCGGAAAAGTATATTCCGGTGCCAGTCCATAATTCACGTTCACAACCAGGTAACCTTTTGAGGCTATCCACATGGTGAAGGGATTCTGAGCATCCTTGTCACCGCCGATCCATCCGCCGCCATGGATATAGATGACGATCGGAAGTGTGCCTTGGTCATCTTCTGGATAATAAAAATCCAATCTGCCATCATAGTTTTCGGTTGGATAGACAATATCTTTCACAGCAACGACATTATCCGGGTAAGGAACATCCGGTTGTTTATCACTTTGATCAATTGCCATAAAAGCTCTAATCTCAGAGGAAAAGAGACTGCCGATAAGGAGCAGGATACCAATTGCCAACAGGATGGCTCCCGGTATCCATACTCTTTTTCTCCGCAACATACTTTCTCTTTCCTCCCCTCTGTCCGCTCATACGCTGTTCCATTTTAGCTTATAACAAATAGGCTGCAATATCCACGCCTTCGGTCTGTCCAAGTATTGCCTCCGCTACCAACTTACCGGAATATGGAGCAAGATTCAGACCAGCAGGGCCAAATCCCGCTGCTAAATGAAGTCCTGTCACATCCTTCACCGGACCAAGGATTGGATAAGGATTTGGACCCGCAGGGCGCAGGCCGACACGGAATTCTGCCACTTCTTCATTCGCAAGGCCTGGTGCGACTTTCAATGCCTCCCGCACTACTTCCTGCATGCCGGCAGCCGTTAGTTTCGTATCATAGCCTGATCCCACTTCCCTCGTTGCGCCTGCGACGACTTTCCCGCCATCGAAACCGAGTAAATAATGGCTGCTTTTCGGCAGAATGACCGGCCAATTGCTTGTATCGGCGTCCACCTGCATATGCATGATCTGGCCTTTCTGTGGTTCGACCGGCAGCTTAAGGCCGATTGGTTCCAACAGGTTATTAATCCAAGCACCTGCTGCTGCAATGATCGCATCCGCTTTGATTGTCTCATCACCGACACGCACACCGGATACTTTGTTGTTTCCTTCATGAAGCAATTCCCCTGCTCCTTGAATATACCGAACGCCGTGTTTTTCTCCTGCATCAAGCAATGCCTGCAGCAGCTGACGCCCGTCCACACGTGCTGCACCTTCCAGATAGAGAGCTGTCATGTCTTCCCGCAATGGCGGGAATTTCTCTCTCGCTTCTTCTGCACTCAATCTCTTGATTTCCCCGATTTCTGGTGTCTCAACCCGCTGTTTATAAGCGAGTTTTTCCAGTTCATCCAGCCGTTTCTCACTGGCACTCACATATAAGGCCCCGACTTGCTTGTAGCTGACATCTGTCTGACCGTCCTCTTTCAGCAGCTCCAGCAGCTTCGGATAATAAAGCGCCCCCGCTTTAGCCAATGTAAAATAAGGCTTGATCCGAACACGTTTGGACAGCCACGGAGAAATGATACCCGCACCGGCTGCCGTAGCCTGCCCTTTCGCTTTTGAATCGATGATCGTCACTTTCTTCCCGGCCCTCGCCAGATGATAGGCTGCGCTTGCTCCAGCTATACCTCCGCCGACTACTGCAATATGCATAACACTTCCCCCAGTTTCGTTTTCTCCCTATTATACACACATGCTGCAACTGTTTCAGGATGGACCTTTCGTGCTACACTAGAAACATAAACTTCAAGGAGATGAAGATAATGAAGCACACATTGATCGACCGTCTTACTACATATGCAAAAGTGGATACACAATCCAATGAAGACATCGAAACGACTCCTTCCACTCCCGGTCAGCTTGAGCTCGCCAATATGCTAGTCGATGAGCTGAAACAAATCGGCATGGAAGAAGTGACGATCGATGAGAATGGCTATGTAATGGCGACACTGCCGGCAACAACCGACAAAGACGTTCCAGTCATCGGGTTCATGGCCCACGTCGATACAGCGACGGATTTCACTGGAAAGAATGTCAACCCGCAAGTTATCGAAAACTTTGATGGAAATGATATCACCCTTAATAAAGAGCTTGATGTCGTCCTTTCGGCAGCTGAGTTTCCTGAATTGCCTGGCTACAAAGGGCATACTTTGATGACGACTGACGGCACAACACTTCTTGGTGCCGATAACAAAGCCGGCATCGCAGAAATCATGACTGCAATGGAATATTTGATTCAGCATCCGGAGATCAAGCACGGCAAAATCCGCGTCGCCTTCACACCCGATGAAGAGATAGGCCGGGGACCGCATAAATTCGATGTCGATGCTTTCGGTGCAACTTACGCTTACACAATGGATGGCGGTCCACTGGGCGAATTGGAGTATGAAAACTTCAATGGTGCCCAAGCGAAAATCACATTCAACGGTAACAACGTGCATCCGGGTACAGCCAAGAACAAAATGGTCAACAGTATGAAAATCGCTATGGAATTCCATGCCAAGATACCTGATGATGAAGCACCGGAATATACGGAAGACCGCGAAGGTTTCTTCCATCTGCTTTCTTTCCAAGGAGATGTCGAGCAGACAAAACTGCAATATATTTTGCGTGATCATGATCGAGACAAATTCGAAGCGAAAAAAGCTTTGTTCGAAGAAATCGCTGCGGAAATAAAAGCAGCATACGGAGACAAAAGCATCGAACTGGATATGCGTGACCAATATTACAACATGCGCGAAAAAATAGAACCAGTCATGGAAATCGTCGATATTGCATCTGACGCAATGAAGCACCTTGATATCGAACCTGTGATCAAGCCCATCCGCGGTGCAACAGACGGCTCCCAGATTTCTTACATGGGATTGCCGACACCGAACGTCTTTACAGGCGGCGAAAACTATCATGGTAAATTTGAATACATCTCCGTCGACAATATGGAAAAAGCGACAAAAGTTAT
Source organism: Terribacillus halophilus (assembly GCF_900101385.1). Taxonomy (GTDB): domain Bacteria; phylum Bacillota; class Bacilli; order Bacillales; family Amphibacillaceae; genus Terribacillus; species Terribacillus halophilus. Next base: position 14,234 of record NZ_FMZB01000002.1, read on the forward strand.
CATCGAAATTGCAAAACTTTTCGAGCAACAGGCCAAGTAAATATGGAGCCGGGGTTTCCGGCTCCTCCATTATTGACATTCTGATGATAATTGCATATAATTATCTCGAATTCGAGACAAAAAGGAAGCGTGAAAGCTATGGCAACAGACAACGTAGGCTTATCGTTAAAGCTATTCATTGTATTGACAAGGGCTCTCCAGTCCATCAAAAAACGGATCGAGGAAGACATCAAGAAGCAAGGGATCAATTTAACGGAATTCGCTGTGCTGGAACTTTTATTCCATAAAGGAGATCAGCCGATCCAAAAAATCGGCAGTAAAGTTTTATTATCCAGCAGCAGTATCTCGTATGTAGTGGATCGCCTAGTCCAAAAAGAGATGATCAGAAGACGTCCCTGCCCAGAGGATCGACGCATTACATTTGCCACTTTGACAGATAAGGGCCGTGCATTCATGGAGGACTACTTCCCGAAACATGAACAAGCGATCCATGGCATTCTGGCAGGCCTTGACGATGATGAAAAAGCGCAAGTCATCGAGCATATCAAAACACTGGGATTATATGCCGAGGGTACTTCTACCAATAAATAAAAGGAGGAATAAATATGATTCATGTATTTAAGGCAGCCAAACAAGCAAACAAACCGACCTTTCTATTGCTGCACGGTACTGGCGGTACAGAAAAAGATCTGATACCGCTGGCTGATATGATTGATCCAGAGGCAGCTGTTTTGAGCGTCCGCGGAAACGTCTCCGAACATGGTATGCCCCGCTTCTTCAAGCGTCTGGCAGAAGGTGTCTTTGATGAAGAGGATTTGATTTTCCGTACCGGAGAGCTGCGTGATTTCCTTGATGAAGCAGCTGAAAAATATGAATTCGATCGTGATAATATTATTGCAATCGGCTATTCCAACGGTGCCAATATTGCAGCAAGCCTGCTCTACCATTTCAGCGATTCGCTAAAAGGAGCGATTCTGCATCATCCGATGGTGCCTAGACGAAATATCACACTTGCCAAGCAGCAAGGAACACCTATCTTCATCACTGCAGGCGACAATGATCCGATTTGCCCGAGATCCGAAGCAATCGAGCTTGAGCAAATGCTGCGTGAAGCTGGTGCTGACGCATCCATTCACTGGGAAAGCAATGGACACAGCCTCACCCATACAGAAGTCCAAGCAGCAGCGGAGTGGTATCGTAAACATTTTTGAGAGGCTTGAACCATAATAATTTGACTAAATAAATGGCCGAACTAAGATGCAAAATGTTCCATGAATAGTTGCACTTGTTCGGCTTTTTCTGACACTGCAGCAAAGCATTCCATCCGGCAGAATACTTCACAATGGAGCCTCTTCCTTCTTACCGAAACACTGAGCCGTAATTTTGTGGCTATTATTACTTTTTTATGTCTTTCCTTCTTTTGTTTAAACAAGTGCTCACCAATGTATATTCACAATATGGTATAATTTATCAAAAATGAAAGAAATTTTTAACCAGATGCAGCAGCTTCGTTTAAGCAGGAAGGGGATTTACATTGAATAGAGCATATAATACATTTACTATAATCTTTAATAGCCTTTTGGTATTATTCTCCTTAGGAGTCATATGTACATCTTTAATAGGATGGAATGAACTAGACAGATCACTACTTTATCTTCTGCTAGGTATAGCTATATTTGTCGGTCGTTTGGCCTCGATTATAAAAACATACAAGCAACAAAGACACACATCACATTGAATCCACTTTTCAAGGTTAGAGAAAACAGAGCCTGCGCACACAATGCGCAGGCTCTGTTTATTCCATCCCGATCCAAACACTCTTCACTTCGGTATAGTTATCCAAAGCATATGAACCCATTTCCCTGCCGATACCGGATTGTTTATATCCTCCGAATGGAGAAGCTGCATCGAATGCATTATAGCAGTTCACCCACACAGTGCCAGCTCGGAGACGGTTTGCAATATAATGTGCCTTTGTAACATCCTGCGTCCATACCCCTGCCGCAAGGCCGTATTCGCTTGCATTTGCGCGGTGAATCAACTCATCCAAATCATCATAAGGCATCGCCGAAATGACCGGGCCGAAGATTTCCTCTTTGGCAATCGTCATTTCATCACGTACATCGGCAAAGATTGTCGGCGAGACGAAATAGCCTTGCTCCTGCGGCTTGCTTCCCCCGGTGATGAGCTCTGCGCCTTCACTTCTTCCCTTCTCGATATAGCCAAGCACTCGATCCTGCTGCTCCAATGACACGAGCGGACCAATCTCTGTATCTGCATGAATACCAGCGCCCTGTTTGATTTTCTCTGCGTGGGATGCCATATCGGCAATCACGTTATCAAATTGCTTTTTCTGGATGAAGACACGTGATCCAGCACAGCAAACTTGTCCTTGGTTGAACATGACACCATTCAATGTACCAGGGATCGCCTTGGACAAGTCCGCATCCGGCAATACGATATTCGGTGACTTACCGCCAAGTTCCAATGTCACCCGCTTCAACGTTTGGGATGCACTTGCCATGATTTGTTTCCCGACACTTGTAGAGCCGGTGAAGGCTATTTTATCAACTTGAGGATGATCGACAAGCGGCTGCCCTGCTGTTTCGCCGAATCCAGGCACGATATTGAGAACGCCAGCCGGGAATCCTGCTTCCTCTGCCAATTCAGCTAAGTATAATGCGGATAATGGCGTCTGCTCAGCCGGCTTCAGTACCACCGTACAGCCAGTGGCCAGCGCCGCGCCTAACTTCCACATCGCCATCAAGAGCGGGAAATTCCACGGAATGATTTGCCCTACCACACCGAGTGCTTCATGTCTTGTATAGTTGAAATACGGACCATTGACAGGTATTGTCTGTCCGACGATTTTTGTCGACCAGCCTGCATAATAGCGCATATGTTCAATCGCCAGCGGAATATCCGCATTTGTCGTTTCCCTGATCGGTTTCCCGTTGTCCAGTGTTTCGAGCTGGGCCAGTGCATCTGCATGTTCTTCCATCAAGTCGGCCAGCTTGTACATGATACGGCTTCGTTCTGCTGCCGTCATGGTCGACCATGGGCCTGCATCAAAAGCTTGGCGGGCTGCTTTCACAGCACGATCGATATCTTCCGCTCCAGCTTCGTAAACCGTTGCCAGCACTTCTCCTGTAGCCGGGTTATACGACTCGAATGTCTTCTCCGTTGCACTTGCCACGAACTCTCCATTGATATACAGTTTCTTCGTTCCATTCAAAAAACGCTCCACTTTCTCATGCACACCTGCTGCTAATTGACTCATAGAAATCCTCCTCAGATTGTATTCTAGTTTTGTCTAAGCGTCGTGATGCAAGATGACAGTCCCAGGAACCGCTTACAACTGCTATGGTAGCACCTTAGCATCTTAGAAAGCAATTGGTAGCATAGAAGAATAGTCCGCTAATTTTCGACATAGAGAAAAGATTCAGCCGACAGGCTGGGCCTCCATTCCGATTTCTTCCAGAAATCGTTTTACCACTTGCTCATACTCCTGCTTGTTCTCAGCCAAAGACATTGCATGATCACCTTTTTCGAATAGGTGCAAGTGCTTGTACCCATTCCGTTTTTGCGCGTATAAATCCTTCGTCATTTGCACTGGAATATACGAATCTGGAAGACTGCTGATAAAGAATACAGGTTTTTCGATGTTGGCAACAGAATGTATCGGGGATACATCCCGGAAACGGTAGCCATCCAATTTCCGGACGATCCATTCAGCTGCCGGCAAAAACACCTGCCGGGGCAAATGGAATTGAACTTTGAGCCGATAAGCCACCTGTTCAGCAAAATCGCTGTAAGGACAGTCAGCGATATAAAAATCAGCACCATCCTCCACCGTTCCTGCATAAAGTAAAGCGGTTGCTGCTCCCATCGATTCGCCATGCACGCCCAATTTCAAGTCGTAATCATATCGTTCTTTCGTCCATTGGATCACCCGGGCAAGATCATGCCTTTCGTGGTAGCCATATGTGATACTGCTGCCATCGGAAAGTCCATGTCTCCGCTGATCATATAACACGACGTTAAAGCCAAGATCCAGGAATACGTTCATATATTTGATGGAATTATATTTATTGACAGCGACTCCATGCGAGATGACCATCACATGCCTGGAGTCTGGATTCCCTACATAATGTGTGCCATATATTTTCCCCTCATCGGAAGGCACATCGAACTCTTCCTTGCGCAGCGCATCATAAGCTGCTTTGTCGTAGCGCCCAGCCTCCACTTCACGTTTGATTGTCTCTTCCTCCGTGAAAGCTTTCATTTGACGCAGCTCCTTATTGACGAGCTGCGTCACAAGCAGCGCATATCCCCCGAATAAGCCCGCAGCTGCAAATAATATACCTTTCTTCCCCATATCACTACCCCCTTATTTGTATTATATTTTACAATAAGTGTATCAATTGTTGCTTTTCAAAATAAAATGAGTTAATTTATCAATTGATAAGTTATAAAAGAGGGCAGAGATATGGCGAGGAAAAAAGAAGTTTCCGCTGAACAGACACAGCGCAATATTATCGAGACAGCTGAGCGGCTTTTCATGACACACGGCTACCGGGCGATTTCCACTCGTCGCATCGCTGAGGAGTGCGGCATTACCCAGCCTGCTTTATATCATCATTTTCCGAATAAGCAGGCCATCTATTTAGAAGTTGTCCGTTCCATCATGATACAGACGGAAGAAGCGATGGCACATGTGCTGCAGGATCACGCTGACAGTAAAGATCGCATACGGCAAATAACCTATTTTATGATCATGAACCATCAAGGAGATATGACGCAGATGTTCCATGATCTGCAATATGAAATTGATGAGGAACACCGGGATACAATTCAAGAATGGTGGATGCGAAGTTATTTTAATCCTGTGATGCAGACGCTGACGGAAGGCATAGCGAAAGGCGACATCCTGTCAATTCCTTCTGCACCGCCGATGGAACTGACTTTTTTTGTCCTTGAAATGATGAAATCCTTCCTGCCTCCTTCCAAGCAGGAACATGAAGCACGTCGCAGTTTCGCAGACAAGAAATCAAAGATGCTTGTAGACATCCTTTTTGACGGAATCCGGAAAAAATAAAAGATTATACACATAATCTTTTATTTTTTGGGTATAACTTATCATCCGATAAATTAAATCAGGAGGAATCATTCATGCACAAATTAGGTACTTTCATAAGCGGCAAAGCCGGGCGGTGGGTCATTTTGGCTGCCTGGATTGTCATTGCACTCGTGTTAAACCTTACCTTGCCGCAGGCAAACTCACAGGAAGAGGAACAAGCCGAAACATTCTTGCATGATACAAACAGTGACGAAGCAGCCCGTATCATTGAGGAGGAATTCTCCGATAACAGCGGTCTGCCTGCTTTGCTGACCTGGTACCAAGAGAGCGGACTCTCGGAAGAAAATCTGCAATCGATTCAGCAGTTCAGCGCAGATTTGCAGGGTGCGGATATAGAAGCTGCCACCGTGACGCCATTCCAGGATATCCCGCTTCCATTGTTGAAGGAGCAGCTCTCGGATGACGGGACAACGCTCGTCATGCCGATTCTTTTTGATAACGGAACAGCTACGGATGCCGTGGAAGACGGCCTTGAAAAGATCCAATCAGCAGCAAGTGATGCCTTTGAACAGAATCCATTCGAACAAAGTCTGGACAGTGGTGACTTACTCGTTCGGACAACGGGTCCTGCCGGTATTTCTGTCGATGCTGTCGGACTCTTTTCGCAGGGTGATACCACACTTCTCTTTGCAACGGTGTTGATCGTGCTTATTTTCCTATTGGTCATCTATCGGTCTCCGATATTGGCATTGGTGCCTCTTATCGGTGTTGGCTTTGCTTATTTGGTCATCAGTCCGATTCTTGGTGCATTAGGAAAAGCCGAATTGATTTCATTTGATTCACAGGGGATCGCAATCATGACGGTATTGCTTTTTGGCGCAGGTACCGATTATTGCCTGTTCCTCATTACTCGCTTCCGGGAAAATCTTTGGGAGATAAAGAGCAAGAAAGCAGCTCTTGTCCGATCCCTCACGTCTGCAAGCGGCGCAATCGCAATGAGCGGGCTAACAGTCATCGTCGCCATGCTCGTCTTGCTCGTTGCGAACTACGGATCTATCAACCGATTCGCGATACCATTCGCGATTGCCATTTTCATCATGCTGCTTGCAAGCCTGACACTCGTACCGGCAATGCTTACGATCATCGGGCGTGTTTCCTTCTTTCCTTTCATTCCTAGAACAGAGGATATGCAGCAGCAGCGCGCGAAAGAAAAAGGAAAGCCTGTGCGCACGAAAAAACCACATAACAAAATTGGTAATGCTGTTGGCAGTCTTGTCACGAAGCACCCATGGAAGATTGCTATCATCACCATCGTCGTACTCGGTGTGCTGGCGGGTATTTCTTCCCGCATTACGTATACGTATGATACGCTGTCGTCTTTCCCGGATAACATGCCGTCTAAGGAAGGCTTCGACATCCTCACAGATCACGTGAATGCCGGTGAGCTTGCCCCGGTGTCTGTCATCACGGAAACGGATGATCCGGAAGCAGTCCGCACCGCTCTGGAGGATTTAGCTTATACAGCTGCTGTAATGGATCCCGAGCAAGCCGAATCGAATGAACAATTGGTCCGTATTCAGCTTGAATTGAATGAAAATCCTTATTCAAATGAAGCAATGGCTCACATTCCTGACATCAAGGAAACCGTAGCAAATACCACTGGTGATGCTGATAATGTCTGGATTGGCGGTCAGACTGCCGAACAATATGATACACAGCAAGTGACAAAGCATGATGAAAAATGGATCATCCCAATTGTCATCGGCTTCATTACCTTGCTATTGCTCACATATTTGCGGTCTGTGACAGCAACGATTTATTTGGTGGCAACCGTTCTGCTCTCCTTCTTCAGCGCATTGGGCCTAGGCTGGCTTATTCTGCACTACGGATTCGGTGTCGACGCAATTCAAGGCTTCATCCCGCTGTACGCATTCGTGTTCATCGTTGCGCTCGGGGAAGATTATAATATCTTCATGATTTCAAGCATTTGGAAACGTAGCAAAACGATGCCCCTTAAACAGGCAATTGCAGACGGTGTTGCCCATACTGGCGGCGTCATCACTTCTGCCGGTCTGATACTAGCAGCGACATTTGCCGTATTGACGACTTTGCCGATTCAAATACTCGTTCATTTCGGAACCATCACTGCTATAGGTGTACTGCTCGACACTTTCTTAGTCCGGCCATTCCTGGTGCCAGCCATAACGGCGATTCTTGGCAAATGGGCATTCTGGCCTTGGAAGAAACGCATTCAACAAACCGAACAAAATGAACAGAAGGCACAAGCTTGACTTGATATAGATGGATAACGAAAAGCGGCGTGTGAAATTGAAATACAATTTCACACGCCATTCTTTTTGAATCTGTTTTTTGTATTTGCGTACACCAATGTAAACAGTATAAGAGCTAACAGTAAATAAGACCGATCGTGGATAACACGTCGCTTTCAAACAGTGCACTCAGTACATATAGCAGCACGCTGAAGCTGAATCCATACATGATTTTCGCCATGAATTTGCACAATGCTACCTCATCGTATTGATCCTTATCACGGTCAGACATTGTGTTATAGCCTGCGAGCAAAAATGCTCCTTTACCTTTTGATAGGAAAATAGCAAAAATCAAAAATAGGATGAACATAACAAAACTAGCAATTGCTCCGCCCATATCAATCATCCCTCTCTATAAGTCCTCTCAGCAGGATACGATTATACATACGCCTTTATGAAGGATACGTTTCACCATACAGCACAGTATGCATGTTTAAATTCTGTTTCTCACCTCAAGTGCAAGCAAATCTTTTCCATATATGCACATGCATTTGCTAAAGTGAAGACAGACTAATAAAAAGGAGCTGAGCAAGAAATGACAGAACGCGTGCAATTAGGCAAGTCAGGATTATTTGTTAATCCAATCGGAGTCGGTACGAATGCGGTCGGAGGCCATAACCTCTATCCGAACCTAGATGAGGAACAAGGCAAAGAGGTTGTCCGCCAAGCGATCGAAAATGGGATGAATTTCTTTGATACAGCTTTTATTTACGGACCCGAACGATCTGAGGAGCTTGTCGGTCAAGTAATCAAGGAAAGCGGAAAACGCGACGACATCGTGATAGCAACGAAAGCTGCTCATAAGATCATCGATGGCGAAACGAAAATGGATAATTCACCAAAGTTCCTGAAAGATTCCGTTGAAAGTGCTTTGAAGCGCCTGCAAACGGATTATATCGACTTGTTCTACATTCATTTCCCGGATGAAGACACACCGAAAGCGGAGGCTGTAGGTGCCCTCAAGGAACTGAAAGACCAAGGCAAAGTCAAGAGCATCGGTGTTTCCAATTTTTCTATTGAACAGCTTAAAGAGGCGAATGTCGATGGCTACGTAGATGTGCTGCAATCGGAATATAATCTATTCAAACGCGGCGCGGAGAACGATTTGCTTCCTTATACAGCAGAAAACAATATCTCTTTCGTACCTTACTTCCCACTTGCCTCCGGCTTACTTGGCGGTAAATACGATGAGAATACGAAGTTCGATGATTTGCGGGCAAACGATCCACTGTTTCAGGGGGAAGCTTTCAAACAGAATCTCCGAAAAGTAGATCAGCTGCGGGATATCGCTGCCAAAAAAGAAGCTGAGGTTGCTCATGTCGTGCTCGCTTGGTACCTGACTCGCGACAGCATCGATGCCATCATCCCAGGAGCGAAACGTCCGGAACAAGTATTGAATAACCTGAAAACATTGGATGTCAAATTGACAGCTGAGGATATCGAAGCTATCGATAAGATTTTCCGATAAAATAAGCGGATGCGCTGGCATCCGCTTTTTCTTATTTTTGCTCGGATTGAACAAGGATTTTCACTTGGTTCTTTTCTTTGATCAAGCTTTCGAAGCCTTCTTCCACTACTTCATCAAGCTTGATTTTCTTCGTTACTAGCTTTTCAGCAGGGAAATAGCCGTTTTCCATCAAGGATAGCACCTGAGGGAAAACATCACGATAGCCTATGATGCCTTTTACAGAACGTTCTTGGATAACGATGTCATTCGGCATAATTTCAGCTGGTTTCTCCCAGATGCTGACGATCATCGTTTCACCGCCGATATCGGTAGACTGGATTGCCTGACGCAAAACAACTGGTACGCCTGTCACCTCAAAGGCGACTTCCACACCGCCATCAGTCAACCTTCTGATTTCCTCCACTGTATCATCCACCTTGCTTGGATCCACAACGATGGCACCCAGCTCTTCTGCTTTTGCCTGACGTTCCGGTGACAGCTCAACTGCGTAAATTTCGGTAGCTCCTGCAGCTTTCAATGCTTCAATGACTAGCAGGCCGATCGGTCCACAACCGAAGACAGCCACTTTATCTCCAGCTTTCACTTTACTGGAACGTACTGCGTATAATGCAACGGCGGACGGTTCCACCAGCGCGCCTTGCTCATAACTTAAAGAATCCGGAAGCTTGAACAGTAGCTCTTCATCGACAGCTACATATTCACTCAGGCCGCCGCCACCTCCGGCAAGGCCGAGGAAGCCCATTTGCTTGTCCAAATTATATGCACCTTGGTGTCCATGTGTCGCAAAGATAGGTTCCACAACTACACGATCGCCAACCTGATAATCTTTCACCTCTGGTCCTACTTCGACTACTTCACCGGAGAATTCATGTCCCATTGTCACTGGCGCTACTTCTCCAGTCAGCGGATGCGGTTCACCGACGGGTATGAAAATCGGACCGCCAAGATACTCGTGCAAGTCACTTCCGCAAATGCCGCACCATTTCACTTTCATCTTCACCTGATTCGATTTGATGACAGGCTCATCGATCTCTTCCAATCTGACATCCTTCTGGTTATGCCAACGCAATGCTTTCATTTCTAACATCCCCTTTTAACAGCATTTCTTTCTTCATTTCTAGTATAATGCCGGTAAATGATATAATAAATTTCGGATTAATTAACTTAAATAAACGTTTGCTTAACTAAACGAGGGATGGACATGACAATTGAGCAATTGAAATATATCGTCGCCATTGCAAGGTCAGGTTCACTGAAAGCAGCCGCAGCCGAGCAGCATGTAACATTGCCGGCTTTGAGCCAGGCATTGACTAACCTGGAAAGGGAACTGAATATCAGCTTGTTCAACCGTTCCCGTACCGGTACGACGCCAACAGAAGAAGGCATGAAGCTTATCCGGCACGCAGAAGCTGTGTTGGAGAAGCTGCAGGAATTCACCGACGAAGCAGAATCATATACCGAATCCTTGAATGGTGAGCTTAAAATTGCCAGCTTTCCTGGACCGATGCAGATTCTCGTAGAATTATTCTCCGACTTTCGCACGCTTCATCCGAATATTAAAGCTTCACTGTTCGAGCACACATCCCAGCACATCATGAGGAAAGTGGCAGCGGAAGCAGTCGACATTGGGCTAGTCATCTATACGGAAAAAGAAGTACAAAAATATCGTAACCTCGTCTTCAAGAAACTGTTGGATGGGCATATGGTTACAGCTGTCAATAAACGACACCCGCTGGCCAAGGAAAAATTCATCACGGAAGATATGCTCATCAAACAGCCGATCGTCCTTTACAATGACGCTTATATCCAAGCATTCATGCGCCAGTTCAAGTCACTTCAATACGATATCTTGTTCACTACCAATAATGTACAAACAATCCGGAACATGGTAGAAAATGAGACAGCTATCAATATTGGATTTGATTACGCCTTCCGCACAGATGCAGAACTATCGAGAAGCAAAGACATCACGCTGCTCCATTTTGCACCGCCGTTTTATCAAACCTACGCCTTCGGCTATGTTTTTCACGGGAACAATACACTCTCCCGTGTTGCCAAAACCTTTTTACGTGCGTTGGAAGAGAAGATTCTCGCAAAAGAAGAATCACACGCTCAATCGGACTCCTCCTTATACACGCATATAAAAAACACGCCTGTCATGTGACGGGCGTGTTTTAATTAAGCGGAAGTTGTACCTTGTCCGCCATCGATCCGGTAATAAGAACCGGTAATGAATGAAGCTTTTTCCGAAGAAAGGAACAGCATCAAATCAGCAATCTCTTCTGCTGTCGCGTAGCGATTCATTGGCACGCTCGCTTCAAAGCCTTTTCTTGCTTCTTCTTCATGTCCTTTTGCTGCATTCGTTTCGATTGAACGCATCATTGCCGTATCTACACCAGATGGTGCAACAGCATTCACACGGACACCATAGTCAGCCACTTCCAATGCAGCTGTCTTGTTGATTCCAATAAGCGCATGCTTCGAGGCGATATAAGCGCTCATACCCGGTGCGCCAAGCAATCCGCCGTTGGAAGCTGTGTTCACGACAGCACCACTTTTCTGTTCTGTCATCACTTTCAATACATGTTTCAAACCGAGGAAAGCACCTACTACATTGACAGCTAGTACCTTCTCCAAGTTTTCCACAGAAGAATCCACAATATTCGCAAATTCTCCATTGATACCAGCGTTATTGACGAACACATCGATACGGCCAAAATGTTCTGTTGTCTTTTGTACATAATTTACTACATCTTCTTCTTTTCCAACGTTGGCCGATAGCAGTAATTTTTCTGCATCGATGGATGCTGCAGCAGTTTCCAATGCTTCTTGAGAAAGATCCACCAAAGCTAGCTTTGCTCCTTCAGCTGCGAATTTCTTAGCAGCCGCAATCCCGATTCCGCCCGCCGCTCCAGTAATAAGTACCACTTTATCTTTGAATTCCATCTCTTAAGTCCCCTCTCAGAATATGTACTATCACACTTAGTATCGGTAACTATATTACTATTTTCAATCAGAAAGCATAAAAAAGAAATAAAGAAACTGGAACGCCTATAGGGAGATGGAAAACGCCCGCAAATAAAAAAACCGAACTTCAGGGTAAAATTGATTTGATTTGCCCTGAAGTTCGGTTTTTCAATTAACTAAATTCCTTTTGTCCCACGCTCTTTACTCTGTTGGATTCAATATTCGATGCAGGAAGCGCTGCGTACGCTCTTCTTTTGGATTCGAAAGCACTTCTGCCGGCGGTCCTTGCTCTACAATGACACCGCCATCGATGAAGATGATCTTATCCGCGATTTCCTGAGCGAATTTGATTTCATGCGTGACGACTACCATTGTCCAGCCTTCATTTGCCAAATCACGCATGACACGGAGCACTTCTCCGATCAGTTCCGGATCAAGCGCGGAAGTAGGTTCATCAAACAGCATGAGCTCCGGCTTGATTGCAAGCGCCCGGGCAATGCCTACCCGCTGCTGCTGTCCGCCTGATAACTGATAAGGATAGAGGTCTTTTTTGTCCTTCAACCCTACTTTATCAAGCAATTCGATTGCTTCTGCACGTACAGTCTGTTTGTCTCGTTTCTGAACCTGTACAGGTCCTTCCATGACATTTTCCAGCACAGTACGATGCGGGAATAGATTATAAGATTGAAACACCATGCCTGATTTGCGGCGCAGTTTAATCAATTCCTGCTGTTTGACCTTTTCGCTGAAATCCACTTGATGATCTTCAAAGCCAACAATACCCTCATCCGGAATCTCCAATGCATTCAAACAGCGCAGCAAGGTGGTCTTTCCGGAACCTGATGGCCCAAGGATCGCAATCACCTTACCTTTATCCACTTGCATATCGATGGATTTCAATACTGTATTGGTACCGAATGTCTTCTTTAAACCTTTCACTGCTAGCATAGCTACCCCTCCTTATCTTGCTGTGTAGCGGTCCAATCTACGTTCGAGCTGGTGCTGAGCCAGCGACAGGACGAAACAGATAATCCAATAAATGAAGGCAGCCAAAATGTAAATATAGACGATTTGATCTAAGTTCGTCGCACCGATTTGCTGTGATTTTCGGAATAGCTCGGTTACGAGAATCTGCGATGCCAATGATGTTTCCTTCACCAAACTGATAAAGCTGTTAGACAAAGGCGGTACAGAAACTCGTAACGCCTGCGGCAAAATGACGCGGAATAGCGTTTTCCGATAAGTCATCCCTATAGTAAAACCTGCTTCCCATTGCCCTTTTGGAACGGATAGGATGGATGCTCGGATGATTTCCGACGCATAGGCCCCAACATTCAAGGAAAAGGCAATGATGGCTGTCGGATACGGATCGATCATGATATTTAATTCCGGCAGCAAGTAAAAAATGATGAACAGCTGAACAAGCAGCGGTGTACCACGGATGGCAGAAACATAAACAGTAAAAATCCATCGCAAAGGCTTGATATTGGAAATCCTCACCAATGCCGTGATGAGTGCGATGATGATACCGAAAAAGAATGAAATAAGAGTCAAGGGGATCGTAACTTTGATCCCCTCGATCAGTATCGGCCAGAATGACTGCTGCAACAGCTCCCAAGGGATGACAATCCCGCCGAGTACCATATTACTTGTTAACATCTTCGCCAAACCATTTCGTGGAGATTTCCGCTAATGTACCATCTTCGCGCATCTCATCAAGTGCTTTGTTGAACTCATCCACGATTTCACCGCTATCCTTACGGAATGTGAAGTATGTCTCAGATGGTTCACCAGTCTCGAAAGCGATTTTCACTGGAGCATTTTTATCTGTATTGTTCAAATAGTCAAGGACGGCAAGTTTATCATTGAATGTAAGATCGACACGACCTTGTTCAATCAGCTGAATGGATTGCGCCAAGCCTTCCACACCTTCGATTTGTGCACCAGCATCTTCTGCAAGTGCATTATAGTTACTTGTCAGGGACTGCGCTGATGTCTTGCCTTCGACATCCTCGACCGATTTGATATCGTTGTTATCTGCAGCTGTTACGACAACAGACTGGGATTTGGTATAAGGATCAGAGAAGTCGTATTGGCCTTCCCGTTCGTTATTCTCCCCTTTACCTACTTGGTTTGCAATGACGTCGAACCGCGCACTGTTCAAACCAGAAAACATCGAGTCCCATTGGGTTTCTTCGAATTTTACATCAAGTCCCAAATGCTTGCCGACTTCCTTCATCACTTCCACATCGTAGCCGGTAAGTTCCCCGCTATCATCGTGGAAGGTGAATGGAGCATAAGTACCTTCCGTTCCCACTGTAATTTCGCCTTTATCTTGAACTTCTTGCCAAAGATCGGAATTATCGCCGGAATCGGAAGCAGAATCATTTCCGTTGCCGCAAGCAGCAAGAACAGCAAATATTGACATAAATAGTAGACCTAATAGTGCTTTTTTCATGTACCAAACCCACTTTTCTATATTTTTTAACTCCAACAGTTTAAGCCCAACATTAGTAAATGTAAAGAAATAAGTCTGAGTGATCTAATCAGGATTAAATCACTTGGCATCGCTTATTATAAACGAAATTACATGGAGTCATTCAATACCTGGGAACACACACCTATTTCTTTGATCTACTATCACCTTACCTACCGCATCGATACATGGACCCTTTTTCATGGAGGCAAATGGAAATCATCAAAGCCATTCTTATTATATGCAGCTTCGTTATGTGTAAAGACTGCGCGGAGTGGTCACATTAACAGCAGAGAGCAATTGGGAGGTAACGGAAATGAGCAATAGAGCAATCGATTTTAAAAAGACAGCATTGGTGCCTATCATTGAACAAGTGGATATCGAGCTATCAGATCATGCAGTGACAAGCATTTTGGAAAAAGTCCATAAAGCCCCCTACAAATTCATCTTCCCTCGGATCGGCTGGATCCTCGGTATGACAGGATGAACAAAAAACAACGCGGCCTTTTTCTGACAGCCATCGCAACAGGGACAATGCTGAATCCACTGAATTCCTCCATGATTTCATTGGCTCTACATGCCATCCAGCATGAATTTTCGCTTAGTTTTGCTACGGTTTCCTGGCTTATCTCCACCTACTATTTAGCCAGTGCCATCGTCGTTCCGATTGCCGGTAAAGTCGGGGATTTGATCGGGCGGCGTAAAATGCTGTTAGTCGGCCTGCTGCTTGTAGCAGTTTCCGCTATCGGCGCGCCATTCGCTGGCACATTTCTGGTTTTACTGGGGATGCGGCTTTTTCAGGCTGTTGGCAGCAGCTCCATTTATCCCGCTGGTATGGCACTTGTGCGGACACATATCCATGAAAAACAAGCATCGGCACTTGCTATACTTTCGATTTTCACTTCTTCCATGTCTGCATTCGGCCCGACCGCAGGTGGATTTTTGATTGACTTTTCGGGATGGCCAGCCATCTTTACAGTGAATGCACCATTCATCGTGCTAAGTTTTTTGCTGACATGGTTCGCAGTCCCTAAAGATCCAAAAACCAACCATTATACTTTTCGGGAGTTCTGGAAGCAGCTCGACAGCATTGGCATAGTGTTGTTTGCTGTCGGCATGAGCTTTCTATTGTATTTCCTTTTGTCTTTCGAGCACGGCATCCACTATATCCAATTAGGAATAGGAATCATTTTTTTGGCGGCTTTCATCTACCGCGAACTGCATGCGGATCACCCTTTCATCGATGTGCGCCTATTGCAGAGCAACAAAAGACTGACACTTGTCTACATCCAGTTCATCTTATTGAATATTTTTAACTACAGCCTCTTCTTCGGTTTGCCGAGCTTCTTTCAGGACGCTTTGCATTACAGTTTAAAAACAAGCGGCCTGATGATGATTTTCCTTTCCGGAGCAAGTACACTTATATCGTTTCTGATGGGACGCTGGATCGACCGTTCTGGTACAAGTACCCCTACGATAGTCGGAGCTGTACTTATGATTGGCGGTACTTGGGCCCTAGCAATCTTATCGGATCATCTGACGCTCGCCAATATCGGTGTCATCCTCATTTTTCTGGGAATCAGTTACGGCATCGGCAATGTTACCCTGCAAGCATCGATGCTGAATGTATCTCCTGAAAATATCGTCGGAACAAGTTCGGGTCTTTTTCAGACTTGCAGATATCTTGGGTCCATCTTATCGTCTGTTGTCCTGGCGATTGTCTTCGGTGCTGACCTTTCACTTCTTGGTTTCCGGACATTGATGATTGTCCTTTCCATCACCGGTTTGGCTTTCTTGCTGACAGCGTTCTATTCAAAACGATTGGAAAAAGCAGCGGTATGATTTTCCGCTGCTTCTTCTTATTGACAACACTCTCAATTGGTCATACAATTAAACAAAATAACAATTGACTTATTCTTTTTTATTGCTTTCAATTGAAATCGCTTACAAAGGAGGAGTATAAATGAAATCTACGACGAACCCTTATTTTGTCAAGGTACATGAGCAGGACAACGTAGCAATTGCTGTGACTGATGGCGGTCTTGCCGCCGGCACTGTCTTAACAGATGGCATTGTTGCCCAAGAACCTATTCCTCAAGGTCATAAACTTTCCCTTCATCCCATTCAGACAGGCGAACCTATTATCCGTTATGGTGAAGTGATCGGTCATGCTACAACTGACATCCCTACCGGAAGCTGGGTCCAGGAACGTCATTTGCTCATGCCGACACCACCGCCGCTTGACGAACTCTCTCTATCACCGTCTCCCGCTGCCCCTATGCCGCCGTTGGATGGTTATACGTTCGAAGGCTTCCGCAATCCAGATGGTTCAGCCGGAACCAAAAACATACTCGGAATCATCACCAGTGTCCAATGTGTCGTCGGCGTAATGGACCATGCAGTCAAGCGTTTAAAGCAAGAAATCCTGCCAAACTATCCAAATGTGGATGATATCATCGGACTTCACCATACCTACGGCTGCGGTGTTGCCATCCAAGCACCGGAAGCTATCATTCCCATTCGCACTGTTGAAAATTTGGCCCGCCATCCCAACTTCGGCGGGGAGACGTTGATCATCGGCCTTGGCTGTGAAAAACTCGTTCCTTCACGCGTAAACCCAAGCGGGAACGACAGCGATATCATCATGCTGCAGGATCAGCAAGGATTTCATGCGATGGTTAATAAAATCATCGAAAAAGCGGAAGCAAAGCTTGCCAAACTGAATGAAAGGAAACGAGAAACCTGCCCCGTCTCGGAACTTGTCATTGGCACGCAATGCGGCGGAAGTGATGCGTTTTCAGGTGTCACCGCGAACCCCGCCGTCGGTTACGCATCGGACTTGCTTGTCCGTGCTGGGGCTACTGTGATGTTTTCCGAAGTGACCGAAGTCCGGGATAGCATCCATTTGCTTACACCGCGTGCAGCCAGCAAGGAAATCGCTGAGAAGTTAGTACGGGAAATGGATTGGTATGATCGCTACTTAGCTTCCGGTCAGGCAGACCGGAGTGCCAATCCATCACCGGGTAACAAGAAGGGCGGCTTATCCAATGTAGTAGAAAAGGCATTGGGCTCTGTCGCCAAGTCGGGACAAAGCACAATCATGGATGTGCTTTCTCCGGGAGAACGCGCCGAAACAAAAGGACTTCTATTCGCCGCAACTCCTGCCAGTGACTTTGTCTGCGGTACACTGCAGCTTGCTTCCGGTATTCATCTGCAGTTGTTCACAACCGGACGCGGCACCCCATACAGTCTGGCAATGGCACCGGTTATCAAAGTATCGACGCGCACCGCCCTGCAGCAGCAATGGAAAGACTTGATCGATATCAATGCTGGTACAATCGCTACTGGAGAAGCGACATTGGAAGAGGTCGGCTGGGAAATATTCCATTTCATACTCGATGTAGCAAGTGGCAGGAAGAAGACCTGGGCCGACCACTGGGGTACCCATAACGATATTGCCCTCTTTAACCCGGCTCCTGTTACTTAAAAGTACGAAATCCCGATGCAGATAGCATCGGGATTTTTAGTCAGCCCGTGAAAAATCGCAATGCAGCCATCAGCACAACACCGACTACGACCGTAAACAGCAGACTCTTTGTCCAAAATGCAAATAAGATGGTAGGAATCAGAATCATGATGGCTTGCCAATCAAAAGATAACGGTCCGTTCTCGCCCAGCACACTGGAGACGACAAGCGCAGTCAGGATGCATATAGGGATATAAGATAGCCATTTCATAATGACCACCGGTAATTTTAAATTCCTTATTATTAAAAATGGCAAGATTCGCGGCAGGATTGTCACCGCCGAACAAGCAGCAATAAGCAGCAGCATGGATAAAGAAACGCTCATTTCTCTGTCACCACCCCGATCGTCGCTCCTATGATCGTCGCCAGCAGCACTGCTATATGAGAACTGACAACGAAAGAAAAGCCGATCATCAATAAGACAACACATACGATCAATCGAAGATAATGCTTTATCTTTGCCGATTCAATCGCATCGAGCTGCAACACGAGCAGCGCAATGAACATGGCAGGCAGTGCAAAATCCAGCCCGAATACTTCTGGATCGGATAACCAGTTCCCGAATATTGCACCTGCAGCACAGGAGGCGATCCAGCATAAGTAAGCGGTGATGTTCAATCCATTCATCCAGCTTGCACTCATCTGTTGCTTTTGCTGAAGCTTGCCAGAGGCAACACCAAAAGTTTCATCTGTCAGCAGAATACCGATGCCGATGTTCCGCCAGACAGAAAACTGTGTAAAATGCGGTGCCAAGGTCGCACTCATTAAAAAATGACGTAGATTCACAATGAAAGTCGTCAAAATGATTGCAGCAGCCGGGCTCCCATCCAAGACCAACGCAGCAAAAATAAACTGGGCTGATCCAGCATATACCAGCACTGCCAGCAGCACTACCTCCAATGCGCTGATTCCCGCTGCAACTCCGACCACGCCGGCAGCAACCCCGATGCTGATATAACCAAGCAATGTGGGGATACAATCCTTTACACCCTGCCTAAAAGACTTATCGCTTTTTTCCTCTGCTTCAATCGATTCATGCACATTCGCCATTCTACTCCCACCCTCAAACATCACTTCTTTTGGTAGCTAGTATAGCAGAGACCAGGGCATATCGGGAGCAGCACAAGGTGAAGGAGTGAATTTATATCGGTAAGTCTCTTTCTGTTGGATAAATGATTACTATCTCCAACTCTAAAAAAGATCTTACTTGTAATGAAGGGGATTTTATATCTAAATGATATCGAAGTTATAGTTTTTAAAGGCTAAAGGGATTTCACCAGCAAAAACAGTCCTTAAAGGAAGCGTTGCCACGGGGGTTTCATCGCCAATACGATAATTTAATTCAGGGGATCGGCTGCGTAACGCTCCTCTTCAAAACAACAGCTGAGTATAAATGAAAAAGCTCGGGTACAGTAGGCTATAGAAGAACTTTATACCCTTGTACGAACAACCCATAATTTGGGTAAATAAGCAAATGAACCTTGTTTTATGAATTAAAGAATAGCATGACAGCAGGCTTTATATTATGAGAAAAAAAGGTCTAGTATAATACTCACACGTGTCTATCATTTGAATTAAACTGAACAAGCGCAAAGAGGTAAAATGGTTAATTGACATAAATCGGCAAAGCTAGTACGCTTAAGTCCCGATAAGGAATGAAGTTTGGGGAGTAATTCAGTATGTACAAATTTGAAGTTGATGACAAAGAGAAAGTGCTTCGCATCACGGCCGAAGGGTTCTTCAAAAATAAGGAATCCACAGCATTCATGGAGACACTTTATGAAACATTCGGGTCTATCCAGGCCACTGAATATGACCTCATTGTTGATCTCATCCACTTGAATGTGATAAAGCAAGATTTGGTTTATCTAATCGCTGATGCTTTAAAGTTATATGACGAGCTCCAATTCCGTAACACCGTCATCGTCAATCCAATATCCATTTTAGCGAAAATACAGCTATTCAATATCGCAAGAAGTGTGCACTTCTCCGGCACCTTCGTAGATTCACTGGAAGAATGGCAGGCGCGTTAACGCACTGCCATCCTGTCCGGCGTCTTCTTTTTAGCCACATGTACGAGCAGACCAATGATTGTAAGTACAATCAGCGAGGTCAAGGCAACTCTGCTCGCCAAATCCCCAAAGTCTTTCAACATTAGTGTTATACTTCCATAAATCATCGGACCAATGATAGATGACACCTTTCCAGAGAACGCAAACAAACCGAAGAACTGCCCGCGCTTGTCAGCTGGAGATAAATCCACGATCAAAATCCTCGATGTGACCCATATTGATCCCAAAGCTATTCCAAAAAGACTCCCTGCAATCCAGAACATCCACTGGGCAGCAGCCAGCGCTCCAATCGTCAAAGCAATCACCATGATTAAGGCCACAAAAGAAAACGACCGATGCGCTCCTATTCTATTGGCTATCTGACCGAAGCAGAACGAACCTATGATTGCCGTAACCGTGGATACAAGATAGAGAATGATGAACTGCCCGGAACTGAACCCGACTACGGTGACGGCGTAGACACTCATGACGGCAATCGTTGTTGCGATTGCATCATTGACAAAGAAATAAGCGACCATAAACCGGAAAATGGATTGATGTTTCCGAATCTCCTTGAAGGTGCCGATGATTTCTTTATATCCTGATAAGAGACCAATACCCGACCGCTTCTGCATTGTTTTCTTTTCTCTCAAGAAAAAGAGGAGCGGAAGTGTAAACACAAGATAAAGAGCCGCGGTTGCGAGGAAGACATATTCATAGCCGTCATCCAGCAAGAAGTAGACCACCAATCCGACTAATGTCCCCATATAGCCTACGGCCACTCCGAAACCCGATAATGTCGACAAACGATCCCGCGGCACCAAGTCACTGATTTTCGCGTCATAGAATATGAGGCTGCTGTTATAGAAAAATTTCGCCAGGACAAACATCAGGACAGTCGCTACAAAAGGCACTGGAAGCCCCCACAGTATCCCATCTGTTTGCCACCCTGCAAACAGCCCCATCAAAATTGTACACAAAATAGAAATGGCAGCGAAACGGATGACGTAACGCTGTTTATAACCCGTTTGATCGATCCAGACCCCAAATAGAGGCGAGAAGATGACAAGAAAAAAACTAGCCAGTGCATTTGCATAAGAAATCAGTGCATTTCCAATCTGTTCCAATTCCGCGGTGGCACCGATTGTATCAGTTACATAGAATGGGAAAAAGACAGTTGTAATATTGGAAGAAAAGATTGTATTGGCAAAGTCATATAAAGCCCATGACAAAATCGGCAGGGAAAAAAGAAAGCCGTATCCTCTGCTTTGATCAGATGCCTGCTTCAAACGTTTGCTTTCCATAGGAAACCTCCTTTTTCTTCCACTATACCTTATGCGCATGTTTATGGACGTACCTTTACAAAAAAATTACAGTTATACATTTTTTGTCGAAAATCATTTTACACAAGCCAAGCCACTTTAAATGGCTTTATGCTGTTTTCCGTATTTCTTTTGTTAACATTGATAGCTGGAACTATCTCGATCATTGTCCAAAGACGTCGACGTTTATTCTCACTCCTTGCTATCCTGCTAATGCCTGTTTTATTTCTCAACAGCATCTATAACGCTCTTGTAACGATCAACCCGAACAACGGAATTAGAATACTATTTCATAAGTTGATCACACGTTCAGATCCCATTGCCATGCCGCATTGTACGTTTTGGTCAGCGCGATAAAAAAGACACGGTAACAACAGTTTCGTTGTTTCCCGTGTCTTGTATCAGGAAGCTTTCTCTTTCAGCTTCTTCATTTCTTCCACCCAAGCCTTCACTTCGGCTCTTATTTCTTCATCACGTTCATTTACGATATCTATTTTTTCTTTTTCCAAGTTGCTAAGCTCTTCTTTAGCTGCGGCAAAACGTTCTTGGATAAGCTGTGATACGGTCTCCTTCTTTTCTTCTGTGATGATTTGCTCCTCTACCAGTCTGGAAAGCGCGGCTTCATACCGTTCTTCTTCACTGTTCATGACATTCCCTACCTTATCAAGCACTTCCCGCTGCCGTTCATATTCATCGACTACTTCCCATGGATTCGGGGGTAAATTTACCGGTGCCCACGCCAGATCCAGGTCTGATGGGAGCCATTCATACTCCATTGTGGTTTGCAGATCTTCAGCACTATCAGCTGCGAAATATTCTCCTCTGCCTGCTTCCGCTACATCAGCAAGTTGACTTTCCGACTCCTCATCAACATCAAATCCAATAACGTTAACAATACCCGACTCATCCGATGCTGCTTGCTCGGCTGCTTTAACAGGATCACCGCCGCATGTATCTTTCCCATCGCTGACAATATAAATTGCGGTTTTACCCTCCAACGAACTGCTTTTTTCGGCTGCTGCTTCAATTGCCCCTGCCAGCGGTGTCCAGCCTTTCGCTTCGACAAGGTCTGCTGCTTCACTGAATTTCTGATTATCATAAGCACCAGAGGCATATATCTCTTCAATACCTGAACATGATACATTCTTATCTGCATCTGATTCAGATCCTTCATGACCATAGACAAACAAGGAAATATCACTTGAACTGCCTAATGTTTTTGCGAAACGCTTGACTGCGTCTTTGGCCACTTTCATTTTCTGCCTGCCATCCACATCAAGAAGCATACTGGAGCTTGCATCCAGCAAAATAATGGCGTTTTCAGCTTCAGATACGGCATCAGCATCTTGATCCGCTTTCGGTTGCGGCAGATACGGATCCTCGAAAGAAGGTTCCAAGTCTTCCGCTTCCTGAATTGTTTCTCCATAATGTGGACTCCCCAAAATGGCTATCAAAGCCTTATGCAGCGTTTCGGGATTATCGTCAGCCTCGACTGCTTCTCTCAAGGATGGAAGTGCTCTATCTACAATTTCGTCCGATACGTTACCCTCTGTTCCTTCTGTTTCAGCTTCTTTCGAAATATCAGCAGCCTCTTTTCCACCCTGCTGTTCTTTAAGCGTTAACAGGGATCCTTCCGTACTGACATTCTGTATCGTACTTCTATCCGCTGTTCCATCTGCTTCTTCCGTCGCCTCTTTCGCATCAGACTCTTTATCAACAACACTATTCGGACTGCATGCTGCCAATAGGATAAGCGAAACCAGAAGCAGGAAAATTGAAGTGTTTTTCAACCGAACTTCAACTCCATCCCTTTATTGCTATTCGTTTGAAAACCATCACCAGCTAAGTTTCCGTTTTCAAGGAGATTCTATCACTTGTTCGACAATGGACTGTCCAGCAGAATCATCATCGAACATCCATTGCCACTGCTCATGCAGCCGTATTCGCCCGTCAGCCAATATTTCCGGGACAGAAATACACTGCCCGCTCCGCAGCTCATACTGGTCATTGATATGATGATAACGGAAACGCAGCTTGCCGTCTGCTTCAACCAAACCGATCAGCCTTCCTTCCAGAATGGTACCGCCAGCATACTCTGCGGTGAGAATCTGTCCTTCCTGACGGTAATGGAAGATGGTTTCACTAGAGGTTTCTCCGTTGTCTGTATTCGTGATAGCGCGAAAAGTCAGGTTATCGTAATTCATCCCTGCCCCTCCACTGTGAGCCTATTTCTTGCCCGTTCCGCACGTTCTCTCGCTTCATTTACCGTATCAGCAGCAGATAAGGCTACAGCCACTCTGCGTCCTGCTGTTGTCACAGGTTTACGGAAGATACGAATTTGCGTTTGGGGCTCCTGGAATGCTTCCCGCATACCTGAAATACGGTAGGAATCGTAAGCATCGTCTGCCTTTAGTGGACTGGTTGCACCAGGTTGGACAAGCTTGATTTCCGTAATCGGCAATCCCAGGATCGCTCGCACGTGCAAGGCGAATTGTGACAGTTGCTGTGTCACCATCGTCACCATGCCGGTGTCATGCGGACGCGGTGATACTTCACTGAAATATACTTGATCCCCAGCAAGGAAAAGCTCTACTCCGAACAAACCGTAGCCGCCCAGCCCTGTTGTAATTCGTTCTGCTATTTCCTGTGCTTGCTCCAGCTGTGCCGCTGTTAGCTGGTGCGGCTGCCATGAAGCGACATAATCGCCGTTTTCCTGTTCATGCCCAATCGGTTCGCAGAAGAAAGTACCGTTTACCGCTCGGACTGTCAACAACGTGATTTCCGCATCGAATCGAATGAATTCCTCGACGATTACACGCGGTTTTTGAACCCTTCCGCCTTCCATGGCAATTTGCCAGCTCCGTTCCATATCCTCCTGGCTCCGGCAGATACTTTGTCCTTTTCCTGAAGAACTCATCAATGGTTTGATGACACACGGAAACCCAATTTTCTCCACTGCCTCCTGAAACGCTTCATATGTATCTGCAAAATGATAACTTGCAGTCGGGATATCCAATGTTTCCGCGGCAAATCGGCGGATCCCTTCACGATCCATCGTCAGCTGTGCCGCTTTTGCAGTCGGTACGACAAGATAGCCTTCCTTCTCCAGTTCAATTAATGCATCTGTAGCTATTGCTTCAATCTCGGGCACCAGAAAATCAGGTTTCTCCCATTCCACAATCTGTCTGAGCTTTTCATGATCAAGCATATCGATAACATAGCTGCGGTCGGCAACAGACATGGCCGGAGCGCCGTCATACCGATCTACTGCAATCGTCTCCACACCCAGTCGCTGGGCTTCGATGATAACCTCTTTACCAAGTTCTCCAGATCCGAGCAGCAGCAGTTTTTTCGTTTGAAACATCCAATCGCCTCCTAGGGTACAGTCAGTACATGGTTTTGCGCCATGATTCGGGTTTATCTGATAAACTTATGTTACCATGCCTGTCCAATTCAGGTAATCCTTACTTTAGTCGCAGGAGGAAAGACGTTGCAGAGAAACAGGTACTTCGTTTCGAAATCGAACATGAACTGCAAAAAGCGATTGATGTTAGAGGCCCCATCTATATTTCCAACCAAAATTCCATAGCTTCTCCCGCCAAATCATCGAAGCCGAAGTATTGCTGCGCTGGTATCATCCCGGACACGGCTTCATCCCGCCGAATGTATTCATATCTATTGCCGAAGAGAGCGGTTTGATAGTCGCGATTGAACGCAGCGTAATTGAGCGGGTGATGGCATGCCTTTCCAGATGGCGGGAGCAAGTCGATAGCTGCTAAATCCCTTGTATATCCAACAACGTATCCGTCATTACGTTCCTGCAAGATGATTTCTCCAGTTTCTTTTGAGAGTGACTGGAGCATTTTTAGCTGGAATGGCAGCATGCTCAAGATGGAGACGTTGTAATGCAGAATGAAACAAAGATAAATACAATCCTGCAGAAATTACGCGAAACAGGTGTCAGAATCAGTATGGATGATTTCGGTACTGGTTATCGTTCCTTAAACTATCTGGAGAAGTTGCAAGTCGACATTCTTAAAATTGATCAAACGTTCATTCAAAATATCGTCAAACCATCGTTGCCACCATGCAGCCGCTCGCTGAAAGTCTGCAGCTGCATACAATTGCCGAAGGAGTGGAAACTGAGGCTTTGCTGCAAGGAAGTGCAAGGTTATCTGTTCTCCAAGCCCTGCCTCAAGTCGATTTCGAATCAGCATATATTGTGCAAGCCCGCGGATGCATAGCATCCCGGGTATTTTTTTGCATAGAGCTTCGTCTGATGCCGCATACTAACAGCATTACTTTGGGAGGATGTGGGAATAGTGCGGTCATATGCAAACAGAAAAGCAATCATACTTTGTGTGGCAGCAATACTTATTTTCGTCTCTCCCCTATTCCTGCTAGGTAACGACGCTCATATCCGAGTACATGATAATCTCGACTCCAATCTTGCGTGGTATAAAGTACTCGCCGAAAGTGGTCAAATGTTTGGCGGTGTCCATGCGGTCATTCCCCAGATCATCAACGGACTGCCTCGGGATGCACTAGGTACGGAATGGACGCTCATCGTTTGGCTCCATGCTTGGTTTTCGACAATGACTGCGTATGCAATCAGCCAGCTGCTCACCCGATTGATTGCATTTCTTGGTATGTATTTGCTGCTTCGTACACACATCATCCGCAACATCAAAGCACATTGGATTGTGGCTCTTGTTTCTCTGGCATTCGCACTGACACCCTTTTGGCCATCCGGGATGCTTAGCACAATGGGGCATCCATTGGCACTATGGGCTTTCTTATCCATTCGCTCAAATAAAGCAAATTGGAAACATTGGCTTGCCATTTCATTATTACCGCTGTACGCGAGTTTCGTTTTGGGATTCTTTTTCTTTCTCGTGCTAATGGGAGTGGTTTGGCTAGTTGATTTGATTCGCTATCGTAGACTCAATCTGCGTTTCTTGGGAAGTATCATCTGGATGACGGCTTTGTTCCTAGCTACAGATTATCGGCTTGTCTACACAATGATAGCTGGTTCAGAGACAATGCATCGCGTTGAATTCGTATCTTCCAGACAGGAGTTTGGTCAAACACTCCGTTTGTTTTGGAAAAACTTCCTGCTGGGACATAATCATGTGATGACTTTGCACACTTTCATCATCCTTCCTGTATTGGCAATTACTTTGCTTCCGGTTCTCTTTAGCCGTAGAAGAACGAGGCCAATGAACGTATATCTTGGTCTGACAGCTCTGAATCTGCTGCTATCCTTTTGGTACGCCCTCTGGTTCAATAAGCTATGGAAAGTGCCGAAGGAGCATATCGATCTGCTTTCTGCTTTCAATTTTGCCCGCTTTCATTTCCTCCGTCCGCTTGTCATCTATGCGAGTTTCGGGTTGGCTTGTTATTTGCTTTGGCAGTTAGGTAGGCGGAGCATAAGGATTTTTGTCTATATTTGCCTATGCTTGCAGCTTGTCGTATTGGCATTATCTAATGAAGAAATCGTGTATGGCCTATATAAAAACGCACCTAGCGTCGAGGCTTTTTATGCAGCGGAACAATTCAAGGAAATCCGCGAGTATATCGGATTGCCTCCAGATACTTATAAAGTGGCCAGCATCGGCTTGCATCCTGCTATCGCTCAATACAACGGTTTTTACACTGTCGATACATATAACAACATCATCCCGTTGGACTACAAGCACCGTTTCCGTGAGGTCATTGCAGATGAACTGGCAAAGAGCAAAGACTTGAAACGTTATTTCGATGAGTGGGGCAGCCGATTGTATATTTTTTCGGCTGAGCTAGGAAAGCATTATGACTTCCGTAAAGATACCGACCGCACGATCAAGAACCTTGATTTGGATACAGAAGCCTTACGCAATTTAGGCGGAGCATATGTACTGTCATCGGTCAGGATCGAGAATGCTGCTGCCAATGATTTGCTATATGAACGGAGCTTCGATCATCCCGACTCCGCTTGGAAAGTCCACCTATACCGAGTGCGTTCCTGAAAGGAGGGGGAAAAATGACTGTTTCACTGCCTATACTGACACTGGTGATCCCTTGTTACAACGAAGAAGAAATTTTGACAGATACATGTTCAAAACTCACATCGACCTTGGCAGCGCTGATACAGGAGCAGCTTATATCATCTTCAAGTACGATCTTGTTTGTGGATGATGGTAGTAAGGATGATACCTGGCAGCTGATCAAGATAGAGCATCTGGCCAATCGATTTGTCACTGGCATCAAACTGGCAGCCAATGCAGGTCATCAGCGTGCCTTGCTTGCTGGTATGCTCCATGCCAAGGATTACTCCGATTGTGTCATTACCTTGGATGCAGATTTACAGGACGATATCTCTGTCATCCGGACTTTTGTGCTCCGGTACCTTGAAGGCTATGAAATTGTTTATGGCGTGCGGAATGATCGTACATCCGATACCGGTTTTAAGCGAAATACCGCAGCACTCTTCTATCGGGTGATGGAGATGCTCGGAATCCGACTGATTTCCAATCATGCCGATTATCGGCTGCTGAATCGCAGGGCCCTAACAGAATTAAGTCGTTACAACGAATCAAAGCTCTTCCTCAGAGGAATCATTCCGCAAATCGGGTTTCGATCAGACATCGTAACTTATGAGCGGAAACCCCGGCTTGCCGGGGAAACAAAATATCCCTTGAAGAAAATGCTCAATTTTGCCTTTGAAGGCATCACTTCCTTCAGCGTAGCTCCTATCCGTCTCATTACTGTGGTCGGCTTCGTTCTGTTTCTTATCAGCATGCTGGCAGCTGGTTATGCAGCTATACAGAAAGTATTCGGCGACCCGGATGCAGGCTGGACTTCCCTTATCATCTCCATCTGGCTGCTCGGTGGATTGCAGCTAATGGCAATCGGCATCATCGGGGAATATATTGGTACAATTTTTGCAGAAGTAAAAAAGCGTCCTTTATATACGGTCGATAGCATCCTAGGGCAAATACAGGCACGAGACGGCACTAACTTTACGAAAACTTAACAAATATTTTGCACATCAGCATTATTTCTGTTAGAATGTCTTACAAACAGGATACCCCCAAAATATTTCTGTTTTGTTTGCTGCTGTGTGCTCAGTAGCAATGAAAAAGCCACTCTCTTGAGTGGCTTTTTTGCTTTCGTCAATCTCCGCTGAGGCGTGTTTTACGAGCGCTCTCCGTTTGTCTTTCAACATACTTGCGATACTTGTTATGCCATACTTTTATGGAAACGAGATAAAGTAAGCTATTTGATATGACAAGTAGTGCAATCACCGGCCAGAACCAGTTCGATACTGCTGCGCCTTCGTAAGCTAATCCTATCGGCGAGAAGATGACATAAAAAACGACAATGGAAAAGATCAATGTGATAGATACAGGTATGGCGTGCTTCCATGGGACAAGATGACCCTCCCCATTCTCCGCATAGAAGATAGGTTTGATTGATCTTAACGGCTTTACTTTGGCCATTATAAGCATGAATGCGACCTCGATCACCAACAAAATCCCATATACATGGATATAGTTGATACCAGGATCCCAATCGAATATCTGCCGGAATCCCCACACCATCATATAGTAAGCGATAACGTGGAATATGATCACTACTTTAGCAGCTGAAGCTGGTACACGCTTGAAGATCATCCCTATCAGTACGATGACAAGGATTGGAATATTGAAAAAGCCTGTAAACTGCCTGATGAGATTCCATAACCCATCGGGTGCATACATAAGAAATGGTGCCACAAAGAAGGAAACTAGTGCAATGATGATTCCAAGAATCTTGCTGACTTTGATCAATTTATCGTCCGAAGCATCCGGTTCGAATACAGGTTGGTAGATATCCAGTACCAGTAAAGTAGCGACGCTATTCAAGATGGAGTTGAAGCTGCTCAGCACGGCCCCGAATAATACAGCAAGGAAAAAGCCTAGCAGCCATATCGGCAATACATCACTGACAAGTGCCGGATAGCTCAAATCCCCATTCCGGATCGAATCACCATACAAATGAAATGCGATAATTCCGGGTATCAACATGAATATGGGAACCAAGAGCTTCAAGTATCCTGTGTAAAGGACACCTTTTTGTCCTTCCGCCAGGTTCTTCGCTCCTAATGCTCGCTGAATGACATATTGGTTCAGCGCCCAATAAAACAAATTGGCAAATAGGATACCCGTAAAGATGGAAAAGAACGGCACATTGTCTGTACTGCTCCCAATGGCGTTCAGCTTCTCCGGGCTATGCTGCACAATATGCTTCATCCCCTCCACCATGTTTCCGTTTCCTAGCAGGATAAAGCCAAGTATCGGGACAAGAAAACCAATGATGACCAAACCTATACCGTTCAGTGTATCAGATACTGCTACTGCTCTCAGCCCGCCAAATATCGCATAAATGGCACCAATTATACCGACGAACCAAACCGTCAGCCACAACGACTGTGTATATGAAATGTTCAATAGCTCCGGTAGGTCGAATAATTGGAGGACGGATACACCGCCTGAGTAGAGCATGGAGGGGATTGTCACACACATATACCCAAGCAGGAACAACATGACGGTCAATCGTCGCACTGTCTCATCATACCGTTTGCTCAAGAATTCCGGTATGGTGGAAATTCCGATGCCAAGGAACTTCGGCAGCAAGAAGATCGCCATGATGATCGCTGCAAGACCAGCTGTCACTTCCCACGCCATACCCGACATATTGTTGGTAAAGCTTTGTCCATTCAGGCCGATCAGCTGCTCTGCTGATAAATTCGTCAACAGCAAGGATCCTGCCATGAATACACCCGTCAATCCGCGACCGGCAAGGAAATACTCATCTGTCGTGCTGACATGCCCTTTCGTCATATAGTAAGATACGACTGCCACCAGCGCCATGAAGAAGGCACAAGACAGCAAGATAAAAATGATTTCACCAATACTGAACATGCGATCACCCTTTATATAAGATAGCCTGGGAATTTGTCAGGCATCTATTACGTAACCGTTATCATGCTGGAGGAAACCTGTTTCTATCTTTTTTTACGTCCGTACATATACTAGTTCATATTGATCTTCTTCCCGCAAAGCAACCCAGGCTAATTGTAGCTGCAATAATTCGGCAATCTGCTGTTTCGCTTGCTCGACAGAAACCTGTTTTTCATTTTGGATGCTATCCGGCAATCTGTCGACGATGCATTCCCTGATGAATCCGGAATGGATACCGACATGGATGCTCGCTTCGACTCCTTCCACAGGAATACCAGACCTTGTATAAGCGAAAAGGAAAATGCAGGTTGGCTCGAGCTCATCCTCGATCGTAGCATCCGCGGACAGTTGCGATCCTGCATGCTTCCATTCCTCCAAAGGCTGCTCAACGACTTCGGAAAGAAAGTGAACAGCTTGCCGCTTTAGCTCTTCCTCCGTCCATCTCCTGTCTTTATTCCATGGCGTAGCACCAGAATAAAACAGCACATCTTCATTCTTCCTGATGGCAATTTGATCTGGTATATCCTCAATCGGATGCTGATCCACAATAACTTTCTCTGCCCAAAGCTGCACATCGTTTTCATTATAATAATTGATGAAATCATCAGTCATACCCATCATGCTTGCCCAATCCCCTGGCTCGAGTTCATCCTCGATATCCGATAGTAGCGGCGGTAATTCGGTGTATAAAACCGTACCGTCTGTGTGCACGCCAATAACCTGATCCGACAGCTTATAAACCGCCTTGTCGCCTTCAGCTGCAAGAATGACAGATGCTTCGGCAAGCAATTTCCCTTTTGCTTCTTCCATATCCATCACTGCTTCCCTGTCGATCAGCTTATACGGAATACGAGAAAGCTGCGCTGCCGTTATCACCCCCGAATCATGGACCTCCACAGTCAATCCTGCTCCAGGTATCGGCAATTGGTGAACCGGATCCGTTTCGGCTAACACAATCACCATGCTATGCTCGGCTGGTTCTGCTTGCATTACTTCAACTTCCTCCGGATAAAAAACAGCAGCAAATCGCTCTGCAATCAGCCGTGTATCAGTTCCTGCCTTTGCTGGCAGCGCCACCTCTAAGTCAAATCCAATAAGATCCCCATTGTCATCTACATCCACCACTCCACATGACTCACCTTCGTCTGTCAAAAGACGCAGCAAACTGTCTTCTGCCGAAATCTGCACCTCCTCAGGAATGAATTGCTTGAGTTTCTGTATCAATTCTCTCATTCATAAACCCCTTTTCACTTGAGTTCTATCATTATGGCATATAAATAAAAAGCGACACAACAGCAGCTGCTGTTGTGTCGCTATATCACTGTTCATGCAGGACCAATCTTACATTCGAACCTACCGGATCTTTTAGGATATATATATTATTTTCCTGTTTGACCGATAATCCGACCGCCTCTGCCCTCGCTGCTGCGGCCAGGAGTGCCTGTTCATCTGGAAAGACGATACTGAACCACTCCATGCCAGCTTCATCTGGATTAACAGAAGGGGCATTGGCTCCATGCCATGTGTTCAGCCCAATATGATGATGATAGCTTCCCGTGGAGACAAATAAGGCACCTGGATAACCGGAAACGACTGTTTCAAAGCCGAGAACATCATTATAAAAAGCAGCTGCATCACCTAAATGACGCATGTATAAATGGATATGCCCCATAATAGTTCCGTCCGGAAGACCATGCCACTCCGTATCGGATGCTTCTTTCAACAAACTATCTCCATCGAGCGGATCAGTGGTCATCTGGATTTCTCCATTTATCCATTTCCAGCCAGTGTCGGGTTTGTCCGCATATACTTCTATGCCATTCCCATCGGGATCGTTCAAATAAATCGCTTCACTCACACCATGATCTGATGCTCCGAATGGTACTCGATTCAGCACATAAAATTTCACCACATCCGCCAAATCTGCTCGGGATGGCAGCAGCAAGGCAAAATGGTACAGACCAGCATGGCGATCGGGGTGTCTTTTAAGTCCTTGCCCTTCCTCGAGGTAAAGCAGGATCTTGCCTCCGGTACCCAGTGATACTTTTCCTTGGCTTTCTTCTATGATTTTTAATCCGATAACTTTTGTATAATAAGCAACAGATTCTTCCAGATCTGCTACACGTAGTTTCACTTGACCAATATAAGTCTGCGGCGGTTGTTGATAGTGCACACAAGCTCCTCCTCTTAACTTACTTTATGTAAGTAAGTATATTTAATATATCTATTTACGTCAAGTAACAAAAAAAAAGAACACCACGCTTTGCGTGATGTTCTTCTTGTTTATGGCATCAATAGACCAACAATCGTTGCAGATAGGAAGCTGACAAGTGTAGCACCGTAAAGCAGCTTCAAACCGAATTTCGCTACAACATTTCCTTGTTTTTCGTTCAATCCTTTCACCGCACCGGCAATGATACCGATAGAAGAGAAGTTCGCAAAAGAAACAAGGAATACAGATACGATGGCAACAACGCGATCACTGAAAACAAAGTCTCCGCCAGATAGAGTTTGCATCGCAACGAATTCATTTGATACCATCTTCGTAGCCATGATGCTTCCTGCATCAACTGCTTCTGTCCAAGGCACACCCATAAGGAATGCGAATGGTGAAAATACATAACCAAGCAGGTCTTGGAAACTGATGCCGAAAATACCCAGGAAGATATTATTGATCATGGCGATCAATGCAACAAAACCGATCAGCATCGCAGCAACAACAATCGCAACTTTGAAACCATCCAGGATATATTCCCCGAGCATTTCGAAGAAGGATTGCTTCTCGCCTTTTTCTTCCTCGATCATATCTTCCTCAGGATCCACATCATATGGATTGATAATGGAGGCGATGATAAAACCGCCAAATAGATTCAACACAAGTGCCGTAACGACATAACGCGGATCAAGCATTGTCATATACGATCCAACGATAGACATGGAAACAGTCGACATTGCAGATGCACAAAGCGTATACAAACGATGGCGCGGCAGCAAGGCCAGCTGTTTTTTCAAGGAAATGAATACTTCTGACTGACCCAGAATCGCTGATGCAACTGCATTAAAGGATTCCAGTTTCCCCAGACCGTTCACTTTGCTTAGTGCCAGACCGATATATTTAATGATGAACGGCAGGATCTTCCAGTACTGAAGGATACCAATCAAAGCAGAAATAAATACGATCGGCAGCAGGACATTCATAAAGAATACGGATCCTTCCACATTCACCAATCCGCCGAAGACGAAGGTGATTCCTTCAGCTGCATAGCCAAGTAAGAGGTTAAAACCGTCCGAAATTCCTTTCACCAAGAAGTTGCCTACTTCTGTATTCAATAGAATGAATCCAAGTACAAGCTGCAGGACGATCATGATGATGATCGGGCGAATCTTGATCATTTTTTTATTCGAACTAGCAATCCAAGCTAATCCCAGAAACACGAATAAACCGATGATGCCGATAATATAACTCATGTTGTTCCCCTTTCGCATATATAGCCAAAACTGCGACGATATTAGTCATCAAAGTAAAACATATTTTTCACAACGAGTCCTATTATGCCATATTAATTCATCAATACGTAGAACCATATCAAAAGTAATTATATTAAGAATAATCAAACTACTAATCTTGAGTTTACAGCCTTGCCCAAGGGAGGACAAGGCTGCTGATCAGTGAGTTGGATCCACACTTAAAACGACCATTTCATCATAAGTGACAGCTTCCCTTAGTTTAGCAGCAGTCGCCAAGGATATACGTTCTTCTTGGACATATTCATGAATCGCATCCCGCTCCATCCGGATTGCGCGCATCCGGAACTTATGATGCTGAACTTGATATGCTTCGTCGCTTTCGAAAGAACGATAGCGCCCAACTAATTTTTTGTTGTATATCTGTGTCACAATCAAGGATTCATGTCGGTTTGAGGAATTGGTCTTCTCCCGTATCGCATCAATAGCTGCTTGTGCCCCGGCAGCTCGCAAATGTTTCAACTCATTCCCGACATCCGGATTTTTGCTGAGAATCTGTTCTGCATGCAGATCCCAATTCTCATTCCATCGCTTACGGAACTTGCGTCGGATCCTGGCTATTTGGAATGCTCGTCTGACCCTGCTGAAGGTAGTATTGACAATGTATTGCTCTGGCTGGGTGATAAGCACCTGATACAATTGATAAGCTTCTTCAGAAACCGCATTTTTTGCTGCCATGTCTTCAATGCGTCTTTGCTCTGCTTCCCTGCCTACTTTGATCAAGGATTCAATCGTTTGCTTATTCGGATCTTGCAATATCCCTTTCTCCAAATCAACAAGCTGTTCTTCCAAGTCACGCACAACCAAGTTAACCGATAGCTGTGTTTCCCTGACAGCGTCCGCCTGCAGCTGATTGATCGTCTGTTTCAGGATCAGACGGTATGCTTCCTTGAATGATAGCATTCCATCATCTTTCTTCACTGGTTTGGGAATCATGATCGGCAACGCTACCGCTGCGAATATCAGACTGAGCAGGATCACTCCTGTTGCTACGAACAATACTGTATTCCGCATTGGAAATAGCGACCCGTCATCAAGATAAAAAGGGATGGACAATGCCGTTGCCAGTGTAATTGTCCCATGGATTCCGCTCGTAGCCATGATGAGGGCATAAAAGGCTCGTCCCACATTTTCGGTTTCCTCTGCCTTTTGTTCAACAGGATATTTTCTGGATACAAAGCGTTCCATCCGGCTCTTTGGAGGTGTTGTAAAAGGCTTATACAAACTGTACACCCATAGGAAACGGATGCAGAATAAAGCAAGGAAAACGATGATGATAACCCCGAATAAACGGCTCATGGTAATTTCATTCGTATCCTGAATTCCCTGATACACTTCGGGCAATAAGAACCCTAACAAGACAAAAACAAGACCATTCAATACATATTCAACAATTGTCCACGTATTATTGGACAGGATTTGCAGCTTGGTAGTCGTCTGCTGCAGGCGATCACGTTCGATTCCGTGAATGATACTGGCGGCTACGACTGCCAAAATGCCTGAAACATGTACTTCTTCCGCGAGTACATAAAGGAAGAATGGCGTCATTACCTGCAGGACGATAAGCATCGAATCGTCCTGGAAGCCGTATTTCATCAATTGCAGCCTGATGGTGACAATCAAATATCCAGCCACCGCTCCAATGAGCAGTCCGCCTATGGAGACGAACAGGAATTCACCCGAAGCTCCCCCGAATGAAAAGACACCAGTCAGCGCCGCGGCAAGTGCCACCTTGAAAGATACGATGCCAGCCGCATCATTCAACAGTGACTCTCCTTCCAAGATCGGCATGACATTCGATGGCAGCTTCAATCCACGTGTTATTGATTTCACTGCCACATTATCTGTTGGGGATATCGTAGCAGCTAAAGCAAAAGCAACCGCAAGCGGCATGGACGGAATCAGCCAGTGAATCAAATATCCACCAAGCCCGACTGTAAGGAATACTAATCCAAAAGCAAGCAATATAATCGGGGTCCTAAGCTGCCACAATTCTTTACGGGAGGCTTTTTGTCCCTCACTGAACAGAAGCGGAGCGATGACACAGATCATGAATAACTCAGGCTCGAACTCCAATGACAAGTGAAGCGGAAGTAAAGATGCCCCCAATCCCAGAACAATTTGGATCAGAGCTAGCGGCAGAGGCAATATCTTGCTTACCGCGGTTGAAAGGATGACCGCTAACAATAAAACGAACAATGCTGTAAAAAAACTCATGCTGTTTGTCATACCTACCTTCTGATAATATTAGCTAGTTTACCATGATTGGCTCTTTTCAAACCTAAAAAGACCGCTGCCTCAAAAGGAGCGGTCTGCTTTTTTTAGAAAAAAGTGATGTGATAAGAAGTCGTGAATGCAGCTTCAGGCGCCAGCTGCTGGATCCCTGCCTTTTGCGATAGAACACTTGTGGAATCTGTCGTATCAGCGATTCCGAACCATGGCTCGATACATACGAAAGGCGCGATTGTACCTGCTTTGGCATCATACTTGGACCAGATTCCGACATACGGGAAACCTGGCAGTGAGACCGCTACCCCATTCCCCTTACTGGATTCAAGACGCACCTCTTCGATTTTATCGTACACAAGCGCATCATTCTCGAATAGCGCCGACTGAATCGATACAGCAGGCAATACAGCCGGCTGATCTTTCATTCGGATCAATCCATCAACAAGCTCATAAGCCATGACTTGCTCCTCTTTTACAGGCTTCAGATACAGCTTATAATCAGCCGCTTCCTCACCAGTCTTAAGCGGGACACGGAAGGCTGGATGAGCACCAATGGAAAAGTACATCTGTTTATCCTTTTCGAGATTATTCACATTCCACTCTACATACAGCCGATCTTCTTCCAGACGGTAACCTATTTCCACGCGGAATTCATACGGGTAAACATCCTGGTATTTTCCGTTGGATTCAAATGTAAATGTAACGGAATCGGCTTGTGTCTCAGACACTTTGAAAACAGTATCCCGCAGGAAACCATGCTGGGAAAGTTCGTATGTCTTATCCTCAGCGATATAACGTCCATCCTTCAAACGTCCGACAATCGGGAAAAGTACCGGGGAAACCCGACCCCAATAAGCAGGGTCACCGCTCCACATATAGGAGAGCTCGGTACCCTTATGCAGCACACTTCTCACTTCTGCTCCCAATTCCGCAATCTCCACGCTCAATGATTCATTCTCGATGCGGATCATGCTTGTCCCACCTTCAGAATCATCTTCCGAATTGCTTCTGCGACACCATGTGCATTATTGGATGTGGTAATAAAATCAGCCGCATCTTTCACAGCAGGAATGGCATTTTCCATAGCCACACCACAG
The DNA here is from genome assembly GCF_900101385.1 of Terribacillus halophilus. Classification (GTDB taxonomy): domain Bacteria; phylum Bacillota; class Bacilli; order Bacillales; family Amphibacillaceae; genus Terribacillus; species Terribacillus halophilus. The sequence continues at coordinate 51,289 of NZ_FMZB01000002.1, forward strand.
CCGGCATACTGAATCATGGATATATCATTGCCATTATCCCCGATTGCCATTACCTCTTCCCGCTTGATACCAAGCTGTTCAGCGAGTTGCTTCACTGCACGTCCTTTGCTGGCTTCAGGATGTAAAATTTCATAGAAATATGGCGCACTCTGCACCATCGTAAAGCGTGTTTTCCACTCATCCGGTATATTGGCGATCGTTTCATTCAAGCGCTCTGGCTCATCGATGAACATCACTTTTGGTACGAGTACTTCTCTGGAGATCTCGTCAACAGCCCGGTAGTGGAGAGGCATCTTCGTCATGAATGATTCCAAAATTGTATAATTGCTGATATCCCGATTCGATGTATATAAGTATTCCGAGTCAAAGTAATGCATTGGTGTGCCGAGCTTCAAACTGAGTTGATGCAAATCGACGAAGTCATCGTAGGATAGGGATAACTGTGACACGACTTCATTTGTATGGGCATTCTGGACAAGTGCACCATTGAAGGCAATGACAAAATCTCCGTCTTCATTCAAGATTAGTTCTTCCAAATAGCGATAAACACCATGAATCGGCCGCCCCGTACATAAAACAATCTTTACACCCAGCTTTTTGGCTTCCTGAAGCGCCTCATGCACTTCCATCGTCACTTCGTGCTGATCATTCAATAATGTCCCATCCATATCTATTGCCACAAGCTTGTACATACTATATCCCCCTCTATTTATTGGTTGCTATGTATCCTCTACACCAGTATATCGAAAGTGGACACAAATCGGTGCTATAAACCTTTATAGTAGGTTGCGATTTTACCCATTACTGTACAGCCATTCTTCTCGAACACACGCTGCATGTGTACATTCTCCCCATGGGTGCTTCCCTCATATACGGCAGCACCCATTTCATTCAACATCTTTAGGCTGGCAGCATGTACGATTTGACCGAGCCCCTTCCCCGTGACTGATGGCAAGATGCCCATATAATAGATGCGACCTTCCTTCTCTCTTCCTGGTTCCAAATGAGGGATCGTCATGGCAACCGGTGTTGCATCCTGATAAACGATACGGCAGCTTAAACGCCAGTTTCCACCAAGAAGTGCTCTGACATCATACAGCTGCTCCTCCATCGAACGAGTAGATGTTCGGTTCGCCGACTGCGACATGCAGGATTTCCCAATAGATAAAAATCTTTTCTCATCTGTTTCTCCCATTCCGATATTCTCCCAACGATAATGACGGGAAGCTGCAATTCGTCTGCCAGCTGTTTGCGAAATAGATACTTCCTGGCAAATTAATCATACCCATAATCGATCAAAAGCGGATGTAAGGTGTCATAACCATTGTCATCCAGACATACAGTTACTCGAGTATGCACAGAGGAACTTTTCCCCATGACTTTCTTCGCTTCTTCCAGTAGATGACACAGTTCTTCCCTGGAAGCTGGGCCGATTTGCTCGATATCGACTTGGTTTGGGAATTGCGTCCGACGAAAACCAATGCGTGTCTCTACCATTTCAAGTCATCCAGCAGCTGCTGCAGTTGATTCATCTCTTCTAAAGGAATATTCCATTGAGATATTTCCTGCTTAATGGAAGCCAATGTGCCGTATTCCCTGACAAACCCATTCAGACGAGCTGTAATGGTGGAGGAGTGAAATGCCGCTTCATCCGGAAAATGACTCAATAACCGTTCTGTCGCCCTTTTGAAACGTTTTATGTAATACTTCTGATGATGCTGTTCTGCCTCGGTAAAGTCATGCAAGGGTGAGATTTCTGTATAAATCTGACCATCCATTTCACCTTCCAGCTGCCGTTTCACGGTTTCCATCATTTTTTTCTGTTCTGCATTCCGATACAGGAGGAGACTGATATACTGTCTTTCCTTGTAGGCGGGTCTGTTCGGATTATGGTCACTCCAGAATTTACGAAGCAGCTGTTCAAGCGAGATTGAATCCGCATGGAAGGTCACTTCCACCGTTTCTGTGTGATCTCCCATCTGCCGATACGTCGGGTTGGTTTTCGTTCCGCCAGCAAAACCGACTCTTGTCCGTAAAACACCTGGCAGCTGACCGAAATTTGCCTCCGGGCTCCAGAAACACCCCATTCCGAATACAAGCGTATCCGTCTGTTTGTTTTCTGCCATATGTTGTTCAATTTCTTGTATGTTTATGTCCATTTACCCATTCATCCTTCCTGTAATAGAGAATAAGAACTGTTATTATTTTCCTCATCATTCGGCAACAGTTGACGTATCCATTGCGAATATTCCCCTTATTTGACTAACGATTCATCATTCCATCCAGGTTTTGCTGTGCTATTATGTGACTTATGAACCAGTTTTTTTAAAAGCAAGAGCAGATTTAAATTCTGACAATCTCCACAACACGTGTTAACTTCCTGTAAGCCTGCTCGTTATAAAAAGAAGGAGGAAAGAAGAAAGATGATGACAGTACCAAGCAGCATGGAAACACGTGCTTTGCCACGCATAAAACGTACCTACATGCGTCCGAGAATTGTAGCCTTCATTCCCGCCCATAATGAAGAGAAAGCAATCAATGATTGCTTGACTGGTTTGAAAGAGCAGGTATTGCCGAGCGGAGTCGAGCTTGACATCTTCGTTGTAGCAGACAATTGCACGGATCGCACCGAAGAGGTGGCAAAAGAAACTGCTGAAGAACTCGGATTATCTATTGAGCTTATCGTAACAGAAAATAATAAGCAGCGAAAAGTTGGTGCCCTTAACGCCGTTTGGAAAGCCATTTATGGCGACAACATGGATATCTATGAAATGGAACGTACCGACTACGAGATTGCATATCAGCGATCTGTCAAGGCCATTCTTGGAATGGATGCTGACAGTCGGTTGGCTCCGCGTGCATTACAGCATTTATGGGATGGACTGATGAGCGCTCGTAATATCGGCGGCGTAATGGCGAAATACACAATGCGTATGCCGAAAAAGAAAAGCATGCTGTCCAAGGATGATCCTTATTATGAGGAAAAACTGGCAAGCGGTGAGTATGGCGGTGCAATGTCGAGATGGTGGACACACCAGCAAAAGCAAGATATGGCCAGCTGGCTGCTCAGCTTGCAATATCGCGGCGGCAGCACGTATGTACTAGGCGGCCAGGCTACGCTTTTTCGACCCGAGGCCCTGTACGAGGTGATGCAAAGCAATAAACTGGACGGACCATGGCAAAACGACACGGATGTAGAAGATATGCTGTTGACTTGGCAGCTGCAAAAAAATGGCTGGAAGACGCTGATTAGTCCGAAGGCCCGCTGCTTCGTTGATGCCATGCGCTCTTATCACACATTCCGCAAGCAGCGTTTGAAATGGAGTTCCGGCACAGTGAATCTGCTTACCGATCGCGATTTGTTGATGAAAACAAGACATACTGGACATTTGTGGCGATCTCAGCTGAAAACCATGATGGATCTGCTGGTACGAGTCTTTTTCATTCTTCTATTGGGTGCTGCCATTGCAACAGATCAATTTGTATGGTCATGGGTCTGGGTGATTCCAATAGTCCTCGCCTCCATTCTCAATACAATCCTGGCCTTGAAGACACCGATGTATCGACCCGTTGACGTGATCCTCGCCTTCCTGCTGATCAGTCCGGAGTTATACTTATGGGTCAATCTCATTACTTTTGCACAAGTCTGGGCCGAAAAAATGTCCAACGATAAAAAAGACGGCTGGGCCAATCAATATCAAGCTGAAGCCGGTAAAACGAAAAGCAAGCTTGTCCAAGGAATCCTCGCGTTTCTTTTGATCATTAGCATTGCCGTTTTCGCTTGCTATTATTTCCGTGACTACCTGACAAGCGAGGCTGTCCAGCAAGCAACAAACCCTTACTTGATGGCAGGCTGGATCGTACTGACTGGACTGACCATTCTTATGTCCCTCATTATGATCTATCAACTCTGGACTTTGCGCGGCCGACACAGCGCATGAATTCGATAGACCGCCCTTCCTATGGCGGTCTGTTTCCTTTATACTTGGAGCAATAGATAGAAAGAAGGGATTCATTTGTTGTTCCGCCCATGCATCGATTTACATAATGGACAGGTAAAACAGATTGTCGGCTCCTCGATTACAGCTGGGAATGATCATGTCATCGAGAATTTCGTATCCGCGCATGATTCTGCTTACTACGCTGACCTCTTCAAGCAAAAACAAATTGCTGGAGGACATGTCATCATGCTCGGCCCGGGAAATGAACAGGCAGCGAAGGAAGCACTGCAAGCTTATCCTGGAGGGTTGCAAGTCGGCGGAGGCATCCGCCCTGATAATGCGGCAGACTTTCTTGATGCTGGTGCAAGCCACGTCATCGTTACATCTTATATATTCCATGACGGCATACTCGATGAAGAACGGCTTCGTAAAATCACTTCGGCTGTAGGCAAGGAACGACTCGTCATCGACTTAAGCTGCACGCAACATGACGGTAAATGGTATGTAGCCACCGACCGTTGGACGAAGCGCAGCAACTTTGAAGTCAATGCGGAGAATTTAGAGAAACTAGCAGCGTTCTGCGATGAGTTCCTCATCCATGCAGTTGACGTAGAAGGAAAACGGAATGGAATCCAAGAAGAACTCGTATCCCATTTGGCAGCACATATGCCCATCACGGCAACATATGCAGGAGGTATTCGTTCCCTTGACGATATCGACCTTTTCCGGAAGCTGACAGATAATCGGATGTGCTACACCATTGGCAGTGCTTTGGATTTATTCGGTGGCGATATTCCATTGGAAGCTGTAATGAATAAGGAAATGAACTAAAGACCCTCCCGAAACCGGAAGGGTCTTTTTTCATTTCAATTTATCTGTAAAATTCGACAGGAGATCCTGTGCTTTCTCCGTAAGGTTCCCAACAGCGTCATTAGCCTGATCTGCCAGGCCTTGTGCAGCCTCTGTCCCTTGTTCAGCTGCTTCCTGTCCTAATGCTGTCCCTTGTTCAGTAAGCTCCGCAGCTTGATCTGCCAACTCATCCACGCCTGTTGCTTCCGTTACTTGATCGACAGCTTGCTGCGCCTGCTCGGTCACTTGCTCTCCGTTCAACAGCTCACCTGCTTTATTTACAAGCTCTTCTGGTGCTATATCACTTATCTTGTTGCCGATAAGCTCTTTAAAGGAATCAAAAATACCCATATATACACCTCCTATGGGTTCACTATATGGCAAGTGGGTACTACATACAACTCCCACACATAGATTTTCGTGTAAAGAATCTGTGAACACTCTACAACTGTGTCGTATATTGCCAAACATCTGCCAAAGATGCTTCCAAGGAACGGGTTGGCTGCCAATGGAGGGCCCTTATTTTTTCCGCCATCATCGGCAGCTTCGCTTCCATTGCCTCTTCCGTTTCTGACAGAATGGTAAAGTCAAATTTACTCACTTTACGGAAAACAGACAGTACCTCTCCCAAAGATACCCAACGCCCGGAAGTGATTTCATACGTTTCTCCTGATTCTCCATTAAGAAATAATGTCTCATACGCTTCCACCAAATCCCTGACATCGATGAAATCACGTGTCACAGCGGCATTACCAACCTGAATTTGAGTTATTCCGGATTCTTGGTGCTCTCTTAATTGTTTCGCAAATAGTGTACAGACGCCATTGGAAACTCCGGGACCTATTATATTGGAAGGCTTGGCAACCATCACATCGACTTGGAATAGATTATGCCATGCCAGCCCAACCGTCGTTTGCATCGTTTTGGTAAGACTGTACGGGTGAGTCGGCGATACCGCCCTGCCCAGTTCATCCTGCAGTACGCTTCCAGCAATCACTATGCGCGCTGAAAGCTCCAGAGCCCGAATCGCTTCAACAAGATGAAGTGTCGATCCTACATTTGCCTGCCAGCTTTTGAAAGGTGTTTTCCAAGATTCCGGCACGCTGCTCTCTCCTGCAAGGTGGAGGATATAGTCCGGCTTCGTATCCTCCAGCAGTTTATGCACAGCTTCCTTGTCACTCAGATCAAGTGAGTGAATATACAATGCTTCCCGATCCAAGTCCAGCTTTGTACGTCGAATGACAGCATGGACGGTATAGCCCTTATCCAGGAAGTGCCGAACTGCATGCTGACCAGTGAATCCGCTGGCTCCCGTAATCAAGATCCGTTTACTCATACGTACCTCCTGTCAAATAAGGTAGACGTCCTGAAACAACTGAGCCCATAAGGCATTATTCCCTTCCCATATCTCCTCGTCCGGAAGCTCGACACTATAGACATTATCAATTGGCCAATGCTTTTCCACGATGCCGGAGACAGGGCCATGATTGACAACTAAAATTCGAAAATCATTTGCAATGATCGATCGCAGAACACGCTGAAGCTCTGCTGTATCCTCAAGAGTCGCATTCGTCCTGATGAACAAAATGCGTTGAGCTGTAATCAGTTTTTCCAACAGCCGATCCACTCGGCGATCCAGCCTCTCCTTCACGCTGGGATACGTGGTAAGCTGGTTCAAACTATTATTAGCCGTATCAAAGTCATGATTTGACATGATAAGGTTCCGATCATCCGAGACAAGCAGCATTTCATCTGTAGCGTATCCAACAATGCGTAGATTTTCCAGCAGCATGAAATCGGCGAATCGCTTTTCAAATAGTTGGATAACGCTTGTAAGCAAAGGAGATCCCATCCAATCAATCGGGCCCGAAAATGGCCGGAGATTGTTCTTTTTCATTTGGATCGCCCCAAGACACAAATCCCCCAGACTGAATACTGCATCATATCCGCCTTTAATTAAATCATTTCCCACAACTACAACCCCTTTCGCAATCTCCCCTATTCTTATATAGATTCATTTGCCATTCATTTTGAAAGAGCAAACAGTCTAATTGAAGGAAAATCACGATCGATACCATGTTTTTCGGATACCATCCGAAAGATTGATGAATGGCTTCCAATTTAAATGGTTGATTGCTTTTTCATTGCAAAGACAGCTGTGGGTGATATCTCCACTCCTGCTTGTTGTGAATTGATGAACCAAAGAGGGCTCTAACTGTCTGAAACATTCTACAAGATCCAAGATGGAATTGCTGGTGCCCGTACTTGCATGATAGATGCCGCTCTCCTTTTGATTCATAGCAGCGATATTCACAGACACGATGTCTTCTACAAAAATAAAGTCTCTGGATTGGGTGCCATCTCCGTGAATCATGATTGGTTCTTTGCGCATCAACTTTTCCAAGAAAACTGCCACAACACCACCCTCACCCTTTGGCTTCTGACCGGGACCGTACACATTCCCATAACGAAGGATGGTATAAGGGAGCTTATAAAATTGGTGGAATAGCTGGATGTATTTCTCGGCTGAAAATTTGGACAATCCATAGTAAGAGATGGGGGCAGGTACATCCTCTTCTTTAACGATGTACTTCTGGATATCGCCGTAGACAGCGGAGGTCGACGCGAAAATGAATCTTTTAACACCAGATGTCCGGCTTGCTTCCAGCATATTTATCGTACCACCGATATTTACATCTGCATCCTGTACCGGAGCAAGAATGCTTTTTGTCACATCTGCTTGAGCAGCAAGATGAAATATAACATCCGGCATCTCTTCTATGACTACTCGATATGCATCCGCACTTTTGACATCAAACTGATACAGCTTCACTCCCTGCGGCAAATCAAGTTCATCACCAGCAGAAAGATCATCCAAAACCACTGCCTCATGCCCTTCTTGCACTAACTTTTTTACAAGATGGGAACCAATGAATCCTGCTCCCCCTGTTACCATCACTTTCATCATAGACCTCCCCCATCAGCTGTCCGGTACAAATCGTTTATAGATTTCCAAAAGTCGGTCTACGCCTGCTTCCATCGACCAGTGCTGCATCCCCCATTCTCTTGCCTGCTCTCCCAGAATTTTTCGGTATGCATCATCGTCCAGCAAGGTTTCAATTCCACTCTGTAAGCTTGCTGAATCGGCCTTTGGTACGATCAAACCAGTAACGCCATGATCAACCATCTCCGGCAATCCCCCTGCATCGGACACGATGATAGCCTTACCGCTAATCTGCGCTTCGATTACGCTGAGCGGCTGATTATCCATGAGGCTTGGGAGTACACAAATATCTGCTAGTTTCAAAAGGACAGGGACATCATCGCGCTTACCAAGAAAAAGTACCTTATCATGCAGGCCTGCAGCAGTTACACGGGCTTGAAGGTGCTGTTTCCGATTCCCTTCCCCCAAAATCCAACATATCCAGTCATCGCGATCTTTCATGGAAGCAAGTGACTCAATAAGGTAATCCACGCCTTTCAGTTCAATGAGCCTGCCAGCATACATAATTATCTTCTTATTCGGCGGAGTCTGTATCGTAGTTGATCGAGCTTGCTTTTCCAAGAAAGATTCTATCGAGAATCCATAATGCAGCTTCTCAAATTTATCTTCAGGTACACCGAATTCTTCCTGCAAAATCTGCTGCAGCCAATCATTTGCAGTGATCGTTACATCAGCACTGGATGCACCCAATCTTTCAATCTGATCAAAATAAGCTCGTGCAAGCGCAGAGGTCGGAGACTTGTGGATAGTTTGAAGCTGGTGACGTATCTCATGGGAAACCAACCCATGCAAAGTAGCGATAAGCGGTACTCCTTCAGGACGGGCCCTATCCAATGCCACAGTGGAAATGACATCATGTGTGTGGATAATGTCATATTTGTCGAGCCCGAATTCTGCTGCAGCAAGCTCATAAGTGTAACGCTGCACTTCTGTGTACTCTACCAGATGATTCTGATATACCTTCGGAAAACTATCTTTCTTCAAAATGCTTTGTATATAGGAAGACCAGCGCTCCTTGGGGATCACCTTGTCGCTGCCTGAGAGCTGAATGTAGGTATTCTCTCCGCCATACCCCATAACATCAACAGTATGGCCCAATTCTTCCAATCTGCGCTTCAGCTGGGAAATATAGTTCCATACTCCACCAAGATGCGGAATAGACCAATAAGTAGCCAACAATATTTTCATTCCATAACCTCCAATACCTTATAAAAACGTCCTACCGTAAGCCTTAAATAGTATATGGCAGTTGATGAATCATGTGCTTGCCATAAAAAAGCTTCCTGCTTAACAGGAAGCCTCCATCAATCTGGTATAGCAGCCAGAATGTCCAGGTCCGGTATGGTAATCCTGCTGCCGTTAATCTTTACGTCCCTTGTACCATCCTCATTCACTTCTGTTTTATAGCCATGTACGTGATCAGGCTGAAAAGGAGCTGGTGTTGCAGGAACAAGCGGCGGTGGCGCAACTGTTTCCCGAGCTTCTTTTATTGATTCTGCTGCCTGTATATCTGTACTTTCGACTACTGTTTTATCTGAAATATCCAGCAATGGGGCATCAGTATTTCCGGCTGCTGGTCCAATTGCGGCATCAGTTACAGGCTCGATTACGGGTTCGGTTACAGATTGAATTACAGGATCGATTACAGGTTCAGTTATGGGTTGAATTACGGATTCGAATAAAGGTTCCATTACAGGTTGTGTTACGGGAACACTTACAACCGGGCTGAATGCGGATATTGGATCAACGATAGCTTGCACACCGGCTTCAGGAATTGTTTCTGCAGGCATCGGCATTTCCTTTATCAACTCTGTCTCTGTCTGAACTGAAGAAGGAAATGAGACAGGAAAGCCTCTCCTGGATGAGAATGCTCCTCCCCAGATTGTACCGCCTGCCCGATTGCTTACTGCTGCTCTGCCATATAATCGTGTCGGTATTTTATTCGGCACTTTCATCATCCTTTCCAAAGCCAGTATATGAGGAGCATTCTTCTTTGTTATTCCTTGAAGTAAAAAATGTCATCCTGTGCTTATATCCAATCCCTTTTCTAATGTTTCCATATACTAATCAACGAAAATACGCTTGGAAGAAATATGGCGGTTTTAAAGGAGGTTATTTGTGAAGATTTTAACTGTTTTAGGAACTCGACCTGAAATAATCCGGCTATCCATCATAATTAAAAAGCTAGATTTGCTGGCAGATCATGTACTCGTTCACACTGGCCAAAATTACACCTCCAACTTGAGCGATGTGTTTTTTGAAGAAATGCAGATTAGAAGGCCTGATTACGTCCTGTCCCAAAGCCAGCAGAGTTTAGGGGAACAGTTAGCCACGATGTATAAGGAATTGGAAACTATATTGGAGCAGGAAAAACCCGAAAAAGTACTGGTACTTGGGGATACGAACAGTGCGCTGAGCGCCTTGCTTGCAGAAAGGATGCACATACCTGTCGTGCATATGGAAGCAGGCAATCGCTGTTTCGACTTGGAAGTACCCGAGGAGAAAAACAGGCGCGTAATTGATGCAATTTCCAGCCTTAACCTGCCATACACACCCGGAAGCAGAGAAAACCTACTGCGGGAGGGACTGCCAGCTAATCGTATTGTCGTCTCAGGAAACCCCATATTTGAGGTATTGCATCATTACGACCCCAGCATCCAAAAAAGCCGTATCTTAAAAGACCTTAAGCTGAAGAAACAGCAATACTTGCTGACAACGATACATCGGGCGGAAAATGTCGATCACCCAGACAGGCTGCGAATTATCATGAATGGACTGAGAAACGCTGCAGAAAAACTGAACAAACGGATGATTTGCAGCATCCATCCTCGAACTCAATCGAAAATCCATCAACTAAAAGATGTGACATTAAGTCCGCTTGTGGAATTTCATGAGCCTTTTGGTTTCTTCGATTTTGCGACACTCGAGCAGCATGCCCTGCTTGCACTTACAGATAGCGGAACTGTCCAAGAAGAATGCTGTCTGTTCCATGTTCCGACAGTGACTGTACGCCGGACGACAGAACGGCCCGAAACGGTTGTATGCGGCAGCAATATCATATCGGGGATCGATGCAAAAGCAATCGAACGTTCTGCTGTCATCATGGCATCTACTTCAAAAGATTGGGAGTTTCCTGAAGGATATGCAGACCTATATGTTTCGGACAAAGTGATTAAAATTATTTTAGGAGGTTTGGAGATTGTTTAAGGATAAAACGATTTTCATTACTGGGGGCACAGGTTCATGGGGTTATGAACTTGTCAAACAACTCCTTCTGCATCGACCGAAGGAAATCCGCATCTTCTCCCGTAATGAATCCCATCAATTTACCATGAAGCAGGAATTTGACAATAACCCAAAACTGCATTTCAAAATTGGGGATATACGTGATCGAGAGGCCTTGATTGAAGCAACAGAGGGAGTGGATTATTTATTCCACCTTGCAGCACTTAAGCACGTGCCTGTTTGTGAAGACCAGCCATTGGAAGCTCTTAAAACGAATGTCATAGGAACCCAGCATGTCATTGACGCTGCTATTCATCATAATATCGATAAAGTCATCTATATTTCTACGGATAAAGCATCCGATCCCGCCAACTTCTATGGCCTGTCCAAAGCGATGGGAGAACGGTTGATCACCCATGCCAATAAGCTCCATGCGAATACCACCTTCGTTTGCATCCGTGGCGGTAATGTTCTTGGAACAAATGGCAGTGTCATCCATGTCTTTAAGAAGGCTATCCGGCAAAAAAACAAAATCGGCATCACCGACCCCGAAATGACGCGTTTCTTCCTTACCGTAGAGGATGCCATCAAGCTGGTATTTAAAGCGACATTCGAAGCTGTTGGCGGGGAAATATTCATCATGAAAATGCCGGCAATCAAAATTACCGATCTCGCGAAAGTCCTGACGGAGGCATCGGGGGATTCTGATATAGAATTCGAAACATTGGGTATTCGTCCCGGAGAAAAGATTCACGAGCTGCTCTTGACCATCAACGAGAGCCATTCAGCAATTGTTTATGACGATCGCTACTTTGTCATCCTGCCAGATTTCAAAACAAAAGAAATAACAGAATACTACAAGGACTATAAGAAGGTCGAAATCACTGATTATAATTCCAGCCAGAACCTTCTGTCACTCGAGGAAATCAAAAACATGCTGGCAAAAGGTGGTTTTATTTAATGAAGATACTCATCCTCGGCGGAAAGGGAATGGCAGGGCATGTCATGTACAGGTACCTGCGCAAACAGCCTGATTACGATGTTTATTACACTTCACGAGACCGCAAGGATAAGAGCAGTATCTATCTTGATGCAGTAGATACCTTAGCATTGGAGAAATTGATAAACTCGCTTGAACCAGATATTGTCATAAATTGCATTGGAATCCTTAATGATGCTGCAGAACAGAACCCGCTTCTAGCTTTTCGCGTCAACAGTCTGCTTCCTCACCAGCTGGCGGGATTTATGGAAAGAAAAAATGGACGCTTGATTCAACTCAGTACCGATTGTGTTTTTTCTGGTAAAGACGGTCAATATAAAGAGACTGACTTTCGGGATGGGACTTCTGTATATTCACAATCCAAGCAACTTGGAGAAATAACGATAGAACCACACCTAACCATTCGCACTTCCATCATTGGACCTGAGCTCAAGAATGGTATTGGCCTTTTCCACTGGTTTATGAGTCAAAGCGGTAAAATCAAAGGATTTGAAAAGGTCTATTGGAATGGTGTAACAACACTCGAATTGGCAAAAGCCGCTGATTTCTTCATTCAAAAACAGACTAGCGGCCTCTATCATCTATGCCAAGAGGAAAAAATCAGTAAACACGACCTATTGCAGTTAATCAAGGAGATTTATCAAAAAGACGACATCCAGATTAATCCAGATGCCGCGCTGGTGCTGGACCGGTCGATTGTGAACACAAGACAGTCACCCGCTTATACTGTGCCAAACTTTCGTGACATGCTGGAGGAACAGAAACAAATTTACCCTTTACTACTATCCTGAACACCTAATTTTAACAGCATTTGTTTAAAAGAAGCTGCATATCTTTCATAACTGAATCTTTCCTTTACATGCCGGAGTGCATTCTCGCGGATATAGGTTCGCTGATCCGTATTTGCCATGAACTCCTTCGCCTCTACAAGAGCCGAATCCGGATTGCCTAACTCATAATATTTACCGGTCTGATTATGAATGACAGCCCGACGCACACCATCTGAGTCTGTCGTCAGTACAGGGCAGCCGCAGCTTATAGCTTCAATCACTGCATACCCTGCACTTTCGACTTTGGATGTTGCCAATAAAAATCCTCCAGAATCACCGATCATGGAGAAGTAATAGGGCATATCCGTGTGGGGAACATCGGGGAATATGGACACATGTTCTCTCAGTTGCAGGCTGTCCAACATCTGTTCAAAGGCGATAAGTTCACTAGGTGCAGCCAGAGATGGGTCATGGAACATATAAAATTGTAAATCCGTCCGATATTCTGAAATGAGTTTGTGAGCTATCTGAAGGAATTCACGCCAGTTTTTATTGTCCTCCAATCTGCCCACCCAAGCAATGATTGGTTTTTCCGAGGAGATACCAGGCATATACGCAAATGTATCAGGGTCAAAGCAAATATCAAAACCAAAGGTCGGAGTTGTCGGATAGAAATGCTCATAAATTTCGGCAATATGCTCTGTCATCGGATGCAGCAATGCATTGGCATAATTATTCACAATCGGAGTTGCCATCTGTAATTGTAAATAGGCATTTTCCTTAGGACCGAATCCTTGTGCTTCCAAGATCAGCTTTCCCTTGAAACCTAGTCGCCGAAAACGTGGAAAGCTTAAAAAATCGGAAGTTATGATAGCCGCATCAAAATCGTTATTATCGAATATTTGCTTTATATACGCGTCTTCGTTAGTTATATATAACGGTGCACCGTGATCATTCACTAATTCGCGACGTTTTTCATAATACAAATAATGTGAAGAGATGCCCTCCAATTCCAAGGCAGCTCTTCTCTGCCGATTGAGTGTCTCCACTCCGCCGCTTGGCACATAAAATACAAATAATACTTTCATGTCCTGCCTCCTTTACTAGGCGTGCAATATCCATTTCAAGTATATGCACGCAGGCAGAAAAAATATGTTAATTAGGAGGAGCAGCAATGCTGCCGAAAGTGACGATCATTATTCCTTTTTTCAATGATAAATATGTCCCTATCGCCATACAGAGCGCCTTGGATCAGACTTATCCGAATATAGAAGTAATCGTAGTCGATGATGGTTCCACACAAGAAGTCGATAAAATACAACCCTATCTGGATCATATAACTTATCTGCGGAAAGAAAATGGGGGAACAGCCACTGCGCTTAATCATGGGATAGAACATGCGACCGGGGAATATGTGGCATGGCTGAGCTCTGATGATATGTTCCTTCCGCATAAGATTCAGGCACAAATGGATTATATGATTGCCAGCAATTCGTCAGTCAGTTTTTCCAACTACCATCTGATGGATAAAGATAATCAGGTATTCATTCCTTGGTGCGGCAAACGCTTTAATCCTTATAACAATGCAAAGGAAGTTTATGAATCTTTTCGTGTGGAAAATCCAGTCAATGGCTGCACCACCTTGATCCGAAAAGATATATTCGATAAAGTAGGGGTTTTCAATCCGGGATTTTTGTATACACATGATTACGATATGTGGTTCAGGATACTTCTCAATGGCTTTCATATGCATTATATCGATCAGGCACTGATTCAGTTCCGTTCACACGAGGAATCTGGAACATCAAGATTCCAACCGCAGATACTGCATGAAATGAAAACGATCGAAGAACATTACCGTCCAATTCTACATGATTACTTGGAAAAATATGCTGTATTTTAATAAAAAGGAGCAATTGTCATGAAAGAAAAACAACTTGCTAAATTAATCAAACTTGCCCCGCCTGGTTATCGCATACCAGATGACCGGCTTCTCCCATTAATGGTACGGTACGGCAAAACAAAATAGGAGGCTGATGAATATGAAAGTCCTGCTCGTTTCTTATTATCCGCTTCCGTATGTTGGAGGATTGTGGACAGTTGTTCGTAATCTCCGAAATGAATTGATGAGATTGGGGCATGAAGTCGATATATTAGCCCAGGATGAAACGCTATCTGAATACCGTATCATTGGACAGAATACCCCATTTAAGATGGCCGATGTCCAGCCTCTCATCGAAAATAAATTGGAAACAGCCTATCCGAAGCTGGAATCATATACCTCGGTTTACCTGACGGAAGTCTTGAGGTATTGTTTGGAGCTAACAGCTCTGACGCTCGATCTTTCCAAATACGATATCATCCATGCACAAGACGTCATTGCTGCCTCGGCAATGGATCGTGTGAAGCCTGCCCATATTCCGGTAGTCACAAGTATCCATGGCTATCTGTCGAAGGAGATTTCCTTATCCATCCAAGGGCGTCATCCGAATATATCACCTGAGGAACTTTATGAGAGTTTCGAATATCAGTACAATGTTCATTTGGAACATATCGGATGCCACGTA
This sequence comes from Terribacillus halophilus, assembly GCF_900101385.1. Lineage (GTDB taxonomy): Bacteria > Bacillota > Bacilli > Bacillales > Amphibacillaceae > Terribacillus > Terribacillus halophilus. The sequence goes on from NZ_FMZB01000002.1 coordinate 66,645, forward strand.
AGTGAGCTCATCCACATACCTGCAGCCATAACGAAAATAAACCTCGTGCAGCAGCATAATATTCCAGACGCACGATTTGTACAGTTTCCATACGGCATAGATATAGACGCTTTTCATAAAAGTCCGAAAAAGCTCGACAATGTCCCTAGCAAAACAAAGCCGATCATCTTATTTGCTGGGAGACTCGTGCAATTAAAAGGCGTGCACATATTAATAGAAGCCTTAAAACAGCTTAAAGCTTCTACCTTGGACTGGGAATGTTGGATACTCGGCAAAGGGGATGCTGCAAAACAACTCAAGAATCAAATAAAGGAAGCAGACCTCTCATCCGAGATAAAGCTGCTGGGATCTGTACCTAATGTAAAAGATTTTCTTGCGTCATCAGATATCTTTGTACTGCCAAGTTTGCAGGATACACAGCCATATTCTGTCATAGAAGCCCAACTATGCGGCGTGCCAGTAGTCGTCAGCGATGCCGGCGGATTACCTGAAATGGTGCAGGAAGGATTAACAGGTCTGCTCTCCGAGGCAGGCAATCCAACCAGTCTGGCACAACAGCTTTTCCGTTTGCTCCAAGACACTGCGCTCCGTCAGCAGCTGGGCAGCCAAGCTAAGCTCTGGGCAGAACAGCAATGGTCGCTTTCCAATATGGGTATCAATACCATCGAGTTATATAAAAAGGCACTGGTACGATAGTAAATCCCTTTCAAGATGGCCGTCCCTTTCATAGCGATGAAGGATTCATATAATACAGTATCTTCATTCAGAAAGGAGGACATCTCATGACTATACTACTTGATGCAAGGACATCCCAGAATGCCAGTCTTTCCAACTCCATTTCCGCACCAATATTGGTTGGGACACCGCAATTGTTCGGCCAGATCGGTCTCATAACAACCGAAGCAACCAGCCCGATCAGGGTGCAGCTAAGCGGCATCATCACGGTCCAGCTTCCTTTGCTGCCTTTACTGACTAGCATCACTGTTACGATCGTGCGAGGTACACAACCTACAGACCCAGTCGTTTTCTCATCTACTTCCAACTTGGACTTGGAGATTCTCGGGCCTCAGGCGTTTACCTTTGTCGGTTCGGAAATCAACGTCCCTCCACCAGCCAGCGGACAGCTGACATATACAGCGTTTATATCGGCAAGTCTAATCGGGACAGTCCGAGTCGGACCGGAAAGCTTCAATGGCATCGCCTTTGCAGATTAAACTCAGAGGATAAAGCGATTTTCGCTTGTCCTCTCTTTATATCCGCCGTGCCTGTTCCACAGTTTTCTTCATAAGTTGTGGTAGGAAAGGTGGTGAGCATAATGGGTTATTACGAACCTGATTGCCAAAAGAAAACAAAGCGTACGTATAAATGCAAAGAACACGATCCGTGCAAAGAAGAAGAGAAACATGAGAAATGCGAGTGCGAAGATCCGTGCAAAGGCGGAACGCGCTGGGGAGCTTCCTTCTTGACACCTCCATCCCCTCCATTTCCTTATTAGTCCAGACAAAAAGCGACATGCTACAATGTCGCTTTTTCTTATGAAACAATTCACTGTGTTGTTGTAATGTTATAGCTATAATTCATCAGGGTAAAGATTCCACATAAGGAGGAGATTCCAATCATGAACACAGATTACGAAAAATGTATCCAAGCTTGCCTGGAATGTATGGAAGCTTGTAATACATGCTATGATGCCTGCCTGTTGGAAGAGGACGTGAAGATGATGGCGGATTGTATCCGAATGGATCGTGAATGTGCGGATATGTGTGCATGTGCAATCCAGTCGATGCAGCGGATGAGTCCGTTTGCTGAGCAGGTATGCACGTTATGCGCAGTGATTTGCCAAGCTTGCGGAGAAATCTGCAGACAGCATGAAACGAAGCATTGTCAAGAATGTGCAGATGCTTGCTTTGCCTGTGCCGACGTTTGTCGCTCCATGGCCGCATAACAAAAGACTGCCTTTATGAGTGGCAGTCTTTTTGCTTAGGGTATGCTACTATTATCGGCGTTGCAGCCGTCTGGAGAAATACTCTAACAATAAAACAATCGCGGCAGCTGCATGCAGCATCCAGCCGACAAAAGGTATCCATCCAAGACAAGACGCTATAATCCCGACGATGCTGCCGGCAAGCGGTCCCTGAACCTGCACAGCAAGCATAAGGGTAATGATGTGCAAAACTAGCATGATGACCAGAGGCATCCAACCATTCGATAAAATGATGATGGCGCCAAGTACAGGAATAGCCAAGATGGCTTCCAGGACTCCTGTGATCAGTTTCATATTTCTTGTTGTGGACATGGTGCATTCGCCCTTTCTATACGTACTCGATTTCCTACATATACGTATCATACTGTAAAATGTTCCATATGAAAAAAGTTCTATTCAATATGCCTTTTAATGTCGTATAATGATACGTCAAGATTTTTAGACTCAAAAATACGGAAAAGAAACAAGGGAGATGACAATGACAAAGAAACCGATCATTCAATTCCACAATGTAATGAAGCAGTACGATAAAGATACCACTGTTTTGGACAACGTCAGCTTCGAAATCGAGCGCGGCAAATTCTATACCCTTCTTGGACCTTCCGGGTGCGGAAAAACGACGATACTACGTCTGATCGCAGGGTTTACAGAACCGACTTCCGGCGAGATGCTATTCGATGGGAAACCACTGAATAAAATTCCTGCCAATAAAAGATCTGTAAACACTGTATTCCAGGATTATGCCCTGTTCCCTCATCTGAATGTCTACGAAAACGTAGCCTTTGGTCTGCGCATCAAAAAGATGCCTCAGAAGCAGATCGACGAGAAAGTGACAGAGGCATTGCGTTTTGTCAACCTGGCAGGTTATGAGAAGCGGGAAATCAGCGAAATGTCCGGCGGGCAGCGTCAGCGTGTCGCCATTGCGCGTGCAGTCGTGAACGAACCGGAAGTGATTTTGCTGGATGAACCATTATCCGCACTTGACCTGAAATTGCGTACAGAGATGCAGTACGAATTACGCGAGATGCAGCAGCGTCTCGGTATCACATTCATCTTCGTAACACATGACCAGGAAGAAGCGCTTGCTCTCTCGGATGAGATTTTCGTCCTGAACAGCGGAAAAATAGAACAAAGCGGTACACCAACTGACATATACGATGAGCCGATCAACCGTTTTGTGGCTGACTTTATCGGAGAATCCAACATTGTTGATGGCCGAATGATCCGGGATTATGAGGTGGAGTTCACCGGCAAACGTTTCGCCTGTGTAGACCAAGGTCTGCAGCCGAATGAACCCGTTGAAATTGTCATTCGCCCCGAAGACTTGCATATAACAAGCGCAGAAGCAGGAAACCTGCGCGTCAGGGTGGATTCCCAGCTATTCCGCGGGGTCCATTACGAAATCTCCAGCTACGATGAAGCTGGTAACGAATGGCTCGTTCATTCTACCAAGAAAGCAGTCGTCGGAGAGGAAATCGGTCTTGACTTCGAGCCGGAAGCCATTCACGTCATGCGTCTGAATGAGACGGAGGAAGAATTCGATAAACGACTAGAGGCATATGACGATGGAGAATAAGACGACCCGCAATCTGTATACGATTCCTTATGTCATCTGGATTGCCTTTTTTGTCATCGCTCCGATCCTGTTAGTACTGTACTATTCTTTTCAGGATATCAACGGTGACTTTTCACTGACCAATTACCGTAATTTCTTTACACCAATCTATCTGGAAATGACATTGAGCTCCTTCTGGTATGCATTCCTGATTACACTGATTGCCCTGCTGTTTGCTTACCCGACAGCTTACTTGCTGACAAAATTGAAGCATAAGCAATTGTGGCTCTTATTGATCATCGTACCAAGCTGGATCAACTTGCTATTGAAAGCTTATGCTTTCCTCGGCATCTTTGGCACATACGGAATGGCGAATACATTCCTGGAAACAATCGGAATTGGATCGAAGCAGCTTCTGTTCACCGATTTCAGCTTTGTCTTTGTCTCTGTTTATATTTTCATCCCATTCATGATCCTGCCGATTTTCAATGCATTGGATAAGCTGAATCCAACTTATCTGGACGCAGCAAATGATTTGGGGGCTTCACGCTGGACGACATTCCGCAGAATCGTCTTTCCTTTGACGATTGATGGTGTGAAAGCAGGCTGTCAGATTACGTTCATTCCAGCTCTGTCACTGTTCATGCTGACACGCCTTATCGCGGGCAGCCAAGTGATTACACTCGGCACGGCAATCGAACAGCAATTCCTTGTCACACAGAATTGGGGGATGGGATCGACGATTGCTGTCTTCCTGATCATTTTCATGTTCATCATCATGTTCGCAACGGGAACGAAAAGGAGGAGAGCACGTGGATAAGAGAATTTCTCCCCTATCACGAATTTTTCTGATTGTCATGTTTGGGCTGTTGTATTTGCCTATCTTTTACTTGATATTTTATTCCTTCAACAGCGGCGGCAATATGTACGATTTTGAGAACTTTACATTCGATTGGTACAAAGAACTGTTCCAAGATACACGGCTATTGATCATTGTTTTGAATACGATTGTAATTGCCTTGCTCTCTGCTTTGATTTCAACGATCATCGGCGTGCTTGGTGCGATGATGATCTATAAAGTACGCGCCAGTCGGACAAAGGACGCCTTGCTGTCCTTGAACAATATCTTGATAGTGAGTCCGGATGTGATCATTGGTGCTTCTTTCCTGATCCTGTTCACGATTGCCGGTATCCAGCTTGGGTTCTATTCGGTGCTGCTGTCGCATATCGCCTTCAGTATCCCAATCGTCGTCTTGATGGTATTGCCGAAGCTTTCCGAGATGAGCCCATCCCTTCTTGATGCAGCAAGGGATCTCGGGGCATCACGCTGGGAAGTCATCACGAAAGTAGTGATTCCATATATCGCTCCTGGTATATTCGCTGGCTTTTTCATGGCGCTTACCTACTCCCTGGATGACTTTGCTGTTACGTTCTTTGTAACAGGGAATGGTTTCACAACATTGTCCGTCGAAATTTATTCTCTAGCAAGACAAGGCATTTCCTTGTCCATCAACGCCCTATCGACGATCATTTTCCTTGTTACGATGCTGGTTGTCGTCATTTATTATCTGATAACCCGCCGCAATAGGAAATCGCCTGATCTGGAGGTGCTCAAATGAAACAACTTATGCGCCTGGCCGTTGTGATCATCGCTGTGAGCGCTATACTGCTTGTCACCATTTCACGCCTTAATGTCTCCCAGGGCTACTCAGGCGGCAATACGCTAACCGTGTATAACTGGGGCGACTATATCGATCCTGCGGTCATCGATGCATTCGAAAAAGAAACTGGGATTACCGTCATCTACGAGACATTCGATTCAAATGAAGCAATGATGACAAAAATCCAGCAAGGGGGAACAAGCTATGACGTCGCGGTTCCTTCCGAGTATACAATTGAAAAAATGCAGGAAGAAGATTTATTGCTGCCGCTTGATCATAGCAAGTTACCCAACTTGAAGAATATTGATTCCCGATTCATGGATCTGCCGTTCGATCCTGGCAACGAATATTCCGTTCCTTATTTCTGGGGAACTGTCGGTATCGTTTACAACAGCAAACAATTGGACGGTATGACATTCGACAGCTGGGCAGATCTGTGGGACCCTTCCCTTGAAAATAAGATTGTTTTGATCGACGGTGCCCGTGAGATCATGGGCATGGGGCTGAACAGCCTTTATTATTCCCTTAACGATACAGACCCAGATCACTTACAAGAAGCATATGACAAACTGGTGAGCCTAAAGCCTAATGTCAGGGCTTTGCTTGGCGATGAAAACAAGTTGCTGATGGCATCAGGGGAAGTTTCGATTGGAATAACATGGTCTGGGGATGCCTCCGAGATCATGTCGGAAAATGAGGATCTCGACTATGTCGTGCCAGAAGAAGGTTCCAATTTATGGTTCGATAACATGGTCATTCCAAAAACAGCGAAGAATGTCGACGCTGCTCATAAATTTATCAATTTCATGCTTGATCCAAAGATCGCCGCACAAAATACCGAATATGTGAGCTACTCCACGCCGAATAAGGAAGCATTGCAATATATGCCGGAGGAAATGGTGAATGATGAACGCTTCTACCCATCACCGGAATTGACTGATCGTCTGGAAGTCTATGAGAACCTCGGACAGGAAAACCTGGCTCACTATAACGAATTATTCCTCAAATTCAAGATGGAATAGAAATAGACCTTATCCAAGTCAATTGGATAAGGTCTTTTTAGTATTAGAGCTCTGCTCCATTTGTTTCAATAACATTCTGATACCAGTGGAACGATTTCTTCCGGCTCCGCTCCAATGAACCGCTGCCATCGTCATGCTTATCGACATAGATGAAACCATATCGTTTGGAATACTCCCCTGTCGAGGCGCTAACCAAATCGATGCAGCCCCAGCTAGTGTATCCCATCAAGTCCACGCCATCCTCGATGGCTTCTCCCATTGCTTTGATATGATCACGCATATAATCGATACGGTAATCATCGTTGATGCTTCCATCGGCTTCGACTTTATCATACGCACCAAGCCCGTTTTCCACGATGAACAACGGCACTTGGTAACGATCATACATATCGTTCAGCGCGATACGCAGTCCGAGTGGATCGATTTCCCATCCCCAGTCGCTCGCTTTCAGGAATGGGTTCTTCACGCCAGACATGATATTACCCTGCGCCAGCTCTTCCTCACTTTTTTCCGCTTTTTCCGTACGGGACATATAGTAGCTGAAACCGATGTAATCAACTGTTCCCGCTTGGATGGTTTCCAAATCGTTGTCTTCGATTTGCAGTTCCACACCTTGTTCTTTGAAGAAACGTTTTGCGAATGCCGGATAAGCACCGCGAACCATTACATCTCCGCAGTAATTATTGAACATACGAGCTTCCTGATCGGCATAAAAAACATTTTCCGGCTTGCTGTCATAGGAGTAGACAGGTGCATAAATGATCATACAGCCGATTTGTGCATCTGGATTCACTTCATGGCAATACTGGACAGCTTTGGCACTGGCAATGAACTGATGGTGCAATCCTTGGATTACTGATTGATACTTATGTTCCCCAGGCTGAATGGAGAAACCAAGACTCATGATTGGCATGATAAGTCCGCTATTGATTTCATTGAAAGTCATCCAATACTTCACTTTATCTTTGTAGCGGTCCAGCACAGCTTTTGCATAACGCTCGAAGAAAGTGATCACTTCACGGCTCTTCCATCCTCCATATTCTTTTACAAGATTCACCGGCATTTCATAATGGGAAATCGTAACAACTGGCTCGATGCCATGCTTAAGCAGTTCATCAAAAACACGATCATAGAAAGCAAGCCCTTCTTCATTTGGTTCAAGCTCATCACCTTTGGGGAAGATACGCGTCCAGGCAATCGACATCCGGAATACTTTGAAGCCCATTTCCGCAAATAATGCAATATCCTCTTTATAACGATGGTAGAAATCGATTGCTTCGTGGTTCGGGTATGTGTATTTATCTGTATCAATTTCAAAATCAAATCCTGGCTCTGCCAAGATGCGCAGACGTTCTTTTCCGCCCGGAAGAACATCCGCGATATTCAAGCCCTTATTGCCTTCATGGAATCCCCCTTCCATTTGGTTGGCAGCTGTTGCGCCGCCCCATAGGAATCCTTGTGGAAATACTGTTTGGTTTGTCATAATCTCTCTCTCCTTTTACGATTTAAGATGCTTCTTTTGAAGTGGTTGCAGATACCGCCAAATCCAGCACGGCTTCACCGCTGTTCACAGTGCCTTCAGCAAGTGTTGTGACATTCTCATATTCGGCAGTGTTTGTGATGATGATCGGTGTAATAACGTCATATCCTGCAGCTTGAATGGCTTCCATGTCAAAGGTTACGAGCTTCTGCCCTTTTTGGACTTTATCGCCCGATGCGATATGAGCTGTAAAATGTTCACCATTCAATTTCACTGTATCGATACCAACATGTATCAGCACTTCTGCGCCATTTGTACTTTTCAAGCCGATGGCATGTTTTGTGGCAAATAACGTAACTACTTCACCATCAACAGGAGATACAACTTCACCTTTTGACGGTAAAATTGCCATACCTTTTCCCATGATTTCCTGCGCAAATGTCGGGTCACTTACCTCTGCAAGCGGGCGAACCTCTCCTGACAGCGGACTAGCGATGACTTCGGATGCTTTCTCTGCATCTGCTTCTGTTGCTGTATTTACTGTTTTTTCTTCTGTTGTTGTTTCTTCAGCTGATGCCATAACGTCCTCAAAGCCCATGATCCATGTGACAGCTGCTGCTGCAACGAATGCCAGGACGAGACCGAGAATAGCAAAGATGAACTCTGGACCTACGAAAGTCGGGATACCCGGAAGTCCTGCCATACCGGCAACGATATAGGCTTTTACATCTGTGAGCGCATACAGTAATCCACCGGCAGCAGCACCAATCAAGGCTGCGACGAATGGCTTCTTCAAGCGCATATTGACGCCGTACATAGCCGGCTCTGTCACACCCATCGTTGCTGTCAACGCAGTCGTGAAGGACAGCGACTTGAATTTCTTATTTTTAGATCGCATCGCAACTGCGAATGCAGCACCTGCTTGTCCAAAGTTGGCAAGGAACATGGCTGGGATCATATAATCGTAGCCGTTCACGGCAATATTGTTCAGCATGATCGGAACAAGTGCGTAGTGCATACCAGTTATGATGATAAGCGAGAACGTACCAGCAAGCAGGATCATGGCGATAATTCCAGCATTCTGGAATAAGAAGTTCGTTCCTGTGGACAAATAGTTACCGGCTATAGCTCCAAGCGGTCCTACTGTAATCAAGGTAACTGGTACTACAACTAATAAAGTCACCGTCGGGACAACGATCAGCTTCAAGGAAGCATGTGTCACCCGGTCTACCCATTTCTCTACATAAGAAGCAATCCAAATTGCCAGCAAGATTGGTATAACCGTTGATGAATAGGTTGCGACGGTTACCGGCAATCCAACAAAGGAAATGGATCCTCCTTCTGCAAACATAGCCGTCAGCGTCGGATGCAGGATGGCGGCTCCTATCGCAGCGGCCACATACGGGTTAGACCCGAATTTACGTGCTGCACTGATTGCCAGCAGTATCGGCAGGAAGTAGAATGCACCATCTCCGATTACAGTCAGGATTTGATAGGTTTGGGAGGCTTCTTGCAGCCAGCCAAATGTCACCAGCAAAGCCGCAATACCTTTGATCATACCGGCACCAGCGATAGCTGGCAGAATCGGCGTGAATACACCGGAAATGACGTCGAAGATAGAGCTGATCACATTTTTCTTTTGTTTCGTTTCGCCTTCTGCACTCTTCGATTCACTTAAACTGCTATTGGCGATGATCTCCTTATATACTTTCGGGACCTCATTTCCTATGATCAGCTGAAACTGACTTCCGCTAATGTTGGAGCCTAAAACACCATCCACCTGCTCCAAGCTTTTTCGATCTGCTTTACTGTTATCGTACAGATTAAAGCGCAGGCGTGTCATGCAATGAATGACACTTTGAACATTTGATTCTCCGCCTACCAATTGCAAAATCTCTTCTGCTGTTTTACGATGATTCATGATAGACCCTCCATTCGGGGATATTATGATGAGGATAAAGGATGCCGCCTTTATCCTTTTTTTGATAAGCTCTTGGTTTGGGTACACAAAAAAACCCAAACTACACCCCTTGCACAGAGTTGCCTCTGCTCCCGGAATATAATTTAGGTTTTGCCTGCTTATCAGTAACAATCCTAAAGGATAGTTGTATGCTGTTGTACAAACTCAATTTATCATGTAAGCGGATTATTGTCAACGCTTTCAATGCATTTTTTTATTCGTTCCATGTAATAGATTTTCCGGTTGTTTCTTTCGTTCGCTTCCAACATTTCGCATGTAAGCGGGTTCTCACCTTCATTTACACAATTCCATTAAGCAATAGTCACCGGTACCTTCTGTCTTACATAGGCTATGGCACATGATGAGATGAAGGAGGAACCCGCTTGACGGACTTGACAATGGCCCATTGGATCTATCTGGCAGGAACACTTTTGATTATTTTAACGATGCTTGTTCGGCAAAATGTGTTGGTTCCGGCATTATTGATGACCTTCTTGGTAGGCTGGTCGTATACGGGGACACTTGTAAAGGGATTGCAGACAACCTTCAGCGCAAGCCTCACAGCTGCCTCGGAACTATTTAATATCTTCTTGATTATTACCGTTATGACTGCTCTGCTGCAGTCCTTAAAAGCATTGCAGGCTGATAAGCGGATGATTCGCCCTTTTGGTTATATTATGACGAACGGCCATACTTCCTTTTGGGTATTGGCATTTATTACCTACTCTATCTCCCTATTCTTTTGGCCAACACCTGCAGTGCCACTCGTAGGTGCAATCCTGCTCCCTGTTGCAATCAAAGCCGGTCTGCCGCCAGTCGCAACTGGTGTGGCAATGGCGATTGCCGGCCAGGGCATGGCGCTTTCTTCTGATTATGTTATTAAAATTGCACCGATGCTGAGTGCTACAGCAGCTGGTGCAGATACTGCTGCGGTGGCAGACAAAGCGCTTATTTTATCGCTTATTACCGGTATCACAGCCTTGCTGCTGGCGTACTTCCGGATTCGAAAAAAAATCTCCTCTCCTTCCATTGTGCACCTGGAAAGGTGGAACGGGAACGATGCGTCTAGTGAAGCCCATTCAGGTGAAAAAACAAGGTTCAGTATCTTGTTTGCGATTCTGGTGCCCGCAGCCTTTCTTGTTGTGGTGACCTACATGGCCTATGCAGCTTTCAGCAATACTGCTTCGCTTGAGGGCGGAGCAGGAGCTGCTTTAATCGGAGGTGCTGCTATCCTGCTCATGATTGCCGCAGCGATCGCTTACAATTGGAAACGGTCCTTGCATAATGTGAGCGACCACTTGGTAGATGGCTTTACCTTTGCTTTTCGGGCAATGGGGCCTGTTATTCCGATTGCAGGTTTCTTCTTTTTAGGGAGCGGAGAGATTTCTGCCAGGATATTCGGTCTGGAAGATGCTGCACAGGCTCCTTCCTTTCTGTTTGATTTAGTAGAGGCAGGGCAGCACTATATTCCAGAGAATCCAATTTTTGCTGGACTCGGTTTGCTGATAGTCGGCATGGTAACTGGACTGGACGGTTCAGGCTTTTCCGGACTCCCTCTCGTCGGAGCCCTTTCAGGTGCCCTGGCACCTGCTGTCGGTATGGATGCCTCAACGCTTGCTGCAATAGGACAAATGGGAGCAATTTGGGTTGGCGGCGGCACGCTGATTGCCTGGTCTTCTATTGTAGCGATTGCTGGATTTGCACGGGTGCCGGTGATGGAATTGGTGCGGCAATGTTTTATCCCAGTCGTTATCGGGCTTGTACTTTCCACCATCATCGGAATTTGGTTCCTGTAAGAGATAAAAAGTCTTAGACATAGGTGTTTTAGCCAAATCAAAAACCGTACTAAATAAGTTTTTAAGTACGGTTTTTCAATTATGAGATGGAAGTGTTTAGAGTGTATTCGAATGCTAGTGGACGATAAGGAATAATGCAGAACGAGAAGACCAATATTATTACATCACGATCATTGATACAGAGCTTGCCTCAGCTGAGCAGCTCCCTCTGCCACAGCTTGATACGCTTCTTCTACTTCAGCTGTAAAACCAGCAAAGCCATGAATCAGCCCTTCGTAATTTTTCACGAATACATCGACACCTTCCCGTTTTAGCTGTTCAGCATAAGCCTGTGCTTCGTCCCGCAACGGGTCATATTCAGCCGTCAAAATCGCTGCAGGCGGCAATGCATGCAGCAAATCAGAACGAATCGGTGATGCATACGGGTTGAAACGATCTGCTTCTGTCCGGTAATAATGGCTGCGGAACCAATTCATCAAACGTTTGGTCAATAAATAGCCTTCCGCGTTTTCACGTAAAGAAGCTGGCTCTTCTCCGGTATAACCTGTAGATGGGTATAAAAGCAACTGAAATACTGGTTTATGACCAGCTCGTTCTGCTGCCAGCAAGCACACAACCGTTGCGAGATTCCCTCCTGCACTATCTCCTCCCACAGCAATTCTAGCTCCTTCGATTCCTAAACGCTCTGCGTTGGCACTAACCCATTGAAATGCTTCATAGGCATCCTCCACTGCAGCAGGGAATTTATGTTCAGGCGCTAGGCGGTAATCAACCGAGATAACCGTGCATGCTGCCATGTTGGCAATTTCACGGCAAGTTGCATCATGCGAATCGATGCTGCCGACAACCCAGCCGCCGCCGTGATAAAAGACGAGTGCGGGCTGTACCTTATTTTCAGAACGGTAGATACGTATCGGCAATGTCCGATCGTGTAATTCAATCCGGCCGTCTTCCACCTTAGCCACTTCTTGTTTCGGACCATCATCCTGCATTCTTGCCTGATTGCGAAACTGCGCGGGCGAGACCGATTCAAGCGGTAGCGGCTGAGCATTTACTTGTTTCAAAAAAGCCTGTATTTTTGGATTCAATCCCATGACAATTCCCCCTTTTTTATTCTAATTCATTTTTCCACTATCTTACTGCATTTTAAACATGGGTGCATTGCAGCAACACCAGACAAGGTTTACAATAAGATAATTCGATACTGATGGGGGTACAGCATGTGAAAAAAGCAACGTATATCTGGTTAGGCATCGCTTTATTCGTGGCAGCACTTAATTTACGTCCGGCAATCAATTCCATTTCTCCGCTTATTGAAATCATTCAATCTGAATTGCATATGAATGCTTCCAGTGCAAGCCTGCTCACTTCCATACCTGTTTTATGTATGGGCATCTTTTCGCCGGTTGCTGCCAAATTGGCCAATCGTTTTTCGCTTGAATATGTAATTGGCTGGTCTCTAGTTGTCATTGGCATTGGAACCATCATTCGTCTTTTCACTCATACTTCTTTCTTCTTATTGATCACAGCTTTCTTGGCAGGCATCGGTATTGCAGCTGCCGGTCCGCTGCTTTCCGGTTTCATTAAAAAATATTTTCCCGATAATAGTGCAATCATGATCAGTATTTATACCGCCGCTCTGGCTGTTGGAGCTGGTATGGCTTCCGGAGGCGTCGCACCCATTCAGCATGTATTCGAATCCTGGCAGATCGCTCTGGCTGCTTGGTCCTTATTAGCACTGCTTGCCATCATCATTTGGGTCCTCGTCGTGTTGCCTCAAAAAAAGAAAGACAGGACAATTCAAACATTTGGGGGCGCAGACAAATTGCCATGGAACCAATGGAATGCCTGGCTGCTCACCTTCTCTTTCGGCGGGATGGCGTTCATTTTCTATTCTTTGACTGCCTGGCTTCCCCCTATCGTAGAAAACATGGGGTACAGTAAAGTTTATGCAGCCAACCTGCTCGTCCTTTTCATGGTTCTGCAAGTACCAGCTAACTTAGCCATACCTTATCTGCTGAAAAGAATTCCAAGCCGCCTGTTCTGGCTTGTAACGGCTGCCATATTCGAACTGATCGGCTTTGGGATGATTTTCATATCCTTCTTGCCTTGGCTGGCCGCTTGCTTCATCGGCCTTGGTGCTGGCGGTTTGTTCGCCATGAATCTTTTGCTCCCGATTGATGTGACAACTACCCATCAGGCAGCTGCCTCTTGGTCTGCCATGATACAGGCAGTTGGTTATGTCATCGGATCATTTGGTCCAATTATTCTAGGGGCAGTCAATGATATGACCGGAAGCTTCTCTTATTCCATCTTTGTATTGATAGCTGTGAATCTTTTCATGATTGTAATGCAGGTTTTCTCTGTCAAACGGAATTTCAAACAAGAAAAGCTAGCCTCCTGACCAAAAACTGGATGATTAGCAGATTGCTAGATTGGGTATCTTATTACTACAAACCCAATCACAAGGAGGATTCAAATCATGAGTTCATTAACAAAAGATGTTTTCACCACATATGCCGAGGAAGATACATTCGAGCTGGAGCCATACTTAGATCACCTGTTTGAATTGAATGAAGAAGAATCCGATAACGAATAAATGAAAAAGAAGCAGCGGCTGGCGGAACCGCTGCTTCTTCTTACTCGCCTTGTTTTTCCTGCTGCCCTTCGAGAATCTTCTTCTGTACAAAGCGCAGATGATCATACATTGCTGTGTGCGCTTTGTATGCATCTCTTTCCTTCAGAGCCTCATAGATACGTTTATGATAAGCTACCGTCTTTTCTTTTTCCCTGACTATGATATGGTTATTGATTTTCGCATGATAAAGAAGCAGCGAATGGATCATGCCATCAAGTATCAAATTATTGGCACTCAAAGCTATGATCCGGTGGAATCTTTTATCAGCTTGTCCGTAATTATTGTCCTTTGATTCTTCGATCTCCACAATCGTTTCATACAGTTCTTCCAGCTGTTCGTCAGTGATCTTTTCCGTTGCAATTGTAACCAGCCCGAGTTCCAATACGATCCTTGCTTCGATGATTGCCTGGATATTATCGCTCGCCAAGTTAAGCATATCGGAAAAAGGTGCTGCACCGACCTTCAGGTTGAAGTAGGTGCCTTCCCGCGTCTTACGCGTGATGATGCCGAGTGTTTCCAATGCACTCAAGGCTTCACGCAAAACAGTCCGGCTCACTCCGAGGATCGTGATGAATTCCGCTTCTGTGGGCAGCTTATCCCCAGGTTTCAGCTGACCGCTTGATAGCAGATGCAGAATCCGTTCCACCACTTGTTTGGATAATGTTTTTCTGTTGACGTGCTCCACATTCACTTGCAATGGGTCTCTCTCCATCATGTCCAACACCTTTAATATGTGATAAACCTATGATACTGGGAATGAAACGAAATTACAAACGCATACAAAAGAGCCGCCCAGCTGTAGAACGGCTCCCAGATTCATCATCGTACAAGGCACGGTTTCTTATTGTCGAACTTCCAATCCTGAATCAAATATTGCATTGCAACAGCATCATTCCTAGCGCCAAGGCCCATGGATTTATACAGCTGGTGCGCCTTTTCCACTTCCTCCAAATCTATCTCTATACCCAGTCCTGGCTCATCAGGTACCGCAATTTTCCCTTCAGCTATCACATAAGGCTCTTTTGTCAGACGCTGTCCATCCTGCCAGATCCAATGCGTATCGATAGCGGTAATATTCCCAGGAGCTGCCGCGGCAACATGGGTAAACATAGCTAATGAAATGTCAAAATGGTTATTGGAATGCGATCCCCAGGTGAGACCCCATTCGTTACACATCTGGGCGACACGCACAGAGCCTTGCATCGTCCAGAAATGCGGATCGGCAAGCGGAATATCGATTGACTGAGACTGGATGGCATGCCCCATCTGCCGCCAGTCAGTCGCAATCATATTCGTCGCTGTCGGCAGTCCGGTAGCTCTCCGGAATTCCGACATGACCTCCCGGGAAGAGTAGCCATTTTCTGCTCCACATGGATCCTCTGCATATGCCAGGATATCATGCTTGCCTTTGCAAAGACGAATGGCTTCCTCCAGGGACCAAGCTCCATTTGGGTCGAGTGTAATCCGAGCATCCGGAAAGCGTTTTGCCAATGCCTCAATTGCCTGGATTTCTTCTTCTCCAGCCAAAACACCGCCTTTTAGTTTGAAATCCCGGAATCCATACTTTTCATAAGTGGCCTCCGCCAGACGTACGACTGCTTCCGGCGTCAATGCTTCTTCATTTCGCAAACGGAACCAATCCCATTTTGCACCAGATTCTTCTTTGTAGGCCAGATCCGTCTGCTTGCGATTGCCAATGTAGAACAAATAACCGAGCACATCCACTTCACTTCGCTGTTGTCCTTCTCCTAGAAGCGCAGCCACCGGAACTTGCAAAAATTTGCCTAGCAAATCCAGAAGTGCCGCTTCCAGTGCTGTCACAGCATGAATCGTTGTACGCAAATCGAAGGTCTGTTCACCCCGGCCACCTGCATCTTGATGG
The DNA here is from genome assembly GCF_900101385.1 of Terribacillus halophilus. GTDB lineage: Bacteria > Bacillota > Bacilli > Bacillales > Amphibacillaceae > Terribacillus > Terribacillus halophilus. Next base: position 82,623 of record NZ_FMZB01000002.1, read on the forward strand.
GCAAATTGCTGTCTTATTTGATTAAGAATAGCCTGATAAGAAGCAATCGACTCGCCTATAACCAATGATTCCGCTTGTTCAAGCGTTTGTCGGATCTTCTCTCCTCCAGGTACCTCTCCGACACCGACTGCTCCGGTCGTGTCTTTAAGAATGACGATATTACGCGTAAAGTACGGGCCATGTGCGCCGCTCAGATTAAGCAGCATGCTGTCCCGCCCGGCAACCGGAATCACTTGCATTTCCGTAATGGACGGCACATGATGCGACTTCCCGGCTCTCACATTCTCTGTCATTTGATTCATCTAGCAATCCCTCCGATTTATTTTGTTGGTGCTTCCAATTCCACCCGTTCTATTTTCCCAACGATGAATAAATAGCTTAGAATGGCAACTAGCGCATTGGCACCGACGAAGATAAGCGCGCCATTGAAGGAACCTGTCGCGTTGACGATATACCCGATGATGATTGGTGTCGTGATGGAAGCGATGTTTCCGAATGTATTGAATAGTCCTCCACTGACACCTGCTGTCTGCTTCGGCGATGTATCGGACACGACTGCCCAGCCCAATGCGCCAAAACCTTTGCCGAAGAAAGCAAGCGACATGATAACCACGACAAGCCATTCAGCATCCACATAGTTACAGATGATCATACTGCAGGAAAGCAGCATCCCAATGATGATCGGTGTTTTCCGTGCGATGGTCAGCGATAGGTTCTTGCGGAGAAGGAAATCCGAGAACATCCCGCCAAGGATTCCGCCAAGGAAACCACATATCGCCGGCAGGGATGCAATGAATCCAGCTTCCAGAATCGACATTCCGCGTCCTTGTACCAGATAGACGGGAAACCAAGTCAAAAAGAAATAAGTCAATGTCGTAATACAATATTGTGCAATGTAAATGCCAATCAACATCCGCTTCTTTAATAGTTGCTTAATGAACGGCCACTGTGACTGCTTCTCCTTTGAACCAGCACCTTCCTTCTTTTGATCCATATCGACGACTCCGCCGCCTGCTTCGATATAGTCGATTTCAGCCCGATTTGCTTTTGGATGTTCTCGTGGATTCCGGATGACTTTCAGCCAAACCAGTGCCAAAACGATACCGATAGCTCCCATTACGTAAAAGACGGATTCCCAGCCGAATCTATATGTCAGCCACCCCATCAGCGGTGAGAAGATAACTAGCGCGAAATACTGTGCTGAATTGAAAATGGCAGATGCCGTTCCGCGTTCCTTGCTGGGGAACCAGGCGGCCACGACCCGGCTGTTCCCCGGAAAAGATGGCGCTTCGGAGAACCCGACCAGGAAACGGAGCGCAAACAAGACAATAATCGCTGTACCGCCAGCAAAGAATCCGATTGCCCCTTGAAGTAAAGTGAAGATCGACCAAAACAGGATACTCATTCCGATAACAAGCTTTGATCCGAACTTATCGAGCAATATCCCGCCTGGTATCTGTCCAATCACATAAGCCCAGCCGAATGCGGAGAATACATACCCCATACTGACAGCATTCAAGCCCAGATCCGATTGCAAGGCATCCCCTGCAATACTGATCGTCGCTCTGTCAGCATAGTTGACAGATGTGACTAGGAACAACATAAAGACGACAAACCAACGAACCTTCGACTTTTTCATCTGAGTATCGTGCAGGTTATCTCTGATTTTATCCATATCGTTCATTCCTCCACCGCTTTTTTGTAAGCGTTGTCATTAATAGGTATGGAAAAGGGCTTGATCTGCCCTTTTACCCTTTAACAAAAACTGTCTTGATGCTGGTGAAGAATTCTTTGGCTGCTTCACCCTGTTCCCTGGAATGGGAGCTTGACTGCTTCATCCCGCCAAATGGAGCTTGCAGTTCCACACCGGCGCTTTCGGCATTCACCCGGATAAGACCTGCTTCCATCTCTTCGGCGAACTGCAGGAAGCGTCCGATATTTTTTGTGAAAATAGAGGCACTCAATCCGAATTTGACATCATTCGCTACATCTATCGCTTGTTCCTCCGAATCTACTTTGATCAATGCGATGACAGGACCGAAAATTTCCTCCTGTGCAATCACCATATCAGTGGTTACGTCTTCAAAAATGGTCGGCTGAACGTAAAATCCCTTCTCGTAGTCCCCATCTGTCAGCTGTTCTCCACCTAGAATAAGCTTTGCACCCTCTTCTATCCCCGTTTGAATATAATGAAGGCAATTTTGCAGCTGGGCTTCGCTTGCAATCGGCCCGAGCCACACCTCCTGCTCAAGGCTGTTCCCGATTGTGATGTCCTTTGTTTTCTCAATCAGCTTTTCACGGAATGCATCATAAATCGACGCCTCCACGATGACCCTGCTTGTTGCCGTGCATTTTTGTCCTGTAGAACGAAAAGCACCGCTGATCGTAGCATCCACTGCTTGTTCGATATCTGCATCAGCGGCAATGATCACCGGATTTTTTCCGCCCATCTCCAGCTGATATTTGGCGCCTCTTTCCAACGCTGTCAAGCCAATACCTTTCCCGACATTATTGGAACCAGTAAACGTAATGCCCTGCACCTTTGGATGTTCGGCCAATCCTTTCCCGATAACGGATCCCGCCCCGGTGACAAGATTGATGACTCCTTTCGGAAAACCGGCCGCCTCAAAACATTCGATTATTTTGATGGCTGTAATCGCTGTTTCAGATGCCGGCTTGAATACAACTGTATTACCATAAACTAACGCAGGGGCCATCTTCCAAATAGGAATGGCAACCGGGAAATTCCAAGGGGCAATGACGCCGACGACACCCAACGGCACACGCGTCGTATACATGAAAGCACTGGCATCAGTGGAAGGAATGACATCACCAGTTTTACGCATCCCTTCACCTGCATAAAATTTCAATATAGCAATTCCACGCTGTGTCTCCCCACGAGCTTCTGGCAAAGTCTTGCCCATTTCTTTCGTAGCTGTCTCTGCAATCTCTTCGGCACGTTCCTCTAATATTGCGGCCGCCCGATAGAGGAAGTCGCCTCTTGCTGCCCCTGATAGGCTCCTCCATTCTTTCCGTGCCGCATCTGCCGCTTCCACAGCTGCTTCCAAATCTGCTGCTGTGGAACTTTGAATCCGCCCGACAGGTGTGCTTGTATCTGCTGGATTGATGACGGTAATCTGTTCTGCTGACTTTGATTCCTGCCATTCACCATTGATGAAGTTTCGGTATACGTTCGTTGTTACATTCATCGACATATATTAGCTCTCCTTTATGGGGTTTTCTGCTTTTGCGGATATTTTTCCAATGCTTTCGCAAGAATCTGTTCCATTTCCTTATAGTGCTCCTTGGTAACAGGTACGACTGGAGGACGCACATATCCCCTTGTGCTCAAACCGATGATCTCCATTCCTGCTTTGATCAAGGCAACTGCATAGCCTTTGCGTTGTTTACGTATGCGGTTGATCGGCAAGATGACATCCGCATATAAATCATCCAATGTACTTTGGTCTCCTGCAAGCAGTGACTCGTAATACAACCTGGAAATATGCGGGATGTAATTCGAGATGGCCGAAGAATATGTTGTTATCCCGAGTGGCAAATAAGCAGGCATTGTCACTTCCGCCATCGGCATGCCATTCAGGAAATCCACTCTTCCTTTGAATTCCTGCGTGAGGCAGATATTCAACTCCATATTCCCGATTCCATCTTTTATCCCCTTCAATTGAGGATAAGCTGTCAGCCGCCTTACTGTGTCGATGGAATAAACAGCATTATCCCTTTGGTAGAGAATCGCATCCAATGTTGGTGCATTATCAAATATTTCCTTTGCGTATTGATAAAGCCCTTCCTGTTCACCATGAATCAGATAAGGCGGAAGCAGCAAATAACCCGCTGCACCCTTCTCGGCTGATACAGCAGCTAGTTCAACAGCAGTCCGAAGATTCCCCCCGACTCCTGTATAAATCGGCACCTTGCCTGCAACTGCTTCAAACGCTGTATCCAGCATCACTTCGTACTCGGCCCGATCCAGGGATTGAAACTCACCCGATCCGCAAGCAATATAAATGGCATCCAAACCTCCCTCTACGAGAAAACGAATATTCTCAAACAATGCTTGCTCATCAAGTCTTCCTGTTTCGGTAAATGGCGCTACCGGAAATCCTAGAATACCTTTGGCTATGCCTGTTGATTGTCCCATTGCGTACCTCCTCAAGTAAGCGATGTCATTCCGTTTGTTTAATTGTATTACAAATAAACAAACGTGCAAATAGTTTTTATGTATGGAATAATTTCAGGCAAAAATAATGATATAAAACAAGTATGGAATCAAACTGCACATTGCCAGACGTACAATAAAATACAGCACAAAAAAAGGGACGTTATCCCTACCGATGTTTACTTTCACCCTATTTCCAATCGATTTAAAGATAACTGTCCCCCTAATACCACGGATACATTTTTATCTAGCCAATGAAATGTCCATTGGTTATTTTTTGCACAAAAAAAGAACCCTAAGGCTTTTTTCTATACGCTGAAATGATGTTGGATGAAACCAAAGGTACTTCATCATGTGAGATTGCCCAAACCTTTTCATCACGACCGCATTCCAAGCCAGGAACCAATCCCGACATGGCCATCCCGCCTTCCCAAAACCGCTGATTGCTGAAGGCAAAACAAAAACCCCATCCAGCGGACGGGGTTCAAGTTTTTAGGAAGATGTATAAGATCCCCCATTGATATGAATTGCTTGACCAGTCATATACGAAGCCTCATCAGAAGCAAGCATCACGTACGGCCATGCATGTTCGGATGGCTGACCTGGACGTCCCATCAAACTATCCTGACCGAATTGTTCAATCTTATCCTCACCGATTGTAGACGGGATGAGCGGCGTCCAAACTGGTCCTGGCGCAACGGAATTGGCGCGGATGCCTTTTTTGATAAGACTTTGGGCGATACTGCGCGTCCAAGCAGTGATAGCACCTTTTGTCGCGGAGTAATCCATGAACATCGGATTGCCTCGGTAAGCATTGATGGAAGATGTACTGATAATCGAGTCTCCTGCTTTCATATGTCGTACAGCGGCTTTGGTAAGATAAAATTGCGAGAAGAAGTTGACACGGAATACTTCCTCAAATTGCTCCGAGGAAATCTCAAGCACATCTTCCCGCACATATTGGATGGCGGCATTGTTGACGAGAATATTGATTTTACCGAATTCCTCCACTGTTTTCTCGACCAAGCTGATGCAATGCTCTTCATCCTTGATGTCGCCCGGCAGCAGCAGACAACGCTTGCCTTCTGCTTCGATAAGACGTTTTGTTTCTTCAGCATCTTCTGTTTCATCAAGGTAGGAAATTGCAACATCTGCCCCTTCCTTCGCATAAAGGACTGCCACAGCTCGCCCGATACCGGAATCACCGCCTGTTATTAGCGCAGCTTTTCCTTCCAATCTGCCGACTCCCTTGTAATCCAGCGGCTGATGCGGTAACGGATCCATTTTCGCTTCAATCCCTGGCTGACGATCTTGCTGATGTTTACTAGTTGTACCTTTCATCATATCTTTCGGTTCCATAGAAATGTCTCCTTTGCATCGTGATTGATACAATACTTTTCCACATTGACACTGCTGTGAAACGTGAAACCGAAAGCTTACAAGGCATCACTTGTCTACGCGAAGCACCTTCACCTCATAAGGATGCAACCGCAGCACACCCGAAAGGGACCCTCCATCCAATACATCCTCATACACTTGATCCAGCTGTATATCTTTTTCTTCCTCATTGAAATTCATGACAAACACGAACACGGATTTTGTATTGCACCGTACTTGGATGGAGACTCCATCCGGCTTTGTAATGCCAACCGGCGGCAAGATTCGTTCCGCTGCCAGCAATTGTCCATAAAAATCCTCCTGGAAAGTATCCTCCAATCTTCCGCCGATGTAATAAGCGATACCTTTTCCGTATGCATGCTTGGTGACAGCCGGGGTTCCCGCATAGAAATCCTCTTCATAGACACCTTTTGTCGTTGCGCCGGCAAGATCAAGTACCGTGGCATAATCCTTCAATTCGTAATGCTTCCCTTCATAAAACACTTTATTGCAATCACGCGGATAAAGGGTATCTGTTTCAGATGGCTGAATGCCGAAAACCTCTGCTAGTTTTTCATGCCATGAACCTTTATGCACAAGATCGTGCTCATTTACAACACCGCTGATATACGTCATGACAAGCTTCCCGCCATTTTTAACAAATGATTCAAGTTTTGCTGCTGTCCGATCTTCCATCATATAAAGCATTGGGACAACCAAAAGCTTATATTGGGAGAAATCATGATCTTTCATGATGACATCCACTGGAATATCACGCTTCCAAAATGGGCGGTAATGCGCATGCATTGTCTGGATGTACTGCTTGGAATCCAGACCATAACCTTGGGCATCTTGCAACGCCCAGTCGTTTTCCCAATCATAGAGCAATGCCACTTCGGCTGTGCGATGAGTTCCCTTAAGCGCGGCGAGTTTCTCCATTTTCTTGCCTAGTTCTGCAACTTCCCGGAATACACGGTTCCCCGGTGAACGGTCGTGATCGACGACCGCCCCATGAAATTTTTCCGTTGACCCCCTAGACTTTCGCCATTGGAAGTAAAGAATGCTATCCGAGCCATGAGCGAGCATCTGCATCGAGGCAAGGATATGCATGCCAGGGCGTTTTGCTTTGTTGACAGGATGCCAGTTGACCATGCTCGGTGTGTTTTCCATCAAGAGGAATGGCTGATTCTTCATCGTCCGGTATAAATCGTCAATGAATCCAACCTTCATTGCAAGCTCTGCTGTTGTTTCCCAATCATTATGCCAAGTCGGATACGCATCCCAGCTGATTACATCGATCTTATCTGCAAAACGATTATAATCCAGTCCCCGGAATGGAATCAGGTCAGGTGTATCCGCCATGAAATTCGTTGTAACCGGAATATCCGGTGTGATTTCGCGGATCGGGACCAATTCATTTTCCATGAAACGGACAGTCTGATCCGTCACGAACCTCCGCCAATCCAAACGCAATCCGTGAACACCATCTTCCCCATTCGGCGACGGAGATTCCACCTGCTCCCATTCTGTGAACGTGTGACTCCAAAATGGTCCCCACCATGCATCATTCAATGCTTCCAGATTTCCGTCATAACGTTCTTTGAGCCATTCCCGAAAAGCAGCCTGGCAGCGTTCGCAATGACAATCACCGCCATATTCATTGGAAATATGCCATAACAGCAAAGCCGGGTGATCTCCATATCTTTCCGCCAGCTTGCGGTTGATAGTTTGGGTCTTATCCAAGTACGTAGGTGAGGAAAAACAATGATTATGTCGGCCTCCATGCAGTTGCTTTACACGCTCAGCATTCACCCGCAAGACATCAGGATATTTCCTGGACATCCATGCAGGACGTGCACCGCTTGGTGTAGCCAAAATCACTTTGCCGCCAAAGGAATGGATATCATCGAAAATCTTATCCAGCCATTCAAAATTGTATACACCTTCTTCCGGCTCCAAAGCACTCCATGCGAAAATGCCGACCGAGAAAGTGTTGGTATGCGCCAATTTCATCAGTTCAATATCTTCTTTCAGGACATCCGGGTATTTCAGCCATTGGTCAGGATTATAGTCTCCTCCATGCAATAAAAATGGTGCTTTCAAGTTGCGCTTCGTCTGACTCATTTTCTTCTCTCCCTTTTTGATTTAACCTTTCGTTCCGCCTGTCGTCAGTCCAGAAACAAAATTCCGCTGCAGCAGCAGGAAGACGATGGCAATCGGTATACTGATCAGGATGGCCCCGGCAGCGAACGTCGTATAGCTGGCACCCATCACCTCATTGACTAAGTTGAATAATCCAATCGGCAGCGTATATGCCTCTGTCGTGCGCAGGATGACAGACGACAGGACAAAATCTCCTAATGGCACCGTGAACCCATTCATGGCGACAACTGCCAGCATCGGCTTCGACAATGGCATGATGATCTGCCAAAACGTACGGGTAAAGCTTGCGCCATCGATTCGTGCACTTTCATCAAGCTCCATCGGAATGGAATCCATATACCCCTTCATCAAATACGTATTCATCGGAATCAAGCCCCCGATATACAACAGGATCAAAAGCCAATGACTATTGATCATATCCAGCATTTGCGCGAGCACAAAGAGAGCGATCAGCGCGGAAAATTGCGGGATCATTTGCAGCAGCAAAAAGATGGTCAGTGTGTTCTTCCTTCCTTTAAAGCGGAAACGCGAGAAGGCATAACCTGTGAACGATACACTGATAATGGCACCGATCATGGTGAAAAAGCTGATTTTGACCGAATTTACATACCACTGCACATAAGGAAGGGACGCAGAGCCCTCGAACAATTCTTTATAGTGAGCCAGCGTCGGATTCTTCGGGATGATGGAGGTACTGATCAAGCTGTTTCCAGGATTAAAGCTGGCGCCGATCGTCCACGCAAGCGGATAAAGGATCAAGATCGACATCACAATCAGTACGCCATAGGAAAGGGTAAGTCGAATCAAACGAGATCGGTTGCGCATGGCTCATGCTCCTTCCTTGAATGTACTGGATTTTCGGAACTGCCATAAAGCAATGGATACGACAACAACAGATAACATAATGGTCAAAGCGGCTGCCAAAGCATATTGGCTGGACTGCATCGTCAGTTTATAGATCCAGGAGACAAGTATATCCGTACCGCCGGCGGTTGAATCTGGAACTGCTGGACCACCCGCATTGAACAGATAAATAATATTGAAGTTATTAAAGTTAAACGTGAACTGTGTGATGATGATTGGTGATATGGATAATAGGATCATAGGCATTGTTATGTGGCGGAACTTAGAGAAAACAGATGCCCCATCTATCGTTGCCGCCTCATACAGATCCTCTGGTATCGATTGCAGCACGCCTGTGGTCACCAGGAAAATATACGGAAAACCAAGCCACCCTTGCATCATAATCAGCGCAAATCGAGACCAGTTCGGATCTGTCAGCCAAGGGATTGCATCTATGCCAAGTGCAGCAAGAATATCATTGTTTACTGCTCCGAAACTGTCATTGAACAATCCCGCAAAGATCAATATGGTGACAAATCCCGGAACTGCCCAAGGCAGGACGAGAATCGTACGGAAGAGTTTTTTGAAACGGATTTCCTTTTGATTGGCGACAACAGCGAGAAAAATCCCTAGTGCTACCTGCAGTGTGGAAGCGACAATCGTCCAAACGATCGTCCATGCAAGAACATCAAAGAAAGTAGAGCGCCATATATCGACGGTGAAGATTTCCTTGAATGTGCTGAAGCCGACCCATTCCACGAGTTTAGCTGGTGGTGAATTATATAAATCATAATTTGTAAAAGCGATGGCGAAGCTGAAAAGAATCGGGAATACGACTGCGAACAATAGGAGCAGGAATGCCGGTCCGCTGATCAAATACGGATAGCCCTTCAGCAGCACGTGCTCATACTGCTGCCGGAGTGTATACAGCGTCTGTTTGTTATCACGCATGACACCCGTCTTATAGGCATCCCGCAAATTCAGATAATAAACAATCAAACCTAGGAAGATGACGATCAATGCGATGAGGCCCTCTGCCAGCAGGAAAATGGAATTGTCTCTCGGAATTTCTGTACCAAGCGTGACAATTCCCCACAACCCCATATTCAATAAATCCTTGAAAGCGATAAAAAATGAAATGGTGATCAGCAAAAACAGTAATCCTTTTAGCCATTGACGATGATAGAACTGCCCGAAACCTGGTACGATCGAGAGCAACAATGCCACTTTGCGATGCTGCACGCCCATTCCTCCTCTTACATAGAAAATACGCACCGGCACAATGCCGGCACGTCTTTATCATTTCCCGCCATGATTTGCCTCGATTTGACCTTTAATCGATTTCACCGCTTGATCAAGTGCTTCCTGCGGCTCAGATTTTCCAGTAGCAATCGTCTGCAGAGCAGCGTCTGTCGGTTTCCATACCTCATTCATTTCCGGAATACCAGGTGTCAGATCGGAGAATTGCGATTGTTCCGCTATCGCTTTGGACGCATCGCTTTCCATCACTTCCTGGTCTTCTGCCAAAGCCTTCACTGCCGGAACTTCTTTTGTCTTTTCATAACGAATTTTCGATACTTCTTCACTACTTAAATATTTAACTAGCTCTTCTGCAAGCTCGGCATTCTTGGAAAAAGTACTTACGTTGTAGCTTTTGACACCGATGAACGCCCGCATATTCTCCCCATTGGATAACTTCGGCAAAGAAGCGATGCCATAGTCGACACCCGCTGTTTCAAATGGTTCCAGATTCCATGGACCCGATATGATGGCGGCCGCTTTTCCTTCCGTAAACAGCGATTCAATGACATTAATCCCCTGCTCACCAACAAGACCGGATGGGAAGAGCCCCTCATCGTAAAAACGTTTGATTTCATTCGCACCCTCCACAGCTCCTTCATTGTTCAAGCCGATATCTTCCGGGTTGAATGTACCGTCACTGTTCTTGCCAAACACATATCCACCATAACCGCTCAGCACACTATTGGCGTAATACGTTTGATCGAACAATGCCAACAATCCGTATTGTTCTCCCTGTCTCACTTCCTTGGAATAATTGAACCACCCTTCCAAATCCTCCGGCAGCTCCTCTTCGGATATAAGTGCTTTGTTGTAGTAAAGCATCGTTGTTTCCACAGCTTTCGGAAGACCATACACTTTCCCTTCCACCATCTGGGATTGCATCGCTGACTCTGTATATACCGATTGCAGTGTTTCATCAACCGCTATTTCTTTGACCAAACCCTCTGCGACAGCAGACCCCATTTGATCTCCCGGCATCGTGAATACATCCGGGCCGGACCCAGCAGGCCCATCCAAACGCAAATCCTCCAATTGCTGTGCATAATTCTTTTCGACTATTTCCACGGTCACATCATGTTCCTTTTCGAACTCGGCTACGGCTTCTTCAATACCAATGGCCTTCTCTTTATCTTCCCAAATGACTAATTTGTCGCTTTTCTCGGACTCACTTCCATCCGATCCGCTCTCTTGCGGTCCACACCCAGTCAGTAAGACTCCCGTCATCAAACCTGATACCAAGCCAAGCAGCAACCTTTTCCTTTTCACTCGATCCACCCCTTCATTGAAAGCGTTTACAATAATAAACATAGCATTAAGTCAATTGGAAGTAAACAACTATTTCACTCATTTAAGTAAAATATTTACGAAAACAAAAAACGACCTTTTTAGTCAGTCGTTTTCGCCACGGTACTCTTTCTTTCGACAATTTCTCCGGTGATCAATACAGTTTTAGATAAAGTCCGTTTTCCAATAATTCGTTCCAGCAGCAAGTCGATAGCAGCCTTGCACACTTCCCCTAAATCGATGTGGAAGGTCGTCAATGGAGGGGAAACATACTTCGCCACACTGATATTATTTATGCCGATAACACTTACTTGCCCAGGAATGCTAATGCCATCTTCATTGAGTGCCTGAAGCATACCAACAGCTATCGGATCCGCAGCAGCTACGAATGCACTCGGCAAAACTGTCAGTTCGTCAATTGCCTTTTTCATCAGACCATACCCATTTTCTACACTGAAACCACGCCCGCAAAAGACCGAACGATCATCAAGCAAACCTTTTTGCTCCATATAGAAACGGAAGGTCTTTTCCCTAAGATCCATCTCATCCCCCATCGTATCAGGGTTTTGATACGTTCCGCCGACAAAGCCGATTTGTCGATGTCCTTGATTCAGCAAATGGTCAATTTGCTTCCTCGTGATCCATTCCAAATCTGGCCGTACAGCATCGTAATGATCCGGATCAGGAGCCGAGTCGATGAAAACCCCATTTCCGCTCAAGGTTTGCAGTTTCTTGTGCTCTGCCTTCGTAAAGGCCCCCACTGCCAGAAAACCTTGAATGGTATCCGGGACAGCCTCTATCCCTTCCTCTTTTTTGTATAATGTCAGTTCGATGTTACGTTCTTTTGCACATTGTTCCAATGCTTTGCGCATTGTCTTAAAGTAGACGTCCTCCAACTCTTCTGTATCCGTCACCCAATAAAGAAAGGCTATTTGCTTGATTCGAATATGGACTTCTTTCTTCCGGTAGTTCAATCTTTCCGCCACAGCAAAAATCTTATCCTTCGTTTCATCCGTCACAGACAGACTTTCATCGTGATTCAGCACTCTGGAGACAGTGGAAACGGAATATCCCACTTCATTCGCAATATCCTTGATTGTTGCCAAAATCCTCACCTCTTCTGTTTTGATTATGACAGAGTAATCCCCGTTAGTAAACTTTTTACTAAAAAAATCATATTCGAACAATGCAGCAAGTATCTCTTGCTTACACTAGGTCCTTGTAGTAAACTACTTGTAAACTTAGTTAATTAAATTAATAAAGTCTATTTAGGAGGCATCATGATGACGATTAATCCGAACCTGACAGCTTCATTTCAAAAAGTCTTCCAAACTGCTGAAACACCACGCCAATTCTTTGCACCTGGCAGAATCAATTTGATCGGTGAACACACGGATTATAATGGCGGACATGTTTTTCCGGCAGCCATTTCCTATGGCACGTATGCTTTGGCAGCAAAACGTCAGGACAATATCATCAGGCTGTACAGCATGAACTTTTCTGAAAGCGGTATCATCGAGCGATCTGTAGAAGATCTTGCCTTTCGAGAAGAAGATGACTGGGCCAATTATCCAAAAGGCGTCCTGCTCTACTTACAGCAAGCATCAGACAAATTAACTTCTGGCATGGATGTTCTCTTCTATGGAGATATACCAAATGGAGCTGGTCTGTCCTCTTCTGCTTCCATCGAGCTGGTCACTGGTGTAATGGCTGACATTATGTATGAACTCAAAATGGATAGGATTCCGCTTGTACAGCTCGGCCAGCGCGTGGAAAACGAATATATCGGCGTTAACAGCGGCATCATGGATCAATTTTCGGTAGGAATGGGAAAGCAAGGACACGCCATCCTGCTTGACTGCAACACATTGACTTACGAGCATGCACCCGTGGATTTGTCTGAGCATGTCATCTTGATCGCCAATACGAATAAAAAGCGCACATTATCTGGCTCTAAATATAATGAACGTCGGTCCGAATGTGAAGCCGCCCTAAAAGATCTGCAGCAGGAGTTGGAGATCAATAGCCTCGGGGAGCTCACACCGGATGCATTCGAACAGTACCATAGACTGATAAACGACCCCATCCATATAAAACGGGCCCGGCATGCAGTTCTTGAGAACAACCGGACGATTGAGGCATTAAGGAAGCTGCAAAAGCATGATTTGGCCGCATTCGGGGAATTGATGAATGATTCGCATCGTTCACTGCGGGATGATTATGAAGTGACCGGAAAGGAACTCGATACGATTGTCGAAGCAGCTTGGGCACAGGATGGAGTCCTTGGAGCAAGGATGACAGGAGCCGGGTTCGGCGGCTGTGCCATTGCACTAGTCGAAAAAGATAAAGTTGATGCTGTCCAAGCAGGTATCCAGCAGCATTACAGAGAAAAAATTGGATATGAGGCAACTTTCTATACCGCGACAATCGGTGATGGTGCAAAGGAATTAGCATAAAAGGAAGTGTTTATATGATTTATTCAGATATCGAGGCTTTATTGGAGCAGAGTTGCAAAGAAGGTTTAATCAAGGAAAGAGATATCATCTATGTACGCAATCAGGTGATGCACCTGCTGAAGATGACAACCTATCCGACACATAAGCTTTTGACGAGCTCGGGTTCAATCCCAGATTTAGTCGATCGAATCATCGATTATGCTGTGAAGGAAGATGTCATCGATAACATTCTGGATGAGAAGGAGATGCTAGCTGCATCACTGATGAATTGTTTCATGCCTCGTCCTTCCACTGTCCAGACATTGTTTGACAACCATTTTAAGCAATCGCCAGAACAGGCAACGGATTACTTTTACAATTTAAGCAAGAATAGCAATTATATCCAAATGAACCGAATCAAAAAGAACATCTCGTATAAAGTACAGACTGAATATGGTGAGATGGACATTACAATCAACCTGTCCAAGCCGGAAAAAGACCCAGAGCAAATCAAGCGTGAGCGGATGATGAAACAGGATGATTCCTATCCTCCTTGTGTCCTATGCAAAGAAAATGAAGGTTACGTTGGCAGGGTTGGTTATCCTGCTCGCTCCAATCACCGAGTAGTCGAATTAACATTGGCAGAGGAGAAATGGTTTTTCCAATACTCCCCTTATGTTTATTACGATGAACACAGCATTCTATTATCAGAAGCGCATCGGGCAATGAAAATAAATGCGGACACATTCCGGAGACTGCTTGAATTCGTGGATAAGTTCCCTCATTACTTCATCGGATCGAACGCCGATTTGCCGATTGTTGGAGGTTCCATTCTCTCCCATGATCATTACCAAGCCGGTCGTTATACATTCGCTATGACCGATGCCGAAGAACACTACACCTTCCCGATTCATGCACATCCGGATGTGAGAGCGGCTGTGCTGAAGTGGCCGATGACTGTGATCCGACTTCAAGCGGACGATCAGCAGAAACTAGCAGCAGCAGCGGATAGCATCCTGGTTTTTTGGCGTGATTATAATGACAAAGAGGCGGCAATTCACTCACATACGGATGATACACCTCATAATACGATCACTCCTATTGCCAGAATACGTGATGGGTTATATGAACTGGATCTTGTTCTTCGTAATAATCGGACAACAGCTACCCATCCATTAGGAATCTTCCATCCGCATGCAGATGTGCACCACATCAAAAAAGAAAATATCGGATTAATCGAAGTGATGGGTCTTGCTGTATTGCCGCCCCGTCTCAAAGAAGAACTGGAGACGATCATCAATTACCTTACCGGTGAAGCAGATGAAGTCGATTCCATTCACGAAGAGTGGGCACTTAAACTTCGGGAAACATATGGATTCCTGCATAACAAACAATATGCAGAAGAAATCGTACAAAAAGAGCTTGGCAAGAAGTTCGTACGTGTGCTGGAGGACTCTGGTGTATTCAAGGATGATACAGCCTTCCAGCGCTTCATTACAAAACTAAACCAGAAAGTGGTGTCTTCATGATCGAAAAGACTGCGCTTCAGGATGGATGGGAATTGTACACGGTCACCAATACCAATGGGATGCGGCTAAAAGTGCTGAACTTCGGCGGCATCATCACTTCTTTAGAAGTCCCTGACAAGCATGGCAATCTGGAAAATGTCGTGTTGGGATATCGCAATTTCAAGGATTATCAAGCGAATCCAAACTACTTCGGTGCTTTAATTGGCCGAGTGGCCGGACGGATACAAAATTCAAGATTCGAATTGGAAGGCAAGACATATCAATTGGAGGCAAATGAAGGAAAACATCATTTGCATGGCGGTCCCAATGGCTTTCACCAAGTCCTGTGGAAAGTAGAACCGTTTGAAGAAAATCAAGCAAGCGGTCTGCGGCTTTCATACACAAGTGAGGATGGCGCGGGCGGCTACCCTGGCAATTTGCAGGTTGTTGTGACTTATACCCTTACAAATGATAATAAGCTTGTGATGCTTTATGAAGCAGCTACTGACAAAGAAACGCCCGTCACACTGACAAATCATTCGTATTTTAATCTGAGCGGCAATTTGAAAAAGACCATTGCTAAGCAGCAAGCAATGGTTAACAGTGACAAGTTTACAGAATTGGATGAAGAACTGATTGCATCAGGCAGATGGCTGGATACTGCTGCCTCCCCATTTGATTTACGGTCTTTCAAACCATTGGAGGATGTATTCAGTGCACCGCATGAACAGCTTCGTATTGCCGGCGAAGGAATCGACCATTATTTCTTATTTTCAGATGAGAAGGGCCCAAAAGCCGGTCTTTATGATCCTGAAAGCGGACGGTTGATGACGATCGAATCCGACCAGCCCGGCCTTGTTTTATACACCGGAAACGGTCTGGACGAAACGTTGGAACTGAAAGAGCGTATGTCAGAAAAGTACCTGGGAATTTGTTTCGAAACACAGGCTTTTCCCGCTGCCTTGCATCATGACGGGTTTCCAAGTCTCATCTTGCGTCCTGATGAAACGTATCGCAGAGAGACCGTCTTAACATTCACAGTGAAATGAAAAGAAAAAAGCAGACACCGCTAAGATGTCTGCTTTTGTTATACCGGGACAAACAAATCAACCAATTGCAATGCCGTTGCACCTAATGCTGTCGCATGCTTTCCATGATTACTTATCATTATCTCAGTCTGGGCTGCTTGATCGGTCAAGGCACGGCTTGCAATCTCTTTCTTAAGCGGAGGGATGATAAAAGCTGCACTTCCCATCACACCCCCGCCAAGGATGATGCGATCCGGATTTAACAGATGTATTAAATTGACCAGACCAATTCCGAGTGTTCGTCCGGCTCTTTCCAGGACGGCCTGAGCTGCTTTATCTCCAGCCAGGGCCGCTTGATGGACAGCTTCCCCGTTTGCCAGTCCCGCTTGCTGCGCAATAGCAGGTCCACTCGCAAGTGTCTGGAGACAGCCGCGATTTCCGCAGGCGCATACTGTTCCGTTTGGATCGATCGACATATGTCCCAACTCTCCAGCAAGTCCAGCTGCCCCATGGAAAAGCTTTCCTTGAATGATGATCCCCGCACCAATTCCCTGGCCGATATTGACGGCGACCATACTATCCTGCAGCTCATAACCGCCGAACCACGCTTCACCGAGTGCCATTGCACGTGCATCATTATCCACTTTCACCGAAATACCGAACCTATCTTCCAGTTCCTGCTTGATCGGGATATTGCGTAATCCTAAGAGAGGTGCTAGGCGGGAATCGCCAGTTTCTGCATCGACCACTCCATGCATCGCTACCCCGATGCCGATGATTTGCTCCCTTTGCAAGGAATGATCATCAAGCAGTTGTTGAATAGCTTGGACAACTTGATCCAAAAATTCCTTATTCGTCTTGACATGAAGCTGATGGGAAACACTTCCTAAAACCTCTCCTGTAAGGGAAGTCAGGATACAGTCGACTGTACCGGGACCAGCATCGACGCCGATGACAAACCACTCATCAGTGCGGATATGAAGCATCGTAGGCTTGCGGCCGCCGCTGGAGGTACCCAGCTTCCTTTCCTCTACCAGCCCTTGTTCAATCAATTCCTTGACGAGGATGCTGACGGTCGGAGGTGTCAAACCTGTCTCTTTTGCGATGTCAGCACGCGAAATCGGCGCCGATATGCGAATTTTATTAAGGATCAGGGATCTATTCACTGTTTTCATCAATTGAAATGTACCACGCTGCATACGAACCGCTCCGTTATCAATATACATTCAGTATATCATGATTCAAACCGAAGCTGATATGCTCATTATTTCTTCTTTGCGCCATGGAAGTTTTGGCAGCTTCGTCTGTGATGACATGAATAGCTTATAAATATGGGTGCGCCCATGATCTTTCAGGGGTCTTGCTTTCGGATCGTCTTCGGGTTTCACGTTAAACGCACTTCCTACAATGTAGGCATCCATGTAGGCATCCCAACTGCTGTACAGTTCCATTGCCCGCTGTGCAGCCTGAAGCATCTTGGCAAATGCTTCTTTTGGTGAAAGGACGTGCAATGCTCTGCCAACACGGCATAAATAGATGAAATTGGCTATTTCATATGCAGTAATACCCGCTTCGGGAAGGACATGCATACTTGATTTGACAACCCAATAGCGGTAGCCATCCCAACCTGTCATCTCCATTTGCTTGACCATGCCATCCCTTTCTGACATGGATAAAGGGGCCAGGATGTTTCGCACTTCCTTGTAATGCATACTCAGCTCCTTCTTTGTGAGCGCATTGATACATTGTTTCAATTCCTCAGGCGACTGTATCCCTCTATCCTTGGTCAGCTTTTTCAGGTTCAATTCACCGGTCAGTTTATCAAGAATCGGCCGGAATTCCCGATGCAGATAGATTTGCACCCCCATCGCTCCAGGATGGCACATAAACGATAAATGTCGTAAGTACTTCTCTATTTCTTTCCTATCGATTTTCGTATTGTTGCTCATCCGGCTGCCTCCTCTTTGCTTTTCTTCTTACCCAGTAGTTTAAATGGCATGGCCAGGAGTTTGAACAGCAGATAAGGTACAATGATCAGCAACCCGATAGCGAAAGAAAAGTCGAGATTAACAATACCCGGCCGCATCCGATTCCCCCACATGATACCAAGAAAAGCGACGATCAATGGAATAGCCAAGACTGCTGTAAGGAGTGCCGGTGGATCGAATAGCCATTCCAGCAAGCAGAATCCCAGTATGTAAATCCACCATGTTTTAATCAAGAATCCAATCCCCCCCAGCAAGGCAAAAACAACTTGGAAGAAATTCTCTTTGAACGAAGACCGGGTCCTTTCCCCGCCAAATAACGGATTGAACAAACAACCCTGAAAAGAGGTCTTAAAGAATCCAATCTCTTCCTTAACAACTCCAGTCTCGGGTTTCAAAGTTTCCACCGCTTCCTTGATTTGTCCAAGCTGCTGCTGGCAGTAGGCTGCCCCTCCCGCTGCAGTCTTAATTGCAGGATCAATCTGATAAACTCGCTTGTAGTCATGGAGCGCCGCCTCATATTGCCCATCATCAACAAGCAGCTGCGCCCGGTCCAGATACATTGCCGTATCCTCTTTCTGTTCCAAAGCCTTCGAAAGTGCCCAGACCGCCCGATCCTTCTCTCCGGCCGCTGTTTCATAAACACTGATAAGACGCAGCAGTTCCGGATCGCTTGTGTACATTTCATATCCTTTGTTTAACATGACAGCAGCCTGATCATAATCCCCTTCGGATAATAGGTCCTTGGCAAATTCCCTCAGCGAATAATACTTTGCATAGTCGAATGCTTCCCCCGCTTCAATTGCCTTAAATTGACGCACACCCAGCAATCGATCCATTAATCCCTGTATTACATTGTCATCATGATAAGCATGGAGTTCTGATTCTCTTTCCTGCCAGTGGAATGCTTGATCTAGCATTTTATATGCTTCTTTCGGCAAATAGGGATGCTGTGACAGAAAATCTATCAGCCGGCGCTGAAGTTCTTCACTCTTCTCTATGTTCCAGACAATATCCTGCTGCAGCCATTGCCGCAAGCGATCAAGGCGATTTGGATCGGAGAAATCATTATATAAATGATAAAAGGCGTTCATAGTCCGATTTACTTCATCCAGCTGCGGAGCCTGCATATCGTCTGGTTCCTGTGGTTCATGATCAATATCATTCGGATCATACCGCAAAGCCTTTTCGTATGCCTCACGTAATTCCTGGTAACCTTCCGGATCGTCATCCGGACGGCAGATTCTTAGTTTACTAGCGTATGCCTTCTTGATTATCTTTTTATCATCTGTCGGTTCCAGCTCTAATACATCCCAAATGCTCATCGGTGCAGCATACCCCCTTCCAGCGCTTCCAGCTGCTCTCTCATAGACGCACTTGCTTCTTCTATCTGCTTTTCATCCTGTGTTTCCAGTATATTCTCATAATGCAGCAGCAGTCTGGATAGATACTGACGTGCATCTCCTGTCAGCTCCTCGTACAAACGTTCTGCTTGTGCCACTAACAAGCGATTTTCCGCTCTTTCCCGAGGGTGGATCTTAAGTGCACGCAGTCGCTGAAGGCTCTCTTCTATCTCCGCTTCAGAAAGATTTCCTGGATTCTTTTCAATCACAATCCGCTTTTTTTCGCCAGTCGATACGCTGATTGCTTCCACTTCCAAGATGCCATTTGTATCATATGTAAAACGTACATCTATCCCTTCCGCTCCGGCTGGCCGAGGTTTGACCTCTATCTGCAGCTCACCTAATCTGACGTTGTTCGCCACTCTCCTACTTTCGCCTTGGTAGATGACGATTTTGACAGCCTTTTGATCATCATAAATCGTATGATACCTATCCACTTTGCTGATCGGAATTGGTGAATTACGCTCAATCAGGGGATCATAATATCCCCCCTCTATACCTGCCCTACCATGTTCAGCAACTTCGATACCCAATGTATAAGGGCATACATCTGTCAGGATAAGCTCATCAAGTGCCTCATCCTTATCCTTCAAAGCTGCTTGTATCGCAGCTCCGATAGCCACGGCTTCATCTGGATTGATCGTCGCATATGGCAAACTCCCGAACATCTTTGCAATCACCGTTTTAATGATGGGCAGTCTGGTAGCACCTCCAATCAGAATCACATTATCGAGATCCCTTGGGGATAGGGAGGCATCACGAAGTGCTCGTTCAATCGGCTGGCGCAACCTCAAGATCAGGTCATATACCATTTTTTCATAAGTGTCCAGGGTTACCTCCGTTTCATAGAGCTGCCCATCGATGAGCAATGACAAATGAAGCTGACCTTTGATTCCCAGACTTCGTTTACCATGCTCTGCTTGTTTATAAAGCAGCGAAGCCTCCTTCATGGCCAGCTGCTCTTGCTGTAAATCGTGCTTCGTCAGGAAATGTTCCACTAAGATAGCCGTGAAATCCTCTCCGCCGAGATAATTGTCACCGGCAATGGATTTGACATCCATTACTCCGTCAAAAAGCTCCAGAATGGAAACATCAAAGGTACCCCCACCTAAATCGAATACAAGAAACTGTGTTTCATCCTTATCTTGATGCAGGCCGTACGCAATTGCAGCCGCGGTTGGCTCGCTGATCAAACGTTCGACTTTAAGTCCAGCCATTTCCGCTGCCTGTTTAGTCGATCGCCGCTGTATATCGTTGAAATACGCCGGCACACTGATGACAGCCTCCGTCACCGCTTGTTCCAAATACATTTCTGCATCTTCCTTCAGCTGCTTTAAGACAAGCGCAGACAATTCCACTGGAGTGAATGTTTGTGTTCCGAGCTTATATTCCTTTTCCGTACCCATATAACGTTTGAAGGCAGCAACTGTTGCAGATGGATGGGTAATGAGCCGTTCTTTGGCGATTTCCCCTATAAGGATGCTATCATCTTTATCTACACTCACTACTGAAGGAGTCAGCCTTTTTCCCAAGGCATTGGGGATGATTTCAGCCTGCTCACCATTCCAATAAGCAGCCAAGCTGTTCGTAGTACCTAAATCAATGCCAATTGTTGTCATAACACTACCTCTTTCACGTCCATTTTTAACACACCAATTATAAACATTGATCATGGAGAAACAAGCGAAACCGCTAAATCGCAACTATAAAACGTTTATATGGGTATTGCGGCAGGGAGGTCATTCGAACTAAAAAAGAGACCCTGTCAGGGCCTCCATGTGTTACCTTATATCTCGATTTGTTTCATGACCTTTGCTGGGTTGCCGCCGACGACTGTATTTGCCGGAACATCTTTTGTGACCACTGCACCTGAACCGATGACCGCATTATCGCCGATTGTAACACCAGGATTGATGATTGCTCGTCCGCCAATCCAAACATTATCCCCAATCGTCACCGGTTTGCCTAATTCATACCCCGAATTACGCTCGACCGGATGAAGCGGATGTGTTGCGGTATAAATATGTACCCCGGGGGCAAGCATGCAATTATCCCCGATGCGGATTTCACAGATATCCAGCAAGACACAGTCAAAATTCGCATAGAAGTTTTCCCCTAGATGAATATTGTAGCCATAATCACATCGGAAATTCGGCTCAATATAGACTTTTCCTTTCATTGAGCCTACTATTTGCTTCAATAACAAAGAACGCTCTGCATGCTCATAGCTTGTTGTATCGTTATAATGACGGATCAGCTCCCGAATTTTCAACCGTCTATCCGTCAATTCCTTATCAGCCGGACGATAAAACTCTCCTGCCACCATCTTCTCTCTTTCTGTCTTCATTTTCCTCTCCCCTTTCTGGGAACCTATCATATTATGTATCTATTGTTATAAAACTCGCGATTGCTGACCATACTGATTCTATTATATCGCAAAGGAGAATCACTATGCGTACCGGCCTTAAAGTTGCATTACCTCTATTATTCATACTCGTTGCAATCCTATTGATCCTTCCAGCCCAAGCAGATGCAAGCGTTTCCAACACAGGTCAGACTACTGCCAACCTGAACATCAGGGCGACTCCATCAACGGATGCTGCCATTCTTGGCAGATTCCCTGCAGGGACCCAATTCCAATACATCGACAGAGGGGATGGCTGGGGACAGGTTACCATTCAAGATCAAACAGGTTACCTGAGCTTGGATTATGTAGCGAAAGTGAGTGAAGAGACAGCCACTCCACCTGAATCATCCGCCAAACAGTCCGTGCAAAGAATCATCATTGATCCTGGTCATGGCGGAAAGGACCCTGGTGCAATCGGCAATGATACGATGGAAAAAAGAGTTGCGCTGACTATTTCCGAGAAGCTTCAGCAAAGATTGCTTACTAATGGTTATGACGTAAAGATGACGCGCAGCGATGATATTTTTATTCCTTTATCAGAACGCGCGTCAATATCGAATAACTGGGGGGCAGATTTATTTGTAAGTGTACACGCCAACAGCGCAACGACGCCTTCAGCCAAAGGATTGGAATCCTATTACTATGGTCAAAGCAGCAGCGGGAAAAAACTGGCTTCCAGCATACAAACTGCACTTGCATCCAATACAAATAACGAAAACAGAGGCACACACAGTGCTGATTTCTATGTGTTGCGCCACACTTCGATGCCGGCAGTCCTAGTTGAAACAGGGTTTATCTCTAATCCTGCCGATGCCGCACTGCTGAATGACTCAACTTATCAAAATGACGTTGCGGATTCGATAGCTGAAGGCATCAAAGCATACGCCAGCTAATCCACAAGGCTGCTTATATAGCAGTCTTTTTTACACAACATTCACACTACTCCATCCATATAATCGTATAATTGTAAGGAATAGGGGGTATGAATATGAAATATTTACTAGATTTCATTTTAGCAATCATTTTAACCGGACTTTCGTATTATATCGGCAGTTTATTATTCCGGCATGGAATGCCAATTTGGCAAGCAATGGTCATCGGCTTCTCGGTCGTAGCCCTTGGCGCATTGACAGAGGCACTTGGTGCACCGATCTGGCTGATTGTGCTCGTCCCATTCCCAGTCGGGATGCTTCTTTTGTATCTTTTCCTGCAAGTACCTGTTCCGAATTGGATCATCACTTATGCAACAACCTTGGCATTTTACACGTTGTTACATATACCGATGAGTTATTTCTTCCAATTCCATAGTTTGATTCCAGCTTGGAAACTATCCTAAAAGTCAAAAGGAGATTGCCTTGTGAGCAACCTCCTTTTTTCATTTCCCCCGCGGGGGCGACAATGATTATTTTAAAGTTAAAAGATAATACTTGGATGCATTCTCAAAGTCTTGATTTTCTTTATAGTATTCCGCAAGCTGTTCCGAATAATAACGTACATTAGGTCCATCATGAATGGATTGAAAGTATTTGATTCCTTCCTGCCATACTCCTTCAAAGCTGTCCTTATCAATATATTGCTTATGAAGCATGGCAAACATCCACTTATACGCATCCTCATCGCGCTCTTTACTCAATGCAAATCCTTCCGCAAAATAATCCATGGCTTGTTCCTTACGCCCAAGGAGGAAACAGCATTCCGTAACATAATAGAGACTCTTCAAATAATATTCCGGATGCTGATTCTGCATGGATCGATCAAAGTACCATAGCGCTTTTTCAAGCTGATTTTGCTTAAAATACAGTACACCAAGATTATGATGGATATATATAGGAAGCTGCAATTCAGATTCAGTTGCACCATCCTCCAAAGCAGCCAGGAATAACTGCTCCGCCTTGCGAAAGTCCGCCTTTTCCAAATAATTCAGCCCTTGCAGCAGGCGGCATTTGGCCAGCTGCAATTCCTGATTGTAGCTTATAGCCGCTTCAATTGCTTTATCCGCATTCAAAATAGAAAAAACAGTCATACCCATATAATAGTACGTATTAGCCAATTTGTAATAGAAATCGGAGACCTCCCGCTGGTCGATTTGTACCGTCAAAAACGATTCTGCACGTTCATATTCGACAATTGCTTCCTGGAGCTTGTCCTGCCTGTACAGCAGCAGCCCCTTGAAGAAATGATAATAGTATAGATTTCCGCCGGTGAGCACGAATGCTTCTGCCGCCCCTTCAAGCAGCTTTTCTCCCTTATCCAGATTACCTTTTAGCATCTCCAACCGTGCTTCATACAGCATACTTCTTGCCAGTAGCTTTTCATCACGGATTGCAGCTTCCAATTCAGCTATTTCATGGCGGATCTTCCCAGCAGCGCGGATTTGTTCCGTTTTGATATTATCGTATAACCTATCTAGCTGCTCGGTAAATATGTCGGTATTCTTTTGATCAGTCTGGTACATCGGCTCACCCTCTTTCCATTCATATCAGAATCATCGGTTAAAATTTACGCATTGTTTAGATGATCAGAAAGAAAAAGATCCACCAATGGTGAATCGTACTCTTTCAGCTTACCAACTTCTTGATTTCTGTTCCTATTCTATATAGTGGAAACGATATCAGTGTGTGGCCTGACCTTGCAACGTTTGAGAGCGCAAACTGTAGGAGAAGACCTTCTTTTTTGTATATTTGAACACGTCCACCCGATCTGGGTAAGGATAGATGAGATATTTGTCATTTTTAACTTCAATCTCATAAGGTATCCCCTCTGGGGCGGGCGGATAGTAATATTTTTCGAGGAAGTTAGCTTGGTTGAATTCATCCACAAAATGCCGCCGCTTTTCTTCAGATAGCGATTTTCCATTCTGTTTCACTTTTACATCATAAGATAATGTCGGATGAAGCTGAAATATCTTACCTATTTTTTCAACTACAGCACTCGGTGCAGAAGCAGCCGCGATTTTAAACAGACTAAAAACAATCAATAAGACAATAAATACCCACGACAAAGTTCTCGCCTCGATTCCAGTAAAATCGTTCTAATGATAACACATACCAGTCAAACCTACTTCCTTATTTTTGACAAGAAAATGACAGATACGCCTTCGGTCCTATTCCCTGACAGTTTCATGGAACCTATACTGGAAAAAGGAGGTAACAACTCATGAAAACACCAAAAATCTTAACGATGATCTCTTTTGTTTTATTGGTCTTGTTGTTTTTCGGCGGCTTGCTGTTCACACTAACCTTGCCGCAAAATCAATCCATGGTACAGGCTGTGACTACATTCATTAATATCAAAAAACATTAGCCGCGGGTGAGATTCCTTCCCTGTCTCCGGAAGAAATGGCTGCTGAAACAATGCCCACCTTGCAAGTACTCTTTGTCATTCCAACTGTGTATATCGCAATCATTGCCATCATCGTATTCATCGGCCTAATGATCATCCAGAAAAGACCAAAAGGTGCTGCAATGACGTTATTCAGCGCAGCAATCTTATCCCTCGCAACTGTTATCGTTCCCGTGTTCCTATTCATTGCAGGGGGAATGATCAGGCAGCGCGCTAAATAAAAAATATCCTCCAATGGGAGGATATTTTTTATTTCCTTCTTACTATAGATACAAGCAAGCCAAGCAGGCCTCCAACCAACGAAGGTACTATCCAGCCAAGTCCGACCTCATAAAACGGCAAAACCTTGTGGAACAGATCATTGACAGCCGTTATTTTCAATCCAGCCTCATTGAAGCCATCAAAAATACTCACACAGAAGGTCAACACAAGGCTTCCGATATAAACCTCCCGTTTTCCACTAAATAATGGATGAAGGAATGTAAGAAATACGAGACTGATTGTAATAGGATATATCGCCATTAATACCGGAACAGAGATGGATATTAATTCAGTGAGTCCGATGTTCGCTATTACCGCGCTGAAGATGGACAGCACAATGGCGAATGTTTTATAAGAAATACGCGGCATCAGTTCATGGAAGAACGTCGAACAAGATGTAATCAAACCAACACTCGTTGTAAGACAGGCAACGGTAATCATCAAACCAAGGAAGACCATTCCCCATCGACCAAAATAGTGATCGGAAACATCGGCAAGTATCTCGGCACCATTACTTAAATAACCAAGCTCACTGACACTCGATGCACCCATGAAAGAAAGAGCTGTATAAATCACCACCAGCACAACCGCTGCAAGCCCAGTAGCCAATAAGCAAACCTTCATGATGGAGCCTTTGTTTGTGATTCCTTTATCCTTTAAGGCATTGACGATAATGATTCCGAACACACAGGCAACAAGGACATCCAATGTCAAATAGCCTTCCTGGAAACCTTTGAAGAAAGCATCTGTCGTATATTCGCTTTGCGGTGATTGGAATTTTCCAATCGGGAACGCGATTGCGACGATAACTAGCAACCCGATGAAAGTCAGCTTGATAGGTGTCAGGAATTTACCGATGACATCGATGATCTTGGAAGGATTCAACGACAATAGACAAGTGATTGCAAAGAAAATGACTGTGAACAAAATCAGGGGAACAGGCCCCGCATCAGCTGGCAAGAATGGTTTCAAACCTATTTCATAGGACACATTCCCGGCACGCGGTATCGCGAAGAACGGACCAATTGCAAGATACAGAATAACCGCATAAACAATTCCGAATACTGGGTGCACCCTGCTGGATAGGGATACAAGATCCTTTTCACCCGAAAAAACGAAAGCGATAATTGCAATCAGCGGGAGGCCAACACCTGTTACAAGGAATCCCGCATTGGCAATCCATATATTTTCACCAGCTTGCTGCCCTAGCATTGGCGGGAAAATCAAGTTCCCTGCTCCGAAGAACAAAG
Source organism: Terribacillus halophilus (assembly GCF_900101385.1). Taxonomy (GTDB): domain Bacteria; phylum Bacillota; class Bacilli; order Bacillales; family Amphibacillaceae; genus Terribacillus; species Terribacillus halophilus. The sequence goes on from NZ_FMZB01000002.1 coordinate 109,388, forward strand.
CAAAGAGCATCAGACCTAGAATGATCGTAAATGAACCTGGTACTTTCTTTGACACAAAAAAACCTCCACTAACTACTATTGGAATAGTCTGATAAATAACAAAATATTGAGTTTATTATAATTTTCGTCAGATTTTCTGACAAACATACAGGCTAGTATAATACTGAATTGCGCAACATTCAAGAAGTTTTTGTAAGGAATGTTCTGTAAATATATGTATGACAAAATTATTCAATCGAGCTGAAGCATCATCAGCCAGCGTTTGTGCATAATTCCATTGATCTTTTCCAATAATAAGTAAAAAAGGAATCTTAACATGGACTTTCCAAATATCCAGACAAACTTCTGGGATTCTTTTATTGGGATTCCAGTAACACTTACCCTTACTCAAATCACCAAACTGTTTTTACCAATCCCCAAGCAGTATGTTCCTGCTATCGCTGTCTTAATCGGATTGGTCCTCTCGATTTTTTACAGTCATCCGCGCGATTTGATTGCTGGTATTTTCATGGGATATTTCTATGGCTATGCCGCAATAGGCAGTTACGCCGCGACAAAGACGTCATGGAGAGCTTACCGAAAGGAAAAACGAGACTACTCATAATAAATACCCCTTGCCATATGGCAGGGGTATTTTTACAGAAATCGGCTCAGTTGAATTAACATAAGACCTGCCATGCTCCATATTAGCAGAGCAGATAATCGGTTCAGGATCAGAAGCATCTTACCATGTGTATCCAAACTTCCGACCAACCTCCCCGCCGTTGCCAGGCCGAAGAACCAAACCCAAGAAACGGCTATGCAGGCCATCGTAAAGCTCCATTTTTCCGTACCCGAATACGCTAGGGAGCTTGTCCCGATAACTCCGACAATATCCAGTATGGCATGTGGATTCAGCAAGGATACAGACGCTGCAAAAATGATTTGCTTTCGTGGAGTAAAGCCTTCCACACTCGATTGCAGTGTATCGGAGGTTGATTTCCAAAGGTTCCATCCTATATAAATCAAGAAACAGAACCCGATTCCGTAAAGCATGACTTGAATCCAGGGTATCGTCCACACAATGACCGAAATACCAGTTACAGATATGGAAATCATGAGTGTATCAGCCATTCCCGCTGTAATTACTGCTGGGAGTGCATGGATTATCTTTTTATGAATGATACCTTGATTGAACAAGAAAACATTTTGGACTCCAAGGGGCAAAATAAGTCCAATTGCAAGAATGATCCCGTGAATAATCGGCTCCATCTTCTCCCTCCTCTCCTGCCCAATCATATCGAGTTTTAAATAGAATGTCCTCCTCCAATTGGTTGGTTATTTAACCAACCAATTTTGTATAATGAAAAGCAGGAGGGATAGAATGGCAGAGATCGATTGGAAACCAAATCGTGATTTGGATATATCCATCCAAGTCCAAATCATCCAATACATAAAGAGCAAAATAAATAACGGGGAATGGACTGTCGGAACCAAGCTTCCCCCGCAACGCGAGCTTGCTGCCCTCTTTGAGGTGAACCGCAGCACAGTCGTTTCTGCATTGGAAGAATTGATTGCAGATGGACTTTTGGAAACAAAGATAGGCAGCGGAACGACTGTTTGTAATACAACTTGGAATCTAATCACAAAGCCATCCCCGAATTGGCATGACTATGTCCAAGCTGGCATGCATGAACCAAATGTCAAATTGATACAAGCCATCAATCTTGCAGAAGCAGACCCGTCCATGATTCGGCTTGGTACAGGGGAGCTTGCCCCAGATCTTTTGCCCAGTGCAGAAATCTCGAGTCTGCTGCGAAATGCAGATACACTGCCTTTAAGCTATTCCGAACCAAAAGGAAGCTATGCTCTTCGCATACAGCTAAGTCAATATCTGCAAAAAAGAGACATTAACGTTTCGCCTGCAGCAATACTCATTACATCCGGCAGTCTTCAGGCACTGCAGCTCATTGCCGGTGGATTGCTAAAAAAAGGTTCTACCGTTCTCTATGAATCACCATCCTACATACAATCTGTTCCCGTATTTCAATCAGCGGGAATTAATATTTTCGGATTAACAAAGAAGGACACGGATATCACCCAAAAGATCAGACAGTATATGCGTACAAATGACGCAGCTTTGTTCTATGCAAATCCGACTTTTCACAATCCCACGGGGCGAATATGGGACATAACCGAAAGGCAAAGATTACTGCAAGCATGCCAGCAGCTTTCCCTCCCGATCATCGAGGATGATGCTTATTACGACCTGTGGCTGGATACTCCGCCACCGCCGCCCTTGAAAGCAATGGATACGCAAGGAACTGTATTATATACAGGCAGCTTTTCCAAATCGATTAGCCCCGGCTTACGCATCGGTTGGATTGCAGGACCAGAGCCCGTTATTGACAGACTTGCTGATAGTAAGATGCAGACTGATTACGGCGCAAGCAGTTTATCACAATTTGCAGTCGAGCGTTGGCTGGCTACCGATTTTCACTCGGGAGCAATTGAAAAAACCCGCACCGCCTTAAGAGCACGGCGGGATGTAGTCTTAAAGCTTTTGCAGGAAAATTTCAAAGATATTGCAGACTGGGTTAAGCCACTGGGAGGCTTTTATATATGGCTCAGATTACATCAATCTGTTCCGATTCACACACTTTTTGAAAAAGCAATCCAACGCGGAATTCTGCTTAACCCTGGTCAAATATACGAAAGAAACGACACACAGCATCTCCGATTATCTTATGCCTATGCCTCAATCGACCAGTTTGAATATGCGCTGAAGCAGCTGGCATATTTAATCAGGAATATGAAAAAATGATAAACCCGTCAGATTAGACGGGTTTATCATTTTTTCCCATTAGTTTTCGTGCCTTATTCTCTTTAAATGCGGCTTTTGCCTGCTGTAGTAGTTCTTTGTCCGTCAGCAACCGGTAACCTGTATGTGCTAAAGCTTTGGCTCCTTTCAATACAGCCGCGTCACCTCGCACTGAGCGAGCTGCTTCCCGGAATTCTTCCGTATGGCCGATGAGATCTTCCGGCCCGATTTGGATATAAGGATGTGCGGTCGGAACCTCATAACTAATATTACCTGTATCCGTGGAGCCGCGTCCCTTGCCTTTTTTCAAATGAACATATTCACCTACATATTCCAGTTCTTCTTTCAGCACTTGATCCAATACTGGATTCAAAACAAAATCTTTCACTTCATTTTGAAATCGTTCCATTTTCACAGTAGCTCCGGTGGCTAATGCAGCACCTTGGGCAATATTTTTCACTTTTTCAGACACTGCTTGTGCCTTGCTCCAAGTTTCTGCCCGGATGAAAAAGCGTGCGGACGCATATTCAGGAACGATATTCGGCGCATCCCCACCGTTCGGGATGATGCCATGCACGCGTACATCCTGCGGGAGATGCTGCCGCAATGCATTAATGCCATTGAATAGCAGGATGACAGCATCTAAAGCGTTGATGCCTTTTTCTGGTGAGCCAGAGGCATGCGCTGCTTTACCGTAGAAATGAAAATCAAGCGGATCTACCGCAAGAAACTCTCCAGTGACACTTGTTCGGCCCGAAGGATGGATAATCAACGCAGCATCGATATCCTTCAGCAGACCATGCTTGACAAAACTGCCCTTGGCACTGCCATTCGGGCCGCCTTCCTCAGCTGGGGTGCCGAGCACCGCTACACTCCCGCCTGTTTGATCCAATATATCCGCCAAAGCAATTCCAGCTGCCGTACTTGTGGTGCCGATGATATTATGACCGCAAGCATGCCCGATTCCAGGCAGCGCATCATACTCTGCCAGAAAAGCGATTCTTGGACCCGCCTTCCCGCTATCTTTCAGCGCATAAAATGCAGTTTCATGTCCGGCCACTTTCTTCTCCACTTGAAATCCGGCCTCTTCCAGCAAACCTGCAAGCGTTTCACTGGCAAAAAATTCTTGGTTGCCGATCTCTGGATTTGCATGGATTGCCTGACTTGTCTGGATATACTTCTCTCCATTTTCTTCAAGATGCAAGGCAATTCGGCTTATTTCCGACACAGATTTACTCATAGCTCATTCCTCCTCTTCTTGAAGTCTTTTCAGATGTTTCTGTAGCTCTTCTTTCGGCACATCTACCACGATGGAACCGCCATTCGTATCACTTTCCACCGCTTTCTTCACCGCTTCATCCTGATACAGCTCCACTATTTTTTGGTATGTCTCATTGTTTTCGTCATCTTTATTTACAGCAAACACATTTACAAATGGTGTGATGCTGTCATCATTGGCATTTTCCAGATAAATTGGATCTTCCTTCGGATTCAAGCCTGCTTGACCTGCAACGCCATTATTGATGAAGGATGCAGCTACATCCGGCAATACACGAGGCGTCTGCTGGGCAACAACCGGCACAATTTCAATATTCTTTGGATTCTCCACGATTTTGGAAGGATCACCGAACTGTCCGAAATCGTCTGCCAGTTTAATGACACCTGCAGCTTCCAAAGCCCGCAGCGATCTAGCCTGGTTCGATGGATCATCCGGAATAGCCACTTTATCGCCTTCCTTCAGCTCATCCAGGCTATCGATTTTCTCCGAATAAGCTCCGATCGGGGCTATTACCGTTGAGCCGATCGGCACAATCGTGTCACCGTTTTCTTTGGCATATTGACTTAGGAAAGCGATGTGCTGGAAGGAGTTCATGTCTATTTCTCCGTTAGCCAATGCTTGGTTCGGCAGCGTATAATCCGAGAATTCAACTAGCTCGATATTGATACCCTCTTCCTTCGCTTTTTCCTTCAGGATCGGCCACTGATCTCCGTCCGAACCGGTGACACCTATTTTTACTGTCTGGCTGCCGTCTGCTGAACTGCTGCTGCCGCAAGCTGCAAGAATGAGTACAAAAGCGAAAGAAATAATTCCAAGTAGTGCTTTTTTCATTTTCTTCATCTCCTTAATATTTTTCTTGATAATGTATTGCCGATCCACTGGGCAAGCTGGACAAGCACTATTAAAATAACGACGGTAACAACCATGACGCTTGTATCGAATCTTTGATATCCATACGTCATCGCCACATGTCCAAGGCCTCCTCCGCCAACAGTCCCTGCCATCGCAGAGAAATCAATCAGGCTGATGGTGATGAACGTCAATCCAAGGACGAGCGGACCCAGTGCTTCTGGAATCAGGATGGTATAAATAATCTGAAGCGGGCTGGCACCCATCGCTTTTGCAGCTTCGATGACACCAGGATCGATGCTGATGAAGTTATTTTCCACAACACGTGCGATGCTGAACGCTGCTGCAATGCTCATTGGGAAAATTGCAGCCCATGTACCGATCGTCGTACCAACCACCTCTCTAGTCAACGGACTGATCGCCACTAAAAAGATGATGAATGGAATCGGCCGAATAATATTGATCAAGAAATTGATGATTTGAAACAAAAAGGCATTTTCTAGGATATTCCCTTTCCGTGTAACAAAAAGTAAAAGTCCGATGATGATGCCGAATATAGATCCTATCACCAAGGTGACAGCCACCATCAGGATCGTCTGGCCAGTCGCTTCAACAATACGCGGCCAGAATGTCTGCCAATCTACGCCCATGCCACTTCCACCTCCTCGATTTGAACAATGTCATTCAATTCCTTCACCGCCCTGGCTGTTTTTTCTTCATCGCCTTCAAAGCTCACAAGCAAATTACCGTAGAATTTTGCTTGGATCTCCTGAACGGAACCATATACGATATTCACGTCTATATCATGCTTTCGTGTTACCCGGGATAAGACAGGATCGCTTGCCACCTCTCCTTTGAAAATGATGCGGTACAGCTTTTCTCCTCCTTTATGACGCCACTCCTCCAATAAAGATGGAGACGGCAGATCCTGCTGGATGGAGCGGATGAAACGCTTTGTCGTCGGGTGAACGGGACTTGTGAAGGTGTCAAATACACCGCCCGTTTCAATGACTTCTCCATCTTCCATGACAGCCACCTTGTCACAGATTGCCTGGATCACATGCATTTCGTGGGTTATCAGCAGAATCGTAATACCCAATTCCTTGTTCACTTTTTTTAGCAGCCGGAGAATATCCCCAGTCGTATCGGGATCAAGCGCCGAGGTGGCCTCATCACAGATCAGAATATCTGGTGAAGTAGCCAAAGCCCTGGCGATACCCACTCGCTGTTTCTGCCCTCCCGACAACTGCTCCGGGTAATTCTTTGCTTTCTCCGAAAGGCCGACGAACCGCAACAGTTCATCCACCCTTTCTTTAATTTTCTGTCGCGGCACTTTTGCCAGTTTCAAAGGATAAGCGATATTTCCAGCAACAGTACGCGAGGTTAGTAGATTGAAATTCTGAAAGATCATCCCGATGCCCCTGCGCACCTTCCGCACTTCTCTTGGAGAAAGTTTGGCTAAGTCGACTCCCTGTACCTCAATACTTCCTGCAGAAGGAATCTCCAGCACATTGACCAATCTCAGCAATGTACTCTTGCCGGCTCCGCTAAATCCGATGATGCCGAAGATCTCCCCTTGCTCTATCGTCAGATCCACATTTCGGACAGCGTGTACTTCACGTTTTCCAATTGTGAAGGTCTTTGATACATTCCTGAACGTAATCATCACTATTCCTCCCTTGCTACACAAAAAGCCCTCTTTTTCCTTATCCAGAAAAAGAGGGCTTCAATATGAAACTTCCTCATTCTCATCTTCCAAACACAGCTGTGTTTGCAGGAATTGGCACGGTATTTGTAATAAACCCGTTGCCGAGACGTCATAGGGCCTGATCCCTCGATCTCTCTGGATAAGAATAAATCAAGTATGTAGTTGTTAGATTTGATTACCATGTTATGGGTTTTCTAATTGAATGTCAAACTATTTTTTAAAAATTATCAATCACTTCTAAAAAGTCTATCACTCGTGCGCTCCGCCAAACTCTTTCTTGCTGGAACGCTGCAACTCGAATCAAGCACTCACCATTTAGTAAAAGAAAAAACGGCATAAACAGCCGTTTTCACTTTGTCATCTATTTATCATCTATCACGATATAAGCTGCTTTCACAGGACCATGGACCCCTACAACCAAGTTCATCTCAATATCAGCCGAGTTGCTTGGTCCGGTGATGAAATTGATACAAGAAGCGATGGATTTCCCTTCCTGTACTTGTTTGGATATTTGCTGCGCTGCCTGGGTCATGCGAGGGACAATGGTGCTTTTCGGTATAAGTGCGATATATTTATTCGGCAGCAAACTCACCGTGCGGCCTTTGCCTTCCCCTGAAAAGAGGACAACCGTCCCGGACTCCGCAAGCGTGATATCGCTGAACGTAATCCCGATATTGGATTTTTCCACAATACTGATATTGTCATAGCCGATGGAAGGATTCCATTCATGTACATCGATCCCTTGTTTCGGCCACGATTGAAGCTTTTCACGCAAGCCGAATGCTTCGTAGCGGGGATCCTGCCAAATGGCCAGTGGGCCGCCACCGTAGGCAGCCACGGCTTCTGCCAATACATTCGGCAAAGCAGCCGAATCAGTCTCAATCAGCTCGGTGTGGATAAGCCGGCATTGATCGCGGAGTATGTCCACTAGTTCATCCTGGGTTTTATCAGTCAGTGTTTTATCCTGCGGGCGATAATTCCAATTCCGTTCCGGCCGCTCTGTCAGCACCTTTGTGCGGCTTAGACGACTGGCGACATTTGCAAGGAATGCTTCCCTATTTTGTATCAAGCTTTGCCACTCTCCTTTTGATGCTGCTTGAACCAATCGCGGAAACGCTCTTTGTTCGGAGCCGGAAAATCTCGGATTTCCGTCCAAGCCTTCAACGGACCTGGTCCTTTTGAAATGGTCTCATCCTTTGTAAAAGGCTTCATGACCGAGCTTGCCACCTTTGATCCAGCTGCATAAAGCGGGTTGGATGAAGCTCCTATCCCGAATGCTTTCATCGCCATTTTCTCCGAAATCGGTGCCCGTCCTTCCTTTTCCACAATCACTTGTCGATGACGATGAAGCAGCTGATGCAATGGAATTTTTACCGGACAAGCATCCGTACAAGCCGCACACAGCGTCGAAGCATATGGCAGCTCTTTAAAATCATCATATCCACCCAACAGCGGAGTCAGCACGGCTCCGATCGGGCCAGGATAAATCGAATTATAGGAATGTCCGCCGATATGTCGGTAAACCGGGCAAACATTGATGCACGCCGCACACCGGATACATTGGAGGACAGATTGGAATTCGGTTCCAAGAATCCCGGAACGCCCATTATCAACGATGACTAAATGAAACTCTGATGGTCCATCCACTTCCCCTGCGGTCCGCGGACCTGTCAAAGCGGTAATGTAGCTCGTAAGCTTCTGACCGACAGCACTCCTTGTCAGCAGTCCTACAAGTACCTCAAATTCTTCAAATGTCGGTACAATCCGCTCCATCCCCATGACACAGATTTGTGTATCCGGTAAATCGGATACCATGCCAGCGTTTCCTTCATTCGTCACCAATCCTACCGAACCTGATTCGGCAATGGCAAAATTGCATCCTGTAATGCCGATGTCAGCCTGCAGGAATTCCTGACGGAGCTTTTCCCTTGCATGCAGAGCCAGTTCCTCTGGCTCGGAAGTCTGTTTGTATTCCAGCTTCTCGGCAAAGACATCCTTGATCTGCTCTTTATTTTTATGCAGTGCTGGTGTGACGATATGCGAAGGCGGATCATGATCATCCAGCTGCAGAATATATTCGCCAAGATCTGTCTCGATGACATCACAGCCTTCCTGCTCCAATACAGCATTCAAGCCGATTTCCTCTGTAACCATCGACTTCGCCTTCAAAATCTTCTTGGCCCGCTTCTCTTTCACGATACCTTTCACATAGTCATTCGCTTCTTCTGCAGTGGCGGCAAAAAATACATGACCACCGCGCTTTTGCAGATTCTCGGAAAGCTCCTGCAAGTAGTAATCCAGATGATCAAGTGTGTGCTGACGTATCTCTTCCCCATGGGAACGCCATTCCTCCCAGTTCCCGAGCTCCTCTGCTGCATCCAGTCTTCTCGTCCGAAGACGCTCCTGGGCCCCGGCAACTGCCCCGCGCATGAATGTGTCTTCCATTTGCTTATTCACATTATCCTTGAACTTCTCATTCCCGATCTTCATCGCCATGGTTGTTCCCCCTTACCGACTGTTTAGCACTTCAGCGATATGCATCACTTTGACTGGTTTGCCGCGCCGCTGCATTCTGCCTCCAATATTCATCAGACAGCCGCCATCCGCCCCAATCAGATAGCTGGCTTTCGTTTCGGTTACTGAATCCACTTTCTCATCAACCATCTGTTCTGAGATATTTCCCATCTTCACGGAGAACGTCCCGCCGAATCCGCAGCAATTTTGCGCATTCGGAAGCGGTTGCATTTCCAAGCCCTCCACATGCGAAAGCAGCTTCATCGGTGCATCCTTCACTCCAAGCAGCCGTGTCATATGGCAGGATGGGTGATAAGTGGCTATCCCCTCAAGCTTCGCCCCGACATCCTCTATTTTCAAAACATCCACGATAAACTCTGTCAGTTCATATGTCTTTTCGGCTAATCGCTCTGCACGTGAACGCCAATCGGGATCATCCTGGAAAACGTGCTGATAATCCTTGAACATGGTGGCACAGGATCCTGACGGAGTGACAATCACCTCGGCATCCTCGAATGCTGCAATCATCTTCTTCATCGCTTTTTTGGCATCTTCCACATAGCCGGAATTGTATGCCGGCTGCCCGCAGCACACCTGCTGTGCCGGAAATACAATCTCACAGCCGAGTCTTTCCAGCACTTCGACCGTAGCTATCCCCACATCGGACTGGAACATATCCACAATACATGTCGCAAATAGTGTAACCTTCATGCTGTCACCTCACAGATAAGGTCATCAGATGACCTGAATAATGTCTTACTCCATCATACTACAACCGCTTACATTTTCCAACTCCTGCATAGGAAGAAAAAGCCACCTCAGTTGGCGGCTTCTCCTAATCTAAATAGGCACGGATTACTCCTTCTACATATTGCAAATGTGTCACCATTGCCAGCCTTGCTTGTTCTGGCTGCTGCAAACGAATAGCATGCAATATCGCTTCATGCTGCTTGTTCAATTCCTCAGGAGCTGCTTCTTCACCAAATAAGCAAATCTGTCTCGTTTCGCGCATGGATTCCGCTGTCAAATCCGATACATGATGCATGAGACGCAGAAGCAGCTTATTATTCGCTGCGCCGGCGATAATCATGTGGAATGCCAGATCAGCTTTCTCCCCCTTCTCCGGTTCTCCTGTGTATGCCTTCATCTCCTGAAGCGCTTTTTCCATTTGTTCCAAATCCTCTTCAGACCGGTTCAGTGCGGCCGATGCTGCAATACCCGTTTCCAGTATATGACGAACCTCCATCAATTCTGCCCGGTCCTCTCCGCTCATGAGCAGTGCATGCTGAAGCGGATAAACGATTTCCTCTGGTTCGAATGCTTTCACATAAGTACCTTCGCCCTGCTTCATTTCCACCAAGCCCATAGCACGAAGCGTTGCCAGTGCTTCCCTTATTGCGGAACGACCGACTTGGAAGTTCTCAGCCAGCTGCGTGACGCTGGCCAATTTCTCCCCTGGCTTCAGATTGCCATCCCGTATCATCGAAAGCAGCTCATCCGCTACTTGTTCATATATTTTTTTCGGTTTGATTTGTTTGTATTTCATTGGGTTCTCACCTCCCCCTCATTATAAACGGAAATTTCCCAAAATTTCATTGCATTTTCAAAAAATCCCCCTTTATAATGTAAACAGGTCATCAGATGACCATATTTTTACTATCTGATTGAAAACGCTTACTAAAAGGGGATGGAAAGGACGATGAGTTTACTTATATTATCATTGATCGCTTTAGTACCAATCATGACGATTTTATTATTTCTTGTTATCTTAAACTGGCCCGCCAGCCGGGCAATGCCAGTTGCACTTGTTGTTACAGCATTGATTGCCATTTTCGTTTGGGGGACGAAAACCAATGTGGTGGCAGGTGCTGCTTTTAATGGCCTGATCACTGCTCTTGAAGTCATCTTTATTGTATTCGGCGCTGTTCTGTTGCTGAATACGGTGAAGGAGTCTGGTGCTATCCATACAATCCGCCGCGGCTTTATGACCATTTCACCTGACCGGCGTATCCAAGCCATTCTTATTGCTTGGCTGTTCGGATGCTTCATCGAAGGTGCAGCTGGCTATGGGACAGCTGCTGCCATTGCCGCACCGCTGCTTGTTGCTGTCGGATTTCCTGCCATGGCAGCCGTTCTTGTTTCCTTGATTATCCAAAGTACTCCGGTATCCTTTGGTGCCGTCGGAACACCGATTCTTATCGGAGTCAATACAGGGCTTACTGATCAGCAAACAGTTCTGTCTGGGTTGCAGCAGACTGATATGAGCTACTTTGAATACTTACTTTATATAACATCGGATGTGGTACTCGTCCATGCTATAGTCGGTTCCATCATTCCGCTTTTCGTCTCTGCCTGCCTTACGCGTTTCTTCGGTCCCAACAAGTCCTTCTTGGAAGGACTGCGAGCGTGGAAGTTCGCTTTGTTTGCCGGATTTGCTTTTACAATCCCGTATTACTTGATCGGCATACTGCTCGGACCTGAATTTCCTTCCCTGCTTGGCGCGCTCATTGCCCTGTTGATCGTTATCCCGGCAGCTCGCCAAGGCTGGTTTATGCCAAAAGATAATACCTTCGATTTCCCGGAGCAGAATCACTGGGAAGAAGAATGGATAGGCAAACTCAATCAAGTATCTCTAGAAGAAGAACCCATACGCACCATTCCGATGTGGATGTCCTGGCTTCCTTATGTTTTGGTCGCGGGTATACTTGTATTATCCCGCTCCTATGATCCATTCAAACAGTTACTTGAATCATGGAAGATTGTTTTCACGGACACTTTCGGTTCGGGAATAACTACTACCTCCACTCCGCTATATTTACCTGGATTCTTATTCATTGTTGTCTCTGCAATTTCTTTTTTCTTGCATCGAATGAAGTTAAATGAGTACAAAAATGCATGGAAAGATTCGTTTAAAACAGCTGTCGGTGCTGGGATTGCACTGCTGTTCGCCGTACCAATGATCAAGATTTTCCTTCATACCTCATTAGCCGCTGACAAAGTAAACGCTGCCACAGAAACACTCGCTGGGCAAAATATGCCGCTCATTCTGGCTGAATCCGTTGCTATGCTTACCGGAAGTCTATGGCCGATCGTTGCACCAACAGTTGGAGCATTGGGAGCCTTCATAGCAGGCAGTAACACATTCAGCAATATGATGTTTTCCCTGTTCCAATTCGGAGCTGCAGGAAATATCGGTCTGGATGTCCATCAGGCAGGAACAGTTGTCGCCCTACAGGCAGTGGGCGGGGCAGCCGGTAATATGATTTGCGTCCATAACATTGTTGCCGCTTCTGCCACTGTAGGATTGGTAGGCAAGGAAGGGTCGCTCATCAGAAAAGCAATATTGCCAATGTCCTATTACGTACTGGCAGCGGGATTCCTTGGCATGGCCATCATTCACGGCATCCTCAACATCTGGCTCTTCCTGTACGCAGTCATCGTAATGCTTTATATTCTGCGTCTTGTCACTGCTAAAAGCACGTTACAGCCCGCTAATTAAAAAAGCTTCCCACTCGGGAAGCTTTTTACTTAATCACAAGTCCAATCAATGATGCTAATTGGATTGCTTGATGAGGAGAAACGATACAGCCTTTCAGATTTTCAATAGATACGGTCAACTGCTGGAAACTACTTGTGCTCAGATCGATTCCTTTGAGAGATGTCTGCTCAAAATTCGCTTCATTCAAATCACAATCAGTAAATTCCAGCTTTTTCATCCGGTTCGCATAAAAGTCCGCTCCTTGCAGTCCGCAGGAGGAAAAAATCACTTTCTCCATCTTGGACCTACCGAAAGATACTAGATTCACTAATGAATCATGGAAATGGACATTGCCGAGGCTAGACTCGGTCATATCGGCTCCAAGCATTTTACAGCCTTGGAATTCTACTCGATGAATCGACGACTTGCTCATTTTTACATTCGAAAAATCACAATTCTCGAATCGAACATCCAGCAGATCCATTCCGGTAAAGTCTGTGTTGTTGAAACGGCTATTGCGAATCACTACTTTCGATAAGCGCAGCCGGTATACTGATTCATTAGCGAAATCAGCTTGCTGCACCTGACATACTTCCAATTCCGGTTCTTCTTCAAAGAAGATGTCGTGCATTCTCTTTTCAGGCAATTCCATCGCTAATTTTGGTTTATCAATCTGCATGAACTCTATCCTTTATTTTCAATTTGCTGCTTACAGTCTATCATACGGTGTCAATAGAAAAAGCAAGCCTGTGAGAATGTTTTTAAGGTAAAATCACGAAATCTCCTTCTTTTCGTTTGTATCACTACTTCCAACCAAAGTTATAGCTGTCTCACCATGTTTTAGAAACTTTTTGGATTCAGGTATGACTTCTTGGTAGTTTAATGCATTCGTTATCACAATCGGTGTCGTGCAGTCGAAGCCTTTTTTTCGAAGGGAATCCAGATCAAATTCCGCAATCAAGTCTCCTTTTGTCACGCTGTCACCTGTTTTCACGTAAGAGGTAAATCCTTCTCCTCCCAGCTTCACCGTATCCAGCCCAATGTGTATCAGCACTTCTCCGCCGTCAACTGTCCTAAAGCCGTAGGCATGCTTTGTCGGAAAGGCCATTTCCACTTTCCCGTCGATTGGTGCATACAGTTTTCCTTCTGATGGAATTATCGCAATCCCTTGTCCCATCCCTCCTGATGCGAACGCAGGATCATCCACTTCAGCAAGTCTCAATACTTCTCCAGTCATCGGACTTACAACAACTTCTCCCTTGTTTTTGTTGTAGGAAATTTCTTCATTTCTTTGCTTTTCCCGAGCAGGGTCTGCTTCTTCCTTGAATCCAAATAGGTAAGTAAGGACACATGCCAGAACCAGCGCAACAAAGTAACCAAGTACATATCCGATAAAACCTGGGCCAACAAAGATAGGAAATGTCAGGATACTTTTCGTTGCAGTTGCGATTGCGCTTGCTCCGAATGCACTTGAGATACCGCCGCCGATTGCCCCTGCTATACAAGCCAAAAGGAATGGACGCTTCAATTTTAAAGTAACCCCATAAACGGCTGGCTCCGTTATACCGAATAGACCTGTAACGAATGCTGGCAAAGACAACGCCTTCATACCTTTGTTTCGTGTTTTCAGGAAAACTCCCAGCGCTGCTCCGGCTTGTGCAGCCACAGCAGGGCCTGTCATGGCGCTTAATGTATCCCTTCCGTATACGGAGATATTGTTCAGCATGACCGGCACCAATCCCCAGTGCAGTCCAAAAATGACCAATACTTGCCACATCGCACCCATGATCAATCCGGATACAATAGGGCTGATTGTATAAATAGCCAGATATCCTGCTGCTATGGAACTGCTTGCAAATGTTGCAATCGGACCTACAACAAGCAATGTCAGAGGAACCATGATAACCAAGCAGAAGAAAGGCGCTAGTAAATTCCTGACACTCTCGTGGAATAGTTTTTTGAAAAAGCCCTCTACATAGGATAATACCCACACAGCTAAGATGATTGGTATGACCGTACTGCTATATTGGGCAAGGACAACCGGAATGGACATAAAATCGACGGAGATTCCTTCCTTGAATGCTGTGGCAAGATCGGGGTATATCAATGCTCCTGCTAAAGCAACAGCCAGGAATTGATTCACCTTGAACTTTCTAGCTGCCGTAAAGGCCAAAAAAATCGGCAGGAAATAGAAGAAACTGTCTCCGGCTGCATTCAGCACTTTATACGTTCCGCCGGTTTGATCAATCCAGCCGAAACTGACGAGTACAGCATTCAAACCTTTAAGTAAACCTGAAGCTGCCAGTACACCTAACAGCGGGCTGAAAATCCCCGAAATAAGATCGACAAAACGATTGAATAGATTCTCTTTCTGTCTTTCGGTTGCACTCTCCGTTGAAGAAGTGGACAGAGATGTGATTTGGAGCAGTTCATCGTAAACATCACTGACGTCATTTCCTATGACGACTTGAAACATCCCCCCGCTTTCTACAACAGTTACAACACCTGACAAGGATTCTATCGCCGACTTGTCAGCTGCAGAACGATCCAGCAGTGTAAAACGCATTCTTGTTGCACAATGGTACACGTCTTTTATATTTTTCTCGCCGCCTACTTGCTCCAATATGTTGGCGGCCAATTCCTTCTTATCCATTTTTACACCTCCATTGAAATAGAAAAGACTCAGATCATAGCAGAATAAAGCATTGCTACAATCTAAGTCTGGCCTCCTAAAAGAGTAACGAGCTTAGAAATCATCATTCAGTTTTCCTTTCCAAAAACCTTTGCAGATGCACTGTCAAATAGGTGACTTCAATATCACTGATTTCATAGTTATACTGATTACTGATATAATCCTTTACCTTTAGCGCCACCTCGAATGCTTTTTGATATTTCTCCCGGATGATGTCATACAGGACCGTATCTTCCCGCATCTCAGGAGGTTCTTTATTCACGACACGATGGGCAAAGAATTTGAGATGCGTCATAAACCGGAACCCATTCATGGAATGCTCATCAATACAAACTTGAAGATTGTAGGTGACTAAGTTCACGATCTCCTTCATGAACCTTGTTATCTTCGTGATGGCATTCATTTCACTATTCAGCTCGGCACTGACAAAATGAAAGGCGATGAACCCCATTTCATCTTCTCCTAAATCAACTCCGAATTGATCGTTAATATAAGCCACAGCTTTTTCTGCTATTTTGAACTCTTCTTTATACATTCGCTTGATTTCCCATAGGAGACCATTTTGCAGTTGGATTCCATCATCGTAACGCTTGATAGCTGCATGGATGTGATCCGGCAAAGATATATAAATACTTTCATTGAAATCCCGTTTCAGTTCCCTGCGTGCCATGCTGATAATATCGTCCGCTATGTGGATTTCCTCTAGCGATACTTCCTGCAGCATTTTCTTGAATTTCGCATAAAGCCCTTTATCCTCGAGATAGAATCTTTTTTCGACTCGCTTATCTTGAATTGAGTCGCCTCGCTTTAGTCCGAATGCAAGCCCCTTTCCAATCAGGATGACTTCATCTCCTTGCGAATCTTCACTTACGACAATATTGTTATTGATCACGCGATGTATCTCCATGTCTGCCCCCTTTCACGAAAAAAGAAAAAACTCCAACAAACGACTAAGAGAGCCAAGGATAGCCCTTCTGATCGGATGTTGAAGTCTTGCCTGATCTAATCAGTAACAACCTTCAATTAAGTAGGATGCAGTTATGTTTTCTCCTTACATTATAAGATGTTCCCATACCGAATGCAACCGCTTTCAATGTTGATTGACAAAAAGACCCGCTCCGCAGAACAGGTCTTTCCATCAAGCTGCTTCCAGCTCATCTTCTTTTTTCGGTCTGTGCTGCAGATGAGAAACAATCCATCCGATAACACCGACGACAACTAGATAAATCAACAGATCAACAAGCTGATTACCTAATATCGACCAGTCACCTAGTGTGATTGCTTCCTGCAAGCTATGCAAAGAATGCGCCATCGGCAAGTATTTGCCGACAGAAGCCAATGCGGAAACAGTCAGTTCGCTCGGGAATGTCCCGCCGCATGTTGCAAGCTGCAGAACCAGCAATACAATTGCGAGCAGTTTCCCTAGGTTTCCAAATAACGTCACGAGCGTTAGAATGATCGTCATGACTGTCATGGACACGATGATACTGGATAAGAAGAATAACGGAATACTCTTCACATCGACTTGGAATCCGAATAAGAAGATCAAATCGAGTATCACTGCTTGAACAATGGCCACGACATAAACCAATGTCAGTTTACTGAAGAATTGCACCGTTCCGGATACTTGCATATCCTGTCTTCTGCCAAGCGGCAGGATGTTGGCGGCCATCAAGCCCCCGACGAACAAGGCAAGTGACAAGAAGTACGGGGCAATACCAACACCATAATTCGGCACGTCCGACAGCTGTTTTTCTGTCAGCTTGACCGGATCAGCGAACATCGTGGTCAAAGCATCACTGGACTGGATGTCTGCTGTTTTGTCAGCTGCATCCTGCAAGCTAGTTGCAAGCTCATCCGAACCGTCAGAAAGCTTGGTCATACCATCACCTAGCTGAGTCGCTCCATCTGACAGCTTACCGGTCCCAGCAGCAAGTTGGGCCGCCCCACTCTGCACGGATCCAAAGCCTTCGGTGTAGTCAGCAAAACCGCTATCCAAATCGGACGCACCGCTAGCTAGTTTATTGGCCCCACTAACAGCTGAGCCGAATTTTTCGCTGAAGCTATCCATTCCATCCGCTATTTTTTCTTCACTTGATGCCAACTTATCGGCACCTTCTCCAAGCTGCTGCTGACCATCAGCCAATTTAGCTGATGAGTCCGCCAGCTGTTCGGAGGCTGCTGCGATTTGCTGGAATGTCTTATCATCCTTGAGTTCCGGATGCTCTTTCATATAGGAAGCAATCAGATCGCTCAGATCCTCAGATCCAGATGTGAAGCTATCCTGGCTTTCCGATAGTTTCTCACTTTGCTTATTCCAATCAGACAAGCCATCCGCAATTTTATCCGTATTGGATTTCAGTGTCGCTGCACCATCATCCAACTGGCCCAATCCGCTAGCCAAATCAGAGGCACCTGTATGCAGACTGCCGATGCCATCAGCTAGTTTGCCGTGAGCTGCAGCTAGCTGCTCTGTGCCATCCGCCAAATCGGAGGCACCACTATTCACATCACCAATTCCATTTTGCAAATCCTTCAATCCGCTCTGTTCATCGGTGATACCTTCGTGCAGATCGCCCGCACCATCACCAGCATCCTGCAACCCTGCAGCTACTTCATGGAAGCTGGTGAACACACTATCAGCATACGATTTCGTAATGCTGCTCGCGAGCTTGGATTTCATTTCCTCCATCGCTGAAGAACTGATTTGAGCTGCTACGAAGTTTTTACCCGGATTGACTTCATACGTCAATTCCGCTTGTTTTGGTTTATCGTCCATCAGCGTTGTCACTTTCTCGGAGAAGTCTTTCGGGATGGTCACTTTCATATAATACTTCCCATCATCCAGTCCAGCTTCTGCCTTCTCTTCTGATACAAAATCGAAGTCCAGCGCCTTGCTCTTCTTCAATTCCTTGATGAAATCATTCCCGGCATGCATTTCCTCTCCATCCATGGTGGCACCATCATCCTGGTTGACCACTGCCACCGGTAAATCTTCGATATGACCGTATGGATCCCAGTAGCCGCCAAGGAAAAGCGCGGCATACACGACCGGAATAATCAGCAAGAAAATAAGTGCAATTCGTCCGTGTATATGCTGCCACATCCGCTTTATGTCAAAAAAGCCTAATTTTAATCCTTTCATAATTTCCTCACCTTTACCTTTGTGAAATATTGAACATCTAAATAGCATAACGGCTTCAGTGCATAATGTATAATACATATATCATTATAAATAATAGTCTTTAATCTATCCGAAAGAAGGATGAACGTGGAATTATTACAGCTGCATTATTTCAAGAAAGTTGCTGAACTAGAGCACATGACACATGCTGCCGAAGCATTGAATATTGCCCAGCCTTCCCTTAGTAAGGCAATCAGTCGTTTGGAGGAGGATTTAGGTGTAAAGCTCTTTGAGCGATACAATCGACAAATAAAATTGAATGAAAACGGCAGGATATTCCTTAGGCGTGTGGAGGCTGTCCTTCATGAGCTGCGGGAAGCACGGCGTGAACTGGATGAATCGAATCAAAAAAACGACCACACGATTCGGCTTTCTGTCACGATTCCCCGGGTATTACCCGATTTGATCAGCGGCTTCTTAAAGGAAGAGCCACAGGTTCATTTCAAGCAATACGTACAGTCCGTCCCGAAAATGACGGAAAAACTGCGCAGCGGCGAACTCGATTTCTGCATTTCTTCTGTTCCGATTCAGGCTGAGGACATCAAATGGCGGCCGCTTATGACGGAAGAGATCCTGTTGATAGCCCCTCCGGGTCATTGGCTTGAGACAAAAAGTCATATCTCCCTTTATGAACTCCGCGATGAAGCATTCGTCAGCATGAACGAAGGCTATGGCATACGTAATTTGACCGATAAATATTGTCAGCTGGCAGGTTTTAAACCTCATATCGCATTTGAAGGAGATGAACCCGGTGTCATCGGGGAACTGGTTGACAAGGGGCTTGGAATTGCCTTCATACCCTCTGTATCATTAATCGGCAATAAAACAGCCCACTTACCGGTCATTCGCCTGCAGGATCCCATCTGTGAACGGACAATCGGCTTGGCTTGGTCCACCAGAAGGTACCTTAGCCCAATAGCTGAAAAGTTCCAGGGTTTCTTGTCTGATTACTTTAAGGTTCTAGAAGAAAAATTGCGAAAAACTGTCGCTCATCGAAGCAGCGAAACATAATTTGGAGGTTTTTAGGAGATCAACGCAGAAGTGTAGAATAAAGGGAGTGAAGACAATGGAAAAACGCCAGGAAATACTGCTCGGACAAATGAGAACGTATCGCAATGAACTGCTACAGTTAGCTAAGAGTTTCACCAAAGAAGAGGCTGATATTATTCCGCGAGGCTTCCGTAATAATGTCAGGTGGAATCTGGGGCACGTTTTTCTGGATCAATATTCTTGGATTCAAGCATTAACCAAAGAAGAAGCCCCCATCCCCGATGGTTTTAAGAATTGGTTTAGTTATGGCACCACTCCTGCAGATTTCACAAACAAAACCCCTGAATTCAATGAACTGCTTTCCTTGCTACAAGCACAGCCAGATCGAATTTTTGAAAGGTATGCTGACCGGATTGATGAAGAGTATCCGGCTATCGATCTTGGAATGCAAACTATCGAGCAAGTGCTCGTAAGGACAATATTTCATGAAGGGATGCACTTGCAGGCGATAATGGATATAAGGAAGGCTTTGAACAGTTAAGAATAGACTAACTCATTTCTTATGGTTGACTACGGCATCATTCACGTCTATTATAGACTCATCGAATCTATAATAAGGAGTATGGGATGATGAAATACACCAAAGCCACTAACTACGCACTTCATACTATCGCTTATTTGGGTTTACTACCATCAGGAAAGGCAATAGGTGTTAAACCTTTGGCCGAGATACAGAAGGTGTCTCCTACTTACCTTTCCAAAGTATTAACCACCCTTGTCAAAGCTGGTTTGATTATCTCTGCACCTGGTGTAAAAGGCGGCTATAGATTGATAAAGGATGTCGAGGACATTACCTTTTTGGATGTTATTCAAGCAGTAGAAGGCTTGAACCCGTTATTCCACTGCAGCTTGGATAATCATGTCCATGATAGGGAGAATTGCTTCATTCAGCAAACCATGAACGAAGCCGAGAAGAAGATGGAAGAACATTTGCACTCCCAAACGATAGCGCTAGTATTGCAAAAAATCGACCAACGCGTTTCGGATTATCTTAAATCTGAAGCAGGTTGATTTTTTCTACAACTATTGTAGATATAAACAGTCTTTAATATCTATTAAAATAAAAGGAGGAGTAATTATGTTGGATTGCGCTATTATCGGCGGTGGACCTGCGGGCTTGAATGCAGCACTTGTATTAGGAAGGGCCAGGAGGAATATCACAATATTTGACAATGATAAACCGAGAAACGCAGTAACACAGGAATCGCATGGGTTTATTACTAGAGATGGAATATCCCCGGCTGCGTTTCGGGAAATGGCCCATAAGGATTTGAACAAATATCCATCCATCGCCATTCAGAATGCCGAGGTTGTGGAGATAAAAAGATCAAACGGAACTGCTTTTCAATTAATGACTCGGGATGGCGGTGTGTATACAGCTAAAAAAGTCATTCTCGCAACAGGTCTGAAAGAAAACCTACCTGATGTACCGGATATCCATGATTATTACGGCAAAAGCCTATTCAGCTGTCCTTATTGCGATGGCTGGGAATTACGAGATAAACCCCTGATTGTAATATCCGAAAACAAAAATGCCGTTCATATGGCAAAAATACTCTCTCAATGGAGCAAGAATTTAATTGTTTGTACCAATGGTCATTCTGTTATTCCTGAAAGAGAGGCACAGCTGCTTATAAAGCATGGGATACGCATCATCGAAGAGAAAATCAGTCAATTGCACGGACAAGATGGCCACTTGGAAAAAGTGACCTTCACAGATGGAACTGAAATAGCACGATCAGGTGGTATTGTTACAACAGAATTGGGACAATCTCACAGATTTATCATTTCCCTCGGCTGTGATATGAAGCAAAATGGCGGTATCCTGGTTGACGAGTTAGGCAGAACGTCCGTCAAAGACGTATATGCAGCAGGAGAAGCATCTATTATCGCTCCATCTCAGCTGATCATAGCAGCAGCACATGGATCCCGAGCAGCTGCAGGCGTGAACAGTGATTTAACGATGGAGACGTTCCAGTAGTCTTAAAGCTCTCCTTACTTAATTGCTGTATCTTTTTATCTTTTACGTCAAAACAGTTGGGATTGCTCGGGCATGTCAGGGCATGGATGGCACAATATCTATAAGAAAAGGACTCAGCTCTTTTGATGAGCTGAGTCCTTCATTTTTTACAATGCGCGGATAATGCCGCCTTCTACACGCTGCGCGGTACCATTAATCGCAGATGCTTGTTTGGAAGCCAGAAATACGACAGTGTCCGCAACTTCCTCCACAGTCGCATAGCGCTGGATCAACGAAGTCGGTTCGCTATCCTTGAAATAATCAGCAGTGAACTTCTCCAGCTCTTGATTGGCAGCTTCTGCTGCTCCTTTCATGTAGCTCTCCACCCCTTCTGTCCATGTCGGACCAGGCAGTACACTATTCACCGTCACATTTGTCCCCTTCGCAAGCTCCGCCATCCCGCGGGAAAGGCTGATAAGCGCTGACTTGGAAACAGAGTATGGAATCATATGCGGCAGCGGCTTCACACCCGCTTCACTGGAAATCGTAAGAATACGACCGCTGTTTTGCTCCAGCATATCTGGCAGGAATGCACGAGACAGGCGAATGACACTCAGGACATTCATGTTGAAATAATGCATCCATTCTTCATCCGTTACGTTGGTGAAATCCATCACCTCAAAGATACCCATGTTATTCACCAAGACATCCACTGCCCCGTATCCCTTCACTTTACCGATAAAGACATCTGCTTGCTCCCCATTTGAGAGATCCGCTGCAATACCATGTACCTTCCCGATTGCAGACAGTTCTTCCGTTACTGATTGGACACGTTCTTCACTACGCCCATTGATGATCACTGTCGCACCTTCTCTTAAGAAAGACGTCGCAATTCCTTTCCCGATTCCGCCAGTCGACCCTGTGACCACGACCAATTTATCCTGTAGTTGTAAATCCATATGTAACTTCCTTTCTTACGGTTGTCTGCTGCATATTATACAAGTCATCCCCAAGAAGTGGTGCAGATATGCTTGAAATAAAAGAAACTGATTGGCTTTTACCGGTCAGTTTCCTCTAAATATCGCTTTTTATATGTAATTGAATCATCACCGTCATTACGCAACTAAATAATTTGTTAAAGTTGTAAGAATACCATGTCAAAAGACAGATTATTTTGCAAAATAATAGGTAATATTACTTACCAGGGAATTTGGAGGCCAACTAATGTTCAGACATACTGCTATCATCATTCTTATCTTCTTCCTCCTCGTCGGATGCAGCCATAAACAAGAACACGCTTCTGTCACCGCCCCCGAAAATGAAACGGTAAATTCTCTCATGTCCGCTTATTTAAGTGCACGGGAAACGTATAACGAGACTGCAAAAGAACAAGATGCTTCGTTCAGCTATGCTGATTATTACAAAATCCGAGATAGCTTCACATCGTAGCTTATGCTGCCGGCAGTGATGATTCTATACAATCACCTGATGAAATCCGCTCCATGACAGAAACACTGCATCAAGACCTGGAAGCGATGACTGAAGCAGAAACAAATGAAGCATCTAAACTGTTGGACACAGCACAGCCCTTATATCAGGCTGCCATCGGTCGCAATGTCCATGAACTTGTGGAAAAGATTCGCTTTCCCGGTAAAGAGAATAAACTTCGGGCTTTCATGTCAGCAAATGAAAACAAATCCAGCAAGCGAATCCTCACTCAATCCGATGTCACGATCCGCTCCATCAAAGAGGATGAATACGCGCAGCTTCACCAAGTCGAAAAGCTGCTCGATAAGTATCCGGATCACTTGACAAAATCCGATACAAACAGCGTCCCGTATATTACGAAGAAGCTGCGAACATCCCTCGATATGCAAGTAAGCACGCTAATCAACTATGCAACAACCAACAATCCTGAAAGCATGGATGAAAAGATAAGCAGTTTCGTAGAGGATTTCAACCAAGCAGAATGGAAGTTGGAGGAGTTGGATGACGCAATGAAAGAACAAGAAAACACACCAGGTTCCATTTAAGGAATCTGGTTCTAGTTGTGGAATATAGGGTCATCCAAGCCTAGTCATTCACTTCTATCAGAAAAACTTTATCTTCAAACCCTCCCCGTTCTTCCCGCTTTTGCTGGCGCACATGCTCTATATCCTCTAAAGATATACCTTTTGCATCGAGAAGAGCATATAGTACCTCCAACAGATCAGCTGCTTCCTCTGCTATTTCATTTTGTTCATCAGCTTTGAGGATTTCGTTTGCTTCCTCCAATAGCTTGACCTTTAATGCTTCTACATAGCGTATTTGATCAAGTATTGTTGTTTTAGGTACTTTCCCTGCTTGCTGAATGATGGTAGGAATATGATCTCGTACAAGCTTGTTGTAAGTTGGCATATTCTCTTCCTTTCCTAAAGATTAGGACTTTCCTGCCCGGATGGCGTAAGCATCCAGCAGTATTCTCGATATCACCTGAAGCGGAAGTCTCGACCTCACCTCATAATCAGGAAAATAAGACGTCTCGGATTTGTAGCCGATCAACGTCAACTCAGCCAGCGAGGCAAGCGGACTGTTTTTGTTACATGTCAGGGCAATTGTACCCGTCTCGTTTTGCTGACAGCTCCTCGCTGCATCTACCAGTTCTTCTGTATACCCATTCAGCGAAACAAAAATGACCAAATCCCCTTTTGCAAGTCGCTTGCTTTTCGTACGTATGATATTTGGATCATCATGTAGCTCTGCATACTTGTTCAGCAGCTGCAGCTTCACTTGCATCTCCTTTGCTATCAGTTCAGAGAATCCCCTTGCGAAAAGGATCACGCGCTGGCTATGCAACATTTTTTGTACAGTATCTTCAATCAATCCACTATTGAGCATTTCGATCGTTCTCATCACTTCTTGTTCATTTTTCAAAATCGCATCTTTTATTTCTTCGTCCACTTGCTCGATGATTGTAAAGTTTGGATTCTGATCATTCTCATCCTTAAGCCGAATTTTAAAATCGGTGAACCCATTATAACCAAGCTTCTTCATTGTACGAACAATGGTAGCAGTGGAAACATTCGCATCTTCACTTAAACGTACGATCGACAATTTAGGGATTGTATTGAGATTATCCCGTATATAACGAATCAAATACAGCTCTGCTTCACTCATCTTTTCTGTATATTGGCTGATCCGCGCCAGAAATGTTCCGTTCATGGTGATCCCCCGTGTAAACGTTTACCAATATTGTACCGAAATAAGCGGATGTTGAAAACATTTACAACACAGGGCGTGCCATAATGAGGTTGTAAGAAAAACACAGATAGGCAGTGATGCGGATGATTTATACATGTACGATGAATCCAGCGATCGATCTTTTTTCCGAGTTTGACTCTTTTGATCCTTTCGTCGTTAACAGAAGCATATTTGAAGAGTATCAGCCGAATGGGAAAGCCATCAATATCTCTTTCCTATTGGAGAAACTAGGCATTCCCAATAAGGCAACCGGATTCCTCGGTGGTTTTACCGGTAATTTCATTGAACAAGAGCTTGAAGCCGCCGGAATTGAAACCGCATTCATCAAAGTGGATGGCATTACCCGGATCAATACCTTTATCCGTGCAGAAACAATGGAATACAAAGCAGTAAATAGAGGCCCTGTCATTTCGGTGCAGGCCCAGGAACAGCTCCTGGAGCAATTACGCCGCCTAAAAAAAGAGGATTGGTTATTTGTCTCAGGCAGTCTGCCACGCGGCGTTGATGATCACATTTATATCGACATCGCCCGTATTGCGCATCGGCAAGGCGTCAAACTGGTGCTTGATATCAGCTCTCCAGTGCTGCTGGACTGTCTCGCGTATAAGCCTTATCTCATCAAGCCAAATGATGAGGAAGTGGCCAAATGGTTCGGTCTATCGGACCATACAAACTTAGCCGAACTCCAAACTGCTGCTCAACAGCTGCTCAAGCGCGGGGCTCAGCGAGTACTATTATCCCGCGGGGCTCAAGGTGCCTTGTATTGCGACACCAAACAAGAACTCGCCGTAAACGCTCCCGCTGGCAAGATTGTGAACACAGCCTGTGCTGGGGACACGATGCTGGCAGCTTTTGCAGGCAAGCTGATGCACGGTGCTCCAGAGGAAGAGGCTTTGGTTTTTGCAACCGCTGCCGGCTCATCGACAGCTTTTACTTCTGGATTGTCTGAACTGAAAGACGTTCCTTACTTGGCAGGTCAAATCCAATTAAAAAGAAATTGGGGTGTGAAACATGACGTATAGAATCATAGCCGCAACTGGCTGCCCTACAGGTATTGCCCATACTTTCATGGCAAAGGAAGCCTTGGAGGAAGCCGCTCGGAAACGCGGCATATCCATAAAAGTGGAAACCCACGGACAGGATGGTGTCCAAGGCGCACTCACACAAGCCGAAATTGATGCAGCCGACGGCGTCATCATCGCCGCGGATAAAGATGTAAACCGTGACCGCTTCATCGGCAAACGAGTTGTCAACGTGGCCGTCAGCAAAGGCATTAAAGAGCCAGATAAACTTATTGATGCCATCGTCAATCAAACAGCACCTATTTATAAGGATGGACAGCCGCACACTGCTTCTGCAGGCAGCTCCGAACCGCAGCAGAAAGATTCCATTTTACGCAGTATTTATGTATCGCTCATGAACGGCGTTTCCCACATGCTTCCAATCGTCGTAGCGGGCGGTGTCATGATTGCCATCTCCCTTATGTTCGGTATCCACTCTGCCGATCCAGAAAGCTCGCAATACAACGAATTCGCTTATTACATGAATACAATCGGCGGCATTGCGATGAATCTGATGGTTCCGGTGCTCTGTGCATATATTGCCGAATCCATAGCCAAACGCCCCGGCCTCATCATCGGCTTTATCGTCGGTATGATTGCTTTCACAAACGGAACTGGTTTCCTCGGCGGTATTATCGGTGGTTTTATGACAGGTTATATCATCCTTGGACTCGGTTATTTGTTCAAGGCATTGCCAAAACAGCTTGACGGCTTGAAATCCATCTTCTTATTCCCGGTCTTCGGTATTTTCATCGCCGGTTTCGCTATGTGGTTCATCTCGGCTCCAATGGGCTGGATCAACCAAGCCATGATGGATTTTCTGGCAAGCTTCCAAGATTCAAACCCAATCGTTTTAGGTCTTGTCGTAGGAATCATGTGTGCATTCGATATGGGCGGTCCAGTCAATAAAGCAGCTTACGTAACAGGAACAGCTTTGCTGTCGGATGGTAACTTCTTCTTTATGGCAGGTGTATCTGCTGCTTGTATCGTTCCGCCGATTGCTACTGGATTTGCAACATTATTTGCAGGCAAAGCTTACAGCACAAGCGAGCGCAGTGCCGGTCTGGTGAACTTCCTGCTTGGTTCGACTCATATTACGGAAGGAGCCATTCCATTCGCAGCCAAAAAGCCGCTGAAGGTCATTCCGTTTCTCATGATCGGTTCATCCATTGCAGCAATCCTTACCTATCTATTCAAAGTGCAAGTACCAGCTCCACATGGCGGATTCATCGTTCTGCCGATCGTGACACATCCATTCCTTTGGGTGCTGGCCATCCTGGCCGGTGCAGTCGTGAGCGGTTTTTTGATCGGTATGGATCAGAAGCGTACTGCTGCTAAAAGCAACACAGAACAAGCACCACTTGCAGAGACGGCAGCTGTAACAGAGCCTGTACACGATGTCAGTCAGATTATGTCTGTCGACACCATCAAGATAGATGTAAAAGCAGCTACTCAAACAGAGGTATTCCAGCAAATCGCTGCAACAGCAAAACAACATGGGATCATCACAGACCAAGCTGCTATTGTAGACGGCTTTATCCAGCGGGAAAAGGAGAGTACAACCGGAATGGAACAAGGCATCGCCATTCCTCATACAGAACGGAATGAAGTACAGAAACCAGCGATCATCATCTTCAAACTGGCTGACGGTGTCGAATGGAAAGCATTGGACGGACAGCCGATCAAAGTCGTCATTGCCATGCTTATCCCTAAAGGAACAGCATCCAACCATCTGTACTACTTATCGGAAGTATCCAAGATGCTCGTTCATCAAGAAACGATTGACCAGCTGCACCATGCGATGAAGCCAGAAGATATCCTCACCCTATTTTCTACCAAACTAACTGCTTAAAGGAGCTGCTACAATGCTTAATCTAACACCTGCTAAACGAGAAGCACTGGAAAGACTATCAGACGAAAACGGAATTATCGGAGCACTCGCCATCGACCAGCGAGGCTCCTTGAAAAAAATGCTGCAGCAGGAAAGTACAGCAAATCAAGGAGACGATATCATCATTTCCTTCAAAGAACTTATCTCCGAAGAGCTCACACCATATGCCACTTCCATTCTGCTGGATCCGGAATATGGTCTGCCTGCAGCAAAGAAACGGGATAAGAATGCCGGACTGCTTCTCGCCTATGAAAAAACTGGCTACGATGCGACACAACCAGGCCGCATGCCGGATATCCTGGACGATTGGTCTGTTCAGCGAATCAAGGCACAAGGCGCCGACGCCGTGAAATTCCTTCTGTACTACGATGTGGATGAGGATCCAATCATCAACGAGAAGAAACACATTTTCGTAGAACGGCTTGGATCTGAATGCCAGGCAGAAGACATTCTCTTCTTCTTGGAACTGGTATCCTATGATGCTGACAATGATGACGTTAAGAGTCGGGATTACGCTAAAGTCAAACCACATAAAGTGAACGAGATGATGAAGGAATTCTCCAAAGCCCAATACAAAGTTGATGTGCTGAAAGTGGAAGTACCAGTAAACATGACCTATGTAGAAGGGTTTTCTGAAGAAACACCTGTTTACTCGCAGGAAGAAGCAAAGCAATATTTCAAAGAACAAAGCGAAGCCACTGATCTGCCATTCATCTTCTTGAGTGCAGGCGTTAGTGCAGCACTGTTCCAGGACACCCTTCGTTTTGCAAAGGATGCAGGTTCAAACTTTAATGGTGTGTTGTGCGGCCGTGCGACTTGGAAAGATAGTGTAGCTATTTTTGGTCGTGACGGAGAAGCTGCCGGTAAACAATGGCTGCAGCAAAATGGAAAAAAAAACGTGGAAGACCTGAATGCATTATTGAAAAAAACGGCAACATCCTGGAAACAAGCAGAAATACTTGCATAAAAAGAGGAGCGTATGGGCTATCCCATATGCTCCTTTTCCTTATTGGTTCAATATAAACTGCTGAAATACCTTTATCGCATCCCCAAATACATCCTCATCGATATCGAATTTCGGATGGTGATGCGGATACTGGCTTTTCTCCCCTTGCATGCCGACTTTGACGAATACCCCTGGAATTTCCTGCAAGTAGTAAGAGAAATCTTCAGAGCCCATGACCGGATCCAATTGTTCGTAGTGCTCTTGGCCGAATGTCTTTTGCAGCAGCCCTTCCGCAAAAGCTGCTTCTTTTTCATCATTGATAAGCGGCGGTGTGCCAATGATGAAGTCTACTTCGGCTGTGGCGCCGAATGATTCACAAATGCCTTTGGTCAGCTTGGCAATCTGCTCTTGAATCGTCTGTACTGCTTCTGTAGAGAAGGAGCGCATTGTCCCGATGATTTTGGCTGAATCTGGAATGACATTATATGTGTTGCCAGCTTCGATTTTCCCAACAGAGATAACGCTGGCATCCATTGGATTGAGTTTACGGCTCACGATGCTTTGCAGCGCTTGAATGACATGTGTCGAGATATAAACCGGATCTACTGTCAGATGCGGTGTCGATGCATGACCGCCAGAGCCTTGGATTTTGATCTCAAAGTCATCGACAGAGGCCATCATCGCGCCGGGACGAGTACCGAATTGCCCCTTTTCCAATCCGGCATCGACATGGATGCCGTAGATGCTGTCGACACCTCTCAAAACACCTTCTTTGATCAGTTTATCGGCGCCGCTCGGAGAAGCTTCTTCGGAAGATTGGAAGATGAGTACAATATTCGGCTGTACTTCCTCTTTATGCAGGGTAATCCATTCTGCCACTGCAAGCAAGATAGCTGTATGGCCATCATGCCCGCACATATGGGAAATGCCAGGACGCTTGGAGATATAAGGCTTCTCTCCTTTCTCTATGATCGGGAGCGCGTCCATATCCGCCCGAAGCGCGATTGTCTTCTCCCCTTTTGTGCCTTTCACATACCCGACCACACTCGGCGGCTGAAAATCAAGAATCTCGATACCTAGCTTTTCCAGTCTGTTACGCACATATTTCCCGGTCTCGTATTCTTCCCCTGAAAGCTCAGGATACTGATGAAAATGCCGGCGATCCTGGATCGCCTGCTCTACTAATCTCTCTAATTCCATGTTACATTACTCCTTCTATTAAAACGGTCCGTATTGAATCAATTGTGCTACAATCAGCGCGATAATGGCAATGCCGATCTGGATAAGGAAGAATGGCAGGAACCACTTCACCCATTTACCGTAGCCGATGCCTGCAATCGCAAGCAGTGCGATGATATTACCCGTCGGCAAGATTGTGTTGGAGATACCATCGCCGAACTGATATGCCAGTACAGCTGTCTGTCGCGTTACACCGATCATATCAGATAACGGTGCCATCAACGGCATTGTCAAAGCAGCTTGTCCGCTTCCAGATGGTACGAAGAAATTGATGCCCATCTGCATAAATAACATGCCGACCGCAGACAGTGCAGCCGGAATTGCACCAAGCGCACCCGAAGCATAATGCAGCAATGTATCCATCATGCCTGAAGTATTGAAGATTACTAGAATCGCTTGTGCAAAACCGATAATCAGTGCACCGCCAAGCAAGTCTTTCGCTCCAAGGATGAAATTATCGGCAATACGAGAGAAAGAAATGCCGCCAAGGATACCCATCAGCACACCGAACAACAGGAACAATCCCGCAATCTCCGTAATATACCAGCCGTATTTCAATACACCAATGATCAATACAATGTAGTTGACCAAAAAAGCTGATAGAACAAGCTTATGACGAGTAGTCATCTTGTGGGACTGAAGTGCTGCTGTATCAGCTTTTCTGCCAAATTTCCCGTATACCCCAAGCTCTGGGTTCTTTTTCACTTTACTCGCATACCGCATCACGTAGAGGACAGCTGCTACATACAAGATAACGAAAATGATAATCCGGAAGCCGATTCCGGAGAAGGTCGGCAACTCGGAAATACCTTGCGCGACTCCTACTGTGAATGGATTCATTACCGCTGCCGTAAAACCGACACCAGCACCGAGTACGACAATCGCAAAACCGGTCAAGGCATCAAATCCAAGTGCTATCGCCATCGGAGCCAAGATTGCAACATAAACAATCGTTTCATCCGACATTCCCATCAATGCTCCTGCTGCCGCAAAGAACAGCATCAAGACAGGAATTAGTAACTTCTCCTTATTTGCCATCTTTCTGGACAACATATAAATAAAAGCATCCAATGCACCAGTCGCTGTGAAAATACCGAACGCACCGCCGACAATCAAGACGAAGAAAATGATATTGGCACCATTCACCATACCGGTGTGAATGCTATTGAATATGCCAAGCAATCCGACATTTTCTCCATCAATGTAATGGAATGTTTCCGGCAAGATGACACTCCGTCCATCCTGCTCCACGCGGTCATACGCACCGCCTGGGATGATATAGGTTAAAAGTGCCGCCACGACGATGAATGCAAAAATCATCACGTAGACGTTAAATTGCTTTGGTTTCTTTTTCTTGTTTGGCTGCTGCTGCAAATCTTGTAAGCTGTTCATCTGGTTGTACTCCTTCAGGGATGAATCCTCGTTGTATATTGTTTAATAAATATACAACGAAGGATATAAAAATACAACTGTATATGAATAAATTTTATAGATTAATTATACAAAACACATAATAATCAATCGGTAGACATAAGGAAGGAGAGGTTAACGCTAATGGAAAAACACTAGAAAAATAGTAGAGCCACTTATCGGGGCATAGCTTCACTAACATAAGCAACTTCTCTGTTTGTAAATCAATTCATCCTTGATTCACGACTGGCATAATGATCATTATCATTGCCTCAGGAGTCACTTTATGAGTTATTTTGCACTATAAATACAAAAATCCAATTTCTCAACATAAAATTAAGAAATTGGGTTTTTATCATTACTTCGGAATAGCGCCCTATAGCGGTACAATGAAATGTAAGTTGCCTCATTTAATCCCCATTAATATTTAGTTTTCCAGCTTTTTTGTAGCTTCCGAATGTAAACGATTTGCCCAATGTGGTAGGCGTTGTGCGTGGACAAGTTTCCTAGAACTGCCCACCACTTTGCGTTCTCAGGGAAACCATTCACATCATTTTCTACCTTTTCTTCAGTCAGTACGTCTTGCCATTGAAGCAGGACCACTATGAGGCACTTTTTTAAATCATCAAACGTTTTATGTTCTGGAATAATAAAGCTTTCATTATTGTCACTTATGGGCGCAACAGCATTCATATGAGATTTTTTGTATCTCTTTTGCCAAGTTTCATTCCAGTAAAGGAGATGTTGTGCAATTTCTGCAATACTGTTGCTTTCATCATTCGGTTTCCAAAATGCTTCTTCCTCTGATAAGTTTGCAACTGATTCTGAAAACGGAACGTACCAGCTAAGGTCGTTCGCATTTGCTAACAATTGATCTTCCAAAACATCTTTAGCGTGAGACATACCAATCACACTCCTTCTTATTATAAACTTTCTATTTCGACGCCCTTCTGAAATCTCCCGCATTATTCCGTTAAATGGCTAAGTGACACCTTAGGCTTTTTTATAGAAAAACTTGTAACCAAGGGGTTGTTTAAACGAGTAGACGTTTTCGAATTACTTTTGCCTTTCAACAATTAAAAAAGCTAGAATCCTAAGATTCTAGCTTTCCTTTCAGCTTCGGAAGAAATCTACCAACGGTTTGAAATCTTTACGCAAATCCACTTCATTCGGTTCTGCCTTCATCAACTTCTCTACCATTTGTTCCAACAACTCCACGTCTTTGGAATCTGTATACTCAACAAAGTTAATGGAATCCAGCCAGTCGCGGTAGGAATGTTTGGCTTTTCCGTAGCTGTTGCCGAATACAAGACACGGTGTCTTCGTAATGATGGAGAAGATCATCGTATGCAAGCGGTCCGTGATGATCAATTTCTTTGAGCCGATCAGATCCAGCATCTCGATGAAATGCCTCTCTCTGTCTGCATAATCAATGGTTGGAACGACATCCTCGTCCAAAACCGTATCGGTACGATCAACTGATCCAAATTTCTTCGTCCATTCCATCAGCTCGGAAACGAAGTCCTCCTCCATCACCTTTTCTTTATCAGCTCTCAGGAAGAACATGACACCTTCCCGCTCCTGCTCCCGAGGAACAACATCAAGTGACATCACCATATCGGGCGTATATATCACTTCCGTATCAAATGTATCCCTTACAACATCCAAGGTTTGCGATTCTCTGGCCGCAATCGTCAGTTTTTTATTCTGATGATACGCTTCTTGTGTTTTCTTCTTCTCCTGCTCACCATGTTCATTGTCTTCGAAAAACACCGATTGCGGCATGGAAATAGATTTATAATCCCTGAAAGCAGCGAAAACCTTGCGGCGATCTTCTTCAATATCCAAATACAAGCTACCAAGATTCCCACCCCCGGTGAACATGACAATATCATCTTCCCGGATGATGCCTTTTACGAATTCAATTCCCTCATCAGTCGCATAGTCCATGATTTCTATGTACTCATAATAAGGGAAGCGGCTCTTGATGAATTTCTCGATGCTATAGGCGATCGCCTGATCCCCGATATTTGTATAACTCGGCGAACCAAATAGGAAGACTTTACGTTTATCATTTGTGAAAACCTCCGGTGAAACATTTGGTCCAATGCCTTTTGCAATATTATTTGTATCAATTGTTTGTATCGTCATATGAAATGCCTCCTCAGCACAACTTTTTTCGGCTGTACTCTTCCATACCCCGATTCAAAAGATTGTATGCCTCAGGAAAGCGACAATTTCTTCCATGACTACAGAACTTCTGTGATGTCCTCCTTCTTATTCCAACGATACTGATAAACGAAATCCAACGCACCATCCGGCTCGGATACTTTATAAAGCTTGCCGGCAGCTTGCACAAATGTAGCATCTTCCATTAAAAAGACATCAACCGGGGTTT
This sequence comes from Terribacillus halophilus, assembly GCF_900101385.1. Taxonomy (GTDB): domain Bacteria; phylum Bacillota; class Bacilli; order Bacillales; family Amphibacillaceae; genus Terribacillus; species Terribacillus halophilus. Next base: position 143,087 of record NZ_FMZB01000002.1, read on the forward strand.
CGCCTGGGACCTCTTGATAATCATAATCAACTGCAACCTTCCATCTTATGACGGATTCCTCAGTCGAAACACGTGCAATTATAACCTGATCTTGATTGCGTTTTTCTTTATACATCAGCAGCATACTGCCATCTTTATTTGAGCCAGCAATCGGCTGAGCCTCGAGCAAATCCGGGTACAACTCCTGAACGGTCTGCTGCGCCAGGTCTGCTTCCCCGTTTTCTTCGTCACCAAAGAAACCTTTCTGTACTTCTTTCTCATAAGCCGGATCCTCTGTTAGTCGGCCATCGGCAATACGATAATACTTACCGTTCAATGCATATAAATAGATGCCGCCTTCTTCATCGATGAAATAATCAGCTTGCTCGTAGCTCAGATTATCGGTAAGCTCCGGGTACTTTTCTGTCCACTCCTCCTCTTTGAAATGGACTTCCCCAGTGGCAGCGTCAAGAAAATACAGTTCCTCAGCTTTTCTATTCATGATCATGATACCATCCTCCGTGCGCCCAAGAACATACACCTGCCAGCTGGCTTTCCGGCTCCATTGCATTTCTCCCGTATCCAAATCTACGGCTATGATCTGGAATCGCGAGTCGCTTAAGGAGATACCGTTTTCGTGTCCATTCGGTATCTTCATCCGGATTTTATTAATGGCCAAATTGCTATCTTTCGATATGATTGTGGGGGAATCAAGACTCATCGTCACCGAGCGGCCTGCTGCATGAAAGACAGTCATAACGAATGATCCAATGATGAATTCACCAACAAGCAGAAAAATAATCATACCGATTACCTTCTTTAACGAACTCGACCTTTTAATCCCACGCACAAGGAATAGCATACATAATACGACGAACAAACCACCAAGAATCCATAGCGTCAAATCATGCCAAAACCAGCCTGTAAACGTCCAATCATTAAAGAAATCGCCTCCCAGCAGCCAAAGAAGCAACGTTCCAAGCACTGCATGGACAAGCAAGAAACCTGCGAGTGAACCAATCGTCCTGTGCTTGTTTTGCTTGATCTTATCCACTGCCCATTTGCCGATAATGGTCAAAATCCAAATATAAATCAGTGTCAACATGGCATTATGTGCGAAATCATCATTGAAAAGCCAGTTACGAAAAATATCGGTCATGTTATCCTCCTCCTTTCATCAGCTGCCATTGTACAAATGAAATAGCCTACCTTGTTCGAGTGGTCCAACACGAATTGGCTTGCTTCATTTCCTTACGCATAAACTGCATTTTCGTTTCAATAATTTAGGACATCGGTTTGACTGTATTGCTCACTGGCAATACTGGAAAGTAAAAAGGAGCATCTTCATGCCTGAATTCATACATGACAATCTGATTGTCCTCGTTCGGATCATTACCATCATCCCGCTGATGCTCATCGTGACATTATTCATGGGAAAACGCGCAATCGGCGAGATGCCAGTATTCGATTTTCTGATTATCGTCATTTTAGGGGCGCTGGTCGGCGCTGATATTGCCGACCCCAACATTAAACATCTGCCTACAGCTTTTGCTATCATCGCCATCGGACTTTTTCAAAAAGCAATCGTAAAGTGGAAGATAGCTAACCGTAAAATTGGTAAGCTGCTTACACTCGATCCGACTATCGTGATCCAGGATGGAACTTTTCTGTATGATAATATGCGAAAAATCGAATATTCCATCGATAATATTTTATTCATGCTGCGACAGAAGGGCATATTTGATATATGTGATGTAGAAACTGCTGTCATTGAACCGAACGGTACACTGAGTGTCTTAAGAAAACCTGCCAAACTGCCAGTTACCAGGGAAGATCTCGAACTTCAGCAGCCAAGCTCCTCTATTGCTCTGCCTGTCATTTCAGATGGATTCATTCATTACGATACACTGTCCTATTTCGAACTGGATGAAGAATGGTTAAGAAAACAGCTAGCTGAGGAAAACATCGTCGGAATCAACCATGTATTCTTCGCATCCATTTCACATCAACAGAATCTCCACATCAATTTAAAGGATAGAAAACTGAACATTCCCCCGATCAAACATTAAAAAGAGCACTACCCTGTCAAGGTAGTGCTCGCTTCGTTTTAAGCCTCTGCCACTTTCATTTTTGGTTTCTTCTGCATCGCTTCTTTTTTCTCTTTGAAAGTCCAGCCGGTTAGACCATATAGCAAGGTGAACAGCGGCGTGATAAAGGCTAAGAAACAGAACGGCAAATAAGTGACTGTCGCAATGCCAAGCGCACCTGCAGTATAGATACCGCCGCCAGTCCAAGGAACCAAAGGTGCTCCCTGGGTTCCTGTATCCTCAAGGATACGCGATAGGTTTTCTGGCTCCAAATTCAATCGATCAAAGATCGGCCTCATCAGGGTACCACCCATGACCGTCGAGAAGTAGACCGAACCACCAACAGCAAGCATGACATAACTCACGATGATAGTCACTACAGTAAGTACACCTGTATGATTGATTTTCATCGCAAAGGAAGCAATCAATGCTTCAAGAACACCAGCATCAGCCAGCATGCCACCTACTCCGAGAGCGAATAGGAATAATGCTATCAGCTCAAGCATACTCGTCAATCCCCCCCGCTGCAGGAGTTCATCAACAACAGGAATACCAGATTCCACTGCATAACCGCTATAGAATGTAGATAATGTGTCCACAAAGCTGAAGCCTTGATAAAATACTGCAATGACTCCGCCTATGGCTGCCCCTGCAAAAATAGCCGGGATTGCCGGTTTCTTCATCGCGAGCAAAGCAATCAATACAACAATCGGAATCAACGGAATGATTCCCAAATTGAAGTTATCCGCCAAGTATGATGTCAGCTGATTCACATCATCCGATCCCGCTCCGCTACCATGGTAGCGCAAGCCGATGAAGGTGAAAATACCAGCAGTAATGAGATAGGACGGCACTGTCGACCAAAGCATATGCTTGATATGGCGGAATAGCTTTCCTCCCGTAACTGCCGGTGCCAGGTTTGTCGTATCTGACAGCGGGGACATCTTATCCCCGAAGAATGCACCACTGACAATTGCTCCTCCTGTCAAACCTACCGGAATGCCAAGTGCCGTACCCACCCCCATCATTGCCACACCTGCAGTACCTACCGTTCCCCAACTGGTACCTGTCGCAACGGATACAAGGGAACAGAACAATAATGTCGTCACCAAAAAGAACTGCGGTGTAATTGCCTGCACACCATAATAAATCAAAGTAGGCACAGTTCCAGATGCGATCCATGCACCGATTAAAATGCCGACGGTCAGCAAGATGATTCCCGGCATCAGCGCCTTGCTCATGGATTTGACCATGGACTTCTCTATCTGCTGATAGTTGAATCCAAGTCCCATCATATAAGGGATGATGACCAACATGCTAATGAACATCAGTATTTGAATCGGTGCATCAAATGCTAAAATTCCTACGGATACTACTGCCACGATTGACAAAAGCATCATCAATGCATAAATAAAAGACGGTTTCTTAATATCGGTTTCCAACCAACCACTCCTTCAACCCGAGGTTACTTATTTATTTTGCTGAACAACGCATAACTTTTATTTCTTACCCGTTCAGCCGTTTATCAAAACTCACCTTTATAATGGTACAGTAAATCGACATTGCACGAAAATAGCATCAGCAGCAGTTAAAAAGGATAAAAACGACTCAGCTTGGCAGACTCCAAGATAACTGGAGTGTTCTTAAATATGCTCCAATATGGTGCCTTATCATCCATATACAAAGCCTCGTCATTCCCCTGACGCTTTTGGGCACAAAAAAATGACCTGCAAACCTGCAGGTCATTCCTCTCATATCGAACAATTATCGTCTGTGCATACACCAGCGTCACCAGAACCAAAATTCTGGAACTTCGGCTGCTCGTTTTCTTCTTTCCATACCTGATTCAACGCACCGACGAATGTTTCCATCGGCTGTGCACCAGAGATGGTGTACTTATTATTGAAAATGAAGAAAGGAACACCTGTGATACCATACTGCTGTGCCAGCTGTTCATCTGCTCTTACCTCATCCAGATGTAACGTCTCATTCTCCAGAATCTCTCCTGCTTCGTTGCGATCCAAGCCTGACGCTTCTGCTATATCAAGCAGCGTTTCTCTCTCGCTGAGATTCTTGGATTCCGTGAAGTACGCATAAAGAAGATTCTCGGTGATCGCTTTTTCCTTGCCTTTTGTTTCAGCAAATTTAGCCAGCCGATGTGCATGTAATGTATTCGTCGGCTTCATCTCATCAAAGTTGAATGTAAGCCCAACTTCAGCTGCGTGCTGACCAATTTGCATGTTGTTCACCTTTGCTTGCCCAATTGTCATGCCGTATTTATCAGCCAGAGCTTCATGGATGTTTTTTCCATTGTACACCCCAGCATTCGGATCAAGCTCAAAGCTTTTGAACACCATCTCCACACTGTCCTTATGTTCAAATTGTTCCAACGCAAGCTCCAGCTTCCGTTTACCTATATAACAGAAAGGACAGACAAAATCTGACCATACTTCAATTTTCATCGTGACACCCCTTTTCACATTAAGATGATTTTAGCACAGACCCGACATTCCACAAAAAACGATGCCTGCATCCACCCATGACATATGCATGAGGACATCCATTACCCGCATAAGATATAGCGTTTTTACCTATTAAAGGAGCGATCAGCATGAATCAGCCTCAGCAAACAACCTACATCAGCACTGTCGACCCGCATATCTATCAAACATTACAAGGAATCCGGAACAAACAGATCATTGTGGAAACCGTTCGCGGATCCGTCACAGGGAAATTGACAACTGTCCGTCCGGATCATATTGTCGTCGAATCAGGGGGATCACCTTTCCACATTCGTACCGCGCAAATCGTTTGGGTCATTCCAAAAGGATAAGGAGGAAAACTGATGTTCAAACGGGAAAACAGACTCGCAATTGAATTACCCGTCCCAGAGCACGGGGATCCAAACGCTGCTGCGGCGGTCCAAGAACTGCTAGGTGGCAAGTTCGGTGAAATGTCGACTTTGAATAACTATATGTATCAATCATTCAATTTTCGCAACAAGAAAAAACTAAAGCCTTTTTATGATTTAGTCGCAAGTATCACCGCAGAGGAATTCGGACATGTGGAGCTTGTGGCCAATACCATAAACCTTTTATCCCGCGGCAATACATTTTACACCGGAGATCCTGACGCCACACCTCTTCGTACAGGCAAAGACAGCCGCAATACATATCACTTCATCGCTACCGCACAAACTGCATTAGCCGGAGACTCCATGGGGCGTGCCTGGACCGGAGATAATGTCTTTTCAAGCGGGAATCTCGTACTGGATCTCCTGCATAACTTCTTTCTCGAATGCGGCGCCCGGACACATAAGATGCGCGTCTATGAAATGACCGAACATGAAACAGCCCGGGAGATGATCGGCTATCTGCTTGTCCGCGGCGGTACACATGTACTCGCTTATGCCAAAGCGCTGGAAATTGCGACAGGAGTAGACGTCTCAAAATTGGTGCCTGTCCCTGATTTATCCAACACGAAGTTCGACCATGCCCGAAAATTTGAGAATCAAGGACTAGGCAATATTCTCTTCACTTGGAACGACACGGGCGAATATGCAGACATCCGAAAAATCTGGAAAGGGAAGAACCCCGAGAATGGCAGTCAACTTGTCGTAAAACAAGGCGCGCCATTGGGCGGACCAATCCCGGATTTGGAAGAGTTGCCCGAGGAATTTGCTCCTGGTATCGATCGGGATGATTATGAGCGAATTGCGAAAAGACTAATGGAAAATTTATGAGAAGCTGCCATCGTGCAGGGGAAGTATCTCTAGCCTGCACGGTATAAAATTTCCCTATAAGTCCTTTGACACAACGTTCTTCATAAAAGCACGATATAACCAATCTAAAGGACTATGAAATCCCCCCTTTTCTTTTCAAAAATAGCTGCTTCTATTACTAAACACTCCAGTAAAATCCAAACACACACCACATATTCAATAAAATGGTATTCGATATGCTATGTTATAATCCGCTGGAATGCTATAAAAGGGGCCATATGATGAAAAAAATCTTGTTCTTCTTATTATCATGTATCTTATTAACGGCATGCAATTCACATGAAAACGCAAATGAGGAAGGAGCTGTACAAAAAGAAGAAACAAATAATGAAACGACAGCAAACGAGACCAGCCAAGATGCACAGAAAGATGGACAGCAACGTTCCCCAAATCAAAATGCTTCCAGGTCAAATGCCAGTAAGGATCTGACTGAAATCATCATTCCCACCATCACCATTCCGTCACCATTTGGAGATGACGGAAATATCCGTTATAAGCATGACTCCATGGAAGAGTTCAGAAATGAGTACGGAGACGAAAATGACATGATCCACTTCAGCCTTGAGGACGGACCTATTCGCTCTGTTAGCACCGGGGATAATATGAAAAACATCGTAAATTACGGCGATGCTTATATCAATATGCTGGAGGCACAAGCTTTTGCATTGGAGAATGAGGCAGACATCCATGCTGCTTACGACCTTTTTATCTCCAATCCTCCCGAACAGCTGAAGGATTTGACTCCAGCTGATTACAGATCATGGGAAGAAGCAACGAATGTGGAAAAGGGAATTATGCAGATGGTATTTCTTATCGCTCCAGCTGTCGGAGACACAAAATACATAGTAGAAAACGACTTGTACGATGAGGAAGCATTACCAGCCTTACAGAAACAATTCGAGCGGCTTGGATCTCCGAATGTATTGATACCTGCTCCTCAAACCGCGCTCGACCTGCAGCTTTATGATAACGCTATGATGGTGCAGACTCTTTGGGGAGAGCTCGGTCAATTTGAAGATCCCCAAACCAACAAAGAAGAATTTGCCGCATTGTATAAACAAGTGAATCAGGAAACGAACAATCTGCTTGTCCGGGTAAACTATACATTAAGTGAACCAATCGAATAAATAATAATAGGCTGCCATTGTTCGGCAGCCCTTTTTATGCTTCATATATCCATACACGCATCTCCCCAGCATCATCTCGATTACACCATGCGTAATAAGGAATTGCCCGTAATCTGCAAGGCTCAAGCAGCGGCGCGTCTATCTGGTAAAGCTCTTCTGTCTCTGCCACTCGCCACCCTTTTGCCTCAAGTGCTACCACACCGTTCAGCAGATCCTCCTCAAATGCTGCGGTGATATCACTCTCCCGCGGAAGCCTCAAACTACCAAGGCCTTTACCATTATCCACTTCCTCCAGGCAGTAGACGACCGGTCCGCGCTGTAAAGCAACTTGCCCCTGATTCATTCCAATTTTGGAATTGCTATAGACACGCATCACCGAAATCGGCAGTTGCAGCTCAATTCGATCGCCAGTTTCCCATATTCGATCCAACACAAGATAACCATTGACCAAATCATCAATTACAGCAGCTTCTCCATTCACAGAAGCTGTCGCGCCCAGACACCAGCCTGGAATACGGAACGCCAGCTTGAATCGTCCTTTTCCTTCCACTGTAATCGAAATATTGCCATTCCACGGGTACTGGTGACTTTGTATCAATTTAACTGCCTTATCACCAATCATCGCTTGCACACTGCCTGCCACATATAGATGTGTGTACAATGCAGCTTCTGTTTGTGTATAGGCATAATCTTCAATGGATGCAATCAAACGTGCAAGATTCGGCGGGCAGCAGGCACACGCAAACCACTTCTGCCTCTCCTGTTTCACATGCTCCTGATCCTTACGCCCGGCTTGATACGCATTCACCTCTAGCGGATTCACATAGAAAAAACGCTTCCCATCCAAATCCATACCACTGATCGTCCCATTGTAAAGTGCCCGTTCGAGCACATCGGCATATTTCCTATCAGGTGAAAGCAACAGCATCTGCTTCGCCCAGAAAACCAGTCCGACAGATGCACATGTTTCACAATACATACTGTCATTGGGAAGATCATACGCATCTGTAAACGCCTCTCCGTTGACAGCCGATCCCAAGCCTCCGGTTACGTACATCTTCCGATTGGTTACATCCTCCCATAAAGTATCACACACCGTTTGCAGCTCGGTATCATTGGTCCGCCGGGCAAGATACGCCATCGCTGCATACAAATACATCGCCCGTACAGCATGACCGACCGCTTCCTGCTGTTGGCGAACTGGCAGATGTGCCTGCATATACGCATAGCCGAGCCCAAAATTCGTATGCTCATCGTTCCATGTCGGCGGAGCATGAAAAGATTTTCGCTGTTCTTTCTCCATGTCAAAATAATGAGGCTCCTGACCGCGCTGCTCAATGAAATATACCGCAAGCTCCAGATGCTCGCGTTTTCCCGTTGCATCAAATAGCCGCAGCAGTGCCAGCTCGATTTCCGGATGCCCCGGGTATCCTTGCAGCTTTCCATTCTCCACTCCAAACGTTTTGCGGATCAGTTCCACGTAGTTCTCCACGATACCCAGGAACGCACGCTTGCCTGTCGTTTCATAATAAGCAACTGCCGCTTCAATCAAATGGCCTGCACAATACAATTCATGGTTATCCCGCAAGTTCGTCCAACGATTATCAGCCTCCACGAGCATGTAATACGTATTCAAATATCCGTCTTCAGCTTGCGCTCTGCCCATTATCGAAATGACATCATCCGCCGCAGCTTCCAAGTCTGGATCTTTGAAGCTACGTAAGCTGTAAGCTACCGTTTCCAGCCATTTCGCTACATCACTATCCTGAAAGACCGTGCCATAATAATCACCAGCTGCTTCACCCGCTGCTATGCGGAAATTTTCAATGGCATGGCTTGGGGCAGTGTCAGGCAGCTGATCATTCAACGCCTTCCACTGGTAAGGAATGACTTGTTCAGCGACGAGCTTCTTATAATTCAACCAGAAAGCATCTTCTATCGTTACTTTTGGATGCACCTGCACATTTGGAAATCCCATCTTCCCACCCCTATATTAAGCGTTTTCAAAAGGTAGCTTAACATCTAAAATAGAAGTGATATAGTATCAGATTCAACTTCGATTTACACTATTTCACCCAAAAGGTGGCGACACAGACATGGAGACATCCTACCTATCATTTGCGGTTCCTCCTCTGCCCTATTTTGCAGAAGGAAACAGTACGACATTCCGCAAAGGACAACAGCACCCAGCACGAAGAAACCTAGGTTTCTTCGATATCATCCTCGTCCAGCAGGGTACTTTGTATATCGGGGAAGAAGCATTGCAATGGAACGTTTCCGCCGGCGAGGCATTGATCCTTGAGCCGGCGAAATTTCATTACCCGACAGCTCGCTGTACAGCTGATACCACATTTTATTGGCTGCATATGCAAAGTCCATCAACTTGGAGGGAACAGACTGTTTGTTCCTCTATTTCATCTGATGAAACCATACCGTCCCTGCATTATCACACAGCGAATGGAACGATACACCTGCCGAAATATCAACAGATAGCCTATCCGCAAGTTTTGTTTGATGCGGTGGAAAACCTGCTGCAATCAACGATCCAGCCACGCTCCTTTGCTTTTTGGGAAACACAGCAATCATTCATGCAAGTCCTGCAGCATCTGTCATATAACCCGGTGCCGCAGCAAGCCTCGTTACAATTAGCTGAACGTATCGAAATATACATCAAGCAGCACTACAATCAACGGATCACAAACAGCACCTTGGCCAAGCATTTCCATGTACACGAAAATTATATGGCCAGATGCATGAAACAAATCTATCATTGCACGCCACTCGCCTATTTGGCAGCTTATCGGTTGCATCAAGCCCGCCTGCTGCTTATAACCACCGACTGGTCACTGCAGCACATTGCCGAAGAAGTCGGTTTTACAAGGCAAAGCTACTTCTCGAAAAGCTTCAAAGCGAAATTCGGCATCTCACCGAGTGAGTACAGAATACGGGTGCAGTAAAACCTAGCTAACTCGTCTGCAGGTGCGCTATAATGCAGATAACAAATACACAGCTAGGCAGTGATAAGCATGACTGAAAAAAATACGGCATCCGAGATAGAAAACATCATGAGTTCCATCCTTGGTATCCAGCAGAAATCAAGGGCATTCATCAACCTGCTGACAGAAGGCGAGGCACTCTCTGAGAACCATTTACTTCTCCTGCTCCAACTGAAGCTTACAGACGGCATGAAGGTCACTGCCATCTCCGATCTTTTTCACATTACACCGGGAGCAGCCACTTCCATGTGTGACAAAATGGAGCAAATGGGGCTTGTGGAACGAAAGCGGGAAGCAAAAGACCGAAGGGTTGTAACGATGGTACTGACCGCGGCAGGCAGAGCCAAAGTGGAACATCTTTTCCTGAAATTCCAGTCAGAAAAACTACAGGATATCGCTTCCATCCTGACAGAAGTGAACACTTTATTAAAAAAGATCATTGTATGAAAAAAATCTCCCAACAGGGGATTTTTTTTGTGCCTATTGACAGGACAGCACATATTATACTTTAATTATAATATATTTTAATTATTAAAACATATTGTAATTAAAGTATAATCAAGATCAAGAAAGACCTGGGCCAGCAAAGCTCAATGATTCATTTCACATGGAAGGCAGTCCACAAAATGACAAGGAGATGAAACAGATGAAGTATCCTAAATCACTTCGTTTATTGTTATTGTCACCAGCAATACTTGTGTTGTCCATTCTTTATGGCGGATTTATCACCGTCATCGCCCTTGCCTTATTGGCTGGCATTTTGAACACATTTGGTTTCGAGCAATTCCAAATGTTCATCTGGCATAACATGGAACTACCTGCTGCATGGAGTATCCCTTTTGCGATTGTCGTGTCTGCCTTGCTTGCTTATCTGACCATGCACGTAAAACGTGCCTTATCTTATCTTCTGAGCTTGGTGAAATAAAATGGTCTATAACTATTTCTCCTATCCAATGTTTACAACAAATACGATACCTCCTAACACCAATGACATCTCCAAAGCACACGAAAACCAACAGCTGTTCCTGCAAAAAAACGCAACCAATGATAAAGCAGAAGGAAAAGAAATAACTGCTGAACAAAAAAGGAGCGACTAAAATCGCTCCCTCAAGACAATCACCTGTTCTCCCATTAAGTCTTCGTTAATTTCCCGTGCAAAACTAACCTTCCATCTTCGGGATCTTGTAATGTATTGCATGTCGATAAGGTAATGATGTTATCCTTCTTCGTCACTTCCATGTCCGTCGGTATTTTTGATTTTTCTTTTATTACATCTACATAATCCATGTATGCTTCATCAGTAGAAAAATCAGTTTCTATATAATTAAAGTCCGTAGTCGTGACATAAACCGAAAAAATTTCTACTTTATAGCTTTCAGCAACTGTATCAAATTGAAATTCTTTATTTTGAGAAAAGAAATCTTCATCTAAAAATCTATCCAGCTGCCCAAACATCGAACCATCTTTCATCTGATGACCGTATATAATCGTTTGTCTATCCAGCGATTCTGCATCATTTCGAAAATCCATAAAGATACTGCCTGACTTGGATTTATCCTCTTTATAATTCCGATTCAAATAATGGCTGTTATCAGAACTCTGTAATATGGGATAGTCTATTTTTGTATTCTCAATTGATAACCAGCCTACTATATTGGGATTAGTATGTAAGAGACTTTGGAACTGCGGGCGTACTGGGTATTTTGAAGTTACCGCATTGCTTTCTTGAACACTATCTTTATACTGCTCTTGGATTTCCTTCATGACTTGTTCACTTTGAACATATTCAAAACCAATTCCCCCTAGTTTTATCAGGGAAAATAAAAACACAGCTAAACATGCGAGGAGGACTATCTTTTGAATCCAACTCATTTTGTTGTTTTCCTTTTTCATGTTTTATCCGTACCTTTATGCGAAAGTATTGTCCTCCATAAATAAGATGCGCCCCCGAAAGCTTAAGACAATTGCTTGCCTTTTCACTGCAAGGGGCACATGGACAGATTCAGGTTATCTGCTGTTGAATTTCCTTTTCCAGATAACGATGGCAGCGGCAATGGCAGATGCCGCCAACAATCCAGCATACAAGATTATATTCGTGTCATCCCCTGTTTTAGGGTTTTCCACTGCCTCTCCATCACCCTTGCTCGATGTCACCGGCTTTACGGAGTTATTACTTTCTTTTGTCGTATCTTCCACTTTAGCCGGCGCTTTTTCCGTTTCGGTAGTTGAATCACCTGGATTTTCCTCTTTATCTGTTTCTGTTGGTTCTGTAGCAAACGCGTCATCGTCTTTTGGCTCCTTGTTGTTATCTCCCGTTTCCTCTGGTGGTGCCGCTGGAGAATTGCTTTCTTCATCCTCTTTGGCATCGCTGTCTACAACGTATAATGCATTTGCGCCATAAGAAACGTCGTAATTTTCCGGAAGACCTGTAATCTCCACTGCAGAAAAAGCGCTCTTATCAGCTAGTGCATCATAGGAGATGATCGGCGATTCTGGCTCAGGGATAAAACCATCTGTAAAGTTCAGCTTTAATGTCCCGCCAAATGTTGCATCCCCATTAATATCAAATACGTCTTCCTTATTTCCGATCGTCAGCTCAAGCGTACCCGCTTCCGACTGCGTAAAGTCACTGCCGATCGTTACGCCGCTTGGTACATTCTCCGTCAGGGTACCTTCGGTGTTTACAACTTCCCCTTCACCAAAAGCAGTTCCCGAACTTGCGGATAAAGTGCCTTCTTCCAACAGCGTGCCGCCGGAATAAGTATTATTTCCAGATAGCGTTAAGGAGCCTGTACCTGATTTAGTCAATTTTCCGGAGCCGCCGATAGCATTTTTCCAAGTGTCCGCTTCGTGATATCCACCTTGAGAAGCGTCCATTGTCACCGTTACATCATTCTCGAATGCTTCATAACCGCCTGCAGCAGCAAATAAGTTCAATCTTCCCCAGCCTTCCGTATCATCCAATACAGGATATCCAGAAGGCAAGCCTGTTGTATATAATATCCAGCGACGCTCTGTGTCATCCAAGTATGGGAAACGTGTCTCAAGCAGAACTTCGGCACCTTTTGGTACGACCATCGGCTTGGTAGTGTCGCCAGTTTGCGCAAAACCATAAGTCAAACGCTCTGTATAATTCTTTTTATTCGTTTCATAGTCACTGTAATCATCTACGGACGTGCCTTCCTGGGTAAGCAGCACTTCATGCGCTTGCGCATAAGCTGCTTCTTTCACACTTTTGTTTGCCGGATCATTCAAAGCAGACGCTGCCACAGCTGTTGCCATGACCCTTCCACCGATAACATCAAGCGGGGAATGCATGCCGGCCACGATTCTGCTATGACCCATTTCGGAAGCGCTTGTCATCAATTCTTCATAACGCTCCGGAACTGCATAAGCAAATCCATAGGACGCAAGATAAGCTGCATTGGTATGACCGCTTGGGAACCCGCCATCGCTGCTTGGATCTTCTTTGATTCTCGGGACAAGTGTAGGTATGACGCTAACCTCTTCACTCCAGCGAAACGGACGTTTATAGCCATAATAAGCTTTCGCATTGGAAGTGGAAGCTCCGCTATTGCGTATTGTATCAATTAGTCTCACCATGCTTCCGAGACTTGAATCCTGATCAGCCCAGACGCCATTATTATTACTTCCATCATCGTAACCAACACTTGTCGCATCTTCTGGAATCTCATCCGCAATGGTCGTCCCAGCGTTAGCACCAGCAATGAAGTTATCTGCATGAGAGCCAAGTCCTGCAATAGCGCTGTAATTTTGATGACGGCGATCAACTAAATAAGCCCTCTTTGCTTCTTCTTCTGTGCGATTTTCTGTGATGGAGATTGACTTCGCTATGTTCTGATTATGTATATCGGCATTTAACACGGTGCCATTATCCCATGAAGTTCCAGGTTCCCAAATGTCATGGAACTTGGAAAGCACACCGATCGAGGGATTTGATTCAGGGGTCATGTTGGCCTTGTCATTTTTTGCATAGTTATCGACATAATAGCCATAAGCTGCTTCTTGCGGAGCAATTGCGGAATCATCAAGATTGTTCGCCGCAAGAGCCGAACCAGTGCCTTGGAAACAAAAGAATCCGGCCAGTAATAAGACAGGTATTTTAGACTTTCTTTTTTTTAGCTTATTTTCATTACAGCTATTCAACACACAGTCACTCCTCATCATTAATACTACAAGTTAATTCTAATGAAGGTTTGTGACAGTAGTTTTATATTTTTGATAAGATATTGTATTTTTTGACACAGTCCAATAGATCTCCTGTCAATTCTTACAATAATCACTTCTTAACGACAAGAGACAAAAATGGAACCTGCCAAGCAAATAAAAAAAACTGTATCATACCGGCTCGCGTCTTCCGGAAACTAGTGCAGTCAGGACTATACCAGCCAATAACAAACCAATACCCAGCCAAGACAAGAGGGTGAGCTCCTCGCCGACTAAAACTACGCCCAATACGGCAGCTGTAAGCGGTTCAGCCAGGGAAAGTGTAACAGCAGAGGATGCAGGAACTTGCTGCAGACCTTTTGAGAACAAGAAATACGCAGCCGCTGTCGCGATAATTCCCAGATGCAGGCTTATCGCAAAACCCTTTGGCTGAAGAATCCAATCCATTTCGAATAGGAATAAAAATGGAAATAGGAGAATCCCGCCAATCCCAAAGATGACCGCTACTGCTTCAAGTGAACCTCTGCCTTGTACAATTTTGCCGCTCAGCAATGTGTAACCCGCAAAGGATAGACCAGCGCCCAGCGCAAGCAATATACCAGCGGGTTTGATAGTTACCGAATCCCCAGTCAGAAACAGCAGCACGCAGCCTATGATCGATAACACGGTTGCCATCCACCATATACGCGCAGGTCGCCGCTTGAAAAATAATAGCTCCAGCAGCCCAGACATTATCGGGGCACTCCCGATTGCGATAACTGTTCCGACAGCCACGCCTGTCTGCAAAACCGCTGAAAAGAACAATGGCTGATAGCACGCCATGCTTAAAGCAGCCAGGATTGTCAATCGAATTGGCCATCCTTTCCTTTCAAACCTGCCAAAGAACAGCACAACTAGCAACAAAAACATGCCCCCCACCATCAGTCTGGCCGCCCCAATCGCTATGGGGTGGGCACCTGCTGGCGCGAATGCCTGGGCCGCACCAGTTGTACCCCATAACATCGCAGCTAACAGGACGAATACAGGTGCTTTTTTAATGATCATCTCCCCCTGTTTGCATCTTTTTTTCATCATATTCGTCGGGATTTTGTAACGGATGACCGGATAGCAAAAGGACAGAAATAGGATAGATATGTTTGCTGCAAATCTATTCCTGACTCCTTACTTACAACGGTGCCATTAGCTATCCTGATTGCTTGCAGTCAACTACTTTTTCTCGAACGTAAATAAAGAATAATAGCCTCGGCGATTGCTACATTCACTATAATCGAACCATACACTCCGATAGTATAACTCCGTGTATAATCCACCCCTGTTTGGTAAAGGACCGAAGAAATCAAGTGAATGAACATATTGGTAAAACAAAACACATAACTCCGAATCATCCACTGCCAATGCTTGTCCAGCCTTCCTTTTTTGGCATGGATAATGGCGACAATAGTGATGATGGGCCAAAACAAATTCACCATATTGAATGGTACACTTACCAGCTTGCCACCAGTTGCATAAGGAGCCAGATAACCCGAAGTCAAGGACACCAGTATGACGGATACTACGTATATATAGCCATTGATCCGATGAAATTTCCGCTTCTGCCATGCCAATCCCCTCGAGAAATTCACAGCACCACTCAGTGTTGCTAGACAAGCAACAAACACATGTACATACATCACATCCAGCCAAACAGGCAAACGGAATGAATCGCGCAAATTGATTTTCTGTTCCAAGAAGAAAGAAGCTTGATGATCGAGGATGTAGTTATCTGTAAGGGTAAAAAGAATATAAATACCGATGAAGACCAAAAGCAGTTTATAAATGAATCGCAAAGACATGACACACCTCTTTTATACCTTGCTGTTAAAGCACGGGTTCCTGCGCCGCAAACAATATACATATGTCTAACATACAGGAATTACGATAATTCCCTTGAAAAGGACAATTATTTTTACATTCTATTCATCACGGCAGGGACGTTCATCTTTAAACAAGATGGATCTACTGCCGATACCGAGGAGAGAATTGTTCTTGGTTATACTACATCGACAAACACATCTTATCAATCCCTGACCGATTATCAAAAATACCTTAACACCATTGCAATGGATACTTACACTTTCCATCCAGAAGACACCTCTTAGGTGAAGCTCCAGAACAACAATCGGATTTTTTGCAAGGCCACATGAATCAGAATCTTTCTGGAAGGCAATCAACTAGGAACAAATAACAGAACCGCAACCGGCACATTTCACCTTGTTGCGGTTCCCTCTTGTTGTTTTGCTATCTTTATTAGCTTCACATACCAATTCGGATCAATCCTGCCATCGCAACACCGTATTCCCTGCTGACAAGTCTAAACAGTATTATTGTTTCATAGCCGGAAATTCCACAGGATACCAATCATTCCCCAATCAGCACAAAGACATTCCCATCTGGCGCCTGCATGACAGCAACATGCGCTTGAATCCATTTCACTCCAATATTTTTTGATAACTTACCATATAACGCCTGTACATCGTCTACCACTATTTCTGTTTCGGCAAAGGCTAAATCTGGATTATCCTTAAGAACCAGCTCCGTTTCTCCATTCGGAAACTTCATTCCGACAAGCCGCCATTGATCTTGTGATGTTTCCCATGCCTTGGTCAGTCCCATTTCCTCGTAAAACGCAATTGATTTCCCGATATCTTCCGTATACACAGCTAAACATTGTAGCCCTTTCTACATCTTCATTACGACCCGAACCTTTGTTCCCTTATTATATTATAATAAGGGAACAAAAAGCACCCCCGATAAAATATCAGAGATGCATTCAAGTTTATTTTGCTTTCTTCACTAGCTTCACCGCATCCTTCGAGACATAGAACTTACCACCGCTCTGGACCGTTACACTATCAAGCTCATATTCCCGGTCATTTACAATGACGATGTTCTTGTTCACTGGGAATTCTGCTTTCTTACGCCCTTTGTCCACTACCAATACAGGGTTGGCTGCATCGGAAGAATCAATGCTCACTTCTCCCCATTTGCCGAAGGCTTCTTCGGCTTCTATAAACATGTTTTTGCTAAGCTTATCAAGCTTGAAGCCCATCGCATCCGCCACGCTATGGGCGATATCCGTATTCTCGATCATGCCGGATGGTTTGCCTGGTCCATAGGAGTAAAGGAACAGATCCTCACCCGTATGTCCGCCAGTCGTGAATCCTAGATTAGCCCGCTGCGCCAGGAGATCAACCAATGTGCCTTCCAGATTCTCAGAATCAGTGATTGCCGCCTTCTCTTCATTAGTAGGGTTTGTAATACCGTATAGTTCTGCCACTTCCAATCTATTGGAGCCATCCTGATTTAATTGGGACATAGCGCCTTCAAGCGTCATTTTTGCTTCTTTCAGCGGATCCACATAAGCGGAGACAGGTGTAGACGGATAGCTGCTGTCTGTATTTTCATTACCGATGGAAATTCCGCTGTTGCCGTGGTCAGAAACAGCGATGACCATCGTGTGCTTATCCTTCTTGGCAAAATCCAGCGCTTCTTTCACCGCATCGTCAAACGACAGCGTATCGCTGATCATACCGACTGGATCATTCGCATGTGCGGCCCAGTCCGGCTTACTTCCTTCAACGAATAGGAAGAAACCATCCTTGTCTTTGGAAAGCGTTTGAATACTTTTCTTTGTCATGTCAGCCAGTGTTGGTTCTTCCGGCTGCGTCACTTCCCGGTCCATATCATAAGCGAGTGCAGCTGGCGCAAAAGAGCCCCAGATTTTTTTCGATTTGGAATCAAGCAAATCTTCCCGATTTTCGACGAAATCATAACCCTTGTCACCAATCACGTCCAGCAAGTTCTCTCCATCTTCCCTATTACCATTCTCAAGCGAATCCTTCCCGCCGCCTAGGACAACATCGATATTCTGATAGACTTGCTGTTCAGCGATGTTATCATACTGCTGGCGATGCTCTGCATGGGAAGAGAAGGCAGCAGGTGTCGCGTGCTGAATCTCGGATGTGGAAATAAGACCAGTAGCTTTTCCGTTCAGCTTGGCTCCTTCCAACACGTTCGTCACTGGACGATATGGGTCATCGGCAAGATCTTCATCCACTCCCGGGGAGGCAATCTTTTCTGGAAGGACACCGACAAATTTGTCATTCGTTTTATTTCCGGTTGCCATCGCTGTACCGGCTGGCGCTGAATCTGTAACTGCAGATTCAGCAGAATATGTCCGCACACCGCCTGATGCCATTTGGTCCATCGCCAAATCCTCACCCTTGTACCATCTGGAAAGCGTTGTAGTTGTCGAGCTTACCCCGTCCTTAACAAGGACGATGACATTCTTCACTTTCGGATCCTTCTTCGCCTCAGCCTCCTCCCGATCAAGACTCGTCAAACCAAGCGAACCAACCGCAAGCGTACTAGCCAATGTCACCCCAATTAATTTTTTACTCAGCCTCATTTCACATTCCTCCATTTCATCCATTTTAAAAAACAGCTGCCAATTCATAAAAAAGTTAATAGAATCAGGTCGTGTACGAAGGTAATTTTATAGGGTGATTGTTAATAGGATGTTAATACTCTATTAATCTATCGTTAATTAATATTTTGGTTACCTTGGAAGAAAAAGGGCGTTGGTGGAATAACAAATACTATAATACTAGGCGTTTTTAACTGCTTGCATATAAGTTTTCCATATGGATCATTCCTAAATAATTGACTGAACAGTCATCTTGCAGCCCATCTTACAAAGGTAGTATAAAATACCCACTTTATACTCTGCAGCTTATACTTAGTACTGTGTACCCTAAGCAAAATCCTTATAGTTATCCCTTGAATCTTTCTAAGTTCATTCGCCTATTTAGTAAAGTTCTATGAATCCTGCAAAAAAACCTCCCTTTTTCAGGAAGCTTTTCGATTTATAATATGAACCTTGTCCACACTTTTCGCTTTGCACTCTGAATGCTCCATACAAGCATGCTGCTAAAAGACAAAATAAGCTTACTTTCACTCGTAAACCGAAAGTCTTCCGTTACGCTTCAAAAAGCCCCCTGAATTTCTAAGCTGCAAATTGCTTCCTTTTATTTTTATCGGCAGACAAGGAGAAATATAGGGAATACTTAACGAAGTATTCAGATATCTCTCTTCTCAAAGAGATTTTACAACTGAAAAAATAGAAGCACACCAGCCAAGGTTCAACGTAAGTATGTCACATAATTTTAACCATCTCTTAAAACATCGTCTAAAAGGCGTCACTTCAGTATTTCCATTGTGACAGTTTTCACATATTCCCTTGACATGAAAGTCCTAGTATTCTACGCTTACTAATAAATATAAATTTAGAATTATTTTGTCTAAGTAATTCTAAGTTTCTAGTTATTAATATATTTTAGGAGGCTATTTATCTATGTCACTTATCGGCAAAGAAGTACAACCATTCACAGCACAAGCTTACAAAAACGGAGATTTCATCGAAGTAACAGAAGCGAATTTTAAAGGGCAATGGAGCGTTGTCTGCTTCTACCCTGCAGATTTCAGCTTTGTATGCCCTACAGAGCTTGAAGATCTTCAAGATCAATACAGCACACTTCAAGATCTTGGTGTGGAAGTATTCTCTGTATCCACTGATACACACTTCGTACATAAAGGCTGGCATGACAGCTCTGAAAAAATCGGTAAAATTACATATGCAATGATTGGTGATCCATCTCAAGCAATCTCTCGTCAATTCGATGTTTTGAACGAAGAGTCTGGTCTTGCTGACCGCGGTACGTTCATCATCGATCCAGACGGCGTGATCCAAACTGTTGAAATCAACGCTGACGGAATCGGCCGTGACGCAAGTACACTTGTGAACAAAATCAAAGCAGCACAATACGTGCGCCAAAACCCAGGTGAAGTTTGCCCGGCGAAATGGGAAGAAGGATCCGAAACACTAACACCTAGCTTGGATCTTGTAGGCAAAATCTAAGGAGTGCGTTGACTATGGTACTTGATGCAAACATAAAAGCTCAATTGAACCAGTACATGGCGCTTATGGAGAACCCTATCGTTCTGAAAGTGAGCGCTGGTGAAGACGACGTTTCTAAAGAAATGCTTGCCCTAGTCGAAGAACTATCGGCTATGTCGTCCAAAATCACAGTAGAAAAAGCAGAACTGACTCGTACACCAAGCTTCACCGTGAATCGCGTCGGTGAAGATACCGGCATTGCATTTGCCGGTATCCCGCTCGGACACGAATTCACATCGCTTGTCCTTGCATTATTGCAAGTAAGCGGACGTGCGCCGAAAGTTGATGAGAAACTAATCGCGCAGATCAAGAAAATCAAAGGCGAATTCCATTTTGAGTCTTATATCAGCTTGACTTGTCATAACTGCCCGGATGTCGTCCAAGCGCTGAACATGATGAGTGTGCTGAATCCGAACATCACACATACGATGATTGATGGCGCAGCCTTCAAGGAAGAAGTGGAAAGCAAGAACATCATGGCAGTTCCGACTGTTTATTTGAACGGCGAAAACTTCGGCAGCGGTCGGATGACGCTTGAAGAAATGCTCGCAAAAATGGGCTCAGGCGCCGACGCATCCGAGTTCGATAACAAAGATCCATATGACGTCCTTGTTGTCGGCGGCGGTCCAGCCGGCTCCAGTGCAGCAATCTATGCCGCCCGCAAAGGAATCCGCACGGGTATCGTAGCAGAGCGCTTCGGCGGTCAGGTATTGGATACAATGAGCATCGAGAACTTCATCACCGTCAAAGAAACAGAAGGTCCGAAGCTTGTCGCAAGTCTGGAAGAGCATGTGAAGGAATATAATATCGATGTGATGAACCTGCAGAAAGCAACGAAGATTGCCAAAAACGATCTATTCGAGCTGGAACTGGAAAACGGCGCAACACTGAAAAGTAAGAGCGTCATCATCTCCACGGGAGCACGCTGGCGTAATGTCAACGTTCCAGGCGAGCAGGAATTCAAGAACAAAGGTGTTGCCTACTGTGCACACTGTGACGGCCCGCTATTCGAAGGGAAAGATGTTGCTGTCATCGGCGGTGGTAACTCCGGTATCGAGGCAGCCATTGACCTGGCTGGTATCGTAAAACATGTCACTGTCCTTGAGTTCAACGATACACTGAAAGCAGATGAAGTGTTGCAGCAGCGTGCCTACAGCCTGCCGAACGTGACCATCATCACAAATGCTCAAACTACCGAGATCACCGGTGACGACAACGTCAACGGCATCACTTACGTAGAACGCGACACAAACGAAGAAAAACACATTGCCTTGCAAGGTGTCTTCGTCCAAATTGGTCTTGTACCGAATACAGAATTTCTCGCCGACGTCGTCGAGCGTACACCTATGGGTGAAATCATCGTCGACAAACATGGCCAAACAAATGTCCCCGGCCTGTTTGCTGCGGGAGATTGCGCAGATACTGCGTATAAACAAATCATTGTTTCCATGGGATCTGGAGCAACTGCATCACTTGGTGCTTTTGATTATTTGATCCGGAACTAATAATTTCAATCAAAAAGCGTTCACTCCAATTGAAGTGAACGCTTTTTTAAATTACTAGGATACTTTTTCTATTTTTATCCCTTCCTTCAGAGCATATCTGACTTTAGGATCCTTAATCGTAAAATAAAGAGCACCAGAGACCTGGTCAGTCTTTTCTATTAATCCTATTCTCTCCATTCCTACCACATAGTTATTTGTTGATCCACCTGTACCTGCTTTTATGTTAAGCTGATTTTTTGTAAATGTTGGTGAATCTAATTTTAATAAGTATGCAGTATAGGAATAGAAATCCATTGAGTTTTTATAAGCATTCTTTTTACGGGGATAATATTCATAGTAATTAAAACTACTTACAAACTTCTCTAGGGCTTTTTTTATAACCCTTGCTTGTAACTTCACAGCTTCTGAATTGCTTTCATAATTCTCTTTAAGAATTTTATCAAAGATATGCCACAAGTCTCTAGGATTATTATTTGCAAGAGTAAATATTTCTTCATCTAATTCCTCAGAGTATTGATCATCGAATATATCTTTATAATCTTTAATCTTTTCTTCCGAGAAGATCAACAGTCTTTTATTTAAAGCTTTTTTCAAATCCTCTTTACTCCATTGCAGTACCGGAACATAGTGTTTTTGAGTACGAATATTCTCTAGTAAAAAGTTATAAGGAATTATCCACATAGATATTACAATTTGAATATTTTCATTCAGAAGTAATTTATTATCTGTTACAATGGGTTCAACAAATTCAGCAATACTTTCTCCGTTATTATTTAGCCTAGAATCTTCATCAATTTTATCAAGTAACACAACAGTCTTTTTATAGCCTATTTTATTAATTAACTTTAAAACATCTAATAGTAATTGATATGTTACTTCTATATCCGCAAAATCCGCATCTATTTCAACAGGTAATTCTGGAAAATACTCTTTGAACACACCTTCACTATTGATAGGCGGCATTCCACTAACACGCTTCATGATGTAGTCATCAATAATAACAGCACCAGCTGAAGCTCCCCAATTAAACATATTCCTAAAGAGATTAAAAAATTTAATCGATTCTTTTTTAAACTTATTAACTTGTATATTTTCTATCCTTGTTTTAATCACTCTTTTAGAAACTTGCGGCACAAAATTAGCTAATAGATACGATAATAAAACTTTATCTTCTTGACTTAATTTTTTTCTAGCTTTTCTCTTATCTTCAGCAAGAGCGGTAAATAACTGAATCGATAGCTTACTAAGTAGGAAAGTATAAAACTCACCAGAACTAAATTTTTTTTCTAATTTATCATAATCATCTATAGTACATACAAAGTCATATTTATCATCTAAGGTTCTTTTAAAGTCATATAAAATCGCCGTCTTACCTGTACCTCTATTACCTACAAGAATCATAGAAAGTCTATTAGTAAAACTTTCAATAATGGGAGAGTACATATTAGGTCTAATAAAAAGTTCATTCTCAAGTCCCAATTCATTTTCTGTCGTATATAAGGCAAATGGATATCTACTCAATCCTAAATCTCTACAGTAATCGTCAAAACTTTTCATAAAATCCCCCTTACGTCTTGTTATTATACCAAAATTATGAAAAATTTACTCTTGTGCAAATTAATATAAGACCTATTTCTTTGCTTGTTTCGTATAAACCTTATATAAAAGTACACAATATTTTTATATTTCTTCCTAATCTTTTAAGTTAAAAATACATTTACCATTAAAAATACATTTACCATATATGGAATATAATTATACTGCAATTCTTAATTCAGATTATACAACTCACTTTTCATTTAAAAATTGGCTTTATTAGAAATAACCTCACATATAAAAAGAAGATGTATAAAAACATCTTCCAATCGTTAAACTATTATTTTTTCCAACACACTTACTATCTTTTCTTTTTTACGATATAGCATCTGCGCCTTATCGATGCTAACTTCCTCAAACCGAATCACAGCCCCCGGCGCAGCCTGTGCGAGGAACGGAATATCCGCCGCAATTACCGTTGCAATTCGTGTATATCCCCCAGTCGTCTGCCTGTCCGCCATCAGAATAATCGGCTGACCATTGGCCGGCACTTGGATTCCGCCAAGCGGGATGGCTTCGGAAATGATATCGGCAGTGGTTTTATGTGTCAGTTCCGGCCCATTCAAACGGTAGCCCATTCGATCTGATTGCGGTGTGATTTCATATGCCGAAGTCAGGAAAGTCTGAATCGCCTCGTCTGTAAAGGCATCCTGATGCGGTCCAAGGATGACGCGTACATGGATCTCTTTCTGATACTCCGGAATCTCATCGTAATGAAGGGAGCGCCCTGTGACGGCGTGTGTATCCCCCGCAGCATGCAGAATGTCTTCCTTCTCCAGTGCACGGCCGTTCAATCCACCGATCTTCGCCTTCAGGAATGTGGATTTGCTGCCCATGACCTCTGGCAAATCAAAGCCGCCAGCCACACTAATATAAGATCGAATCCCTTCCAGCGGCTGACCGAATTCAATCAACTGACCTTCTTTGACAGCGAAACTCTTCCACATCGGAGCAGGCTGGCCATTCACTCTCGGAGACAAATTGCCGCCCGTTATGGCAATGACAGCATCCTTCAGCACCTTGAGTGTCGGCCCCATCATTGTGACTTCCAGCCCTGCCTCGTCCCGGTTGTTTCCGACGAGCAAATTAGCGATTTGCAGGGAAAAGTCATCCATGGCACCCGCTACGACTACACCGTATTCCTGATAGCCAGTCCGGCCGAGGTCCTGAAAAGTTGTCAGCAGTCCGGGCTTAATCACTTGAAATAGCTTTTCACTCATGATACTCGTCTCCGAAATTCCGAATCGTGATTTGCTCTGCTTGAAGTCTTTCGCGAAGCTGTTGAACGAATCGGAGCGCTTCTGGTTCATCTCCATGCACACAAATTGTATCAGCTTGTATATCGATGTCCGCTCCATCAACAGCCGTCACTTTACCTTCTTGTATCATGCGAATAACACGATCAACTGCTACTGTCACATCATGAATCATCGCATTCGCCCGGGAACGAGGTGTCAGTGTCCCATCCGGCTGATATGTCCTGTCAGCAAAGACCTCCTGCGCCACACGAAGACCGATCCTTTCTCCTGCACGCACAAGTTCACTGCCTGCCAAGCCGAATAAAACCAAATCCGGATCGACCGCATATACTGCTTTTGCAATCGCTACTGCCATGGTCGAATCCTTCGAAGCCATATTATAAAGCGCCCCATGCGGCTTCACATGCTGGACGTTTGTATCGCAAGCCTTGGCTGCCGCTTGGATTGCCCCGACTTGATAGACCACCAAGTTATATATTTCTTCAGGAGACAATTTCATCTCACGGCGACCGAACCCAGCTAAATCAGGGAAGCCCGGATGAGCACCGATTCCTACTCCAAGGCTCGCTGCCGTTTTAACAGTATTCAACATGACATTATGATCTCCCGCATGGAATCCACACGCAATATTTGCCGAAGATATGTATTGGAGTACTTCCTCATCGTTACCGATTGAATAAGCACCAAAACTCTCGCCTAAATCACTGTTCAAATCGATTTTCTTCATGTCAGCCCCTCCTTACTTTTTACTGCTGTTAATCTTATATTCTCCCAGACGAACTGCTTCCGCAATATCGTCGTACTCTTTTTTCGAAATTGGTACGAAGCGCAGATAATGACCAGACGCCAATAAAATCGGCTGCTCACTTTCTGGATCATACAATCTCACCGGTGTCTGGCCGATGATCTGCCAGCCGCCCGGAGTTTCCAGCGGGTAAACACCTGTCTGTGACCCTGCAATACCAACAGAACCTGCCGCAATTTTCGGACGAGGATCCGAACGGCGCGGTGTGGCAATCTCCTCTGGCATTCCGCCAAGGTAAGGAAAGCCTGGGACAAACCCCATCATATAGATCAAATAATCCTGACTCGAATGGATACGGATGACCTCATCTGCAGACAGACGATTGTGATCCGCAACGAAATTCAAATCAGGACCTGTCTCCCCGCCATAATAGGTCGGAATCTCATAAACAAGAGAAGCGGCATCAGCCACTCCTCCTTGAATATTTTCATATAGACGCTCCAGTTGTTCCAGCAATGCTTGATAGCGGATCTTATCAGGACGATAAAAGATGGATAAGGTTGTATACGCCGGAACCCATTCGATAATCCCCTCGATCTGCTCCTGTTTCAACAGCTCCGCAAACATCCGGATTTCCTGATTTGTTTCCGCTGAGATCGTCTGTCCGAAAACGAGCTGAATGCCCGTATCCCCTAATGGATGATAGGTAAGCTTCATTTTTGGGACCCCCTTCTCGAATTAGAACAGCTTCGGTATTTGATCAATCAATGTAACAATCGCCAAATATGCAGTTGCGATAAATACAATCGCACCAAAGATCGTCAGCCACAACGGATGTTTATAATCACCGACAATCGATTTTTTATAAGCTGCAATCAACAATACCCCTAAACCAATCGGCAGAATCAAACCGTTCACTGCACCTGCAATCACAAGCAGTGTAGCCGGCTGGCCTACCAAGACCATAATTATTGTCGAAATGATGATAAAACCGATGGTCACCAGTTTCTGATGACGCTCCACGCTCTTGGACAGAGTTTTCAAGAAAGAAACAGATGTATAAGCAGCACCGATCACAGATGTAATACCTGCTGCCCATAAGATTAGACCGAACATCTTGTACCCGATTGTACCGGCAGCTTCCAAAAAGACCGTCGCTGCAGGGTTATTTGCATCAAGTGATACACCAGTGACCACCACACCCAATACAGCAAGGAATAGGAATATTCGCATGATGGAAGCAATCAAGACACCCGTAACAGAGCTTCGCGTTACATAACGGAGGTTTTCTTTCCCAGAAATACCCGCATCCAATAAACGGTGACCACCTGCAAAAGTGATGTAACCACCGACTGTACCACCTACAAGGGTGATGATAGCGAATACATCCAGCTCTGTCGGTGCAAATGTGCGTGTTATAGCTTCTCCGACAGGCGGATCACTCTGAAACGCTACGTACAATGTCAAAACAATCATAACTACACCGAGTATACGAGCAATCTGATCCATCGCTGCGCCGGCTTCTTTGGAAAGAAAAATACCAATCGCTATAATACCTGTAATAATAGCACCTATCCGCGCATCAAAACCAAAGATAACGTTCAACCCAAGACCAGCACCGCCGACGTTTCCGATATTAAAGGCAAGTCCGCCCAATGCCACTGCAAAAGCAAGGAAGTAGCCGAGACCAGGCAGCACTTTATTGGCAATATCCTGCCCGCGCATTCTGGAAACAGCAATGATACGCCATATATTCATCTGCACGCCAACATCCAAAATGATGGACATGAGAATAACAAAGCCGAAGCTAGCTAATAATTGATCTGTGAAGACAGCTGTCTGTGTCAAGAACCCTGGGCCGATTGCAGACGAACCCATCAAGAAAGCTGCTCCTAATAAGACACCCCATTTTCCTTTGGAAGGAGACTGCTGCTGTTGTAGATCTTTCTCTTTTGATGCCATGTAAATCCCCCTTATGTAACGATTTTTACAAATCATCTGTATTATGTACTGCTTTGCTTACATTATCACAAATATTTAATAAACAAGAATCATTATAACTCGAAAATTATTGCTCACACAAGACGTAAAATAACCTAACATATATATACAACTGACAATAACATTTAAAACAAGAAAAAAAGGCCCTGTAAATGGCCTTTTCAAAAAATCTATTGTTTATTCTCCAATTTCTTTATATAGATATTACTAAACTCTGCACTTCCACCTTCTGCAAACAAGCTGATTCCTTGATCCTGCACTTGCGGAAATACCAAATTACTATGCACAACTTTTCCGTCGTCTATAAACACTTCCACGCTTGTTTTGTCCACTAGAACAGTCACATGCGCTTGCTTCTTCCCCGCATCAAACGGCGCTTTACTTTCCAGGTAAGAGCCTTCGTGATCGGGATTGGACGTATTACTTCTATTCACATAGGAATAACCGCCAGCAACTGCAATCCCCACGTCCAAATGGCGCGTTCGATCATCAGATTCCCGCAAACGCAACCCAACATTCGGGCTTTCGGTCCATGAAATATCAGCATCCAATCGATATGCCTCGGCCGATATATTCAGGCTTCGATTTTCATTCTGAAGGGCGCTATCCTCGACTGTATCCGTGGATTGTACAAGCTCATCAAGCTCTGCAGTCGGTTGGGAAGCCAGATAATAGCCTTCTTGATCCTGCTTCAAAGTGATTTCCCTGACAACAGAATCCACTCCATTGAATCCATCCGATTCCATCGTAGGTGTGTGGTCGGCATAAGACCAGTTATTCATCCAAGCCAGTGCATACCGCTTCGTTTGTTTATCCTCTGCCGACCCGTCCTCAAAGGTGACACCGCCGTACCAGTCAAATCCATGATCAAGCCAATTAGGGTCTTCATGATCCGGCTTAAAGTTCGTGCCATCAAAATCCCCGATCCAGTATGCGTATGTTTTCGGATCTCCTTTACCTTCTCCGTTCGCACTCATACCAAGTACATATTTGAGCGTACCGTCTGGTGCACGCAGTTGGAATAGATCCGGACATTCGAGTACACCGATTCCATCCGTTTGAAAATCTCCAGTGAATGTCCAGGTTTTCAAGTCAGCTGATTCATAAAATCCGATCTTTCCCCCTTCTGCTAGCAGCATGATCCAATTATGTTTTTGTTCATTCCATATCACTTTTGGATCCCGAAAATCCTCTGCACCTGGGTTTGCAAGCACCGGCTCCTCACTTTCCTGCTTGAAGGTATCCCCGCCATCTGTACTGTACCAGAGATACTGTTCCTGCTCTCCAGTCTCTCCTGTCGGCTGGGTAACAATTGCAATAAGTGCATCCTCACCAAAACCAGCTGTATCGTGCTTATCATGGATAACAGATCCAGTCCATGGATCGCCATTTTCCGTTGTGTACTTCGGTATAGCAACTCCGTGATCCTGCCAATGAATCAAATCCTCTGAGGTCGCATGCCGCCATTCGGTGCCATTGCCATCGGGGTAGTCTTTGTTGTAGAGATAATAATAGTGGTATTTCCCTTGGTAATAAATCGGCTGCTGCGGATCATTCTTCCACTTCTCTGGCGAACCGAAGTGAAAAACCGGACGGTACGAGTTAGTCTGCGCTTTCCCCGAATTCTTATTTTCCACCTTACCCTGGTTCAAAAACACCAAAGCCGCAACCACCAACACAACAAGCAACACGAGCAATCCAAACACCGTCCACCTCTTTCTTGTCATACTGTCCACCACGCTTTTACTTAAATGAATGAAAAGGAAATGCCATATGATGACATTTCCTTTTTTTGCAAATGCTTTATTCTTCTTCGTACGTTATTTGCCCTTGTTCCAAGATGCCATCTTCTACAACAGAAGATTTTTTGCCTTTGATATCAAGCAGGAATGAAGGAGCGAATGTGGCCTTATGATCCTGGAAGAAACCGCGATTCGTCATATAGCTTGTTACAACGAAATCATCTGTTTCTTTTTGCGGAATCACGTAATGGGCATATGTCCAAGTCAAATCATTCGGATCCAAGTCCTGATGCAGGACGATACCTGTTTTGTTCATTGGTTTGTATGGACCAGTCAAGCTGTTCGATACGTACCCAAGCATATAAATGTCTTCATCATCGATACCATCGATTGTCATTTTGGATCCGCGTGTGCTTGTGAACAAGTAGAATTTGCCGTCTTTCTTAAAGATGTTCGGGCGTTCGATCTCATCTGTTACCGTATTGGAAACGATTAGCGGCTTCATCTCTTTTTTCAGTGTGTAATCGTCATTGATTTCCACAATTCCGATGGCACCGTTAGCAAGCTCGGCTGTCTCTTTTTTGCCGCCGTTTTGCAGCTGTTTGAATTCGTCACGGAAGAATTTCATGCCACCTTTGCCATAGTACGCACGGTTATACAAAGATTCTTCTCCAGAGTAACCATATTCCGTACCTGTATTCGCTTCGAATACTAAGTACTTCTTGCCTTTATCTTCAATATAGTGCGGATCCCGGAGTGTGTGGTTATTGGCGAAGTTGCGATCTTCGAAAGCCTTATCCATGTTTTCGTATGTCTTGCTGTCGCCACCGTCATAAATTGTTTTATGATCTTCCACTCCGTCTACCTGCAATGTGCCTTCACCCTTCTCGGACACATTCACTTGGGCTGTAGTGAGGGATTGCTTTCCGAAGATGCCTTCCGCGTCATTCCAGCCTCCGCGATTCGTATAGAATAGACGCACTTTGCCATCTTCTGTGAAAGTAGCAGAACCAGACCATTCTTCTTCCTGACCTGCTAATGTCTTGTCCCCTTTGAATTTATCTTCGTCATCGAAAACTCGTCCAGCATTTTTCCATGCACCGACAGAGTTGTCATCAGCCTTTTTATAGAAAAGGTAGATGAAGGTATCACTAGCATCTTTCGGATCACCCGCCAAACCGAATACAAGATGGTATCCATTATACTCTGCTACTGTACCATCTGCATTTTGCAGTGGCCATGTGTCCCAGACGTCCATTTTAATCTCATTACCATTTTCATCGATCTTCGTAGCCGACTCGATATTCTTGATAGAAGAAGCATCAAACTCAGGAACGGTAAACCGTTCGTTACCGTGCTGCCCGATCATTTCCTTCATGTCGTGACGCGTGATTTGTGATGTACCATACGTTTCTTTATATGGCTTCACATTTCCATCTGCTCCTGTTTTAGCCGAAGCCACCGTCAGGCTGCTTCCAAGTATCAATGCTGCACTCAATGAAACGACACTTGTTTTCAATACCCGTTTCCGAAATTTCATCCCGCATTCCTCCTATGTATGATTGCTATTCCTGTAAGACAGACCTTGGCAAACCCGCCTTACGAGCACAGTATAGGACAGTGAAGCTAAATCGGGGATGGCTTATCTTGATCTCCTTTTTGTCTAATATTGATATCCACACAAAAAGTCCCTCGTACAAGAGGGACTTCAACACTAGGGAGATGATGCAAACTGCTTCCATGCATGATCCAAGTCCTGCAACGTATCCCGCTTGGACATTTCCTCGTTGACGTATTGCTTTAGGATTCGGCCAAATGCGTCTTTCATCGGTGGTGAATAAGAGGACCAATTGAAGTTCCGGCGATCTTGTTGTTCATATTGCCTCCAAGCATCCCCGTTGATCCCAGCAGCAGGCGGCTGGATGGAACGGAATGCGGAGATGAAGTGCAGCTGCTCGGTTTGGAACTTTTGCGCCTCATCTGATTCCGCCAACCAGTTCAGAAAACGCTTTGCTTCCCGTTTTTCGGCAGATTCGGATTGTTTGTTCACGACCCAGTAGCTCGGTACACCGGTGACAAGCTGCGTGTCTCCTTTATCATCCAGCGGGATCGGAAACATCCCCACATCCAACTTATGTTCCCCCAGCAGCGGTTCCACCCAATTCCCTTGGACAATCATGGCAGCTTCTCCATTCCGGAACGCGTCCATTTCCGTGTAATAGTCCGTGGTTGCTGCATGCGGCTTCCCATAAGAAAGCGTCAAATCAATGAAGCGCAACAGGTTCTGGAAGCCTTCATTCTCCGTAAAACTCGCCCGATTGCCCGCCAGCTCCGCCATGAATGCCTCCGGATCTGTTTGTTCCGCAAAAGCCAGACTGGTCAAATGATGACCCAGTTTCCATTCCTCGTAATACCCATTCGCAAATGGCGTTACACCGCTTTTATCAAGCTTTTGCGCCGCCGCTTCCATCTCGGCGAATGTTGTCGGAAGTTTATCAATTCCTGCTTTTTCGAATAATGTCTTATTATAAATGATGCCAAAACCTTCGATATTCATCGGCATGCCATATACCTTCCCATCTTGGGTGATCGGAGAGAGTGTATCTTCGCGTGCATCCCCCACCCACTGCTCCTCACTCAAGTCCTCCAAATAATGCAGCCATTCGCCTGTTGCTTCATAACCGACATTCGTGAAGATATCCGGACCTTCGCCAACTGCCATCTGTGTTTTCAGATCTGAAAAATCATCCGAGATACCGCCAACTGTTTCCACTCGGATGCGAACGTGAGGGTGTGACTTTTCATATAGCTTTGCCATGCTTTCAAATGGAGCAGCAATTTCCACTTTCGGATTACGGATCGTAACGGTGACCACCTTTTCCGCATCGTTCTTGGTGTTTTTTTGCAGCTTCATGCTGCTGGACGGCAGAAATATCAGCAAGAGGACTATCACGACAATTGCTTTCTTTCCTATCATCTCAATTTCTCCTCCTGCTCACGCAGTTTAGCTCGATATGCAGTCGGAGTTAGGGTCGTCTCCTTTTTAAACAGCTTCGAGAAATATTTTTCATCCTGATACCCGAGCAAAAGAGCAATATCGTACAATGTTTTATCGGTCTCTTCCAGCCATTGTTTTGCCTGTTCCATCCGGCAATTTGTTACAAACCTGGAAAGTGTCATGCCGGTTTCTTGTTTGAATTTGCGTGATATATGCTCTTTCGTCAGGAAGAAGAGCTTTGACAGCCGCTCCAAGCTCACATCTTCCATATAATAGTTCCTTACATATGTAACGATATCTTGACCACGTTGTTCACTCTCCAGCTCCTCAAGCCTTCTGATCGTACGATATTGATGCTGGGCAAGTTTTTTCCGGAGCAGGCCGAATGCAGCCGGTATGCCCTCCAATGCAGGAAGTGGTTTCTGTACGAGGCGTACTGGTATATCCAGATGCTGCCGGAGCCAATTTTCAACTTGCAGCCAATGGCCCGCAGCTGTCAGCACGATATACATATGCTCCTCCTGCTGGAAACGGAAAACATCACCGATTGCCGAACGCTGCAATTCATCAGCCAATGCATCCATGAACGAAGCAGGCTGGTGTTTCTGGTAAAAGGATAATAAAGTAAAGTCAAGACGCTCTATCTGCGGCAAGGCTTCGCGTAATAGAGATGTATTTCCCGCTTCTTTCGTACATAGAGCTGTCACTTGCTGTTCCAGTCGCATTCGTTTGGCATCTTCCAGCACAGCTGCCTCTCTTTCCTCATATCGTCTGGCTGATCGTACCGCTTGCGTCACTTTTTCAAGCACTTCTGCAAACGCCTCCGGCTCGATTGGTTTCAGTAAATAATCAAAGCTATTGAACTGGATGGCCTTGCGCATGAATTGGTAGTCATCATACCCTGTGACAAGCACATATTTTCCCATGTATCCAATTGCGTGAAGCCGTTCAATCAATTGAACGCCATCCATACGAGGCATTCTAATATCGGTGAAAATGATTTCCGGCTGCTCCATTTCAATCAGCTGAAGGGCCCCTTCTCCGTCACTAGCCTCCAGAAGACAACTTATGCCATTTTTCTCCCATTCTCCAAGCATCCGGAGCACGTCTCGTCCATTTTTTTCATCATCGACAAGTAATGCCTTCATACTAAACCTCCCCTCTCCTCTATCGGAATACAAATCGTAACTTTAAAACCCTTGCCATCAAGATTATCTAAATGAAAACCTGCAGCACCTCCGTGGTGCAGGCGCAGTCGCTCCGCTATATTCCGCAGACCCGTTCCGCCGGCAGCTTCCTGCTGCAGCAATTGCAGCCTTTGCCTGCTGACCGAGGGACCATAACTAATCGCCTGGAATACCAAAAATCCGTCTCTCAGCATCCCCTTCAGAAGGAAACGGCTTTCGTTGCGCATCTGCTCGAAACCATGCTTGAAATAATTCTCCACAAGCGGCTGCAGCAGCATGCTCGGTATCGGATATGACTTTACCTTCTCTTCTACTTCAATAGCGACAGTCAATTCTGCCCCAAAGCGCTCATTCTGCAGCCTCACGTAAGCATCGATGTAGGCAAGCTCCTCCTGTACTGGTACAAGCTGATCAGCTTGCAGGGCATACCGCATCATTTTTGATAAGGATACGAGCAGCTTGTACACTTCTCGATCATTTGAACGGAGCGCGACTGCCCCGATGGATTGAAGCGCATTGAAAAGGAAATGCGGGTTCACCTGTGACTTGAGCAGACGCAGCTGGCTCTCTCTTACTTCTAACTCCAGTCTGTATTCGCGCGCAATATGGGAATCGATTCGATCCAGCATATCCTGCATATGCGCCGCCAAATGACCGATTTCATCCTTCCGTTCCATTATTAAATCGACATCCATCTGCCCGCCTTCAATGGAGCGCACCTTATCACTTAATGTGATGATCGGTTTGGTAAACACCTGCGATATAACCAATATCAAAACAATTCCGAGCACCACTACTACAATTCCGAGCCAGACATTCGTCCACGCTGTATCTCTTGCATCGCGGAATAACGCATCCTTTGATGTAATCTTGATCAGTTCCCAGCCGGGCAAAGGATCTCCCAGTTCCTCGCGCAGAACGAGATGATCATCCGAATCAGCCAGATTCTCTTCATTCAGTTTATCTCCGAGCTGCCCGGATTCCTCGCTATACATAATCCTGCCGCTATCATTGACAAGCAGAACCTGCGTACCAGCTTCTCTCGTTACTGCCTCCAGCAATGGAGCAAAAGACGAGAGCTCTACATCAGTCGTCAAAAAGCCAAGGAATTCCCCGCTCAACACGTCAGTGATCTTGTGATGAATCGGCAGTACCATCGTATTGTCCGATTCCGGCACAATCGCCACATTATCTTCATTTTCCAGCACATGGGGTACCTCCAGCATGTAAGCTTCCTTCGAATTATACAACGCTTGAAATGGCGAGTTGTCCATGTATCCCGGTGCAGGCTTCGGCGCACTGACATTTGCCTGATAAACTGTCATTGTCTGCTGATCCCGCTGGAAATAAAATCGCAGCTGCCGAATATCCGGCCGTGTTGCCGCATACGTCTCAACGCTGTTCTCAAAGGCAAGGATTTGCTCTGTACTTTCTTCTAACATGCCATTTTCCAGCACTTGCTGTACTTCAGGCATATTGAACAAACGATACGGCAGCCGCACCATCTCTTTTGCATACTGTTCCAAATCGCCCCCGCTCTCCCGCAGCTCTTCCCGACTCTTGGCCAAATTTTGTTCTTCGATGCTGGATTTGCTATTTACATATATAAGAATGACCGATAGGAAATAAGGCAGGATGATGAACAATAGCAGCATGATGAATAACCGAACCCGAATGCTCATTGATACCTTCCTTCCGCACAAACCGATAAATTGTCAAACTAACCCTATAACAAGCCCAAGAGACCGTCAATCCAACTTAAGTTACACCAAAAATTTCCGGTATAAAGCGAACGATGCTATTTTCAATAGTGAAACCTGTTTCATCGGCATGTCATCCCGAAATGAAAACCCTATCAAACATTTAATGTTAAAAACCTGGATAAAAGGGAACAGTGAACATGGAGTATTTTTTTATGAAATAAACGGACCAAAGGAGTGGAACTTATGAATGAAAAGCAATATGATATCATCAAAAACGGTAAAGGCTTCATTGCAGCATTGGACCAAAGCGGCGGCAGTACACCCAAAGCGCTGGCAGAGTATGGCGTATCCGAGGATTCCTATTCCACAGAAGATGAGATGTTCAAGCTTGTCCACGACATGCGTACGCGTATCATCACTTCTCCATCCTTCAATAAGGATAAAATCCTCGGCGCCATCTTATTTGAACAAACAATGGATCGTGAAATAGAGGGAAAACATACCGGCGATTACTTGTGGGAAGAAAAAGGTATCGTCCCATTCCTGAAAGTTGATAAAGGATTGGCGGAAGAAAAAGACGGCGTTCAGCTCATGAAGCCGATCGATGACCTTAACGAAACACTCGGCCGCGCATCCGAACGAAACATTTTTGGTACAAAAATGCGCTCCGTGATCAAAGAACCAAATGTCAGCGGCATCAAAGCCGTCGTCGATCAGCAATTCGAAATTGGAAAAAGCATCATCGCGGCTGGTCTTGTCCCAATCATTGAACCAGAAGTGAATATTCACAGCGAAGATAAAGCAAAATGCGAGGAAATCCTCCGGGATGAAATTTTCCGCCATCTGAACGACCTGACCGAGGAAGAGAACGTCATGCTCAAGCTCTCTATCCCCACGCAAGCAAATCTATACAAAGAGCTTACGGAGCACCCTCGTGTCGTCCGTGTTGTCGTCTTATCAGGCGGCTACTCCCGTGAGGAAGCGAATGAAAAACTGAAAAAGAATGAAGGTTTAATTGCCAGCTTCTCCAGAGCATTGGCTGCGGACCTGAATGCGAATCAGTCCGAGGAAGCGTTCGATGCAGCCTTGAAGGATGCAGTGGATACCATTTACGAGGCATCTGTTAATAAGAAATAAGAAGTAAAAAGGCGAGCTTGCAGCAGAAGCTCGCCTTTTTCTTTATCTACTGTCCAACACCTTTGCCTGTTCCCGCACTAGCTCTTGAAAATGACGAAACGGCTCGCTAAACCATAAATCACGGTGATAAACGAAAAATATCCTCCGCTCCAAACTCGAATCATGCAGTTCTTTATAGGATAGATTTAGTTCTTTTTCTATGAGCCGCTTGGAAATAAGGGCTACTGATTTCCCAAAAGAGAGCATTTTCGTAATGGTCGACACCGAATCCAGCTCAATTTTCTCCATTTCCATTTCCTTTTCTACCAGCCATGTCCGGGAGAAGTGTCCAGTGGAACTGGAAAGATTATGCACCAGCAAGGTCTCCCGATGTAAGTCGTCAATCCCCCAGTCAGCCTTATCTTTCAAATGATGCTCTTTACTAAAAGCAAGCACCAGCTTATCACTCGTCAGCTCTTCATAAGTCAGCTCTTCCTGCTTATGCTCCGTTTCCATCACCAAACCGAAATCCAGTTCCTGGGTAGCTAATCTAGCTTCTATCTCAGGAGCTGTTTTTACATCCAGCGAAACCTTCACACGCGGATATCGTTCCGTAAGCCGGTGAATCAGATCCGGCATATAAAGCTGCGCCGGAACACCACTGGCTCCAAGTCGGATAGAACCTGACATCCCTTCCCTGATATCCCGCATCGATCGCTCCATCGCCCGATTTGTTTGAATAAGCTGCTTTGCATAATGATAAAGCACTTCTCCGCCAGAGGTCAGACGATAACCACCAGCATTTGTCCGGAATAACCGCATATGATATTCCTTTTCCAGAGACCGAATATGAAAAGATACAGTTGGTGCTGTCAATTGCAATTTAGCTGCTGTTTCTGTCATTTTTCGCGTTTCCACCAGCGTCACAAAAACGGATAGTTTTTGAAGATTCATTTTATCACCCTAAAGGATATTAGATAAAATCTTTTACTATATTGATTTTCGCATACTTTTTTTAATTCAACGTTAACAGCACGTTAATATTCTCCATACATTTCCTTTCTATACTGAAAGCAAGGAGAGGATATCATGCGCATTACACTACAAGGAATCGAGAAGCGTTTTGGTTCTGTACAAGCAGTCGGCCAGACTGATCTGACCATCACCGATCAGTTTGTCACCATATTAGGGCAGTCAGGATGCGGCAAGACGACGCTTCTGAAGATGCTGGCTGGCTTGACTGACCCTACAGCCGGGGAGCTTCGCTTCGATGATCAAGTCATTTTCTCATCGAAAGATAGTGTCAATATCAAGCCCAGCAAACGCGGAATCGGCATGGTCTTTCAGGATTTCGGTCTTTGGCCGCATATGAGTGTATTTGACAACATTGCATTCGGACTCCGAGATAAGCGCTCAAAAGCTGAACGGCATGAGATCGTCATGGACGCGTTACAAAAAGTACAGCTGGAAGACAAAGCGAAACGCAAGCCCGGGGAGCTCTCTGGCGGTCAGCAGCAGCGTGTCGCTTTAGCCAGAGCCATCGCTGTCAATCCGCGATTGATTTTATTCGATGAAGCTCTCAGCGCCTTGGATTCCATTCTGCGGGAGCAAATGCGGGAGGAGATTTTATCCATTATCCAGACTATCGATTCTCAAGCCATCTTTGTAACGCATGATCAAACAGAGGCGATGGCAATGTCAGATTGCATGATTATCATGGAAGCAGGAAAAGTAATCCAGAACGGACCGCCGGAGCAAGTTTATCACGCTCCAGCTGATAATTATGTTGCCAACCTGATTGGCAGAGCCAACTGGACAGCTGACAGGGACTTGATTCGCCCTGAAGCAATTCATCTGCAGCCGCAAGCAGCCGGGATAACCCACACCGGCATCGTCCGCAAGAGCCTATTTGAAGGTGACAGATACATCATCCACGCAGAAGTGGACGGACAGCTTTGGAAATTTTATGATTCCCGTCCGCACGAAGCCCGTTCCATCGTAAAACTGTACGTGCAAGAAGATACAACTTATTCCCTTTACAAACAGGAGGTTTAATGCAATGAAAAAGACAGTTAGCACCGTCATCACCGGCCTTGTCATGTCCACTCTATTGTTGAGCGCCTGCAGCTCCGACACAGGCACAAAGGCGAATGCCTCGGAAACATCCAAGGATACCATCACGGTCTATTCAGCTGGTCCAGAAGGCTTGGCTGATGAGATAAATGCAAAGTTCGAAGAAGAAACAGGCATTAAGGTAGAAATGTTCCAAGGAACTACCGGCAAGATTCTTTCCCGAATGGAAGCCGAAGCAAATAACCCTGTCGCCGATGTTGTTGTCCTAGCTTCCATCCCATCCATGGAAGGTTTGAAAGCAGAGGATAAGCTGCAGTCATATGAAGCGGAAAATGGCGCCAGCATGAACGAAGACTGGAGCGACCCGGAACACTATTATTATGGCTACAGCGCATCTGCTTTAGGTGTTGCTTATAACACAAATAATGTATCAGCACTCGACGCTGACTGGAAAGAGTTTGGCGAGGAGGAATGGAAAGGCCGTGTTACGATGCCAGATCCGACTTCCTCAGGATCTGCCGTCGATTTCCTCTACGGACTGACTAGTACGGAAAAAGACGGATGGGACACGCTCCAGAGCTGGAACGATAATGAGTTGCTTGTGGCCGGCGCAAATAAAGAAAGCTTGGAATCTGTCATCACAGGAAATAAAGATGTGGTCGTATCTGCAGTAGATTATATGGCTTATAAATCCAAAGCCAAAGGCGAACCAATCGATATCTATTATCCTGAAAGCGGAACAGTAATCAGTCCGCGTGCGGCCGGGATTCTAAAGGATGCAAAAAATAAAGAAGGTGCCGAGAAATTCATTGATTTCCTAACATCCGATGAAGCACAGGAACTCGTGGCGGATGCATACTTGCTCCCTGGCAATGAAGATATTCCATTGCAAGACCGCGCGGCTTTAAGCGAGATTCCAGCACTGCCAGTTTCGTGGGATGGTGCAGAAGAAAAACAAGTGGATACCCTTACCAAATTCACGGAAATGATGCAATAAGTATGGAGGAATGACTTATGTATGCAAGCAAACAACTACCTTTTTGGATGCTGTTTGCCCTACTGGGTTTGTTGGCTGCAGCGCCGCTTCTAGCGGTGCTGGGCTATACATTCATGGAGGATGGATCCTTATCTTTCACTGCTTTTTCAGAAGCTTTGAAGAATGACCGCATCCTCACCACAATGGAGCACTCTTTTGTTCTCGGGTTGCTTGTCATTTTCGGCACGACGATCATCGCCTTACCGCTTGCCATCATCCGGACAAAAACACAGTTCGCCAATAAGCATTGGCTTGATATTGTCTTTACCATCCCTTTCATGACACCGCCT
This sequence comes from Terribacillus halophilus, assembly GCF_900101385.1. Lineage (GTDB taxonomy): Bacteria > Bacillota > Bacilli > Bacillales > Amphibacillaceae > Terribacillus > Terribacillus halophilus. The sequence continues at coordinate 182,491 of NZ_FMZB01000002.1, forward strand.
TATATCGGGTCAATGGGATGGATGCAATTCATGCAGCATAACGGCTACTACGAAAGCTTGTTTTCAACGACTGCACCCGCATCATTTTTCAGTCTGGCCGGAATGGTTTTCATCATGAGCATGCATCTGTATCCATTTTTATATTTAATGCTGCGCAATACACTCGTACGGATCAATGGTTCCTTCCAGGAAGCTGCCGACATATATGGACACAGCCCCCTGATGAACTGGATCCGGATTGTCCTGCCGCTGCTGCTATCGACTTACGCCATGGCTTCCTTGCTCATTTTCATCAAGACACTTGCAGAATTCGGGACACCAGCCACGTTCGGTAAACAAATCGGGTTTTATGTATTCACTACCGAGATCCATCAATATCTGTCTCGTTGGCCAGTCAATATCTCAGCTGCCACTTCCTTATCGTTGATTTTGCTTAGTGTCTGCATGGTCATCTGGTATTTGCAGAATATCATAAGCCGGAAATATACATATGGCATTCATTCCGGACGCTCCGGTATTTCTGCCAATAAGCAGGATAGTATGTCCGTACGTTTATTTTCCTGGCTCTTTGTATCCGTCGTTCTGCTGCTTTCCATTGGGGTTCCTTACTTTTCCATCATCGCTACGTCGCTCTTGCAAGTCCGAGGCGATGGATTGCATTGGGACAATCTTACCTTCTCCCATTATGCGGAGTTGTTCAGCCTGCATTCGGAAGGCTTTTCCGCCCTGATGAATAGTCTTGGTTTTGCCTTCACAGCTGCTACGATTGCGGCGGTCATTGGATTGTTTACAGCACTTTCGATCAAGAATGCTGCTACGAAACCGCAGCAGCTGATGGATTTCACCAGCATGATGCCAAACATCATTCCTGGCATTGTGTTTGTCGTCGGACTGATTCTATTCTGGAACATGTCTTGGCTGCCTGCGACAGTTTATAACACAACGTGGATGCCGATCGTGACTTATATCGTGCTGTTCCTGCCGTATGCCGTTCAGTACACAAAAGGTTCTTTAAGCCAGCTTCACCAATCGATTCACCATTCCAATGCAGTCTATGGTACGAGTAACTTTATCATCTTTGTGCGTATATGGCTGCCTTTACTGGCACAAGGAATCCTAGCTGGCTGGATCATGACATTCATCATCTCCATGCGGGAACTAGTCGGGTCGCTGCTGATCCTGCCGCCTTCTGTCTCTACCAGCGCCACGTTCATTTACAGCCAGTTTGAACAAGGGGACGCAGGAGTCGGCATGGCGATGGCTGTTATCACCGTACTTTTAACCATTTCATTCATCACGATTATGAACTGGTTACAACGAAGGGCTCTGACACATTCATGATCAGCATGCAAATTTTAGGAGGCTTTCAGGAGTATGGAAAGAACTGTTTCCTGATCGAGCACCTAGAAACCAGCACACGCATCATGCTCGATTGCGGTGTCCAGAATGGCCAGCCCGAGGTGTATCCCCCCCTTACACCGGAGATTGCCCAATCAGTGGACGCCGTCTTCCTTTCGCATGTGCATAACGACCATGTCGGAGCACTGCCATTGCTGGCCGACAACGGATATGAAGGAGAGATTTGGTTAAGTGAAGCAAGCTACGCTCAAATTGGTCCGATTCAGCAGCGCTGGAGACAAAAATCCGCTGCCCCTTACCAAGCAGCAGCGGTAGATACGCTGAACTTCACCCCCTTTTCGCCTGCAACAAAAGGCCAAAAGATCCATATAACAAATGATTTATCTTTCGAGTGGGGTCACAGCGGTCATATGCTGGGGAGTGTTTGGTACATCGTCCATCTAGGAGATGCTTCACTCTTTTATTCAGGGGATATGGTACTGGATTCCGTCACTTTCCAAACTGAAGCGCCCGCCCAGTCATCTTTTCAGCTGGCTATCATAGACTCCGGACATGGCGGACAGGTTACATCCCGCCAAAAAAGCGAGCAGGCACTGTTGAAAGCACTGGAAAACCCAGACAGATGCTACCAGATTCCTGTTTCCCTATCAGGTAAAGCATGCGATCTGATCCTAACTGTATACAAACGTTTTCCTGACCGTCAGCTCTTTTTGGAACCTGCTTTGCGGGAGCATTTATCAGATTGCTTATCTTATGCCGCCAATCTCCACACCGGCATGAAGGAACAGCTGACGAACCTGCTAGCTGATGGACGCATCGCCTGTATAACAAGTAACCAAGCATCCGTATCAGGAATTTATTTCACAAACCGCCGCTTGGAAGACATGAAGATAATCCCGATTGATTCTCCTGCACATCCAGAGTTTTTCTATAAAGCACATCCAGACTTGAAAGATGTTGAAAAACTTCTGGGCGGAATCCAAGCCGAACAACTCGTATTCTTTCACAGCAGACCGAAGGACTTCACAAAACTTATCGCTCATATACCGAAGGAACTTATTCTAAACGGAGGTGTCTATCAATGAAAAAGCTATCCATTGCCGTTCTTATTGCCCTATTGCTAATAACTGTATTCCCAACCATGTCGTTCGCCGAAGACAGTCCTATCAATCCCGGCCATGAAGTGAAATTCATGTTGGATGTCAGTCAATTCGCTACTACAGATGATCTGGTCAATGCCTTTCACGCCAGCCATGACGAAGATTTGAAAGTCTATTATTTCGATACACCTGATCAAATCTTCCGCAAGCTGAATTACGTTCACCGTTTGCGCATCTATGATGGTGACAAGAAAACGGATATCACCTACAAAAAGACTTTTCCTGATCAAGCTCCATCTGACGCAATTGCAGAAGCTGCCGAGCATGACTTCCATGGAGATATGTCCAATTACAAATATGAAATAGATAAGAAGCCAGGTAAGGACAGCTTTTCCATCAGCAGGAAAGAAAAGTTTAACAAAAATGATAAGCTTAATTACGATAATGGTATAGACATAAAATATGCTCTTGATTTGTTCCGTGAAGAAGCGCCTAAAAAATACCGCAATTGGGATGACCAGGACTGGTACTATGACACCTTGGAACAAGCCGTGCCTTATGGACCAGCCGCCGTCTCTAAATTCGAAGGAAATTATGAAGACATCGATGCTGATCTTGAGATTTGGCATTACAAAGGAGAAACAATTGCCGAAATTTCAACCAAAACAGATGATGCAGATGACGCAGATGTTATCCAAGAAAAATGGTCTGAAGCTCTGGCAAATGAAGGTTGGCTAAGTACCAACCAGCAATCGAAAACGAGTTTTGTTATGGATCGTTGAAGCTGTGAAATTGTTTTAGCTAGAAGAAAACCTGAACTTTGACGTGAATCTCCAAACTAAGATTCCGTAAGTTCAGGTTTTTTGATATCTATCTATACTAGCGCAGGCAGAATACAGTACCGGGTAATTCCCTTTCCCAATGAAAAATTCCAACGGGAACAGCACGAGAGTATTTACACACGAAAGTGATAGCTCCCCTGCTTTTTTGTGTTCGTTTTATTCATAATTATCATAATGGAGAGATACGACTTAATATAACTTCAAGCCTATTTTCACACGAAATGGAGTTCGAATACACTCTTTTCCGTTTTATGAGTGCTCTTCAGCCTGTCCTGCATGTGCTTTGATAGTATCAGAATTGACGGTACAGCAGTTTTTCATTACACTAAACGACATACATAAATTGGAAAATCGACAGACTTAGAGCCAAAGGAGAAAATAATGAAGAAATCAAAAACCCTTACACTTCACATCATACTAGCTGCCCTGGCTATAGCAGGCGTGATGGGTATTACAGCTGAAGCCAAATCTCTGTATACGCTGGTTCATACACATCAGGAAGAAAAAGAAGCAGTAACGGTAGAGGGGAAGACCATCTCTAGTGATCTATTTGGCAATATGTATTACTACGCTGTTCTAAAAGCAGGTGAGGAGTTAAAAGTAACACATTTGGCGGCTGATGGAGCACTGACCGAAGTGACACTAGAAGAATTCGATCAGCTGGATATCGGCGATACAATTGAGATCGCAAAGACAGATTCCGCCGAGAATAAAGCATATCGCTCCGCAAAAAATAAATCGATATTCTTCATCGCACTTTACGCTATTGGACTCATACATTATATTAGCTTTCTCATCGCCTGCAAGCGCCGCATTAAAGGGTGGGACTGGCTGGCATGGCCAATCGCATACACCATCCAGCTTCTGTTTTTCGGTGTCCTCGCAGCGATTTTGATTTATGGATATTCCTCGATGGGGAAATTGGTTTATAATGCTGCCCAATCTTATACCGGTGCACAGCATGAAACCGAAGCAATTATAACTGATAAAGATGAAGATATTAATGGCGGGCGCTACGAAACCAATTATCATTATATTGCATTTATGTATAAGGATGCAGACGGAAATACAATCCACATGTCAAAAGAAGTCAGGCCAAGTGTGTATGCCAACTGCACGTCCGCCACAACGATCGGTTTTCCTCAAGATGAGCCTTTTCGCGTTCATACAAACGGCCTTACCCTTTCCGATATCATCTTTTATGGTACGAAATTAGTTCCGGAACTCATCACCCTCTTCCTTACCGGCATGTTAATATTAATAATGCGTTATATGTTCAGAAACTATGACACTTGGAAACAAAGATGGAAGAAGAAAAAGCAGTCCAGGGAACAAAGCAAACGGGATCGAAAAAAACATCGATTAAAAAAGAAAAATAGACGCAGATATGAGAAATCACGCAGCAAAAGAGCTAAATAAAATGCCAGCAGCTTAAGAACTGACTGGCTTTTTTCATTTTTCCATATGAAATCAGGAGCATTTTTATTTAAAATACAATTCCTCTAATCTCTCTCGTTCTCGGTCTTTTGATAAATCCACAAAGAAATGCTGCTGCCATTTTTGCGTTTGGGCAGCTGTTTTATTTAACCCTTTTACCCAGGACGGATATACTCGTATACCCATTTTCCCTTTGGAAGTTTCATCACTTAAAATCCCTTTCTCTAATAGTTTAGATTTCGGGAATATAAATTGACCTCTCAAATCGTTATCTATGATGGTGATTATAATTTTATCGGGACTATCCGCATAACGATAAGGTTGGTTCTTATCATTCTCATCTTTTTCCCAAAACACAACAAAATAGCCGCTTTTTTTAGGCGTTACTTTGGCTAAACGACTTCGATACATATTGTTCTCGATTTGAATCAACATACCCTCGTAGTCTTTATTTTGATCTTCTGTAATCACTTTGGAAATCGTGGAATTGTTAATACCGGAAACAATGTTCTCTATAAGCATCTTTGATGTTTGCAATTCAATCCCCCTTTTTTGTTTTTAACAATCTCTTACAAGCAAAATGGCTTTATAGTCTTATCCTCCCCATAAAAATACCAGAGACTTAATAAGATCTCTGGCATTTCATTATGTTAATCCTTCGACATGATGCCAAGGAAACGCAGTATATTCATGAACAAGTTGATAAAGTCCAGATACAGATTCAACGCCATTAACGGAATCATTTCCTCTGTAATCTGCTCCCTCGCCATCTGATTGAAGTCATAAAGAATATAAAGGGAAAAAACAACCGAACCAATTCCTGAGAAAGCAAGCATTGTTGCATCACTGTACGGAACAAAGATTCCGATCAAGCCTGTTACGATCAAGGCAATCAAAGCCACAAACAAAAACCCGCCAAGGAAAGAGAAGTCCCTCTTCGATTTGACCCCCACCAGCGCCATCGCTCCAAAAATGACAAACGTTGTCGTGAAAGCATACAGCACAATATTCGCTCCGCCAATAGACGCATAATAGGCTACTGCCGGGTACGTCGTAATACCCGAAATGATGGCGAAGATATAGATGAACGTGTAGCTGACAGCCTTTTTCCTCCTGAGCCAGAATGCCGCAATCAGCATACCTAATTCCACTACAATTAACGGCAGAATAAGCACAGGCGGCACGAAATGACCAACATATATACCGATAGTCGCCAACAATAGCGTCATAAGGAATGTCTGCAGCACCTTCTGCATGATTGTTTTTTGATTTGATATTGCGTATTCCAAATTTCATCGCTCCTACAGTTTCTAAAAATATTGTTAAGTTATATACGCTACAGAGCTGAAAAGGTTTCAACCTTATGCTGGTCTTCTTGGTAAGCAAGGCTGTATCCATCCCTTGCTTGACCTTGTGTAGATACTCGAATATATCCGATAACATTCATGATAGTTTCCCCCTCCGTTACGCTAATCTCAATTAACGTAACGCTTAGACGCTATATTAAGTACAAATTTATTGTATGCGGCTTTAGCGATACATTCAACCCATTTACCGATACAAATTTGTATTGTATCGTAAAAGGTAACATAATAAGAGGAAGGGAATTACCATGCCAATATCAATTAAACTCAAGGAAATCCTTAAAGAACGTGACCTTTCACAACGTGAATTGGCACGAATGACAAGGCTGCGGCCCAATACAATTAGTCATCTTTGCTCAGACAACGTGGACAGGGTTTATTTATCAACATTAGAAACGGTATGCAAAGTGTTAGACATCGACATTCAGGAGTTAATCGAGGTGGAGTAGTCCTCTTGCTATAGTCATCGTTCTATGTACGTAAAAGTTGCGAAAAAATTAAAAAGGCAGGAAGAAAGCGAAGAGCGAAGGTAAGGTTTAGAAGAATAGGAATGTTGATAACTGATGATATTATGGTTATTTGCTTAATAAAATAATGAGTAGATAGGGCATACGTTTTATAAGTGTTGTACGTACTAAAGGATTTATTAATCGGAACTGTTCGACACTGGGTAGCCCCACATAAAAAAAGAAACCTTGAAGTAAATAGCCCTTCAAGGTTCTACTAAGGGTATTCTAAATACAATTATTTTTCTTCTTTATATGCTAATGCAATCTCCACTACTTCCTCTGGTGATAAATCCTCATCGTTCCAAAAATTAAGTCACTGGGATTAGGGTGAGGAACATTTTCTTCTAAGATTTCTATATATTCACTTACCTCTTCATCAGATAGCTTAGGATTACATATTTTATTTACTAGTTCTTTAAAGGTTAGTTTCTGATACATAATTGTGTACTTATCCTTGTTGAAATATTTGACACTAAATAAAATGCTATCTTTTAAGTCTCAAATTCCCTATTAATTCTTGGATATTCTCAGCAATATGCTCAAATGTCCCTCTTTCAAAATCTTCTAATTGTATTATTCCACTATTGTTCTCAATAACCACCAACAAACCATTCCCTTCAATCCCAATAGGTATCTTCTTTAAACTATCCCCATGATTTTCTTTATATCCTTTCAGTGACTCTCGGAATGAACTTATCTCGCTATTCGGTAGCACAGGCTCTAATGCAATATAGTGTTCCTGATAAAATCCATCTAAATCTGCAAACCAATATGAGTTAAAATATTCAACTATTGACTTATGCAATTTTATATCAAATTCATCTTCTAAACTTGTAAAGTCCTGTGAAACGGTCTTTTCTACAGGTTTCCATGAGATATATTCTTCCTCATCAACTTCACCATCATAAATTATTAGGTTATCTTCACTACTAATTGGTGTTTTAAATAAAAAATCTAAACCTTCATTAGCTATCTCTTTTCTCATTTGAAAGTATATCTGCATTGCTTCTTTTATTGACAAAGTTATCATCCTTTACTTATTTAAAAATTTTTCAAGTAATTCAGCATACTCACTGTCATTTCCCCAAACACCTGCAGCTTTTTCCGCATTATGTATACCACCTGTTCCTGGGTGTAGCTTGGAAGGCACTGCAACTGCTTGACCACCCCCACCTACATGATGATGGATTAATTTATCATTATATAATTCCTTTATATCATATTGAGGGAAGTGTTCTCTAAATGTTTTATCATTTATCGGAGAGAAACCCAATTGAATTTTTTGTTTATTTGCCTTACTTAAACTTTCTGGATGTTTATTCATTATTTCTTTCCAATAAAAGTCTTTATCACGTAACCAACCTTCTGAATTGGTTCCGGCTTTACCCTTACCCACATAAGGCATTTCTACTGTAATTCTTGGGTCTGCAGTATATTTTTCTTCTAATTTTTTTAAATCAGCATTCCTATAAGTTCTTATAGGATGATTAGCATTATCTATACCCTTACCAACCACCCCAAAACTACCCGGCGCCCTTACCTCAACACCACCAGATTCAATCCTTCCTGATCCATACGTCACCGAGCCCGGGTTTCCGCTATGTTTAGACATAGTCGGCATACCATCAGTTCCGGTAGCCCTTAACGGTTGATCCAATGTACTATACTGTGCGTCTTGGGATTGCTTCAGGTATTTAGCTTCTTTATGATCCATTAAACTGATTACGTTGTCTACGGTGTTGTTACGCAGCACGGTGTCAGTTTGTTTCGTTAATTGTCCCGCTTCATTGGACATAATGGCTTGGTTCCCCATTATATCTGACAGGCTTTTTCCGGACGTTTTTGATAAGGTGGCTATATCTTTTACACTCGGTGTCGACAAGCTGCTGCCAAATGATCGGACAGCACTTGCACCTGTCCGCGAATTTGTAAATTATGTAACGCTTTTTAACGAATAGCGAGTATTATATGGGTCTTTCTCAGAAAAACACAACCCTATTTTTATTTATTTGTTTTCGTTATTGCCTTTTTGGTTATCCACTGTTTATACGCCATGGATTGTCATTCTCGTTAGTTTAAGAGCTTTGCAGTGAGTATTCCTGCCTTATAAAATGCCATCTCTTTCGTTTCTCGCACTTTTTTCGATGAAGAGAGTTTACAATTTACTCCATACATTATAGAAATAAGCACTTGTTGCCCAATATGCAATCAAGTGCTTAAGTCACAAAAACGTATACTATTATTAATCCCCGAATATACCTGCTATTTTCTCTTTCCATATTAACATTAACTCTAAAAATCCCTCGGTTTCTATTGTACTCTCAAAGGGTTCATCAATCCGATAATGATGCTTAGCTATTGTTAAATCTTTCTTTATACTTACACTCGTAGCATTTAACGTGATTTCAAAGTCTTGATATTCTCCATCTAGCACCTTCTTAACGTAACCGACATATTCATCCGCTTCTTCTTCTGTTGAAATATCCTCGAAAACATCCGAGAAAACACTTAATTCTTCCGATAGTTTTATCCTAGTTATACCAAATGGATCCTTTTTAAATTCATAAGAATATTTCATAATCTTTACAATTTCTGACCTCCATAATCGGCTTGTATTCAGCACAACCACATAATCTATTTGGACAGACGAAAGGTGAGCCAACATCTTTGTAAGCCCACCCTGTCTATTTCCAATGCTTCTTCATTCAGTTTGGCACCGCTAATTCCTTCATCTCTAAAAATATGTATATCCATCTCTTGCCTGCCCTTGAGTTGAGACTCGTATATACCCAACAACGTTCAACTGTTCACCCTCCCGTTACATAAATTTTAATTTGTGTAACGCTTTTTAACGAATAGCGAGTATTATACGACCCTCTCTAGTAAAAATACAACCCAATTTTTGTCTGCCTGATGCTAAACTAGTAACCTTCTTACGTAACCTACCTTTTATCGCCAAGAGCTTTGTCATTCTCGTTAGTTTTTTAACCATTCCCTGTCATAACTACCCCTGCCATATAAAATGTCATCTCGCCTATTTATCGTACTTTTCTTACTATCCAAGTATTAAAACGATACTCCTTGATGGTACAACCATCATGAGCTTTCGATTTTCATGTAAATCATTTTCTTTTTGTCTCACTCAAAAATTCTCACTTTCTTTTTATTCACTAGATTTATGTATCTGTATCGTTACCCCTTTATCATTACGAGTTTTGTCATTACCATTAGTTTGTGTGTTTTGCAGTATCATAAGTCCTCTTGGAATGTAAAATGTCATCTCGTCTGGTTATCGTGCTTCTCGCAAAATCCAAATATTAAATCAATACTCCATTATGGTACTACCTTCATGAGCTTTGAATTTCAAACTGGTCTCATTCATGTTGTTCTTACTTCACCAAAAACAAAAGCACCTGTTGCCTAAAAGGCAACCAAGTGCTTTATAGTTTACTTTTCTTCAAATTCCTTCATTCTCTCTAATAAATCAAAATCTAGCTGTTCTTTGTTTTGACTTATATATTTATATTCAAAATACTTAATTCTATCTGTTGGACCAAATTCACTTTCATGCCAATTTGTATAATCAAAATGTACGTTTAATTTACCTGTATCATTTAATATTAATGTCACTGAAAACCAAGGTTCTTGGTCATTATCAGTAAAAACTTTTTGGAGTTCAACAGTAAGTTGAAATAATTTATGTAGTTCTTTATTATAAGCCCTCTTATCTACACTATATAATTTTGGAATATAATGTGAAAAAATGTGTTGTTCCTCACCTTTTGGCGTAAAAAAGAAGAAAACTCCTCCTTCTCCTTCCTTAACTTCACCATTAAAATAGAAATTATCCCATTCAGTTGGAATCATATCATTAACCTGTTGTGCAATTTCTTTATATAACTCGTTTAATTCTGTTTCAAAACTCATCAATATCAGCCTCCTGATTTATTTGCAATCTCGCGAATCACTGGAAATTGGCCTTCAATTTCATATTCGACCATAAAGGAATCTGGTCGCATTGAATTATTAGAATAGATCGGTTCAATACTAACAGAGACTTTCTTGGGTGGTACCTCTTTCAATGCATTGGCCCATTCAGTCTCCATTTCGTACCAAACTCCACCCCTCCTATTAATTTGACTATTTTGTGGTACAAGATTATCAATATCAGGAGGACCATTAAATTGTGCTCCTATTAAATGTCCGCCATCATCATCTGGTAATCTGTCTCTTCCCCCTACATTTGCCTGAGCGTATTTATTTCTATTAGCCTTTTTCAATACAAGTTCGGGAGCATCTACATTTACAATACGTCCAAGTTCATCGGTAGTATATTTGTAGTTATCATTGGTTACGTACTTAGTATTTGGGAGTAGTTGTTTCTTACCATTTTCACCTTTTATTATGTGCTTTCCAAAATCAATTTCTTTAACTTCGTTGACTATATTACCATTACCCGTACCCTTACCAACCACCCCAAAACTACCCGACGTCCTTACCTCAACACCACCAGATTTAATCCTTCCTGATCCATACGTCACCGAGCCCGGGTTTCCGCTATGTTTAGACATAGTCGGCATACCATCAGTTCCGGTAGCCTTTAACAGTTGATCCAATGTACTATACTGTGCGTCTTGGGATTGCTTCAGGTATTTTGCTTCTTTATGATCCATTAAACTGATTACGTTGTCTACGGTGTTGTTACGCAGCACGGTGTCAGTTTGTTTCGTTAATTGTCCCGCTTCATTGGACATAATGGCTTGGTTCCCCATTATATCTGACAGGTTTTTTCCGGACGTTTTTGATAAGGTGGCTATATCTTTTACACTCGGTGTCGACATGCTGCTGCCAAATGATGCTGTTTATGCAAGTCTACACCCACATAAATATGTTTCTGCTTTTGAGCATCTTTTTTAAGTACATTTTTAAATTATTGCTTCATGTTTGCCATTTGATTGTATTTTCCCGTATGTATATATCCACTGATAAAAACTTTCTCGGTCTAAAATACGTTTCACTTGTACTTTCGTAAATGCTTTCCCTTGCGTTGTTTTATAACCTTCCTCATTTAATGCTTCTGCTAACCTAGACAGTGACCATTTCATATGTATCTGTCTAAGCTCAAACAATCGTTTCACTACTTCTGCATGATGACTGTTATGTATCTTTAGTTCTTTATCACCCTTTTGTTTCATATAGCCAAATGTTGCCCTTCCTCCTGCATAACCACCTTCCTTCGCCTTTTTATTTCTCCCTTTCGTTAGTTTGGGAGCAATTTCAAGCCGTTGATATTGGTCTAATAACTCCATTAAACCATTTACCAAAAAATCATTTGGGTCTTTCTTATGGATACTGTAAAAGGGTTGTTCAATACTTTTAATGTCACAACCATATTTCTTAAGCTCTCGTTGTATCAGTACCTTCACAATATCTGACCGCCATAATCGGCTTGTATTGAGCACCACCACATAATCAATTTGGACAGACGAAAGGTGAACCAACATCTCCTGTAAGCCCACCCTGTCTATTTCTAATGCTTCTTCATTTAGTTTTGCGCCACTAATTCCTTCATCTCTAAAAAATATGTATCAAGTTCAAGTTATTCTCTTCACAATATGCTTTAATTTCATCTTCTTGATATTTCAAGCTATATCTATCTCTTGTCTGCCCTTGAGTTGAGACTCGTATATACCCAACAACGTTCAACTGTTCACCCTCCCGTTACATAAATTTTAATTTGTGTAACGCTTTTTAACGAATAGCGATTATTATACGACCGTCTTTAGTAAAAATACAACCCAGTATTTGTCTACCCTGTTAAGAAACTAGTAACCTTCTTATGTAAGCTACCGTTTTTCACCACGAGCTTTCTCAATCTCGTTAGCTTGTCAGCCATTCCTTATCATGACTACCCCTGCCATGTAAAATGTCATCTCGCCTATTTATCGTACTTGTCACTCTATCAAAGTATTAAAACCAAACTGCATAATGGTACTACCATCATGAGCTCTCGATTCTCAAACAAATCATTCTCTAATTTTCGCACTCAAATATCAGCTGGTTTAAGTAAAAAACCTTGAGAGGCATTTAGCCAATCAAGGTCCTTATATTGTGCTATATCTCTTAAATACCTATATCTAATAAAAAATTTATAAAATCATAAGCAGGCAATTAAAATTCAATAGTTGTTCGATCAACAAAATTTTGATTTTCATTAATAATCATTCTTGAAAGTCGTCTTCCTGCTCTCTTAAAGAAGAATTCATCAGCGAACTCTTGTGACTCAATTTGCGATAGTTGGTTGATAACTCCATTTATTTTATCATATTCAATTCGTCCCATTAAATCTTCATTCGGTCCATATTGATAAACCACCCTCTCTTCATCCTCAAATTTCTTCAACATTAAAACAAAAACTGCCATGAATCTTCACTCCTCATAGTTTTTCTCCCAATTCCATTATCTTCCAGATTCTATTGTTTTGTCATGAGCTGTTCTATAATTGGTCTGGAATATACCCTCAAATTTTGACTCAAAAATTTCGTGATGTAATAATTGTATATCAGAATCTACTTGTTTCCCATCTATCAATCCTTGCCATGCTTGAGCTAGTTCGTAGTCCGGATCAAATCTCCCAACTCCATGTTCCTTTATATGAGAGTTATTAAAAACATGATCTTTAATCCTTTGTATTCTAGCAACAGAAAAGCCTGTATTTTTAGCAATTGCATTCACATCTTCTGTTCCTAGATTTCTAAATTTTTCATACATTAGATAAGGTGACAGTTGAATTACACCGCCACCTTTATCCATTAACTAGCCTTCGTTTCTACTTGTTTAGGCATGACATATGCTGTCTTATTCTTCATCATGCCATAGATGATTTTCACTAGCCTTCTCATTATAGATATGAGGGCTTGTTTATTCGTTTTCCCCCTCTGATTGCTTCTCCTGATAATACTTGTAAAAAAAGAGTGATAGTTGGGATGCCGAGTGTATTACAGAAATTCTAGCAAGAAGAATTACACAACTTCCTGATGCAGCCCCATCGGATATTTATTGGACAATCTCTACATTATTTGGTCGTAGAGATACCCTAGTGAAACAATTGAGTTCGCTAAAAAATCAATTACATTTACAGCATTCCCACCACTATCCAAGCTATCGTCATTTCTTTTCACAAGTAGAGGGCAAAAACCTTGAAAGGCACTTTGCCCATCAAGGTTTCAAATAAATTACATTATATCTTAGGTATATCAATCTCTTTGCCTGGAGACTTACTAATTTGAACGTCAGGAAGGTCTGGATTATTCTTTTTCATCTTATACTTTTGAATTTTTGTTAATTCAGGGTCAAAAGAAATGTCTTGTGATTTAAAGTCTAGGCTTAGTAGTTTATTATAATTCTTCCTCAAAAAAACTTTCCATTCCTCTAACGAAGAACTTGAAATTTCTTCTGAACTCTCTAACAAACGATAGCCATCTGCATAATGAAACATTAGCAAACCAGTCCCTAAATCACAAGTCTCATTATCTAAGATAACTGTTGGTACTTCAAACCCACTATTCCAATTATAATTGGCAGCAAAGTAATGGAGTATTAGTGGATTATCTACTTTTTTTAAACTGGCTGATTAAAATATTTTTATCTGTATTATAAAGCAACCCCACTAGATAAGTAATTTCTGAGTTAACCATCAACTAAATCAATTCTCCATACCTTTAAGATTTCTCTTACTCATAATTTGTAGCAGCAATAAAATCAAAAGTACCTGTTGAACTAATTTCATTTTTATATTCAAAATTATATATTAAAATTACTGCATTATATGATTTCTTTAGGTTTATACTTTTCTGGATTTTTGGGATGACAATTTCTTCATACGAACACCCATCTAATAATGTTGAAATATCACTACTACTATTCTTATAGACCGCTTTTTCTATAGTATCTTCATCTGTTTCATCCATATCAATATTAAAATCGATAAAGAATTGGGATGGGACAGACTCGCCATCCTCATCATACGTTAAATCAACATACTCTCCTATTGAGTCCTCATCGTTAATATTCCCTAACCAAATTGAAACCCATCCTTGTTTTTCCATTATAGTATCCTCCTATTTTAATCTTAGACCTTGTGGTAAAGACGATACTCCACCCTCTAATCTATAATTAGCCCAATTATTAAGTCGTCTAACAAATGTATTATAGTCGCTAGAAGTATCTATTATTGCTAACAATTCATTATGTGCTTTAGTTGAGCCTAACCCTCCATGAACACCGTTTGGATTGACAAATTTGACATCGGATATAGCTGTTCTTAAATCTTTAATCTCTTCAGCACCAATATTCCAATACTTAAATTGAGGAGCCCTTGAAACTAAGTGCCACTCATGTAAGCCTCCAGGTTCTCTAAGTTGACGTTCAATTTTCTTTCTAATCTTTTTATCTTTCCAAAGTTCGTCTAGTTCACTACTTGTAAGGGAATTGAAGAATTTATTAAAATTCCCACTCTTTGCAGTTGGTATATCATCAACAGTTAATTTTGTTATATCTTTAGCATTATCTATACCCTTACCAACCACCCCAAAACTACCCGGCGCCCTTACCTCAACACCACCAGATTCAATCCTTCCTGATCCATACGTCACCGAGCCCGGGTTTCCGCTATGTTTAGACATAGTCGGCATACCATCAGTTCCGGTAGCCCTTAACGGTTGATCCAATGTACTGTACTGTGCGTCTTGGGATTGCTTCAGGTATTTAGCTTCTTTATGATCCATTAAACTGATTACGTTGTCTACGGTGTTGTTACGCAGCACGGTGTCAGTTTGTTTCGTTAATTGTCCCGCTTCATTGGACATAATGGCTTGGTTCCCCATTATATCTGACAGGTTTTTTCCGGACGTTTTTGATAAGGTGGCTATATCTTTTACACTCGGTGTCGACATGCTGCTGCCAAATGATCGGACAGCACTTGCACCTGTCCGCATAGGGATGGCACCTAATGCAGATAAACCTCCCCGCATCCATCTTTCTGGTCCGTCCAATTCCCTTTGTGTCAGCCAGTCTTTCCCTGTCACAGCACTGGTGGCTTCGAGAGTTCCCATTCCTATCCCAGTTACTAACGCTACTCCTGAGGGCGGAAAGATTAAAGTTGCAACGCCTGCCGTACCGGCAATACCTAGATTTACCCAGAATTCAGTGGACATCTGCCCATCTTCAATGGATTTATACTGAAAAGCACCGCTATTCGTCTTTCCATCTCTATAATCATTATACGAGATATCAGTGCCTGATTGCTCTTTCCATGTGACATATTCCTGCATCATTTTTTTCATATAGTGCGTATCGCTATTGAAAAGATCATTGATGTTTACTTCTTTCTTATCCAGCTCGAATGTGTGTGTACCTGTTTCATCTTTATACTCTCTTGAATCCTTTGCGCCAATCCGATTTGTCGTCGTGTAGTTGGAAATGGTGGCATCACGCATCGTCATGACGAATTCATCCATATCTTCATAGAAAGGCTGATCCATCTTCTCTTCTATTAGATCGCCGACTTTCTTACCATATTCCTGAAGGACAGCATAATCTTCATTCAATGCTCTATACTTACTCTTATTATTTGTATGAGAAAAAGAGATGACGCCGTCAGAATCATATTTTGCTATTTTATCCTGCGCCTTTTCCATATTTTCGCTGATATCCTCCAGGGAAGAGAAGATGCCATGTCCACTTTGCAGCATACCGGATTGCGTCAGCTCTTTTATACTGCTTTCTACCTTCTTCCATTGGTCCGCGTGATATTTCACATCCATTGCTTACACCTCCAAAGCTGCCATGATGCGCACTGCCGCAAATGTATCTGTCTGCATCATTTGATAGAGTGTATCGTTCACCAGGGTAGAGATGCGAGAGTAGTGTTCCATGAGCTCCAGAAACTTCTCATTTGCTTCTGGATATGCTGCAATGGCATCGATTGCTTTTCCTTCTTTATAAAACTCCAAGCCCATGATTTCCTGGATGGCAGGTATCGCATTTGTTTGCAGCTCTGTCGCAATGGAGAGCAGACGGTTATATACATCGGTCATTTGTTCCGGATTGATCGTAATGGTTGAACCAGCCATTTAAGCACCCTCCTTTTTTCGGTAAGGAAAATCCAAGGCATCGAAGATTATTTTCATGAAGTAATGCTGGCTGGTGTGATAGAACTTTTTGCGGAGACAATCAATCATAATCAATTTATCCCCTTCTATCAGCACAATCCAGCTTTGCAGAAAGTCTGGGTTACTCAATGAGCGCGGCTCTTTGGTTTTATGGCAGATATCCAAGCTAAGGAAGTCGTCTCGGACTCCGATTCTCTGGATATATTCTTTTTCATCTCCATCGAGTTCCTTCATCAAGAACTCTTTCTCCTCAGGCAGCGCTTCCCTGCTCATCACAGGCATTCGTTCAACTAGCAGCTGAAGGACTAGGGGCTTTTCGATCAGATATAGCTGATAGCTGGTTTCTTTCTCCACTTCAACCAGCATGACGAGATTATCGGCATCTTGTTCTCCGAAAGCGAACATGAAATGATTACACTGCACATATTTTTTACTGAGCACATACTGACGGATCACTTCCACTACAAACCCGCCTTCATCTGTGAAGGCTCCTTCATCCGTCAAATAGCCTCTCGCAATCAAGCGTTCGTGTGCTTGTCTGAAAGGTTCTTCGCCTTGCAGCTGATACAGCTTCTTATCAGGTAACCCATAAAGTATATTGGCCCCGAATGAAGATGCAAGCAGGTATAGCTCCGCTGCTTGGAAACTGTCATTCATACATGACGTACCTCCTTTACAAGAGAGCTGTTCAGGAAGTCGTATTTATAATCACGCAGATTCTCCAAAGCTTTTTGCTGCAAATCTGCTGCTTCCTTCAAGTCAGCGTGATACTGCTTAATCAACTCCAGGTACGTTAGAAAACTATCATGGGACTTCCCTTCCCATCCATCAACATCAGCTGCTTTAAGCAAAGCCTCACATTGTTCGTAAGACTTTTCCAAAGAGGCTGCCAGCTTTTTTGCCGCCTTCTGTGCTTGCTGCAGTTCACTGGATTTTATTTGCACGTCTTCTGCCATCGTAATCCCTCCTCACTCAATCTTTTTCTTCCTTCGCTTCCGCAATAGCTTTGTTCTTATAATGAATGTAGCGGTTGTACGCCTCATTGCTGGCCCTGACCAGCTTCACCCGATGTTCCTTCTCCTTGTCCAGATAATCATTCAGTTTCTTATCCAGTCTTTCTTGAGCCGGGATAAAATCAGTACATGGAATAGCATCCTCAGCCATACATGGGATACCGCTTTTATAAGCCGAATAAGCCGACTCTGCTTCGCTGATCAGCTTGTCATGCTCGGACTTTATAGTTTCTATTTCACGGTACAGCTTCAAGTACTCATCCCGCTTTTTCTCTGTTTCCGTATCCAGCCAGCCAAACAGATTCATCCTATCATTCCCTTCATACAACGTAAGCAGTGTCTCTGTATGACGTAATACCAGTGCTTAAGTACTCACTGGCACTGCGTTATCTTTCATTCAATTCTTCCGTTTCCAAAGAACTTCATTACTACTACAGTAAAGGATTTCCAGCAAAAAATCAGTGAGGATTCTGCCTTATTTCACCATACGGCTACCGATTAAAAGTGGTAAAAAGGGTCCGTGTCACTTGCACTATAAAACGCTAAGTTTCAAGGGCAAACTTATGCACGCAGCAAAAAAGCCGGATAGTCTTCCTCACCCAGCTATCTGACTCACGCTTGTTTCTTCTGTAAACTTATAAATACTTCAATCATGGAGGGTTAGACTCTCCAAAACCTCACATCCATATCTGATGCAGAATGCATTTCTCTGCCTTTCACCGCGAATACTAGTATGCTACTCAACCTTTATTAATTGGAACCAGTTTTTCGAACTATAAATGATACAAACTATTAGGAGTACGCCTGCCACTGCGGTAAGGAACGGAGCAATCATAACACCAAGGATCAAGCAGACCATCGCAGCTAAAAGAAAGAACAATGCCGTCATATTGATTCTTACCTCTACATTTGCATCATCATATACCTCTAATTCCTTGCTGCCAAAGAACCATTGCTTTGCCTGTAGCTTTACTGCGCCTTCACCCGGACTGACAGTTGTACCTTCACTATCAGCCAGCTTAGCAGTACGCTGACCATTCACAATCAAATCCACCTTAGATAATCCGCCCATCATGCCTGTATTGCGTTTTACAGTAATCGACATCTAATAATTGCTCCCATCTTATTGTAAGATACCTATAGTCTCAGCCGCTGCCCGCTCCGCCTTCTCCAGGGAATCGACTGTGTCACTGCTCGCTTCCACATGCTGCAAGGCCATTTGCCGATACTCCTGGATAAGGCTATTCAGCGAAACATTAATACCATTAATCTTTGCTTGCACATCGAGCATTTCGCGCCCGCTGCCTGAATCTGGTTCTCCAGTACAGAAGTCAGCCAGCGACTTTTGGAGATCTGTCAGTTTCTGCTGGACGAGATCTGCTTTTAACTTAATTTCGCTCATGACTGGAGTTCCTTCTTTCTATCCATGCGCAGACGATCCAGTGAGCTCTGCTTCGATGCCATTTGCATTTGACATGTATCAATCTCAGCTACCAGCATGCCTTTCGCCTGCTCCAAAGCATCCAGTACCCGCTGCACTTCATCATGAGACACATCACGAAAGCTGGCTAACATTTCGCCATTACGAAATGAATCGAATTCATCAGCCAGTTTCCCATTCCACGTTTTTGCAGTCAAATCAATGTCTTGCCAGTACTTTCTGCTCTCTTCGTAATCCCCTTGCAATCCCGAAATCTCCGCAATTGCACGCTCTAGCTGTCTAACTTCCTCTTGCTTTCGGATTACTTGGGAGCTTAAACCGTCGATTGAACTCTGCACACTGCGGATCTGACTATCTATAGAAGTTAAAGACATTCTCATCATCCTCCTTCCTTTACACCGCACAAAACCATATCACTACTACAGTAAAGGATATCCAGCAAAAAATCTGTAAGACTTCTGCCTTGTTTTTCCATAAAGTGACTGAATTGTAATGGTAAAAAGGTTGGGGATTCTTACAAGAGGCACTCGTAATGGAACAAATACCTTTACAGCTAACTTGATTTCCCTTCTAGGACCACTTAAATCAAAAGTATGTAATTATATGGCATACAAATAAGACAATAAGGGTATTTATTTAGCAATTCCAATACAGATACGCGTACATAAAACTATTTGCCTAGTCACAAAGAAAATTACGCAAGGAAAAAGGTACTTAATACTCTATAAAATGGAAAACGGATTCGTTAGGGTGAAACTAACAGTATTATTGGAAAGGGGCCCTTTCATGAGCGGAGAAATAAAAATCAACCAAGCCGAGGCTCAAAAAGGCATCCAAGAAATGAGCGATAGCTTGCAAGCATTGCAAAAACAGCTCGGCGAAACAATGGATGGTAATAAAGACATACGCATGAGCGATGTGTACAACGAAATCAAACAGGAATACGAAAACCTTCTCGATCAGTTCATCACGCTGTTTCAAGATAACATAGCAGCGACAGAAACAGCAGTACAGGAGTTAGTTGAATTAGATCAAGCACTTGGCGATAACATCGCTATAAAATAATCAAGTGAGGAGGAAATACGTTGAAAGAGTTCTCGGTAAAAGAAATCCACAAAGGCACAGAAACGTCCAAGCTAGACTTAGACACGCTTTCTGAACAACTATCAAACCTTCAGCAGAAAATCAGAAATCTCTATAACTTGGATGACGCCTTAAAAGGAGAAACAGGCAAGGCCATCCGTTCTTTCTACAACGAAATTCATACCCCTTTTCTCACCTTCCTGCTTCAATCCATGGAAGATTATAAAAACAGACTGGAAAACATGAAGAATGATGTGCTATCCTTCGAACCCAGCCATCAGGGTTACATAAGCGAAAGCTTCTTGGACGATGAACTACATCCTGGTCTGGATGAAGCGAAATCCAAGGTTGCCAGTGTCACCGAGAATATCAATTCCGTATTATCCGGCGTGGCGGATATTACATATGTAGCAAAAATCAGTTATTCCGACTTTCAATCGAATATTGAAGAAGGCAAACGCCAAATAGATGATGTCATTTCTGATCTGGGCGAACTCGATAGCAAACATGCATCCCATCTGCAAGAAACACAAAGTGATCTGGAAACAATGAAAAAGTACCTGTCCGAAATGACTACCGGATTAAGCAGCGGAGCTATCTCGATCAGTGAATTCGATACGGCCTCCCTGCAGGATATGAATGCTTATAATAATGTCATTCAGCAAAGCTATGGGAACGGGAATGTTGAGATAACTGAAGAAAATATTGAATATCTTCCGATGGCCGCGATTGCTTCTGCAACGAAAAATGCAGAGAAAGGGATGGATGAAGGTCCTCTTACTATTTTACAGCACGCCTATAAGAGCCTTGTGAAAGGTGAAATAACTAGAAAAGAATATAATGATATTCTTTCGACTGCTAGCAAGAAAAATGGTTCCAATACAGAGAAGACCGATACATTTATCGAATACACTAATAAAAACTGGGATAAAATTGGCCTTGATGTTGCCAAGGATGGTGTAGCCAATGGAATTGAACAACTTGGTATATTTATAGAAAAATCCGCTCACTCCGATGGTATGAAATTAGTTAGAGATATTTCATCAGGAGCAGTCGGAATAACAACTAGAACTGCTAGAGGCAGAGCTAGTAGAATTAACAATAAGTTTGATCTAGGCAGTAAGCTAGCTAGCGGGGGCAAGTTTCTCGGAAGGTATGGTCTCCCTGCGGCAACTGCTGTGTATGGTACCTATGAAGATGTTACTAAGAAAGATAAGACTGGTGGCGAGGCAATTACTCATAATGGTGCTTCCTTTCTTGCAGGAGCAGCTGGTTCAACTCTAGGTACAATAGCTCTCACTGCAGTAGTATCTAATCCTGGAGGTTGGGTAATTGGGGCAGTAATTGGAGGTGCCGCATTAGGTTCCAATATATTTAACTATATGTACGACAATAACGTTTGGGGACTTCAAGATGGCTTAGATTCAATTGGCGGAAAATTAGATGGTGCTTGGAACGCAACAGTTGATCATGTGAATGAAACCGTAGACTCTATAGGAGGAGCTATAAAGGATGGTATAGAATCTCTAAGTAATCCTATAAGCTGGGGAAGGTGGATTTACTAATGAATGGAGAAATTAGAAGAGTAAAAGGGAATATGAGGTATAGAGTCTTAACTAGTAATGAAGCTTATTATCTTATAGATATGGGGAATTCTCCTTGGAAGATACTGTTTCCTCATTTCTTTTGGATATTTCCTAACCTTGGTTATAAACTGGATAAAGATTCTGCCTTAAAACTCACATTGGAGAACACTAGTCAGATTAAGACCGGCAGATATGCCCTGCTAGGGGGGGGACTTTCTATACCTTTAACAACACTTTTAGCTCCGTTAGTGGAAAGTCTGGATGTAGTTAGTTCGGTCTTATTTAACTCATTACTTGCTATCATATTGGTAAGTATTATGACCTTCCTAACATTTATTGTATTTAAAAATAAAAAACAAGGATTAAAAAATACCATAAATTATACTGAATTGCCGAAGACGAAAATTAAAATTACTCGATCAAAATTCTCTGAGATAATTAAATTTACATTTGTATACTTAACTTCAATAGCTGCTTCGCTTATTCCAATAATAGTATTCATTCAATATAGCAATCTTTTTATGTTATTTTCGGGGTTAATATTCTTAGTAATTTTCATTATTATTAGCGGAACAATATTAAGTGATGGCAAGTACAAGGTAAAAATGGAATAGGAGAGTTTACTATGCTACCAATTGGCTCAATCGTCTATTTAAATGAAGGAACAAGTAAGCTAATGATCCTCAACCGCGGCCCTATAATAAAGCTAGACGGAGAACAAAAAATGTTTGACTACTCTGCTTGTGTATACCCACAAGGGTTAGTAGCTGATAGTGTCTTCTACTTTAATGAAGAAAACATTGATGAAGTTATTTTTGAAGGATTTAAGGATAGCGATGAGGCTCGTTTCTACTCCTTGTATAATCAATGGCTTGAGGAGAACAATATCAAAAAGGGTGTTGTTAGCGGTCCATCGAAATAAAAAATAGAAAAAGCATCAAGATTATCTCATTTATCTTGGTGCTTTATTCTGTTACTCGAATCATTGGGGTTACCTTTCCTTAACTTTCTAACAGAAAAATAAAGAACTTAAGGTGCTGATTTTGTGAGACGGACAAAAAGCGGAGAAATCAGAAGACTGAAGGGAAATTTAAGGTATAGAGTATTGAATATTAATGAAGATTATTACCTTATAGATACGGGGTATTCCCCGTGGAAAGCAATTTCCCCTTTCTTTTTTTGGTTATTTAGTAATCCAGGTTATAAATTAAATAAAGAAACTGCAACGGAGCTAATAACAAATCAAAAAGCCAGACCGGGAAAAAGTGCTATGTACGGTACGATAGGAGGAGGCATTGCAATAACATTCTCGGGTTTTCTAACTTCATTAACAGATCGGTTACACATTGATAGCAACATACCGATTAATACTATTATCACCCTTTTATCAGCAGTTTTGATCATTCTAACTTTTGGATTTATATTAAGGAAATTAAAACAAAATGTAGAGACAACAATAAATTATACTGAACTACCAAAACATAATATTAGATTATACATGCCAAAATTTTCGCATATCATAGGCATTACATTTGCAAGTCTGTTTTCTTTGACCATGTCATTTGCTTTTCTAGTAGCCTTTATTCAAGATAATAATATTTTCATTCTTTGTATGGGATTAGTCATGTTATTATTATTCCTCCTAGTAGGTGGAGTTGCAATAGATCACGGTAAATATAAGATTAAATTCAAATAGGAGGAATTGCTATGCTCCCCATCGGATCAATCGTCTACTTAAATGAAGGAACAAGTAAATTAATGATCTTAAACCGCGGTCCTATCATAGAGCTTGACGGAGAACAAAAAATGTTTGATTACTCAGCTTGTGTTTATCCTCAAGGATTGGTAGCCGATAGTGTCCTCTACTTTAATGAAGAAAATATTGATGAAGTGATTTTTGAAGGATTCAAAGATAGTGACGAGGACCGATTCCATTCCTTATTTAAGCAATGGCTTGAGGAGAACGAGATCCAAAAAGGCGTTGTTGGCGGTCCATTGACATAACACAAGACAAAGCATCAAAATTATTTCATTTACCTTGGTGCTTTATTCTATTATTTCACTTCGTTCTTTTAACTTACCTTTATTAACTTTCTAACAGAAATATGAAGAACTTAAGGTGCTGATCTTATGAGACGGACAAAAAGCGGGGAAATCAGAAGATTAAAGGGAAATTTAAGGTATAGAATATTAAATATCAATGAAGATTATTACTTAATAGACACTGGGGCATCTCCTTGGAAAGCTATATCTCCTTTCCTTTTTCTATTATTTAGTAACCCAGGTTATAAGATTGATAAAGAAACCGCCTTACAGCTCTTAACTAATGAAAAAGTTCAAACAAGAAAATTTGCTCAGTACAGCTTGATCCCAGGAGGAATTGCAATTACGTTTTCCGGTTTTCTAACATCAATTACAGATCGGATGCACATCAGCAGCACCATTCCAATTAATATTATTATCACTATTATATCATTAGTATTGATCCTTTTGACTTTTGGGTTTATCTTAAAAAAATTAAAACTAAACATCGAGAATACTATTGACTATAATGAGCTACCAAAGCAAGAGATTAAGATATACATGCCCAAGATATCACATATTACAAAGATTTCATTTTTTAGTCTTTTTTTCATAACTGTATCGGTCTGTGCTCTGATAATATTTATTCAAAATAATTATCTCTTTGCACTTTTAATTGGATTAATAATGTTACTTTTATTTCTTTTCTTAGGTGGAATTGCACTAGATCACGGCAAATATAAAATTAAATTTAAATAGGAGGAATAGTTATGCTCCCCATTGGATCAATTATCTACTTAAACGAAGGAACAAGCAAATTAATGATCTTAAACCGCGGCCCAATCATAGAGCACAACGGAGAACAAAAGATGTTTGATTACTCAGCTTGTGTTTATCCTCAGGGGCTTGTTGCAGATAGTGTCCTCTACTTTAATGAAGAGAACATTGATGAAGTAATTTTTGAAGGATTTAAAGATAGTGACGAGGATCGATTCCATTCCTTATATAAGCAATGGCTTGAGGAAAACGAGATTCAAAAAGGCGTTGTTAGCGGTCCATTGACATAACACAATAGACAAAGCATCAAGATTATTTCATTTATCTTGGTGCTTTAATCTGTTATTCCAATATTCTTCTAAAGAACTTAAGGTGCTGATTTTATGAGACGGACGAAAAGCGGAAAAATCAGAGGAAACTTTTGGGTGGATTAGGACTAGACCATGGTAAATATATGGTGAACTTTAAATAAGAGGAACTAGAATTATCTTTTTTAAGCAATCCAAGAGTGGAGTTGAGATTAATATAAATGAATACAGAAGTGTTTCTTATATTGAAGAATTTTAGATATCAACTTATCAAATTAGAAAATAGTTTCTACATCATAGATAAAGATAAGCCATATCTGCTCGTCTTTCTTTTTCCTTTTCTTTATTGGATATTCCCTAAGAGGGTAGTGCAGATTAGTGAAGAGTCCGCAAATCTTTTACAAACTATCCCAAATAAAGATACAAAAGCAGGTAAAATAAATCTTTTTGCTGTCGGGATATCTATGACCATAGTAAACTTAACAGAACCTATATTAGACTACTTCTATATACCAATTTCTCCATTGATCGCTAGTATGATTGTTATATTATCTTCAGCCACTCTACTTTATTTCAGATTTTTAATAAGTATACGGAATAAGAGATCTATTCAAAGGAAGTTACATTTTAACAACACCAATTATCTGAAAATATGGCTATTTCCAAGACCTTTGAAGAAGATGATCTCTATTACTTTTATGAGTCTATTTGCTGTGGTAGTAGTTGCAATAGCTATGTATGGCTTTATTTTTTACGGCAATGCATTTATATTACTCTGCGGCATTCTATTCCAATTCATGCTATTGATCTTCAATATTTCAACTATACCCCACGGGAAAAATACTGTTAAGATTATTGTAAAGTCATAGTTTTACTACCAAATTCTCTTCTCTTGAAACATTGTGAAGTGAACTCGAGTCAATAAATGAATATGATATTTCAAAACTTAATTGGAGCTGGTGTTCCTAGCGGGTACCATGGGTCAAAGATATCGTCATTTCCAAAGCTGACGTTGATTCCTGCTTCCTGAAGCTCTTTCACTCTAGTGATCCCTCTTCGTTTCGATTATGTGTCACGGTTTGCTTCGATAAATTGCGCGATTCTTTCAATCATTCCTTCTGTGATTAATATTTGCCAGAGGCCTTCTCTATTTCTTAGTTTCGCATCATCTCCTGTTTTAGTTAGACTAAAACTGGTACCGAGGAAAAAAAAGAAAAGAGGCATCCTGCCATCACTGACAGGATGCCTCTTTAAACATGAGGTTGTAATGGTATAGCTATCCCATTACTCCGCATAATGGACTGAATTAAAGGTACCAGTATTCAAATTAAAGATATTATTACAATGGTTTTGAGTAAATTCAATATGCAATCCATCTTACCGGTGAAGCAGAAGAAGTAATTTAATGAGTCCGACAACTACTATTACTATATTCACCAGCAGATCAAAAATCATTCTTTACCGCCTTATTTATGACTAAGTAAGCTATGATAAATCCGATAATGCCAAGCACAATTGGTATCGCAGTGTAAGAGAACAAGTTCATCATTCCATTGTTGACCGAAGATGATAAGACAGAAACAATCAGAATGGAAGAGGTGATTGTGGCGGGTACGGAATACTTCCTCATCCCGAAGACTAATGGAATAAGAGACATCCCTGCCACAGCAATCCCAGTGACGAACAAATGCATCATGTTTTCCCGTAAAATATCTATCGGGAAAGAAAACCACAATATGCCAAATGCGTTATTCAGCACGCTGAATATGGCGGTCAGCACGCTTATTGACACAAGAAACATTACGAAGGTCAACAAGCTTATGACAAGGACTTTAGCTAACAGCAGCTTCTTCCGGCTAACAGGTGTGGTGAACAGGACTGTGATCGTTTTGCTTTTGAATTCCTCAATGACCATGTTTGATAACAAAACCGAGGCATAAATAACAAATGCGGCTACAACGAGCGTCTTGATCAATATCATGATTTGTTCCGCATTGTTAAAATCCTCAGCAGTTATTTCCGGATCAACTCCGAGCAATAACAGAATGCCGAGAATTCCAGCATTAATAGAGAGGAAGCACACAGCAATCGTATGGAAGTTCATCCTCTTCATCTCCAGCTTCATCAGATTAAGCATGTTTTTTGCTCCCTTCCATCCGCTGTAGGAAATAACTTTCCAGTGACAGGTTTTTATTGTTGATTCTCCCGATTTCCACTCCATTGCGCACCATGGCTTGTATAATATCATTCTGGGAAATTGCGGGATCATAGACATTGATCAGACCTTCTTCTTTCACTAAGAAGTTGGTCGCTTGCAGTTCGTGCTCCAATACATAGGCCGCTTTCGGATAATCGGATACCGAAAGTTCGATATGCTCCGTGTTATTACCGCGGATTTCTGCCATGGAAGTTTCTTCGATCAACTTGCCTTCACGGATAATCCCGATTGTATCGGCAATTTGCTCGATTTCTCCAAGAATGTGACTGGAAATCAGCAGCGTGATGCCGTACTGTCTGCTGAGCTTGTAAAATAAATCCCGCAGCTCCTGCATACCGATTGGATCCAAGCCATTCACCGGCTCATCCAGGATCAAGAGTTCCGGCTTCGTCACGATGGCTCTGGCTATTCCCAATCTTTGTTTCATACCAAGCGAAAATTCCCGGACAGGTATGTCATCTACAACCCTCAAGTTCACTAACTCCAGCGCTTCAGGAATCGCATCTTTCTTGTAGTAACCCATATATTCGCAATAGATTTCCAGGTTCTTTCTGGCCGATAGCTTATCATAAAGAATCGGATATTCGATGATGCAGCCTATCCGTTTGAGAATGTCATGGGAATTGGCTTGCAGCCTCGTCCCCAGCACCTCTATTTCCCCGCTTGTTGGTTTGGTGAGGTTGGTCATCATTTTCATGATCGTCGTTTTCCCAGCACCATTCGGACCGAGAAATCCATAAATCTCACCCCGTCTTACATTCATATTGACGCCCGAAACTACTTCCTTACCCCGATATCCCTTCGTCAGCTGATGCGTTCTGATTGCATATGTCATACGCTAACCCCTTTTTTCGTTGATTTCCTTCACTTTACTAAAGGAAACTGTCATTCCGCTTACGGAATCCTTACGACTTTCTTAAGTTTGGCGTAATTGTCTATTTTAGGTTTCGGGAATGTAAGTGTAAAAGTTGTTTTCGTATACGGAATACTGGTGAAGTGGATCTGCCCCTGCATTTGCTCTGTCAACCGCTTGGCAATCATCAAACCAAGACCACTGCCCTGTAACGAGGAGGTCCTGCTATCTTCTGCTGTATAAAGCCGCTCAAAGATCCGATCATTATCCGTCTCCTGTATGCCCTTTCCTTTATCCCACACCTCTATATAGACGTTTTCCTCATCCTGCCATAGGGTCATGCCAACTGTTTTGCCATCCTTTCCGTACCGTATTGCGTTCGACAGGAGATTCTCTAAAATCCGCGTAAGCGCAGCTGCATCTGCATCCATATGTAGCGACACTTCCGGCAAATCAATATGAACAGCAAACCCTTTAGTTGTTAACGTATCATAATAGCCAAGTATCACTTTTCTGCATAACTCGTTCAGCTGGATCCGTTCCATCTCCAGCTGCCAATCCTCAGCTTCCAGCTTTGCCAAGTCGAAGAAGGTATTGATCAATCCCGCAACGTCCATCACCTTTACTTGCACCTTTTTCAGAAGCAATTCTTTCTCTTCGTCACTAAACTGTTTGTCATGCTGAATCGTTTCTATATACCCAGAAATCACGGTGAGCGGTGTTTTCAAATCATGTGAAACATTTGAAAGCATCCGATTCGTGGATATACGGAGACGCGCTAAATCCGCCATTGATTCCTGATGATAATCCAGTAAACTATTAATCTCGTTTAGCAGATCACGCAGCTGCTGATCATCCGTCACTAGCAATAACCTTTCCGTGGAGTCTTCTGCAGTGATAGCATTGAGTTTCTCGGTCATATACTGAAGATGACGGTTCATCTTCCTCTTCGCACGAAAATACAGCAACAGCAAAATGCTTACGCACATTATCAAAGAAGCTACCAGATAAATCATGTGTGCATCTCCATCTTATAGCCAATTCCCCATACCGTTTTTATATACATAGGGGCTGACGCATCATCCTCAATTTTCCCCCGCAGCCTGCGGATATGGACATTGATGACATTATCATCCCCGTAATACGCTTCCTTCCACACGCTTTCAAATAACTGTCCCTTTGTGAATACTTGATTCGGACTTGTTGCAAGCAAACGCAGAATCTGGAATTCCTTGGCCGTCAGGTTGATCTTTTCCCCTCTTTTGCTGACAGAGAAGTTATTTAAATCAATAATCAAATCTCGCACCTGAACCAGCTGCTCTTTCTCTTCAACCGGCAGACTATACTGTTTCGACCTGCGCAGTACCGCTTTTACTCTTGCAGTCAGTTCAATAAGCGAAAATGGCTTCCCTATGTAATCATCCGCTCCAAACCCAAGCCCCAGTGCCTTATCCACATCACTATCCTTTGCCGACATGATCAGAATCGGCAGCATGCTCTTTCGCCTGATCAGCTGCAGCATATCCAGCCCATTTACAGAAGGCAGCATCAAGTCAAGAATGATCAGATCCACGCTCTTTCGCGCAAACAAATCCAACGCCGCTTGCCCATCAAATACAGAAAAAACTTCATAGCCTTCCTTCTTCAAATGATCGGATACCATCTCATTGATTTGTGCATCATCTTCGACCAGCATGATGGATTCATTCATTTTTCAACCTCCACTTCCCAAACATTGACACATGTATATACCTACAGTATACGGGAAAATCAAATTGGTTTTGTTTATTTCCAATAAAACCTCCTCCTTTCACAGGGGCTCTTTTAAGGGAACGCAAAGATTTCTATACTCTGCCAAAGGAGCTGCCAGCTGCATGAATTAAAGTAAGAAAAGGTCGGCTGAAGGAAGCTCATCAGTTAATGATGAGCTTTTACTATGTATTGATTTAATCGCCCTTTCAAGATAAGCCATATTTAATAGAAATCTGCTCAATCAGAGAAAGCACTGCAGAACTTAGTTCTCTTATAAGGAAGGAATAAATTTGAGAAAAAATACTTTTAGCATGATATTAGCTGTCACTATTCTTGTAAGCTGTATTATCGGTGTATCCAACAGTAGCTTGATTGCAGAGAAAAAAGGAGATCCAGGTGGCGCATCGACTCGGCTGGAATGGCTATAAAAAGAAGACCTGCCAAGGGTCTTCTTTTTATGTCCCATCACGTTCTGTGTTCGCCCATATATTATCCATGTTCACTGTATGACATGCCGAATACAGACAAGATGAATCTGCATACCTTAATGAGGAAAGTAAATTAAACCTGTTATTATTTAACATAAACCTGCATGACTCAAACAAATAGCATGTGCGGATTCCCCAACAGAGTTGCAGTGCAGCGATTAAGGTTATTGAATTCCGCTTCAGCAATTGCTATATTAAATTATAAATACGCAATCGATGATGTGATCAAGTAGATAAGAATCGTGAAACAGAAAATATAGCCTTGGCTGAGAGCTATATCACCCCTTCTTATTGAAACCTGCCACGGAGATGTTAGGCAAACCTAACCGAGTCGTTTCGTTACAAACGCGATGAGGGCTTAATTCATGATTAAGCCGAATGAAGGTGGTACCACGTCTATCAAGCATAAAGACGTCCTTTTCGGACGCTTTATGCTTTTTTATATTATTTAGGAGGAAACAACAATGTCTCAGAATACAAATGATTTTACCAAGTGGTATATCGATACCATTCAAAAAGCTGATCTGGTTGATTATACGCCAGTTCGCGGAAGTATTGCTTTCAAGCCTGATGGCTATGAAATCTGGGAGCATATTAAAGAAGAGATGGATAAGCGTTTCAAGGAAACCGGACACCGTAATGCCTACTTCCCTATGCTGATTCCGGAATCATTCTTCCAAAAGGAAAAGGATCATATCGAAGGCTTCTCGCCGGAACTTCCTTGGGTGACAGAAGCTGCCGGAGAGAAACTGGAAGAACGATTAGCGCTGCGTCCGACATCAGAGACGATGATTGGTCATTTGTACTCCAACTGGATCAAGAGCTATCGAGATCTTCCCGTATTGATCAATCAGTGGGCGAATGTTTTCCGCTGGGAAAAGAAAACTCTCCCATTCATCCGTACTTCTGAGTTCCTCTGGCAGGAAGGTCATACTGCTCATGTGGATGAAGAGGATGCGCGCAAGGAAACGATGCAAATGCTGAATATATACAAGGAAGTCGTGGAGGATTTGCTTGCGATTCCAGTTTATGACGGCCAAAAGACACCTTCCGAACGCTTTGCCGGTGCGGTTGATACATTTTCCATTGAGGCGATGATGAAGGATGGCAAAGCCGTCCAAGCAGGTACTTCCCACTACATGGGTACGAAATTCGCCGAAGCATTCGATATCAAGTATCTGAACAAAGAAAACAAGCACACACATGTGCATACCACTTCATGGGGTACATCCACGCGTCTGATCGGTTCCGTGATCATGGTGCATGGTGATGAACAAGGACTCGTTTTACCGCCTAAGATAGCACCAACACAAGTCGTTTTGATTCCTGTTGGTCCATGGAAAAAGAACCCTGCCATCATCGAGAAATTGGACGAAATCTTTGCAGCCCTGAAAGCACAAGGCATCCGCGTTCGTCTCGACGATTCCGATCAATCACCAGGCTTTAAATTCAATGAATGGGAGCTAAAAGGCGTACCAGTGCGCATTGAGCTTGGACCGCGTGACCTGGAAAACAACCAAGCGTTGATGAAAGCCCGTGATGCAGACGAAAAAGTATCCGTAGCTTTGGGAGCAATTGTAGAAAACATCCAAAAAGAATTGGGAACAATGCAAACACGCTTACTCGAAAAAGCAAAAGCCTTCCGTGCAGAGAACTCGCATACACATATCGATACAATGGAACAGCTGAAACAACATCTTGCCGAGTCGGAACAAAACGGCCAAATTTCTGGCTGGGTCCTGGCAGGCTGGTGCGGCGATGACGCTTGTGAAGAAGGCGTAAAAGAAGAAACGAAATTCACAACGCGAAATATCCCATTCAACCCGCCAACTGAAAAGCACACTTGCCTGCATTGCGGCAAAGAAGCAAAACATACCGTTTGGTTTGCCCGTGCTTATTGATTAAATACCAAGAAGGATTGATCCCAACCAGATCAATCCTTTTTTCATTTCACCCTATAATAGCTGCCTAGTTTTAACAACTTTCATTGTTGCCGCAATGTTTCTTGCCGTTCTTTCCATATACTCTGCAGCGTGTTCAAACGCATCTGGTAACGTCACCACACCCGGAACGATGCTGAAAAGCGCATCAATCCCGTGTTCATACACGACGTCGCTGTCGTCGGATAGGGAACCCGCGAGCCCGATTACCGGTACGTCATATTTTTTAGCTGCTTTTGCTACGCCGATTGGTGTCTTTCCGTAAATTGTTTGACTATCAATCCGCCCCTCACCCGTGATAACAAGATCCGCATCCTTGACTGCCTCGTCAAAATTCACCGCATCCAGGACGATATCAATCCCTCTTTTCAAATCTGCATCAAGAAAGGACAGCAAACTTGCCCCAAGGCCTCCAGCTGCCCCGACGCCTTCTATCTCCCGAAAAGACCTCCCAAGCGCTTTTTCTGCGATGTCAGCAAAGTGGGACAGGTTCTTATCCAGCAATTCGACCATTTCCGGTGTGGCGCCCTTTTGAGGTCCGAAGATCGCTGAAGCACCCCGAGGCCCCGTCAACGGATTATCCACATCACATGCCACTTCTATGTGGACATCTCTCAATCTGTCATCCAAATCAGCCAAATCGATTGCAGCCAGCTCAGAGAGTGCACCGCCGCCTTCATCGATTTCTCGTCCAGCTTCATCAAGCAGTCTTCCTCCGAGGGCCTGAATCATTCCGGCCCCGCCATCATTTGTGGCACTGCCGCCGAGCCCGATGATAATATGATGCACACCAAGATCAAGAGCTGCGGATATCAATTCTCCAGTTCCTCTAGTAGAAGTGATCAATGGGTTCCTGTTTTCCGTTGGTACAAGATGTAAACCTGATGCAGCCGCCATCTCAATGACGGCTGTTTTCCCACCCCCCATCAAACCAAAGAATGCTTTGACTTGCTTACCCAAAGGACCAGTTACAAATCGTTCTTCGATTTTACCGTTGGTTGCGTCCACGAGTGACTGAACGGTTCCTTCCCCGCCGTCTGCCATTGGCATTTTCTTGTACTCAGCCTCTGGAAAGACCGATTTGAAACCTTTCTCCATGGCATCAGCAGCCGCCAGAGCTGATAAACTTTCTTTATAAGAGTCAGGGGCGATTACAATTTTCATCGTTATACATCCTCTCTATTAGTCTTAGCCAAAGAGCTTAAAGACACCGAATATAAGTGTTGAAATAATCGCAAGCGTCAGACCCACCAAAGACTCGTAAGGCATCATCTTTAGACGTTCTTTGATGGCCATATTGACGCTGCCCGCCGTGGCGTGGAAGAAGCTTCCGTGCGGCAAGTGGTCCAGCACCGTTGCACCTGCATGAATCATGGCAGCCCCAGCTAATGCTGATACACCCAAATCTAAAATGGTACCGCTGAAAACGCTGCTTGCAACTGCCGTACCAGCCGTTGTGGAAGCAGTTGCCGCTGACATGAAGATCCCGGATACAGGCGCCAGTACATAAGCTGGCAGACCTGTGGCATTTAACGCATTGATCAAGACATCCTTCAATGCAGAGTTAGCAATGATCCCTGCCAATGTTCCAGTCCCCAGCAGCATGATGGCTACGCCAGACATCTTATTTAAACCAGAAATGGCATATTCATTGATCTTCCTCGTCTTTTTCATCGCAATGGCTCCGATGATGCCCCCAATCGGCAGCGCAACCATCGGATCAATGTTGATATCAAATAGAGGTCGTAAAGAGAGAAGAATGATGGTTACTAGCGGCGCAATCAATGCAGTTATGAATATTGGAAGCTTTGTGTTATCTGTCATTTCTACATCCTGGTTCGCTACCGCAGTACCCTTTTTAACAAGTCTTTTAGCCAAAAGATACGTAACAGCAACACCGAAAACAGCTGGGATGATTCCGGCAGCCATAACTGATGTAAGCGGAACGCCAAATGCATCAGAAGCAGCAATCGCATTCGGATTAGGCGACATGATATTTCCCGCCTTGCCTCCCCCGATCATCGCCAAAAGAATGGCCGTTTTCGATAGATTTGCTCGTTTGGCTATCGCTAAAGCGATTGGAGATACAGTGATGACAGCCACATCCACGAACACCCCGACCGTTGTCAGGATCATCGTAGCAATGGTTAATGCCAGCAGGGCACGTGTTTCCCCGATTTTTTTGACAATCGTTTCCGCAATCGAGGAAGCCGCCCCAGATTCAATCAAGACACCTGCCAGGATACCCGCAGCCAAAATTCGTAATACCGCCGGAATGATGTCTTGGGCTCCTTCCATCATCAACGCCACAGTATCTGTAATATTCACACCGCCAATCAATCCACCGATCAAGGCTCCGGCAACCATGCCATAAGCTGGCGGCACTTTGTTCAAGATAAGTACAATTGCTATGACTAAGGCACATATCGCCCCTAAAGCGCTTACAGTTACATCCATGCTGTTCCCTCCACACTATGTAATCTTTATACTTGTTATTGTAAGCGTTTTCCTAGCTGGTTACATTGTGAAAAGAGATGAAATAATCGTGGGGAATATTTATCATAGTTGTGCATTTGCACAATTAGCTAATATCATGCAGCAGATTTGCCATATATAGTTCCATTAAGTCCTTTGCGTTCCGCGGATCCTTGCCCGTCAGTTCGGTAATCTTATCAAGGCGGTACCTCAGCGTATTCCGGTGAATGAATAAGCTTTCTGCAATTTTGTTTAATTCTCCACCCTCATTTATATATGCTTCCAAGGTATGGATCATTTCACCCTTCTTCCCTTGATCCAAGAGTCTATCATAAAAAGAAAAGGCGGTCTTATCCACGTTCTGGATCACTTTCGACAGCATTATTTCCAATTGATATGTTTCGTATAGGAAAAAGCTTGTGCCAGGATGTAACTTACGACCTATCATCATCGCTCTTTTCGCCCGATAAAAAGAGGCCTTTAACTGATTTAATTGTGTTGCTATACTACCACTTCCAATAAGGGCTTTACCGGTTGAAATCTTTTGCAATCGCTCTAAAAAAAGAGTTATTTCTTTTTTGTTCTCACAAACTTTCAATATGACAATCTCATCATTATAAGTAACACCAATCAAATCATTTTTACTCATCTCGGATTGAACCGCTCTCATCAGCTTTTGCGCTGTAACCTGTGCATCGTCCGTTATTTCCATCACGATAGCAGCTCTGGACTGTTCTAAACCTATCCCAATAAAGCCAGCACGCTGCTTTAAGGCTTCTTCATTCAAATCGCCTTCTAAGATAAGCTGATTCACAATCTCATTCTGGAGTCTTTGCTTCCATTGCACCCGCTCCAGCAAAAATGACTGCTCCAGTACTAATTCTGCCGCCATTTTCACAAGCTGGGCATAATTTCGGATTTGCTTGGGCTCACCTGTAATACCGATAACGCCGACGACTTGATCATTAAAGAGTATCGGTAAATTTATGCCCGGCCTTGATCCTTTCATACCCACGGCACTGGTATCATCTATTTCAATACTTTCGCCTTTTTCAAGGACAAGAAGAGCCCCATCGTGAAGCTGGTTAATCCTCTCGCTTTCTCCGGAACCTATGATTACCCCTGCCTCATTCATCACATTTATATTTTGATTCAATATCTTCATTGTACGCTCCACAATTTCCTGAGCCAGTTCATACGTCAAGAATTGCATATTTTTTTACCTGCCTTTCCGTTCATTCATTTAGAATCTATCATAGTAAGGAATGGAAAAATAATATTTACCAATATCTTGTTGAAACTTTTTCAATACATAACTGCTCTAACAAAGGGAAAGGAGGTTTTCGCTTGGACAATCATATAAAACTTGTCAAAAAGGCAATACGAGGCAATGATAAAGCTTTTGAAAAGCTAGTTGAAATTGAAAGTGAGAAATTATATAGAACTGCCCTTCTGTATGCAGGGAATAAAGAGGACGCCCTGGATGTACTTCAGGAAACAATCTATAAGGCTTATATATCAATAGACCAAGTAAAACAACCTGAGTTCTTTTCGACTTGGTTAACAAAGATATTAATCCGTACTTCCTATGACTTTCTTAAAAAGAAAAAGAAAATTATATTAGATGAAAATTATTTGTCCGCCCAGCATGCAAAAAACAACTCGGATATCGAAGGAAAACTTGACCTACTGCATGTAATATCAAAGTTAAATAGGGATTACCAGACAGTCATTATTTTATTTTACTATCACGATTTACCTATTCGCTGTATTGGCGAAACACTTAATATGGCCGAGAATACAGTTAAAACCAATCTTCGGCGTGCAAAAATCGAGCTTAAAAGATTATTGGGAGGGATGGAATATGAGCAAACAGCATTTCAATGAGGAGATCAATAAATTAGAGTTCCCCCGTGAGGAGGTTATGGCTGCAATAAGTAATGGAATCGAACAAGGACGGAAAGAAAAAAGACCAAGAAATAAAGCCAGTTTCAAAATTGCCGTCACTGTATCCGCTATTGCTGCGTCCGTCTTTCTTGTATCGGGGTTACTATTTGCACCGGTGACGAATGTTCTTGCTTCCGTCCCGATAATCGGTGCAATCTATGATAGATTCAGTATGCAAATCGGATATGAACTGTTTGAGAGCAATTTAATTACTCAATTAAATGAAGAAGCAAAAAGTAATGGAATAGAGATGACTGTAACAAGCGCTTATTACGATGGGAATGTCATCGGGCTCACGTTTAAGGCTGAAGGAAACAGGGTCTCTTTGGATAGGATCGGCGAGCAAGAAGAACCTGATGTAGGATATAGTTTTCACTTATCTGATAGTGACGAACAAAAACAATGGTCATCCAGTACGATGACAGATTTGGAAAAGACATCGAACGGCTACGTTGGTGCAATGGAATTTGATAATCCAAATGCTGATTTACCCGATAATTATACTTTACCATTAACCTTCACCTCTGTTACAGGAGTAAAAGGTACCTGGAAATTCGACGTTCCAGTTAAACGTATCCCTGCAGAAACAATCGCCGCAGATGATGAAAGTTCCTTTGAGGAATATGCCATTCATATAGATTCAATCACGAAAGGAAAAGCTACTACATTATTGAATTACAGAACAACTCTGCCGTTAACAGGAAAAGATGATGAAATTAATATAATAGTATTTGATAATAAGGGTAATCGGCTAACGAAAAGTCACACAGATGTAATGTCATCGGAACAAAATGACAGCATAGTGAAAAATGACGTTCGAGAATTATTCAGCAGTAAAATCCCAGAAAACGCGCAGTATTTAACGATCCAACCTGTAATTAATCAATACGAACAAGAAACGGTAAGTTCCTTGGAAAATCGCGCTCCCTTTACTGTAACCAGTCCGCGTTTAGATTATCAGATACAAGTGAATGATATCAAACAGAATGGGGATCAGCTAATTTTAGACTACAATATCCAGAATGTTGATACGGAAGCACTCGGAAAGGATATCATTCAAAACTTCGCTGATTTCATCACGCTGATAGAAACTAATGATATAGTCAAAGATAAAAACGGACAGCTTGATATGAATCAAATGATTAATCATCAAATCCGCAGCAAGCAAGCAAAGGAACTAGAGAATGATAATCTGCATTTCCAATCTGTCTTTACCATCGCCGGGAGCGACTTTGCTACAGACGACTACTCATTATTGATTCCATTCGGAACCTTAAGCAGCAACAATCCTGTAGAAATGGAACCAATCAAAGTTGAACTGAAATAACAGTGATTTTGGGGACTATACCAAGATAGTCCCCTTCACATGGTACATCATGTTATTTCCTTTCTTCCTCTACCCCAATACAACCCAAACAACAATACAAACCACAAAGGCGTCAACAGCAGCGCCGGCCGTGTCTCATCTGCCACCAGCATAATAACGAGAACCCCTGCAAACAACGTCAGGACAGCATAATTCACAAATGGTGTAAACGGTGCCTTGAATGTTGATTTTGCCTGCAATGCAGGACGGGTTTTCTTATATTTGATATGACAAATAAGAATGATGCTCCAAACCCAAATAAAGCAGATGGCACTGATAGTCGTGACAATGCTGAATGCCTGGTCAGGTATGAGTTTGCTTAAGAGTGCCCCTGCAGACACAACAATTGCCGACAGCCATAAAGCATTCGCCGGGACATGCTTTTTATTCAGTTTGGCAAGCTGCGATGGCCCTTGTCCTTGTTTGCTTAAATTATACAAAGTCCGGCTAGTCGAGAACATGCCGCTGTTTCCGGCAGATGCAGCTGATGTTAATACGACAAAGTTGATGATGCCTGCTGCAATTGGAATACCAACCAGACTGAATGTCTTCACGAAAGGACTTTCCGCTGCATTAAGCTCGGTCCATGGGTTTATCATTAACAGAACAAGCAGTGCTCCAACATAGAAAAATAGAATTCGTAATGGTATCTTATTTATCGCTGATGGGATGTTCTTAGCAGGGTTAGCAGTTTCAGCTGCTGATACCCCGATTAGTTCCACTCCGACATATGCAAAGACGACCATTTGGAAAGCAAGCAAGAAACCGGAGATTCCATTCGGAAATAGTCCTCCATGCTCCCACAAGTTCATAACCGAAACAGTCCCCGTGTCTGTCTGGAACCCGATCACCAGCAGCACAATGCCGATTCCGATCAATGCCAAGATCGTAACCACCTTGATTAACGCAAACCAAAACTCCAATTCCCCAAACAGCTTGACCGTCAATAAGTTAAGTCCTAATAAAACGACGACACAGATAAGTGCAGGTACCCATTGCGGGATATCAAACCAATAATTCACATACACCCCGACAGCAATCACATCCGCCATCGCTGTCATGATCCAGCAAAACCAATACGTCCAGCCCGTTACAAATGATGCCCACGGTCCAAGATACTCTTCGGCGATGTCGGTGATGGACTGATAGCCTGCATTTGATAAAAGCAATTCCCCAAGCGCCCTCATCACAAAAAACAACGCCATACCGACGATCAAATAAGCAAAGATAATCGAGGGTCCAGCCAACTGGATCGCTTTTCCGGATCCTAGGAATAACCCGGTGCCAATCGTACCGCCAATGGCAATCAGTTGTACATGTCTATTGGATAAGTCCCTCTTTAACCCTTGTTGTGCCAAATCTAACTCCTCCTTCAATCAACCCAATAAAAAAAGAGATTGGAAGCTCTCCAATCTCTCGATCACAAGAATAACAAATACTATTGGTCATGCGCGCACAGCAAAACACAAATACATATCCGATACTCTTCTGTCCTTTTGCCTGAGATTGTGAACCCTTCGGCGCCGTCCAAATGGCGGTCTCTCCAGAAGCTGCTCCTGCTATAGTGTCATCCATAGCATTCATAGCTTTATTATTAAGTTATTTAGATTCTAATGTTTGTTTGATTTTTTGTCAAACCCCCAAGACTTTCACCAGCTGCCAAGATTCCGCGAAACACCTGAGATATGTGTACCCTGCGATATTTTAAGCGGGACATATAATACCCTGAATCCTAATATTATGGGGGTGAAAGTATGTCAGTTGGACAATATCGTTCATTATGTCAAAAATACAACGGTAAAGCAGTTGAAATCCGATGTCATGATGGCAAAATTCATAGAGGAATCATCCAGCGTGTAGGACGCAATCGTGTTTACTTGCAGCCACTCGGCCGTTCCAGGAATCTAGGCGGCTTCGGTTATGGCGGTTATGGTTATGGCGGTGGCTGGGGATTTGGATGGGGAGTAGCCTTAGGAGCTATCGCAGGTATAGCCTTGCTTTCTCTATTCTGGATCTAATAAGACACCCGGTTCATGGAGAAGTGGGTATGACAGTGGTCATGACGATCCAGGAATTGGCTCCTTCATACCCGCACATACTCCATCCCATCAACGAACACGCAGCACATGGAATGTTATACCCTTAATAATCACCGGCAATGACGCTTGCTTCAACAGACAGCAATTCTTTACTTGATATACCGTGTCTTTCCATATATCTTTTCACTACATGATAACCGATACAATATCCCAGCATCCTCGGGTATTTTCGCTGACCAAATAGAATAGCCTGAAATTCCTGATCCTTTGGCAAAAGTTCCTGATTTGGCAGAATATAATCGGACCACATTTTTCCGATTTTCTTCTCGGAATAAGAGGATGCCCACCTTGCAGTCAGCTCTTCGCCAAATCTTTCCCTGACGGCATTTTCCGCTATCCCTTCTAATACAATGGTATCCAGTAACGTGTACATCTCCTCTTTTTTATCAAAACGATTCAGCCGGCATACATGGTTATACTCATGCGTAAATAGTGCTTTTATTTCCTCTTCTGCATTGGCTGGGGAGATAAATAAAAAAAGCTTATCCCTGAAAGCAAGCCCCGACTTCCCACCCAATTGCTTGCGGAGCCATTTATTTTGTTCATCGGATGGGAAAATATAGATAGGTATGTCCGGACTTTCCCACTCCTTTCGCAGGAAATCCTCATCCTGCTGTACGACCTTCCACACTTTATCATCCAGCTGTTTACTCCTCTTTTTCAGCGGGCGATACATGCCATGCCGCACGAAGTAATCATATATTTCAGCAGCAGAAGCGTCAGCAAAATGTTCTGTTAGCTTCTCGCACATCCCGACTGGATCTTCATATTCCCGAAACAGCCACTCATCCGTTCTGATTACGCTCATTTCACCCCCCCTAACATCATCACTTTATTCATCAGGAGTGCGTCCTGCCTTTTTAGCAGCACAAATCTTTTGTGTATTCATAGCATATTGCAATGATGTCATACCAAAGGCAGGGGTTACATTTGAATTACACATATCTTGATTGTTTGGCGCTATTTGGCGTAGGCGGCGCCCATCCAGGGGGATTGCAGCTAACAAAGGAAATTGTGTCCGAGGAAAAAATCAATGAACAAACAGCACTTTTGGAGATCGGCTGCGGTACCGGGCAAACTGCCGCTTATCTTGCACAGCAGTTCGGCAGCACAGTCAGTGCTGTAGACAGCAATAACATCATGGTGGACAAAGCCCGACAAAGATTTTCATCCTTGGATTTACCGATTGATATCAAACTCGGGGACACGGAAAATCTTCCCTTCCCAGACGCAAATTTCGACATCGTCCTTTCAGAATCCGTGCTAGCGTTTACCAACGTCTTTTCCACCATTCCCGAGCTCAAAAGAGTCCTGAAACCAAACGGCATTTTACTTGCAGTCGAAACGGTATTGGAGCAGCCAATCCCTAATGCGGAACGGGATAATATCGTGGATTTTTACCGTTTCCCACAATTATTAACAGAAGACGAATGGCTTGCAGCCTTCAAAAAAGCTGGATTTCAACGAATAGACAGCACGAAATACCAAGCCTCCTTGGAACAAATCGATGAGCAGCATGCTTCGGACTTCTCCCTATCGGAATATATCGATGACGAATTATTAGAGATATTGGAAACGCATGAAGAAATCACAAAGCAAAACATAGATAAATTAGGCTTTCGGGTCTTTCGATGCAGTTAAACAAAAAGAGATTGGATATCTCCAATCTCTTACTTATTAAAAACAGTATCGCCCTGGATAGGTTCATAACCATCCCTGAATTGGATTCGAATGGATTTCCCCTTCTCCAAATCGTCAGAATCCATGATGTGAAAATGCAAATGAGGTTCGGAAGAGTTTCCAGAATTACCACAGGTTCCGATACATTGTCCTTCCTTCACATCGTCCCCTACCTTCACTGTTATCGAATCCTTCTTCAAATGAGCCAGCAAACTATATTCTTCGTTTGCATGCTCGATCATGACATAATTCCCTGCTGGATGATCAGGATCCATTTCGCCAGGGATATTATCCGTCATCCCATCAACCACCATCACAACTTTGCCATTTGCCGGTGCTACAATTTCTCCGCCGAACGCATAGTAGTTTTCATTATCGGTTGGAGTATCTTGATAAGATAGACCATCTTTCACCTTCACTAAATCATACGCATAGCGCTGATTCTCATAAACGTAATGATAGTTCATGAACTCATTTGTACCGCCCCAAAAGATGAACCATTCACCCTTTACCGGCATCATGTACTTATTCTGCGTGAGGATATTGTCACTATCTCTGTACTTTATATAAGGCTTTAAAAATAGACCTTGGATTTGATGATCCTTATCAAAAATCACATTGATCGCTTTCTCTCTTTGATCATCTATCCAGACATAGTTATCGAAGTTTAAAAAAGCATTTTTGAATTCTAGGTCATAATGTTCGACACCTTCATTAAAGGATGCTGATAAGTCTACGAATTCGCTCAAGGACACCAACTGCTGAAAATCATCTGATGTAATCCGGTAAATATCTTCAAACTGCCCGCTTCTGAATATCTCACCAAATTTTTCAGGAATGATGGAGCTGACTGGCAATTACATGACCTCCTAAATTGTCATTTGTGTTCATTGGGACTGGAGCAAGGCTTATGCTGCCTTTGAGTTTATTAAAATGAAATAGCAACTGTCATTGTATTTAACCATGAACAAATGTAACTATTATTTCCGTTCCTTTATTACATTCGCTCCTCACTTCCATCTTCCCTTTATGCAAATCGATTATTTTCTTCACTATAGATAGTCCCAGACCATTACCGCCAGCATTGCGGGTTCTGGATTTATCAGCTTTGTAAAATCGCTCGAACATATGCATGACGGCTTCTTCATCCATGCCAATTCCGCTATCTTTTATCTGGACCATTGGTTGACCGTTTGGTAATTTATCTACTGTAACGGTAATGGTTCCTGCGTTTGGGGTGAATTTTATACTGTTATGAATGAGGTTGATCCATACTTGATCCATTAGATCTTCATTCGCAGTAAGGCTTACATTTTCGAGGGAAATATCCATCTCTATGTCTTTCTCGGCCCACTGCGGTTCATTGGCAAGGATGATCCGGCGGAGCTGATGGTCCAATCGGTAGGTTTTTCGCTCAAGGGTTAAATCATCGGATTCCAAGGAAGTCAGCTTCAATAGGTTTTCGCTCAATTTAGACAGCCTGATACTTTCCATTTCGATTATCTCCAGGTAGTGTTTCCGCTCCTCGGGGCTTAAGTCATCTCTTTTTAAAGCATGGGCAAATCCGCTGATACTAGTCAAGGGAGACTGGATTTCATGGGATACATTCGAGATGAATTCCTGTCTCATTTCTTCCATTTTCCCAAGCTTATCTGCCATGTTATTGATGTTTTCG
This sequence comes from Terribacillus halophilus, assembly GCF_900101385.1. Classification (GTDB taxonomy): domain Bacteria; phylum Bacillota; class Bacilli; order Bacillales; family Amphibacillaceae; genus Terribacillus; species Terribacillus halophilus. The sequence goes on from NZ_FMZB01000002.1 coordinate 225,997, forward strand.
ATAATTTTATAATAAGGATGCTCTGTGCGCCCCTTGAACTGACTCATATAAAAAGAAAGATCTATATTAAAGTTTCCTTCCGCCATCATCCTCATTGCCTGGATCATTGGATGCAAGAACTTGTCCTGTCTTTCTCTTACCCACTTGATTCTTGTGACGAAAAATACACCCAAGCCAAATAAAAGAAACCCCAATATCGAATTAATGAGCTGTTTAGTCAATGCATGCGGGTGGAATTGAATAACATCATACAAGAAAGAGGTTAGCCAATAAGCGAAAGCCCAGCTTATGAGTAAAGAACCTATAACGGCAAACATACCTATAAGACGTTTCAGGAATTCACGCTGTTTCAATTCAATACCTCCAGACGATAGCCTAGGCCGCGAATGGTTGTGATTTTAAACGGACAGCCTTCGCAGGAAAACCGCTGGCGCAGTCGTTTGATATGGACATCGACAGTGCGTTCATCTCCTTCGTAATCAAAGCCCCAAATATCTTCAATCAATTGTTCCCGCGAGAATGTTTTCTGCGGGTTTGCTGCCAGTTTGAACAGCAATTCAAATTCTTTGAGCGGCAGTGTAACATGCTCATCCTCAATCATCACTTTAAAAGAGGCGCGATCGATCAGTACATTCCCTATCCTGATTTGATTGGAGACGGATATCTGGTGGTGCCGGAGCTGCGCTTTTACACGAGCGACTAGTTCAGGCGCGGCAAATGGTTTCACCATATAATCGTCTGCCCCGAGATCAAACCCTTTCACTTTTTGCATTGTTTCCCCTTTTGCCGTTAACATGATAATCGGCATAGTATCGGAGTAATAAGTTCGTACTTCCTGACAAAATGCCCAGCCATCCATATTCGGCATCATGATATCCAGGATGATCATGTCGATTTTATCTGTTTCTAAAATCGCTAATGCAGCTTCCCCATCTTCCGCTTCTGCCATGGAAAAACCTTCTTTTGAAAGAATCAAATGAATCAACTCTCGAATATGTGCGTCATCATCTACGATTAAGATTTTTGGCATATCATCCATTCCCTTTATAAAGTAGAGAGAACCGCCGCATGACGATTCTCCTTGTACTTTTACTATTTTACCATTAGACCCTTCTCATATAAGCACGAACCGTGATAGGCGCAAAGATTGCTACGATCACAGCAGCCCCAATAAGCGAAATGGTCATATCCACGCCCACGGTTCCAGAATTGGTTAAATCCCTTACTGCAGTGACAAGATGTGAAATTGGATTGATATTCACAAACCATTGAAGCCAATTAGGCATTGTATTCGCTGGTACGAATGCATTGGAAAGGAACGTGAGCGGAAATAACACGAGCATGGATATCCCCTGCACGCTTGAAGCTGTTCGGGCAATCACACCAAAGAAAGCAAAGATCCAGCTGACAGCCCAGGCACAGACGACAACGAGAATACCAGCAATGATGATACTGCTGAGCCCACCTTCTGGATGATAGCCCATGATATAGCCCATCACAAAAGTAAGGATCGTTGCGATCGTGTATCGAATCGTATCTGCCATCAATGCTCCTGCCAACGGGGCAATTCGGGCAATCGGCAACGACTTGAACCTGTCGAATACCCCTTTATCCATATCCTCCCGCAGCTGGACACCGGTGACAACGGAGGTGCTGATAACCGTTTGAACTAAGATACCCGGAATAATAACTGGCAAATAGCTTTTCACATCCCCCGCTATAGCACCGCCGAAGATGTAAGTGAACATCAGCGTAAAGATGATTGGCTGTAATGTCACATCAAACAATTGCTCCGGGGTACGCTTTATCTTCAGCAGACCTCTGAAAGCCATGGTGAAACTGTTCATCAACGCTTGACGGAAACTTGATTTATTCTTGAGCTGTCTGTCGACAATATGTGTATCTAAATAACTGTTCATGATTCTACCTCTTTCTTTGCACCTTTTCCTGTAATGGTCAAGAATACCTCATCCAAGGTTGGCTTCTGTATACTCAATTCTGCTGATTGGATTCCTTCTTTCCGCAATGCAAGGAGCAGATCCGAGACCGCATCAGCATCCGCCAGCGGAACGGTTATTTTTCTCCCTTCAGCTGAAACTGCGGCCTGTACGTTAAGTATCCTTTCGACCAATTCTTTGGCAGCTCCTATTTGATCGGCATTCTGAATACTTACATGCAAGGAAGAACTGCCAACAGACTGTTTCAATTCATCCACTGTCCCCTCGGCTACAACTCTTCCTCGATCGATTACCGCAACCCGGTCAGCCAGTTCATCAGCCTCTTGCAGATATTGCGTCGTCAGCAATACTGTCGAACCTGATTTCACCAATTTTCGAATCGTATCCCACATTTGATTTCGTGTTCGCGGATCCAATCCAGTAGTTGGTTCATCCAAAAAGATTAGCGGCGGCCTTGCAATCAAACTTGCTGCCAAATCGAGACGCCGGCGCATCCCGCCAGAAAAATGCTTCAATGGACGCTTGGCCGCTTCTGTGAGTCCAAACTCCTCCAGCAGCTCTTCCGCTTTCACCCGCGCTTCTTTGCGGCTCAAACCTAGCAGCCGTGAAAATATAATCAAATTCTCCGTTGCACTCAGCGACTCATCAACAGAAGCATACTGACCAGTCACCCCTATCAATTGCCGCACAATCTGCGGATCCTTCGCAATGTCATATCCGAAAATACGGGCTGACCCAGCATCTGCTTTCAGTAAAGTAGCCAGCATCCTGATTGTGGTTGTCTTGCCAGCTCCGTTTGGTCCCAGTACACCATAAATCGTACCCGCCTTCACCCTCAGATTCACTCCGTCAACAGCCCGATTCTCACCGAACGTCTTCACAAGCCCGCTCGCATCGACTGCCCATTCGCTATTTGTATCAACAGTTTTCATCTTTGTTATCCTCCCGATAAATAGTTGAATCGTTGTTTTATTAGAAGCACTTCTAAGCTCTGAATGAAGTATAGGTGATTTATGTGAACTGAATATGAACGGGAGAGTAAATGCCTATAAATTGCTGCTCGACTAACTTATATATGTATGAACAAATAACCTTAATCTCCTGATAGCAATGTGGTGAAAAAGGGGATCTAGGAAGATAAAAAGAAGATCACCATAAGAGATGATCTTCTTTTCTTTTTACTTATTAAAGGTTTTTGGAGTGAAAATTATAGTTCCAGCGTCTCCTTCTTTTGCTGCGATATTTTTCATATCTTCAGACCAAAGTAATCCACTAACCACAATTGCACCGACAAGTACCAGTGAAAAAATAAGCTTCTTCATTTAAAAACCCTCCTTATTGTAGTAGAGCCAATGAATAATATTTAGTTGCAAGTTCATACTGACTATTTTCATTATAATACTGTGCTAGCTCCGTTGAAAACCGCTTTACATTGTAAATATCGTTAATTCTTCTGAAATACTCTATGCCTTCCTGCCATACGCTTTCAAAATTCAGCCTATCTTCGTATTTTTTGTGAAGCATCGCAAATTCCCACTTTTTCGCCATATCATCTTTTTCGATACTTTCTTTAAAGCCAGCAGTATACGTTTCAAGTGCTTTTGAAGTCTGATCAGTTTTCCAATAACAATCTGCCAATAAGTACAAGATTTTCAAGCCTTGATTAAGTTTTAGTGCCTCTTTAAGATATCGAAGTGCAGCAGCCGGCAGGTTATTTTTCACATAAAGTACGCCGAGGTTGAGATTGGTTGAAGCAATAAAATTGTTATTTCCGAGAGTTTTAAATGATGTTAAAGCACTATGAAGATATTCTTCTGCTTTGTCAAAGTTGCGGAGATCTATACAATTCAATCCTTGCAGCATGTACCATTATCCGCGACCGCAACAGCAGTTAATACTTTCTCTGCGCCGATCGTAACACCTGTACTTGTTATTTTATTTCTTAGCGAATGCTTTAGAAGCTGATAAACGAAACTTATTGGGGTTATATACAGACAAGATAACAAAAAAGAAGCCCAACGTTAGAATTTATTGAGCTTCTTTTTTGTTATCAGAAGGGAAATCCCTGAGTTTTCACTTGTAATAAAAACCCACTGCTTCTCCATAAATTTATCACAATCCAATAATCATCAACTGGCTTATTCATGCCTTTCTTGATAGTCGCCTCCATTCAGTACTCCTTCTTGTGGTATTTCAAGCTTGAAGTGCGTACCATCCGGCGAACTTTCAACTATATTTATATCTCCTAAGTGTTCAATCATCATTTTTTTCACAAAAGGTAGACCCAGTCCCATTCCCCGCTTTTTATTTCCTAATGAAATAAAGGGATCAAATACGCTCACCCAGTTCTCTCTGGGTATGCCCTTACCAGTGTCGATAAAGTGTATGATGATATTTTTATCATCAATTTCTGTACTGATCTTTATCTTATTTACCGACCTGTTTTCCGGCATTGCTTCGACGCTATTCTTGATCAGATTGATAAAGACTTGTTCTAAGTTTGTCTTATTCAAATAAACATTCAGTGGTGAATATATATTTGTGAACGCCAACTCGACCTTGTTTTCTTGGAGCATCCCAGCTGAAAAATCAATAGACTCTTGAATAATCTCCGCAAGATCCTCCGTTTTAAAGATTAATGCCGAGGACTTCATATACGAACTATAATTATCTGTCAGTTGATCTAGATGTTCTGAGGATTTACCTATCATCTCCAATGTTCGCTTGTCTCTTTCATTTAAAGTATGGCTTTTTTCCAACATGCCTGAAAAACTTTTAATAATAGAGTTTGTGTTTTTCACTTCATGAATTAAACTGCCAGCCAGCTGTCCTGTATAGTCTAGTTTTTTCTGTTTTTCCATTAATTCATAAGAGTGAATTTTCAAGTCCACATTGAACTTAACGAATATGTGTAAGCTTCCCACCGAAAACACGATGACGCCAATGCTGCTTGTAAGGAGGCCAGTTAAAGGAATGAAGTTCAGAACTCCAGGTACGATAAGCAGCAATGCGTTGAATGAAAAACCCATAAGGAAGTTCTTAAAGTGTGAGTTCCGAATTCTCAATGACAATACACACACAACCAACAAGAAAAATACAATACCAGCCATGTGCATGAAATACACCCATAATAGCGGTCCATACTCAGGAAAATAGTGATTACCAGTAAACCTTTCATTGGCAACGACCAATCCTTTTACTCCTAAGTTCGACCAACTTATTAGATAAACGACGGTGCTCCATATAGTGAAGCCAATAAGTGCCTTTTTGGTGAAAAGAGCATAAGCAATTCTCGTTAGCCAATTCGTTTTCTTCATCACGGATGGTTGGTTGTTGATAATCCAGTAAGCCATATATAATACCATGGGGAGGCTGAAAGTCGGTCCCGCACGAAACAGCTTGAACAGGAATAGAACCGTATCCTCTGACAGAACATCTCTAAAATAAAGAACTCCGATATCCAACTGCCAAATTGTGATTAGGATCATAGATATGGTCATTCCTACCGACAACTTTGTTTCATTGTAAACTTTATTAATGCTCAATGCTAAAAACAATGGCAGTAAACCAATGGCACATATTAATATACCAATAATCATACCGACTAACCCCTAACTGCTCGAAACCCACATCGTGGATTGTAATTTTTATGTATGCACATATGTTATTTCCGCCATGTCCATGTTTTGTAATAGCAACGCAAAAACCAATAGACCCGATGAGTTACTTGATCTATTGTTTCTACCCTATTACCCGTCGCTGCTATTCTCATATATTCTCTAATGGATACTTGTACCTATACATTATATCAGATGCTTTCTATATAGCTGTTGATTGGAATATGTTACCTTTCAATAATTTGGAAGCCGGTGTTTTGGCGCATGGAGAAGTAACTCATCCATTCATAACAAACTCCACCATATAATATCAGAAAAATTTAAATATTGAATTTCTTTATAAATTGTTATACAATCTCACAAACAGTTAAGAAGAGGTGGATGATGAAAACGTTAGAACGATTTAGTCAGTTTGTCGGAAATACCTTTGCGTATTGGGTCATTTTATTTGCGGTAGTAGCCTTCTTGCTGCCGTCAGGATTCACATGGATCGTTCCGCTGATTACCCCGCTTTTAGGTATCATCATGTTTGGAATGGGGCTGACTATGTCTGCAAGTGACTTTAAAGGAGTTATCAAACGTCCTTTTGAAGTGTTTGTTGTAGTAGCTGGACAATTTTTGATCATGCCGCTGCTTGCCTTTGCTTTGGCAAAAGGGCTGCAATTGTCTCCAGAAGTGGCAGTCGGTGTCATTCTCGTAGGCTGCTGCCCGGGCGGAACATCTTCTAACGTCATGACTTTCCTGGCCAAAGGTGATGTCCCATTATCCGTGACCGCAACAGCAGTAACCACTGTTCTCGCGCCAATTGTAACACCAGCACTTATTCTATTATTTGCGAGCGAATGGATTGAAGTCAGTCCTGTCTCCCTATTTATCTCTATCGTGAATGTCGTTATCATCCCAATTGTATTAGGCTTGCTCGTGAAGCGCTTCTTTAACAGACAAGCTACTGCAAGTGTAAAAGTTCTGCCGCTTGTTTCAGCCGTTGCCATCATCGGCATCGTAGCAGCTGTCGTATCCAATAGCCAGGCACAGATCGCCCAGACCGGGCTGGCAATCTTCGGAGTAGTGATTCTCCATAATATACTCGGTTACCTGCTCGGCTTCGCCTTTGCCAAGCTCCTGCGCATGGACCTGCCAAAAGTGAAGACAGCTTCCATCGAAGTCGGCATGCAAAATTCAGGATTAGGCGCACAGCTTGCAACAGCGCACTTCTCCCCGCTAGCTGCTGTGCCAAGTGCTATTTTTAGTGTTTGGCATAATATTTCGGGGTCTATTTTGGCTAATATTTTTGCGAAGATGGGGAGCAGTGAAAAGGAAGCGGCAGATATCTTAAAAGAAAAAACACTCTAACCACCCGCTTGAAGATGTGACATACTGAATTATAAAACGTTTATAGTACTTTAAAGGAGTCCTTAAATGGACTCCTTTAATACCCTGCTATTTACTACGATACAATGTTTAGATCATCTGAGAAGATTCACAGTAAATTAGTTACTTAAATTCAACAAACCCATTACTTGTTACTGATTCTCATTGAAATTCCACTAATCAAGAGAACAATTATGAGCAATATATTAAATATAAAAGTTGATCGCTCCATTTCTATCTTTAAAAAGAAAGCGGTAACGTTTGTTAATAATAATACTATTGCGATAATAATAAATATATTAGCAGTCGAATTAGATTTTTCCTCCAAGTTAAGCACCCTTTTATTTAAACTGATTTAAATATACATATATATATCTAGTATTTCCATATTTTATTATATGATGTAAACATAATCTACACGCTATTAAAATTAAATAAATAAAGTAATGGGAAACATTATCAAAAAAGGAACAAGGTTGACTGTAAATTAATTTCCACCCCAAATTGTTCTATAATTAAATTGGCTCTAACCCAAACTTGAAATTCTTACAGAGTATCAATATGAACAGAGACTACGAAAAAATGGAGGTACAAGAGTTAATATTATGGAGGAAATTGCTAATTATTTTAATAACAATACTGCAGATTTAATAAAAGATACTATTTTTATGTTTTTAGGAGCACTATTAGGATTGTTTATTACTCCAAGAAATAATTCAAATCAACAAGAAGAAGTAAATATTAAGAAGTACAATAAATATGTAATAAATGAATATATAACAATTCAAAGAACAAAATTTCAGCAGAAAGAAGGTAACGATGGATATTTTCCATGGATGATAATTTTGGGGTTAACTTTGCTTACTTACCTTTTCATTAAATATAATGCTCAAATTCTCAATTATTTCAATGCCATGTTCTTCTTCTGTTTAGCCAGTGTAGCTACAATTATTATCAGATTAATTTTCAGTGGCCTGTATAATAAGTTAAACATACTTTGGACGGTTATTTCTCTTATCATTTTATCTTGTGACATCTTTACTCTTCATTTTCTTAAACAACAAGCTCTTCATAAATATTCATCCTATTCTCTTAGTACCTTGTTTCAAGAACTAGGGATAGATGGTTTTATACCTATACTTTATACTTTCTTAGGATTCATTCTAATTATTTTTCTTAACGTTTTATTACTACTATTATTAATCCATTTATATTGTTTTAATTTCTATATAACAAAAGGAGTAGTTTTCTCGAATATAATTATTAAGAAAACCTCGATGTTCTTATATCAGCCAATTCAATTCTCTTTATTTATATTATTCACGTGTGTTCTTACAATTTTGTTTAGTTCAGGTACATTCTATGAGCTAGTACAAAGATATTTTATATAATTTATGTTAATAAGTTTTTTTAGTAATACAAGTTAAATGGTGAACTGAGATATTTTTATGGTTTAAGGTAATAATGGGTACATAATCAAACCTGATGCAATCAAAGGGACAGAGGATGTGCCTAACTTGGATTTTCTACATAGCCAACATACACTTACCACAATGGAATGGGTTCTACGTGCAGTCGTTTCTTTCATCTTTTTATTGATCGTCGCTAAAGTACTTGGCCAGCGCTCCATCTCGCAGCTAAGGCTGCTTGATTTCGTTATTGCTTTGGTCGTTGGAAATATTATTGCTCACCCGCTCTCAGATGAGGAGCTCGGTCTGAAAGGGTCCATCATAACGACTGTGGTACTGGTTCTCTTATACCTTGGCGGGATTTTCCTTATTTTAAGATGGCCGTGGTTTCGGAATCTAATCAATCATAAGCCTATTCCAGTTGTTCAGGATGGAGAGATCCTTTATGAGGGGCTGCGCCACGCCAGGATATCGATCGATGTGTTATTGGAAGAGCTGCGCAAAGGGAAAGTGGCGGATGTGGAGAAGGTGGCTTTAGCGCTGTGGGAAGCGGAAGGGAAGATATCGTTCTTTCTTGATCCCAAATATGAAGCGGTCACGCCTGAGATAATGCAAATAGATATGCCGCCTTTTGATTTGCCGCAGACAATCATAAAAGATGGGCGAATCCTCCATAAAGGGCTGAAAGAAACAAGTAAGAATGAAGCATGGGTCGTGTCTCACTTACGGGATAATTATCAGACTGAGGTTAGAAATGTCCTGCTTGCGACAATTGATAAGAATGAGAAACTGAATGTGTTCTTGTATAAGTGACTTTTCATAACTCACTATAGCCAAACAGCCAATTGCTCATCCTAACGGCAAGACTGTTTTGTGTTTTGATTTTGAACCTATTCAGCTGACAATTCACTTTCTGTTACCCATTTATGGTTTTTGACTTCTTGTCCGTCTGTTGTCGATGTGTAATCCACAGTATAGACTGTTGTATCCACTGCGGAATCGGTTACTGCTTAAGCACCGTTCATACCTGCCATATGATCGGCGGTCACATTATAGCATACGGTTGGGTATTGAATTGAATAAGCGATAAGAGGCGATTGATTGAATAAAACAACTTTTAATATGAATGATAATAGGAAATATAAGCTCCTAAAACCGCATTCTACTCCCATTCCGTGTATACACATTCACAATCCACAAAAACGACAAAAAATGGTAAAATTAATTAAATAACTATTTTGAAGGAGCGTTGCACTATACCATGGGACAGAATATCACCAAGCCAGTTGACGATATTACAGCTCAATTGGACAATTGGTCTATCAGCATTCGACTGGATAAAAGAGAAGCAGCTGCTACTATCCATGAATACCTAAAAAGCTTCATTAACGACTTCAGCACCGATACTCTTATTAAATATACCTTGCTGGAAAGTCGTTTCTACTTAATGCAAAAAGACCTCGTGAATAGCGCTGTTGCGATTGACAATGCTAAAACATATCTTGACCACTTCCATGATATCCACCGACATTACTTACACTTAGCAGAAGGAATTCTATTCTATGATGAAAAACGCTACCAAGATGCTCTTCACTGCTTTGAGAAAGCCGAAAAGTATCTAAATCAATTACAAGATTCTGTAGAGATAGGTGAATTTCACCTTCGTAAAGCCATGACTTATTATTTCCTTGATATTACCACTTTATCAGCTTTACATGCAGAGCGAGCTATAGAAGCCCTAAAACCATATAAGACATTCGAGTTTCTTCTTGCCCGTGCAGAAATGCTACAAGGTATGAATTACATGGATCTTCAGGATTTCGAATTGTCAGAAGAACATCTCCACAAAGCATTAATTTCTTACAAAAATATAGATAACCAGTATTTCATAACCACTACCAACCTCAACCTTGGACTTCTATATGTGCAACGTGAACTGCCGGAAGCAGCTATTCGTTATCTGGAAGAAGCACGTAAAAACAAACAAGAACGGATCCATTTGAAGATTTTATACCTGTTAGCCGATTCTTATTGGAAAACCAATCATCCTTCCAAAGCTATGGAGGCTTATACGGAAGGTTTCCAGAAAAGTATTGATACAGATGATTTAACAATGAAGTGGGAATTTGCCATGTTGCACAAAAAATTCGAGGATAGGGTGAACTATGAAAGCGTATGGCAAGAAGGTATAGAATATTTTAGAAAAGTTAACGATTTATTTAACGTAAGGCTCTATTCAAAAGAGCTAGCCCTGCATTATACTGAAACTAAGCAATACGAGCTTGCAACAAGATACTATCTTTTAGCTTCTATCTAAATAAGGAGGAGATATTATGAAGAAAGTTGTTTTCTCGTTGATATTAATAGGAACGATTATCGTAAGCAGTGTGGTTGGATATGCAGAAGATAACAAGACAGCAGAAAAGAAAGGCGATCTTGGAACTGTAATATTTTCACTAAATTTAACTAAATAGACTGGGACAAAAGCGTTTGAAGGAAGCAACCTCTATACAGACCCTTTTAAATGGAGTCGTTCTGCACTTCCCCCTTTGCCGAATTCACATGAAGGTGTGGACCAGTAGAATGACCTGTAAACCCAGATAAAAACAGTATGTATTTCCGTTACAGTTTTCTGCATAGCAGATAGCCAGAAACGAAAAATTAGATTCCTAAATATATAACTGGAGCCGGCGTTTGCTGACTCCAGTTTCTTTCGTACATGCGAGTGCATCATCAATTACTTCAAGTTCTTAACCCCAGTCTCCAGCATTTCCATCTGCAGCACTGTCTGCTCATCCGTAATGGTTTTCTCTTTACCATTAACAATGGCTTCATATACGTCATCGTATACTCTTCCATAATCCCCATCCACGGATTTCACTTTTTCTTCGTGTACTGTGCCGTCTTCATCGATATAGGTCAGTACACCATAATGGTCTAGTGTATCGACACCAAAATCCTGTTTATCCGGCATATAAAATAGCTTTAAATGTTCTTCCTGGCGATCTTTCGTTTGTTTCACAAAGCTTCCCTTATTGCCATAAACAACAAAGCTTGGTCTTTCTTTCAGCCTGAAGTAACTGGATTTCACCGATACTTTCAATCTGCCGTAATATAAATCCAGATCAAAATAATCGTTCATTCTTCCTTGTCCTAATAATTGCCTCACATCATAATGGACATGATCGGGCTTGCCGAAATAACTGATGACTTGATCCAAGGTATGGCAGCCGTGGCCGTATAAATAGGACTCCGCCGGATCAAAGGAAGTAGCAGATTCGGGTACTTCGGGACGATAATAATCATAATGCATTTCCACTTCAAGCAAGTCTCCTAGTTTGCCTTCTTCGATGACCTTTTGCACAGTTAAGAAATCACTGTCAAAGCGCCGATTTTGATACGCTTGCACAAGTAAGCCTTTTTCTTTTGCCAATGCAAATATTTCTTTTGCTTGTTCCGAGGTTTCCATAAATGGCTTTTCCACCAGACAATGTTTATTATGTTCCAATACTTTTTTTGCGTACTCATAATGGCTGTCATGTTTTGTGCAAATAACGATGAGCTGAATGTCATTGTCGTTCAATAATTCATCTAAATCAGAAGTATAATTCACTCCTGCAATCTTATCCCAATTATCACGATCAGGGTTTCTTCGATAAATTGTTTTCACTGTGATATTCTCTCTTTGCAAAACAAATGGCAGATGATATCTGTTCGTGCTTTTCCCATTTCCGATATAACCGATAGTAAGCATAGCAGCCCCCTAAGATAATCTTTTTGATTCGAAGTACCTTAAGAAAAAGTACCTCCTCGTTGATAAGTTCATCATACCAGGAGGTACTTCTCAAGTGTTTATCGAATTACTTATTACATCAAACCGATGGAGTGGAAGACAATACCGATCACGAACAATCCTAGGATCATCACAATCGGAGAAACTTTCTTCCGAAGCAGCCACATGCAAAGCAGTGTGATCAATAGTCCCGCCAAACCTGGAATCAAGCTATCCAAGTTATCTTGTAAAGTCGTTACACTCGTGTCGCTTAATGATCGGCCGGCGGCTTGCTGTTCCAGCGCCGTTTTTATTCCTTCCGATCCAGCAGGCAATTCATCCCAGTCGATATAAGCACCTTCGTCGAGCTGCACTTCCGATACAGTTGGCGCGAATGCGACGGATACCCACCTATTTACCAGTGATCCTAATATGAACATCCCGAGTATCGAGGCGCCCTTGGTGATATCCTGCAGCAGTCCGCCAGATAAGTCTTCGGTAATTTTGGAACCAGCTTTGTAACCAAGCTCCTGTGTATACCATGTGAATCCCATACGAATGAGGTTCCATAAAACGAAGTAAAGAATTGGGCCGAGAATGTTACCAGTCAAAGCAAGAGATGCAGCCAATGCACCAAGGATCGGTTTCACTGTGAACCAGAAGGTTGGATCCCCGATACCTGCCAATGGTCCCATCATTCCGACTTTAACCCCTTGAATGGCCTTGTCGTCAACAGGCGCTCCATTGGCACGTTCTTCTTCGAGTGCCAGCGTTACCCCGATGATCGGGGAAGCAACATATGGGTGTGTATTGAAAAATTCCAAGTGACGCTGCAATGCTGCAGCACGGTCTTCTTTTGTTTTATATAATCTTTTGATTGCGGGAATCATGGAAAATGCCCAGCCGCCGTTTTGCATACGCTCATAGTTCCAGGAGCCTTGAATGAAAGTGGAACGCCACCAAATAGCAACGCGATCTTTTTTGGATAACTTCAATTGTTCTGCCATTTTTTCTCCTCCTCCTTTTTAATAGTCGTCGATGATTTTGCCTAACGGATCACCAGTGTTTCCGTTTCCGCCATTACCAGAACCGCCTTGTTTCGTAAGAGCCAGATAAATAAGTGCAAGCGCTACGCCGATACCGCCAAGACCTAGAAGTGTGATGGACGGGATTGTAGCTAATACAAAACCAATTGCGAAGAATGGCCATACTTCTCTTGTCGCCATCATGTTGATAACCATCGCATAACCTACGGCTACTACCATTCCCCCGCCGACTGCCAAACCGTCTGTCAGCCAAGCTGGCATCGCTTGCAGCAAATCTCTAACCGGTGCTGCGCCAATCGCTACAATCAATGCAGCTGGAATGGCAATACGCAGACCTTGCATGATGATCGCGATAATATGCCACATGTCCACTCTTCTGAAGTTCCCTTCTCTAGCTGCAGCATCCATTAAGTGCACGATCCCTGTTGCAAGCGTACGGACAATGATTGTCAAAAGCAGACCTGCAACTGCGAGCGGCACTGCAATTGCGATTGCAGAAGTAACACCTTCTTCACCTTGACCGCCTAAAACTAAAATGATTGCAGATGCCACGGACGCCAATGCCGCATCCGGTGCTACAGCCGCACCGATATTTGCCCATCCCAAAGCGATTAACTGCAAGGTTCCGCCCAAGATAAGACAAGGCACCAGTTCTCCCGTAACCAAACCGATCAACGTACAGGCAATGATTGGCTGATGGAAGTGGAATTCATCCAGGATTCCTTCGACACCGGCTAAAAATGCCACGATAACAACTAATATGATTTGAATCATCGTCAAATCCATGATTATTAATCCTCCTTTTTATCTGATAGTCAGGATTATCTCTGTTTATTTAACTCTGCTTGCGCTCTTCTCAAAATGTCTTCCATATTGCCTTTTGAATCGCCCGGCACTTTGCGGACATCGAAATTGAGACCATGTTCTTTCAGCTTAGCGAACGTATCGATATCATCCTGGCTGAAGGCAAGTACCTTATTCGGCTGCACTTTACCAGGTGAATGTGCCATCGAACCAACGTTGATCGTCTTTAGTGGTACCCCGCCTTCCACCGCTCTGAGTGCATCTTGCGGGTTTTCGAAGAGAAGCAGCGCGCGCTGACCGCCAAAATGCTGATCATCTTTTGCAAGTTCGATCATTTTATGGACAGGAACAACGTGGGCCTTTACGCCTGATGGAGCAGCCTGCTGAATCAGTTTCTTACGAAGGTCATCCTTGGCTACTTCATCCGATACAACGATGATACGTGTAGGTCTTGTATTCTTTGTCCAAGCAGTCGCTACTTGACCGTGAAGCAAACGCGTATCGATACGTGCCAATACGTATTCAAATGTACCCGGGGCGCCAGTATTGGATGGCCCGTTAGCAGCTGCAGCAGGAGCTGCTGGTTCCAATTCTTCCGGCTTCACTTTAACTGCTTCTTTAGCTGTGCCTAGAATATGCGCAGCAATTTCATGCGCTGTGTTCATGGCAAAGCGCGATGCAAAAGTTTCGATCAGCATGGCCAAATTCAAGCCAGCAACAATTGCCCATTTGTCCTTGTGGTCTTCCAACAAGCTGTTGGCTTGGTTGAAAGGCGTTCCGCCCCAAAGATCGACTAAGAATAATACTTCATCTTCGTTGTCGAAAGAGGCGATTGCTTTTTCCATTTTTAACTTTACGTCTGCAGGTCCTTCGCTCGGCATTAATGTAACAGCTCTTACATTCTCTTGTTCACCAAAGATCATCGTCCCGGATTGCAAGATACCAGTGGCAAATTCACCGTGAGTGGCAATAACAATTCCTACCATCTTTTTACCTCCTATTAGTTTTACTGTGAAAGCTTTACTGAACATGTTCAGCTTCACTAAAGCGGTTACATTTTCGACAAAAAATAAAGGCATGAGCGAAAAGTAGATTAAATGAAAGCATAGGTATAGATGTACCCTTATACTTCGTTTTAATCAATACTTTTTCACTCATGCCTGATCGAATCAGTAACACGTAAAAAAATAATTGCAAAGACTATTTAATTATATTTTGCAAGCGCTTTATTTATGAGCTAAAAAAATGAGCGCTTAAAATCGCTTTAGTGAACTTTCAAAAGTATTGTAGCACAGCAATTTTTCCCTTTCAAGAAAAAAATGCAATTCTGTAACCTGTCCTTAAAAGACATATTCCAGCCTGTCTTGTTTTGTATTACTTGCTTGTTTTACTCCTTAAACCGCGTTTGACTACATCAAAGACTCCTAATGATTTTACCAAGTGATTCGGATCGACGTATTCACGAATTGCCCGGAAAACTCTTTTTGGATCTTTAGAAGAAAATGAATATGTCCCATTCCGCTTCGTTTGGATCGCATAACGCGGAATCCATTTCCCTTTGAACATGACGGAAGCAATTACTAGATCTACTTCTTCCCACGGAATCTGAATGAACTTGCGTGCATCACGATTATTGAAGAATTCAAACCCTTTATTCCCAATCATGATCTTGCCATACGCCGCCATCCCTACATGTGAGGTCGCATCAATTACCAAATCGACTTTTGTATTGATTGACTGTACCATTTGATCTCCCCCATTTCTTGCTTTTCTTAAAAATTATTATACACGTATAACCACTTTATGCAAAAAAGTACTTGGTACAAAAGTGTTCATTGGAAAAATCCCTTCAGCCTGCGATTGAAATCATTTAACCTATAGGGATGTTATCATTTATTTTTGCACATTGTTTCATGATACGCATAGTGGTATGGTAAAATAAACCAATAAGTGGAGGAACTTTATGAAAATATCATGGATGGCTTGGTGGACCGTTAATGTTATTTTGTTCATCGCTTTCATAGCAAGTTCGATTTTTGTTTGGATGAGAAGTGTAGATGCAGCTGGAGTGGAACAAACATACACAGTGAAAATGATTAGCTTTTTCGTACTGCTTCTAGCCTTTCTTATCCCATTAGCAATTCAAATCATTTGGATGATAATTAATCTTGTCATTGCAAATAACCAAAAGAAACAATTAGCAAACCGACAGTGATTATATAATTTAAGGAGACTTATAAAAATCCATATTTCTTAGTGGGTAATTTATCCTCTGATTATGATTTTATTTGAAACGCAAATCATAACATTTTTTTTGAGTAAACTTTACCAGGGCTTCCGATTGGATTAGTGAAATCACCCCGGCTTTGTTTGCGCTTCTGGCACATCAATTAAAGCTGACCCTTCATTCATGACTGTTTCCAAGGCTGCTGTAAGCTGCATAACCTTTTACCGTTTCTCCTGCTTTCCCTTCATAATTGCGTGTAAAGCTGACCATCTTCTGGTGTAAGATCTCCATTACCCGGACATATTCCGTACCACTGCTATAATTCATATCAAGAGAAGGAGAATAATATCAGTTTGAGCTAAGCTACTGTCAGGCGGAACGGTTAACGCGATTCATCTCAGATATGCTTTTGTTTAACTTCTGCGATTGGATCTATTCGTTATACCCTCATATTTCCTACAGTAAGTAATGATAAGCAGTCTCTCCAGGTTGACTATTCCTTTCAGCTTTATCACTACATATATAACCCTCTTATAGTTCCTAAGGCTTCTGTAGCGTTTTTCCAAAAAACGACTATTTAGAGCTGGTAAAAAAGAAGTATTTTTGCCATTCCCCCTTTCACCAAAATTTTCCTTTATTATAATTACAAGTAATGAACAGCTAACGGATATATCAGGTGGTGAAGACAATTAAAAATTTAGATGTACAGGACATCCATCAGCAGATTAAAAGCACAAAGAAATTTATCAAACAAACAAAGGAAAGCGTCGAACAAGTCAAACAAGCCCTCAATGGCGTTACGGCACTTCACGATGGATTTGAAGGCAATACCGCCGATTCCATCCGCTCCTTTTTTGAAGAAACACACAAGCCTTTCCTCGAGTTCATGAACAGCTTTTTGATACAATATGAAGAGACACTATCGTCTGTTAATGAAGAAGTTCTTTCCTTCGAATCGGACGAGCATGGATTTATTCGGGAAGAATTTTTAGTAGATGAACTAAAGAACAGGCTGGTGAAAGCTTCCACAAGTTTAACCTCAACATCAATCGACATTAACCAACAGCTTTTATATGTCAAAGACATTGTGAATATACCTTCTATAGATAGTGAGCCTTTCATCAATTCCATCAACAAGGGAAAAGAGAAACTATCAGAAACACTGTCGAATATGTATGACATGGACGCCAATGCTGCTAAGAAGCTTGATAAACCCCAACAGGATATTGAGCAGATGAAGACTTATTTAGCTAAGATAAAGGATGTAATTGATAAGAATAATATTACTGTCGATAGTTACAGCTCGGAACAGCTGACGAAGCAGAATTTCTATAAAGACTTCAAATTACAAGCTGAAGGCAGACAAGCGTTAACAAGCGACAAACCAATTCCCCTCACGGAACAAGAGTACAAAGCTCTGCAAGATCAAATCGAAGACAGCAAAACCGTTCAAGATGACCGATTTGAATGGGATGGCGAGTACTTTACTTTAGAAGATGGCCGAATCATCAGAGCCTACACTGATCCAAACTCTCACTCAGCTGTATCAAAAATGGCCTTTGAATTTGTTTCCAGTATTCCGGAGGATCGGGAGGCTTTGAAGGAGTATAAGCAAGAAGAAGGAAAAAATATGTTTGCTGGTGCCGTAAAAGGCACAGTTGATTTTTTCTTCGGAGACGCTATTACATTATTTGGACCTGATGCCACCCTCGAAGAAAGAGCCTGGGCCGGAGTATTTCTGTTCGTTAAACCAGCAAAAGTGCTTGATAAGGTAGGAAGTCCTTTTCTTAGCTCTACCAAGAAATACATTGATGATCTTGCTGAGAGTAAGGGACTGCCGGATGCGAAAACAAAGAAAGCAGATAAACCAGATAATTATGATGGAGCTCCCAAAAAGAATACTAGTAGCGTTATCAAAGACGGAAGTCATTTCTTAGATGAACTTAAATTAAAACCGAACGTAAAGTATGAGTCGAACGGCTATCAGTATCAAACAGATGAACTTGGTAGAATAGTTAGGGCAAAGGGAGAGTTAAAATTAGAAAAAGGTACTCGTAACTCTAAGCATCAGTTAGCAGCTGGAAATGAAGATAGAATACATGCCCCAAGTACTAAGGGGGACCATGGTGGTCATTTAATAGGTACTCAATTCAATGGCTCTCCACTAATTGACAATATAGTAGCAATGAATGGTAACGTTAATGTAAGTGCCTACAAAAAGCTCGAATACTCATGGGCCAACGCTTTAAAAAATGATCAGAAGGTTACTGTGGATATCAAGCCTATATTTGAAGGTAATATTGAACGACCAAGTAGATTTGAAATAAAATACAGAATAGATGACAGGAAATTCGTTGAAATATTAGAAAATGTTTATGGAGGGAAATAGGTGAATACAAAAAGAATGGAAGAAATCTACCAAAGTATCGGCCAACAATTAAACACTATTATTCCTGAGGATTGGGATAAAATAATATTGTATTCAGAAGTTACTGAATGGAGTAACAGGACTTACTTTTATTACTACGCACTCAATAAAAATAAACCGGTTTTTAGTCTAGATATTGAAGATATAGACAATGTTGATGAAGATGAAGTTGATGAGCAATTACAACAGTTATATCATTATTTTAGAGAACTATGGCGTGAATTTAAAATTCAAAATCAAGAACCCTGGACCAATCTAACACTTGAATTATCTTCAAATGGAAAGCTAAATATTGATTACAGTTATAACAGTTTGCAAAATGTAGACAGCTATGAGCAACAAGTAATTTGGGAATATGAAAGATTGGGTATTAAACCGAATGAGAATAGTAAAAGAGATTTAAAAATAATTGAAGAGTATCTAAAGAATAATAGAGAATCATCGTCTAAATAAAATATTGAAACAGTAAAGATGAATTATAGTTTATAGGCTCTTTGACGTAATCGATATAGAATATAATAAAGACAATATATATAATGAAAGTGATAAGTAAATTAAAACTCACGAAGAAGCAATCGCCTCAGGATGTAAACATAATTATTGCTAATGACGATACAGATACAGAAACTCAAATTCAAATATTTGAAAATGATTGTAATAATATATCGGGATTTGGGTTGTTTATTACTAAAAGTTCTAATATTTGCAATGCATATTTGAATTTTGAAAATGTCAGTTTCGATGTTTTTTTCTAAGGATAAATGCCAAATGGATATATATGACTATTGCCCGATCAAATGTATTCTTCATCCATTCCTAAAAAAGATTGCTCAATGGCATTGTTGAGCAATCTTTTTAACACAAGAAAAACCACCCTTGCCTTCATCAAAACCGAAAACCCACTGCATCTTCGTAGAACGCTTATAACCCAAAGTTTACCGTAGTTTGCTGTAATAGCATTTTTTTGATAATTAGTTCAACACTCTCTCCCTCCGAACAGAAATACTAGATCAACTTTTAAGGGTGCATTGATAAACTTATACTAAGTTTCAGTTAGCTATCTCTAAAGCCAGAAAAAATGTTGATTGCTAATAAGTTGGAGAGTCTATACGAGTCAGAATGATGAAATCACTGCCTTCTATTAATAATATAAAAGAGATGAATTAATAAATGAATACCAATAAGACAATGGGCAAACTTTATAATTTACCCTCTCCAGACTTAAATTCTGAAGATAGACTAGGTATGTGGTACATCGAGTTTTATAACAAACAATATGATGATATTGCTGTATTAGATATTATTAGAATGTTAAACCAGGGTTTTTTAGTAGAGGTAGCAGTTGAAATAGCTGTTGAGCATTTGTATAAAGAGCCACTAGCAGGAGAAATGTATGATGGTCAATTAATGGAAGCTCTATTCTCAATTGACCTAAATCAATATAATAATTTGCTTGAAGATGTTAAAAAAATGATTGCCGATATTTCTTTAAAGCTTGATGAATTGGATTGGAATAGTACAGATGATAAGGAAGAATTCTCTCGATTATTGCAGGCTTTTCAGACAAAGATAAGCAAAACAGGATAAGCTGTGTATCATCCCCTATTTGATTGCTTGATGATGTTCCACAATATTATTTTCTTTTCATATTAGATATTAATGAAGTAATTCTTTCGCACTCTAAATTATAAATAATCCACTTCATATTGAACATCCAAACCAAGGTCATACGAGAAACCATGCGAGGCGGAACACAATATGTTAGAGATCAAATCTATAGTTAAAGATATTGAAGATTGGGGTGAGGACGCGGACGATTTTATCGTTTCTTTTGAAATTGACGTAGGAGAACAGGATATACCAGCAGCGTCAGATATGCTTACCTTTAGTGTTATAAGCCCAAAAAGATTAAGTAAGGTGTTGGATAAAGTTGATATAGAAATAGGACATGGCTATCTTCTAATGAAAGATTTTAATATTAGAAACATGCAATTATATCTAGAGAATATTATGAATAAATGTAAAGACGAGGATTATGATATATATCTGAATAACCTAGCAAGATATTTTAAACTGCACGATTAAACAGAAAAAGTATACCTTGTTTATATCAAATAATATCCATATGAACTACACATATATTATTTGATAGGAATCATTACACTATACCCCGAATAATAGACACATATAAAGAATAAGGTTTTTTAAATTTATGTTAATTAGGTGTTAATAGTAATCCTACTTACATCACATTATAATCAAAAAACTCTGAGGGATTAGGAAGATATTGTATGCATTTTGAAATAAAATGTACGTTAAATGAGGAACAAATAATTTTATTAAATGAATTAAAAGGAGCAACACTAATAAATCTCTTTATTGAAGACTGTGGAGATTTTGCTCTAAATGTTGCATTAGAAACCGAAACTCAAAAATTATTGATTAGCAATAAAACTATCACAGCTAGCGATGATGATGACTACCCACGCTTTGTTATACAAAAGATAGAAACTATAGACGATGATTACATCATTAAAAAGATAAACAAGGTAATAAACAGTATCAGCATCATCCGAGATAACTCAACTTGGCATAACAGTGACCATCATTGGGATACAACTTGCGACGCAGCAATTAAGTTAACTCTAGAAGATGAGTTTCTATATCTTATAGCTCACGACTCCATTGCTGGATTTATTAAGTTGGAAAAAATCAACGATGAGAATAAAGAAGGTTTAGTACTCAAGGATTACTGGGCTATGAAAACTGATAACATTGATTCTCAGAATTGGATTTTTGTTTAACTATATTAACAGTATCGCTTTTTGAAGGTATATTTTTATAATGACTCTTATTAATTTTTGATACGTAGTGATAAGATAAGTACTTAGTTAGATGAAGGACCACTAATAAGCCCACTGTTATTGCTAGTACAAGAACAAATCCAGGAGATATAATATGCATTTTGATGAATTCAAAAAAAGAGTAGCAATGGGTGAAGAGTTTCAATTTTACTATAAGAATGAAAGTTATTGGATTAGCAGAAATAACTATCCGTGAATTATGGGAAGAGCTAGAGGTTTGATCCACTAATGGCCATAAATATAGTAAAGGAGTTATCCTGAAAGGCACTAAAATAAAAAATGCTCAGCGACATAGCCGCTGAGCATTCTTATTGGAATAGTTTAAGTTAATTAAGCTTGGTATTCTTTATCAATAATTAAAATTGGTTTGATAGTAGACCCATTCGCTGAATCCTCGAATGCTTGCTGGATATCATCCATTTCATAGAATTTCACCAATTTATCGAATGGGAACTGACCGTTTTGGTAGAACTTCACTAGTTTTGGAATGATCAATTGCGGTACAGCATCGCCTTCTACAACACCTTTCAGTGTTACAGCTTTTGTCATGATTTCATTGGTAACGTTGATTGTCAGGTCACGTTTACCCACGGCAACTGTCGCACATTCACCTTTGACACGTAAGCAGCGGATTGCGGCTAGTGTTACTTCTGGAACACCTGTTGTTTCCAAAGAATAATGCGCACCTTTGCCAGTGATTTCTTTGATTTTCTCCGCAGCATCTTCGTTTTTGCTGTTGATTGTATGTGTTGCGCCAAGCTCTTTTGCTAATTCCAAACGGCTGTCATGGATATCTACAGCGATGATTGGGTAGCAGCCAGCGATTTTCGCAGCCATCATACCAGATAGACCTACAGCTCCTGTACCGAATACGACAAAGCTTGTACCAGCTTCTGGAGCAAGGGAATTTAAGACAGTACCACTGCCTGTCATAAGTCCGCAGCCAAGTGGTCCCAATAGACGAAGATCTGCCTCTTTATCGATTTTCACCACGTTCTTCTCATCTACTGTGCTGTACGTAGCGAAAGAAGATTGGCCAAAGAACTGTGATACCTCTTGTTCCTCTTTATGAATTGGTGATACACCATATTTGTTTTTACCTGCGAAGTTAAGCTCCATCATGTTTTCACAGCCGCCTGCATTACCTTCCAGGCAGTTATCACAATGACCGCAATAGCTAAATCCAAGTACGACATGATCCCCTGGTTCAACAGTAGTAACATTGCTGCCTACTCTTTCTACAATCCCTGAACCTTCATGTCCTAGTACAGCCGGATATGGTACTGGCAGCGAGCCATCCAGTACAGTTGCATCTGTATGACAAACACCCGAAGCAACAATTCGTACCAACACCTCATCAGCTTTTGGCTCATCCAACTGCAGTGTCCGCTTGTTAAAATCGCTTTCTTCAGTAGTTAACATTGCTTGGATTTCCATCCTAATTCCCCCAGTTATACATTTTTCAATTATATTAAAGAGGTTTATAATATAATTAACCTAAGTATAAAGAATCAGAAAGCAGCGTTTCAATCACTGAAAAATTGAAAATGTATGGGTTTTCAACTATGAGGATAGTACTGTATAGTTTTTCAACAAAAAAATTAAAGTGTCTAAAATCATATATCATAGAGAAAGTATTTAGCGAGGGAAAATCATGCCGAAAACAGACCGAAGAATTGAGCGAACAAAAGCCACGCTAATAGCAACGTTTCAACAACTAGTTTTAGAGAGAGGCTATGCCAAAGTTAAAGTAAAAGATATTGTAGATGAAGCCAATTACAACCGCACCACCTTTTACGTCCATTATGACAGCAAAGAGCAATTGGCCAAAGAAATGATCGAACTGGAAATGGACCGTTTCTGTTATGAATTCTGCAAACCAGTTCGTGATAATCCTATCCTTGATTTAACAAAGATGAACCCGAATGAAACAGATGTTTTTCAGTATATGAAGGATAACAGCCATTACTATGACTTGCTTGTTATTCAAGATCCTATACCAGGAATCCGTGAAGCTTTGTTAGAGGTGCTGAAGGATATGTTTCAGAATAAATTCTCCTTTATAGGCGATAAGGCATCTGAGATTAATGCAGATTATTTCACTCATTATAGAGCTTACGGTATATATGGCTGGATATTAGAGTGGATTAGGGCTGAGTATGATGCAACGCCTTCCGAGATGGCAAGGAGAATTATTAATTTGTTGCATTATCATTCAGCATTAATGAAAGAAGCTAATAGGTAATAATAATTATTGAAGAATAAAAATTCCTATCTTGTTATCTACTCCCTATTTTTCGGGTAATAAATATTGATATAGATATATTCACGTCTTGAAGGTGAAATATATTATATCTAATGAGGAGGATTTAAATGTCTGATGTACACAATAAAGAGCAGCGAAGTAAAAATATGAGAGCAATCAATCCCAATCAAAACTAGAAAATCGAGTAACAAAGGAACTTTGGAACAAAGGCTTGCGATTTCGAAAGAATGTAAAAGACCTCTTTGGCAAGCCGGATATAGCAATCAAGAAATATAAGGTTGTTGTATTTATAGATAGTTGTTTTTGGCATAGTTGTCCAATACACGGTAATCGCCCTAAAAGCAACTCAGTTTTTTGGGAAAATAAACTAAACAGAAATATTCAACGAGATAAAGAAGTGACCAATTTCTATTTAAAAGAAGGTTGGAGCATACTTAGAATCTGGGAACATGATATAAATGAAGATCTATATAACGTAACTAACAGAATACTAGACCTAGTGGAGCAAAAAAAAACAGAATCTCTTCCTCTAAGGGAAGGAGTCTGCTTGTATAATAAATCTTTATAGTAATTTTAAACACTATAACTTACTTCTTTTTCATCTGACAGGGTTAGTGAATAATCAGAATCTCTAATAACATAATTTCTTTCAATGGCTTGGATCATCTTATCAGCTATTAAGCGAACCACTGGTACTGCTACACTATTACCAAATTGTTTATATGCTGCCGTATTACTTACAACAATCTTGAATTCATCAGGAAATCCTTGTAAACGAGCACATTCACGTGGAGTTAATCTCCTAGGATTTTTATTGGGTCCTTGAGGAATCAGGATTTCACTACCATCTTTATAATACCTGGCACTTAATGTTCTACTGTACGAACTTACATCAGCCAGACCAAATCCAAAGCCGTTCCCCTTTTTGGCATGTTTTTCTTTATATGCTTGCAAATAACTCCATAATTTGTCAGACAAAGTGTATTTATCATCTACTTCATCTTCTAAAATAGTACTTAAAGCTGGTCCCTTACTAGGGACTTCCGGAAAATCAAACTTAAGAGGTTTTTTAAATCCCACAATATATATACGTTCTCTATTCTGGGGTACCAAGCCTTTTGCATTAATTACCTCTGTATAAATTGTATAACCTAATTCTTCTTCAAGTACCTTTTTAATCACATTAAATGTTTTGCCTTTATCGTGACTTCGCAAATTTTTAACATTTTCTAATAAGAAAGCTTGAGGCTGCTTCGCTTTAATTATTCTTGCTATATCAAAAAAAAGAGTACCTTGAGTCTCATCAAGAAAACCGTGCTCTCGACCTAGGCTCTTTTTCTTACTCACTCCAGCTATCGAAAATGGTTGGCAGGGAAAACCAGCGAGAAGTATATCATGGTCAGGAACTTCCCTTTCATTGACACCCCTAATATCTCCCACAGGCCTTTCCCCGAAATTAGCTTCATATGTTTCTTGCGCTTTAACATCCCATTCACAGCTAAAGACACAGTTTCCATAGGGTTCAAAAGCTGTTCTTATACCACCTATACCTGCAAACAAGTCAATAAAATTGTATAGCATACATTCCACCTCCAAACTTGTTGCCTATGATGATTATAACAAAGTTCCTATACGATTTGTTATGATTGTGCTATAATAGCAGAACTACTTTTACCATTTTTTCTTTGAGGTGAATATTTTTGGCTAACGCCATTGTCTATTATAGATTATCTCCAAAAGAAGAGATTAATGATGCGGTTGCGACACTCAAAAAGAGCATTAAACATTTTGAAGATAAATTTAATATTTTAAGAGTTTATTTTGAAAGTCCACAGGACAGTAACGAACTTTTAGATCTTAGTAATTCATCGCTTGAGTTAGTTGATTTGTTAATAGTCAATTCTGAAATAAAAGATGATTTTAACAATAAATTAATTGTCCAATTATCAAAGGCTTATTGTTTTGAAGTGAAATTTTTATCAGAATTAATAAATTTAGATTGAAAAAAATACTCACAGAAATGTGAGTATTTTTTATTGAAAACACTATTAGATGCAAAGAAGGCAACTTTTTAATCAAATAGGTCTTCTACTCCATACTACCATAAGCTACACACAACTTCTATCTTATCTTAAGATATATAAACAGAAATATATTGAAATAACTTTTTTAAAGATTCGTCTTTCAATGATGGAATCTCACTACTTAGAATCCAAATCTGTTTGTTTTCAACAGTATCAAAAATCTTAAAAAGATTATCTCTTTTTATCATTGATACAGATAATACAATAAATCTAGGATAATACATACAACTACCTGAATGTAATATATTGAACAGAGACCTAGTAAGAAAATGATCCTTAATTTTTTTACATCTCCTCAGTTGTAGTAACAGCTAAATTAGACTTAATAAAACTTTTCAGTTCTTGCACTGTATAAGGTGGGTTTCTTTTATGAACCATAGCATGACAATTTGGGCAAAGTGGAATCAGGTCTGTTGCAGGATTAACCTTGTAATTTTCTCCTAAATTAGAAACCGGTACAACGTGATGTACATGAATAAATCCTTTTCCTATCTGTCCATATCTTTCTTCAAAATTAAAACCGCAAGCCTTACAAACATGGCCATGTAGTAATAAACATACTTGTCTATTATACGAACTTCTCTCATATCTGTTAACTTCAATCCTTGTAAGCGCACCCTCAGGAAGTCCTTCTGATGCTTCATCAGTACTTCTCTCTTCCAATGGTAAAAGAGTCAATAACATTCCTAGTAAACTACTAGCTATTTCAAAGATATCATTCTGTAATTTTACACCATCCAGATTATCATCAGGGATATGCAATATCTTCGACAATTTTATATAGCAGTGTTTCCACTCTCTAATGTTAGCATCAGCATCAAAAGAATCAACCTCCGAACCGTTTATCTCCATATATACCTTGTTAGTTGTGCTAGACCACTTCTGTAATAAAAGTTTGAACATTTCTTTTTTATCAGTATCTGCAATACTCATGGCTTCAATCAGTTTTAGAGAAAAATTGTCCGGGATAAATTCTGCAGTAAGGTTTCTCCAGTCTTGTTTTATTCGTATGTGAAAACCAATACCATAATCTAATTCAACAGGTCTAATCTCAATTCTATCCGTTGATATTTCACCTTTTAAACTTATTCCATAATCATTTGATAATCTCGCTGTAATGTAACTTAAATTAATATTCTTCATGATTATCTAATTCCGGCTCAGGGAGATCCTCAACAAGTCTTCTCAGAATTCTGGAAACTTCATATCTGAGCTCCTTTAAATGATGCTTAGTATCTTCACTAATAGTACCTAATTCTGCCTCACTTAATGCCCAAAGCAGCGAATCCATACCTTGAACAATTACACTAGAATTTAAATTTGGTATATATACCTTACGATAGTATGAATGATTCGTGTTTATTGTAACCGCATGTTTGGTATCTATCAATGCAGGTTCCCACAATAATCCATCTTCTATTGAATCAACAGGAGATACATATAACTCACCGGCTTTGGCAGGTTTCAGTATTGGTAATTTTATACGCACTTTCCCCTTTTTATTTGTCACTTGTACATCATTCGTATCTTCATTCACTTCAAGATCTGACATTTTCAAATCTTTTTCTCGATTTCCGATACCCTTATTAGATGTATCATGTGCTCCTTTTGATGCCTTCTGTACGCTTTTCTTTTGGCCTTTACGGTATCGCTCATTGGCTGCTCTTCTTGGAGCAGGTAGGAATTGTTCTCTTAACCAATTGTATAATTCGGTACTTAAAGATATATTAGATTTCTTAATATCTACATTAAATGCTTCATCCATTAAATATTCAAAAGAAAATTCAACCCTTAATAACGTACCATGAGGCTCATTGGTGTACATACCCAACCAATTTCCATAGTGAATAAGACGATTCTCTCTATATATATAAAACCCTTGTAAGTCATTAGATAATTTTGCATTTTTTCTCATTTCATCTGAAGAGAATTCTTCTTTTCTTGGTAACACATATGCTTTTATAGAAAATTCTGTTTGCGTTCCATCTTCAAATTCTACTTCTTGCAACTCCTCAGCTACCACCTCAGTATTTGTTTCATCAGTGCAGAAGGGGTCCCATGGTTCAATTAACTCATTATTAATTTTTATATTTACATCAGGTGCTTCTACAAATCTAGGATCTAAGAATCGCTGGTAAACCATAGCTACATGTTCCTTTAGGTTATCAACGATTTTCTCTAAAGCTCTACGAGCATAGGTCCCACTAGGATCTTGATAATCTTTAAGTAATCTGTCTACCTTTTCCCACGTCACGATTGTACCTGAACCATTATTAGATATATCATCTAACATATCTATTTCTTGTTTAATGGGATCCAGTAGTAGCAATTCCCAATCATCAGCTTCAGCCACGTGGTCAAGATCCCATCGAGCTTTATAGATTTGAGAATCTCCACTGTCTCTTGTTGTTACTGTTAGAGAACGACAAAATGCAGTAGAAGCAGTTTTTAAACCCAAGCCAAACTTGCCTAAACTCTTCTGATTTTCTCTCTTAGGCGAACCATAAGTCATGGCTGCTTCGATGCCCTGCTCGTTCATGCCGATACCATTGTCAGCAATGAATATGTTGATATCTCCCATAAAATCCATTTCAATCGTCACATTAATTTTCGAAGCATTGGCTGCAATTGAATTATCGATTATATCTGCCATAGCAGTATTAAATTCATATCCAGTATCTCTAAGTCCCTCAATAGTTCTTATTGCATGAGGAGGTACTACTTTTTTGTTTATTACTGTCATATTTTAACCACCTTCCAAGAGCTTCCTAACTTAAGAACATTTTTTGTTTCCTCTGTTTTGGCACGCTCGTGTTTGATTGTTCTTGTTCCATCTCTTTCACATGATAATATAATCTTGTCTCCAGCTTTTAGGTTATTCTGTCTGATAAATTTTGTCATCCCAGTTAATCTAAATTCATTTCTAGTACCATTAAAAAATTTATTGTTATAGTAGATAAACATAAATTTCCACTCATCATTTGAACTATCTATAAATTTTAGACTAGCTCTAGGATTTTTTTCATCCTTTTCAAGTAAAGGGAAGAATGAAAGTACACCACCAGTCTTAGGGATTAGCATTCCGGCTTGGTGTCCGCCAGTTTCACCTGTATCATTCGCACTAAGAACTTTACTAATTGACATTGCATTTTCTAGTTGCTTGTAACTCAAAATCTCTCCCCCTAAATCAAAGGTGATCTATGTAATGCTTCTAATATATCTGCTTGATCATTCTCACTGCCGTCAATACCAATCACTGCCGCCTGAGATAGTTGCCTTTTTCTTTCTAATCTTTCATTTATAGCATCTTCAACAGTATCCAAGTAAAATAACTTGTATATAGTTACTGGCCTAGTTTGTCCTCTTCTGTGCGCTCGTGCTGATGCTTGATCCTCTATTGCCGGATTCCATTCTAAATTATAATGAACAACGTGATTAGCAGCCGTTATATTCAAGCCCGCGCCAGCAGCTCTTGGATTTAATACAAGAATAGCAGGACCATTAGTTGAACTAAATTTATCAATCTTAGGTTGCCGTTCACCTACTTCAACTCTGCCATCTATAAAGTCACAAAAGATATTAAATCTAGAGGTTAAGTCCTTGACAAGGATATTAGACATTCCAGTATAAGACGTAAAAATAATAACTTTCTCATTGTTAGAAATAATTTCTTCAAGGATTTCAACTAACCGCATATACTTGCCAAACACCGCTGGATCCTCATTGTCTGTAGAGCAAACTAAAAAGGGATGCGTACAGAACATTCTTAGTTTTATTAATGACACCAAAGAAGCGTGTTTTCCATATTCGTCGATTAATTGCTTTCTTAAAGAATCGTAAACCAGAGCTTCCTTGTCGGATAATTTTAGACCTTGTGGAATATCTAGTCTTTCTGGTAAATCATCTGCTACTTCTTTTACTTTTCTTCTTAATATTATTGGAGATACAATTGGCTCTAATTCTTCCGCACCGTCTAAACTATCCGGAAACACTTTCTCAAACTCATTCAAATTACCTAGGTAACTAGGAAAAACGAAATCTGTTATCGACCACAAATCCATCAACTTGTTTTCAATAGGGGTACCAGTAACTGCAATAGTAGATGCTCTTTTAATTTGTTTTAGGGCCTTAGTTCTTTTCGCAAAAGGATTTTTTATGTTCTGCGCTTCATCAGCAACCACTATATTCCATTGTAACATTTGAAATAATGAAAGATCTCTTACAATAGTTTCATATGAAGTTATTATTAAGTCGTATTTTTTAAACTCAGCATGAAAACCAGTACGATCATTTCCTTGGTGTAGCTTAACCGTCAAAGATGGAGCAAATTTAAGAATCTCTCTTCTCCAGTTCTCTAGCAATGAAACTGGTGCAACAACTAACGAAGGTGTTTTTGCCTGTACGGATTCCGAAGCGAGAACTGCTATTATCTGGGCTGTTTTTCCAAGCCCCATTTCATCTGCAAGAATACAGCCAGCATTCTCACCAATAATCATTTTTAACCATCTAAAACCCTGGTTTTGATATGGATACAAATTTCCGATAAATCGCTGAATATCAATATCACTTTTAGAGATGTATTCCTCTTTATTCAACGAAGCTTCTGATAATTTATCTATTAATAATGAATTTTCCATTTTCTTTAGAATCATGTATTGCTTAAGTGAGATAGGACCTAACTTTTCAATCCCAGCTTCTTTTAAATATTGCCAAATCTCACTAACCGTTCCCCTAATAAACGGATACCAAGTATCTTTGATTATCATATGTTCTACATGTGATCGCAATATATTTCCTATATATATATATTCACCATCTATTTCTACTACGACATTAGCATTCATGTATACATCTTCATCGTTTGTATTTGGCTCTATCAAGATTTTTAAATTTATAGGATACTTCGAGAAATTGATTGAAGGTAAATTATCTGATGGCTTTGGTAATTTAATGTTTTTCACATTATAATTTTTGAATTCTGAAAGAAATACCTCTTCAGCCGTAGGAATGATAGTATTATTATCCTCATCTTTCATAACAAGAAAATGATTATCTTTTATGTACCATTCTCCATTCATCTAATCACCCCTACTATATAACTACTAACTTATAATCCATAATTTAGTATATTATAAAATCAGCCAATAGTCACTATTTCCCTTGGAAAATACACCAATATAAAGAAATTGATACTAAGAGGTAGGTCTAATGTTATCTGAAAATAATTATACATTCTATATCCTTTACTATAAAATAATCATTTATGGTAAGGTTCCCCTTTAATAATCCTAAACGCCCGATAAACCTGCTCCACCAACACCAACTTCATCAACTGATGCGGGAATGTCATCTTTGAAAACGACAACGCATAATCACTCCGTTGCATAACCTCTTCACTCAATCCCAACGATCCACCAATCACAAACACAATCTTACTCTTCCCATACGTCGCCAAGCTGTCAATTTTCGACGCGAGTTGTTCGGATGTGATCATTTGGCCTTTTATTTCCAGGGAAATGACGTAGTCGTCGGGACCGATTTTCGACAGGATGCGGTCGCCTTCTTTTTGTTTGACGATTTGCATGTCGGCTTCGCTTAGGTTCTCTGGGGCTTTTTCGTCGGGTACTTCAATTAGATCGACTTTGGCGTAGGCGCCGAGGCGTTTGGTGTATTCTTCTATGCCTTGCTTGAGGTATTTCTCCTTTAGTTTACCGACGCTGATGATGGTGATTTTCATGTTTTTGCCTTCTTTCCGTCCAATTTGTCTCTATCTGTCATTATATAGCTGATTGACGGAGTTTACACAGTGTTTTATGAAGAATGATGGAGTAGATTTCGTGTATGTTGAAGGATGGTCTTCCCATTTCAGTATTATTTCTTCCGATAGTTATTCACTTCTCTGCCATATACGACCATGCCTATGACAAATAAGATAGTGGAAAGCCAGGTCACCATGCCGCTCCATTCTCCATCCAAGAGCGTTACGTTGATAAGGTTACTAATGTGTAGTGTTTTCATACGGAAATACCTCCTGTATATAACACTTAAAATCAGTGAGAGTTTTCATCAAATTAGAGTTTCTTTTAATTACGTATACCCTACACATAAGTTCCATCAAAAACAGCCCCTCCTGCTCGCACAGAAGGAGCTGCTCTTATAAGCTTTGTTTTCTTTTCCATAACCCTCCTCTTCTTAAAGCATAAATATAATTATCACTGAGGTAAGAATGGAGCTACTTCCTACTATAAAAGTACTTTGCGTAATACGAGCAGCTAAATTAGCTTTAAAAGCCTTCATATTAGGATCATCTTTTATTTGGCTATCTGCACGTTCTGCAGAGCGCGATTTCCGGACCACACGTTCTCCAATTATTTGAAAGCCTTGGATCAATGGAGTTAGGAATCCTGTATGTAGTATGAGTGCTATTGCTGCGATAATGATTAAAATGAGGCCGATTAAGAATGCGATATTAGATACATCTGCTAGCGAAAATGGAGCAACGAATGTTGCGATGTACCAGCCGAGGATAGTTATGAAGAATAAAGAGACTTTCCACTTCATTTTACGTGCTCCTTTCCTATGTAACGGAAAGCGAAATCTGCCAGAGATCCCGCTTTCCATCAGTTCATTATGTTACTCAGATACTTTTTCTGCCCATTTCAGGTAAGGATAACGGTTTACCGGATAGACAATGTTTTCGAAGTTTTGTGAAGTCAGGTAGTTGTTTGTATAATGGTAGATTGGGTTGAATGGCAGATCTTCCATTAATACTGCTTCCGCTTGGTGCAATAATTCGTAACGTTTGTCTGGGTCTTGTTCGACTTTGGCATCGGCCATCAGCTGGTCGTACTCTTCATTCACCCAGTTTGTGCGGTTGTTCGGGCTGTCACCTAGGTAGTAATCCAGGATGACAACTGGATCTACCAGTACGCCAATCCAGCCCATACGAGCCATTTGGAAGTTGCCTTGCTTTGTTGTATCCAGGTATGTTTTCCACTCTTGGTTTTCAAGCTTTACATCGACACCAAGATTGTCTTTGTACATCGCTTGTACTGCTTCCGCAATTTTCTTGTTGTTTTCTGCTGTGTTATAAGTGATAGATACTTCCGGAAGCTCTGTCCAGCCTTCTTCTTCCATTCCTTCTTCTAGAAGTCGTTTCGCTTCTGCTGCATTTTCTTCAAAGTATTCGCCGCCAGCTTCACGGAAATCGCCTTCTGGTGTTTCCACACCTGGTGGTACAAATGCATATGCTGGTGTTTCACCTGATTTGGTCACGTTTTGTGTCAGTGTTTCGCGATCCACTGCAAGCGTGAATGCTCTTCTGATTTTTTCATTCGTGAATGGTTCTTTTTCTACATTGAACATGTACATGTACGTACCGAAGTATGGTACTTCGCTATATTCTTCTGATTCCTTCTCTTGCTCAATCACATCAGATGGCAATGTTTGAATTAGATCCAGCTCTTTTGTTTTGAACATTTGATAGTAAGTTGTTGCATCGTTGACGATCTTGTAGGTTACTTTGTCGAGTTTTACGACACTGTTATCCCAATAGTTTTCATTCTTCTCAATGACAACTTCACTGTCATGCGCCCATTTTGTCAGCTTGAATGGTCCGTTACTTACATACGTATCTGCTTCTGCAGACCACGCGCTATTTTCTTCCACAAGCTCTTGTTTTACAGGATAGAATGTCCACATGGTTAATAGTTCGTCAAAGTAGCCAAGCGGTGCGCCTAGTTCTACTACAAGTGTCTTATCATCCTGTGCTGTGATACCAACGTCTTCTACCGCGCCATCACCTTTGTTATAAGCTTCTGCACCTTTGATATAGTACATGTAGAAGGCGAAGGAGCTGCCTGTGTCCGGATTCAAAACGCGTTTCCAGCCGTACTCGAAGTCTTGTGCTGTTACGTTGCTGCCATCGGACCATTTTGCATCGTCACGAAGCGTGAATGTATACGTTTTTCCGTCTTCGGAGACGTCTACATTTTCAGCTGCCCCTAGAACTGGATTTCCATTTTCATCTTTTGTATAAAGACCTTCAAATACGTGGTCTAGAACCCAGCCGGATGTCGTATCTGTTGCAAGTGCTGGATCCAGATCTGGCGGCTCACTCATTGCATTGACTGTGATTTCCTGTGGAATGTCTGCTGCGCTTCCTCCTGAGCTGCCATTGCTGCAACCTGCAGCAACGATTACAAGTATCAGCATACCTACTAGCCATTTTTTCATAACATCTTCCCCCTTCAAATTTTACTTATTGTAAAGATGACACGCAGTCCAGTGCTTCTCTTTCACTTCGCGCCACTCCGGCACTTCCTTGGCACACACATCCATGGCAAATGGACATCGTGTCCGGAAGCGACAGCCGCTTGGCGGGTCGACTGGACTTGGCGGATCGCCGTCCAACACGATTCTTTCACGTCTTTCAGCTTCGGGATTTGCAATAGGAATAGCAGATAATAGCGCTTTTGTATAAGGATGAAGCGGATCGCGGAACAGCTCATCGCTGTCGGATAGCTCCATCATTTTCCCTAAGTACATGACACCAATGCGGTCACTGATGTGCTTGACCATGCCTAAATCATGGGCAATGAATAAGTATGTCAGATCCTCTTGTTCTTTTAGATCTTCCAGCAGATTGATTACCTGTGCCTGAATTGATACATCCAATGCTGATATCGGTTCATCGGCTACGATGAATTTTGGTTCGACTGCAAGCGCACGGGCAATCCCGATCCGCTGCCGCTGTCCGCCACTGAATTCATGCGGGTAGCGTTTGGCATGCTCTGGCTGCAGCCCAACTCTTTCTAATAGCTCATACACACGATCTTGCCGGTTTTTGCCTGTCGCTAATTTATGCGCATCAATCCCTTCTGCAATAATGTCGCCAACACGCATCCGCGGATTCAACGAGGCGTGCGGATCCTGGAAGATGACTTGAATTTCCCGGTTTATCTGTCGCTTTTGCTTCTTATTTAATTGACTCAAATCCAGGTCATTGTAGACGATCTTGCCTGAGGTCGGGTCTTCCAAGCCGACTATCGTTTTACCAAGCGTTGATTTCCCGCTGCCGCTTTCTCCTACCAGACCGAATGTTTCGCCGCGTTTTATTTCGATGGAGATATCATCGACAGATTTAACGGTTTTTTCTTTGCCGATCGGGAAATATTTCTTCATTTGCTCGATCTGGATGATCGTTTCTGTCATGACAACTGCCTCCCTGCTGCAACTAATTCTTTGAGGGCTGGTGATCTGGAATCGTTCAGCCAGCATTTCGCTTCATGTCCACTATCGATCGAAAAAGCAGGAGGCATTTCTTCGACACACACGTCCATCGC
Source organism: Terribacillus halophilus (assembly GCF_900101385.1). Lineage (GTDB taxonomy): Bacteria > Bacillota > Bacilli > Bacillales > Amphibacillaceae > Terribacillus > Terribacillus halophilus. The sequence goes on from NZ_FMZB01000002.1 coordinate 261,187, forward strand.
ATATTTACAACGTGGAGCAAATGGACAGCCCTTTGGTGGAGAAAATAAATCCGGCGGTGCACCTTCGATAGGTACCAGGCGCTTTTTATCTGCCGCATCTATATCTGGAATCGACTCCAGCAGACCCCATGTGTATGGGTGCTTTGGATTATGGAATAATTCATTAACCGGAGCTGTTTCGACAATCATGCCGCCGTACATGACAGCAACCCGTTCCGCTGTCTCTGCAACAACTCCAAGATCGTGGGTAATCAATATAATAGAAGTATCCATTTCGTCTTTTAGATTTTTCATTAAATCCAGTACCTGTGCTTGGATAGTTACATCCAATGCTGTCGTCGGTTCATCAGCCAGAAGTACCTTTGGATGACAAGCCAGCGCAATAGCAATCATGATCCGCTGGCGCATCCCGCCGCTGAATTCATGCGGATACTGCTCATAGCGTTCGGCAGGGTTTGAAATGCCGACACGCCGGATCATGTCGATTGCACGTTCCTTCGCTTCCTGCCCTTTTATGTTTTGATGGGTCGTAATACTTTCTGCGATTTGTTTGCCGACCTTCATCGTAGGGTTCAAGGAAGTCATCGGATCCTGAAAGACCATACTGATCTTCGAGCCCTTCACCTTTTGCATATCCCGTTTGGATAGCTTTAAGAGATCCTGCCCTTCTAAAAGCACTTCTCCGTTTTTTATTTTGCCTGGCGGAGTTGGGATCAGGCCCATGATGGATTGCACGGTCACACTCTTCCCGCTGCCGCTTTCCCCGACTATGGCTAGGATTTCTCCCTTATCGACATGAAAGGAAACATCCCGTACAGCTTGTACTTCTCCTCCATATGTCTTAAAACTCACTTCCAAATTGTTCACTTCCAGTAAGCGTTCCAACATCCCACCTCCTATTTAGTTGCTTTCGGATCAAGTGCGTCTTGCAGGCCGTCCCCGAATGCGTTAAACGCAAACATGGTGAGGGCAATCATGAAGCCTGGGAAGAAGAGTCGCCACCACTGCCCGCTGAGAATAACGCCTAAAGAATCGTTCGCCATCGTTCCCCAGCTAGCAAAAGGAGCCTGAACTCCTAATCCGAGAAAGCTTAAGAATGACTCCGCGAAAATGGCGGATGGTATCGTAAAGGTTAGGTTCACGATGATGATACCCGCTGTATTTGGAATCAAATGCCGCCAAATGATTTTAGGGTGGGAGGTCCCCATCTTTTGGGCAGCCAGCACATATTCCTGTGACTTCAGCTGGAGTATCTGACCGCGTATAATCCTCGCCATCCCGACCCAGCCGGTAACCGACAGCGCAATGATGATCGATGTAATACCTGGCTCCATAATCACCATCAGCAGGATGACAATCAGCAGGTAAGGAATACCGTACAGAATTTCAACGATTCGCATTAAGATACTATCAATCCGGTCACCGAACTTGCTTCGGCCGGCCATGTAACCAGAGATTCCTCCGATTGTTACCCCGAGGATGATATCGATTGCTGCGGCAATGAGCCCGATGGTTAAGGAAACCCGGGCGCCATACCACGTTCTCGACCATACATCCCGCCCTAGGTCATCGGTTCCGAACCAATGCTCACTGTTTGGTGCAACATTGGTGTTTACCAGATCCTGTTTGGCCGGATCGAATGGAACCATATGCGGACCAGCTATTGCCAGAAATCCAATCACGAGCAGTAAGGTGAACCCAAGCACCGCCATCTTGTTTTTCAGAACCGAAAGGATTGTTTCCTTCCACACGCTCATGCTCGGGCGCTGGATAGGGTCATGTCCTCTTTTTTCTGGTGATAAGGGGCGAAAAAGGGAATCATCCACGCGTTTAGCTTCCATCTTACTCCCCTCCACTCGTTAGTTTTATTCTTGGGTCGATATAGCGGTAAGATAAATCGATGATGAATAATGTCACGACCAGCAATACACTGAAGAAAATCGTTGTTCCCATGATGACTGGATAGTCCCGGTTGAAGATACTATCTACGAAATAACGTCCGATGCCCGGAATTGCGAATATTTTCTCAATAACGAATGTTCCGGTAATTAAGGACACAAATAAAGGACCTATGAAAGAAATAACCGGCAGGATAGCATTTCGGATACCGTGCCTGATGACTAGCTGTGTTTTTGACAGCCCTTTGGCGTCTGCTGTCTTGATATAGTTCTGGTTTGTCACTTCAAGCATGCTGGAACGCATAAATCGTGCGATAACAGCAAGCGGCGTAGCAGCTAATGCTAAGGTTGGTAAAATCGAATGCTGCCATGTTCCCCATGAAGCAACAGGCAGCATGCCCCACTCTACCGCAAAATACTTGATTAGCAGCGGAGCCAGGATAAAGCTCGGAACAGATATACCGATTATCGCGATGAACATCGATGCGTAATCGAGCACTTTGTTATGATTCAAGGCTGCTACGATCCCTAACAGCAATCCTAGAGCCAAGGCGATGACCAATGCCTGTAAGCCTAGTAAGGCGGATGCTGGTGCACCATCGGCGATGATGGAATTTACGGATCTTGTTTCGGATTGAATGGAGAATCCTAAATCAAAAGTCACCAAATCCCTCATATACAGCACATATTGCACCGCTATTGGTTCGTCCAAGTTGTATTTCGCTCTGATGTTTTGCAATACTTCTTCTGGAAGCACGTCTGCATCTGACGCAAATGGATCACCTGGTATAAACTTCATGATCAAAAATGTCAAACTCGCAATGACCCATATTGTCAGCAGCATGATAAGCAGTCGTTTTACAATATACACGGATTCACCTCCACAATTTTTCTAGCTTGTACACTTACGCATTCACACTGCCAAGCACGCCATTTGTCGCTGTCATCGCAATAATCACACAGCCCCACATATGCTTGTAAGCTGTGACAATATCATCACACGTAAAGCGGATGCTTCGCGGACCAGTCAGTTCCACTGTAGGAAGTGTTGTCGTCATCATGGCCTGCTGCGGTCCTTTAAACTCGATGTTAAAGGTGACAGGTCCTTCTACCGTTTGCGGCTTAAAGCTCTTGATTTCTTTCACTGCTAGTTCTGCTTTTTCACGGATTTCTTTGCGGGCAACCTCTGGGTGAAGCAGCTCGGCTGCAAACCGGTCAACAGCCCGTTTTGTCACTGCACCTTTTACATCAGGCAATGTTTCTTGCACCTCTTTTACATACGCATCATCACCGCTGATGAAAATTGCCGGAACGTTAAAGCCGCCTGCAACTAGTGTGTTCATTTCCGTCTCGCCAACAACTCTGTCATTGACCTTCATTTCATTCACGCAGATACCTGCCAGCGTATGACTAATGACTGTACGTTCCGATCCAGCTTCACGTCCGTGATGTCCAACGAACATAATCCCATCGAAGGTGTCATCCAAGCCTTCCAGCTGACACATGACGCGGTTATTACCCGACACCAGCCTTGCACGCGGATCAAGCTCTTCTACTAGTATGTTGGACATATTGCCATGCCCATCAGCAACGACAACCTCTTTTGCTCCGCCGTTAAAGGCTCCTTCTATGGCAGCATTCACATCAGCTGTCATCAGCTTTCTGAAACGCTGGTATTCGGAATTCGTTTTTAACTGCTGATTGGTTGCAACACCTGATATACCTTCCATATCTGCCGAAATAAATACTTTCATCATGACCCACCTTTGATTAATAATTATAAATTTTCTAACTAATTAACTTAAAAAAACACACTGCTCAAAAAGGAAACGACGATTGTTCATCGACACTCTTCACAAAGGCTTTTACTAGATCCTTTGTTGCAATCAAATCGCCCACGTCTACAAGTTCGATGCTGGAATGAGTGTAACGGGAAGGAATCGATAATACGCCTGTCGGAATACCTTTGTTGGCGTACATGACTGCACCGCCGTCTGTCCCAATCCCAGTGAATACTTCTAGTTGATAAGGAATGTGATTTTCCTTTGCCAGTTGAACGAGCAGCTTCTTCATCGTGTTTGGCACAATCAAACTAGCATCCATCACTTTAATGCCTGTCCCTTTTCCTAAGCTAAGGGTCTGATCCATTGTTTGCTCAAACGTATCGCTCACTGCCGTTGTATCGATTGCGATAGCGACGTCGGCATCAATATGTTCGGAGGCTGTTTTTGCCCCTCGTAATCCGACTTCTTCCTGGACAGTGAACAAGCAAGTGAGCTCGCCTGCGAAATCCTGTTCTATTTCTTCTAAGACTTGCAGGATCACAGCACACCCTGCCCGATCATCCAGTGACTTGGCACGGATTTTAGGTTTTTCAGAACTTCCGAGAATCTGCAGTTCAGAACCCCAAGTGACAGGAGTTCCAACCTCTATGCCCATTTCCACTGCTTCTTGATAAGAACTTGCTCCAACATCTATGTATAGCTGACTATGCTTTCTCACCTTTTGCGCATCATCAAATTTAGCAAAGTGCGCCGAAAGCGTTCCAATCACCCCATTGATATGCCCTTCCTCGCCTAGCACCTTTACCGGCTGGGCAATGAGATTGCGATCATCGTTGCCGCCCAGCTTTTCAAAGCGAAGAAATCCATTAGCTTCTATCTTCTTCACAATAAAGCCGACTTCATCCATATGAGCTGTCAACAGAATGACTGGTCCTGGCTTTGTCCCTTTCTTCTTGGCGATGACATTACCGATAGGATCTATTACCACTTCATCTACTTTATCCTTTAGATAATCTCTTAGAAAATAACTAACTTCCTGTTCATAGCCACTTGGGCCGTGCAGACTTGTCAGCTTCTTTACTAATTCAATCAAGTGAGCAGCTCCTTTCTAGAGATATTCGAACGTATTCTTGTAGTTTTCTAATTGAATGATCGTATTAATTTCTATAATGCCTTCGATGCCGTCTAGCTTGAGCATACAGTCCTTTATATCCTCCTGGCTCCGGACATTGATCTGAATCAGCAGCTGATAGCTACCGCTAGTCATCGTGATATAGCGAACTTCTTTTATCAAGCTGAGTGCTTCCCTTACCTTCGTAATCGTTCCTTGCTTTGTTTTTATTTGAATAATCGCTCCTGCTTTTAAACCAAGTGCGATTGGATTCACTACGCCTACTACTTCAATGATGTTGTGCTGCACTAAATTTTTGTAACGCAGTCTGATTGTTTTCTCCGTCACCTTTAATTCACTTGCTATTTCTGAAAAAGCTAAGCGTCCATCCTTGGACAACATTCGGATAATACCACGGTCTAACTCATCGATTTGATACTCCACTAATCTTCCTACTTTCGGACTTTTCGCATTTTTATTTTCCCTTTTTTGATACATTATCTTACATAGAAGTACATTTACAATATTTATAAATTGATTTAATATCGTAATTAGGAATCAGGTATAGAGGGTATTATAGTAGATTAATTTTCAGAAATCAATGATAATTTGTATTTTTTGGAGGTTATTATATGAAGGCCATAACAAATGTATCTGGAGTAGACGGAACAGGACAAACATTAAGCAATACAACGATTTTGATAAAGGACGGGAAATTCACTTCTATCGGAGCATCCAGCATCCCTGAGGGCTATGAAATCATCGATGCGAGTGGTACATACTTCACCCCGGGATTAATTGATGTCCATACCCATTTGGGTGTGCATGAAGAAGGAATCGGAAAAGAAGGACATGACTTTAATGAAACAAGTGCAGCAGCAACGCCACAGGTACGCGCCATTGATGGGATAAATCCACTGGATCGAGGCTTTGAGGATGCCAGACGTTCTGGTGTTACGACGGTCCAAGTGATGCCGGGCAGTGCCAATGTCATTGGCGGAGAAATGTGTGTGTTAAAAACAACAGGCACAATTGTGGATGAAATGGTCATCCGTAATCCTTCCGGTCTGAAAGCTGCCACAGGTGAAAATCCAAAACGGTTCCATGGTGATAAAGGTAGAATGCCGACAACCAGAATGGGAATCGCAGCCATTCTTCGCGAGAAATTGATTGAGGCACAAACATATAAGGAAGATCGCAAAGCTGGAAAAGCAGCTAGAAACTTAGGCTTAGAGCATATCGTCAAAGTATTGAACAAAGAAATACCGCTCCGCGTCCATGCCCACCGCGCGGATGACATTGTCACTGTCTTACGGTTAAAAAAGGAATTTGATATTGATTTAACCATCGAGCATTGTACCGAAGGACATCAGATCGCGCCATTCATCGCTAAACAAGCTATCCGTGTATCAGTAGGACCTACAATGACACCTCGCTCCAAAATAGAGCTTGCTGATAAAGGCTGGAATACACTGCTGGCACTGGCAGAGGAATCTGTAGCTTTCTCCATCACGACTGATCATCCCGTCATTGCAATTGAGCACTTAATGACAAGCGCAATCTTAGCTGTTAAACATGGTCTGCCAGAGGAAGAAGCTCTTAAAGCTATTACGCTAAATGCGGCCAAGCATCTAGGCGTAGAAGATCGAGTAGGTTCTGTTGAAATCGGCAAGGATGCTGATTTTGTTCTCTGGACTGGTAATCCCTTCGATTTGAGAAATAAAGCTGTACAAACCTATATAAATGGTGAATTAGTATAAGAGAATGCGGACAGGTTTCTTCGTTGTCCTGCTCCTTTTTGGGTACAGGATAAGAAAAACTTGTCCCATATCAAAACAAATAAATAGATGTCCCTGGACAGGAGGCAGCAAATTATGACAACAAACGGTCTATCAGTACAAGATTTGTTCGAATTTTCATTTTTATCTGATCCGCAGCTATCACCTGATGGTAAGTGGGTTGTTTTTGTTAAAAAAGTGATTAACGAGAAAGAAAAATATCAGTCAAATTTATTCCTAATGGATGTGGATTCGAAGGAAATCACCCAATTCACTCAAGGTAATTTCTCCGATGTTCAGCCGAGATGGTCATCTAATGGACGATATATATTCTTTGTTTCTAATCGCTCCGGAGAGCAGCAAATATGGAATATTGCTTTTAACGGTGGTGAAGCAAGTCAGGTTACCACTTTTAAAAGAGGTGCTTCTCAGCCTGTTTTGTCACCAGACGGGAAGAAGCTTATTGTTACCGTACCGCTATCCGCAGCAGACAGCCTGGAAGAAAAGGAAACAAAAAAGGAAAAGACAGAGGAAAAACTAAAACCATATATCACAACGAACCTGCAATACAAGTCCGATGCAAAGGGTTTTTCAGACGAAACCTTTGATCATCTCGTATTAATAGATTTGGAAACTGGTACACAATCCTTACTAACAGACGGGCAATACGATCATCATTCTCCTGCATTTTCACCAAATGGAATGCATGTCGCATATAGTGCCAATCGATCAGAGGATCCGGAGCAGACATTCTTCTCAGATATCTATCAAGTAGATTTAACTACGAATGGGACAGAAAAACTTACAAGCAGCGACAAAAGATTCTACACGCCAAACTACTCCCCAGATGGAACAAAGCTATCCCTGCTGGGGGATGATTTGGAATACACAGGAGCCACCCTTACGAGAGTATGGATACTGGATTTTGCAACAAAGGAACTCTCCTGTTTAACGAGTGAATGGGATGTGGAGTGCAATGATGTTGCGATTAATGATATGGGCTCAGGAGCTGCAAGTGCTGGCGCCGTCTGGAGCAAGACCAATGACGCCCTGTTCTTCTTAGCAAGCGAACTAGGATCCACTAGCTTATATCAGGTGACATTAAATAAAAACATCACCAAAGTTGTTGGCGGAAAACGCCAGGTTTACGCGTTTAGTACAGATAAGAATCAAGAGCGGTTTGTGTACGCCGTCAGTCAATCAGCCACTATTCCTGGCGACTTGTTTGTGTCGACCTTATCAGGCGGTGACGAGCAGCGTTTAACAGCTGTGAACGAGCACTTGCTTCAAACAAAAACATTATCGGTTCCAGAGGATTTTCATTTTAAAGCGAATGATGGAACCGAGCTGCAAGGCTGGATTATGAAACCAGTTGGCTTCAAGGAGGGTGAAACGTATCCACTTGTCCTAGAGATTCATGGCGGTCCGCACGCCATGTACAGTCATGCGTTTATGCACGAGTTTCAGGTACTTGCTGAAAAAGGTTATGGTGTCCTATTCATGAATCCAAGAGGAAGTCATGGCTATGGGCAGCAGTTTGTCGATGCCGTACGCGGTGACTATGGGGGCATTGACTATGACGATGTGATGGTAGCCGTGGATTACGCCTTGGAGAATTATGACTGGATTGATTCTTCCCGCTTGGGTGTTACTGGCGGCAGCTATGGCGGCTTCATGACGAACTGGATTGTCGGCCATACGAACAAGTTTAAAGCAGCAGTTACACAGCGTTCGATCAGTAACTGGCTCAGTTTCTATGGTGTGAGTGATATCGGCTACTTCTTTACCGAATGGGAGCACAAAACGACCGTTATAGAAGACCCTGAGGAGCTATGGCGAATCTCTCCGCTCCGTTATGCGAAAAATATCCAAACACCATTGCTGATTCTGCATAGCGAGCACGATTATCGCTGCCCGATTGAACAAGCCGAGCAGCTGTATGTTGCATTGAAACAGCAAAAGAAACCAACTCGTTTCGTTCGGTTCCCAGAATCGAACCATGAGCTGTCCCGAAGCGGAGATCCTGGTTTACGTATTATTCGTCTTGATGAAATAACAAACTGGTTCGATGCGTATTTAAAATAAAGGGAGTTGTAGAATTGAGCATATTACTAACTGGATTTGAAGCTTTTCTAGGGATGACATCCAACCCTACAGAAGTGATTGTCCGCAGCTTGGATGGAGAAACGATAAATGGGAAAAAGATAATCGGCAAGGTACTCCCAGTCGATTTCAAAAAAACGTCCAGCATCATATTAGAACATATCAATGATTACCAGCCCTCTGCTGTTATCTCTTTAGGACTAGCTGCTGGCAGAAATAGAATCACCCCGGAAAGAATCGCGATAAACTGCATGGATGGAGAACCCGACAATAGCGGAAATCAATATGACGGTCAAAAGATACTAGAGGATGCACCTGATGCCTACTTCTCGACATTGCCAATTAAAAATATGACAGCAAAGCTGCTGGAACATAATCTGCCTGCAAAGATTTCCAACACTGCCGGCACTTACCTGTGCAACCAAACGATGTTCACCGTCAGACACCACATCGAAACAAATAAGCTGGACATGATCTCAGGCTTCGTACATATACCAGCACATCATGAATTAGCATTAAGCAATCCCAAGCTGCCGTCTTGGTCAGTGAAGGATTTGGAAGAAGCTGTGCGGGTTATTATTGGGGAAATTTAAAATTCGTTTTGGAAGGCTAAGAAGTATTAACAGATAAGGCCCCTCTTGTAATACAGGGGGGGCCTTATCTTATTCCAACTGTCTTTAACATATGCCCTATTCAGCTGTCCCTTTTCTATAATGTTATTTTTTAAAATTATCTGTCCATTAAGCTGTAATTATGCTACTATTCTCCTATTAATATTGTTTGAAATGAATAGGAGTTGCATAATGTCACAGGAACACTGGAAATCAAAATTAGGTTTTATCTTGGCAGCTGCTGGTTCTGCCATCGGCTTGGGAGCCATTTGGAAATTCCCTTATATCGCAGGTACTGGCGGAGGCGGTGCTTTCTTTCTAATCTTTTTACTTTTTACTGTTATACTTGGCGCGCCGCTTTTGATAGGGGAATTTGTCATTGGTCGCAGAACAAAGCTTGATGCTGTATCTGCTTATCAAAAGATCGCACCTGGTTCATTCTGGACTGTCATCGGAAGACTCGGTGTTGTCACTTGCTTTATTTTATTATCATTTTATAGCGTTGTTGGCGGCTGGATTATTATTTATCTATTTGAAGCAATCCGCGGCAACCTCAATGGGCTATCACAGGATGGATATGGCACGTTGTTTAACGACATCATCGCCAACCCTGGCCCGACACTCTTCGCTCAGTTTCTTTTCGTGCTGATTACCATCCTTGTGGTTGCTAAAGGGGTGCAAAAAGGAATTGAAGTAACAAGTAAAATCATGATGCCGGCGTTATTTCTCTTATTCCTTGTCTTAGTCATTCGATCTGTCAGCTTGGATGGCTCAATGGAAGGCATTAAGTTCATGCTGGTTCCTGATTTTTCAAATCTGACATCGGAGTCCGTATTATTCGCACTTGGGCAAGCATTTTTCACCCTATCTGTCGGTGTATCCGTCATGGTTACTTATGCTTCCTATCTGCCAAAGACGCAGCATTTGCCGCAAGCGGCTTTTTCCATCATCATTATTAATATTTTTGTAGCGCTTTTAGCAGGCTTAGCTATTTTCCCTGGAGTCTTCTCCTTTGGGATGGAACCTGATGCTGGTCCGGTACTGATATTTGCTGTCTTGCCAGCAGTATTCGGCAATATGCAGTTTGGTACCATATTCTTCATCATCTTCCTGCTATTATTCTTATTTGCAGCTTTAACCTCCGCTTTCTCTATGCTGGAGATCTTTGTGGCTGCCACGACAAAAAAAGACAACACTAAGCGCACAAAACGAACATGGCTCCTCGGCCTGTTGATCTTTTTGGTCGGAATTCCGTCCTGCCTGTCATACGGCGTGCTTTCTGACTTCCTTATATTCGATAAGACGATATTTGACTTATTCGATTACACGGTTAGCAATATATTAATGCCATTGGGAGCATTGCTTATTTCGCTCTTTGTCCCGCTAAAAATGAACAAAAGTGAGCTTTTTGAAGAATTGGCACTTGGATCGAATGTTGGTAGGGTGTTCTTCAATGTCTGGTATTATTTATTAAAATATGTCACCCCAGTCGCTATCATTATTGTCTTTTTAGATGTGCTTGGACTTTGGGATTTGATTTTTGGATTATTTTCATAAGTGGACGGTTGAGAGGACGGGGTTTACGTCCTCTTTTATTTTGGTTTACGTATCCAACCAACCGTTTGATGATCTCACATCCTATGAAATAGAATTTAATGAAGCCCACCAAGACAAGAACATTATTATTCATAAAAAATAAGCCCCTTCTGCTCCCTCAGAAAAGGCCTATTTTCATAAGCTCTAATTATTTTCCTTTTTAAGGATTTCCTCTTTTTTAAGAGTTTAGTATTTCACCTTCAACCAACTATTCTTTTCCCATGAACTTCTCTGATATTTAATTCAGATGTAATGAAGTGACTATTTTTACTAGAAATCCCTCCACCAGGAAGGATAATGATTCTGCCATTTGCATAGTCTATATATTCCTTCAACCTGACAAGGTTGTCTTCAATCTTTGTATCTAGCTGACCTCCATGGGTTAAGATTCATTTTACACCATGTTCCACCAGCCAATCAATCGCTTTAAGCTGACTTTCAGGGCATATATGGTCAAATGCCATGTGAAAGGTTACCTCCAGCCCTTTGGCTATATCCAGTAAGATGATCATAGCCTCTTCATCAATCCAGCCAGTGTCAGTTAAGCAACCTAGCACTACGCCATCTGTTCCTAATTCCTTTAAATGGACAAGATCTCGCTTCATCATGTCCACTTCTTCTTTACTAAAAACAAAATCCCCGCCTCTTGGCCTTACCATGCTCATAACCTTAATGTTTTTATCGTGGCAATAGTTAATCGTCACTTCTGCTACACCGTGACTCACTGTGGTGCCTCCTGCTGCAAGGTTGTCACACAGTTCAATTCGGTCAGCACCTTTAGCAATGACGTCGGGGACATTCGTGAAATTTTCTACACAGACTTCTTTCAGCATATGTATATCCACCTTACTTATGATATGGCTTGCTGTGTTTCCATCGTATTATCTCAATCTTATTGGTAATTAACAAACGCAGGTGCAGGATCAAGTTCCAGAACCTCTTCCGGTGTCATGACAGGTTCGTCTTTCTGATAAAATACCTTAAATCCTCCATATTGGATAGGCTGATTATGTACAAGCTGATGATACCCTGATCGTTTTAAAGCCGCCATGCCATGGCCGTCATTATTCAGCACCACTTCCACATTCTCTGTGGGATGGATGGCTTCTTTGTTGTTGATGATCATGTCTGCAAATTGATGAACGACGACTACCTTGTCAGGAAGTCCATTCTCAGATGCTAGATTTGATACATAGTCAATTGCTTCCTGTACATTCTCACCATCAACACGCCCCAAATCTTCGCCGGGAACTTGTCCCTCTTTTACATGAAATTCTGTATCAATGGCTAAGTGAACATAAGGCAATTTCAAATATTTCTCCAATGATTTTACTTGATTCATTATAGTGTCTCGGCCTAATTGCACATCGAGGATCAGCAGTGCATTATTCTCTTCGGCTAGCTTCGCATATGTTTCAATGTCCTCATCAGCTGTCGCATGCATATAAAGCCTATCCTCTCCAGGATTTCGCTGAGCAACCGTTGCGATCAATTCAATTGCTGGGATAGCCGGTCTCTCCGGGTCCAGTTCGGAATAAGCCTTGGTTTGGTCCTTCAATTTCTCCATTAATTCCTCTGGGCTGTACTCTCCCAGAATCCCCATGCTGGTTGAATCAGGATGACCATAATAAGAAACGATTCTATTTTTCTGAAGCGGTCCATCTGATTTATCTTCCGTTCCTTTTTCCAAGGTTTGACCTAAAGGAACACTTCTTTCCGTGTCATCTCCATGCGCTTCTGTTTTGGGCATTTCCGCCAGCTGCGTTTCCGTATAATGACTTTCCATCGGCTCGGCTGCCTCAGAAGGTTCAATAGCTTGATAGCTTGATTGAGACGCAGGTTCCGAAGAAGTTGCTGCCTGCTCATCCGAGCTCATTTCTGATTTTTCTTTTGACTTCGGCTCTTGATCCTGTGAAGTTGTTTCCTGCGAACAGCCCGCTAACAAAAAAGCCGAAATGACTGCAAGGCTAGCGCCTGCCCTAATTAGTTTTTTCACTTTATCCCACCTGTAGTTTAAGAGTATTTCATATGTTGAAAGTGGTCCTGCATCAAACAAATGAATAGTATAAATCTAACATAGATCAAAAGTCGCTTTTTTAGCTTACCACCTAGAAGATTCAGATAAACCTTCTGCAGGAGTCCTCGTTTTAAAGTTAAGATCTGATCATGTGAGTTAAATTACTACTAAACTTAACCCATACCCCCTTTAAGCGTAGGTACTGTATAAAAGCAGCACCTCAGAGGAAACTCCGAGGGGCTTTTCTTATCATTATTAAACTTTGAGCACATAAAAAAAGCCTCATTCATTTATGTTACAGTTCTCCGGATTTAATCTAAGTGAGATTTTTAAGTCTGTATAATTTTAGATTTGTATTAATTGAGCCATTATGAGATTCCCGAAAAATTTAATAAAGCTTATATGAACACCCTCCCCCACAGCCATACCCAATAACCCTAGGCTACTAGAAACAAGTATAAGCATAGGTTTATTTTTCCCTTCATCACTCTTCTAAAAAATTTATCTCTACTAAATAATTCCAAAATAACAATTGACAAGATTTTACTTAAATAATACAATTATTTTAAATTATCTAAATACCATACAATTAAGATAATTTAATCTATTTAAGGAAAGGTGTGGTAATATGAAAAATCCTGTACTTGAACTACAAAAATCTACTAGAAGTAAGAATATGGACCAAGGCGGCGGCGGCAGTAGTAGTAGTAGTAGCAGTTCTTATTTTGGTCATAGTAGTATAAGTATTTTTTGCATAGGAAAATAAAAAATTATCATTATTGACTTAGGGTGAATTGACATACTTCGCCCTAAGTTAATTAAAGTGTAAAGGAACAATATAATTATATGAAAAATAAATTATTTAATTTAGTTGTTATTAATTCCAAGATAAAATTTGGAATTATTATTAACATCTTAGGAATTATCTTTAATACGATAGTCCCTCTAGCAGTTAAGAACTTTATTGATAATAACGCTCATGGGGAGATTAATCTTAATTGGGCTTATGTAATCTTCACTTTATTATTATTTCAAGCTATATTAACTTCAATTGGTACATACATTATTACTCGTGAAGGTGACAACCAAATAGCTAAAATTAGGCTTAAGATAAAAGAGCATCTTTTAAAATTACCAACTAGTTATTTTGATAACAATAACAGTGGAGAAATTTCGAGTAGAGTAGTAAATGATGCCACTTCTTTAAGAACCTTTTTAACACTACATATCCCTCAAATGGTTAACGGAGTAATTGCAATATCTATATCATTAATAATTTTATTCCTATTGGATTGGAAACTAGCACTATTATTACTTCTAATTTTCCCTTTAGATGCGCTCATAACATATCCTATCGGTAAAATAAATAAGAATATTGCTAATCAAACGCAAAATAGTATAAGCAAATTAATAGGATTATCATCAGAAAATCTTAGTAATATTAGAACTGTAAAATTAAATAATGCAGAAAGGAATGTATATAATAAATTCAAATTAGAGAATAGTGAATTACTTAAATTATCTATCAAATCTGATAAGGTTTATGCTATCACTCAACCAATACAAAAACTGTTTGCTATTACCCTAATAATCGTAGTTATTCTTTATGGAGGATTTAGAGTTAGTCAGGGTACATTAACTGCAGGAACATTAATTTCTTTTATGATATTTTTGTTCCAGCTTATAGGACCAATAAACAGTGTAGCTGATTTTTATACCCACTATGCGCGGGTAAAAGGTTCTACTGAAAAACTATTTTCTATTATGAACACACGAATAGAAAATGAAAATTCAGCATATTTAAGTGTTCAATCTATTCCACAACCATATAGTTTGTCATTGAAAGATGCAACATTTGCATACAATGACATTGATATTTTAAAGGGTGTAACTATGTTCTTTAATCCCGGAGAAAAAATAGCTATTGTTGGGGCAACAGGAGCTGGCAAGAGCACTATTATCAATTTAATTACTAGATTGTACCCATTAAAAAAAGGAATGCTACTTCTAAATCAAAATGACGCTAAAGAGGTAAAATTAGATGATTGGAGAAGTTTATTTGGTGTTGTCTCTCAAGAAAATACAATTTTTACTGGAAGTATATTAGATAACTTAACTTTTGGTTTAAATTATCAACCTTCAGATGAAAATATTCAAAAAGCGTTACATGTTGCAAATTTAGTTTCAGATATTGAAAGGTTTTCTGAAGGTGTACATACTCAAATAGGTGAACGTGGATTGAAACTATCAGGGGGGCAAAAACAAAGGTTACAAATAGCTCGTGCATATTTAAAGAAAGCACCTTTTTTAATTTTAGATGAAGCTACTTCTAGTTTAGACTCAGATACAGAAAAGGTAATTGCAGACAATTTAAAAACCATAATGAGCGAAAAAACTATTATCTCAATTGCCCATCGTCTCTCTACTATAGTTGATGCTGATAGGATATATTTTATTGAGAATAATAGAATTAAAGACTTTGGAACTCATTTTGAACTTTTACAAAGGGTTCCTAAATACAGAAAATTCGTTGATAACCAAATAATTGATACTGAAAGAAGTATTTAATGATTCTTAAGTTTTAATTCTTTAGGTGACAACTACTAAAAAGAATAGGAGAATAGCAATGGAAATGACAGATTACCTGAGATATTCAACAAATAGGGCATCGTTATTTTACTCCCAATCACAAAAAGAAAATGAGTTTAATAAACCATTTGATATTCCAGGTTTTGACGTCTTGAAATGGGGAGTATATTCTGATGACCATTGGACTAATCTAATATTTAAAGAAAAAGATTTCCCAGATCAAGGATGGAAAATACATATCACTGCAGATATAAATGAAGCAGCAAATTTATTATACGATGTCGCAAAATATCTTATTGAAGAAGAAATATCATTTAAATATGTTCCAAATTTAAGAACTCTAGAAAGTAAAAATGTAAAATACGCTAACAGAAGCGCTTCCGGTAAATTCATTACAGTCTATCCAGAAAATAATAATGTCTTTTTTAAACTTTTGAATGATTTAAAAGATATAACTGATTCCTATAAGTTAGGACCTTATATTTTAAATGATCAACAGTGGCAGCAAAGTAACGTATTTTTTAGGTACGGAGGATTAAAAAGAATAACCGCTGATATAGACGGGGAAAAAGTTTTAGCAGTTAGACGACCTGATGGTACATTAATACCTGATGAAAGAGTACCATATTACCAATTACCTGATTTTGTAGAAGAACCAGATTACATTATAAATAATAACACCTTCCCCTCAGAAAAATTATTTAGTAGAATAAATGATTTTAAAATTATTGAAGCATTACATCACAGTAATGCTGGAGGAGTTTATTTAGCAGAATTAGAAGGAAGACGAGTAATTCTCAAAGAGGGAAGAGATAATGCTGGTATTGATGGAAATGGTAAAGACGCGTTTCAGAGAAATAAGAATGAATATCACATTCTCAAACGTCTTGAAAATGTTGCAGGAGTAGTAAATGCGCATGAATATTTTACTGCTTGGCGTCATAATTATTTTACTGAGGACTTTCATAATGGTAGAAATCTAAGAGAATTTATTTCTCAAGAGTTTCCTTTTACATATACTAATGATAGTAATTCAGAATATGTAGAGAAATGTATAATAATTATAAATCAACTAATGGGAATCATTGAAGAAATACACGAAAATGGTATTGCCATGGGAGATCTAAGTCTTACAAATATCATGTTATCTGATAACGATTTGAAGGTAACTTTAATAGATTTTGAAGCAGCTACATCTCCTGGAAAAAGTTTCATACCGGGTCTTGCTACACCTGGTTTAATTTCTAGTGAAGCTAAAAAGTTTGAAGAAGCAGACTGGTTTGCTTTTTATCGCATAGCAAGGAATCTCTTTTTACCTATTCTCTCCGTTTACGATATTGCACCGCAAATCACCTATATTCACGACAAAAGAATTGAGGAGAAATTCGGAGCCAAAGCCATTGATTTTTTGAAGAAAATTGAAAATAAAGTATCTAAATATACGAATCTACAACCACAGTCTCCATTCTTGAATCAGAAATTGAGTATACCAACTAAAGAACTTAGTGTGGACAACATTGATTATATAATAAGAGGCTTACAAAAAGGTATTATTAACAATCTGGAAATTGATTCATTCTCTTTAATTAAAGGAAATATTGAACAATATATTGACCCTATAAACAAATATAATATTAGTTATGGTTCCTTTGGGGTTGTATTGGCTTTAATACGCTCAAATGCCAATTACGTTGATGTTATAAAAAACCATCTTAGTGATTGGTTTGATTTAATTGTACCCTATATTAAAAAAATGTCTAAAAACCCGGAAATTAAGATGGGCCTCTTTAATGGCTATTCCGGAATAATATCAGTTCTTTACGAACTGGGCTATGAAAAAAACGCTCTATTAATACTTAGAAATTTAGTGGAAAATTTTACTGAAGAAAAAATAAATAATACTGATAATATTTCGCTTTACTCTGGTTTGTCTGGGATTGGCTTACTTTATCTTTCTTTTAATAATATTCTTGGTGATGAAACTCTACTAAAAAATATGAGAATAATCTACGATAGAATAATCTCCATATACAAATATAATATAGATAAAAAGGAAGATATTTCTGATTTTGGACTTTTAACTGGTTGGTCTGGAGCTGCTTTATTCTTATTAAAATTTAGTTTGATTATTAATGAGAATGAAGGAAAAAAAATTGCTTTCGAGCTTGTAGATAAATCTTTTGAGCCTGCTTTAGAAGATGATAAGTATGATGACTTATTTATCGTTGATAATTCTCGTGGATTTAAAAGACTAATACCATATATAGAAAATGGATCAAGTGGTATAGCATTGACTATGTTGGAGTTTCAAAAAGAAGATAAAGATTATTTAAATGATTCAAGAAAAAAGATATTGGAGAAATTTATTAATAGTAATTATCTATTTTGTTCAGCTAATGGTGGGTTAATGAGCGGATATGCAGGTCTTTTACCTTTAGCAAATGCTATTAGCAGTACGTATAATCAAACAGATATGACTAAATTGCTTTTAAATAATCTAAATAGTTATTTAGTTAGAAATGATAATGATGAGTTACTTTTCCCTGGGGAATATGGTTATAAATGTTCAATGGATGTCTCTACAGGTGCTGCTGGTGTTTTACTAGTCTTAAGTGATTTGAAAAGTAATAAATGGGGATCCTGGATACCACTTCCGCAAAACGGTATAAAATTATTTGAACCCTAACTCTTCACGTTATAACTATTTTAGTAATATGAAAAGACCTAATTTTTACTATGAGTTTAAAATTAATAATATCAAAAGTTAAGAAAGGAAATTAAAATGCAACTATTTTTAAAGGGATTAATTAGAGGATTAATCCCTTTTATTTTCCTACTAATAATTTCATTCTGGAATAAAACAGAGGAATTTCCAACTAATTCAAACATTTTCTTTAATTATGGTTTAATATTTTTTTTCTTAGGATTGTCGAGCGTAATTTATGAAATTAAACATTGGAAATTCTCCAGAAAAATTATTGTTCATTATCTGGTAATGCTGATTACTGTTTTTCCGACTCTAATTCTGAGCGGTTATTACCCAACAGATTCTTTTAAAAACGTGTTGGAAGTTTATTTCCAGTTTAATAAAGTAGGAATCGTATTATTTTTAACAACATATTTAATCATTTATTTTCGAAATAGATTTATAAAAAATCAAAAATCCAATTAAAGGCTTATGTCCTTCCTGTTACAATGTCTCAACCTTCTTTAATTTTTACTCATTCACCTTAAAATACGGTATTAATATAGAACACCTCTTAATCAATTCATTAGGAGGTGTTTATGACAAGACTTAGGATATGTTAGATAATGCCGAATCCCTAAAAGTAAATATTGTTATGGAAATCTCATTTACTTATGGTACGGTTCACCTTTTATAATCCGAAAACCCCGAAGAACCTGCTCACCAACAGGCCTGTCACTTATAAAAGAAATTAGCTTAAAAAGAAATCAGCCTTCCCGAAAACTGAGGGAGGACTATTTCTTTATGCATCATTATAATTATAATCCTGAGTTACTTATCAAGCTCCAACATTTCCTTCTCATAAGACTGAAAAGCATTTTCCATACCCATAATAACATCCTTAATTTTCATATACCCGTTTGTGTATGGAATCGAGTCTCGAATTTCTTCCCACATAAAATGATAAAATTTCATATCCTCTGTTTCGCAAATTACAAAGTCTGTGTAGTCCATGTTCTGGAACATACAATATGGATCTGTTGTTTCATCCAAGAATTGGCACTCTCCATTTTCTATATAATCTTTCTACTATCAGCATAATTCAAGTATCAAACAGCCCCCTCTGCTCTCACAGAAGGGCTCTGTTTAGTATTGATTTTCGATAGGATGTGACCAGCTTCTTTTGATTGACGATTTGCATATCAGCTGCACTCAATCTTTTGAAACAATACCTGTCATTTGGACAGCTATACAGACAGGAGTTAATTATTACGGTTTTTTTCTCCCCATTCACATAATTGCTCCAAAACAGGTAATAGCGTTTCTGCTTTAGGTGTGAGACTGTACTCCACTTTAGGGGGGATTTGAGGATATTCTTTACGCCTGACCATCCCATCCGCTTCCAATTCTTTAAGCTGGGAACTTAACATCTTGTAAGTGATTGGCTCTAGCTTTCTTTTCATTTCATTAAAACGAACGGGTTGATTTTCTGCCAATAGATAAAGGATGAGCATTTTCCACTTACCTCCAACAACGGAAAGCGTATAACCAAAAGACGTCTCTTGGATATTTCCCTTCCCTTTATAATCAGCCATCCCCATATGAACACTATCCTTTCTGGTAGTATCTATAAAAAAAGTGCGTACTATTTTCCTTTTTCTATTCATTTTATACTTACCTTAATTTAAATAAAAGGAGAGAAAAACATGAAGGATATCAAAATTTATAACCATGACCTTTGGGATCATGGTATCAGTCAAGGCTACAGCGTGAACGGTACGATTTACGTTTCAGGCCAATTTTCACATAATGAGGACGGCGCATTCATCGGCGTGGATAATATCGAAGCCCAGACGCGACAAACGCTCGAAAATCTTGATCATGTACTGAAGGAATTGGGTGCCACAAAGTCCAATCTTGCTTATGTGGAAGTCTATTTAACTAATCCCCAGGAGCATACCGAGTCCGTTATTAACCTCTTCAAGGAATACCTAGATACTCATCGGCCAGCAGGCAGCCTCATCGGCGTCACCTACCTGGCATTTCCAGAGCAGTTGATTGAAATCTCAGCTATCGCACACACCGAATAAAAAAGACGCATTGTATTCTACGAATCGCACTACCATTATAATGTGTGTGACGAAAAGCACTTTAATATGGAATCAAAAAATTAAAATTAAATTCGTGAGTTATACATTACTTTTACATCAATAAGAGAATGGGACAAAAGCATGCCAACTAAAAGAAAACCCGACCTATGTTACAAATCTGTATGGGAAGATTTGCATTTGATCGGGTTTCTCTGCTCTTTTTTATTTCAACTGCTGATATGATGTCAATCGACGCCTTTATTCCGCTTCACTACCTAACATCCAAACTCTCTTAATTGGTATCTCTTTTTTGATATCGTCACTTAATTTTTCATAGTTCTCGAAGATTTGTTGAATAACCGTTTTAGAATCCCACAGACGTACTTTGAAAAATTGTTTAGGAATTTCTCTAGTGACAGATGACTTATAACCGCTCCACGAAACTAACAAGCCATAATCAGCACTGTAATTGCTCATTGTACCTATCAATTGATCTAATGTTGGTCTATCAAGTGGTGTATCAGATGTCTTTACTTGTACACAAATTCGCGGAGCCCCGAAGCCCAGTGTATCGGATGCTGCTAATATATCCACACCGTTATCAGCGCCCTCAGGGCTTCTGTATGTTGTAAACCCTTTTGCTTTTAATATCTCTTCAATTAGGGTTTCCATCTTATGACCCTTAAAACGCTGGATGATTCGTTCAGAGATTTGATCATAAATATATTCTTCTAGATCAATAGATGCAGTTTCTTCATTCTCTTCCACTAATTCTGTAACATTTTTATTTTCAGGTACATACCAATCATTTTTACGCATTTCATTGATACGTTCTTCTGCATTATTTCTATGTATTTTGCAGACAGTCATAAATGCACCTAATGAATATAAAATATCTTGATCAAATCTATCCCTGGGGATATCCTTAGCAAACCAATTTACTTTGCGATAATGAAAGTAAGGACTCCCTAATGATTCCTCGTAAACTAATCACCGGTTACTTCGCCAACATGAATTGTACGGTTAAACTTTGATGGCAATACAACTAGATTACCAATCTCCATAGCATTGGCAATTGGCCAAATCTGAGAGGCCCAGTTTATTGCTGTTTTCTCTTTATCTAATTCATAGTGCTCAACTAAACGCTTATACAGTGCTTCTTTGGAGGCAATTTCTTTCAAATTAATATTCAAATCATCCCAAGTCAAATAAATTCTTTCATCTTCCAAAAACTTGTTTTCATACTCCCCCTGTTTACCAGCACGAAATAACCAAACTGTCATAACTTGACCCCTTTTTACTAAAATATGTAGTTAAACTATTGTTTCCATATAACTTTAGCTTCTAAGAAACATCTATATTTTACCATTTAAATCAATTAAGTTAATTTATATCTATTTATTACCTCTTCTAATAGAAATAGCCCCTCCTACTTTCACAGAAGGGGCTGCTCTCATTTCAACTGCTGATAAGACGCCAACCGATAAATATGCACTGCCAAATACGCCAGCTCTTCTTTCGGCAGCATACTGCCGTGCACCTGCGAGATGTAGTTTTCGATCTTGAAGGCGATGTCCATGGCTTGCGGGTACAGGTTGGCGATTTGTTCGAACAAAAGATTTTCCGGGTCGTCGAGCATGCTGTCTGCGTAGAAGCGCTCGACGAAGAATTTCACGTGCGTGATGAAGCGGCCATAATGGATGTTGTCGGTGTCCATTTTGATTTGCAGGGCGTAGCGGACGAGGTTGACGATGCCGCCGATCATTTTGGCGTATTTCATCCCGTCGTTGGATTCCTGCTTTTCGCCTTGGGCGTTGATTAGGTGAAAAGCGATATTGGCTGCTTCCTCTTTCGGCAGCTCGATTTGGAACTGCTTGTTGATCAGCTCCAACGCATACGTGCCGATTTCGAATTCCTCCTGGTAGAAATTCTTGATTTCCCAGAACACGCGATTCGTAATATTAATATTCTTTTTATGGCGTTCCACTGCGAAATGCAAATGGTCCATCAATGTGAAATAGATGCCGGTGTTCAGCTTGGTGCCAAGTTGCTGCTCGGCGTGCTGGACGATCTGCTGCGTCAGGTCAATATATGCTTGTGGGATGGAGTCCAGCAGACGCAGGAACTCCTTAGTTTTGATATTTTCAATCGGCATGAATGTTTGGTCAGCTTGGTCCTCTTTGATGATGCTGCCGGCTTTTTGCCCATAGCCGATTCCTTTGCCGAATAAGATATATTCTTGCTTTTCCTCGCCCTCTACCAGCACAACGCTGGAATTGAGCACTTTTTTGATCTTAATCATCGGCCTCACCTATCCTCTGCTGTGTATCTATCAGTCGAGGTCTTCCCCATTGCTTTCAATCACTTTTTTGTACCAGTAGAAGGAATCCTTGCGGGTACGCGCGAGTGTGCCGTTGCCATCGTCATCTTGGTCGACGTAAATGAAGCCATAGCGCTTCGACATTTGGGACGTGCCGGCACTGATAATATCGATAGGGCCCCAGCTAGTGTAGCCAAACAGCTCCACGCCTTCTTCGACTGCTTCCTTCATTTGACGGAAATGCTCACGGAAGTAATTGACGCGGTAATCATCATGAATGCTGCCATCGCTTTCCACTTCGTCCTTGGCACCCATTCCGTTTTCCACGATGATAAGCGGTATTCTGTAGCGATCATACAGCTCCAGCAAACTGATCTTCAATCCAATCGGGTCTATCTGCCAACCCCAGTCAGTAGCTGGTAGATAAGGGTTTTTGACTCCCTTAACTGTGTTACCGGCTGTTTTTTCCAAGCCATCTTCCATAGACTCTGTCAGGGACATGTAGTAGCTGAAGGATAGATAGTCGACTGTGTTTTCCTTCAGGATCTCCAAGTCACCCTCTTCCATTTTGATATGGATGCCTTTGCGCTCGAGCTTTTTCTGTGTCAGGCGCGGGTACTCCCCGAATACCTGAACATCAGCATAAAAGTAGTTTTGCAGATTCTTCTTCAACGTGATTTCCACATCTTCCGGCTTACAAGTATTCGGATATGTTGTAAGCTTTGTCAGCATACAGCCGACCTGGCTGCCTGGGATGATTTCGTGGCAGTCTTTTGTGACAAGGGCTGAAGCGACAAACTGATGATGCAGCGCTTGATATACCTGTTCTTCTTCTTTGCCTTTTGGGCACTTGTCTGGAATGATGCCTGCTGTTGTAAACGGATGGCGGTTAATACTGTCAATTTCGTTGAATGTGAGCCAGTATTTGACGTAGTCCTTATAGCGATGGAAACACACATTGGAAAAGCGGACAAAATCATCAATTACTTTGCGCTCGACCCAGCCGTTGTATTTTACGCTGAGTGCCAATGGCATTTCATAGTGGGACAGCGTCACAATCGGCTCAATGTTGTGCTTTTTCATTTCCTTGAACAGATCATCATAGAACTGGAGACCTTTTTCGTTTGGCTCTTGTTCTTCTCCTGTTGGGAATATGCGGCTCCAGGCAATGGAGACACGCAATGCTTTAAAGCCCATTTCAGCGAATAATGCCAGATCTTCCTTGTAATGATGGTAGAAATCGATACCACGGCGTTTTGGATAATATTTATCGGTCGGATCGTCCATCGCTTTTTGGACGACCTCGGAGGAAATTGCTACATGGCCTTCGTAATCATCAAGACTCAGATCGGAACGGTAGCTCGCTACATCGGCAACACTCATACCTCTGCCGTCTACATTCCAAGCACCCTCTGCCTGATTGGCGGCAATGGCGCCGCCCCATAAGAAATTCTTTGAAAATGTCATCTGATTCAGCCTCCTAGTTGGGTAATGACCATCAGCTTGTCCTGATGGGTAACGTTTTCTTGTTTGTTGATTTGAACATCATATTTGTCGGTATTCGTAATGATTGCGAGTGTGACTGGATCAAAGCCGGCTGCTTTGATTTTCTCGAGATCGAATGTGAGCAGCACATCGCCTGCTTTCACTTGATCGCCAACCTGGACCCGTGGCGTAAAATGCTCCCCGCCAAGCTGTACCGTATTGAGTCCGACGTGGAACAATATTTCCGCTCCTGTTGCTGTCTTCATGCCGAGCGCATGGTTTGTTTCAAAAATCATCGAGATTTCGCCGTCTACTGGTGCGTATAGCTCTCCTTTGGAAGGGATCACTGCGATACCATCACCCATTGCTTTGGATGAGAATACTTCATCATCCACTTTTGACAGCGGTATCATTTTACCTGCTACTGGGCTGGTGAATGTTTCACCTTTCCCGATTTTCTCCGCGAACTTTTCTTCTTCTGGCTGCACTTGTTCTTTGTCTTTGCCCAGTATGAAGGCAGCAACGAAGGCGACGACGAACGATAAGACGAACCCGATCGCTGCGTATACGATGTTTCGCGGCAAGTCCTCCGACAGGAACATACTCATGCTGGCTAGTCCTGGACCTACGAGGACATATGCCTGCAACCCAATGATTCCGACAAATGTACCGCCTACGAATGCTCCTATCATAACACTCGCGAGTACTTTTTTGTTTTGCAATGTAACACCGTAAAGTGCAGGCTCTGTG
Source organism: Terribacillus halophilus (assembly GCF_900101385.1). Lineage (GTDB taxonomy): Bacteria > Bacillota > Bacilli > Bacillales > Amphibacillaceae > Terribacillus > Terribacillus halophilus. Next base: position 286,005 of record NZ_FMZB01000002.1, read on the forward strand.
ATTCCGAAGAATGCTGAGATACCAGCAGATACAGCTGTTGTACGAAGTCGTTTATCCTTCGTGCGCAATGCGATGGCAAAGCAGGCGCCGCTTTCGGCAATATTATGTGCTAGGGATGCCGGCATATAAAGTGCTTCGCGGCCAAGACTTCCCATAGTTGTAACAGCGTATGGGATCATTGCTTTGTGCATGCCAGTTGCAACCATGAAAGGAAGAACACATGCGAGCAATGCTACTGCCAGCCAGCCAGCATACTCAAATACCCAAAGAATTACACCGGCGAAGCCTTGACCAAATGTGTAACCTGCTGGACCGAGGAGGAGTAAGGCAATCGGAACAGTGATAAGCAGAGACATCATTGGTACGAAGAAAATCCGAATCGGTTTCGGCGAAATGCGTGTAAACAGCTTTTCCATCTGTGCATATAACAGGACCGTCAAGATAGCTGGGAAGACTTGATACGCATACGCTATATTCTTCAGATCAAATGTAAACAGCTGCGCTCCTTCAGCAAGCATCGTAGCCATATTCGGTAAGAGTAAAGCTCCGACAGCTGATAAAGCAACGAGTGCGTTTACTTTCAGCTTATTAGCTGCTGTGACTGCAACTAGCAATGGCAGGAAGTATAATGGTGCATCGCCGACCATGTTCAAGATCTGGTACGTCTGACTATCGGAATCCATGACTCCGAACAAAGCAAGCAAGAGTAGAAGTGACTTCAAGATACCGCCGCCGGCTATTGCTGGTACAAGCGGCTGGAACACACCGACGATGAAATCAAGAATGGCAGCGCCAATCTTTTTTTTCTCTTTCGGCTGTTCAGCAGCTTCTTCCCCGCCAACATCCCCAACAAGCTTCTGCAGCTCATTGTAAACTTCAATCACATCATTCCCGATTACAACCTGACACTGTGCTGTCATTCGGACAGCGATGATACCTGGTGTACTCTCCAGCGCCTTTATATCCACCTTCTTGTTATCGGCGAGCGAGAAACGAAGACGCGTCGAGCAATGACCAAGGTGGGCGATATTCTCCTTGCCCCCAATATGCTGCAGAACATCTCTTGCGACCTGTTTGTAATCCATTCCTAACCCTCTCTTCCTCGATGCGACGGGTAGAAAGAAAACAAAAAAGGACCTAATACGGCAAATGAAATATCTTGCCGAATTAGATCCTGCCTGCATTACCAGTCACATGTCTAATGGTTTATATTTAACTGACTTCAGTATAGGCGATAAAAATGTAAGCGTCAACATTTTTTATTCGATTAATATGAAAAGGCTTAAAGTTTTCTACGGAGAATTAAAACAGCCCAGCTTATTCGCCTTTTGACATTTGATTTGGATTAAGGGAAGTTGTCAAAAGTGATAATCTACGTTTGATCATAAAAAAACAGACCCATATTATAGGTCTGGTTAAATTTCGCGCTCCTCCATTAGTGAAGGATGTAAAGTCTTTGCAACTTACGACCTTGAGCGCAGATCATCAAGCGATTTCACAACTGTATGAGGTATCGGCTTCCATTCAATTTTCTTGAATAGCGCTACGATGGATATTGGCAAATACGTAAATAGGAAAAGCGGAAAAGTGAATAGATAAACTATCTTTTTCCAGCCTGGGCAGCGGATTTTTTTCCACTCCATGATTGTTGTGACTAGGCCGATTCCGAATAGGAGGCAATAAACCCACAAAATGCCGGTCAATCCCCCTATCAGATACGTCTGGATCAGTCCTTTTCCTTCGAATGGAACGAGTAAAAATATCAATGCGTTTCCGATGAGGCTGAGCATGGATACAATCACTATCGGCAAGATCGTCATCATCATGTCAAAGCAGGAGAAGCGATATCCTTTACCGCGGATCATACCAAGGAACAGCTCTTTCCCATAATTCATGAACACCTGATAAAATCCCTTTGCCCAGCGTAATCGCTGCTTCCAGGACTGACTGAATGTAGTCGGCTGCTCATCATAGAATACGGCATGCCCGCAGTATCCTATCTTTACACCCTTGATGATCTGGGAGACGGTAAATTCGATGTCTTCGGTAAGAAGATGATGCACCCAGCCGCCATTTTCTTTAATGATATCCGAATGAACCAAGAACCCCGTTCCTGAAATGACGCAACTCGTGTCGAGATACATTCTTGGCCGGTTAAGAAATTCCGCTTCATACAAGAACCAGAGTGCATATCCAGAAGTGATCCAATTCTGGTCATAGTTTTTGGAATTCCGATAACTTGTAATGATCTTATAGCCTTGATCAAAGGTTTTGTTCATTTCCACTATATAGTTTTCGTCCAGAAGATTATCTGCATCAAATACAAAGTATCCATCATAGCGTTTGGAAGCATAATCCGTCTCAATGACGTTCAGTAAATGGTTCAGTGCGTACCCCTTCCCGACCTGCTTCTGGTTAAAGCGCTCTGCGACGATCGCTCCTGCTTCCCTGGCAAACTGGGCTGTGCGATCCGTGCAGTTGTCAGCTATCACATAGATATCAAACAATTCCTTCGGATAATTCTGGTTTTTAATACTTTTGATCAGCTGCCCAATGACAAGTTCCTCATTCCGAGCCGGAATTAAAAAAGCATATTTACGAAGCGGAACTTCCTTCCCTTCTTGGTGTTTTTCCCTTCTTGCTCTGAACGCAATAAGGATGTACACCACTTTATAGACAAAAATCAGCGAAAATAATATTCCTATGTAAAGAACAAATTGACTTAAAATATCTAACACGTCTCTGACCATCATACACCCCACATCTCAGAATCTAGCCCGGTAGTATAGTTTTTTATTTTTCTGCTTTGCAAAAACAATTTGTTTCTTAAATATTTAATTAAGAATCTGTAAAAAACATATGAGCCCCAGACTCATCCCTTACCTTGTGACTGCTTCCGATGCTGCGAGTGAAGTCCTCCATCCTGCTCAGTAGATACACCAACTTCGGATACCTAATGAACTGCCTTTCTTATTAATCATTTTGAAATAAGCTGATAGCAAGTACGATAACCATCTTATAAAATTCTTTTCTCTGTACCTACATACAGAATGTAACAAACTTGGCTTGTGTTCTTAAAGGCTATTTCTATTAAGATTTTATTAAATGTTCAATAAAAAACGCAGCATGCCTCAATAAGCAGCCTAATGATGGCTGCTGTACAAAGTTCGGTGTTCTAAAGCACTTTTCCAATGACTAGGCAGGGCAGCTTATGGTAAAAAACAACGTGCATATGATCTTCCTTGAAAACGTGAAAAACCCGAGGGATACTTGGTATTTTTTTAATTCTTCTTCAGTTTATACTCAAAGGAAAAACAAAATAAGGCGTACTTGGATTTATAAAGCAGGCGCCTATCAATCTTATTTAGAAAAAGTCCCCTGTAACGATACTGTGACAACCGTCGTTCTGCTATAAAATAACTTTCCGAATACATATCTTCCAGTTAGGACCTGATTGCACGTGATACGCTTGTGCAAATGAGCCTTGATTCAAGGCAACACCGATTTTATCTAGGGAATTCACGTAAAGCAGCGGTTCGCCCAAATGGCTGTCTGCAAATGAACGGCCGAAGGTCATAATGTTTTTATATACCTGTCTTGTGCCATTTTCAATTTTCACTTCAAATGATTGCCCATATTCTGCATGTAATTGCTTAAACAGCTCACGATCAATATTCGTCCATGGATTGCCAAATCGAATATCAAGAATATCGATATTACCCGTAATAACTTCTTCGGAGATGACCGCCTCCGTTACCGGCAGTTCGATAATTTCCTTTACAGCAATCACTGGTCCCACTTCTTCGAACGATATCACGCCTGCAGCCAGCCGTGCGCCTGTGAAGGCGTAAATGTCACGGCCATGGAATGTGTACGATTCTCCTGATTTTGGCAGACGATTTCTTTCTTCATCGATCAATCTAGCCTCTTTAATGCCAATATGTTTCTTTATTTGTGTCAGTGTTCCATTATCGGGTGTTACGATGTAATGATTGGATTGAGTTTTTACGACGATACTCTTCCGTTCAGTTCCCACACCGGGATCAACGACAGAGACGAATACCGAATTCTCCGGCCAATACGCTATCACTTGATAAAGACGATAGGCGCCTTCCCAAATATTGTACGGCGGAATATCATGTGTAAGGTCAAAAATCCTTATTGAGGGATCTACTGATAATGACACCCCATACATTGCGTTGACAGCCCCATCACCCAATCCGAAATCTGTTTGTAAAACTAGAAATTCACCCATGTTTACTCCCCCATTCTCATTCATCACAATTTTATTTACCGAATAATCAATTGGTTACGGTTGAATAAAACAAAAAAACCACGTCCTTATCCAATTGGATAAGGACGTGGTTCTGCACACGTGGTACCACCTTACTTTACTGCATGCTTACGCATGACAGCCTCATCAAGCACAAAGGAATAGTCCCCTTTTATACTGTGGTGTGGATAACGAGTACCAACCCTCGCCGGAACCTACTGGCACAAAAATAGTGTTTTCAGCACGGAACTCCGAGACCATTGTTCAGATCCGCATAATCGCTTCTTTTCAGCTGCCGAAGCTCTCTGTGTAGAATGCCTGAATCTTACTTTTTCTCTTCATCATCTTTTAAATATTCTTTCAATTACTAATTTATTGATTATTATAATTTGATGGGAATTAGTATGCAAGTCTTTTCTTTAAGATGTTAAACTGTTTCCATGCCTGAACCGCAAATTGACTTATTTGTTCCTTTCTTCCGTTAAGCAAACGGAAGAATTTCCCGAACCCCAGCACAAAAATACTAAACTCACATAAACATTGAAAAAATCCACTTCGCTAACAACCGACAAAAACTGGTAGAATTGTTTTCATACTAACTTTTTAAAGGGGCTTTGCTTGATGGAACGGAACATCTCGAATCACCTTACTATTGCAGCTGTAATGAATGAATGGGCTGTCAGTATTCGATTTGATCATAAAGAATCTGCCGAAAGTATCCATAAAGAGCTTAAGAACCATATTAATGCGTTTGATGTCGAAACACTTATCACATATTATCTGCTTGAAAGCCATCATTATTTGACAAGGAGAGACACCGAGCATAGCATGCTCTCGCTTGAGAATGCCAAGGAATACGCTATTCACTTCAATGATACCCATCGATACTTCCTGCACCTGGCAGAAGGTATTTTTTTCTACGATAAAAGAGATTATCAAAGTGCACTTCTTTACTTTGAGAAAGCCGAAAATTACATAGAGCAGCTGGAAGATCCAGTATGGATAGGTGAGTTCCACCTTCGGAAAGCTATGACTTTCTATTTTCTTGATGTTACCAATCTATCGGTTCTTCACGCTGCAAGAGCCGCTAAAGAGTTCAGTTCTTCTGATAGTCTGGAATTTTTGCTGGCTCGCACAGAGATGCTGCAGGGTGCAAACCATATGGATCAACTTAACTACGAACCAGCTGAAGCATTTCTGCTGAAGGCTTTAGCAACTTTTAAAAAAATCGGTAATCAAAACTACCTATCTTCTGCGAACCTTAATCTCGGTGTGCTGTATACAGAGCGTGATCTGCCTGCTGCAGCCATTCCCTACCTCAACGCCGCCTTACAAGGAAAACAAGACCGTATCAAATTGAAAATCCTATACTTATTAGCTGATTGTTATTGGAAAACCAATCAACCTTCCAAAGCGATGGAAATCTATAAAGAAGGATTTCGAATCAGCATTGAAGAAGATAATATGATAAAGAAATGGGAATTCGCAATGCTCCATAAAAAGCATGAAGACAGATTGAATTTTGAAAGCGTCTGGCAGGAGGGAATAGATTATTTCCATCATGTGGAGGACTTTTACAATGTCAGGGTATTCTCAAAAGAGTTAGCACACTATTACACGGAAAAGAAGGAATACGAACTTGCATTAAAGTATTATCTGCTGACTCTTAAGTAAAAGAGGAGAAGAAAGTATTTTTCATCGTAGGATATGCAAATCATCATGATACTGCGGAAATGCAAACGGAACTTGGAAGCATCAATTTTTCTTGAATCTATTGAATAAATCATCCCTAACAGATGGGAATAAGCCTTTGAGTAAACGTTCCACTTACTATAACTCATCTTCCTGTGCAGGTATGTTACTGCAGCCAAGGTTAACATTAAAAAACGGAAATTAACTCGTTTCTTCAGCTATTTAATAAGAAAATTGTATACACCCCAGAGAGGATGTGGACGCAGATTGATCAATTTTGGCGTTGTTGGAACAAATTGGATAACCGAGAGGTTCATTGCAGCTGGCAGACAGCATGGTGATTTCAATGTCACAGCTGTTTACTCCCGTTCGGAAGAAAAAGGACAAGCATTTTCCAAGAAGCATCAGCTTCCTTTATCGTTTACTGATATCTGGGAGATGGCAAGGCATGAAGAAATTGATGCCGTCTATATCGCGACACCAAATGCTTTGCATGCAAAGCAGGCAATCTTGTTTATGGAAAACAGAAAACATGTACTTTGCGAAAAGCCATTTGCCTCCAACAGTACGGAAGTATCATCCATGATCAAGAAAGCAGAAGAAGAAGGCGTCGTTCTCATGGAAGCCATGAAGTCAACATGTATGCCGAACTTTCTGGCAGTCAGGGAACATCTGCATAAAATCGGCCCTGTACGATCTTACTTTTCTTCAAGCTGCCGATACGCTGCATTTTACGATGATCTGAAGAAGGGATCACTGCCAAATCTATTCAATCCAGCATTATCCGGCGGCGCTTTAATGGATCTTGGCGTGTACACGATTGCCCCCTTGGTTGCGCTGTTCGGCAGACCAACCTCCATTCAGGCGATCGGAACCGTCCTTGAGTCGGGTGTCGACGGTCATGGGCATATGCAGCTTGAATATGAAGAAGTCAAAGCAAGTGTCATGTTTTCGTGTATCACGAATTCCTATCTGCCCACCGAGATCATCGGCGAAAAAGGTACGATAGTCGTTCATCATATAAGCAGCCCCAAGGGTACGGAAATACATTGGCCTGACGGAACGAAAGAAGATATCAGCAATCCGCAGGAATACGATCCGATGTACTACGAAATAGCTGAATTCATTCAGCTCATCCAAACGAACAAACAGCAGTCTTCGATCAATACATGGGAGAATTCCATCATAACAATGGAGATACTTGACCAGGCAAGGCAACAAATGAATGTCAATATAAACTAAAATAAAAGGACACTTCTTAAACGCGAAGTGTCCTTTTTATCATTATTGGTTCCCTTTTTTAACCCATTCTGCAACAGAAACTGTACGTTTTGCCTGATGTTTCACCGCAGCTTCCACGTCTTCGATCATCTTGCCGTCTTGGCCGACAGTCACGCTTGTGCCGTAAGGGTTTCCTCCAGCTGCGAATAGAACCGGATCTGTATAGCCTGGTGTCGCGATGATGGCGCCCCAATGCATCATGGATGTGTAAAGGGAAAGCAATGTTGCTTCCTGTCCACCATGGGGGTTTTGTGCGGATGTCATGGCGCTGACTACTTTATTCACTGTTTTGCCATTTGCCCATAGACCGCCTTGGATATCAAGGAATTGTTTCATTTGGGATGGCATGTTACCGAAGCGTGTCGGTACGCTGAAGATGATAGCATCTGCCCATTCCAAGTCATCAGAAGCTGCCACTGGTACGTCTTTTGTTGCTTCTACTTGCGCTTTCCACGTTGGGTTTGCATCAATGACGGATTGTGGCGCAAGCTCTTGTACTTGCAGTACTCTTACTTCTGCACCTGCTTCTTTTGCTGCTTCTGCTGCCCATTTTGCCATTTGATAGTTCGTGCCACCCATGCTGTAATAAACTATTGCCAATTTAACGTTTTCCATCGTTTCATTCTCCTTTGTTTTTCCGAATAATTTATCCAAAAATCCCATGTATATTTACACTCCTCTTATATAGTTTGCTTCTATTCGTTAATTTATAAGAACCACCCCCATTGATTGCTTCAATAGTTCAACATGTAATTCTTATGTTAATCATCTCTATTTCGAGATATCAGGGTGAACTTCCTTCATCAGAAGATATGCGCGGTTAATCCAGTTCCCTCACTTCAAACGGCAGCACATGGTTCTCAATTTTTTCTCTATGCTGTTCATATTGCAGCGGCAGCATCAAGTTCTCACCCATTGTGTCCCCCGATTCATCAATCGCGAATCCTGGTGGGTCCGTTGCAATCTCAAAAAGAATCTGGCCGTGCTCCCGGAAATAGATAGCATTGAAATAGTTACGGTCCTGGACGGGTGTCACGCCATAACCCAAGCTCGATACATATTCACTCCAATCAAGCTGGTCTTGATCATCACTTGCGCGCCATGCGATGTGGTGGACAGTTCCGACACCCATTTGGCTCCTGCCGCTCGTTGTCTGTTTGATATCAATTATGTTGCCGATGTCACCAGCTGCCTGATAACGGATATAGCTGCCTTCTTCGCCGACTTTTTCAAGACCCATTTGTTCGAGCAGCTCCCCTGTTTCACTAGGTCTTCTGGAATAAAGGATGGCGCCCCCGAATCCTTTGATCGCAACATCCGGCGTCACACCGCCAAATGTCCATGTGTTTGCATCGCCTGCTTCTCTTTCCACGATTTCCAAATGTAACCCGTGTACATCATCAAACTGCAAATACACCTCACCAAAGCGTTCCTTTTTCCTATAAACTATCCCGAATTTTGTCAGTCTGTTCTCCCAGAAAGTCAGTGCACCTTTTGGTACGACATAGGAAGTAACTCCGACTTGTCCATCGCCGATTTTACCTTGATAGGCGTTCGGCCACGGGAAGAAAGTGATGATCGTTCCTGGTTTACCTTTTTCATCGCCAAAGTAAAGATGATATGTTCCCGGATCATCGAAATTCACTGTCTTTTTCACGAGGCGGAGTCCAAGGACTCCAGCATAGAAATCGGTGTTTTCCTGCGGGTGGCCAACAATTGCGGTGATATGATGAATGCCTTGCGTTTGTTTTGTCATTTATAATCCCTCCCTAATCCTTTATTGATAACTGACAAATTCACTGACGGGCCTGCGATATCCTCTTGGTTTTCTACTTGCTGTTTTCTCTTTGCCGACAGTGATCATGAGTACAGCTTCATATTGTTCAGGGACATGCAATATTTCTTTTACTTTGCTGGCATCAAAGCCGATCATCGGACAAGTGTCCCAACCTTTTTCTTTGGCCGCCAGCATGAATAGCATGGCAGACAGGGAAGCATTTCGAATTGCTTCGTCCCGGTGAAATTCCTCTCCCCGCTTTTCATAGAAGGAGACTGTATCGTTCACCATCAGATCATATTCCTGTTTATTGATGACACCTAACAGGTTCAAGCCTTTATATATGTCGGCAGCTTGATGGAAGGCTTGTTTATCTCCTAGTACAAGAATGACTGCCGAGGCACTTTCGACCTTGTACTGTCCATTTGCGGCGTCTTTTATTTTTTGTTTCTTATCTTGGTCCAATACAACGACGTAATTCGTATGCTGCAGATTGAATGCTGATGGTCCCAGCTTTACTAAGTTGAAAATATCATCAAGTTCATTTTTCGAAATTGGGTGATCCGGAAGAAAGTTGCTTGCAGATCTCCTCTGGTTGATTAACTCGGTAAATTGCGCCATTTTTTCTCATCTCCTCAATTACCTCGAATTCGAGATATAACAGATAAAGCATTTGTTTCGAATTCGAGATATTAGGCTAAAAAAATATGATGTTGCTAGAAGATGTTTATCTCGAATTCGAGATAATTATATATCATTTAAAATCACTCTGTCAACAAGTTATTATCAATATTTTTTTGTATGCAAAAAGACCGGCACCATACGCCGGCCTTTCCCCCTTTTATATAGATTCCCTTCTCAACGCTACATCCGGACGATTCCAATTCTGCATCCAATTGCGAACAGCTGTCACCATGATGACGAGCCCTAGGATCAGCATAATGATCGACAGAACGCCGTTCAATACATTATAGCCTGCTGTATCTGCATTCAAGTAGACATTCGTTACCATCCAGTAACCAGCGTAGTTAACCGTTACGTATAAGTACGCAAGCGGGATCAAGCAAGTTAGCATATAACGGCGCTTATCCGCAATTTTCAAAATGATGGTTGCCCCGATGATCAAACCGATGGAAGCCATCAGCTGGTTGGATACGCCGAATAGTGCCCAGACAGAGCTGATATCCCCGGAAAACAGCAAGTATCCCCACAGGAAGCAAGCTAGCGCACTGGCGAATATATTACCTGGCAGCCAGTCGACGCGTTTGAGCGGCTTGTAGAACACGCTGCCGAAATCCTGAATCAGATAGCGGGCGACACGCGTACCGGAGTCGATTGCTGTCAGGATGAACAATGCCTCGAACATGATCACAAATTGGAAGAAGAACGATGCCAAATTGTCGAACCATGAGATTGACGTGAAGATAAACGTCATCCCGACCGCCAATGTAACGGCTCCTCCAGTCCTGCCTTCCAGATCAAGTCCGATGGATTCGCTCAAGCTTGCCAGGTTTACCGTACTCATATTGAGTGTCTGGAATACAGCTGGCGTGGAGTTGATCGCGAAATAGTCTCCCGGATGAAGAGCTGTCGCTGCGATCAAGGCCATGATACCGACCACACACTCTACTAGCATCGCACCGAAACCGACCGGCTTGATATCACTCCAGCGATTGATCATCTTCGGCGTCGTACCGGAACCAACAAATGCGTGGAAACCTGAAATCGCACCGCATGCAATCGTGATCGAAATGAACGGCCATACAGGACCATTCATCACTGGTCCTCCCCCGCCTATGAACTCTGTGAAAGCAGGCATTTGAATTCCGGGGTTCACCACGAATACCCCAAGGATCAAAGCCAGGAACACCCCGATTTTCAGGAAACTGCTCAAATAATCACGCGGTGCCAGCAATAGCCATACCGGCAGTGCTGCCGCAAAGAATGCGTAAATCGGTAAAAGAATGGATAATGTCTTTACATCTAATGTCAAAAAGTCCCCTAGTGGCGTATCGACGATAAGCGGTCCCACGAATACGCCTGCCATGATCAGCGCAAAACCAACTATGGTAGCAAGCTTCAGATTACCCGTTTTGCGGTGATACAATCCAACAGCCATGGCAATCGGAATCGTGATACCAACCGAGAATGTCCCCCACGGATTCTCTTCCAATGCATGCAAAACAACCAAGGATAAGCCTGCCATCGTAATCGTGATGATGAACAGCATCGCCAGTCCTGTACAAAATCCCGCCACAGGACCAAGTTCCCGTTTGGCAATTTCCGCAACGGATTCTCCCTTTTGCCGCATGGATGCGAACAAAACGACCATATCATGGACAGCTCCCCCGATAACTGCACCAATCAATAGCCACAGCAAACCAGGCAAGTAGCCGAACTGCGCAGCCAAAATCGGACCGACAAGCGGACCCGCTGCCGCAATTGCCGCAAAATGGTGCCCGAATGATACCCATTTGTTTGTCGGCACATAATCCTTGCCATCCTCCAGCTCATGCGCTGGTGTCTTTTTCGAATCATCCAGCTTGAGCACCTTTACCGCCATGAATGTTCCATAAAGGCGGTAGACAATCATCAAAATACAGATCGATCCGATCACCATTGTAATCGCATTCATTTTGTTCCCCCCCCCTCAAAGCAGAAGTTATCTACCACACCACTATACGGGATAAAGTTGTTATTGATAACGTTTACATTCAGAAGGCGGAAATATGGGGATGAGTTGCAGGATCGGCAGGATGAAATGCAAAAGAGGGCGACTAATTATCGTAGTATCAAAAAACACCAGCCAGCTAAACATTCCTATATGCTAGAAAAAATAGATTGTTAAATGTTGCTCTGCTTCTTAGAGAATGTGTATCCTGGCTGTATTGTTTATGCAAGAAAGGCTTCAAACACTAAAGGATGGGAGAGCTGGACAGGGCTGCATTTATCCTTTACGACGTGTCCTCAAAACGATGACCCGATAAGAAACATATAGAAAGTAAATAGGCGTAACCAGGTAGGAAATGGCGAGTGGTAAATATGGACTTATATCAATTAATAGCACTCCAAAACCGATGAGAACTGTCACTAACGTACCATAGTTGGGAAGGGAGAGATTCTTAAAACTTGGAACTCTGATACGACTTACCATCATATAACTGAGTATACTGATGATAAGGATATTAACTGCCGCTGGAATGTGCGAGTAGAACAAAGTCGTTAAAGCTAGTATGCCTCCCGCAGCCGTGATCGGCACCCCGACGAAATAAGAATTATCCTCTGTTGACTCAGAATTAAATCGTGCCAGGCGATATGCACCGCAAAGCAGAAACAGTCCCGCTAATGCAAAATCAAAATAGTTGCCATCAATTCTATTTGTATGTGAAAAGAGAATACTTGGAGCAATACCAAATGTCACTAGATCTGCTAGTGAATCCAGTTGTTCACCAATATCGCTTTTTACCTGGAGCATACGGGCGATACGCCCATCCAATCCATCTAGGATCATACCAAAAAATATCAGGAATGCTGCGCTTTTATAATAATCCCCGATTGTCAATCCAATTGACAAAAAGCCGCAATATAAGTTTCCTAGTGTTATTCCATTTGGTATATGTTTTTTGATGTTCATCCTTGTTCACACCTTTTACAAATTGATAATTTTATATTACAGTTCCAGTTAGACTATTAAAATTTAATGTTAGGGGTTACCTTATCGTGTTAAAACTATGCTTGAAATCACTCGTAGAGTTAACTGGAAACAAATATATTTCAAAAGGGATTGCTGCTTTTACCAGCTCCAAGTTCAGCCGGTTCCTCATACCTATTTTCACTTCCGTTTATAAGCTGAATAAGGAGGATATGCGCTATCCGCCAGCTTCCTATGAAAGTCTGCAAGCACTCTTCACTAGACAATTAAAACCCGGTATTCGCACAATTGACAATCATCCCTCCAGTGCCGTCAGCCCTGTTGATGGCATAATCAATGATTACGGCTCAATTAGGGATGGGATGACCATTTCCGTCAAGAACCAGCAGCTATCCATCTCGGAGCTGCTTGGTGGGGAAAGCCATGCTGCTGACTATAATAATGGTAGTTATATAGTAGTCTATCTTTCTCCACACCATTACCACCGGATACACAGTCCAGTAAATGGACAAATAAGCGACAGCCGGACATTAGGCGGTAAATCATATCCTGTTAACAACTTCGGATTAAAATATGGGACACGCCCCCTGACTACTAACTACCGCAAGATTACAGAAATCGATACGCACGGCAAAAATAAATGCGCTGTCATCAAAGTCGGCGCTTTAAACGTAAATAGTATCCATGTGACTTATCAATCAGATAAGCTGGAGAAAGGAGAAGAAATGGGTTTCTTCTCCTTCGGGTCCACTGTTATTCTATTATTCACACAGCTATCTTTCTCAATGATTTCTCTCAATCAATCAATTAAGGTAGGAGAAAGAATCGGACATTTTGGTTAGTCCGTTTTCTTTTTCCTGAACTTGAAATAGAAGAATAATAATGCTGCCACACTTATCCCAATAACAACAATCTTGGTAGTATCATGCAATATTGTCTCCATGACAGTCCAATTGTCTCCCAACAAAATTCCGAGCAGGATAAAGATGTTAACCCATAACACGGCTCCTAAATAAGCAAAAATGGCGAATTTGCCAAAGCGAAAGTCCGCAATACCTGCAATGTATGCCGTTATATGACGAATACCTGGCAAAAAGTAACCGAACATCAATAACAAACCACCGTGTTTTTCAAAATAAGACTGCGTCCAATCAATTTTTTTGTCTGAGATATGTACTTTAGGACCAAAACGACGAAGAAATGGCAGTCCAAGCTTCCTCCCAAGCAAATAACTGATTGATATACCTATCAGAGCTCCAGCTAAAGCAGCTGATATCGCCCCAATCCAGCTCATCCTTCCGATAAAGATATTATAACCAACATAAGTCAAAAGCACTTCATCCGGTATAGGCAAGCCTACTATTCCTAGCACTAAGATGATAAAGATCCCAATATATCCATAATTCACTATCAAATTACCTAAATCATTCATTCTATCACTCGATTCTACCAGAATATCATAACTTGGTTAAACCTTTTTCAGGTTAAAGATTCTGATAGAATTTGTCAAATCCATCAGAAATTTGCTTGTTTTCTCTACATCATGCTTCCATATCAACTGGCTGTTCACTCTGCCCCCTCAAAGCAGAAGTTATCCATCCTCTACTATATGGCACGGATATAAAGGTGATTACATTAAAAAAGCGACAAAGTCAGCTGATCTGCAGGATTAGCCGGATAAATTGCAAAAGATGCCCCGCAGTGAACTCCATGCTCAAAGTTCTGTTGTCGGAGGTACATTAGAAGAAAGAACATCCCCAATATATGTAGTGATGAAACAAGGTACAAAAGCATATCTGGCATCATTGCTGTCAAAATTGTATCCATTTGACGAAGCACGACTAGCAGTAAAGTACCTAAAATGATACAGAATACATAGCATTATTAGTTTTTAATAGTAATTTCCGGCCGCATTCATCCTGTCCCTCTAAACTCGAGTTGATCCCATAATCATATCAGTGACTACAAAATACTACCGCAAGAAATAAAAGTTCCAGAAACATCATCTTTAGATTTCTTCCTATAAGAATGATGACTTCTTCTTAAGACCCAGAAACAAGAGCAACTATTTTCTGTTGTACAAACAAAAACACCAGCCAGCTAATCACCCCTATCAGCAATGCAAAAGCTAAATTGCCGGTCAGCCGTAAAGCTATATACAGACAGACAAGCATTACGATGGTCGCTGGCAGACCTGTCACGACTCCCCAGACAAAGCGGGATAGTTGTGGTGCAGTTTGTCCTTGAATGAATAGCCAGAATATACTCAGTAAGCTCACAAGCGGAAGCGCTGCAATGATTCCTCCATAAGTCGGGAATCGTTTTGCAACTTCGGTAACTCCCCCAATGATGACGGCACTGACGAGAATCTTTAGGATGAAAAACATTTTCTCGCCTGCTTCTCCAATAACCGGAATCCAGCCTGGATTGTCTCCTGGTCTTCCAGTGAAAGTGACTGCATCACGACAGCCAGTTTCCCTTCATCCAATTCTGTATGCTGTTTTACAGTCGTCGTCCCACGCTCGGTCAGCTGGAGATAGACCTTTCGTTCATCGGCTGCATCCCGCTGTTTTAAGATGTATCCCTTCTGTATGAGACGCTTCACATGCTCCGATGCTGTATTATGGGAAACTCCCAAGGCCGCAGCAATCCTGGATACATGCACTTTTTCCTCCATCCTGATCGTCTGGAGAATCCGTACAGCTTGGTGGGTCAGTTTATCCTGATAGGTAAAGCGAAGCTGATGGTATATATTCATATATAGCTCATTTAATTGTTGAATAGACAAATCATCACTCCCTTCCCGCAATTATATCGCAATATACGATATAATTAAACTGTATGAATAGGAAGCAAGAAACAATAATCAGCATTTGCTCACCATAAGTAAATCTCCACTTGACTTCCATTCATTTGGAAATGTTACCATGGAGATATGAGAAACTTGATTAGCAAGCTATTGTTCATCCTCGCCGGATTAAGTATGCTGACGCTTGGAATGTTAATGAATTATCCATTGACTGGTTTTATCGTGACATTTCTTTTATTTACTGCTGCTATAATCACAGGTTATGGTAAATCAACAAACCAAGCCCGGACAGATTGATTGCCCGGGCTTGGTTTTCATTATTGCGCAGAAAAAGCTGGATAACTTATAGGGAGTCATGCTGGCGGCGATATATACTGCGCTGCCAGTTTGCTTTTAAAAGATAATTGCCGCTGGGATTACATAAATGAGTACAGAAACAATCAGGAAACCGAGCAGTACATACCCATTGACTATCCAGAACTTCTTCTTCTCCGTTTTTGATTGACCCCGCGGTGCACCGATCCAAGAGAAAAAAACATAAGACAGCCCAATCAGGAATATGAATCCAGCACCCATGAACAGGAACATCCGAAGAATTGCTTCAGCAACTTCCTCAATCTCTTGCATAAATTCATCAATTGATTGCCATATTTCGCCTAAACCATAGTCTTCCTCCGTTGTTACAGAGGCTTGAAGCAAAATTAATTCATCCGATAATTTCATCTTGGTAACCTCTCTTCTCTTATAGCTTGAAACATTTTTGAAAGCAATAGCTTGAAGAGCCTTGCCGCCAGTAATGCTAAAACTCCAATCAACAGAGAAACCCTTCCGATAAGCAAATGATACCAAAGATCAATAAAACCTTTGTCATCCACATTCAAATTTTTCCTTTTTATACCGTAAATACGTTTCCAATCAAAAAAATTGTTATGTAACGCTTATTGTTCTTAAATATGCCTGATGACGACAAGGTGAGTCGGTAGAAGGAGAAAACGAAGATAAGAGCGTATATAGAATTAAGGAGGAAAGAACATGAACACCCTACATATCGGATTTAAAGTCAGTGGTGCGTCTTTATGACAAAACCATCCTTTTCCCATTTACTGCAGATATTCCCCTGTCCCGATTTGCATGTGACGGCTGATTTTTATAGAAAAATTGGTTTTCAGGCTATACCTTATCTCCAAAGCACAGAGCCGCACATATGCCTCTATCGGGATAATATCGAACTTGTTCTGACGCAATCTGTTCTTGAAAGATTTTTCCCGAATCGCTTGCAGTATGGCTATGGTTATGATGCATATTTCATCACGGAGAAGCAGGCGGCGATGCAGCAGGAACTTGTGGATGCGGGTATAACCATTGTGCGTCCTTTGATGACGACCGACTATGGCAATAAGGAGTTTGTATTTGAAGATATTGATGGCCGGTGGATTGCAGTTGGAAATAAACTATCGTAAAAAAGACCGTTTTCCATGCAGAAAACGGTCTTTCCTTTGATTTATAACTATGCATGAGTTTTGATACCGTCGCTTGCTTGCTCCGGTTTTATCGTTTTTATCTTTTTTATGAAGTAATAATGCTTAATCAGACCAAGTACAATCAACAATATCTTCACAAGCCAAATATCAATATAAAATACCGAAAACAGGATGAAAGCATCCGCGATTATGTTGATGCGGATTTTTTCTTTCAGGGTCATGCCCTTCTTTTCTTTGATTGCGAGTACATATTTTGTATAGAAAGTGGTGCTTTTAAACCAATCGTCAATTCGTTTGGAGCTTTTCGCGTAACAAAATGTGGCTACCATTAAAAAAGGACCTCCAGGCAATACAGGCAGAACGATTCCCGCTATACCAAAGCCCAAGAAAATAGTCCCAAGCAGGAAGAATAGAGCATTTTTAAGCTTTTTTATGATTATCACCTTACTTTTATTTAACTTGGATTACCTCGCATTATAACAAAAATTCAAGAAACAAAGTAAGCAGTTAGATGGCGATTATGAGAGAAACCAGACAACTGTAAGAAATCTGTCAATAAACTGGGAAAGGTTAGAAAAAAGGTTCCCCGCATTGTGAAAACTCTCTTCTGACTCATTTTTTCTTACTCTGATCTCTTTCCTCTTCAAAACCTCATTCTGGAATTTCTACCGTTTATTCATAATAAACGGTACTCCCTCTCGGCTTTCCGACAGCTCCTGTTTCACTCAAAAATTTCACCTAGCTACGCAACATTATCTACAAATTTCGACGAAAATGGTAAAATATAACGAAAGACTATAACAAAGGGGACACGTATGGACAGGAGTTTGCTCGTTTTAGACCAGAATTTGACAGCGTCTTTGGAAGATTGGTATCGTTCCATCCGGCTAGGAAAGCGGCAGGAAGCATCGGATATGTATCATGCATTATCAGGACGAATCGAGGAACTCAAACAGGAGGATACGCTCTATGTCGTGTATTTACTGCTCTCCTGCCGGTTTCATGTACTTGTATCCGATTTGGACAAAAGCAAAATATACCATAGGGAAGCAGACAAGTATAAACATGCCTTTGTACCAGCATTGCATTATTATTATCACCTTGCAGAAGGAATGCGTTTGTGTGAGGAGAATGAATATATGTGTGCACTGGCCTCTTTTGAAAAAGCAGAGGAGTACCTCTCTTCCATGGATGATGAAGTGGAGCATGGAGATTTCCACTTCCGCAAAGCAATGACATATCATCATTTGGATATCACATCCCTCGCTGTTTTCCACACGGAATATGCAGTGAAAATCTTTGAGAGATATCCTGCTTATCGCTATCTGCTTGCTCGCAGCGAATTGATGCGAGGGCTGAATTTCATCGAGCAAAAGGAATTCACTTTAGCAGAAAATACGCTGAATGATGCTTTATCACATACCGATTTTGAGCGTGAAGGTCACTTGGCCGCATTGATCCAGCATAATATTGGTTATCTGTATTCTGTCCAGCAAACGCCATTGGCAGCTATTCCATATTTAACGGCGGCTAGGAAATACCGGACATATAATGCTTATTTGCAGACACTATTCCTACTGGCTGACTCCTATTGGAAGACAGGACAGCAGGATTTGGCAATGGATGCCTATCAGGAAGGATTCCAGCTCAGCATCGATGAAAAGGATGAAATATTCAAGTGGGAATTTGCCATGCTGCACAAAAAGTATGTCGATCGTGCTAATTTCGAATCAGTATGGATAGAGGGTATCGATTTATTCCGGCAAAAAGGCGACCATTACAACGTCCGTACTTACGCCAATGAATTGGCTGCTTATTATACAGAAACAGGACAGAATGACCTGGCCATCTATTATTACAAACTTTCTTTGCAATCTTAGCGATGGTGGCGAGAACAGGCAGACGTATAACGATAAGGAGGAAAAAATGTCTCATAAATTAGTTTCACTTAAGCCGATCTCCCAGGAGGATGCCCATGCATTGCTTCCAATCTGGTCAGATCCTGTCGTAACCAAATGGACGCGGTACAGTATCTTGCTATCACTGTCAGAAGTGAAAGCCCGAATCAAGCAGTTGGAACAGACCAAGCACGCAAGCAGGTAATACTATCCGGAAACATGATGAGCAGACTGTCATCGGCACATGCGGGTTCAAGCGTTTGAACTTCCTGCATGAGACAGGCGAAATCGAATTCGAGCTGGGAAGCGCTTATTGGCGTCAAGGGTTCATGACGGCCGCCTTACACGAACTTTTGCACATCGGTTTTGACAGACTGGAATTGAACCGGCTGGAGGTCAAAGTGAATGCCGATAACATTGCATCCCAGCGATTGGTCAAACGCGCAGGCTTCCGCCAAGAGGGCATCAACCGCCAAGGACGAAAATGGGAAGGGAAATTTCAGGATGTCCTCCTTTTCAGCTTGCTTCAAAGTGAATTCCGCTCTTCCACTATAGCTGAGTCGATTGGCCAGCTTGAGCTGCTGCAATTGACGCAGCTTACGAAAGATTCCGCTTTATATATGAATGAAATCGTTAGTGAAGTAAACGATCATGTTGTTCGTCTCGCGGTGATTGATGGGGAATATCATTGGCATAAGCATGATGATTGTGATGAAGCTTTCTTCATCCTGGAAGGTGAGCTACACATAGATCTGGAGGATCGGACAGTCAGCTTACTGCCTGGCGACCTATTTACCATTCCTGCCGGTGTCATGCATCGGACTCGTTCCAATCAGCGAACCGTGAATATTTGCTTCGAGAAGGCCGTTAACGAAATAACGGGAAGTTAAAAAAGGAGGCATCTGTATCAGATGCCTCCTTTTTTCATTCAATTATTTATAAGTGCACTTAGTTCAGCTTGAAATACTTTGCTGTCATCTTGATTATATGTACTCAGCTGTACCGTGACAATACCATTGCCACGACGTTTTGGCACAGTTTCGATCACTTCCGCGACCACCCTCAGTTCATCATCGGGGAATACCGGCTTGATGAATTGGACATTGTTCATACCGGTGCCAGCTACGACTTCTTCACCATAAATCCCTTCCTCGACCCACAGCTTGAATGATGTACTCATCGTCTGCATCCCTGATGCAATCAGATTGCCAAAGCGTCCCTGTTTCGCTTTTTCTTCATCTATGTGCATATATTGCGGATCATATACTTGTGCGAAGTCGATGATATCTTGTTTGGATAGTTTGATCGTTTTTGTTTCATAGCGCTGCCCTATTTCAAATTCACTGAATTTCATTCCAGCACCTCTTTTTCGTCTGTTCTGCTGCATTTTTGCTTATCATCCACAGTCCATGGAAATATATGTTCTTCTTCATCCTGAGCCAGAAAGATGACATTGCCAAAAATACTTATAGGACAGCTTACCATACAAATTAGATAAATTGTATCATTTGATGTTTATACTGCTGCTCATCAGGGTATTTCATATAAGTTGAAAAGAGCGGTAATACAAGGGAAATCCTTTGCCTAGCTGTTAATTCAAGGGTGAATGGACGGACCCGTGGTGAAAAGAAGGATAATATCTCTTGCTAACTGATTTATTTAGATTGAATAATTTCACTAAATAAAAAGCCTTTTCATAGCAATTTGAAAAGCTTTTTTGGGTTGAATTATTATCCTATTGCAGTTATGCTTCGTTTCCTTTTCTTTATTGGCGGCTTTCGCCGTATGGCTAAGAAGCTTTTGGTGCACAATAACTTCACATACGAAGAAGATGAACAATAAATCAAAAATGTGGAGGATTATCCCTATACCCCGAATGATGGAGACATCTTCCTACAGCTTTGCTGAATTTTATGCAGCTTGCGAAAACTGCTTCTAACCCATTCGACAGTATTTTCCTTGTATAACCGTATAACATGGAGTTGACAAAAAATGAAATTCAACAAGAAGAAGATTAACGTTGTGGATATCCAAACAGCGAAGAAAAGTGTGTTTGCTACAGGTGTAGGAAACGCGATGGAATGGTTCGATTTTGGTTTATATTCCTACTTAGCTGTTATTATCAGTCAGAACTTTTTTAGTGCGGTTCAAAATGATGAATTGAAATTAGTATTTACCTTCGCTACATTCGCGATTGCCTTTTTAATGCGGCCTTTAGGCGGTATTATCTTTGGTAAAATCGGAGATAGAGCAGGGAGAAAAGTCGTTTTAACCACCACGATTATTTTAATGGCTTTTTCAACATTACTGATTGGGTTACTACCCACTTATGATCAAATCGGGATATGGGCACCGATATTATTATTAGTCGCACGAATCATCCAAGGTTTTTCTACTGGCGGCGAATACGCTGGTGCAATGGTATATATTGCTGAATCTTCTCCGGATAATAAGCGTCATATACTGGGAAGCGGATTGGAAATCGGGACCTTGACAGGGTATATTTTGGCTTCACTTGTTGCCAGCATACTCTTTATCGCCTTGTCGGATGATCAGATGGCCACATGGGGATGGAGAATCCCGTTCTTGCTCGGATTGCCACTTGGACTTATCGGATTATATCTGAGAAAGAGCTTAGAGGAATCACCGATTTTTGAAAATGAGCTTTCTAATAATAATGAAGATCAGGAACAAGAAGAAGAAGGCTTCCTGTCCATTTTAAAGAACCACAAAAAAGATATCATTGTTTGTTTCGTCGCTGTAGCATTCTTTAACGTGACAAACTATATGCTGTTATCTTACATGCCGTCCTATTTAGATGAAATCATTGGCTTATCCAGCACAGTAGGTACCGTACTGATTACTCTCGTCATGATCATCATGGTGCCACTTACATTAATGTTCGGGAAGCTCAGTGATAAAATCGGAAACAAAACCGTTTTCTTGATTGGATTAGGCGGATTGACGCTTCTTTCTGCGCTTGCCTTTTATTTAGTAAACTTGAATGGATTGGTATATGTTTCGTTAGGCATCCTCATTCTGGGTGTGCTGCTTGCAACGTATGAAGGCTCCATCCCTGGATCTTTGCCAACGATGTTTTACACAGATATAAGGTATCGAACACTATCTGTGACCTTTAATGTCTCGGTATCCATATTCGGTGGTACTACGCCATTGATTTCCACATGGCTCGTCCACCAAACGGGGAATAACCTAGCACCTGCATGGTATTTGACAATCGTTAGCATTATCGGGTTCCTGGTGATTTTGCTCTTGTTCAAGAGTACATCAGGAAAATCTTTAAAAGGATCCTATCCAACCGTCTCCACCAAATCCGAATATAAAGAAGCTGTTGAGAATCCTGAAGATGCATTATGGTGGAAAGCAGAGGAAGAAGAAGAAAATAAACCTGTCTGATAAACATTCATGTAAAAAGCTCAGTCTCCCTTTCATTTGATGAGGCTGAGCTTTTTTTACTCTAGTTTGTCCTAACGCCCAATATATTTAACGGATTGAATATGCGTTTGCGATAACTCGATAACGTCCTGTGCGAACTGTTCCTCTGGTGTTTGAAAATCCTCTGCAATCAAGTCGCGTATCAACCCATAAAAACCTATCGCTGTATAGACTTTGAAGTAATCCATATTTACCTGCAAATCATTTATTGTTTTGAATTCGAATTGCTCCTTATAAATTTTCCGGATCACATTCGGCAATCGCGTATGCATGCTTGGAAGCGTGTCCTCATAATTAATCAGTTCAAAGAAGCTTTTGTTTTCATAAAAATAAGCAATGATAGAGAATGAGGAGTTATTTAGATCCTTTGTAAATGTTTCTTTTTCTACGGTATAAGTAATACCCGCGGACTGTTCAAGTCCCGTAAGCATCCTGTCGAGCAGATCTTCTGCCAATTCTGCTTTATCTTGATAATGGAAATAAAAAGTACTGCGGTTATATGCTGCTTCTTCGACAATATCTTTAACTGTGACCGCATGATACCCCTTTTTCTTGATCAGTTTGATCAACGCTTCGCGAAAATGCATTTTTGTCCGATTACGCCGGTTAGATGTCGAATCCTGTTCATGTACCATTAAAAAATCCCCCATTTTGTCAAACAGTATTGGATTATCTGTCCAATACTTAGACATCTTCTTTTCAGCTACTGATTGAGATATGTGTCCAAAGTATTACAATTAAATTGTAACCGATTTTATTCCATTATACTGGGAGGAAACAAAATGGGGAAATTAGAAAATAAAGTTGCACTGATCACAGGGGGAGCATCGGGGATTGGCGCCGCTACAGCTCGTCTTTTCGCAGCAGAGGGCGCTAAGCTTGTGTTAGTCGACTTGAACGAAGAAAAAGGAAAAACAGTGGAAGAAGAGCTGAAAGCAAATGGTGCAGAAGCAGTCTTCATCCAAACGAATATTACAAGTGAACAAGAAGTAGCAAATCTTTTCAAGCAAGCAGTTGCTGCTTACGGCAAAGTCGATATCGTATTCAACAATGCCGGCATCGGTCGTGTTCATCCTTCGCATGAATTGGATTATGCTGAATGGCGCAACACAGTAAACGTGGACTTGGACGGTGTGTTCCTTGTTGCCCGCGAAGCGCTTCGCGTGATGCTTCTAAACGGCAGCGGCAATATTGTCAACACCGCTTCCATGTATGGCTGGGTCGGCTCACCAGGATCCGCTGCATATAATGCGGCAAAAGGCGGCGTTGTAAATCTTACGCGCTCCCTTGCACTTGAATATGCGGACAAAAACATTCGCATAAATGCACTGTGCCCAGGCTTCATCGACACACCGATCATCCCGGAAGTCGATAAAGCGACACTTTCCACGATGACACCGATGAAACGACTCGGAAGAGCAGAGGAAATGGCGAAAGCTGTTCTGTTCCTGGCCTCTGATGATTCTTCTTACATGACCGGCAATAGCTTGATTGTCGATGGCGGTTATACGGCTCAATAATTAACAAATCCCCACTCTTTCAAAGAATGGGGATTTGTTATTAGGAGACATTTTCTTTTTGGACGATGGACTTCCGGCTGACCGCTACGTCGTATGTGGTAATGACTGATGATTGGATGAAATCCGGCTGCTTCTTTCCATGCTTATGCTTTTGACGGAATTCATCACTTCCAAGCCATCGTGAAAAGTCTTCAAATGTTTCCCAACGTGTGCTGATGATCACTTCATCCGTGTCGCCTTCTTTCCGATTGATCAGCACATCCAGATCGATGAACCCTGGGAAGCTGTCAATCAAACCAGTTTGCTGGAAACGATCTGTCAGTTTGTGCGCTTCCCCTTTTGTGATTTTTACTGTATTTTTCACTATAATCATTTTTCATCTCTCCTTTTATAAGTAAACGCCTATTGGATTGATCCATAGCTTATCGGACTCATTTGAAATAGTGGCTTGTATCTGAAAGACATCCTTCAATAACTCGCTTGTCACAATATGCTCTGGCTCGCCGGTCTGATAGATGGCTCCTTTTCGCATGACGACCAGATGATCGCAATATTGCATCGCTTGGTTCAAATCATGCAAAACCAGAACGATGGAAATGCCATGATTTTTATGCAGCCTCTGTAGAAGATGCAGCAAGTCGAGCTGATGCGCCACATCCAGATATGTTGTCGGTTCATCCAGTAATAATATGTCGGTCTGCTGGACAAGTGCCATGGCAATCAACACCCGCTGCCTTTCTCCTCCAGACAGCGTATCCACCTGCCGGTCAGCCAGATGGCTGATGCGGCACTCTTCCATTGCCCAATCTATCAATTGATTGCCTTCCGATGACTCTTTCTGCCAATTATTCTGATACGGAAGCCGTCCGAATTGGACGATATCCTGCACAAGAAAATCCATTGGCATCAGCTCACTTTGTTTCAATAAAGTCACTTGCTTTGCGAGCTCTTTCCGCTTCAGTGTCTGTACGTCATGTCCCTTTATTTCCACTTTTCCTGAAGAAAGCTTCAGCAAATTGCTGATGCTATGCAATAATGTCGATTTACCAGATCCATTAGGGCCGATGATACCCGTTATCTTCCCCTCCGGAATTTCCAATGAGGCTTGTAAAGTTACCCGGTCTCCACGCTGTATCGTTATATCCTGCAAACTAGCAATTGCCATCTATCTCAATCCCCCTTTTCTTAACAGCATCAAGAAGAACGGTGCTCCGATACAGGCCATCAAGATGCCGACCGGCAACTCGACAGCTCCAAACCAACTTCTGGCTCCTGTATCCGCAAATACAACAAGAGCTGCTCCGCTGATAGCCGACAGAGGGTGCAGGAATCGGTAATCACCCCCTATCAGTAAGCGTATGATATGCGGAACGACCAATCCGACAAAGCCGATCAGCCCCCCGACACTGACAGCAGCTCCTGCCAGGAGGGCCGCCACAAGGATCAGATAAAAACGCTGCCTTTCCACATGAAATCCCAACAACTTGCCTCTGTCTTCTCCCAGCAGTGAGATGTTGGCTGATCGTATCAGCAGCATGGCAGCCGTCAATCCGATTACTGCATACGGGAAAAAGAACCTGACCTCGTACCATCCCTTTCCATTCAAGCCTCCGGAAAGCCATGGCAGCACACTTTGGACGCTATCGCTGTAGAGCAGCATAATTCCCGAAGTGATCGCTCCGAGCAGCGCATTGACCGCCACTCCCGCCAAGATCATCCGGAATACCGACACACCTTCTTTCCAAGCCATTACATAAATCAGGAAGGCAGCACTCAATGCACCGATAAACGCTGCCACCGGCAGCAAGTAGCTATAGGCAGGAAAGACGAGCATCGTGATAACCGCCGCCAGACCACCTCCTGCCGATATACCGATAATACCTGGATCAGCCAATGGATTGCGCGTGACACCTTGCAGAATACCTCCTGAAACTGCAAGACACGCCCCCACCAGCGCCCCTAAGATGACACGCGGCAGGCGCAAGTTCCAGACGATATTCTCTGTCAGCGGATCGGCATTCCCACTCAAAAGTTGGGTGAAATCCTGCAAAGATACAGAAACGGAACCACTTACTATGCCATATACAGAAGCAAGGAGGAGCAAAAAGATGGAGAGAAAAAGAATGAGAAGGCGCCGATGCTTCCTTTTGACTCGCCAATCAACTTGTTTCAGCTCTTTATCCTGTGCGGTTGCTGCATTCAATCTTGTTTCTCCCCTTCCAGGTAATCCTGCATCAGATCGATTGAATCGGTAATTCGTGTCCCTGGATTTGTTCCAAACAAGTCATTTGGCAGGACAAACACGTTCCCCTCCTTCACGGCACTGATGCTGCTCCAAGCAGCATTGCGCTCCATCTCCCGCTCGAAGCCTTGCTGCACTTCTTCCGATTTGCCGTGTGTGATCAGCATGACAATATCCGGATCGGCATTCACAATCTCTTCTGCATTCAGCTGGGCGTATTGTGGAAATTCTTCCAATGCAGGAAAATCGGCAGCAATGTTATATCCACCCGCTTTAGCAAGGATGTCCCCGCTCAAGGAATTCGGCAGCGCTACCATGTAGGTTCCTGGCGTGCCATAAACGATGACTGCTTTTTTATCCTTGTATTTATCTGTATTAAGCTCTGCAAGCTTTTCGTCTATTTTCGCTTCCAATTCTTCTGCTTGCTCAGTCCTATCAAGCATTTCTCCAAGCAGTGTTATTTGCTTCTTGATATCTTCAACCGAATCAGCATTGGTATAAACAACTTCCGTGCCCAGACTTTCCAGCATCTGCTCATCTTTTTGATTAAAGTCCGCATTTGCCAGAACGACGTCACTTTTCACGCTGGCTAACATCTCATGGTTCATTTCATGGACTGTTCCAACCTCGGGTATACTCTTCCAATCGGACTGTGTCACATCCTCTGCGGTCGGCCTTCCGACAATAGTGGCTCCGAGTGAGGACGCGATATCCAAATCACCATAACTCACCGATGCGACGCTATCGGGAACCTCACTGAAACTCACTTCCCGGCCGGCGAAATCCGTTATCGTCAAAGCCGCTCTTTCTTGATCCTGATCGGCTTGCGTGGTGGCACATCCCGTACAAAAGCAGACAAGCAGGGTTATCATCATGATTTTTTTCATCTATTATTCTCCTTCCCATACAGGATTACTGTTTGGTCAGCTTGGCGTGGACTACTAACCTGTTCTGTTTTGGCTGCCAAATGGAATCACAGGTGGAAAGAGTGAGGATTCGATCATCTGCATCTACCTTTACATCGGTACGATAGATAGCTTTCTCCTGTATTTCCTGTATTAGATTCTCGTAATCTGAAGCGTCAGTGAAATCCGTTTGGATGTAGTTGAAATCTGTATCCGTCTGGTAAACCGCAAAGATCTCTGCCTTATAACTGCCATAGATCGTATCGAATTGAATATAACGGTGAGCTTGATAGAATGATTCGTCCCCGTACTTTTTTAAGCTTCCAAACATGCTATTGTCTTTCATCCGGTGGCCATACACTACTGTATTTGCCGACATATCTTCCAGGTCGTTCCGATAATCCATGAAGATACTGCCTGCATCGGCCTGCTCTTCTTTATAATTCCTGTCCAAGTAATAGTCGTTATCCGAAGCTTGTAAAATTGGGTAATTAATTGGTGTGTCCTCAATACGGATCCAGCCGATCATATCCTGATTAATTTCCTGCAAGTGGTCGAACGAACTGCGTATCTCTGTTTCTGACTCCGCTGCTTGTGCCGATCCGGAGAGCTTTGTTTGATACTCCCTATGGATTTCTTGCACTTCTGCCAGCACTTTTTGATTGTCATAATAACCAAGGACAATTTGACCGATTTGAAAGGCAGCATATAAAAAGACAGATAGGAGCAGGACAGTAATGATTCTTTCTGCCAGTTTCCGCTTTTTCTTCATGTAGCAGCTGCTCCTTCCTTTAGCGTCGTTGGCAGGATATACATGCCGGCAGTGTCATCAAAAGCCACTTTTGCATCGACTCCATATACCCCACGAATCAACTCACGCGTGATAATCCGATCGGGCCGTCCGGTTTCATAGACTTCCCCCTGCTTCATGACAATCAGTTCATCACTGTACTGGATTGCTTGATTGATATCATGGAGCACCATCAAAATCGTAATGCCGTAATCCCTGTTCAATTTTTTGACCAGCTCAAGTATTTCCAGCTGATAAAAGATATCCAGATAAGTTGTCGGTTCATCCAGGAACAACATATCGGTTTTTTGCGCAAGCGCCATAGCGATCCAGACCCGCTGCCTTTCGCCTCCTGATAATTGAATGATTGGCGTATTTCTGAAATCATCCAGATTCGTGCTTTCGATTGCCCATTCAATCGCCTCTTGATCTTGTTTATTTTCGTTGCGGAATACATTGCGATGCGGCATTCTGCCGAACGAAACCAAACGTTCCACTGTCATATCTGATGGCGATATATTCTGCTGATGTACAACTGCTAAACGCCGAGCAAGTTCCTTCGGCTTGAATTGGGTGATTTTTTCGTTATCCAGCAGCACTTCGCCTGTTTCTGGCTGCAGATTATTTGCCATCACATGCAGCAGCGTCGATTTTCCGCTGCCATTCGGACCTAGTATGGTTGTCATCTTGCCTGACGGGATGCTGATAGTCACCTTGTTCAGTACACGGGGCTGATTGTAAGAAAAGCCAATATCTTTAGTCTGCATGCACTTTGTCACTCCTTTTCAGCAAGAAGATAAGGAAAGGCCCTCCAATGATTGCCATGATGGTAGAAGCAGGTATTTCAGAAGGCGCGATGATCGTTCGCCCGAAAGTATCAGCGAGCAATATCAATAATGCGCCGCTTAACGCACTGAAGGGCAAGAGCAGCCGATGATCGGTTCCGACTATATTCCGCGAGATATGCGGAATCAAAAGACCAATAAAGGCGATGACCCCCCCAACAGCTGTGGCGATGGCCGCAAGCAGCACTGCCACAGCCGAGATGATGATTCTTGCCATCCCGACATTCAGCCCCAAGTTCCTTGCTGTCTTATCCTGCAGCAGGAGCATATTGCACCAAGGGTATAAAAAGAATGCCAATACAATGCCTGCCAGCCCGTATGTAGTTACAATTTGGACATCATCCCACGTTCGCATCGATAAATTCGATGAGGTGGACTGATCCGGTATTTTGCCTAGATAGCTGCAAACGGTTATAAAAGCCTGCGTCAGCCCTACGAACATGGCATTGATCGCAATCCCAATCAGCAGTATACGGATGGGGTGCAAACCTGATTTCCAAGAGAGCATATAAATGAGGAAACAGGAAACGGTACCGCCTATGAACGCGAATAAAGGTGTCCAGAAAAAATATTGCGGCAATAACGTGACAAGCAAGAGGGAGAAGAAGCTTGCTCCGGACGATACGCCAATGACACCAGCGTCTGCAAGCGGATTTCGCAGAACCGATTGTAGTAGCGCCCCCGACAGTGCCAGTGCCGCTCCGCTGAACAGCGAAACGATGATGCGGGGCAGACGCAAATCCTTCACGATTTCGACTTGTTCATTGGAACCGGTGAACAAGCCTGTCACGAAGTCCCAAGCACCGACTTTTATACTTCCGGTGATAGCAGAGTACACAATGGTGATGACCAGTAATAAGCTGACCGTCACAAAACTGAAAATCGTTTTCTTCATTTTTTTCTCCTTACTCATTCCTCATAAAGCATGCTGTATAGTTCATCCAAAGCTTTATCCGCTGCAATATTCCCTGTCGTACCAAACAATGTTTCTTCCAGGTCGTACACACGATCGTTCTGAACTGCAGCAAAATGCTTCCAAATGTCATTGGTCTTAAATTCATCATCAAACATGTCCACCACTTCCTCCGGCATACCATGCGCAGCGCGCAGGATGACATCCGGATTGGATTGCTGCAGGTACTCTGTGTTGGAAGCAAGATATTCCACGTTTTCCCCTTGCACGACGTTTTCGCCGCCAGCCTGGTTCACCAGATCACCAATATAGGATTTGTCCGTCGCAACCAGATAACTGCCCGGGACACCTAGCAAAATCAAGACTTTCGGCCTCTCTTTATCTGCTGTTCTCGCTTTGATTTCGTCTATCTTTTCTTTGAACCGGCTGTTCAAAGCTGCCGCCTGTTCCGTTCTGTCGTATTTCTCTCCCAACTCGGCAATCTCTTCCTGCATGGCAGAAAGACTAGTAAAGTCCAAGTAATCAGCCGGAAGCCCTGCTTCGTCAAAGACTGGCTTCAAGTCATATTCCAGCGTTGTCACCGACAGTATATCTGTTGGATCAAGAGATGCGATCAATTCTAAATCCGGATTCATCGGATTGCCTGTCTCCACTGCATCTGCATAGCGTTCCGGCAGCTCTTTGTAGCTAGTAGGCTTACCCACCACTCCGTCCACTTCCAAGGCATCCAGTATTTCCGTGATGGCAACAGTGGTGGAAACAATCCGCGACTCGGCAGCCTCTGCTGTCGGTTCTTCTTTAGAACGGGAACAGCCGGCAGCAATAACAACCAAACATATAGAAAGGACAATAAGTAATCGTCTCATAGAGATTTCTCTCCTTTTCAAAAATAAAAGCAATTCCGGTACACAGTCGTGCACCGGCTGCTTGATTAAGTCCGGCGGAATCGTCTGTAAAGCAGTAGTCCGGAGCCTAAAAGTAATCCTGCATACAAGGCAATATGCGAGCTATCGAATGTTTTTGGATTGTTCTGTATATTTAGGCTTGTATCTTTGCCATTTACATTGGGAGTACCCGACTTGTTATCGTCATTCGGGTCATAGTTCAGATTTGTTGTATTACCAGATGGCGTTTTGCCGTCGTCATTGCCACTTGGTGTATTATCACTGCCGCTTCCTCCAGGAGTATTTGGCGTTACATTACCAGGATTTTCTCCATTATTATTGCCGGAATGGTTATTGTTGCCTGGGTTTACGTCTTCATCCAGCAGCTGCATACTAGCTGTGTCGTAAGCAAATTGTACTGTGTAAGTGTGATAGTAGCTGTATTCTGGTATCTCCACTTGAACACGGACATTTTGCTTATTGTTAATGTCCTCGATAGGGAAAGTTACAACTCTCGTATCTGCTGCTGCATCTTCGCTTACCACTTCTGCATCAACGAATTCCCCATTTTGTTCTGTTTGGAAAGAGGTGATCCAAGCACTGCTGTTTACACCGATTTCCAATTGGTATTTTCCATCTTTGATTGTTAATTTACCAGGACTCACCACGTAATTACTCATCATGGAATCTTCCTCGGTGCCATCCTTCAGCACTTTGTAGTCGATACTGTAAATGCCATCCTTATAGCCGTCTTGGTTCACATCCGTATTGTCATTTCCTGGGTCCGGAGTTTCACCGTTATCTGGATCTTCTGTCCCTTGATCTGGTGTTTCGGAACTATTATCTGGATCCTCAGTTCCTAGATCAGGGGTTTCGCCGTTATCCGGTTCTTCTGTTCCTGGATCAGGGGTTTCTGTATCTTGCTCTGTGTCATATTGGAACTGCACAGTGTATGTTTGTTTGTAATTGAAAGCTGGCACTTCAACCTGGAAACGGATATTCTGCTTGGCATTTATATCATCGATCGGGAATGCCACTACTCTCGTATCCGCTTCCTTGTCTTCACTCACAATCTGTGCATCTACATATTGTCCACCCTGTTCTGCTTGGAAAGATGTAATCGTAGCACTGCTATTAACTCCGATTTCCATTTGATATTTTCCATCAGCAACCGTCAGCTTCCCCGGGCTGACCACATAACTGCTCATTCTGGATTCTTCATCAGTTCCGTCTTTTAGTACTTTGTAGCCAAGACTGTAAACACCGTCTTTGTAGCCATCTTCATTTACTGCATTATCTGGATCTTCCGTTCCTTGATCTGGTGTTTCAGACCCGTTATCTGGATCTTCCGTTCCTTGATCCGGTGTTTCAGATCCGTTATCTGGATTCGGTGTTTCGGTTCCATCATCTGGACTTTCTGTCCCCTCGTCTGGGGTGTCAGTTGGACTTTCGGGTTCTGCTTGTGGTAGGTTGCTTATGTCATACACAATCTGAGCAGGGTATTCGTGATGGTAGTTCAATGCATCAATATCTACGCGTACACGAACGTTTTGTGCAGCTTCCAAATCGCCTAGAGTGAATCGAATGGTACGCGTATCATTTGCCTCATCGCTTGCAACCACTGGTGGAGAAACATAGCTGCCGTTTTCCTCTACTTTGAAATCGGTAATCCAATCACTATGCAGCAGCGTCATGTCGATGGTTGCGACGCCATCTTTTACTGTCAAGTTCGCAGGATGCTGAGTGTATGTATCTAACATGGAGGTTTCTTCCGTTCCATCCTTCAATACCCTGAAATCAATTGTGTAATTGCCATCAGCAATTGCCGCGGCGGCGTTCACAGGATTAACCTGCCAGGCAGACACGAAATAGAAAGCAACCAAGACAGCTGCTAGCAGTACTTTAAAAGACTTGGTCATTAATTCTCGCTTCCTCTCGTTTTAGACGTAACATATTTAAAACCGATAAATAGACCGAGTGCAGCTAAAGCGACGATTCCCCATATAACAAGCGAGGTATTATCACTTGTTTGCGGATTCTCGATATTCTCTCCGTTTTGACCATCTTTTTGATTTTTCTGAGCGGCAGCCTCAGTATCTGTCTCTTTATCATCACGCTCTCCAGAGGTGGTGATTTCTTCCGTATCGCCGCCGTTCCCTGCGGAGGTTGTGGTGCTGCCGCTTGCATTTCCCTCTGCAGCAGCGCTGGTTTCTGCTCCTCCTGTCGATGTAAGACTAGCTTCATCGAAGCGGAAACGAATCGTGTAGTCATGATCATAATTAATATCTGGAACAGTGACATGAATCTTGGATTCCAAAGGGGAAGTTAAATCTGCCACAGAAAATTCTGTCACCCGCGTATCCGATGATGTATCTTCGCTGACTACCGTCGTATCTGCAAATCCACTTCCACTAGGTACTTTGAATTCCGTCACCCAAGAGCTGTGATTTACGGTCATCTGGATTTGCATTTTTCCGTCCTCCACATCCAACCTAGCCGGCTTGTCCCAATAGTCATTGGCCATTGAAACTGAATCGTTATCACCTTGAATGACAGTGTAGTCCAATGTGTACGCGCCATCTTCCGGAACAGCTGCCGAAGCCGTTGTGTTGAATGAAACAAACGAGATAAGTAAAGCCAATAACATAATGCCTATTTGCTTATGCCTGCTCACAACTTCTCCACCTTCCCCTTATTGATACTGATATTCATTCTCAATTGAGGCTGAAAGAAAAAGCGCTTATGCGCTCATTATTGATTATCATTCTCAATGTTTATAGAGCTATCAAATTCCCTAAAAAGGCTATTTTATAGCATTAATAAATATAAATGATTATCATTCTCAATAATAAAATGTAAAATTTTTTTACCAAATAAGTTTATCTGGTAATACCTACATAATATAAAGCATCTGATTTTCCGTCAAGACCTTTTTCCTAATTCTATTCCCACATGTCTTATAACAGCATATTTTTTTAATCAAAAAGACCGTCTGTCATGCAACAGATGGCCTTTCGATATTCCAAAATATCCTCATCTGCCAACAGCCGGAAAAGTATTCGCAAGGCTTCACTATGTCTTTGCCCCAGTACGTCAAAGCTCCATGCACATTGGTATTATATTTCAGCATCCTCTGGATGGGCCCCCATCAGTTGACCGATTGTTCATTTGCTTCCGCAAATTTACCTTTAATTGGCTCTGACGGCTTCTCTCATAATCCAAATCTCTCCTTCACTTCTTTTACATATGTTCTGCTAACCGGCACTTTTGAGCCATCTTCCATAACTAGGTTATAAGTGGAATTGAACCACGGTTCTAGTGCGGTCACATGTTCAAGATGAACGATATAACTGCGGTGAATCCGCATGAAACTACTTGAATTTGTCAGCTTCTTTTCCACAGACGCAAGCGGCTCATTCAAATGGAAGAGCTTCTGAAGTGTCTTGATCTGGGTTTTGCCTCCTTGGGTAGTGATATAGAGGATGGTCCGGATATCAAGCAGAGAAATTCGCTCATTCTCCATTATCGGCAGTTTTTTGATTTGCGATTTCGATCCCATTGCTGAAGGGATCATCCGTTGAAGCTTTTCGATACATTGATTGATCCGCTGTTCATCGAATGGCTTTAGCAGATAATCGGTCGCATGGAGCTCAAAGGCCTGTAATGCGTACTCATCATACGCAGTAGCAAATACAAAAGAAGGCGCTTTTGGCAGCTCTTGCAGCTTTTCCGCCAGATGTAATCCAGTTCCTTCGGCAAGTTCAATGTCCAAAAAGACGACATCAGGCGCTGCGTTCCGGATAGCCTCATAACTCTTGGTCAAGGTCGATCCTTCTCCGACAACCTCCACTTCTCTGCTGTTTTCCAATAGGAAGGCAAGCTCCTGGCGAGCGAGCGGCTCATCCTCGACGATAAAGGCTGTCATCATATGGTATCTCCCCTTTCTGATTGCTCGGCAGCTGAATACGAATAGTCGTGCCTTCGTCCTGCTTACTGGTAATAAGCAATTTGGCTTCGTGATTATAAATGCCTCCCAGGCGTTCCCGTATGTTCATCAGTGCCGTTCCAGTTCCTGTCACCGAATCCACCGTTTGCTGACCCGCTTGATCCAGCTTATCCTGTTCCATTCCATGCCCATTGTCTTTCACAGTGATACTGACATATTGGTCTTTTCTTTTGATGCCTACCATGATTGTCCCGTACGCTTCCGTATCACGGAATCCATGCTTTACACTATTCTCGACCAATGGCTGCAGCAAAAATGGCGGAACGAGTGTCTGCTCCGAGCCTGGTTCTATCTCCATCTGCAATGTGAATTTTTCTGGAAATCTTGCCTGCTCCAGCGAGACATAGGCCCTAATATGCTCAAGTTCCTTCTCAAGTGGAATCAGCATATGCCTTGCCCCCTGCAGGTTGCTGCGGAAAAAACGGCTAAGCTCCTGCAGCAGGCGGCGTGCTTGATTTGGGTCTGTTCTGCACAGAATGGATATTGTATTAATGCTGTTGAATAGAAAATGAGGGTGAACCTGTGCTTGCAAGGCTTTAATCTCCGCATCCTTCAGCAGTTTGCTCTGCTGCTCAGCTTCTGCCAGCTCGAGCTGCGTGGAAAATAGATTGGCCAAACCTTCTGCCAGCTCCTGTTCCACGCGAGTAAGGTCATTTGGATTTGTAAAATACAGTTTCAGCGTCCCCACTGTGTCTTCCCCAACCCGAAGCGGCAGGACCACCGCTGCCTGCAACGGACAACTCGGATGAGAGCAGACGATCTCTTCCTGCGACTTGGCTGTCAGCACACGCCCTTCGCGGAGCGAGCGCTTTGTCAGTTCGGTGGCGAAACCATTTGTCGGCACATGATGAGCAGAGCCGACGCCAACATGCGTCAACACACCATGTTTATCCGTAATCGCGATGGCGTCAGCCTCTGTCCATTCCAGCATGATTTCAGCCACTTTATTACAAGAATCCGTGTTCAAGCCTTGGCGGAAGTACGGCAGTGTCCGGTCAGCAATAGCAAAAGCTGCATTCGTCTGCAGCGCCCGCATCCGCTCCTGCTCGCGAAGGATGATTTGGATGATCAGCATGAACAAAAGCATGCCGATACCATTAATGACAATCATGGGCAGTCCGATAATTTGTACAAGCTGCCACGCTGGTTCCAACTCGGTTGCCAAAAGCAGAATCAATGCCATCTGGATGATCTCCATGGAAACGCCGATCAGAATGGCATATCCTGCTGTCAACTGCTTCCGCTGTTTGCGCCGTCTTCCGAGAATGCCCGCTGCCAATCCTGCCAGGACGGTGGATATTGCACAAGCCTCTGCTGTGAAGCCGCCCAGGAACAGCCGATGCACACCTGCAATCAATCCAATGCCCAGTCCGACAAAAGGACCGCCAAGCAGCCCGCCGATGGTTACGCCAAGAATCCTTGTATTCGCAATCGCACTATCCGGCTCAATATCCAGTAGCCACGTATTGGCCATCCTGCTGTCTCCATGTATTTCCACACTAGTATAATTACTCAACACACCAAAGAAGCCAAAAATCAGCAGTAATAGCATTTTTTCTTTCATGGATTGGTTATGGAGAATCAATCGTCGAAACGCTTTCAATTGTGAAAAAAGGAAAACGGTTATGAGGATGATCCCCACTCGTTCGATCATCAATGGAACCAAGCTCAGCATGCTGTCACACCTCGCTGTTTGTATTACTACCATTTTATCGGAAAGTCTGTCAGTTTAACAGATAACACATAAAAATCAAAGCCGCTTTCTGTTATAATAGTACAAGTTTAACCGCTTATTAGGAGGCTGTTTACTTATGTTGATGAAGAACGCCCTTTACATCCTCTTCCTTGGATTACTTTGTATCCTTGCAGGGATGGGTGTCATGATTTGGGCTGGCGATAAATTTTATTTAGGGATTGCTTTATTCGTGCTCGGCCTAGTTTATGGCTTGGCAGGGACATTACTATACCGGAGAGCGAAAAAACGCGCTGCAACACAAACTGACTCCAAAGAATAATCGATGCCGGTTTATATTTCGTGGGGACACTTTTTGATATTTTGCACCGATTATATAGGGAGAGGCTGAAGCTGGCAATCACTTTGAGCGGCAGCATGTTTCTTCCTCATAAGAATATGCAGTTACTGATCCCAGACCGTCTTGCTTTCCCGAGCTTGGCGGTTTTTATTTCTCCCAGGTAAGGGAATAGTCCAAAAAAGAAAATTTTGAGGACAGGTGATCAGATGGAGAGGAAATATTGGAAAGAAAGTGTCATCTATGAATTATATACCCGCAGTTTCATGGACAGTGATGGGGATGGTATAGGCGACATGGGCGGCATCTTGAAAAAGATAGAATACTTGGAATACCTTGGTGTCGATACTGTGTGGCTTCCTCCGATTTATGTTTCACCCAATGTTGACCATGGCTACGATGTGAAGGAATTCCGGGCCATACAGCCGGAATATGGGACAATGGCACAATTTGATAGTTTGCTGGCAGAACTTCATCGCAGGGGCATAAAACTTATACTGGATATTGTCCCGAATCATACCTCGATCGAACATGAATGGTTCCAGCAAGCGAAAACTTCCAAGGATAACCCTTACCATGATTATTATATTTGGGAAACGGCAAACGCTGATGACAGCCCACCGTCGAATTGGACGAGCCATTTAGGACGCAGTGCCTGGACATGGAACGAGCAGACGGAAGAATATTATTTGCATCTTTATAGCGAGGAACAGCCGGACTTGAATTGGGATAATCCGCGAGTGCGCAATATATGCTATCATGCGGTTTTGGCTTGAAAAAGGGATTGACGGTTTCCGCATCGATGCAGTGAATGTCCTTTCAAAAGATCGGCGCTTTCCTGATGCTGACCGGGATAAATTACAGGCTAAAGGGGAGGAATATTTCAGAATGGCCCGCACATTCATGATTACTTGCATGAAATGAATAACGTGCTGAAAAAGGATTTTGAATTTTTTACAGCTGGCGAAACCTCTGCCGTGCATGATCACGATGTACTGCACTACACGAAACCGGAACGAAATGAACTTGATATGGTGTTATCCGCTGAAGCTTCGGAGCTCGCCGATAGGGATGATGATAAATATAAAAGCAAGGAATGGACAGTGCATGATTTCCGCGAGATACTTCGCAAATGGCAAAAAGATGTAGGTGACGATGGAGGCTGGTTCGGCTTATATCTCAGCCATCATGATGCACCGCGTATGGTTTCCACCTTTGCGGATGATGGAAAGTATCGGATACCTTCTGCTAAACTGCTGGCTACCCTGCTGCATACCTTGCGCGGTACGCCATTCATTTTCCAGGGAGAAGAACTTGGGATGACTAACTACCCTGATTTTGAAACAATCGATACAATAAAAGAACAAGAGGCCCATAGCTATCATGAATTGAAAGTAGATGAACAGGATGCCTCTGAAACTACGATCATGGACCGGATCCATGATAAAACGCGTGACCATTCCAGAACGCCGATGCAATGGGATGCATCTGACCAAGCTGGGTTTACTACGGGCATACCTTGGCTCCCCGTCAACCCTAACTATAAAGAAATCAATGTGCAAGATGGAATGAAAAATCCGGATTCAGTCTTGCAGTTTTACCGCAAGCTCATTAGATTGCGTAAAGAAAATTCAATTATGGTGTACGGTGATTTCGAAACCATACTCCATGATCATGATCAAATTTTTGGTTACTTGCGTCGGCTGGATGAAGAAGAATGGGTCATTTTGCTGAATATGACAAATCAAGAAGCTTTATACGATATCCCCAGCGAGTGTGTGGATGATTGGGATAAAAAGCATTGTGTCATCAGCAATTATCCACATGTGGATAATCAGCGTGTCATGCGACCTTATGAAGCAATTGTGTATAAGTATGTGAAATGAACCGAGGATCACCTATCAGGTGATCTTTTTTATTGATATTTTAAGATTGTGTCAATTTCTTGACTTGTTTCCACAATAAGTTCATCATAAAGTTGTAGGTTAAATTACCTAATACAATGGGGGTAGAGAACAATGGCAACAATCGAAGGAAAAGTAGCAATCGTCACTGGAGCAGCATCTGGTATTGGTCTTGCCACTGCTGAAGCTTATGTGAATAAAGGCGGGAAAGTAGTCATTGCGGACTATAATGCAGAAGCAGGACAAAGAGAAACCGACAGATTGAAAGCGGCTGGCGGTGATGTTTTATTCATCCAGTTCAATGCTGCAGAAGAAGATTCTATTAAAAACTTGATCGATCAGACAGTAGCACACTACGGACAAGTTGATATTCTTGTCAATAATGCTGGTATCGGCGGCATGGGTGCGACTCATGAGTTGTCTTATGAAGAATATCGTAAAGTAATCGCAATCAACCAAGATGGTATCTTCCTAGCTTCCAAATTCGCGATTCAGGAAATGCTGAAATCAGGCGGCGGCGTCATTATCAACACGTCTTCTGTACTAGGTTTCGTTGCACAGCCTGGCGCATTCTCTTACAACGCCAGCAAAGGTGCAGTCAACACATTGACTAAATCCCTGGCTGTTGAATACGGTGATAAAGGCATCCGTGTAAATGCGGTAAATCCAGGTTTCGTGGAATCTGGCATGGTAAACAAAGAAGCGCTTGGGGACTTCTATGATGGACTTGTCGCAAAACACCCAATCGGACGTCTCGGTAAAGCGAGCGAAATTGCACACGCTATCGTATTCTTGACTGAAAATGATTTTGTAACTGGCGAAACGTTGGTAGTGGATGGCGGTTACCTAGCTCAATAAATCCAAAAAAAGCCTGCAAAACGCATTGCAGGCTTTTTCATTTGTTCAGTTCACTTTTTCAAAAAACTGATAGGCATATGTGTTTCGTACAGACATGACTATCCCCAAAAGGATCATATTAGAGAACAAGGAGCTGCCTCCATATGTCAAGAAAGGAAGCGATATGCCCTTGACCGGCAGCATTCCTTCCACCATACCGATATTCTGTACGATCTGAATTGTCAGACTCAATGCAAGCCCTGCACATATATAGGTTCCAAAGGTATCACTCGTCTTTGATCCTATCTCAACCATCCTCCCTATCAAGAGGAAGAAGAGAAGAATAACTGTCGCCCCGATAAGAAACCCACCTTCCTCCGCAATGGATGCAAAGATGAAATCAGTATGCTTCTCCGGTACATACACGTTTCCTCCTTCTATCCCTTTCCCTGTCAAACCACCTGTTCCGACTGCCAAGACAGATCTTGTGCTTTGAAAAGCTTGGTTGCGATTATCACTTGGATCCAGCCAACCAATAATCCGTTCCTGCTGATGGGGTTTTAGCTTCGGTATGACATCCTCATAAATTATCTCTGGTTTAAAGAGGAAGAAACAAACAATGATGCTGACAAGCAATAACGGTCCCAAGATGCCTATGATTACTACAACCTTATTCAGTTTTATCATTCCCAGCATCGCTGCTATTGCAAACATATAGAGCATCACCATACCTGTATCAGGCTGCTGGTAAACTAGCAGACTAGGGGGAATGGCAATCAGTAGTATCTTGCCTAGGAGCAGCAAATCTTCCTGGATTGCGTTGTTGGGGTATTTCTCCTTATGGTCGAATATCAATTTGGCTGCCAACAAAATCAATGCTATCCGGAAAAATTCCGATGGCTGAACAGAACCCACAAGCGGGATGCTGAACCATCTTTTGGCACCCAGTATGTTAGGAGCTATCGACTCAGGAGCGATAGTCAGGAAAAATAAAACTAACACGGAAACAATATAGAATGGCCAAGCCAGTAATCGAAGTTGATTCAAATCCAATAGCCTGAACAATAACAATAAGCTAAAGCCTATCATATAGTTGATGGATTGCCTCAACGCAAAGTTCTGGCTGCCAAATTGACCTCCGGATTGCGTACTGTAAATGAATAAAATACTGATTCCGCATAGCAAACATACTATGGTCAGGATTACCTTATCGATTTCGCCTAAGCGCAATCTCTTTACAAACATATTTAACGCCTTCTTTCCGCCAGGGAAATGCTATATTGCTTTGAATGCCGTGATATCTGTAAAATAATGCCCATCGTAAACAGATTCACTATCAAAGAGGAACCTCCATAGCTTATAAAGGGTAATGGGATCCCTGTTATGGGCAAAAGACCAGAAACCGCCCCCAAGTTGAAAACTACTTGTACCATTATCTGAAATAAAAATCCGATAGTAAGCAGGGTCCCAAAAGAATCCTCAGCCCGTAAAGCTATGTATACCCCTTTTACTAAAAGACTGAAATATAGGAAGAACACCGCTGCCAATCCTAATGTACCCAACTCTTCCAGGACCACCGCCATGATG
This sequence comes from Terribacillus halophilus, assembly GCF_900101385.1. Classification (GTDB taxonomy): domain Bacteria; phylum Bacillota; class Bacilli; order Bacillales; family Amphibacillaceae; genus Terribacillus; species Terribacillus halophilus. The sequence goes on from NZ_FMZB01000002.1 coordinate 326,787, forward strand.
AAGTCTGTGTGGGCTTCAGGAAGAAAACCCAGCTTTTGCACGCCTCCCCCTATTCCTTTTCCCAACACTCCTCCTGAAGCAATGGCTTCATATCCATTGATCAGCTGGTAGCCTTTTCCCTCAGCATCACTGAATGGATCCCGGAAGGATAAGATACGCGCTAACCGGTAAGGTGCAGAGACCGCTAAATAAACGACAGCGCCAGTACCGACCATCGCTATTGCAAGCAGATGACGCAGTTTGATTCCCGCACAAAGCAGGATAAAGAAACAGGGGATCGCGATGGAAGTAGCAGTCCCTAAGTCCGGCTGCATGAGTATGAGCAGGAATACCGCACCTAGCAGCAAGAGCGGCGGCAGAACTTCATCTTTAAAACTAGTAAGCTTTTTTTGTTTTTTTCCGTATACAGATGCAAAATAAACGACCATCGTAAACTTAACGAGTTCAGCTGGCTGCAGAATGATAGGACCTAACTCCAGCCACCGCTGGGAATTATTCCTCGATTCTCCAAACCAAGGCGTGAGGACGAGCATCAAAACCAGTATCGACCCGATGACCAGAAGCGGACTCCATTGGCGGTATAACTTGTAAGGTAAGAAAAAACCGACAGACATAGCAAACAGACCGATCAAAAAAGATAGCCACTGCCGGTGGAAAAAATAGGTTGATATGTCATATTCAACAGAACTCAGTGGGTAACTGGCACTATATACCATGATCAATCCGAATAAACAGATACATATGATGAAAAACAATAATGTTTTATCCATCTCTTTGATCTTAGATAACACACAAAGCATCTCCAATTTAAAACATTGGCCAGAAGAACACCGGCTTCCGTAATCATATCGGTAGTGTTGACATTTTGTCAACACTACCGATATGAACTCGCCAATTCATTGACAAAACTTCAACATTTCTATATCGTAGGCAAGTAGAAAACAAAGCCGGATAAATAATGGAGAGGAAATTTAAATATGGATTTTTGGATCATGCTAGGGAAATATATCGTGTTAGGCATCATACAAGGAATATCTGAACCGATTCCCATCAGTTCAAGCGGTCACTTAATCATTGCACAGCATCTGTTGGGGATAAAAGTAGAGGATTTAAGTTTTGAAGTAATCGTCAACACAGCATCTCTTATCGCAGTGATAATTGTTTATAAAACACAAATTGCCAGGTTGGCTTCGTCATCTTATCTATATGTAGTAAAGCAAGATAAAGCAAAGAAAGATGATTTTAACCTTGTCATCTACCTTATCATAGGAACGATACCAGCTGCTTTATTAGGGCTTTTATTCAACGATTTCATTGGAAAAAATCTTAAAAGTACTTTTACCGTTGGTGTTGCACTTCTTCTAACAGCAATATCTTTGTTCCTGATCAGAAACATTAAAGGTACGAAGAATACACAAAAAATAAGCTGGAAAGAGGCGCTATTAATCGGAATCGGACAATCAATTGCACTTATTCCCGGTGTCAGCCGCTCGGGTGCAACAGTGGTGGCAGGAATGCTGACAGGGTTGAATCGGGATACTGCATTATTATTCTCCTTTTTACTCTATATACCAGTAAGCTTAGGAGCCAGCATTCTAGAGATTCCCGAATTTTTCAACCAAACTATCACAACAGATCTCTTGATCGCTTATGCACTAGCTTTCGTTGCCTCACTCATGGGTACTTACTTTGCATTGAAATGGTTCATTGATATCATGAAGAAGGGCAAGTTGATTTATTTCTCCATCTATTGCTTATTCTTAGCGATTATCACTTTGTTTATATTATAAAAACAACACCCCGCCAAGGACCCAAGGACGGGGTGTTGTTTTCGTATTATTTTAAATGAAGATATCAAGAATCATTGTGAACACTAAACCTGAGACAGCAACGACTGTCGAAAGCACTGTATACGTACCGAAGGCTTCTTTCAAAGTCATTCCGAGGGACTCTTTTACCATCCAGAATCCAGCGTCGTTGACGTGAGATGCAATCGCGCTGCCGGCACCTGTTGCAAGAGCTACTAGCTCCAGGTTTACATCTGGCATCGTACCTAGTGATGGAATGACCAAGCCCGCCGTTGTCAGTGTCGCAACCGTACCGGAGCCAAGGCAGATACGCAGGATAGCAGCGACCATCCAAGCGAAGAACACGGGTGACATGGATGTATCGGCAAAGATGGATGCTACGTAATCACCAACACCACCATCGATAAGAACCTGCTTCAAGGCCCCGCCTCCACCGATGATCAACAGCAGCATACCAAGCGCATTGATGGCTGATCCGCAGGAATCCATGAGTTTCTTGATTGGAATGTTTCTTCTTATCCCCATTGTGTATATCGCAACTAATAGAGAGATGACCATTGCTGTAGAGGAGTTACCCACAAAACGGATGATATCTATCAACAGATTGTTATCAAACTTCAGTTCTGCTTGCAGGATATCCACAGCAGCACCGATTGCCATGAGGATAACTGGAAATAATGCAGTGAACACACTGATTCCGAAACCTGGCATTTCTTCTTCTTTAAAAGTTTTTGCAACGCCAAAGGATTCACTGCCCTCGCGCGTCCAAGCTGTCGGAACGATTCGTTTTGCAAGCTTAGGATACAGAATGCCTGCAAGGATTACGGTAGGAATTGCGACGATGATTCCATAAATCAGCATAAGTCCAATATTTGCCCCATATTCCGCAGCTACTGCAGTCGGTCCAGGATGCGGCGGAAGGAAAGCATGGGTTGCAAGTGCAGCTGTAACCATTGGCAACCCGAGATGGACGATGGATACTTTCAATTCTTTCGCGATGGAGAAGATGATCGGGATAAGCAAGACAATGGTTACTTCAAGGAACAAAGCGATACCAACGATGAAAGAAGCAAACAGGACGGCCCATTGAATACGTTTTTCACCGAATTTATCGATAAGCGTTGTCGCAATCCGGTTGGCACCACCAGCATCAGCAATCAGACGGCCAAGCATGGCACCCATACCAAAAATCAGCGCAATATGCCCGAGTGTTCCGCCTAAACCGCTTTCAATTGAACCAACAACATCTGACATCGGCATGCCAAGCAGCAATGCAACGATAAAGGAAACGATGATCAAGGACACAAATGTATTGAGCTTGAGACCCATGATCATGATAAGCAATAATAGTACACCTAAAGCTATGATCAGTAATGGCATGATGATTTCCCCCAAATATCTTTGTAAGTGTTTTCATTGTTGTCCGCTAGAAAGGAAGGATTAACGTATCCTTCCTTTCTGGCAGTATGTTGTCTTGCTTACAGCGTCGTACGTGTGAAATTTGGTGCGTATTGAGCTGCAACTTTGATGCATTCTTCCATGCTGATGCTTTCCGCAATGTTCTTCCCTGCAATATCGAATGCCGTCCCGTGGTCAACGGATGTGCGCAGGAATGGCAGGCCATTTGTGATGGACACAGTACGATGGAAGTCTGTCATTTTTGCTGCGATATGTCCTTGGTCATGGTACAGGGAAAGAACTGCATCGTACTTACCGTTAAGTGCTTGGAAAAAGACAGAGTCAGCAGGAACAGGTCCAACTGCGTCGATGCCATCTTTAACAGCAAGCTCGATACCAGGTTTGATCTGTTCTACTTCCTCCCAGCCGAACAAGCCGCCTTCTCCGCTATGCGGGTTCAAACCTGCCACTGCAAAGCGGCGAGTCTGCACACCTAGTCGTTGAAGTGCTTTGTCACAGCGGATCAAGTAATCTAGCACTCTTTCTTTTGTCATCTGTCCAATAGCATCTTTTAAAGAAAGGTGACGTGTAAGGAAGAAGATGCGCATGCCGTTCACTTCGAACATTGTTAGCGGATCATCAGAACCAGCTAGATCTTCCAGCATTTCTGTATGTCCGATGTAAGGAACTTTGGCTGCTTTTAAGGACTCTTTGTTGATTGGTGTTGTTGCAAGAGCCTGCACTTGGCCATCCATCGCAAGCTCAACTGATTTCTTGATATATTCGAAAGCTCCCTGACCGCCTTGCGCGGAAACTTGACCATACTCTAGCTTTTCTATATCGATGTTATCCAAATTGATTACATCGACAGTGCCGAGTTCATATTTACCTTCTGAAGGTGCAGATACTTCGTTCACTTCCAGATTCGCATCAACGATTTCAATCGCTTTTTTAATAACCGCAGCGTCGCCGATGACTAATGGTTTGCACACATCATAGATTTCTTGCTTTGCTAATGACTTCATCGTGATTTCCGGCCCGATACCTGCTGGATCTCCCATTGGAATTGCGATAATAGCTCTTTCTGACATAATGTTTTCCTCCTTAAAATTTAGCTTCCAAATATTTCACACTCGTATAAATCGCCTTCGTTCCGCCAGCAGTTCCGCCTTTGGTCACGATTGGAATGCCATCCAGATAGCCGCCGATGAACTTTCCATAAGCAACTAGCGGCAAGATCTCATCCATCAGCTGAATTCCTTCCGCTCTGCTGATCGAACAGAGTGAAGCGGTTACATCTCCGCCACTGGAAAAACACCCGCCAATTTCAAACTCGCTTTCTTGCACCACTACTCTCGTAATTTTTCCTAAACCGTCAGCAATTCGCTTTGCTAATGCGTCCTGACTCACACCTTGCTTCTTTGCGAGCGTTTTCAAATCAAGGATCTCAGCACCCGGTGCATCAGTCGTAATCAGTAAGATGTCCTGTTTCTCTATCTCCTGCTTCGCCAAGGCAATGACCCGATCGACTTCTTTATCCCACACGCCATCTACGGTCGCCAGCTGCTTAGAATCCACGTAGATAGGTCGCAAATTCGCCTTGTCAATCAAGTATTGGAGCTGTTTCGAGCTGTTTGAAGTTACACTGCCGACTGTGACGATAATTTTCTTATCTTTCATTCTCTTACGGCTGAACGCTCTTGCGAATGCTGCTGTCAGCGGACCAGGATCAGCCGGCACCATCCGGTACGTCTCCAGCTCAGCCATGGCCCCTGCCACTGCGTCAATGTCTTCATTCGTGATGACATCCGGCACAAGAATTCTGGCACCTGCATCAATTGCTTCCTGCATCTTTTGCTCGATAGCTTCCTTGCCCGCGAGTATTGTTTCCAGACCAATGCCTGCCACTGTGTATTTACTCTGTTTTTCTACCAGCTTCGGTACATGCGATTCTGTCACTGGCTTGACTGGATCCTTACCGACATCCGAAAGCTGAACCGGTACACCGTGAACAAGCAAGTACCCGCCGGACACGATTCGTCCGGAATCCGGATAAGCTGGTACGACAACGGCAACTGCCTGCGTTCCCAGTTCATCGAGCAGGGTATCAAGTTCGACACCGATATTTCCTCGGACTGTACTGTCAATCCGCTTGCAGACAATATCCGTCTCCCATTTCTTCAAATTCTCCGCGACCGTTTTCACCCGACGATGCGCGACCTCCTCTTTCACGTAGCGACTATCCGTATCGACAATAACCCCATTGATCTGCTCCGAGGAAGGCAGATGGTCGTAAAAGACCATCGTCGCAACGTTATATCCAAGCTTCGTCAGCTTAACACCAGTTCCATTTCCACCAGTCAGATCATCTGCAATTACACCAATCTTCATCAGGCTTCCTCCTCTGCTGTCACGACCTCCAAAAGTTCCGGTAATTCTCTCGGATGATAAGCCTTTATACCGCTATCCGAAATGACACCGGATAATGCCTCCAAATCACAAACCTTAGCCAACGCCTTCTGATCCAGCTTACTCGAATCGGCCACCAGCCAAGTCGCTTGCGCTGATTCAACCATCAATTTCTTAATGGAAGCCTTCTCGAAAGTAGGCGCTGTCACACCGACTTGAAGATGGACAGCATGCGCCCCAAGGAAAAACAAATCTACATGCAGGTTGCGCAATGTCTGCTCCGTGAGCGGACCAAATAGAGCCCCGATATTGTTCTGCATCTCTCCGCCAGTCAAAATCACTTTGACCTCACTATCCATCAGTTCAGCCGCGATTTTGATGTCATTCGTTACGACTGTCAAATTGCGTTTTTGATTCAGCAGCTTTGCGATTTCAAGTGTCGTCGTCCCTGAATCAAGCAGGATGGTAAAGTGTTCCTGGACCAACTCAACAGCACGTCTGGCAATCAAGCGCTTCTCTGCCGCATGCTTTCCTTCTTTTGTCTGGAAGGAAGACTCCATTACCAGCGGCTTATTCAGGATCGCACCGCCAAGTGTCCGAATGATCTGCTCTTGTTCCTCCAGGTAGTTCAAATCACGACGGATCGTCATGGCTGATACATTCAGCTCTGCTGCGAGTGCATCAATATCTATTTTCTCTTTTTTATTCAATTGTTCTAAAATCACATTTCTGCGTTCATTTGGATGCATTTGTTATCACCTTTTGTTAATCATGAACATCTTATGTGTCCATGATATGCTTATTTATGTTAATTGTCAACAAAAATACGTTAATAATTTTCATCATCAACATCACAATTGTTAATAAATCACAAAATCCACTATCTTGATGGTTAAGGGAAACGATTTGCCGATAAAAATATTAACTATACCATGCTTATACTTATTTATTAAACTATTACTTCTGCTGCACTCTCCAATAAAAAAATAATAATTATCTACTAAAGAAAATATTTGTTTATATATCGGGATGGCGAGGTCCCTTGAAAGTGGTTTACTATGTGATTCTGACATTAATATCAGCGGAAGAAAACATATATTTATCAGACTGTGAAATAATTAATCAGATGATCATTAAGTTCTTATTGGATACGTGTTATTACTATCTATTTATACCAAAAGGCCATGTTAAAAAAAGTGAACATATTTGCCCATTGGATTCTCTAATATGTGGAAAGGGGGCAGTGAAGTGAAAATAGCAATTTTAAAAGATATGCAAATGGAGAGAAAAATGGATTTAACACTTTTAGCAATAAATGGTGATAAAGAGGCATTTTCATCACTGATTCAAGAAAACAAACGGAACTTATATCGTGTAGCGAAAGGAATATTACATCATGAAGCCGATGTCGAAGACGCCATTCAGATGACTATCTTAAGAGCTTATGAAAATATAGGAAAGTTAAGAGTGGCTGATTACTTTCGAACCTGGCTCATTCGAATACTCATCAATGAATGCAAGAGTATGTTAAAGAAAAAAAACAGAACGGTTTATTTAGAAAACATGAACCAAGAAGCAGTTTCTTATACGGATACATATGAAAATCTGGAGTTACAGGAAGCTCTCTATTCACTCAAAGATAAACTGAGAATTGTCACCGTACTCTTTTATTATGAGGATCTCTCCACAAAGGAAATTGCAAGATTATTATCCATACCTGATGGAACGGTTCGCTCCAGATTATCGAAAGCGAGAGAACTTTTACAAAAGAAATTAAACGAAAATAGAAAGGAGCAGTAAAATGACAAATAAATTTGATGAAAACTTCAAACGCAAATTGAAGGAGTATCCTAATCAAATACCTGAACGCCTTCAGACAAAGATAGACGATACTTTGGCGAATCTACCTGAAAAAACGCTACGCAGAAGAAGAAATAAGACAGTAATCTCATGGGTTGCTGCTGCTATTCTCGTGATCGCTTTGGTGAGTATTCAATTGAATCCATCTTTAGCAAGCAGTATTGGTGTTCCTAATTCGCTTATAAATAAACTCTCACTAGGTGATGATTTTGAGAAAGTGGCTAATGAGACTAACATCATGCAAGAAAGTAATGGTGTAAAAGTATCTATCACCAATGCGATTTTTGATGGCTATTACTTACTGGTGTCCTATCATGCGGAAAGTGAGCAGCCTTTTTCAGTAACACCAAGCCTCTTCCCGGAAGAAGCCAAAATTGTATATGACGATTTTGAGTCGAGCATCTCTCCCTCAAATGAAACAGGTGAGTTCCTGGATAAAAATAAGAAAGCTTATGATGGTATGGTGGCTTTCCCTTTAAATACAGAGACATTCACTGTCAGTGACGATGATATACATATAGATCGTGACGCAAGTCTTGTAGAAGGTAATCAAATCAACATATCAGATCTGCCAAAACAATTTGAGCTGCAAATGAAAGCAACCTCTTTAGGCCAAGAAGAGGCTGCACAGATAAAAGGGGAATGGCAATTTGCCATTCGAGTGGATACGAAGAAAGCAGCAAATAATAGCAAGACTGTGGAAGTGCATAAAAATCTGCCTGAGCTAGGAACGGATGTAAAAGTAGAGAAATTAGTAATAACTCCTATTAGAATTCACTTGCAAGGCGTACAGCATGAAGAATCCGGCAAAATCGAATACCTGCTGGAAGACAACCATGGAGAGTCAAAACATTGGTTAAGCGGGTCAGTTGGAGTCGGTAAAAACGGTACCGAAAGAATGTTGAGCGACTTTGAGAATAATAATCCTTTAATGGGATCCTTAAAAATCACCCCATATAAAATGGATATGAACGTCAAATTGACAGCAGAAAATTCTACTGTATTCCAGCCAAATGGAGAAACAAAGCTACCTATAAGTGAAAGCCACGACATTACCATTTCTAAAGTAGAAGTGAAGGATGGCAAAACATATATTTCCTATCAAGCTGATGTACCGGTAAATGAATATCTGCCTTTCATCCTCAAAGATAAAAACGGAGAAGACCATATCCGAATATTAGAGGAAAGTGTTGGTTCCCACGCAAATAAAGATGCAATTGCAGTTTTGGAGGGAAATCTATTGGATGGAGAGTATACTATCTATAATCCAAATACGTATTACTTTGATGAAGCATTTACGGTAGATTTGGATCAGTAGCGGATAAGAAAAATGTAAATTGGCATAGGATACCACATCATGTAAATTTGTGGTATCCCGATAGTTATGTAGCATAAAACGAGAATTCTCAGGCAATACTTCCAGCAGCAAAAGACGCCGCCCCTTCCTTCGGGCGGCGCCTTTTTAATTGGAGATGCTTTCTTCCAGTTGTTCAACCTGGGTTTGCTTGCGCATTTCCACTTCGACGATTTGGTGATTTTGCATTTCGATTATTTCCCACTCGTAGCCATGAGCTTCAATTACACGATGCTCCTCGATATTGCGCAGATTGGTGAACATCCAGCCGCCGATTGTATCGACTTCTGCTTCGTTTACAAAACGGATGTTGAACTGCTCCTCCACTTCTTCCAGCAATACCCGGCCATTGAGACGGTACTTATTCTCGGTCACTTGTTGGATATCCGGCTTTTCATTGCCATCGAATTCGTCACGGATTTCCCCGACGATTTCCTCAAGCATATCCTCCATCGTCACGATACCAGCAGTTCCTCCGTATTCATCAACGACAAGCGCGATATGGACACGCTTTTTCTGCATTATCAGCAGCGTGTCATTAAGACTCGTTCCTTCATGCACTGTCGGAATTGGGTGAATGAAGGCATCCAGTTTCTTATCCTCTTTTGAAGTGAAGTCGGTTAGCATTTCTTTGACGTTCACAAAGCCGTAAATCCTGTCTTTATCACCGTCTTCCGAAACAGGGTAACGCGTATATTGATGCTCGACCATTACTTCCTGGATTTCCTGGCGAGTCATGGTGTCAGAGATGGCAATGACCTGTGTCCGCGGTACAAGGATATCCTTCACGACGCGATCGTTGAATGTGAAAATATTCTCCATATAATCCAGCTCAGTCTTGTTGATTTCACCGCTCTGGAAGCTTTGTGCCATGATGATCTTCAGTTCCTCTTCGGAGTGGGCCTGCTCATGCGCAACTGGCTTGACACCGAACATGCGCAAGAATACGCGCGCAGATCCATTCAGTGTGTAGATGAAAGGTGCCATCAGCTTTCCGAACCAGTACAGCGGACGCGCCAAGATAAGCGTCATCTTTTCGGTGTACTGAATAGCCAATGTTTTCGGGGCCAGCTCGCCGATAACGACGTGCAAGAATGTCACGACCGCAAAGGCAATGGCGAATGAAAGAATGGTAGAAAGAGAATCTGATAAACCGAAGTACTCGAATACTGGGTGTAATATCTTCTCAACAGTCGGCTCACCGAGTGCACCAAGCACTAGTGCAGTGACAGTGATTCCAAGCTGACAAGCAGATAGATAGTAATCAAGATCACGGACAAGCTTCTGTACGACTAAGGCGGTCTTGTTCCCTTCCTCGATGAGCTGCTCGATTCGTGACATACGTACCTTCACGACCGCGAACTCAGCACCGACGAAGAATGCCGTCAGAATGATGAACAAGGCGACTAAAGCTAAATTAAGTGCTAATAATGGGTCCAAATTTTCCCCCTATACAGGGGTTCACCTCCGTAAAATGTGTTTACTGTCTATATTGGTGTCTTCTTCCGCAGCGGCAATATTTTCAATACCTTCATCTTCCCAAGGGAATCGCCTCCTTTCAATCTTTGAAAAACGGCCTCCATCTCGTTACCGGGATGGAGGCCTTCTTCTCCGTTCTTTTATTAGTTTATCGAGATTATAAGGTATATATGCAGTATTTTCAATCAAATCAGCGTGAATTAATTTCGAACTTTATTACATTCAGGTAGAATAATAGTAAGCGTTACCAATATAGGGGGATTGTATGCTCTATCTATTATTTATCACACTTTGTTTCAGTTTTGGGGTCATGCTGCTGTTAGGCATTAGCTTTTATAAGCTGATTCGCTACAAAGCTGTCCCGGATAATAGCTATACCCCGTTTGATTACATTACCTCTGCCTCACGGGATGAATTTCATGAAGAAAAGCAGGAAACAATCACAGAAGCCAAACAAGGAGGAGACGTATGAAGAAATTAAAGATAGCAAGCTTACCAGGAGATGGGGTTGGTAAAGAAGTAGTTCCGGCCGCACAAACCGTTTTGAAGGCGATTTCCGATGTGCATGGCGGATTGCGGTTCGACTTTACCGAATATCCATGGAGCTGCGAACATTACTTGAAGCATGACCAGATGATGCCAGATGATGCATTGGACAAACTGAAGGATGCAGATGCCATCTTCCTCGGAGCTGTCGGGAATCAAAAGCTTGTCCCGGACCATATCTCCCTATGGGGCATGCTGATTAAAATACGTCGTGAATTCGAGCAAGTGATCAACATCCGTCCCGCCAAGCTGTTGAAGGGCATCACTTCCCCGCTTGCCAACCCGAAAGATTTCGACTTGCTTGTGGTACGGGAAAACAGTGAAGGCGAATACAGTGAAGTAGGCGGACGGATTTTCCGCGGTGAAGATGAAGTAGCGATCCAAAACGCAGTCTTCTCAAGGCGTGGTTCCGAAAGAGCGATGCGCTATGCGTTTGAGCTGGCTGCCAAGCGCAAAAAGCATGTCACAAGCGCGACGAAGTCCAATGGAATCGTTCATTCCATGCCGTTTTGGGATGAAGTCTTTCAATCCGTAAAAACAGATTATCCGGACATCGGGACAGACAGTCAGCACATCGATGCTCTTGCTGCCTTTTTTGTCACGCAGCCGCAGCGCTTCGATGTCATTGTCGCCAGCAATTTATTCGGCGATGTATTAACTGATATCGGCGCCGCTATTATGGGAAGTATCGGGATTGCACCAGCAGCCAATATCAATGTGAATGGTAAGTACCCTTCCATGTTCGAACCAGTGCACGGCTCTGCACCGGATATCGTGGGTAAAGGAATTGCCAATCCGATCGGTCAGATTTGGACGGCAAAGCTAATGCTTGATCATTTTGGAGAAGAAGAGCTCGGCAATAAACTGCTGGATATTATTGAAGATGTGACAGCAGCTGGTATCCTGACGCCTGATCTTGGCGGAAAATATGGAACGAAGGAAGTAACGGGAGCAATCGCGGAGAGGATTCTTAAACTGTAAAAAACGCCCCAGGCTGTGGTAGGTGCCTGGGGCGTTTTTCATCTTCCCTTATGCTTCGCTTTTCTCTTCATGATCTTTAGCTGACGCTTGTGAGTCTTTTGTTGCTCCATGAATTCTCTTTTGTTCATTTGCTTCTTCTTTTTCTTTTCTTCATAGCTTTGTTTCAAGGCCAGCTCTGCCTTCGTAGACAAGCTTGTTTTTTGGGATTCTTTAGCAGCTAGCCGTTGCAATCGTTTTGGGTTAATAGGCCTCTGCTTTACTTCACTAGATCGAGTAGCAGATCCGCTTTTATTTTCTATTAATCCCAATAATTCGTGGTTAACAAAATACAAAACCTCTTCATTCTTAGGTTCTTTACCGAATAAGTGTCTATACGCGTAATAGCAATCAGATGTTTCTATTTCGACAAGCCCTGCATAAAATTGCCCGTCAAAATATATTGTCAACTTCATACTTATCCTCCTCTGTGCACATACTGGCATGATGGACATCCCGAGGAGGGAAGGCTACTAGCAAAAAATGCATCCGGACTACCAACCGGATTGTGATTTTTCATACCGTGCAAACTTTCTTAGTTCAAGCTTAGCATCATCGTATACGCAGGAAAATCCTTATAAAAACAATTTATACTCTCCCTCATCGCCATTGCTAACAGGTTAATATCTCTCACTTAAAAGGGCAGCCAAATAGGCAGCTCTCTAAACATCACTTTTACTCGTGAATGAAATGCATTTCAAGACTGATTGGAAAACTCCCTTTATCCCAATTATCAGGTAAACGGGGAAATCATCAATTCTTCAGACAGCCTAAGGGCTTTTGCCTTTCTCGGAAACTCAATCGGGATTCCTTTTCTCGTTCTTGTGCATTTATCTTAGTATATGCAAAAAAAGAAGCATAATAATGCTCCTTTACACTAATTTCTTCGCCAACTCTCGATTCCTCTGTTTGAACAGTACGTTATGAGAAGAAACCATACCAAATCCTTCTGCAGCAGGTTCAATGAATTGTTTTGCTTTGTTGACGGCATTGGCTGCATCCTGGAAGCAGCCGGCGATGAGATGGACTTTACCATCATGCTTCAGGATATCTCCTGCAGCAAACAGACCTGGTACGGAGGATTCCCCGCTTGGTGTTCCTGCGATATAGTAATTATCCATTAGCTCGATATCCACTTCACTGTTTTGAATCAAATCCATATCTCGTTCATAGCCGTGATTAACAATTACTTCATCAATCGGCAAGAATGTCGTTTCGTTCGTTTCGTGATTCGTCAATTCCACTCGTTCAATATGCTGCTGGTTCGGACATGCCACGAGTTTCGTAATGGAAGTACAAAGGAAACACTTGGCACCACTGCACATCAAACGCTCCACAGATGCTTCATGACCCTTCAGCGCCTCATTGCGATATGTAACGTATACCTTTTTCGCGATCGGCTCCAGCTCATTTGCCCAATCGACAGCGGAGTTGCCGCCGCCGGAGATGATGACGGTCTTATCCTTGAAACGCTGCATGTCTTTCACTGTATAGTTAAGATTTGCTACCTCAAACCTTTCACAGCCTTCGATAGACAGCTTTTGGGGATTTAGTATTCCGCCGCCGACTGCTACAATGATCGTCTTCGAATAGTGGACTGTACCACTTGCGGCGTGAAGCTCAAAGATGTCATCATCATTCCGTTTGATACTTGTTACCTTCTCATTCAATACCACTTCCGGATCGAAGGTGAGTGCCTGCTCTGTCAGCTGGTCAATCAGCTTGCCTGCTGGAAGCGGCGGTAATCCGCCCACGTCCCAAATCATCTTTTCCGGATAAACATGCAGCTTACCACCCAAGTAAGGCTGAAACTCGATGATTTTCGTCTTCATTTGCCGTAACCCACTATAGAAAGCAGAATATAATCCTGCTGGACCTCCACCAATGATCGTTACATCATAGAGCAATTCTTCCTGCACACTGATTCCTCCTTTGATCCGATAGTGATAATCATTCTCATTAAAATATACCGGAAATAATTCTCAAAATCAATGTTGACATCCGAATTTTCTGCCTTTATGATGGAATTAAGCGAGATTGATAATCATTCTCATTCTCATCGTATGACCCTGTGCCCTGTCCCCCTAACAGGGCACTCCCCCCATATAGTACGAGGAGTGACATACATAATGAAAAAGCTATTCCCGATATTATTCATTTTATTGCTTGTTTTGGCTGCGTGTGGCAGCAATGATTCCGATGGGAAGGCGTCTTCATCGGATAATGGGAACGAAACAATTACATATGAATCTGAAGATGGTCCGGTTAAAGTACCTGCTGATCCGCAGCGTGTTGTCGTCCTTTCTTCATATGCTGGTGATTTGATTGATTTGGATATACCGATTGTCGGCGCGGATGCCTGGTCCATGCAGAACCCTCGTTTTAAAGATAGCTTGAAGGATGCAGAGGAAGTCACTGAAGATGACTTAGAAAAAATCATCGAGCTCAAACCGGACTTGATCATCGGACTTTCCGGCTTGAAAAATCTAGATAAACTAAAAGAAATTGCCCCTACGGTAACTTTCACTTATGGCAAACTGAATTATCTTGATCAGCATGTGGAAATCGGCAAGCTAGTCAACAAAGAAGATGACGCGCAGAATTGGGTCGATGACTTCACAAAGCGTGCAGCAGATGCTGGTGAACAGATCAAGGAGAAAATTGGAGCTGATGCAACGGTATCCGTGGTGGAGAATTTCGATAAACAGTTATATATATATGGCGATAATTGGGGACGCGGAACCGAAGTGCTTTACCAGGCAATGGGCTTGAATATGCCACAGAAGGTGAAAGAGGATGCACTGGAAGCTGGCTACCTGGCATTATCGACCGAGGTATTGCCAGAGTATATGGGCGATTACGTGATCCTCAGTAAATTCGATGATACAGACACATCTGTTGAAGAATCCGAGTCCTTCCAAAACACTGATGCCGCAAAAAACAATCAGGTATACGTTGTAGACGGAGATGCCTTTTACTTTAACGACTCCAATACATTGGATTACCAGTTAGAGTTTATCAAAGAGAGCTTCCTAGGAAATTAGGAAGCTTTTTCCCTTATCCTTACATAGAAAGATGCGTGGCTGATGAAGAACATACCATTTGCTTGGAAACTTTTTGTTGGATTGATTTTATCTATTGCAGCATTCGTTTTAGCTTTATCTCTTGGAGCGGCTGATATTTCCTTACGTGATGTATGGAATGCGTTATTCAGCAGTCAGACCAATGATGACATCCTGATTATCCGTGAAAATCGGCTGCCACGTGAAGTCGGGGCCTTCTTTGTCGGGGCGGCTCTAGCGGTGGCAGGCGCCATCATGCAAGGCTTGACCCGCAACCCGCTGGCAGATCCGGGACTACTCGGTTTGACAGCTGGAGCAAATGCAGCACTCGCAGCTGCCATGGCATTTATACCTGGTGTGAATTATATCATTATCATCATTGCCTGCTTTATCGGTGCTGCCATTGGAGCTGGTCTTGTATTCGGGATCGGTTCCCTTCGCCTGGGCGGTCTTTCCCCGGTCAAGGTCGTGCTGGCTGGTGCCGCTGTATCCGCCCTATTATATGCGGTGTCTGAAGCAATCGGCTTGAGCTTTGAACTATCCAAGCAAGTCTCTGCCTGGACTGCAGGCGGCTTAGTCGGCGTCAACTGGAAACAACTGCAGCTTGTCATACCGATCATACTGGCAGGTATTCTATTGTCGTTATTCCTTTCCCATCAACTGACACTGCTCAGTTTAAGTGATGAAGTTGCAGTCGGGCTTGGTCAGAAGACATTCACAATCAAAGCGCTGTTATTCCTTGTAACGATCCTCTTGGCAGGAGCATCTGTCGCATTGGTCGGCAACATGACGTTCATTGGCTTGATGATCCCACATATCGTCCGCTTTTTTGCCGGAACGGATTATCGCTATATATTGCCGCTGTCCTTCTTTGCCGGCGGAACCTTCATGCTTTTGGCCGATACAGCTGCCCGGACGATAAATGCACCATATGAAACACCGCTTGTGGCCATCGTAGCCGCACTCGGTCTGCCATTCTTCTTATTCATCGTTCATCGGGGAGGTCGGTCTTATTCATGAAAACAGCTAAAAAAAGCAGACAGGCAATCCTGATGATATCCCTGACTGTTTTAATTCTGATCACAATCATCATCGGGATGGGACTTGGCCCTGCCTCCCTTTCCTATGATCGTTTATTGCCGACATTGCTCGGTAACGGGACCTTTCCCGAATCATTTGTTCTGTTTGATGTGCGGCTTCCACGCATCGCAGTCACCCTGCTTGCAGGGATGGCACTGGCGTTGGCCGGTACAATCCTTCAAGGTATCACCCGAAATGACTTGACCGACCCTGGTATCATCGGAATCAATTCAGGAGCTGGGTTGGGCATAGCAGTATTCTTCCTGTTCATGCCGATTGACGCCGGAAGCTTTGCATATGCCCTGCCTCTTGTCGGCTTTGCCAGCGCACTGGTGACTGCCATGTTAATTTATCTGTTTTCCTATAGTAAGAGATATGGATTGCAGCCAGTTCGACTTGTATTAGTCGGAGTCGGTTTTTCCATGGCGCTCTCAGGCTTGATGATCGTCTTGATATCCTCAGCTGATAGGGAAAAGGTCGATTTCATAGCCAAATGGCTGGCGGGGAATATTTGGGGAACGGACTGGCCTTTTGTCCTTGCATTGCTTCCATGGATAATCATCATTTTGCCGTTTACCCTTTATATGGCGAACCGACTGAATATATTGGCACTTAGCGAAGAAGTCGGAGTCGGAATAGGCGTCCAGCTTACCCGCGATCGTATCATATTGCTGGTGGCAGCAGTAGCCATTGCGGCAGCAGCCGTTTCAGTTTCTGGCGGTATCAGCTTTGTGGGGCTGATGGCGCCCCATATTGCACGGTCGCTTGTTGGCGCAAGACATCAATATGTCCTTCCTGTTGCCTCGCTGATCGGCGGCTGGCTCTTATTATTGGCTGATACGATCGGACGGAATATCGCAACAGCCGATGGACTTCCTGCCGGTATCGTCGTTGCCTTCATCGGCGCCCCCTACTTCCTTTATCTGCTGCTGAAAAAGTAATTACAGGATGCCAATGGCTAAGAAAAAAGAACTCTCTCACCTGATACAGGGGACAGAGTTCTTTTTTCTGTCTTTCGTTCCAAGGACTTGGACAAAGAAATTTGACAGAGGAATGCTTAATTTTACCCTCCGACATTCGTCTCAGCCGCAACCAGTAAAATCCATCACTATTTTCGTCCTGTAGTGCAAATCTCCTTCAAAATAGTTAGTTTACATGCACATGAACCACTTTTTCCCATATTATGTGTTGGGAATTCCCGCTTTATAAAAGGAATCATAATACAGGCTGAGATTCTGAGTTTCCTGATTTAATGCATGTTAGAAAGGATTTCAGGACATGCCAACTTGGAAAAGGAGTAATTAAATTACCGACTCTTCCAGTATTTAGTTAATTTATACTATGCTATTCATCCTGTCAGAAGAATGGGGGGAAACATCTGATTTTTTACTACTTTTTGCTGATATTGTAAGAATATAGAACATGGTAACTTATAATTATAAGATTTGAATGGAGGATGAAAAATTGAATAAGAAATTAATGCTGCTCCTTGGAGCAATGCTTTCCATCTTCGTTATCACTGGCTGCGGGATGGGTAACAAAGAAGCCAGCAAAGATGAGAAACCAGCTGCTTCGGAGGAAAGTAAATCAGAGGATAAAGCTGCTGCAAGCGAAGATAACACAGCAGATACAACAACTGAAGCGGATACCGAGTCATCTGCCGATCAATCATCAACTAC
Organism: Terribacillus halophilus; assembly: GCF_900101385.1. Lineage (GTDB taxonomy): Bacteria > Bacillota > Bacilli > Bacillales > Amphibacillaceae > Terribacillus > Terribacillus halophilus. The sequence goes on from NZ_FMZB01000002.1 coordinate 344,479, forward strand.
AAGCACTTCTTCAGATAATGATACCTTTAATGAATTGATTGATTACATGAAAACAACTACAGAAGCTGCCGATGCGACAGTGTTTTATGAAAATTTAGAGCCGCAAACACACGACATGGATGGAGTTACTGCTTCTCTTGATGCATATTCGATTGTCGGTCTTAACGACTTCCACACAGATTATAGCATCCCATTTAATGACGAGACCAACGGCGGCGTTGTCCTGGCTCAATTCACAATTACGAATGACACCGACCAAGATGTTCATTATATGCCATCTATGTACATGAGTATCCCTGGAGCACCAAAACAATACAACAACTATAGAAATATCCTTCCGGAAGAAGATCAACTGCCTACAAAACTAAGTCCGGATAATGAGTTTTTACTTAAAGCCGGAGAGTCTGTAACGGGTACTTATACGTATCCAATCGGTGAATCGCATCTATACGGAGCCATCGCGGCTGGTGAAGGTACTATAGAAGTGCCAACAGCGCAAACCGATCCTGATGATATCAAAACAGCTATCGGGCGAAAAGGTTCGTTCTCAATCGATTTCAGCAGTATAGGTGCAGAAGAAACCGAAACCACTGGCTCTGAATCAGAGACAACCAGCTCAACAGATATCAATGAAGGCTTCTACGAGGATTCCGCTACCCTTGAAAATATGGGCGACAAAAAGATGCTGGATCAAAAGGAAGGTATCGGAGAGAGCCAGCAGCTTGGAGACACTACCGTAACGCTAGAAGGGTATCAATTTACCGAGTTCACTCCGAATATGGAGCAAGCGCCACGTTTTGAAGATTTTAACGGGGTAGTCTTGCTGACAGTCAAGTACACGCTGGATAATCAAACCGACGACAATATTGGGTTAAGCGGCTTAGGGTCGACGTTGACAGTCGATGACTCCTGGTGGCAGTTAAACGAAGGCATGCTGACCAACTATAGGGTTTCAGAAATAATTAAAAGCGGCGAATCAGGTGAATTGCTCCAAGTATATGTGCTGGATAAAGAAGAATACGATAAACTCTGGAAAGATAAATCCTTCGAGATAGAGCTTGGTCCGATTAGAAACGAAGACGCAGAGGATATTTCCAAAGGAAAAGAAGCAGTATTCCAGCTTAAGTAAATATCTACTAACCGATTTAAAACTATATCCCGAATGATTGACACGTAAAATACGTGCCCTCATTCGGGTTTTTCGTGTTTTATCGCCTCGGATAAAAAAAAGAGAAGGAACACTATCCTAATGCACTGCTTCACGAGCAATTACATTTTGACAGCTTCCTTCTCTTGGAAAACTTTATTTGGTTACAGTTCCTGCATCCGCTGGATGAACTCCATGGCGATAGAAATCGGCATAAATTGGCTCCAGTGGTTTTCGTCCAAGGATGAGGTCTGCAGCCTTTTCCGCCAACATCAATACAGGTGCATGGATATTGCCATTCGTAACATAAGGCATGGCAGATGCATCTACCACTCGTACATTCTCCAGCCCATGGACTTTCATTGTTTGCGGATCAACGACAGCCATCGGGTCTGAAGCTGGTCCCATTTTGGCCGTACAAGACGGATGAAGTGCCGTTTCAGCATCTTCTTTCACCCATTCCAAGATTTCCTCGTCTGTTTGAACAGTTGGACCGGGAGAAATTTCTCCTGCATTGTAGGATTTCATAGCAGGTTGGGACATAATCTTCCGAGTGACTCTTATCGCTTCCACCCACTCGCGACGATCTTGTTCAGTTGATAGGTAGTTGTAAACCATGCTTGGATGCTCTTTCGGATCTTTCGAGCGAATCTTCAATGATCCTCGGGCATCAGAGTACATAGGTCCCACATGTACTTGGAAACCGTGATCCGTTGGCGCTTTTTGTCCATCGTACCGTACCGCTAAAGGAAGGAAGTGGTACATCAAATTCGGATAGTCAACATCCTCGTTGGAACGAACGAAACCTCCGCCTTCGAAATGATTGGTCGCTGCAGGCCCAGTTCGTGCCAGCAACCACTGTAACCCAATCCAAGGCATGCGTGCTTTATGTAAACTAGGCTGTTCGGAAACAGGAAGCGGACATGCGTGTTGGATATATACTTCAAGGTGATCCTGAAGATTTTCTCCTACTCCTGGAAGATTGACTACCGGTTTAATACCAAGTGAGCGAAGGTGTTCCGCATCACCAACACCTGATAGTTGAAGAAGCTGCGGCGTGTTGATGGCACCTCCTGAGAGGATGACTTCCCCTGCTTTAACGTGATGCGTCTTCCCGTTTCGTTGATATGTCAACCCAGTGGCCCGAGTACCTTCGAAATTGATGTGCTTCACGAAAGCACGAGTCTTCACCGTCAGGTTATCACGCTTCATCGCCGGATGCAGATAAGCGCGTGAAGCTGACAACCGCCTCCCTTTGTATACATGCTTATCAAACGGTCCGAACCCCTCCTGGCGAAAGCCGTTCACATCAGGCGTTCTTGAATAACCAGCCTGTACACCTGCGTCAAAGAAGGCTTGGAATAATGGGTTCTTCGCGGGTCCGCGTTCTAATTTTATAGGCCCATCGTGACCGCGTAGATCATCATCTGGTGATCCCAAAGCATTTTCTAAGCGTTTAAAATACGGAAGACAATGTGCAAAATCCCATGATTCCATTCCCTCATCGGCTCCCCAGCGTTCATAGTCCATCGGATTTCCTCGTTGATAAATCATACCGTTGATTGAACTAGAGCCGCCGAGCACCTTTCCTCGGGCATGCTTGATACGCCGACCATTCATATAAGGCTCAGGATCCGATTCGTATTTCCAATCATAGAGGCTTTTACCTGCGGGAAATGGCAAAGCTGCCGGCATTTGAATCAACAGGTCCCATGAATAATCACTGCGTCCCGCCTCTAAAATAAGAACACTTTTTTTCCCATCCTCACTGAGACGGTCGCCGAGTACAGAACCCGCACTACCGCCTCCAACGATGACGATATCATATGTTTCACTCATCTTCTGTTCCCCCTTGAATTTTAAATTTGGAAGGGTCAATAATAAACAGCTTTGTTCGATCCCCTTCTTCATTTATCAGATCTAGGTTTGTATAAAATCACTCATAACAACGCGGTAGCCCAAGCTCGAGCTTTCGATTGATGTTTGCTGACGATTCTTGAAAATCAGGAATGGCGGCGGCTTAGAACCAGTTAATAGGTTTAGGATTAAGGTTTTGGAAAATATGCTTTGTTTCCGTATATTCTTCCATCCCCAGTCTGCCAAGTTCGCGCCCAATCCCAGACTGCTTAAATCCACCCCACGGAGCATGGGGGAAATAAAGGTTGAAATCATTGATCCAAACAGTCCCCATGCGCATTTTCGCTACACAGCGTTCCGCTTTGGCACTATCTGTCGTCCAAACGCCGCCAGCAAGCCCATAAATTGAGTCATTGGCAAGCTTAACCGCTTCTTCTTCGGTACGGAATTTCTCAACTGTGATAATTGGACCAAAAGCTTCTTCTTGAACAATCCTCATGTCTGTAGTGCAGTCTGTGAAAATAGTAGGCAAATAGAAAAATCCTTTTTTCAATTCCGGATCTTCTGGACGCTTACCGCCAGCTGCTATGGTAGCTCCTTCTTCCATTCCTGCCTCTACATACTTTTCTACTTTCGCAAGGTGTTCTGCTGAAATGAGCGGCCCCATTTGGGTATCATCGTCAAATCCGCTACCCAGCTTGAATTTTTTCACTCGTTCCACTAGCGCTTTGACAAACTCATCATGAATGCTTTCTTCCACGATCAATCTTGTACCCGCAGAACAAATCTGTCCTGCATGGAAGAATACTCCGTTTAATGCTTGATCGACAGCTATCTCAAAATCTGCATCAGCAAAAACGATATTCGGATTTTTCCCCCCAAGCTCAAGCGCGAGTTTCTTCACATTAACGCTTGCTGCTTGCATAATTTTCTTCCCGGTAGCCACACCGCCTGTAAAAGAAATCAGGTCCACGTCCGTGTTATTAGCGAGCTCTGCACCAACTGTATCGCCTGCCCCAAGTACTAGGTTAACAACACCAGCGGGAAACCCAGCTTCTTCCATTAATTCGAATACTTTGATAGTAGTAAGCGGTGTGATTTCACTCGGCTTCATGATCAACGTATTTCCAGTCGCAAGCGCTGGAGCCAGTTTCCAAGACGCTTGAAGTAAAGGATAGTTCCAAGGTGTTATTTGCCCACAAACTCCAACGGGTTCGTGAACCACTTTACTGATAGAGTTGGAGACTGGAGAATTCACCAGCTCTCCGCCATCTTTATCGGCAAGTTCACCATAATAGCGAAACACATCAGCGATATCATCCATATCTCCAAGACTCTCTTGTAACGTTTTTCCAGTATCCAACGATTCTAAATGAGCAAGTTCTTGTTTGTCTCTTTCAATCAAATCAGCAATTTTCCTTACGACAGTCCCACGCTCGATTGCTGGGACAGATGCCCATTCTCCGCTATCGAATGCTTTTCTTGCTGCAGCGATGGCTGCTCTCGTATCCGATTCATCCCCTTCTGGAACAGTAGCAATGATTTCCTGGTTAAATGGATTGATGATCTCACGCGTATTTCCCGAGATTGCGTTCACCCAATTGCCATTAATGTATTGTTGCAGTTTAAGATTCATATCTATCAACTCCAATTCCGAAGAAAATTAACTTTATTAAAAATTTATTTAACGTTTAAAACGATAACATGTCTTTTTAGGACTGTCAAAATAATTCAGAACAGCTTTTTGACAGAATGAGGCTGGGGGAGAATGGTTATAATGATCGGAATAGTGAACATTTGATCACAACCTTCATTTGACATTTAATCTGAGTACGTTAACATATAATCCGTAAATAAAATTTAAAAAATATTTAACGTGATTTACTTTATATCTTGAAGGAGCGGCATTATGAGTGAATCTACTGATAGATCCAAAACCAAAATAGAAGAAGCGAAAGATAAAGTCATTGGCGCCATTGCAGAGACGATGGATTTATATGGAGTAACACCAGCTACTGCAAATTTATATGCAATGATGTACTTTAAAGAACAGATGACGCTAGATGAGATGCGTACGGAACTTGAAATGAGCAAACCAAGTATGAGTACTGGCGTTCGCAGGCTCCAAGAAATAAAAATGGTGAAAAAAACATTTACCCGCGGTTCCAGGAAACATACTTATATTGCGGAGAAGAATTTCTTCCGTTCCTTTATGGGGTTTTATTGTCAGATGTGGGAACGAGAAGTGAATATGAATATGGAAGCAATTGAGGAATCTCAAAAAGAATTCATAGATATCATCAAAGATTCCACCAGCACCCCAGATATTGTTTCCGAAGCAAAGAAATACTATGACCAATTAGAAGAATCCAAGACGTACTATAACTGGTTGGAAAGTTTGGTTACTAGTATAAGAAGCGAGCAGATATTTGATTTCTTACCAAAGGATCAACAAAAGTAATTGACAAGAAGCTTTCAGGCAGTCTATAGGAAAAACAGTAGCTATAGACTGCCAGTTACATAAATATTTCACTTTTCTTAATAAAAAGATGGTTTTACTTCGCTTTTTTCGTTAAAAAAATTCTTAACACTTTTAACTATGGTTATATTTTAATTAATATACAAAAATACCAAAAGGGAGTTTTGCAACATGAATGAGTGGAAAAAAAGGCTTAGCCTTCTTGCAGCAATTCTAATGATTGTCGCACTGACTGCATGCGGAAGCCCTAGTGGAAAATCAAACAGTGAAAATGAATTAACGATTGGCCAAGTTAACTGGGCAGAAAATATTGCTGTAACAAATATGTGGAAAGTAATCTTGGAAGACAAAGGTTATAAAGTTGATTTAAAAAATCTGAACATGGGCGTTACGATGAAAGCATTAAAAAGCGGCGATTTAGATGCTAGTTTAGAAGTATGGCTGCCAGTCCAGGATGCAAATTATTTAAAGCAATATCAAGATACGGTTAATTTCTCGGATGCTACTTGGTATGACAATGCGAAAGTAGGACTTGTTGTTCCAAGCTATTTAAAAGAAATTAATAGTATAGAAGACTTAAATGAGCATAAAGAACTTTTCGATAGTCAAATTGTTGGTTTTGATCCTGGCGCAGGTACAATGGAAGTTACGGAACAATTGATTAATGATTATAATCTTGATTTTGAATTACTAAAAAGCTCTGAATCTGCGATGCTGGCCGAAATCGGTGAAGCAATAAAAGAGGAAGAACCGATTGTAGCACCACTTTGGAGCCCACACTGGGCATTCTCCAAATATGACTTGAAGTTCCTGAAAGATCCGCAAAATACATTCGGTGGCGCAGAAAAAATTCATCATGCTACGAGACAGGATTTTGAAGAAGATTATCCTGAAGTGAGTCAGTGGTTCAAAAATTGGAAGATGGATGAACAGCAAGTTGGCGAGCTTATTGACTATGTAGAAAGTTCTGCAGACCCTCTTGATGGAGCTGAAAAATGGGTTGAAGAGAATCAAGAATTGATTAATGAGTGGGTAAAATAAAGGTATAAATGCATGAAATAAAGAGGTTGATCTCTCGTTTATCATGGAGAGATCCGCTTCTTTTTTTATTATTGGCATATTTTTTATCGGCAGTTTGCTGTACTAGCACAGCAGCTTATCATGCACGTGTTGTCATTTAAGATGAAAAAGCTTCGGGGGATTCGATGGAAGTAACTTTTTTGCTCATATAACTTTCACTTTATCTCGCTTTCGTTTATTGTAATCGTTATCAATTTCCTATACTATAGACCTAGATAGTTTATCCTTCATAAGGAATAGGTGGTCCTGATGCAGATCAAGCAAGTGTTGAATAATAACGTCATCACCGTCTTGGACGAGCAGGAACATGAGCTTGTCATCATGGGGCGGGGCATTGCCTTTGGCCGTAAAGCTGGCGATGAAGTGGATGACTCAAAAATCGAGAAGATATTTAAGCTCGATGATAAGGAAATGAACAAACGGCTGATGGAGCTGTTAGCTGAAATTCCGCTTTCCTTCGTTGAAGTATCCGAGGAGATCATCCGTTATGCCAAACAGCATACAAGTAAAAAGATCCATGACAATATTTACGTTAGCCTGACTGATCATATCTACTACGCTGTGGAGCGATTTCAGCAAGGTATCGATATAAAGAATGCATTGCTTTGGGAAACAAAACGATTCTATCCGGATGAATATCGGACCGGGCAGCATGCCCTCTCGATTATTGCGGAGAAAGTCGGCATCATTCTGCCGGAGGATGAAGCAGGCTTTATCGCCCTTCATATCGTCAATGCTCAAATGAACGAAGACATGCCCGTAATGATTAACATTACAAAGTTCATCCAGGATGTCCTTCATATCGTCAAATTCCATTTTGGTATTGAATATGATGAGGAGTCGCTGGCCTATTACCGTTTTGTCACGCATCTGAAGTTCTTTGCTCAGCGGATTCTGAACCATCGCAATCAGAAGGAAGAAGATAATAGTTTATTTGAGATGGTGAAGAACAATTATAGCAGAGCCTTTGCCTGTGCCCAAAAAATCCAGTCCTATATCCAGAAGATGTACCAGGAGCAGCTTACGAATGAAGATCTGCTTTATCTGACAATCCATATTCACAGGATTGTCCAGAAAAAAGTGGAATACAGCTAGAGCCAGCCGTGTCCGGCTGGCTCTTTGCTGTTCTTATAGATCATCAAATCCGTTCAAATCACTAGTTTTCGTGTACTGACGAGATTTTTGCTCAAAGAAATCGGATTTTGTACCGTTGAAGTTATCTGTGTAAGCACGGATCCACTTCATCGGATTCTTTTCATAACCCTCATAAATTTCACTTAGCCCAAGCATACGCAGCATCTTATTGGCACGATATTTTACGTAGCCTTCCATATCATCCAGGTTGATTCCATCAATACCTTCCAGTACGTAACGGCTCCATCTAGTCTCTTGCTCGACAGAATGACGGAATTGATCATATACCCACTCAATGAATTCCTCGTTGTTATACTCCGGATTTTCCGCTAGCGTCGCACGGAACAATTCACTGATGAAACGCCCATGATGCAGTTCATCACGGTTGATGTAAGAAATCATGGTGGATGTTCCGACCATCTTTTGGTTGCGCGCCAAATTGTAGAAGAACGCAAATCCGCTGTAGAAGAATAACCCTTCCAATAGTGTAGAATATACCATTGCTTTAAGAACCGTCTCGATTGTCGGATTTTGTGCAAATTCATTGTAAACAGCCGCAATCCGCTCATTGCGCTCAAGCAATACTTTATCCGTGCGTCCTTCATTGAAAGAAGCAATCTGGTTATCATAATTAGTAACAGAAGCCAATACATACGTATAGCTGTGGTTATGCTCGCTTTCCTGGTCAGCGATCGTTGCCAGGATCGATTTTACACTAGGATCTGTCGAATACGCAGCGATTTTGGAGGCGATGTCCGTTTGCGGACCGTCCAATGTCGCAAGCAAACCAATGATTTTCAGGAATGCTGTACGCTCCTGTTCAGATAGATTTGCAAATTGCTTCGTATCCGCCACCATATTCACTTCATTCGCAGTCCAGAACAGACCGCGAATCGTCTTGCGCAATTCATAGAAATGCGGGTATGCAACATTATCCCAATGGAGGATTCCGCTTGCTTCCCCGTTGAATAATGCAGTAGATTTATTTGGATGCTTCGGCTCAAGCACCGTAGCCTTCATCAATTTAGCCATTCCAATACTCCTCTCGTCCATTCCAATACTTCTTCTTCTTGAGATCCCCTTGGTGACTGCTCTATCTTGAGCGGGACAAATGGTGAATGATAGAATTTCGCCAGCTTGTCCGCTGCCATACAAAACATATCATCACCACCGAACTGCGTATCACCTGTACCAAAGACAAATACATTCTTCGGCTTATACCCTACATCTGCTACAAAATCCTTCACATCAAATGGCGTGTCGCCGGAACCCCATGTATACGTGCCGATCAGCATCGCATCATAATCCGGCACATGCGGAAACGGTTCACTGCCATTGATGCAATAGAGTGTGATATCCTGCTGCTTACGTGTCAGTTCTTCCGCAATCATCTCAGCAACTTCCTCTGTGTTGCCGCTGACGGAAGCATATGCAATGAGTAATGTTTTTGTTTGGAGGGATTTTCGCATCATGGCTGTTCCTTTATCAGAAAGTACCATCGTATCAGTCCAGTCTGTTCATCATTTTATCATAAAGCGTGTTGATTCGATAGATGTTCTCTTCCCTCTATCTTAACAGAGAAAACTATATATGGATATAAGACGATAGAAAAAATGCATATGTAGTATTATTCTGTTAACTTTATGTGTCCGAATCAGGAAATGCACACAAAAGAGCCGATTAAAAGAAACCTGCTCTTTATTTTTCGATCATTCTCTTCAATTCCCACTTTATGAGAACTGCCACTGAATCAAAAAACAAAAAAATCCCACCAATAATGAGGACGAAACCAATACTTATATCCTCTCCACGCACAAAATATTCATATAACCAAATACACAAAAGGACTGCAAATAACAATATATATCGTTTCAGCAAGTATTTTCCCAGTTTTCTTTTATTCATCGTATAAATCACGTTTACTCAGATAACGACACCTTCATCCACATAAGGAACGCCGTCCCCAAGCAGACTTTTAATTCCTCCTGGATGGTACATCATCACTTTATCCACTTCGTCGTAAGACATCCACACAGCTTCGGCTATTTTTTCCGAATCCTGTATCCGAATTTCTTCGCTGATCTGCTTGGCTTTAAATGTGACAAAGGTAGCATGCTCGTTATTAGCTTGCATCTTTGCCTCATTCACTGCAAGGATTGTCGTTACTTCTACGTCCAACCCTGTTTCTTCCTTTGCCTCCCGCACCGCAGCTTCAGCAAGCGATTCACCTTGTTCAACCAAGCCACCCGGTAATGTCCAGCTGCCATTCTTTTTGTTATGCACCATAAGAACTTGCTGAGTTTCTTCATTATGAATCAACGCGTAGGCCACTCGTACTTCCTTCATTTTCATCCCCCTTATCCATCATCTCCAGTATATACCAGATAAATAATACTCTGTTGACAATAGTAAAAGAAGTATATACAGTTTAGTTTAGTTAACTTAATTAACGAGGTGTTTATAATGAAGGCTTTATTCACAAATAAGCAATTCAGCTGTCTCCTTTTCTCGGAACTTTTCTCGGTTTTGAGTTTTTCCATGTATATGATTACCGTATCCTGGTATGTCGTCGATGTTTTACATCATCCCCAATATCTTGGGTTGGTCATGGCGGCAGCTTCTATACCGCGTATGATCACGATGATTATTGGCGGTGTACTCGCTGATCGCATCCAGAAATCTAAAATCCTGTTCAGCACCCAATTACTGCAGGGGCTGTTGATCAGTATCCTGCTTTGGGGGCTTGCCCATGATTCTCTAACGATAGCGTTATTGCTGGTTGTTTCATTTTTCATCGGCTGCTTGGATGGATTTTTCTTTCCTGCTCTTTCGTCTTTGATTCCCAGCATTGTTACCCAAAAAGAGCTGCAGCCTGCTAACACACTGATTCACAGTTCCCAGGAACTGTTCTATCTGGTCGGTCCAATTGCCGCAGGCGCCATCCTGCACTATTATGATTTCAGTGCTACTTTTGCGGTCAGCATCGCTGCTACTGCCATAGGCGCATGCTTCGTATTCCCAGCATTCATCAAGGATTCAAAGCCAGATAAATACAAAGAAAAAACATCCTTTATTACGGAATTCAAAGAAGGCTATCGCTATTTGCGATCCTCTTCCATCTATATATCCGCTATAAGCATCATCATCATTGTGAATTTCTTTGTATTCGGTCCGATGTTCCTCAGCCTGCCGATTCTTGCGGAAGAACTCGGCGGCAGTGCACTGGATCTTAGCTTTTTAGAGGCTGGTTTCTCTATCGGCTCCCTTGCAGCCACTATCTTCCTGCTTTTCTTTACGCTAAAAAAGAATCGAGGAAGACTAGTACTTTTCTTCCTGATTGCAAGCGTCTTAGCACTTGGGGTTTTCAGTCAGATTCCAAATTTACATTGGCTGATTCCAGTAGCAGCAATGATTGGATTTTTCGGTTTCATTACGTACATTCCTACCGATGTCATCATACAGGAAAAAACAGATCCTGCCATGATGGGGAGGGTCATGAGTATCGTATTCTTGGCTTCCACTGCATTCGATCCGATTTCCCAAACCTTGTTCAGTTCCTTGATGAGCATCGGCTTTTCTACACGAATACTGCTCGCATCGTTCGCTGCTACTGGGTTACTAATGGCGGTATTAGTATTTGCAAAAGCTAAGAAATGGCGTAATATGCAATAAAGAAGCTGTTTTGGAAGGAACGATGCACATGAATCATTCCTATAAGGAAATTATCCGAAGAATGAATGAAGCGTATGAGGAGTTTGGCATTTTGATCTCCCAAGAAACAAAGAAACTGGATGAACTGGATTTAACAGTTCAACAGGAATACATGCTGTCTTATATTCAGAAAAACAAGCAAACGACTGCCAATGATATCGCAGCAGATTTCAGCATCTCCAAAAGTGCTGTGAGCCAAGTGTTATCTAAATTGGAAAAAAGGGAAATGATCACAAAGCAAGTCAATCCCACAAATAAGCGAGAGTACTTTTTGGCTCTTGGAAACAAAGGCCTGGAGTATATGGATAGTCTCAAGCAACTAGATGAGATACTCATCGATAAGTATTATTCCAAAATCGACCTTGATGAATTGCATCAAATGACAGAAACCATGGTGCGGATTAATGAAGTCATACGTAAACAGAAGAAATAGAGGTGACGCCATTTGGTGACACCTCTTCTTTTTAGCTCAAGCGGATAATTGTAAGGGATGCTCCAGTAGAGCCGCCACCATTGAGAGTAGCAGTTCCCACCAACCCAAATAACTGTAATGCAACTGTATCACCTGCAGTTAAATTCGTAATAACTTCCCCTAGATAATTTGAAATGGATACAGCCGGACTCACAACCGAACCTGCGACCTGCGCACCATTTACTACTACCCGTGAAGAAATTAGAAGCGCTGCAGTGACGTTAATTTGGTAAGAGATATAATATCTCCCTGCAGCCGGTACAGTGAAGTTAGCGGCTCCTCCATTGTAAATGAAACCATCTAAGTTCTGCGCACTAGGAAGCGGGATATTTGTACCGCCTAATAATACTGCTATTATACTGCCGATAGTGTTAGCTGCAAACATGGAATTGTCAGTTACGGCGGTGCCCGTTGCACCTGTTATCCCTGTCGCTCCTGCTAGACCAGTTGGGCCAGTGACTCCCGTTTCTCCAGTTATGCCAGTCGGGCCGGTAGATCCTGTCAAACCAGTTGGACCGGTGATTCCTGTTGCTCCTGCCAGACCAGTTGGACCAGTTATCCCTGTTGCTCCTGCCAGACCAGTTGGGCCAGTAGCTCCCGTTGTTCCCGCTAGACCAGTCGGGCCGGTGACTCCCGTTTCTCCTGTCAAACCAGTTGGACCGGTGATTCCTGTTGCTCCTGCCAGACCAGTTGGACCAGTTGGACCAGTTATCCCTGTTGCTCCTGCCAGACCAGTTGGGCCGGTGATTCCTGTTGCTCCTGCCAGGCCAGTTGGACCAGTTATCCCTGTTGCTCCTGCCAGACCAGTTGGGCCGGTGGCTCCTGTTTCCCCAGCTATGCCTGTTGGACCGGTGACTCCTGTTGTTCCTGCCAAGCCAGTTGGACCAGTTATCCCTGTTGCTCCTGCCAGACCAGTTGGACCGGTGACTCCCATTTCTCCTGTCAAACCAGTTGGACCAGTAGCTCCCGTTTCTCCTGCTAGACCAGTTAGGCCAGTGACTCCCGTTTCTCCTGCTAGACCAGTTGGACCAGTTATCCCTGTTGCTCCTGCCAGACCAGTTGGGCCGGTGACTCCCGTTTCTCCTGTCAAACCAGTTGGACCGGCAGCTCCCGTTTCTCCTGCTAGACCAGTTAGGCCAGTCGCTCCCGTTTCTCCTGCCAAACCAGTTGGGCCGGTGACTCCCGTTTCTCCTGTCAAACCAGTTGGGCCGGTGACCCCTGCTGCTCCGGCTAGACCAGTTAGGCCAGTCGCTCCCGTTTCTCCTGTCAAACCAGTTGGGCCGGTGACCCCTGCTGCTCCGGCTAGACCAGTCGGACCAGTGACTCCCGTTTCTCCTGCTAAACCAGTTGGGCCGGTTTCACCTGTTATTCCTGTCAAACCAGTCGGACCAGTCGCTCCTGTTTCTCCCGCCAAGCCGGTTGGGCCGGTGATTCCTGTCGTCCCTTGCAAGCCAGTCGGGCCGGTAGATCCTGTTTCTCCTGCCAAGCCAGTTGGACCGGTAGCTCCCGTTTCTCCTGCTAGACCAGTTGGACCGGTTTCACCTGTTATTCCTGTCAGACCAGTTGGACCAGTACTTCCAGTTATCCCAGCTGGACCGGTCGCTCCTGTAATACCGGAAAGCAGCAGACTATAGTCCGGTGATGTGCCAGGAATACCGCTCGGTGCAGCAACATTTGTAATATAAAGCCCGCCTTCGTAGCTGACTAACTGACCAGCGGGATAAAACGGCGCGGCAGCAGAATTGAAAGGTACCACCCCATTCAGACCCAGGCCTGTTGCACCAGTACTTCCAGTTATCCCAGCTGGACCGGTCGAACCTGTCGCTCCTGCAGAGGCAAGTAATGTATAATCTGCAGAAATGCCTGGAGTCCCGCTAGGTGCGGCTCTATTGGCAAGGTAAAGGCTGCCATTATAAGTCACAGCTTGCCCAGCTTCATAAGACGGCGCGGCTGCGGGATCAAATGGGAGAACACCGCCTAATCCAATGCCTGTCGCGCCCGTTGCACCAGTGGGACCAATCGGACCTGGTATGCCCGTAGCTCCTGCGGCTGCCAACAATGTATAATCAGGTGAGCTATCTGGAATCCCGCCGGGAGAGGGCACGTTCGATATATAAAGGCTACCGTTATATGTGACTATCTGCCAAACAGGATAAAAAGGGGCGGCTGCCGCATTAAATGGTACGACACCTTGCAATCCTACGCCCTGATCTCCGGTTGGACCTGTAGGGCCCGTGGAACCCGTAGCACCGGTTTCACCAGTCGCACTGGCATTAAACATCGGATAGTAGGTTCCCCTGTTGCATCCATCACCATTATTCAAAGGAGTCAATTTTCGCACCTCCAGATTTATTCGCTGCAGTCAGCATATGTTACTGCTATCATAAAAGGAACCATCTGAAAGCTATCTGGTTTAAATACAGTACACCTCCGGCTACGTAGCAGAAGAAAAAACAGTACAACACCAGGCCAAATTTAAAAGAGTATAAAGCTGAGGATTCCCGTTTTCCTGGTCAGCCCTATCACTGTTGCATTATTGGGCTGGTTCCTCATCCGCCGAATCAAAGCTGCACCTAATCAGAACCCGCACAAATAAGGGTCTTAATTGAATCCTTTTACAGCTGATAAATTCTTTTTCATGCACAATTCGTACTTGGAAAAGTACTTGCGACGCATGCTGTTTGATTTTATACTCTGTTGGCTTGCCTTTAGAAATATACAACCCAGCATCTTCTGTTGACCTTTCCAACCCAGCGAACAATCTGCTTGCCCCTACGCTCGGATGCGGGCTGAATAAGCGGATGAATGGCTGAATGAATAACGGTAATCCTCCGTTTCTGCCTTTTCGCATCGTGTTGTTATTACCTGGATCAACACTAATAAGTATGATGCCTTCTTTCTTCAGTTCCGGCGCCAAAGCATGTGTCCAAAGGGTGAGGGCTAATTTCGGTTTTTCCAATTCCTCGGGTACAAATGATTCTCTGAATCTGAATGCATCAGAACTTGTCTGGATAACCATCCCCTGCGAACCCTTTTTTAATACCGGCATTAGCTCCATCGTAATGATATATGGGACAATTGTCTGTACTTCGTAATGAAGTTCACGTCCTTGCGGGGAAAAAAGCAGCTCTGGAAAACTGCCTCCAGCATTATTGAAAAGCGCATCAAGCTTCGGTTCCTGCTCCTTTATTTGTTCCAAAGCAGATTTTAGCTTCTTGAAATCTGATAAGTCAGTACGATAAATCCTTATTACCCGCTGATGGATCTTGTGCTGCAGCTCTCGTTCTTCTAATGGAAATCCAGAACGAATTAATGCGACAACCTCCCAATCATTTTCAATCAGTTTCTTTGTCAATTCCAAACCTATCCCGCTATTTGCCCCTGTAACAAGCGCTATTTTTCTCTTACCTTCTGTCATTTATTTCTCCTCCATTCGTGAATGGAAGTAGTATATAAGATGGAGTTCACTTCAGGTTTTACAATAAGCTTATACATGAAGGAGGCGGACGTATGTATACAATCAAACAAGCGAGTACGCTTTCTGGTTTAAGCATCGATACCATTCGTTTTTATGAGAAAGCTGTATTTAGCTTAGAAGAGTTGAAATCTTACCTTGGATATCACCGAAACAAGCAATATGCATGAGCATCCCGAGTTAATTACAGGCATGCTTCAAGACAAGGAAAAATTAAGAAATCAGATGGCTCATTTACAAACTGTCTTAGACTTTATCGATCAAAAAATTATCGGAAGGACCATGGCTGGAGCAAAAAGGATAGCTTCTGTTCTGCAAGACGATAATGCCTGGTATGGTTAATGCATCTTCCGTCCATACTGCTTGCTAGTGAGGTGGTTAGGATGGATACAAAACCAAATCTATTATATTCGATGCTGGATGGCTATAAGCCCATCCGCAATTTGCTAGGTTTAGGTGATCCTAGCGTGCAAAAAATAGATGACCAGTGGTGGATGTTTTTTGGCGGGTTTCAGCGCAACTTCAAAAATAACCTGTTCAGTGCCAGTCTCCCAAAAGGAGAACCGCTGACGACAGCTAATGCCTGGAGAATTTCCACTTACCCTGGAAAGCCACATAAAGCGATGCCTTTGCTGCCTCAGCCGAAGGAAGCAGCTTGGGATCGGTACGGATTGCATGAACCATGTTATGTGGAGGGAGAAGTGAATGGAGAGCCTGTTCGCCGCATCTACTACACCGGCCGGAGCGCAAGCAATGTCTTGGGAAATGAATCTCCTTATTCAATCGGCTGCCTGGAAATGAGGCACAGCAGATGGTTTCGTCACCCAAAACCAGTGATGGTAGGAACTGTACGTAATGATAGTGTCCTTGCCCCTAAGGTGATTTATGACGAAGGTAAATGGAAGATGTGGTTTGCAGCGACGCCGCACGAACCTGGCAAAGGGGATATCCCGATGCACGAGGTATACGCTGCCGAGAGTGAGAATGGCCTTGATACATGGACGAAGCCACGGCTGTTTTTCACTAGAGAGGATGCATTCACACATGCAAAACCGAAACGGATTCATGATATGTACTATTTACTTGTCAGCCGCTGCGGCAATGCTTTTGGTGAGGACACATATAAACCGCAGGACCTTTGGTTATTCAAAAGTAAGACTGCCAGCTTCACAAGAGCAGATTGGACAGAAGAACCAAAACCGCTGATTAAAGCAGATATTGGAGATGACTGGTATCAGAATGGCATTTTCGGATCCTGTCTTTGCGTAGATGACAGCGGAGAGCTGATCGTATTCTTTTCGGCTATCAATAAATCTATTTATTGGCTTAATGAAGCGAGCTATCGGCTTAAACGAGGAAAAAAACCTCCTTTCCCTGCACCATTCTATTTTACCGTCGGCAATATGCGGGTTGATGAAACCAAAGCAAAGTAAGAAGGAATGCATTTTTTGCATTCCTTCTTACTCTTGTTACTTTAAGTTCTTAATGACAGCCATTTCTTTTCCGAATCTATCTCCGTTATCAACAAAACCAAGACTGGCATATAAATGATGGGCAGCTTTATTATTGGAATGGTATCCGACAACAACTTTAGCACCGTCTGGTAATTTTGCTATTTCTGAGATCATCAATTGCACAGCCAATCTTGCTATTCCTCTGCCTTGATAGTTTTCATCGATCATTAACCTATATATCCAATACCCATCAAGTCCTTCTTTTCCAATATTGAACACGATCTTTTCATCCGAACTAATGGCATATGGCCTTAATGTAGGTTCAAATTTTGATTGTGCTATTTGCATCTGATTCTATGAATGCCCAGTTACATGCGGCTGACAGCAATAATAGCAGTTATCACTGTTTACTTCGATGAGTTTCACATCTAAATTGTCAATAGTCATCCCCCTTCCAAACAGCTTTTTAGCAGCGCGTTACCTCTTTCTTATGCTCACTTACTAGATTAAATTTTTCCATATGAACGCCTCCTTAAAAGCTGCGGAAGACTCCTAACTTCCGAAACTAGTTGAATTATCCTAATTCTACCATATATTCTTCTACGGATTTATCCTTTTCTTATAAAATTGCGCGCTAATGCAGGCCCCCTCTTCAAACTCTCCACACCTGCCATACTGCAGATCGAAGCAATAATCACTCCCGACCCTAAGAGCTTCGCAGCTAAATAAAACCCCGTACCCGCGGCAATATCAATTATCACAAATGAATAAATAGCAGTTGCTTTCACAACAACGATTACAATTTCCCGCCTTTTTGCTGACACGAAGCAAGCCCCCTCCTCCGTGTTCAGTTTATGTGCAAGGCAGCTTGACCCATGTTCAAATATTCACACGATCTTTTCTTGCTTCTTTTACCTTTTGGATATACTGCTGGGCAATCGATGTAATCTTGTCATAGTCTCCTGTCGCAGCAGGAGCTACTAGATTGCCGCCAACCCCGACAGCTACCGCCCCATTCTTCAGCCAATCGCCGACATTTTCCAAGCTTACTCCGCCTGTTGGCATGATATTCGCCTGTGGTAGCGGAGCTTTTACCGCTTTGATAAAACTTGGACCGAAAGCACTTCCCGGGAAGAGCTTGATAATATCAGCTCCCGCTTCCATCGCCTGCTTTATTTCTCCGATCGTCATACAGCCCGGCAAATAAGGAACCTGATAAAGATTGCATAGCTTGGCAGTTTCCGCGTCGAATGTCGGACTCACAATGAAACTGGCACCTGCGAGTATGGCGAGGCGGGCCGTTGTCCTATCCAGCACTGTCCCCGCTCCTATGACTACTTCTGTGTTCCCCATATACTGGGCAGAGAGCTCTTTGATCACTCGATCAGCGTCCTTAACAGTGAATGTCACTTCAATTCCTGTAAGACCTCCCTCTATACAAGCATCGGAAATCCGGACTGCCTGCTCCGGTGAATCGGCACGGACTACAGCTACAATAGCTTGGTCGGTAAGCTTGGCTAGTACTTCTGCTTTTTTCATTGGTTTTCCCTCCGTATGTGTACTGAATTTACAAACTCCACCCGTTCCCGTATCATAGAAGTAAGCAATGAATGCAATAGAAACGGAGTAATATCTATGTCCAATGTGCAATCACTCGAACGTGCCTTGACTATTTTGAATACGCTTTCCGATTATCCCGATGGTCTGCCGATTGCGAAGCTGACTAAGCTGGTCGACCTGTCGAAGAGTACGACGCATCGGCTTCTGGCAACGCTTGTTGACATGAATTATGTCGCAAAGGATCCAGAGTCAGACAAGTATAAGGTCGGGTTACAAACACTTTATGTTGCGCGCAGCGTCTTGAATAATAACAATATCGCCAATGTGGCCAAACCTTATCTGAAACAGCTTTGTGCAGATGTCAATGAGACTGTTCACTTATGCATCGAGGATAAAGGCGAGATCGTCTACATCGATAAGCTCGAAAGCAATCAAACGATTCGCATGTATTCCAGGATTGGTAACCGAGCACCAATGTACTGTACAGCTGTCGGCAAAGTTCTTTTATCCGGCATGTCGGCAAGAAGGCTGGATGAAATAGCTGATTTTACTACTTTTACACCGCGCACATCACGTACGATTACTTCCAAGGAAGAGCTGTACGCCGAAGTAAACAGAGTCCGGCAACAAGAATATGCTCTCGATAATATTGAAAATGAAGAAGGTATCCGCTGTATAGCGGGTCCGATTTTCAGCCATGAGCATCGGATCGTGGCGAGCTTCAGCATATCCGGGCCAAGCAACCGTGTGACAATGGACAGAGTGAATGACGAATTGATTCGTAAGGTAAAAGCCTGCAGCAGGGAGATTTCCCATGCATTAGGCTATACTAAGTAGAGGAGAAGGCCCCCCAAGCGGAAGGCCTTCTTCTTTTATCCGATCGGCTCCCGTTTCATGAAATGCAACAACTCATCCCGATTTGGCAGACCGTCATTATCCCCTGGCGACATGACCGCCATTGCACCAATGGCAGCGCCCCTTGTAATGCTGTGCGGCAGCTCCAGTCCTTCCAGCAGACCGCTCACAACGCCGACTGCAAAGCCATCTCCCGCTCCAACCGTATCGACGACTTCTTCGACTGGAAACCCTTCTGTATAAAATTGCGTACCATCCGCACAGCTTGTGAAGGCACCTTCTGCACCAAGCTTCAATACAACCGTCGGTACGCCAGCTGCATGGTAAAGCGCTGCAATATCGAGCACATCTTTTTTGCCAGTCAATTGCCTTCCCTCCGCTACACCCGGGAAGATGATATCCGCTTGGCTGGCAAGATCATTGATGACTTGTGCCATCTCCTGCTTATCAGGCCATAGTCCCGGCCGAAGATTTGGATCGAATGATACTTGCAGCCCATTCTCCTTGGCTTCCTTCATCATTTGAAAAACGAGTTCCCGACAGCTATCCGACAAAGCTGGCGGAATACCAGTAAGGTGGAGAAGATCATAATCTGCCCATTTTATTTTCTTGATCAGCTTTTTGTCCATATGCGAAGCTGCAGAATTCTTCCTCGCCGAGAAAACTTCCGGATCGCCGCTCTTGACTTTCTGCTTCCATTGCATCCCCGTCACAAACTCTGATTCATAGCCGATATAGGAGGTATCAATCTTATTTTTCCGTAAAAATTTATGAATGTTCCTGCCGAAGGGATCCAAGCCCAGTTGCGTGATATACGTCACCTGATGTCCAAGGCGTGCCATTCCGATGGAGAAATTCACTTCTGCTCCCGCGATGAAACGGAAAAAGCGTTCAGCATCATCCAGCAGCCCTTCCTGTTCCGCAACAAACAGCGCCATTGGTTCCCCGATTGTTAAAATCCTGCTCATCTGTCAACGTCTCCTTTATGCAAAGAGAGACATACTGTATATGCCTCTCCGTTTGTGTTATACAGTATTTGAGTTGATATTATTCGGATCGATATCATCCGATTTTCCATTTTCCTTCTTTTTCATATACTGCGCCCAATAAGCCGTAATGATCGGCACGAGGATGGACGTAACAACTACAGATGCTGCCACAAGCGCAGTAGCTGCTTCTGCAACCGGCATGAATTCCGGAATCATCGTGGCGATGATCATCGGGTTGGCAACTGCTGCGCCTGCTGTACTGGAAGCTGCGATACCTGCTGTTCCGTTTCCTCCGCCGATATATTTATCTGCGATCATAAGCGGAATTCCTGTAACAACGATGACAAGTACACCAAGGATGATACCTGCAAGCCCAGTATCCAGGATGACGCCCAGATCGATGGAATTACCCAGCGCAAAACCGAAGAACGGAATCATTGTCTGTGTTGCTCTGCTGAAGAAAGCCCGTAGATCACTATCCAGGTTGCCAAGCAGGAAGCCGACTAGGAATGGAAGTACTGCACCGACGAATACTTGCGGTTCAAACGCAGCCAGACCTGTCGAACCAAGGATGATCATCGTCATAAGCGGGCCGGATTCCAAAGACATGAGGACGAATGCCCCAGCTTCTTCTTTTGATCCGTACTGCTGCATGATCGATGCATACAAGCCGCCATTCGTCATATCCATGGCCGCAACAAGTGTCAGGACGGAGAAACCTGCGAATAGACCAGTCTGAATACCGCCTTCAGGCAGAAACTGTGCTGCAATGATCGCGACGACCCATGCAACGGCAATCTTCGTGATAACGAGCGTTCCGGATTTCCGCAGAATCGTACCAGTCGATTTCAACTGGATACCTGCCCCCATACAGAAGAACCACACAGCTAGGATCGGAATCGTACCCGTCATGAGTCCGCCAGTGAATGACCCAAAATATTCCGCCGAACTCGGCGCGAAGGTATTGATGATTGCGCCTAAAAATAACGGTACGAGCATGAGCCCGCCAGGAATCCTCTCCATCGTTTTCATTATTTTCATTTTGCATCCCTTACCTTTCCTTATAGGTAATCGAGCAAAAGAAATTGAGATGTTTGAATCACGTTACGTGATATGCTATTTTTATAATGATCGACCAGATCATTGGAATGAGAGGGTGGCATACACAAAGATTCTCCAGATCTTTGGTCACCTTCCCAGTCCTCTCAACCTCTCTTTCCCGTCAAACAACACCGATGCATGCCTTCAAAGCTTATTTATCTCGCGAGCCAGCCTCCATCCACCGCAAGGACGTGGCCATTCATATAATCGGACGCACGGCTTGCCAGGAACACGACTACCCCCATCAAATCAGACGGATCGGCCCAGCGCCCGCTTGGTATACGGGACAGAATCTCGGCATTCCGTTTTTCATCAGCACGGATCGGCGCCGTGTTAGCAGTCGCCACATACCCCGGTGCAATTGCATTCGTTTGGATATTGTAGGCTCCCAGTTCATTGGCGAAGGCTTTAGTCAGTCCTGCGACAGCATGTTTGCTGGCTGTATAAGACGGTACGAATTTGCCCCCTTGGAATGATAGCATGGATGCAACATTGATGATTTTCCCGCCGCCTTGTTCGGCCATCACTTTCGCTGCTTCCTGTCCTAGCAAATAAACAGCATGCAGATTGACTTCCATGACTTTATCCCAATCTTCTTCCTTGTACTCCAGCAGTGGTGTCCGGATGATTGTACCTGCGTTGTTCACGAGAATATCGACCTTGCCGAACACATCCACACAGCTTGTCACAACCTGCTTCACTTTTTCTCTGTCTGTCAGATCAGCCTGATGGAAGTGTGCCTTGCCTCCTGCCTCTTCGATCAGCGCCTTCGTTTCCTCCCAATCATCTCTGTGGGTGACGACAAAGACATCAGCACCCGCTTTTGCCAAAGCGACTGCATAACCTTGCCCAAGCCCTTTGCTGCCTCCTGTCACGATTGCCACCTTGCCGGTCAAACTGAAATAATCCATGGAAAAATCCATCAAACTCATTGTTATCCCCCTTTAGCGAAGCTCATCCATCGACACCTGATCCATGTCGGTATACGTTTTGTTTTCACCAGCCATTGCCCAAATGAATGCATAATTGCTTGTTGCACTGCCGCAGTGGATGGACCAAGGCGGTGAGATGACAGCTTGTTCATTTTTCATGACAAGATGACGTGTTTCATTCGGTTCTCCCATCAAATGGAACATACGTGCATCTTCATCCAAATCGATATACAGATAGGCCTCCATCCGGCGATTGTGCGTATGGGTCGGCATGCTATTCCAGACGCTTCCACTCTCTAGAATCGTGATGCCCATGGCGATTTGACAGCTTTGAATGCCTTCCAGATGAATGATACGGCGAATGACACGCTCATTTGCACTTTCCTTTGCGCCCATTGCATTTCCTGGAATATCACGGAATGATGCGTGTTTGGTCGGGTAGGACGTGTGAGCTGGAGCAGAAAACAAATAGAACTTAGCAGGATTTGTTTCATCATTGCTTGCAAAAAGCAGCTCCTGTTTCCCTTTGCCGATATACAGACAATCCTTATTCGCCATTTCATAAGATTCTCCATCAACGGTGATTGTTCCATTGCCCCCAATATTGAAAATGCCGACTTCCCGTCTTTCCAGGAAGTAATCTGCTTTGATTTCATCATAACCTTCCAAAGCAACTGCACTTCCGGCTGGCTGGATACCGCCGATGATTGTCCTGTCTTCCATGCTGTACACAAGCTTGACTTCCCCTGACACAAAAAGTTCCTCAACTAAATAATGATTGCGCAATTCCTCGGTTGTAAATGTCTTCGCGTATTCTGGATGAGTCGAATATCGTAGTTCCATCATCATCATCTCCTTACTTTTTTGTAGTTGCCAACACCCAATGTAACCCCTTACATTCATATTTGAAATAATGATACAAACAGGGTTGATAGATTCATCTTGTTCCATTATACGGAACGATGTTTCATTATACTAATTATAGCGCTTTCATACGGATAAATCCAGCCTCATTATGCATGATGACATATTATTTACACACCGGAATTCTAACCAAATGAATCTATCATTCTTCTCGTCAATCATTATCACATCCATTCCCTTCCAGTTTAAATTTCTGATAAACTATTATCAATACAGATGAAAGGGATTACACCTATGCATTCAACTTTGGAAATGATCATATCGATTTTTGAACGTGCGGCCTTGCTATTGATCATCTTGTTTTTCTTGACTAAAATCAAAGGCTTCAAGGAAATTCTCCAGAAGGAAAATCATTCGATTCGTGAGATCACCGTACTGACAGTTGTCTTTTGCAGCTTTGCCATATTCGGGACGTATTCCGGAATCGAAGTGGAAGGCTCCCTTGTCAATATCAGGACCGTGGCTATCTTGTCAGGCGGAATATTATTCGGACCGTGGGTTGGTGTCATTACAGGTATCGTTTCCGGACTTCACCGTTATTTGATCGATATGGACGGCATCACTTCCTTGCCTTGCTTGATCACCAGTGTGATCGCCGGGTTTGCCTCTGGTTTCATCAATCTGAGGATCAAAAAGCATCGATGGTGGTATGTAGGGATCCTTGCAGGTGTTCTGAGTCAAGCATTGACCATGCTTTTGATCATTGCACTCGGAGAACCGAGATCCCAAGGAATTTCCATCGTCGAACAGATTGCCGTTCCCATGATGGTCGGCGAAATCAGCATCGGCTTGCTCATCCTGCTCGTCCATAATATCGAAGGAGAAAAGAAACAGATTGCTGCTGCACAAGCAAAACTCGCCTTGGATATCGCCAATAAGACGCTTCCGCATTTTCGTTCCATCACACCTGCTTCCTTGCAGCGCATCTGTCAGATCATCAGGGAAGAGATCGGCGCAGATGCAGTGGCCATAACAGATACCGAAACAGTCGTGGCTTACTATGGTCTGGGTGAGGAGCGCTATCGGGATACGACATCCATTGTCAGTGACATGACAAAGCAAGCCTTGTCCAGCGGGCAAATCGTCATCAGAAATGAAGTGGACGATCATCATCTGCCACAGATGCACTGCTTGCTGATCGTTCCTTTTAAAGAAGGGGACGAGGTTACAGGTGCTTTGAAAATTTATTACGAAAAGGAAAATCGCATCACCGATTCCCTGCAGACACTTGGAATAGGATTGGCACAGATCATTTCCAATCTGATGGAAATCTCCCGGATCGAACAGATCAAAGAGACTGCCAATAAAGCCGAGCTTAAGGCGCTCCAGTCGAAAATCAATCCGCACTTCCTTTTCAACTCCCTGAATGCGATTGCCTCTACTACGCGGCGAGATCCAAACCGGGCACGGGAGTTGATCCATAACTTATCTGGCTATTTGCGTTATAACTTAGAGCTTCATGATGAAATGATCGCCATTGAAGAGGAGCTCAAACAGGTACGCGATTATGTGGAAATTGAAAAATCCCGTTTCGGTGACAAATTGCAGATCGTGTATGCTATCGACCCCGTCCAGATAAAAGTACCAAGTCTGCTGCTGCAGCCATTGGTGGAGAATGCGATCCACCACGGTGTACGAAAACGCAAATGGCAAGGTGCTGTCTATCTCTCTGTCAAAGATAAGGGTCATTTTACCCGTATCAGTATCAGGGATACAGGTGTTGGCATCGATCCGGAAATTGTCGACAAACTATATCGGGATGAAGCAAGTATGAAAAATATCGGGCTTGCAAATGTGCATCAGCGCGTCCGTCTGATCTACGGTAAAGGCCTGACTATCAATCTGCTTGATCCCGGTACCGAGATTTTCTTTGATATACCAGTAAAGGAAGGGAAATGAACATGACGTTACGCGCAATCATTGCAGAAGATGAATTCCCAGCACAAGAAGAACTGCAATACTTGATCGATACATACAGTTCCATCAAAGTGACAGACTGCTTCGATGATGGATTGGATGTGCTGAAATATTTTCAGGAGCACACGACGGATGTCCTGTTCCTTGATATCAATCTACCCTCACTGGATGGCATGATGCTAGCCGGGAGTCTAGCCAAATTCAAGCATAAGCCGATCATCGTCTTTACAACTGCCTATAAAGAACATGCTGCCAAGGCATTCGAGCTGGAAGCATTCGACTATATATTAAAGCCTTACAGTGAGGAACGAGTTGCTGCAATGCTGAAGAAGCTTGAATCACAGCGTACCCAAGCAGAAAGGACAGAAACCGCAGAGGCACCGGCACGGCTCAATGTTTGGAAAGATGAAAAGATTTATGTAATCAATTTAAAAGATATCGCGTATGCCGAAGCCGATGAAAAACAGACGAATGTTCATACAAAAGACGAAGTATATACCTACCCTGGTTCCATCAGTACATTCGAACAGCAGTTTCTTACAGATACGTTTTTCCGCTGTCATCGTTCCTATATTGTAAACACGGAAAAGATACATGAAATTCTGCCTTGGTTCCATAATACGTATCTTGTCAAAATGAAGGGATTGAACGAGCAGATTCCGGTCAGCAGGAGTAAAGCAAAATCATTCAGACAGATCATGCGCCTTTAAGTACCATTCATTCCACCATGCGTGCAACTCACGAGAAACCGCTTTCAAATACGTCTGCAGCGGATATGATATAACCATCAACACAACGTAGATGAAATGAGGGATCTCTCATGAAAACGGAAACTAATCGCTGGCTGATCGTTCTCGGCACGATTATCACACAAATTGGTCTTGGTACTATCTATACATGGAGTCTATTCAACCAGCCATTGGCTGATGCATATGGATGGAGCGCCTCGTCGGTCGCAATCACCTTCTCGATTACGAGCTTCGCGTTGGCTGTATCGACTCTTTTCGGGGGAAAGCTGCAGGATAAACTAGGAATCAAGAAACTGGTGATCCTTGCTGGTATCTTGCTCGGGACAGGATTGATTCTAAGCTCATTTGCTGCATCACTTTGGCTCATCTATCTATTGGCAGGCGTAGTCGTCGGTTTTGCCAACGGTATTGCTTATATCACGACATTATCCAATGTCATCAAATGGTTCCCGGAAAAGAAAGGTCTCATATCCGGTATTTCTGTAGGAGCTTTCGGGACGGGCAGTTTTGTCTTTAAATACATCAACCAAACACTGCTCTCCTCTCTAGGTGTGCAAGGCACTTTCCTCATCTGGGGTATTGCAGCGCTTATCCTGATCAGCGGCGGAGCATTCTTCCTTAAAGACGCCATCCTTCCACAGGAAACAAAAATTGGAGCTGTAAATAAAAACTACACGATCAAGGAAATGCTCCATACAAAACAAGCATACATTTTATTCGTCATCTTCCTGACAGCATGCATGAGCGGTTTGTATTTAATCGGTATCGTCAAAGATGCCGGCATGGAACTTGCTGGTCTTTCGGCAGCAACAGCAGCCAACGCCGTCGCAGTCGTAGCCATCTGTAATACAACTGGCAGAGTCGTGCTGGGAGCATTATCCGATAAAGTGGAACGCCTATACTTGGTAGCAGCAGGTTTGCTTGTCACCGCAGGAGCTGTCGCTGTACTAAGCATGGTGGAATTGTCTACAACGCTGTTCTTCGTCTGTGTGGCTGCCGTTGCTTTCTTCTTCGGTGGAAATATCACTGTTTTCCCGACGATCATTGCTGATTATTTCGGATTGAAAAATCAAAGCAAAAATTACGGCGTGATTTACCAAGGTTTTGGAATCGGGGCACTGGGTGGCTCATTCCTTGCATCACTGCTCGGCGGTTTCCAGCCAACATTCATAGCCATCGGCGTCCTTTGCATCATTTCTTTCTTACTTGCAGTCACAGTTCGCAGCCCGCAGCAGCCAGCTGCTGCTAAAGAAGACCGCGAGCGGAGACGGCACGCACGCCCTATTCCATCGCAGCAGCATTAACTAAAACCAGGAGCAAAGATTGCTCCTGGTTTTACTTTGTACGTGCATCTGTCGCCAATATGGAATACTTATAATGGTCTTCGAACTGACCATTGATCCGCAGCAAGTCCCGCTCCAAGCCTTCCCTTTGAAAACCACATTTCTCAAGAACTGCGATTGACCCCAGATTTCGCGGCATGACACCTGCTTCGACTCTATGGAACTTTGCTTCTCCAAAAGCGAAATCCAGTACAAGCTGTACAGCTTCTGTCATATAGCCCTTTCCATTATGTCCTTCATCCAGTGAATAGCCAATCATGCATGTTTCCGCTGTCTTTCGCTCAATGAAAAATAAAGAAACGGTTCCTATCAGATAGTCATCATGTTTCAGGAATATTCCGAATTCATATCGTATGTCTTCCTTCCAATCCTTCTTGGCAGCTTCGATATTTTTTTGATATTTCTCCAAGTCATAGTCCGAATCACTGCGTTCCACAGGTGAAATAGATTCGAAAAGTTCCCTGTTCCGCAAATTCAAATCCAAGAGCTCACTCGCATGTTTTATCTCTAATGGCTTGATTTGCAACCTTTCACTTTCATACATACTTGTCCTCCCCCTTCCTTCTCATTATAGCAATAGGAAGAAGGATCTGCGCAGCATGCTACAGATCCTCTCCACGATAGGACGCAATCAAATAACTTGCACTGATCGGGTGATAATCCGACTTCGGTGAAGGGCTTTTCACTTCATCCTCGACCCCATTATTTGCTGTCAGCCATTGATACCAAGCACCATGCACCGAATCGATGAAGGATTTCTGTACATATTGGAATAGCTCCTCATAATGCTCACGATACACATCATTTCCTGTCTGGCCATGGAGCAGTGCGGATGCTGCCAGCGTCTCTGCCATGACCCAATAGGATTTCCCTTCATCGATGAGAAGTTTATCAGGATTCATCGCAAAGAAAATGCCGCCATTGCGCGGATCGTGATAATGATCCCAGCCAATTTGATACAGTTCTTCCGCACGTGCCAGCAGCCTGCTGTCTTGTTGATGGATATAGAGCCAAGTCAAGAGCTTACTCCATTCGAATTGGTGACCACCGATGAATCCATATGCCCGGAATTCATCTCTTGTCTGGCCATGGTTGAATTGCTCATCCTTGATCCAATTTTTATCGTAGTTCTCCCAAATGAGTCCTTCACTTTGGGAAGCAAGCTTATTGGTTACTTGATCCGCGATGCTTACTGCCTGATCCAGATATTTCTGCTGGCCGGTTGTCTCGTAGGCAGTAATTGCTGATTCACATATGTGCATATTGCAATTCTGTCCACGGTATTCCAGGAAACTGGACCAATTCCTTGTGGCTTCATCTTTATAAAGTTTGGCGGATGGCTCATAGAATTTTTCTTCCAGTACCTGATATATGTCGGCAAGCAACTCTTCTGCGCCGTCTATTTTGGCTTCCACCGCTGCCACTGCAGCCCGGAAAATAAATGCATGGCCATAGGTCAGCTTCTTATCATCGGTCACGCTGCCATCTTTCATTTCCGTATAATAACCGCCACATTCCTGATCTCGCATCATTCTTTGGAAAAAGGTGATACCATGTTCAGCCGCCTGCTTATACGCTGTTTTGCCCGTAAGTTCAAAGCCGACACTGAAATTATATAAATGACGTGACTGACCGACGATATGCTTGGCCGTTTCCTCTGTCAGTGTCCCATCCATATGATAACCTTCATGATAGCCTCCATAAGTATCATCAATTGCTTGCGGATAATAGAATGCAAGCGTTTCTTCGATGTGCTGATAGAGACCTTGCTTTGTATGAAAATCAAATGTATTTTTCACATCCGCCACTCCCTTGTGTAGGTTACGTCACCTGTTTTCCCGTTTCTGCCAGCAACAAACAGATGAAAAGTGGTTGTTTTCGTCCTAATCCTGCTCTATAATGAGTAACTATAATTAACTACATATGCAATTTCCGGAGGAGCCTGCCACCCCAGGCCCCTCTGTGTCCATTTTCAGGCATATCCACAGTGTTAACTGGCGGATATGCCTTTTTTGTATCTTGGAATTGCATAAATAAAATTCGAAGGAGTCAGATATGGAATTCATTTTACACTTAGCTTTAATACTTGTGTTCACAAAGATTGCTGGACAGCTAGCTTTGAAAATCGGGCAGCCATCCGTCCTGGGGGAGCTTCTTGCTGGTGTCATCCTCGGACCCGCAGTACTCGGATGGATACAGCAGACTTCCTTCATTCATGAATTCTCCGAAATTGGTGTACTTGTCCTCATGTTCATCGCCGGCTTGGAGACAGATTTGGAACAGCTGAAAGCAAACTGGAAATCCGCTTTTACTGTTGCCGTTCTCGGTGTGCTCTTCCCATTCATCGGCGGTTACAGCCTTGCACTCCTATTCGATATGAGTCAAGGGCATGCATTATTCATGGCTTTACTCTTCTGTGCAACCAGTGTCAGTATATCCGTGCAGGCATTGAAGGAAATGAACAAACTGAATTCAAGGGAAGGCACGACAATCCTGGGGGCAGCTGTCGTTGACGATATTCTTGTCGTCGTATTGCTTGCCGTATTGATGAGTGTACTCGGTACAGGCGAATCAGTCAGTCTAGGGGCCTTGATCGGGAAAAAGGTACTCTTCTTCGGTGTCATCATCGTCGCTTGCATTTGGCTGATTCCAATGGTAATGAAACTATTCGCCCGCTTCCAAGTAAGTGAAACAATCGTCTCAGCCGGTATCATCCTGGCGCTTGTGTTCAGCTATTTTGCTGAGTATATGGGCGTTGCAGGTATCATCGGCGCATTTGCAGCCGGTATTGCCATTTCCCAGACGAAGCATAAAGAAGTTGTCGAGCATAAATTAGAGCCGATCGCCTATGGCGTCTTCGTGCCTGTTTTCTTCGTCAGCATCGGTTTGAACATCAGTTTTGAAGGAGTTGGATCACAGCTTCTATTCATCGTGCTCATCAGTATCATGGCGATTGTGACGAAGCTGTTCGGCGGAGCACTTGGTGCAAGAATGACCGGCTTCAACGGCAGATCTTCCTTGGCAATCGGAACCGGTATGGTTTCCCGCGGAGAGGTGGCCTTAATCATTGCAGGTACTGGACTGAGCTCTGGCTTACTTGATCCGGAATATTATACGAGCATCATCATCATGGTCATCGTGACAACACTTGTTACACCTTCCATGCTGAAGTTCATCTTTTCCCGTACGGGCGACACGGCTGAGCAGCGGTCCGTATCTTAGAATAGTATCGTAATTAAATACGGAATACCGTATACTGGTAGAAAAAGGATGTGACAGACATGGGACATCCCATCTCTGTCACGCTACATGGTATGCTGTTTTTGATCGGTACCGTCATTGTGCTGCTGTCCATCTTCTGTCTGCCATCCATGGCAGACACCCTGGTACAGCAAAATCCAGCGTTTGCTTTTTTACGGACACCACTGCTATTTGGTACTTACGTTACGCTGATTCCATTTTTGCTTGCCCTCTTGGGGGCTTGGAGAATCATCAGAACTGGATTTTCCATGAACGCCTGCAAATCTCTCACACACATAAAATGGCATGCAATCCTAATTGCCGGCATCTACGTAGCGGGTATCATCTTCCTGCTGCTCCATCACGTTTTGCATCCTGGCAAGGCTGTCATCGGGATATCCATCTTGCTGATTTGTCTTGGAATTGCAAAATTTGCAGTGTTTTTACATCGCCTTTTCCTTCAAGCTTTGAGCTGGAAAGCAGAATAGACAAAGAGGCTGCCAAATTAACGGCAGCCTCTTTCCATTTGTTCGAAATATAGATGATGATGCAGATTACAACCTGGGTTGAATGCTGCTTCACAGCTTGGACAATGATCTGTATGCTTATACTGGTCAATGCTAAGTGTCGTTTTACACACACCGCAAAGTATGGCATGTTCATCGAATTGGTCTTTTGGCCAGACTTTAGCTTGGTGACCGGCCGTCTCTTCATGGCATTGGTGACAAGGATAGAACTTATTGCAGCAGGCAAATTTGATTGCTATGACATCCAACGGGGAGTGATAGTGCTCACATCTCGTTTCCCCATCAACTGTCTTTCCATGTACCTGACACATATTAATTACCTATGTGGAAATCAGAGAAAGGATAGAAGGTCATCTTCACTTCTCCGATTACTTCTTTCTCTGAAATGAAACCAAACATGCGGCTGTCTTTACTGTTGGTGCGGTTATCACCCATGACAAACACTTCACCTTCCGGCACCTTCTCCTCGCCAGTCAATTCCTTGAGTTTGAAATCACCCGTTACCATATCCTCTGGCATATAGGATTGATCCTGGGCCTCACCATTCACATAGAGCACGTTATCCATCACTTCGATTGTATCCCCAGGAAGGCCGATTACCCGCTTGATATAATGAGCATCCGCATCGGGAGCGTTGAACACAATGATATCATTCCGCTCTATCTTCGAAACTTTGCTGACAATGACGTGATCACTATCATGGTACGTCGGCAACATCGACTCTCCATGGACCGTTGACGGTGTAAACAGGAAGTACCGGCAGCCAAAAGCAATGACAACAGCGATCCCGATTGCTTTCAACCAGGAAAATATCTCTTTTTTTGTATTATTATCTGACATGATTCTTTCTCCTAACCTATCTTTTTGTGAAGTATAGGGTACATGCTTAGTTTAGCAGTGTCAGAGCTAGAAGCAAAGCAGGATCTCTGACACACATCATTCCGTATCGCCGGTCCAGCTCTTGCATACATCCACCCATTCTTTCCCTTTGCCATATTCGAAAAGCTCTTCACAAGTCAATTCTATAGCTGAATTACTGCTTCCACAGGCAGGGAACACAGTGGCAAAGCGTTTTAAGGATACATCCATATAGATAGGCAGATCGTTTTTCAACCCAAACGGACAAACTCCTCCAACAGCATGACCTGTTTGTTCCAATGTTTCATCAGCTGAAAGCATCCGTGCTTTTACACCGAAAAACTGCTTGAATTTTTTATTATCTATTTTTGCATCCCCAGCCGCAACAATCAAAACAGATTCTGCCTCTTCTTTTCCTCTGAATGCCAATGTCTTGGCAATTCGTGCAGGTTCTACTCCGAGAGCGGTTGCTGCAAGCTCGACAGTGGCACTGGACAGGTCGAGCTCTATGATATCACTGCTTCGATTGTAATTCGCTAAATAGTTTTTTACGGTTTCGATACTCATTTCATAAGTCACCTACACTTTAAGCAATATTAATAGCACATCACAGTACAGTTTACATTGGATTTGACGGCTTATCTCCACCTTGATGTGATTCGAAACCAGCGGATTGTCAGCCATGAGCGTCGATCCTTCTGCAGGCGAAGACCGGCATGTCTGCTAACAGCCTCGACTACCTCATTTATAGACATGTTATCTGTTATCAGTTTATTTTCAAATAAAGGATCTGATAAGCCTTGTATACAGCGCGATATCTGCTGGGCAGCCCAGGAATTCTGTCCGTTGCCCCGCTTGGCAAGACGCTGGCGCAATGTTTCTTCTGAAGCATCCAACACAAGATGATAAACTTGATGGCCTTGTTCTCGCAATCGGCCGATAGTGTCTTCGTAGTAAATCGGATCAGTAATGGTCATCGGAACGATGATGATGTCATCTGCATTTGCAGCTAAATAAGCAAGGTGTTCATGTACAATGGACCGCCAGAGGGAATGTTCCTGAAAATCGGGTTTCTGCATCGAATCCGGGATGTTCTTCCTTATGTAAAAGCCCGCTTTTTCCGGATCGTATATGTACGCATTTGGGAGACGATTCTTAAGAGAAATTGCAGTTTGTGTCTTGCCCGAGCCGAATGCCCCATTAATCCATACGATCATTTACGCTGCTCACATACCATGACGATATTGCCATCAGGATCTTGGAAATTGAAGAACGCGACAACCTCATCTTCCTCCAAGTCCCTAACGATCCTGCCCCCTTGGGAGGTGACACGTTCATATGCCGAACGGATATCTGTTGTCTCGAGCATGAACGCCGGCCGGATACCTGGTGCATTGTTTCGGTTATCATCAATGACGAGCCCTCTTCCGTCGGCTGTTTCCATGAACTGCACTGGACCTGCTGCAGGCTCTGGCTCTGGCTTGCCTAAAAGATTTGCATACCAATTCGCTGCTTTGTTCGCATCTTTCACATGCACGAATACACTGCCAATTCGGAAATCTGACACACTGCAACGCCTCCTCTTTTTGAATATTTTACCATAGCAAAGATACTGGCAATATAGGTAATAGGTTAGAATGAGCGCATAAAAAAAGGACCGGCATTTATGTATGCTGTCCTTTGAGGTGATGTGTCGTTTGTTCCTCTGCATAATTCAAGTTCGGTACGGCAACTGCCAGCACGCAGAACGCTAGTCCTAATAGTATATTAATCAGCAGCGGCAATTCTGTTTCCGTTCCCGCTGCAATGTGCAATGATATCGTATAGATTAAGCCGCTCGCAACAACATAGAAGTATTTCATCACACGATGCTTTATCTTAATCCATATGACAGACAGCGGAAGCAGACAGGCTGCAATCGCTAAGGATATGCCTGCCAATATCACAGCGTCATCGAGGGAAAAGGTGATGGAGATCATCTGGAGCTCCCCCGCAATATGAAGCAAGCCGGGAAGCAACGCGATCCATGCTCCACTCAAAACAATACATGTACCTAAGAGTTTTACGTAAGCAGAAGCTCTATGCAAGGGCTGTTTGAGAACGCGACGGGTGATCAATTCAGATACCATAAGCAAAAATGGCATTGGCATCCATACGAATAACACTTCACTTGGAACGCCTTGTTTCCAATACAATAAGATGAGCTGGATGACGTTGATCAGCATATCAAGCATATCAGTCCAGTTCTTCCTCGAAAGCTAGGTTGATTGGTTCATCTTGCAGTTCATAAGTCATATCCAAATTCGTTGTCTCAACCGATTCATCTACTTCATCAAATCGGAAGCCATCCGCCCAGACTTTGCCTTTACCGGATAAGATCACTCCGAAGGAAATGACCGCGCTATTCTCCGGGATATCGAGTACGATACGATATCGGGTCCAATTGGTCGAACCCTTAATCGGGCGATTGCTCATATTATCAAATTGGATTATATCTTCGGATGTATTATCCACTCTCATCCACATGCTGGCAAAGCTTTGGACATCTTCGGTTTTGATGAAGCAAGTCAGCTGTATCCTTTTACCCAAATATTTGCTCGCTTTGAACTGCTGCATCATAGTCGCAAACTCTTCTGCCCCCATGACCGTCTTTGACTTTAGGTAGCCCGATGCCTTCCCTTGATGTACCCGTTTATAGTCAATACCCATTTCATAATTATAGGGATCGGAACCGCTTAACATCCATCCCCTTACTTGATTTGCTTCCATCTTTTCCTCCTTCTGATACAGTGCTCCCCGCATCATGCGTCGATATTTTCCTGGCGGAAGGTTGTAATGCTTTTTAAAAGCCCTGGTAAATGCCTCTTGAGACTCAAACTGATACATGAATGCGATATCAAGTATTCCAAGCTCCGTATGCAGCAGTGCAGCCGATGCCCCAGCCAGTCTTCTCCGACGGATATAATCTGTGAACGACAACCCAACAGAAGACTGAAACAATCGATGGAAATGGTATTTGGAGAAGCCAGCTTGACTGGCGACTTGATCCGCTGTGAGAGACTCATGCAAATTATTTTCTATGAAAGAAATTGCGGTTTGTATGGCCGATTCATGAGCTAACATCCAATCTCCTCCTATGACTACAGCTTATCGTAAGCATATGATTCTTTTTTGATAATTTTTGCTTAATTGGAAAACGGGATTTGAAGGTAGGATCCCAGGAGGAAAAAATTAAAAAGCAGACGTCGTCACGTCTGCTCTGTCCTTCTGATGTATGTTTTAACTTCGGGTGCCTCATATTGACGGAATTTATCCAGGAGAATTGCCGGGTCGGCATCTACCAACGCCATTGCGCGATATTTCTCGTGCATGAAACGCTCATCCGCCATGTGATCGAATAAGTTCACCAGCAAATCATAATAACCCTTTACATTCAGGATACCGAGTGGCTTCTGGTGCAATCCGAGCTGTGCCCATGTGAAGATTTCGAAAAACTCCTCGAGTGTTCCCGGACCGCCAGGAAGTGCCATAAAGCCGTCAGCAAGCTCTGCCATTTTCGCTTTTCGTTCATGCATGGAAGAAACGACGATCAACTCAGACACATGGGAATGCACGATTTCCCGCTTCTCCAGGAAATCAGGCATCACACCGATGACATGCCCCCCTGCTTGCATCGCTCCATTCGCCACAGCTCCCATCAATCCTACACTCGCGCCTCCATATACAAGTGTCAGACCTTGGTCTGCCAATGTTTTTCCTAATTCTTTAGCCGCAGCAATGTATGCAGGCGTTGCACCCTCGCTAGAGCCGCAGAATACTGCAATCCGTTTCATCGTTCCACTCCTTTACTTGATCAGTTCAATGTCAGTGTGCGCTATTTCTACCCCATTTGCCAGCAAGGCAATCCGATGCACGCCCGGATAATGAATCCTGGTGGTCAAGTCTTTCCAGTTATGGGCGCGTTCTTTCGTCACGATTTCTCCTTCTTTAAATACCCGATCCGAGAGGAGGAATTTTTTCCGCGAGGTCCCGCGCTTTTTAATAAAATCGATGGCATACTCCAATCGTAATTTTGTCTGCTTCCCCACTTTAAAGGAGTACGTCAGACTGGCTGATTCTCCAATGTTTACGCGATGACGATCCATAGCTATCATGGCATCTTCTAGATTTTCAACTGTTTTCTCATAACCGAATAAAGCCATTACCTCCGGTTCCCCGTTCCGCAGCAAAGTGCGGCATCCATGCCGAATGATCCAGTCTGTCTCTGGGGAAAATCCGCTCCAGCTTTTGGCCGTCCTAATGACCTGATCAGGATTATCCTTGGCAATATCATTCAAATTATTGGCGACACTTTTTCGTACATATAGGGATGTATCAGCTTTCAATAATTCCAGCACCTCGAAAATAGGGCTCGGATCTGCTTTGAACTGCTTGAGCGCCTGTCCCCACGGGAGCCTTGGGCGGCACCCTTCACTTGCCAGACGTCGTACATGATGATCATCTGATTGCGCCCATTGCACCATTTTTTTCATAATCCGCCCAGGTGATTTGATCAGAAATGGCCTGATGGCAAATTCAGCAGTCGATCGCTTCGTAAATTGCTCTAAAGCGTGAAGCGATAGTTCCTCATGCTCTGGCTCCTGCCCGAAAACTTCTACAAAGTCCGGGAAGAATAAATAAGGGAACCCTTCACACTGATCCTGGATAGCCAGCAGTATACCTATAGCTTCCGGATAATTCCTTGGGAGGTAAGATCCGAGTACCTGACTGATCTTCCGGATCCGACCTTTTAACTCGAGATCTTCCCAGCTCCCATCCATCACTCCTCCCACGAACGCGCTGTCATCGAAATCATGATAGGATTTTTTCACCTTGGAGGCGAAACCTTCCAGGAATTTTCTCGTATATATGGCTTTCAGAGGTTCTGCCACCTTTATCGCCTCCAGGATATCTTTGTCTAATATTCTACAGGAAAAAAGCGGTAAACTACAAATGGAGTTGTCAGAAAATACGCTTGAAAAATTGAACGAAGAAAAGGATGGAAAAATAGCTGAGAATTATTCCTGCGCCAATGGAAACCCATTTGACGAATGTCTCATTGACTACCTTCCTCGTACCTGCGACGATACTCATCAGGCCGATATCATGCACCTGTATACCTGCCAGGATACCGAGTCCGGCGACTATGAATGACAGCTCGCTCCCTTCAGAAAAACTGCTGGATAAGAAGGTTCCAAAAACGCTTATCCAAAATACGAGATTACTAGGGGAAACTGCTACAAGTAGTCCATTTTTGTAAGATGACAACAGTTTTTTTGTCGTTTTTTCACCGTTGATCGTAATCTGCTTGTCCGCATTTTTGATGCTGTCATATGCAATATACAATAAGAAGATAGCACCAAGCAGCCACATTCCAGTTTGGATCGTCGGTGCTGCCAAAATCGGAGCCAAACCGAGAAAAAGGGCGACCATCAGCAGAAAGTCGACTGTCATACCGCCGACTCCGACCAACCATCCATGCCAGAAACCGTTTTTTAAGCCCTGCTTCGTCATTTCTATTGTTACTGTTCCAACAGGCAAAGCGATTGAGAGCCCTAACAGTACGTTTGTCAGAAACAAAGATAACATCGTTTATCACCGCCTAATAGATTACATTAAATATACATAAAATTGGGTATTCATACAACGGAAGGATATGTAGCTTGTCCAAGCAACAAATCCGACTGCGTCCAATTTCTGTTTCCGATGCACCAATTTTATTCCGATCCTGATGTGACTGTCTCTATGAATATCACTCCTATGCAATCTATAGAGCAAGCAGAAGAGATGATCTTGTATATGACACAACTTGATCATGTTAATCGATGTGGTGAACCAACACGGCTGTGAGATAGGCAAGTTACTCTGGCGAAGAGGATATGAGTAAGCGCTTCAAATCTTGCTCAAGAAGGCTTTCATACATTAAGAGGTTTAACAGGGTAGAAACAAAGGTGAAGCCTGGAAATATGCCTTCTCGCAGGCTATTGGAGAAATCAGGTTTTTTATAAAGAGGAAACTTTACATCAAGGTTTTTTTTTCGATAAAACCATTTACAGCCTGCTTTGCCCTGACTATCCATCTATATGAAACTTCCAGCTGTATGATACGTATGAAAAGTCAGAGAGAACATATGGGGTGATAGCGGTGGCATTGAGACAGCCAAAGATGAAGCAAAACGAAGATTCAAAGATACTGTTAAAAATCATTCTATCCATATTAGTAGTTTGTTCCATTGCTTTTGTTGGTGTAATCTACTATTTTGGATTCTTGGGTGCCTTCAGTATCCTTGGTGTTGCTTATGAATCACCCAAGCATTTAGCCGTGTTTGTCGGTATATACTTAATTCTGAGTATTATCGGTGAGTTATTTGTAAAAGCTTTCTACTATATTCTAATTAAAAAGACAAAGACGCAAACATTTCATGAATACATGTTTGCCTTCTCTTTGAATTTCCTGATGAACTGGATTATTATCTCCATCGTAAATGGATTGTACAAACCTGTAGACTTGGCTTGGTATACAGAGATTGTCCTGGCTGCCTTCATCGCGCTGACAGAGGTGACCTTAGATCTCGAAACCAAAAAAAAGAAAGGAAGCCGCACAAAATGAGCCCGGCTTCTTTTCCTTTTAATTAATAACCGTAGCCGCCAACGTAGGAAGCACCGATGATGATCAACAAGATGAAAAGTACTACCAAAAGCGCGAAACCGCTGCCGTAACCTTTACCATAACCTTCAGACATGATATCCCTCCTTTTTGATTCAAGTCATTCTATGTATGAGTCTTCATATGGGTACCGATTAACACATAAGAAAAATCCCTTAAACAGCAAAAATCGCTTCCGAAACAGTGCATTCGGAAGCGATCACTTTTGCTTTCTCAATTGCTCACGCTGCTTTCTTAGTTATTTTTGTTGGAACGTCCGCCTTTTGCGCCGATTTCCTGAAAGTGCTTTTTATTATGGGCATCTGCGTTTGCATTTCCACCCTTGGAGCCGATCTCCTCGTAGAAATCCTGTCCGTGACTATCAGCTGTCGCATTACCGCCTTGAGAACCGATATTCTGGAAATGTTCTTTGTCATGCGCATCAGCATTTGCTTGTCCGCCCTTGGAGCCAATATCCTGGAAATGCTCTTTGTCATGCGCATCAGCATTCGCTTGTCCGCCTTTAGAGCCAATATCTTCATAAAATTCTTTGTTATGACTATTGGATGTTGCTTGTCCGCCTTTTTTGCCTGCTTCTTCATAACTCATCTTATTATTATTGTTCTGTGCCATGTTAATCTCCTCCTCCAGATGTCTCTTTCGTAGTAGTTTAACGTTGCGCGGCCGCGCTTGGTGAATGTATTCCCGAATCACACCTGTATAAACATGATGAAGAGAAGTTAGGAATAAAGTCTAACAATAGGAAAGTTCCTTTTCTGAAACGGGGAAAACTGCACAGTTTCAGGGTGCTTTTTTTCCAAATAGGTTGCAAGAATGCAAGTGAGGGTGAGGAAAGATATGCAAAAAAAGAAGCAGGAAATGACTCATTCCCTGCTAATCCAGATATTTTAAGAAGCACATTTCCAGCTCTTATCGTGCCCTTTCCCTTTTCCTTTTCCTTTATCGGCACCTTTATGTTTTCCGTTATCGTTTTTACAGGGTGCAGCCTGATCTGTTTGCGCTGATTTGACAATATTATTTGCTGAAACAGGCTTAAGCTGATACGTATCATGG
Source organism: Terribacillus halophilus (assembly GCF_900101385.1). Classification (GTDB taxonomy): domain Bacteria; phylum Bacillota; class Bacilli; order Bacillales; family Amphibacillaceae; genus Terribacillus; species Terribacillus halophilus. The sequence continues at coordinate 384,041 of NZ_FMZB01000002.1, forward strand.
AAGATTGAGGATACGCCTGTAATGTCAACTTTTTCTCCAACCTGGAACTGGGAGACGAAGGTATCATGATTCAACCCGATTCTATTATCGACCCGTACACGAACTACATTCCCGTCAGCTGCTTCTGCATCAAACTCAAATGTACCATAAGTGCCAAACGCCTCGATATTATTAATCGTCACTTCCTTAAGTTTAACGAGCTGGCCTTGATTCGTGTCATCAATAACAGACACGGTCTTTGGTGCGGGAATATCTGCTTGTCCAATAACTTCGGACTTGATGATATCCGTGACTTCCACTTCTCCATTATACGTAGTCTTTACCGCACTGATTTGGACCAAATCTCCAGCTTTAAAGCTGTCACTATCTTGAAATACATAGATTCCGCCACTCTCATCCTGCAGATAAAACCCTTTTCCGCCAAAGCTACCTGGTGTGGATGTTACAATGCCTTCAACCGTTACTACCTCACCATCCGCAGCCTTACGTGCTTCTTGGATGGCTACCTGCTGCGGCAGTTCTGTTTCATCATCCGGCAATGGCTCTGCATCCACATTCCCGACCTGCACGGACTTCGTCAATAGATTGCTGCCATCCTTGCGAAGGCGCAGGTTTGCCGTACCATCCGCAGTAGCAGGATTTAATTGAGCAGGTATGTCCACTGAAGCTCTTCCTGTCGCATCTGCCGTAACGGAAAAGCTGCTGCTATACCCATAGCTGCCCGGCCAAGAGCCCGTCGTATTGAATTTACCAATCTGCTGTCCTCCCGGCAGATAGGCACCCAACTGCAGACCTGTCAGTGTTTCACCTGGTTCCAAATCCTCCACAACAACCCGTACGGTAAATTCCTGCTGTGTCGGCAAAGTAGCCGGTGCCACCACATCATAAGTAGGGTTGGAAGCGACTTCATCCGATCCGTAGGAACCAGCGGCAAACGTACTTGGATCATACCAGCGATAGCCAGCTGGAGGATTGGTCCATGGCTCTTTTTGTGTTTCCGTAGTCAGTTCAGGATTTTCATTGATTGTATCCGTTTCGAGCAAAGGTGTCTTCTCACTCAAAGTAATGGAAGTCTCCTCGAAGTTGGCATAGCTTTCCTTTTCACTCAGCCACTCCATGACATTCAGCATGTATTGTCCGTTATTTCCTTCCCCGGTGAAGCCATCATACGTGCGCTTCGTACGTCCGTTGTCTTCGCGAAGATACTTCGGCGTCGCATCTTCTACAGGTGAAGAGTCACCGATGAATGCGGCTTTTCCCTGCTCCACTTTTGAAATGGCTGCAAAAGCCCCTTCTTCAATCCCGCCGCCAGCATATACCCCCTGGTCGACAGCATTCGGCCATGCCGGGATATTTTCCGGGAAATATATCAAACCTTTTGCCTTTGTCGGATCAAGGATTGTCAATGTGGATCCGGCATGGGATTCTACCACTTCAATACCTTCTGTAATACCAAAGGAGTCAGATGGATCCACTACAGTTTGACCGGATTCTATATCGCCTAAAGCATTAAACCGGAAGCGGATACCAAAGTTTTCTCCAAGCCAGTCGGAGCTTTCCACCCCTTGCATCCGATCGGAGTTCGCCTCTTCCGTTGACATTCCTTTTGTTGGATCATCAAATGCGCCCCGGCGGTAACCATTGAAGATTTCGCCAGAGTCCCAGCGATTATAGTTGCGGTCGGCGTTATAATGGTCTCCGATGAAAAAGATACTGCCACCTTCCTGCGTAAAGCGAAGCATTGCATCCTGTTCAGATTTCTTAAATGCGATGTTTGGTTCTGGAATGACGAAAACATCATACCCGCTCAGATCTTCATAAGTAATAGGTGATGTTTTCCTTAGCTCCTTCACAAAATAGCCCTCTTCAGCCAGGGCATCGCCAAAATCGGAAAAGGCACCATCGATCACCCAGTCTGCAGCACCGGCAGTCTGTCCATGCGTATTATCAAATAAGACCCTTTTCCCATTCGCCTCTCCCTTCGGCTGTATTTCCGGAGCTGGGTCAGCTGCGGTCTCAGCCTCGCTATACACGCCAAAGCCAAATACAGTAAATGGGATAAGTAAGACAGCCAATACAAAGCTTTTCCAATCCACCACTCTCTTCACGAGCAGATTCCTCCCTTATTTTTATAGACAAAGCATAGCAAATACTTCTCCCTGTTTGCGTCCGTTTACAGAAAACCTACAAATAATAGAGAATATTTACGCTGCTGTAATCCTACTGTCTAAAAGATGGTTTCCTTATCATTTCACAACCATTGCACGAAAAAACCTGCATGCTGTCGCATGCAGGTTTTACTTAATCGATGACTGCCTGTGCAGTCGTGCCTACTTTCAAGGTGAAATCTTTACTGGAGGCATCCATGTAATGCACTTCCAAATACGCAGAATCTTCTTCCTGTCCAGTCGCTTGCTGATAACTGCCAAAGTCATTGTATTCCTGTTGTTTCCAAACCCAGCTGTTTTCCGTATCTTTATCATACACATTGCGATTCATCGTTGTGTTGTAATTCGTTAGGAAGTAGTTGGAAATGAACAGCCCTGTTTTACTAGATGTAAATACATTATGTGAAATATCATTATCTCTGATATCATGCTGTAAAAGCAGCTGACCGCCATAAAGATCCTTGGTGTCGTTTTGATAAAGTACGTTATAGGTGATAGAGGAATTTTTAGTTCCACCGCGTTCCTCATCATAACCACCTATTGAAATACCTGTATAGTTGTTTTCATACACTTTGTTTTCAGTGATGAGAATGTTCTCTGCGTACTGACCTTTATGCTCGGAAGTTGCCTCAATACCTAAGTCATTGCGGAAAACCGTATTGCCTTTGATTTTGATATTTTTTGCACCATCCACATATATACCGCCTGCGGAATAATCCTCACCGTATGCCGGATTACCATAGGAAGAGTTATCATGGACCACGTTACCTTGAACTGTCCCGTTTCGCACATAATCAGCCTCTGAATCTTCCGCTACCCCTTCGTAGCCAATCAGATCGATACCGATGTTGTTATTATGGCGAACTGTATTGCCTGTAACAGCAAAACCATCGATATTGCCATTCAGGACCACCGCTTCACTGGCTCCCAGAGTCAATTCTTCCACCATATTGTCCATGACTCGGATCTGTTCCATCTTACCAGTGCCGTATACCGCAATACCATGGGCATTCCCTTCATCTGCTGTATTCCTAATTTGATGGATATGATTTTGAATGATATTGATATAAGAGCTATTGCCCGATACAGAAATACCCATCACCGCATAATCCGGCGAATCTGTCGTCAAATCCTGAAGGGTCAGTCCTTGAATCGTGATGTAGCGCTTGCTATCCACGTTGACCAGCGCTGCATCTTCATCCATTGTCTGTTCTTTCCCGCTGATGACCACATCTTCATTTTCGTAGTTACGAATTACCAACGGCGCTTCCTTCGTTCCGCTATTGGTCACATCAAATCCATCCGAATACGTTCCCTTGCGAATGTAGACGGTTGTACCGGCAGAAGCAAGGTCCACGGCCGCTTGAATCGTACGAAGAGGCTTCTCCTTTGTTCCTTCATTCCCATCATCTCCATCAGTGGCGACGAATAACTGCTTTGGAACGGTTACCGCTTCGACTTCCTTCTTGTTGTTTGCTGCAATCGAATAGATGCCTGCACTGATCAAGCACAGTACGATTGCGATCAGGATCGATAATCTCATTTGCCGACTCTTTTCTATGCAATATTTGCCGTTCTTGGCTACTGCTAGTATGATACCTGTCATCGACCAATTTGTATAGGAGCTCAGCGTAATCTTCATAAAATCTTTATTGTCACAAAAATCGCTCTTTTAATTCGGGAGATGGCAGCATACATTGATTTTGTTTGCCGAACCAACGATAACGATTCCTGGCTACATACCGATACATCATATCTCGAATCGGCCTCGATATGATTAAAGCAGCAGCAGCTAATTTCCAGACTCCGTCCAGGTGGCGGGCAATACGTAGAACCGCACTGGATTGCGTATATACTCTGTTGCCCTTCACAAATATGATGCTGTCGACTTCGTCAGGAATCTGTTTTGCTTCTTTCAGCTTACTACCGAAATCACTTTGCAGGGACGCAAATTTAAAATAGGCCCCTTTATCATGCTTAATGATGAATTGGACACTGCCATTGCACAGATTGCATACACCATCAAAAAGAATGATCGCCTCGTTGTCCATTCTAGCCCTCCTGTTCTTCACTCACTCTATTATGCAGTATCAATTCATTTTCTTTTGTCAGATAGGTTGTCTTGTAGACTTCCCGGCGGTCCAAATTCTTTTCCATTAATGTCACATAATACGTTTCTTTTTCCCCTGGAACGGCTTCGATAACCGTTTCTCTCGTAAAACGTTCTCCGAACATATCCCATTGCTCCACCTTGCCTGTTTCTTCCGGAAATCCGCCATTCTCTCCTTGCCCATGCCGCTCTGTAACGAAGATAACTGCTTCTCTGGCAGAATAACCTGGATCATCGAGCACCACTTCATCTGTCGGTGCTGGTACCGACTGAATCTGACCGATGATGAAGACTGTCAGATAGAATGGCAAAGGCACATAGAGAACCAGCCATCCAAGACGCCCTTTCTCTGTCACATATATCAGTGCAAGTTCTATCAGTGCAAAGAGTATAGCTAAAAATGCACCTAGACCTGCAGTGAATAACAGCGTCGCTGGAACTGGCGAAGGTAAGGCTACAACTGAAAAAGGAAGTCCGCCTATGCCATGCAACGCAACATATAGCCCTGAGCTACCCAAGTCCACTGGCGTTATTTTTGTACTGATCAACCATGAAATAAAGATTCCATAGATAAATACAAAAGGACTCATATACATTGCAAAAATCAGTGCTCCTCCAACACCAATCTCCTGATTCTCTGCCAGAAATCCATTTAATCCTACAAACAAGGAAAACAAACTGATAAGCAAAAAACCGGCTCCAAATTTATGTTTCAATCTCATCGTTCGCCCTCCCATCCATCTTTATCTCTATACATTTTGCTTCTTTTATCCCTCCATCAGTTAACTACAGACCGAAATAGTTCATTTCTTAAGCATGTGGATAAACGCCGCATTTGCTGAGAAATGGTACTAGCAGATCCATTGTCATATACAGCAATCGATATCCTGATTGTTTCTCCAACTCCTGTCCCACTGTCATTTTTCCGACATCCTGCGGTCCGAACAATAAGATGACATTCATCACACCATTTCCCTCATTGTAGCAAAGACGTTGGATTAAATGTAAATTTCTGTTATTAATCACTCCAATTCGCAATCATATCAGGCTGATTATCGCAGCTAGGATAAGGACGAGATAGGAAAAATCGCTAGACTGATAAGGATGGATTTTGCGGGTTAGGAGCAGCACGATGGACAATAGAAAAAGCATGGGATGTAATCCCATGCCTTTCCTGCAAAACAAATCTAACCATAGTCGTAAATCAGATGATCTCCAGTATTAGTCATATCGTTCTTATAACGACTCATGTCTCCAGGCTAAGACATTTTCATTACGATACAAATCCGCTTTATCCAACGAATTGAATAATCCCATTTTATATTTTACTACTTCTTTTGCAGCTTTGATGCACTCCGGATAGATGACATTTGGGTCCCACAGTTCAGTTGCTGCTAGTATTTCACGGCATTTTTTATAAAAAGCAAATTTGTAGTCTGATGATATGTTGACTTTTTGAATTCCAATACTAACGGCTTCGGCAATTTCTTCATCTGGGTTTGCAGATCCACCGTGGAGAACAAGTGGAATATCCACCTCTTGTTTAATGGCCTGTAAAATATCCATGCGAAGTTTTGGCTCCATATCTTTTGGATAGATGCCATGACATGTGCCAATCGCAACAGCTAGCGTATCCACTCCCGTGCTTTCTACAAATTCCTTTGCATCTTCCGGTCTTGTGTAGATGACCTCCGATACTCCTCCCTCTACGGAAGTTCCTGTGTTTCCGATTGTTCCCAATTCACCTTCTACTGATACACCTAATGGATGGCTTATTTCGACGATTTCCTTTGTTACCTTGATATTTTCTTCGAGTGGTAATAGGGAACCGTCGATCATGACGGAACTAAAGCCAACCCGTATGGCCCTCATAATATCAGCCACATTTCCTCCGTGGTCCATATGGAGTACAAATGGTACATTGCTATTTTTTATTCTGGTTAGTACATAACTGAAAAAGTCATCCTTTGTAAACTCTAATTCTGTTGGATGTACAGCGATAATTGCAGGTGAGTTATTTTTTTCAGCTTCTTCCACTACAACTCTTAGAAAATTACTATCTGCTACATTGAAAGCACCTACTGCAAATTTATGTTTTTTCGCTACTTCTAACAGCTGTTTCATATTTACTAACATAATCTTATCTCTCCTCTTATCAAATAGACTTATTTTCAGACTGGGATAGTCGGATATAATACTTCACTAGTTCTTTACCGGCAGATACTGTGCGGTGTATGAAATCAAAATAACTAAGCTCTGGATTCTCTTTTAAATCTTCTTTTATACATTGAACTTGGGCATTCATAAAATCCGATCCAACATTGATCTTATTGATCCCGAGCTCGATTGATTTTCTGATGTTTTCCTCTCCGCAGCCTGATCCCCCATGTAAGACCAAAGGGATATTTGTTGCTTGCTTGATCTTATCGACAATATCAAACCGAAATTCTGGGACATAATGATCCGGATAGTTTCCATGGCTTGATCCATAAGAGATGGCTAACGCATCTATTCCTGTTCTTACTGAAAAATCTATTGCTGCATCCGGATCTGTATACATTTTGTCTTTGGTCATAGAATCACCGGAAATGGAGCCAACGCTTCCTACTTCCCCTTCCACACTGGCATCATATGTTTGCGCAAATTCAACCATATTGCGGGTGATTTCTATATTTTTCTCTATTGGATGGAATGAAGCATCCATCATGACACTGGAGAAGCCATCATTTAAGCACCTTTTGACAAAACCAATATCCTGACCATGATCCAGATTTATCGCAACCTCTATACTTGCTGCATTTGCCATCTCGATAATTGGCTGTGTAAGCAATTTACTGCCTAAGTGAGTCTTCAAATGATCTTGAAGTAAATCAATGATGATTGGCGCTCTTAATTCCTGTGCTGCATCGATGACTGCTTTAGCAGTTTCTAAATTAAAGCAATTAATCGCCATGACTGCGTATCTTCCGGTATTTGCTCGATTAAGCATACCCTTCATGGATACATACATATCGATCACTTCCAATCCTTTAGATGTTAACTTTTATATCCGATAGATCAAATTCTTCTTCCTCTGTCGTATCTTCTGCATATTCATTGGCAGGTTCTTTCTTCCAAAGAAACAGCATGACACCAGTAATCACTGATCCAATCAGTAAAGCCAATAGGAAAAGGAATGGATGTGTCATGGCTGGTACGATAAACAATCCGCCCGATGGAACCGGTGATCCCACTCCCCACATCATGGAGAATCCCCCACCGATTGCTGCACCAGTAGTACAGGAGACGACAACTCTCACAATATCAACGGCAGCAATCGGGATAACACCTTCCGTAATCATACAAACACCCATTGGGAATGCGATCTTGATATTGTCTTCTTCCGATTTTGTATAACGCTTTTTTCGCAGCATTTTTGACAAGACCCAGGAAATTGCTACCCCAAATGGAGGTACCATCGACGCCAAAATCTTCACCGCTTCAGGTTCGTAAATGCCTTCCAGTAAAAGTCCATCTGCAAACAGGGAAGCCACTTTATTGACTGGCCCGCCGAAATCAAACGCTGCCATGCCTCCTAAAATAGCCCCAAAGACAAATCTCATCGATCCTTGCATACTCGTTAAAAAGGAAGTTAATCCATCTGTTGCCCAAACAATCGGCACTCCAAGGATAAAGAACATCAACAAACCGACGACCACACTGGAAATGAGGGGAATAATCATCATCGGCATTAATCCCTCTGCCCATTTTGGTACCTTTAAATGTTTTTTAAGGAATAAAACAAAGTAACCCACAATAAATCCACCTAGCATACCACCTAAGAAACCAGCTCCAATTGCATTCGCAATGAGACCCATTAAAAGTCCAGGTGCTATTCCAGGTCTATCAGCTATGGAATAGGCAATGGCACCTGCAATAACAGGAGCTAGTAACCCCATACCAAGTACCCCTAAAGAAACAAGTGCTGATGGAATTGAATATGCCTCCTGATAATTCTCAATAACTGTTCCGCCAGTTAAATTTCCTATCGCAATGAGCAGACCTGATGCGACAACAAGAGGCAACATAAAGGATATAGCGGTTAAAGCATGCTTCTTAATCTGAAGTTTTTTTAACATATAGCGGCCCCCTTATGGTTTTGAATTCAACTCGGCCTCGATCTTTTTATATAATTGCTTCGGTGCCTTTATAGCAATATTAGTTGGGATTTCAACAATTCTTTTTCCTTTAAAACGTTCTTTTCCACTTACTTTGATATCAGCAGCTATAATGACCAAATCCGCCGCCTCGATTTCTTCTTTTGTTAGTTCATCTTCTATGCCTATCGTCCCTTGCGTTTCTATCCGAACCTTATGTCCGAATTCAATCCCTGCCTTAATTAGTTTTTCTTTCGCAATATACGTATGGGCGATACCGGAAGTACAAGCAGAGATTCCAACAATATTCATATTCATTCCTCCTAAAGGTTTCGAGATAATAAGTGTAAGATTTCTTCCTTCGTTTGAAGTATTTGGAACTGCTCTATCTTCTCTTCATCAGATAATAATACGGCCACTTTCTGGAGCAGCTTAATATGTGTCGTCGTTTTATCAGTATCCTTCACAGCGAATAAGATGATGATATTAATTGGATTCCCGTCCATCGATTCCCACTCTATCTGCTTCTTGGTCCTTCCAATGGCAATAGAAGTTTTCAAAACATATGCTGATTTTCCATGGGGAATGGCAATTCCTTTTTCTAGACCTGTCACACCTTCATTTTCACGGTACATCACATCCTTGATAAAACCTTCTTCATCACTTATGAAACCGTTTACATACAATAGATTCGTTAATTCTTCAATGACTTCAATCTTTGAGGTTGCCTTTAAATCTAATTGGATAAGATCTTCAGAAATGACTTTACTAAACTCCAACTCATCTATTCTCATGCTCAATGCTTAGACCTCCTATTAACTATCTATGTTTGTGGCAAAATCATTTGTTTTTTATAGTAGTTTTTTATAAATTGATCAATCTTATATTTATCCTCATCATTAAGAATGGGACTGACAAGAATCGTCGGTTTATCGATTATACTTTTCGTTTTGACTGTGGATATCACAAGTTCTACATCATCATAGTCACTCTGGTTGATTCGCTGTTGGGAAATAATCCTTTTTACAAGAATATTCGGAAAATTCTTCTTGATTTTTCCGCTTAACAAATGGGAAGTACCGATACCACTTGTACATTCAATGAGAACTGGGATCTTATTCGCAAATCGTTCATCATAAGAAATTTGGAAATAGAGTGTAATATAGCCTATTTCTTCGTCGGTCAGTTGTTTATCGTAAATTCTATCTTCCGTAAGTTTTTCGGCACTGCGCTTGACTAAGTTGAATATACTAGAAAAATTCTGTCTGATAGATTTCAAAAGTGGGTTGATAATGTAAATTTGGTGATTCAATCTATACACCATACTGTGCAGATGCAGTGTCAAACGTTGCTTGAGGTCTTCATCTTCTACAAACTGATAGCCACTATTTTCAGTAGCAGTTGAAATTAATTGCTGTGCAAGTCTCTCGACTTTCTTGTCTGCCTTTTCGGTATTTGGATCTATTAAATACCGACAATTGAGTTTATAGGCTTTCAAAATATAATAAAGATGATAAATTTCAGATTTCCGTAAAGTGATGGAATAAGCTGCTTCTAGTTTATCTGCCATGTCCATCGTAATCTGATAAATGGCAGATTCAGCATCCATTTCTTCATAAATCCGCTCATCTTTCATTAATAATTGAAGATTATTTGTACGTTTTTCGATAATGGATAGTAACGAACAATAAAGCGTTAAATAGTAGGGTTGATCTAATACTAAGTCATGATCTACTTGTATTTCGTGCAGAAGCTCTTTGATTTTACTTAAGCTTGAATTTACAACTTTAATATCTTTGACAGAATCAGGGATATCATATTGACTAAACGGATCTCCTGATTGTTTAAGATAACTTTCAATTATAACGGACATAACTCGATAGACAGCTAATTGGTTTCCTTTCAAACAAGTGCCATCATTTTCCCTGGATAAATGTAAGCCATACGGTTTGATTATGCTCTCGATGTGTTTAAAATCATTCATGATGGAACTTTGGCTAATATAGTATCGTTCCGATATTTTTAGAATGGATGTTTTACATGGTGTAATCGAGAGGAGAAATAGCAATAGATTCAACCGTCTTTCCTCTAGATGTTCAAATTGTTCACCTCCGTTCCACTTACTTTCCCTTACAGCAACAAGGCAGTAGCCAGAGTTCTCTTTTTTTCTAATTCTAAACTCGGAAGAATTCTTTTTTGATATATCGTGAATATCCCTGTAAATTGTTTTTGGGGATACCGACAGTTTCGTCGCCAACTCAGAAGCTGTTACATACCGTCTCTCCCTTCGAAGAATTTCAATGATTTTTTCCTCACGATCATGCAAGAGATCCCCACCTCATTTCTTCCTTGCTATGCTCTAATCTTAGCAACATGAAAGCGCATACACAATTACAAATATCGTTTGTTTTTTATGTCCGTTTTAGTGTGGGAATAAAGTAAATACTAAGAAAAACAGCAGTATTTCAATCAAATACGAAAGTTATTCAGTAGAGATTTATACTGTTTTTTTACTGAATCCTTCATAAGAAAAAAGAGACTAAAGAATTAGTCTCTAAAACTTTCCTCTGATTATGATTTTTACGAAAATAAGCAGGTGAATAATTCGTCAACATGCCAACTGCGCCCCATATCCTCACCGAAACCAAAGAAGGATACTAGCAAATCGATTAATCTTTTTTGTAAATTTCTGTTATACACTTGTAATCTTACCGACCGGTAAGTAAAATATAATATATAAAACTTTAAGGATGGAAAGATGGCTAAAAAAAATTCATATCCGCTCATAATCGATTCAGCACTGACTTTAATAGCAGAATACGGGCTGGAGAAAACCAGTTTATCCATGATTGCGAAGAAATCCGGCATTTCAAAACCGGCGATTTATCACTATTTCTCCTCTAAAGAAGTACTGCTCGATCATTTGTTCGAGTTGTTGTTTAAGGATTATCGCTTTGAGCAGTATTTCCCTATGGATACGTACACTAAAGATAATTTCTCCCGCTTGCTTACAGATAATGGGCTGCAGCTGTTGCAAGAGTATGAAGAAAACCCGGAGGCTTTGAAAATCATTAACCATTTCATCGGTTATTCCGGACAGAACCGTGCTTACGATGAAAAAATCAAACTAATACTGACAGAATTCCTTGATGGCTTTCAAAGGCTGCTCCTCCTCGGACAGCGGCTTGGGGTCATTAAAAAAGGGGACATAACCGCAAAAGCACAAATACTTGGATTGGTCCTGGACAATATTAGCAGCTACCTCCTAATGGGGATCGAAGTGGAAAGTACTGCTGTTTGGAGCCAGGCTGTTTCCTATGTGATGGAGGATGACTGATATGAAAGATATCCAATTAGGATTAACGAAAAATGAAAAGTACACGATTCATTTTGTACTGCCTCTCCTTGGGGCTGTCGCTGGCTGGTATTTACCTGTTTTAGCCAGGTGGATATTGAATCTCCCTTGGCTGCCATATGAAGGGATCATTGAAAAAATTGCTTCTTATTCCGGAGTGACACCCTCTATCATCTTATGTATCGCTGGTATTGTCGCTGGAATAAGTTTATCTCAGTTCATTTTTCATGAAACCTTACAAATTCTTGTCAACAAAGACTCAGTTACCCTCATGATAAAAGATACTAAGGATCAATTCCGAAAAGGGGAGATCCAATCCATTTTCTTAGATGGCAAATCGCTTGTACTGGTAGGACTTCAAGAGAACGAGATGTTCAGAGAAGAATACGATGGAAACAAAAAAAAGTTAGCAGATACATTTCTCTCACTGGGATATCCATGGTCTGATTCTGACCCATATTTGGCGGCATATTGCCGCTGGGATGAAAATGACCTGCAAATACCAGCAGCTGTACATGCTTTATTGCGAACACGAAAAAGTTGTTTGGATAACGAGCAAGAAAAGATAGCAAAACAGGTACAATTGGATTTAGCAAAAATAGGCGTGGCGGTCAAAGACCGTAAAAAGGATCAATATATCCGCCTTAACCATGCGCTGCTGAAAGATTCAATGGAAGCCCATCTGTAAGGAAAAAGAAGAGCTGCAGGTCACATCCTGCAGCTCTTTTTTTAAAATAGTTGTAATATCCTTAACAATTTATCTGTGGCATCGAGTAGTTGATTGCAAGCAGTAGGTATAACGGTGAGGATAGCAAGTATAAGAGGCAAATTGTCCTTCGGCTGTTTCGGATTTGTCGGACATTCCTTCATCGCAGACATCCCCCCTTCGATTTCTCGGGCAGGTTTGTTGCTGGAAAGTAATGAGCGGTTATTTAGTGGGATAAATTTAGTATCTCCCATTCGGTCTCATTTATACATGTTGTTGACAAATCGTCAACAACAGCGTACCTTGTAATGGTCAGGAGGTACGAAAATGGAAAAAAAACGAAACACAGAACGTAAGAAGCGGCGCATAGGCAGGTATATAATACTCATCCTCCTGGTCGTAGTAATTGGAGCTGGTTCCTTCCTCTTTCTAACCGCAAGGGATGTAAAACAAACAGTTGATGGCATTCAGAAAGATTCCGCAGCAATCGACGAGGGTGTAACATCAAAGAAGATCAAGAACAAAGAAAGAATCAATATCCTTTTACTAGGTATCGATGAAAGGGAATTTGACTCTGGCCGGTCAGATGCTATGCTGCTTATGTCACTGGATCCGGCTTCCGAGTCTATGGATCTGGTTAGTATTCCGCGCGATACACGGACAGAGATCATTGGACACGGTACAGTTGATAAGATAAATCACGCTTATGCTTTTGGCGGGGTTGACATGTCCGTGGAAACTGTAGAAAACTTGCTGGACGTTGATATCGATTATTTCGTAGAGATTAATATGCAAGGTCTAGCTGATCTGGTCGATGCTGTAGGCGGCGTGACCGTGGAAAACGACCTGGATTGGTACGATGAAGGTTACTATAAGAAAGACTACCATTTCAAAAAAGGTCAGATTCACTTGGATGGGCAGCAAGCATTAGGATACACCAGAATGCGCCATTTAGACCCTGATGGGGATTTTGGAAGAAATGCCAGACAGCGACAGGTAATTGAAGCAGTCATCAACAAAGGGGCCAACATCAAATCTGTCAGCAAAATAGATGACCTGCTGGACGTTCTCGGCAAAAACGTACAAACTAATATAAACCTCGCATCCATGCGTCATCTGCTTGTAGATTATCGCAATGTTCGCAACTCTGTTCAGGAGCATGAAATGAGAGGTGAGGGTACAAAAATCGATGGAATCTATTACTTGTTAGTGCCCGAGGATGAGATAACCGCTATACATGACAGTATAAGCAAATAAATAAAAATTTAGGACATGCCTAAAATCCCGTGCTTCTACACGAACCCACTGCGCGGTCTTCAGCTCGCGCTGCTCCAGTTGGACAAGGAAGGCTCCGGAAGCTTTACATCGCACGAAGAAAATTGACTATTATTTTCGAGGTCTGCCTAAGCTAGTATAGATTAACGTCAAAAAACCCGAACTTATGTGTATCTTTGTTTCAAGATTCACGTCATAGTTCGGGTTTTCATTTAACCGAAACACTTATGTCCCAGCCTCTTGTTTATTGATGCGTTGGTTTCCTTTGAATCAAAAGTATAATCGCCAGCAGCACCACACCTAGCCAAATCGTATTTAAGCCGATGATTCTTTCGCTAAAGCTGCCTGCTGCTGCACCTAATAGGTATAAGAGAATGGCAGCTCCTCTAAGATACGTGTCAAGCGAAGGTTTTCTGGTTTTTCCCATGAGTCCTTCTACAAAAGCTGCAAGTGTACTCGTTAGTACTGTAGAGGAAAGGCCAGCTATCTTGAGATTCCTTCCGGCTATCGTTTGCATCCCCATGGCTGTACTTAACAGCAGGAGAATAACCGATGATAGGACTTCACCAATCGGCATCAGCAGTATCATTGCTGCAACAAATAAAAACAAAATGAATTCCCAGAATAAAATACTTCTTGAAGTACCGTTCTTTTTTTGGACAAGCACAGTAGCGGCAATCCCTATGACAAATCCCGCCAACGCTATGGCAGCATTACTCAAAACTGCCTGTCTTGCATCACCAATGCCAATACCTAACAATACAATGTTTCCTGTCATGTTGGCAGTAAATACATGCGATAAACCAATATAGCCTAGTACATCTATTACACCCGATAGAGCACATAAGAGCATGATGGTGATGTGATCTCTTTTAATATGCACCTTGATTCCTTCTTTCCTTTTCGTTCTGCCCTATACCTTTCTACCGCATCTATTGACAAATTGTCAACATCCTTGTAGGGTAATAAAATAAGATCCCGGAAAGAGGAGATACCTTCATGGACGTGAATAAAGATATTTCTAGTATCGAGAATCTTCTGCGTATGTTAATTAAGGAAAAAAAAATGTCCATCCGTGAATTGAGCAGGCAGACTGCAATTGACGCAGCTATCATATCCAAGATACTGAATGGTAAACGAAAAGTGACCGTTAATCATTTAAAAAAGTTCAGTGAAGTGCTGGATGTACCCCTTGAGGATCTGATGCGTGCTGCCGGTTTTCTTGACGAAAATAAAACAATCCAGACAGAACAGCATCTGGAAGCTCTGTGTAAACAAGCCGATCCATCCTTTACGACAGAGAGATTACAGAATCAACTGGCTGATTATAAGGAAATCGCCCTTACCGACGGCGGAAAACAAATCATCGAAGATAAATTCAATGAAAAGATTAAATCTGTCGGAAGCGCCGGCAAACTGGTAAATGACCTAAAGGAAATGTTTTATAAATTCAGTTCCGGTATTGGAACTAAAAAAGAATTAGTACTTTTCGGTGCAGCGTTATTATATTTTATCAACCCGATAGATGTTCTGCCTGATTATATCTTTCCATTTGGTTATCTAGACGATACACTCGTTGTCCAAACCGCTATGATGAATGCAAATAAATAGCAAAGGGAGTTGCCTGCTTGGAATCATGGATGAATGAATTGATGGTAGCCTATGGTTACCCTGCCATTGCTCTTTTGATGATGATAGAGATTGTGATACCGCCGCTTCCATCTGAAGTCACCTTGCTGTTTGGCGGATTTCTAGCGGCTTCCACCAGCTTGAATCCAATTTTAGTAATACTATCAGCCACATTCGGCGCGTTAATTGGCACCTCAATATTGTATTGGATCGGCACGCTATTTGACATAGAGAAGCTTTCGAATTGGATAGAAAGAAATCGCAAATGGCTGAGGCTTAATCCAGCTCATTTGCATCAAGCAGTAGCTTGGTTTGAGAAGTACGATGTATGGGCTGTTTTTCTCTGCCGTTTTATCCCGCTAGTAAGGAGTTTAATTTCCATTCCGGCTGGTATGGCCAGAATGCATTTTGGATTATTCCTTCTCTTCTCTGCTGTCGGGACTTTAATTTGGAATTCCATCGTCGTTATGTTAGGTGTGTGGGTCGGAGCTTCATGGACTCGATTAGAAGTTTACCTCGATTATTATAAATATGGCATGTTAGCATTTATTGCAGCTGCTAGCTGCGGATTTGTAATTTGGAAATTGAACCAGCGCCGAAAGAAAGAATCAGAAGAACTAAATTGAAATCAGCATAACTCTTAGGATGTCTCTTCGAATTCCCGGAGAGCATCCCAATTCATCCTGCTTTTCTTATGTTCTTTATTTCATCTCCTTCTTTTCAACGGACTGTACGCACTAAAAATGGCTTTCCTAGTCATGTTATCTTCGTATGAAACCACCTTCCGAGTGAAGCTCCTGTCCCGTCACCCAATAACCGTCTTCTCCGACTAAAAAGCAAATCAACCTCGCTGCATCATCTGGTTCGCCGATCCTTCCCATCGGAAATTTTGGGAGCAGATGCTGCCGTATTTCATCTGTCATCCAAGTGCTGTCTGTAGGACCTGGATTGACTGCATTCACATTGATTCCAATCGATGCCAAATCGACTGCCAAAGATTGAGTGAATGCGGTAATGGCACCTTTGGTCGCGATGTATGCCAATTCGTCAGGCATTGGTCCTTGGCTCTGACCCGAAGTCAGATTAACGATACTTCCCCAGCTGTCAGGTTTTAGCTCTTTAAATAATTTCGCAAATCCCGTACAAAGCAAAAAGACACTCCTCATATTAACAGCATAATGGCGATCTAATTGAAAGGCATCGAATTTCTCATAATCACCGTTCTCGGAAAAAGCAGCGCAATTAATCAAAATAGCCGGTACACCTAGCTGCAGCTGTACTTCCTGCAGAATAGCATCGCTTGCATCTGATTCCTCCAAATCTGCTTCCATTCCAACGCATCTAACCCCTTTTTCCGCAATTTCCTCCTTGAACTGATCAGGCCACGTCTCTCCTGCCTGCCAATATGTAAAAAAGATATCCAAACCTTGTTCCGCCAGTCTGCGGCACACCGCTGTCCCAATGGAACGTGGATAGGAAACACCAGTAACGATAGCTATCTTAGCCATATTAGAAGCCTCCTTTTTTACCATCCCCTTACATATTTCGTGTACACTGAAAGGAAATCCTGTAAGAAAGGAGACTCCTATTGAAAAAACATCTCTTGTTTACCATTGGCAGTCTCGTACTGGCACTCCCTATTTATAGCTGGCTTCTTTATAAAGCGATGCAGGGATTGGAATTCACGCAAAGTGATATGTGGACTTCTCTCATTGTTCCTCTTTATGTCATCGGCTGGACCAGCAGCAAAGAACAAGGATTCTCTGCATATGATCTCTTCCTCTTGGCAGCGGCAATTTGTACCGCACTGGATATCTTCTTGAATGCACATCCGAGTACTTTTCTTCTCGCAACAACACTGATCGGAACGCTCATCCTGCCAACAGAATATCTGGTCCAGGCAGCAAAAAAGCAGGAGTGAGTACTCCTGCTTTACTTAACTATTTGGTACTAGATTTACATGGTCGACTTGAAGTGTCTCATCATTCACGATGAATTCCAGCTCAAAGCCGCCTGTTTCATATAGATATTTTTGCTGGTCAGTCTGCGAAATGGAAGTAATGGCATCTGCCTCGCCAAGCTGCTCTTCTAATACTGCAGGTGTAATACTGCCTAGGTTCGTCTGCCGTTCCACATTAGTTCCAAGATAACGAATTTCACTCAATATGCCATCCTCACTGTATGCAAAACTGAATCCAGGATTCCCCATCTCTGCATGGTAGGTGTCAAAATTATCGGATAAGAAAGGCTCACCAAGCCTATCCACGACATCAGTCCGTGTTGATTCACCTATTGTAAAATTGTCTGCCACTCCAACGGTAGATCCTTCATATGCCTGCGCATAAATGGTCTGTAGTGTTTCAAGAGCTGCTTCATTCGTTTCGGAAGAATGGACTGCTTCACCGGCTTCAGCGTTTACGGATACTGCACCCGCATCCACGAAACTCCCAGCCCCCAGAACAGTGCCTGCGCAAACGACGCTTATCGCTGCCTTCCATGCTGGATTCCTTCTAACCATAAAGCATACCTCCCTTTTGGTATAGTTATGTTTTCCGCGATAGAGTGACTATTAAACATGAAGAGGTTTACGATATTTAATTCGACATTTACAGTTGCAAAG
Source organism: Terribacillus halophilus (assembly GCF_900101385.1). Taxonomy (GTDB): domain Bacteria; phylum Bacillota; class Bacilli; order Bacillales; family Amphibacillaceae; genus Terribacillus; species Terribacillus halophilus. The sequence continues at coordinate 402,040 of NZ_FMZB01000002.1, forward strand.
TTTAGCAAATGTACTATTTATTCGACATCAAACTGTAGACATAAAAAAACTTCTCCCCCATTTTCACAGGGAAGAAGTTTTACCTTACTTCACTAGGCTTTCAACTGCATCGTCCACGATTTGTTCGTTCGCGATTGGACCAGTGTACAGCCAGCTTGTATCTTTATCATATTTATACACATTGCCATTCTTGATTGCCGGTACGTTTGCCAGTAATGGATCGTCAAGGATTTCAGAGCCATCTCCTTCGTCACTGTTGACCAAGAACAGGTGATCAACGTCCATTTCTGCCAATTGCTCAAGGGAAACCGGGTTCCAGTTTGCTGTTGCATTCTCGGAAATTTCTTTGACACCTTCCGGAACTGTGATGCCTAGGTCACCGTAAAGCACTGCACCGCTGGATAGGTTATCGTTTACGATATAAAGCTGACCGCCCGAAAGCCAGATAGCTGCAGCTGACTCATCGCCGATCGCACCTTGGATTTTTTCTTTGGCATCTGCCGCTTTAGCGTCGTAGTCATCCAGAACTTTTTGTGCTTCATCTTTTTTATCGAAGATTTCACCCATTGTCTGCAGTTCTTTGCGCCAGTCGCCGTTTTCTTCCGTACCCATTACATAAGTCGGCGCAATTTTATTGTACTGCTCGTATTTATCGCCTTCCACCATGGAAGCGGACTTTATAATGATCAAATCAGGGTTGAAACTTGCTACGGCCTCGAATGGTAGTGTGGAATCAATTGTTGGTACATCCTTTAAACTGTCCTGCAAGTATTCTTGTGGGGAACCAACGGACCATTGTGCTACTGGTGTAATATCAAGCGCTACAAGGTTATCTTCCAAATAAGAAGCTAGTACCTTTTCAGGATTAGCAGGAATCTCCACTTCGTGACCCATTGCATCTGTCACTGTGCGGGGTTCATTGCCCTCCTGATTGGAAGCGTTATTTTCGGTACTATCACTTGAATCGTTATTGCCGCAACCTGTTATAATGAATACAACACTGGCGAAGACTGCCAGGAGTAAAAACATGCTCTTTCTTTTGAACAAGGGACTCACCTCTTGGTTTATGTTATAATCTCTCAATAGATGATAACAATTCTCATTATCAATTACAAGCATCATCATCATATTGACATATATAGAGCTTAGAAAGCGGGTTGACGATGCAAGCACGCAGACTCATTGGCATAATCATACTTATCGCAGGTACCGCCCTCCTGCTACTTTCCATTGGACTATCTATTGTGTTCGGCGCAGCGGATATTTCACTTGGCACTGTCTGGAATAGTATTTTCCATTACGATGCCTCCAATACATCCCATCAAATCATTCACCGGCTCCGCCTGCCTCGTGCAGTGGCAGCGATTCTTATCGGGGCCATGCTGGCAGCATCCGGCGCGATCATGCAAGGTATGACTCGCAATCCGCTGGCATCCCCGCAAATCATGGGTGTCACCTCTGGTGCGACTTTCATGATTGCAATCGCGCTTGTCTTTCTGCCTGGCATTTCCAATGTAAATTTGCTTTTATTCGCATTTGCCGGATCTGGACTGGGACTTGGCTTGGTTTTCGGAATCGGTATGTTGGCGCGTACTGGGTTGACGCCGGTGAAACTGGCTTTGGCGGGTACTGCTGTCACTGCTTTGCTTGGAGCCTTTTCCAATTCCCTAGCATTGCATTTCGATGTAGCACGGGATTTGAGCTTCTGGTACGCAGGCGGTGTTGCGAATGTGCAGTGGGACACGGTAAAGCTATTATTCCCAGCTGCTGCAATCGGTCTGGTACTGGCGTTGTTTTTCAGCGGATCCATTACGACGCTTAGTCTTGGTGAAGATGTCGCAACTGGGCTTGGTTTGAAGACAGGTCTGGTGAAAGCAGCCGGTGTCATTGTCGTGCTCATCTTAACTGGTGCCGCTGTCTCAGTCGGCGGCACGATCGGTTTTGTCGGGTTGGTTATCCCGCATATCACACGGTTCCTCGTCGGACCCGATTATCGTTGGATTATTCCGTGTTCGGCTGTACTCGGCGGCATCTTATTGAACTTCGCCGACATTGCATCCCGAATGATCAATCCGCCCTTCGAGACACCAGTTGGCGCCCTCACGGCTTTGATCGGCGTACCATTCTTCATTTATCTAGCTCGCCGGGAGGGTAAGAACATATGATACACTCTGCGAAAAAGACAAGCCTGGTAGCAGCCGGAATCATTGCTGCCATTCTGATTATATTTTTCATCAGCTTGAATACAGGGACAATCCCGATTGGACCAGCGGATGTTGTAAAGACCTTGCTTGGTACAGGGGATGGCTCATATGACGTGATATTATTCGATTTCCGTCTGCCGCGCATGGTGATTGCCCTTCTAATCGGGATCGGGATGGGTATTGCTGGTGCCATCTTGCAGGGCGTTTCCCAAAACGGGCTGGCTGACCCCGGTATACTCGGGATCAATGCCGGGGCTGGCTTTGCTGTCGTCCTTTATATTTTCTTTCTGCAGGACAAACTGGCAGGCACAGGCAGCATGCAGGTATTCATCATGCCCTTGTTTGCCTTTGCTGGTGCATTCCTGGCTGCCAGTCTCATCTATGCATTAGCATGGAAAAAAGGCGTCACGCCAGTACGGCTCATTCTTGTAGGTATCGGTATCAACGCCGCTTTCGGCGGGCTGATCATCGTCTTTCAGCTCATGATGGATCCGAAAGATTTCACGCAGGCGACCATCTGGCTCAACGGCAGCATCTGGCAGACGAGCTGGAATTATGTGCTGGCACTCTTGCCATGGATTGTTGTACTCGTTCCATTTGCTATTTTTAAAGCAAAAGCATTGAACGTTTTGACACTTGGTGATCAACTCGCCGTCGGCGTCGGGGCCTCGGTCCAAAGAGAACGGACCATCCTGCTGCTCCTTGCTGTCGCACTTGCAGGAGCGTGCGTAGCCGCTGGAGGAGCCATCACATTTCTTGGGCTTGTTGCACCTCACCTGGCCCGTCGTATCGTCGGTCCGAATCACAAGTATCTGCTTCCGATTTGTGCACTTATCGGTGCACTGATCATGCTTGTAGCTGATACATTATCTCGGACAATCCTGGCTCCTTCAGAGATTCCGATTGGATTGGTTGTTTCAGCGATAGGTGCCCCATATTTTATCTATTTGTTGATCAAAGAATGAACCTCTGCCCACACAGAGGTTCATTTGCTTACTTTGTTTCTTGATTAAAGCCAGTCTTTCACATAAGAAAGTAAACCTAGTACAGCTCCGATTGAAGCTGCAAAAAAAGTAATCGGAACATATTTCCCTTTAGTTTCTTTCATAACCCATCAATCTCCCTTTCTTTCTATTACAGATTGTTCTACGAATGTAGATATTCATTTCTTTATAAGTGGATTTGAAAGATTAAACTTCCTTTTGCTCCGTAACAAATTTAGCTATATTGTCACATTGTTTAATCGCCCAATCATAATGCTTAGTAGTGTTGGCGGCAAAGTAAGCATACAGATTAGTTGTTATGGTCCAATTATAATACTTCTTGGTGATTATCTCTTCATCCGTATGAGATTCTATGAGCATTCTGACCCTCTCATGGCTTAATGTCACTTTCTTTATAGATTGATTGAGAGTGAAATCCTGATAACTTTCCCATATTCGTTCATTCAACTTTTTCAAATTATTCCACTTGAATCCAGGAGCAGGGATTGAAGGTAAATCTCCACTCATCCCTTCTCTGTACCAACGTTCCAGCATTGCATGCCATTCATACAGATGCATCATCACGTCACGAAAGTTTTTATCTCTTTCCGAAGTATCAACAGACAAGCTCCGCTTCCTGGGAGGAACAGAATTTATCAGCTGCAGCAGCGATTCGAATTTCTCCTGACCCTCTGACAGCAGTTTCTCCTTTGGACTGATTTCACTCATATTTTCACCCCTGCTTAGAAATACATATTGGTCTTCCAGCTAATGCTAATCTTCTAGAATCTGATGGAAACCTCCAGCCCTACCTATTTCATGACAGTTCCAATTTTTCAGCGCAGAATTCCGACAGCCTATCCACAATAGCCTGTTCACAAGCCTCATCCAGCGGTATAACTGCATCTGCATAGCGAGCTAACTCTTCATGGTCACCAATCATCACAGCATATTTGGCATGGCGGAACATCTCAACATCATTCGCATCATTACCGAAGGCGATATACTCTTTTTCCATAATTCCGACTTCTTGGATTGCACTCCATTTATCAATGCCAGGCGGGCTGATATCCACGATACCTTCACCATGATGACGATGGACACGGAGTCCTAACTTTTCTGCCTCGGAAGCTACTTGCTGTTGATCAGCAGAATCTAGAATAAGAATTTTCACTATCTGCTCCAGATCCTCCAGTTGTACTTCTTCAGCCAAACCATCCGGATCAACTCTCGACTTTATCGGATGAGCTGGATCTCCTGTATAAGCATAGTTCCACTCTCCATCGATCAAGTAAGTGGCTTCGTATGTTTCTATCATTTTCTTCATCGCATTCAATTGAACAGGTGAAAATGCACGGGAGAAAATTATCTCCCCATCTTTGGAGATTAAGGAGCCATTGCCTCCTATCAGCGTAATGGAATGAAAGTGCTGATCAATGACAGGTAGTAAATCCCGAATCGGCCTGGCAGATGCAAAAATCACTTGATGTCCATTCTGTTCGAGCTCTTTCAGCATATCCATTATGTGCTTCGTAACCGGTTTACCTTTAAAGCAGATGGTGCCATCCAAATCAAAGATGAAATTCATTTGTTCCCCTCCAAAATCAAAGCCATGTGAATTTCTGCTATGTATGTTTCTCCTAGTTTTAATGCCTGCTCCTCGACTCCAAATTGCTGAAACCCAGCCTGCTCATACACGTGTTTTGCCACTGGATTCGTTGCTGCTACAACAAGGTTTATCTTCTCGATGCCTGCTCGTTCACGGGCTATCTGTATCATTTTTGTGATAAGCATCTTCCCAAAGCCTTTCCCCCTTGTTTCCGGGGCCAAATACACTCCCACCAAATCAGCACGATGCCGCAGTTTCGCAGGTGTTTCATATCTTAGCGTTGCATTGCCAACAAGCTTACCGTCCACAAATATTCCATGGGTTTCTGCATCCGGGCTCTCAAAATTATCTTTCACCCTCCCAATTGGATCTTCCTGTTTTATCGCATCCTCATAAGATGTACCGAATGCATCTGGATGGTTTTGCAATGCTTGTAATCTTAGTTCCCAATATGCTTCCGCATCTCCTGCATTCAATTTTCTTATTTTCATAGACTTTATCCCCCTCACAAGATTTGTAAGTTCAACCTACTCTGCTTTTACTAGAAAAGCATAGGTGACATCGCCCTGCTCCCATTGCCCAGAAATACGGTAAATATAGTTATCTTTCGGCTCGGGAAGTTTCAGCTGCAAATCATTCATCTGTAGTTCCTCCCACCTTCCTCCCTCACTCTTCCCTTCGATTTCAATAACTTCTGGCGGACTATCAAATTCCAACTCGACATTCCCTCCGGATACAGCACGCAGCCCTTGATCTTCATCCAGATCTTCTGCAGGGTCGGCAGCATCCACGCAAACAGCTTTGCCATTTTCATTCCAGCAGTAACCGCCACGCTTGGCAGTAATCACTTCTTCCCCCGCATGCACTTTCAAATCTGGCGACGTAGGCTCTGATGGATTTTCATTCCTTTGAAAAATCAGAAGCAGTACAACACTAGCAAACAGTACACCGCTCACAAAGACGATAGTTTTTTTATAATCCATCACCAATCCCCCTTTCCTTATTTTAAACGAAATCATCCATTTTTTGGTTTAAGATTTCTCTCGAAATAAGGGATCAAAGTATCAAATACTGTTTTCCATCAATCTGCAATACAATAAGAAAAAGAATGCCTCTGCTGTAATTTTTAGCAGAGGCATTTCTTTTCATATGGACGCTTATTTATTATTCGCAAATAGCTTGATAAATCTCTCCATGACAGGTTGGATTTCAGATTGAATAGCTTCCATCACAACTGATAAATGCATGGTATCTTCATTTGCTAACAGACTTTTCAAGCGTTTAACAGCAGCGATAGATACTTCTGTATTTACGTTTATCTTGCAAATCCCTGAGTTGATCGTCTTTAGTATCGTTTCATGTGGAGTACCAGATCCACCATGCAGAACTAACGGAAGATCAACACGTTTTTTTATATCTTCAAGTAAATCCAGGTCAATGTTCGGCTCTCCTTGATACATCCCGTGGACCGTACCAATAGCTGCAGCCAAGAAATCCACACCTGTGGTTTTGACAAACTCCTCCGCTAACTTCGGATCAGTTAGTGATCCCGTTCCCTCTTCCTCATCAGAAAACGCTCCTCTTGCCATCGAGCCGATTTCTGCTTCCACCGATACTCCTGCTAAATGGGCTATCTCTACTATCTCTTTTGTATATTTTATATTATTTTCCAGGTCATGTTTCGAACCGTCATACATAACAGAATTAAACCCAGCGCGTATTGCCCGGATGATCGTTTCATTTTCATAAGCATGATCCAGATGCAAACTTACCGGAACGGAGCTTTTGCGCGCGAGACCTTTTACCATCTCGGCAAATCCATCTATATCGACCTCTGGTACATACCGCTCTCCCAGCGCGATAATCACTGGACTGCCAGCGGCCTCGGCTGCCGCAATAGCAGCCTGAACTGTTTCCAAACTATAGACATTAAAGGCCGCGACAGCATAACCGTTTTTCTGTGCATCCTGCAGCATTACTTTTGTATCCATTAACATATTTATCTTCCTTTCTTAGGCGATTACATAAACAAATCTAATAATAAAATACATAGCAGACCGACAACAGAAATGATTGTAACGCTTACGGACCAGGTTTTAATCGTCTTGCCGATAGACAAATTAAAGTATTCTTTGTAGATCCAAAAACCAGCATCGTTGACATGGGAGAAAGTGATGCTTCCCGCACCTGCAGCCAATGCCATTAATTCCGGACTTGCACCGGCACCGGCCAATGGAGCCGCAATTCCGGCCGCTGTGAGTCCGGCAACAGTTGCCGATCCCAGCGAAACTCGAAGAACAGCCGCAATCAACCATGTTAAAATGATTGGTGAGAATCCTGAACCTTCCATGAAACCTGCAATATACTGATCTACTTCACTATCAATCAAAATCTGCTTAAATGCACCGCCACCCCCGATAATCAAAAGAATCATCGCAATAGAGGCAATCGATTCCGCTATCGTATTCATGACATCTTCAATCGAGCGCCCATTATTCAGACCAAAGGTGAATACGCCCAGGATGACAGCAATCAACAATGCAATAGAGGGATCTCCGATGAATCCGACATACTTCAGTAAACTGGAATCAGGATAGAAGATTTCCATGAATGCATAAATGAACATTAAAATAACCGGGATTAGCGCTGTGAAGATACTGATTCCGAAACCTGGCATTTCATCATCTGCCAGCCGTTTTGAGTTAAATAGTTTCTTAGGAATATCGCTTTGCAGATTTTCCATTTTAAACATACGTGTATAAAGCACACCACCTATAAAGATAGAAGGGATGGCTATGATCAGACCAATCAACAGCATGATGCCGATATTTGCATCAAAGATAACAGCAATCGCAGTCGGTCCGGGATGAGGGGGAACGAATCCGTGCACGGTGATCAATGCCGCTGCAACAGGCATTCCAATATATAAAACCGGTAGATTAGCGCCAATTGCCACTGTGAAGACAAGCGGGATGATGACGATGAATCCGGTTTCATAAAACATAGCAATTCCAACGATAAATGCTGTAACAACTAACGCTGTCTGTACTTTATTTTGACCGAAACGCGCAATCAATGTATCCGCTATACGCTGGGCTCCGCCTGAATCAGCCATCAGTTTTCCAAGCATGGTCCCAAAACCTAATACAAGCGCTAGGTCTCCAAGCGTGGAACCAATTCCATTTTTCACTGACTCAAGGGCTTCAATGGGATGCATCCCTTCCAAAATTCCGACTAACAGTGCCACAATCACAAGCGATATGAAAGCGTTTAATCTAAAGACCGTAATAAGCAGCAAAAGCAGCGCCACTCCGATACATATATATACAATTGGCATAGTGTACCTCCTCGTTTGTTAGGCAGTACATCCCATTACGGGAAAGTACTGCCCTTATGTCAATACGCCAGTTCCTCTACTACTTCTTTCAAGGTAGTGACTTCGCCCACGTTACCCGGGAAGATCACATAAGCGAGGCCCGGGAACCTGCTTTCGTCTCCAGTCACCCATACTGGAATGCCAGGCTTAATCTGCCCTGCCACCGTTGCACGTTTAACCGCCAGGCCATTCACACCGATATCACTGGAGGTGATACCGCCTTTTGCAACAATGAATTTAGGACGTACGCTTAAGGAAGTTACGATATTCGTAACAGCTTTTGAGATTTTCACTGACAGCTGCAATTCTTCCTCTTTTTTGCCCGGACCAAGATCCAATCGTTCCCTCCGGGTATAAACAGCAACTGTGCTTCCCTGTTTGATGAGCGTTTCTGCCTCTTTCAGTACCCGATTGAATTCCTCTCCGAAGGCCTCTTCCTCCAATACTAAATGCGTGTTGAATTCGATAAAATGAAGGGCATCCAATTTCTTTAATTGTTCGAGTTGCTGGGTCGTTTTCTTCACATGGGAACCTACCAACACCAGCCCGCCATTTTCCGCATTCTCTTGAATCAGATCTTTCTTTGATAAGAGCGCGCGGTCAGAAACCCCGCCGATCACTTTGGTCAGCGATGCTGCTGTGCGGAACATGAATTTCTTGCCTGCGTTCATAGCGCGGATGAGGGCAGTCACAGCTATCTGCACATCTACATAATCGAATGCATTTATGACAACCTTATTGAAATCTTCCACCTGCATTAATTGATCTAAAAGCCCATCAATGTCCAGTGCCCGAATTTTATCCAGTGATAGATATGTAACCTTATCTGCCTGATATTTTCCTTCTGTTTTTTCCTCCACCCACTTGCCAAGATGGGAATGTGTAAAGCCAAATGTCCGGTCTTTGGCGAACTCGGTCATACCAGCCGGAATCAAGCTGTTCCCACTTTGAACATAATGGATATTATCAAGCGTATAGCGTCCCCCTTCCTTGAAGAAAGGAAAGATGACCTCTCCATCAAACTTGTCACCGCTTACTTTTTCCACTGTCTGTTTCAGTACTTCTGTTTCCAACGGATAGTGCCCTCTAAGGGTGGAATCCCCGCGGCTAATAATGATAAAATCTTTATCTTCTTCTTTGGCAACCGCCGAGATGACAGATGCGATGTCCTGATGCACTTGCTCTGTTTCTTTCGCAGTAAAAGCCCTGGAATTCGTAAGGATAAAGAACATGCTGTTGGTTTCTTTAAATCCAGCACGAATACTTTCCTCCGTCCAATCGGTATACACGGAAATATCATGAATGGTTTGTACCCCTGTCGGATCATCATCCAATACGATGATTTTCTTATTAAAGGATTGCAGTGCCTCATCCAGCTGCTGCTTTGCTTTTGATTCATCCACTTTTCCAAATTGCTTCAGCTCATCGACGTGACGCTCGGTTTGCTCTGCTATCATGTTACTTCCTCCCTACTTCTACGTGGGCAAGTTTTTCGTAATATTGCACAATGCCACCATGGTCATCCGTTGCTTTTCCATCTGCTTTCAGTGCATGGAAAATCTCAAGCAGCTGACTTGTAAGCGGAAGCGGAACGCCAATACTGTGTGCTGTATCCATTACATTGGCAATATCTTTCAAATTAATATCAATCCTGCCGCCTGGTTTGAAGTTGCGATCAAGGATCAGTGGTACCTTTGCATCCAGAACGGTACTGCCAGCGAGACCGCCTCTGATTGCCTGATACATTTTTTCTATATCGATATTCGCCTTTGCTGCTAGTACAAGTGCCTCAGACATGGCTGCAATATTTAAATTCACTATTATTTGGTTTGCAAGTTTTGCTGTTGCACCGCTGCCATTATCTCCTACCAGGACGGTCTCAGCTCCGACAATGTCAAAGATATGCTTAGTTGCTGCAAAATCCTTTTCTTTTCCCCCTACCATGATTGATAGAGTTCCATCTATAGCTTTTGGCTCTCCTCCGCTGACTGGCGCATCCATCATACGTATGCCTCTCTCCTTCAATGCAGCTGCGATTTCCACGCTGTCGACCGGAGATAGTGAGCTCATATCGATGACAATTGAGTCCGCTTTGGCAAATGAAGCTACACCATTTGCTCCCAAAACGACATCTTTTACATGCTTTGCGCTAGGCAACATCGTAATCACGACATCAGTATTTTCCACTGCTTCCTGGATGGATAGCGCTGGTTTTGCTCCTACTGCTGCCAACTGCTCGACAGCCGTCTTATTGATATCAAAAGCGGTTACATTTTGACCTGCTTTTATTAAATTCAATGCCATCGGTTTCCCCATAATCCCAAGTCCAATAAAGCCTATGTTTGATTTCATGATGATTTGTTCGCCTCCGAAAAAGTATTGAATACGCTTGCATTTTTAATTTAAACACAATTACATTATTTTGTATACAATTTATCTATAAATTGTATACATTCTTTATTTTTTTGCTTTGATTTATAGTGTGTTTGTCTTTTTATCAGGATTTGATATGATGATGGTAAACCCTGCAGATTCAATCCGAATGGGAAACTTAAGGTGGAGAAATATGAAAATGGACAAGAAGAAAGCTGTGCTGCAATCATATGAAATGGTACGGGATAAGATATTGAACGGTCAGCTGCAAAGCGGAGAAAAAATAACAGAAGAAAAATTAGCCGCTGACCTCGGTTTCAGCAGAACGCCAATCCGAGATGCGATCAAAAGATTGGAATACGAAGGCTTAATTATCAATAAAAAAGTAGTAAAACCTACCGATAAAGATTTACGGAATATTTTTCAGGTTCGTATGCTTTTGGAGGGATATAGTGCCCGCTGTGCTGCAATCTATTCTTCCGCAGATCAGCTATCGACACTGGCTGAATGTGTAGAAATAGGTAAATCAGGCTCTTATGATGAGATCATGGATGCCAATGAAAAATTCCATCAAATAATTGTCCAAACCAGCGGTAACGATAGATTAATCGATACCATCAACCGCATGCAGAGTATTATCTATTTATTCCGTAAGACAGTGGTATTTTATAACCGTCCTTTTCTTATTGAGGAGCATGAAGATATTTTTAACGCGATAAGAGACAGACAACCCGAACGAGCGGAAGAATTAATGAAACAACATTTGGAAAAAGATCTCGACTTCTGTCTGCATCTGATCAATAGTCAAAATTAAAAAGGAGAACCGCGGATTAGCGGTTCTCCTTAAATTACTAATGAGGCGTATGGTTTTAGTCTGCATCGCTGGAATAGATACCAATTGCAAAAAAGATTCTTCGTTTCTTAGCTGCGCCATTTCAAACCATTCTACTGACCTCTCTTCCTCAACCCAGATAATAGCCTTCAAATAAACGACCACCGAACGGCTTCAAGCACTCATCTGCTAGCTGAACCATGGCTCGCTTATCATGCAACTGATAAAATGCTGTTAAACTATGTTCAAACCGACTCGCCAATTCCGGATCCAAATCATGGAGCTCCCGGAACATCCATTTGCCGGAACCTATCCAGTGCTTGCTTGTGCGAAGCGTGAAGACTGCCAGGTCATGAACGATGCTGTTAGCTAGAAAATAGGCTTCCCCGTCTTCCTCTTTGTCCAAAAAATCGTCAATCAAGTTCGTGATCATATAGCGGTGGTGCTGTATGATCTGATCACTCCAAGGCAAAGGTCCGGCGGCGAGAACCCGTCTCGCTTGAGCTTGCATCTCATCAACAGCAGGAGATGCTTTCAAGACAATAGCTTCACTCGCCATTCTTGGTAAGGATGGAATTCCACGCATTGCATCACTGCTAAAGAAATCGATATACGCATCACCTGTATAGACGAACGCCTCGACCGGTCAGTCACGGAAACGAACTGATCTCCTATAGGCGCTATTCTTGCCTGCATACAGTATGATGATATCTAAATCGGATGTCGCGGTAGCCTCGTCTCTGGCACAACTTCCCGCAAGCAAAGCGCCATCACAATCAGGATGGGCAGTGTCAATATAGTCTTTTGCCGCCTCAATCGGCTTCTTCATAAAAATTCCTCATTTCCGTTTGACGTCTGTATCCAGTATCTGTATAATGAGCATACAACAAAACAGAAGCATTGATAAGGACAAGATGCACGCGCCTCTTTCTTTCAGAGAGTGAAGGAATTGCTGGAACCTTCACAGAAAAGCAGATGCATTACCACCTTGGAGCTATTACGGGGAAACTCAAGTATCCGTAATCGGGAAGACCGTTATCGCAATTTGGAGCATCAGCAACGCGCTGATGGAATTAGGGTGGAACCACGACCGCAATCGTCCCTTCACGGGATGACTGCGGTCTTTTTGTTTACAATTTTATAGCGAAAAAGCGATGCGAAGGACATGATTCAAATCCTCCCTCTCCTGACAGAAAGCAGGGTCACCGGCTGAGAGCCCTGCAGGAGAACGATTTGAATTACCACCTTCAAGCTATAGCGGGGAACTAGCAGTATCCGCTATCGGTAAAACCGTTATCACGAATGAAGCGCCAAAAATTGGCGGAAATTTGGGTGGAACCACGACCATAATCGTCCCGATCACGGGAGGATTGTGGTCTTTTTTATATTCAAAGGAGGAATTATCATGAACAAACAAGCAGAAGCAGAAAAACGGAACCATCGTAAACTAGGTCAGCAGCTCGAGTTATTCCTGAGCATGGAAGAAGCACCAGGCATGCCTTTTTTCTTGCCAAAGGGAATGGTCCTGCGCAATAAACTGGAGGAACTGTGGAAAGAAAAACATGCGCAAGCTGGATACGATGAAATCAAGACACCAATCATGATGAAGCAGCAGCTTTGGGAGCAGTCCGGCCACTGGGATCACTATCACGAAAATATGTATTTCTCAGAAGTGGATAATCAGCGCTATGCCATCAAACCGATGAGCTGCCCTGGTGCTGTGCTGATTTATAACAGCAAGCTCCGCAGCTATCGGGACTTGCCTATGCGTTATGCCGAATTGGGGCTGGTGCACCGCCATGAATTGTCCGGCTCACTCAACGGGCTGCTTCGAGTCAGATCATTCACACAAGACGATGCGCATCTGTTCGTCCGTGAAGATCAAATTGAACAAGAAGTGGAAAAAGTCCTTCATTTGATTGATGACTTCTACAGCCTATTCGGCTTCTCTTATGAAGTGGAGCTCTCCACTCGTCCAGAAGACTTCATGGGCTCACCTGCTGTTTGGGATAAAGCCGAAGCAGCCCTGGAGAATGTACTTAAACGACAAGGCACTGCTTATAAAGTGAACGCCGGGGATGGTGCATTTTATGGACCGAAAATCGATTTCCACATTCTCGACAGCCTTGGACGCAGCTGGCAGTGCGGCACGGTGCAGCTTGATTTTCAGATGCCGGAAAAATTCGACTGCAGCTATATTGATCAAGAGAACAGCCGCAAACAGCCGATCATGATCCATCGTGCCATCTACGGTTCCATCGAACGCTTCATGGCCATACTCATCGAGCATTATGCTGGAGATTTCCCGTTCTGGTTGGCACCTGTCCAAGCAAGTATCTTACCAATCAGTGATGCACATGCGGATTATGCCAGGGCCGTTGGCGAGGAACTTCAAAAGGCAGGCTATCGGGTATCCGTTGATGACCGCTCGGAGAAAATCGGATTGAAAATACGGGAAGGGTCACAGCAGAAAGTTCCTTATCTGCTAATCGTCGGAGATAACGAGATGCAAAACAAGACAGTTGCTGTCCGGAAGCGGCCGGAGGGTAATCTTGGGGAGATGTCTTTGGAGAATTTGATTGAACAGTTTGAAGCATAAGAAAAAGCGGATGCTCTTCACCAAGGAGTATCCGCTTAAAATATGCTAATCAATTCCTTTGTATAATCATGCCGGCTATTATCATAAATGTTATCTCTCTGAAATACATCCAGTATTTCGCCATCTTTCATTACAGCAATACGCTGACACAGCTGATGGACAGCAGCCAGGTCATGGGAGATGAACAGATATGACATACCGAGTGTTTCCTGGAGGGAAGCAAGAAGCTCTAATATTGCTCCCTGTGAAAGGACGTCAAGGCTTGCTGTTGGTTCATCCAGAACGATTAGCTTAGGCTCTATGCTGATGGCACGCGCAATCGTCACACGCTGTTTTTGACCGCCGCTCAGTTCATGCGGATAACGATCACCAAGCTCCTTCGGCAGTTCCACTGTTTCGAGCAGCTGCTCGACAAAAGCTTGTTTGGAAGAGAAGTGGAAATGCTCTAACTGAAGCTCATCCTGAAATTGCAAAAACGGATCCAGCAGTGAATCTTTGATTTTCAACTTCGGATTCAAGGCAGCAGTTGGATTTTGGAAGACTGTCTGCACGTTCCGGCGATAGTCTCTTAGAGCTTTCCGACTGGCATTCGCAAGAGATCTCTCATTGTATATGATAGAGCCGCCATCAACCTTCTCCACGCCTAACAAACAACGAGCCAGTGTACTTTTGCCGCATCCGCTTTCTCCTACCAAACCTAAGCTTTCACCCTTGGCAATGGAAAGAGACACATCATTGACTGCCAGTTTGCCAGGATGATAGCTTTTTTTCAGATTATTGATTTCGATAACGGTCATGACTTGCTTACCTCCCTGACGCGCAAGGGCAATGTCGGGGCAGCTTGGATCAGCTGCTTCGTATACGCATGTTCCGGCTGGTGGATGAGCTTTTGCTTTGTTCCGACTTCAATGATTTTCCCATCTTTCATAACCGCAATCTTATCAGAATAACGAACAACATGGCGCCAATCATGTGTAATGAATAGGATCGCACAGCCTGTCTTCTGCTGAAGCTCCTGCAGCAAGGACAGTATTCTGTGCGCAGATACACTATCAAGTGCAGTTGTTGCTTCATCGGCAACCAGAATATCAGGTTCCAAGAGAAGTGCAAGCGCTATAGATGCACGCTGCAGCTGGCCACCGCTCAGCTGGAATGGATACCGCTTAACAAAGCCGGCGTCCAGGCCAACCGATTCCAATGCCTCTTTTGCCATACTGTTACGCTTTTGCTTTTCTTTTACACCATGTGTTTGCAAATACTCATCCATATGCTGCTGGATTGTCAGAAATGGCGTGAAAGAGCCGTGGTAGTCCTGGAAAATATAACTGATCGCCTTTCCTCGAAGCTGATTCATTTCCGTTTTTGAACACGCAAGGATATTGCTCTCTTGGTAGTTCACACTACCAGAAGCTCTTAAATTAGGTCCGAGCAGCTGACCAATCGCTTGTGACAGCATCGTTTTCCCGCTGCCGCTTTGACCTACGAGGGCAAACCATTCGCCTTTATCGATTGTTAGACTTACATGATCGACAATCGTTTTCTCCCCATGCGATACGGTTAGATCTTTGATCGATAAAATCATGGCTGCACCTCCTTTTTCACATCGAATTTATCCCGTAAATAGTCACCAAGGACATTTGCCACTAACACGACCACAACGATTGCCAGTCCAGGATAAACCATCATCTCCGGATTTGCTTGGAAGTAAGGTCTGGATTCATTCAGCATGGCTCCCCACTCTGGTGTTGGCGGCTGTGCCCCAAGACCGATATAAGAAAGCGAAGAAATGAGCAAAATGATCTTACCAAAATCCAAACTGGCCAGAACGAGGACATTTCCGATAATATGCGGCAGCAAATGTCTGCGCATGATCGTAAATGTAGAAAGACCATTGATTCTGGCAATGGTGATATAGTCTTTTTGTACTTCCGTCAGCACTGTACTGCGTACCATCCGGGCATAGTTGACCCATTTCACAAGAACGATGGCAAACAGCAAATTCCCGATACCTGGTCCCAGAAGGCCGCTTAGTACAATGGCAATCACTGTATCCGGGAAAGCAAGGAAGCCATCAGCAATTCGCATGAATACCCGATCAAGCCATCCTCCTCTCAACCCAGCAAGCAGACCGAACGGTACACCGATGATAACTGCTGCTGCCAAAGCAATCAAACTGTAGCCGACAGTCAGACGGAATCCGAGCAAAAGCCGCGTCAGCACATCCCGTCCCAAATGATCCGTCCCCATCGGGTGTTCCCATGACGGAGATGCTAATCGGTTCCCGACATCTGTCATCGTGGCATCGTGCTTCAAGTAAAGAAACGTGTATGCCACCACTGCCAATAACAGGACCAAAAGCGCACTGATCAGCCAGATCTTGGTTTTCTTTATTTTTTTAGGGGAAAGAGCTATGACACTCATCTAGCTGAGCTTCCTTTCTTTTAATCGGAGTTCAGGATTTACATAGCGATATGATAGATCCACTAATGTATTCACCACAAAGACGATAGCCGCCATCAGGACGATATAGCCTTGAATCAGCGGATAATCACGCTGGCGGATAGAGTCAACGACGAGCTTTCCTACACCAGGATAAGCAAATAATACTTCCACCACGACGACACCGCCAATCAAGCTGCCCAAGCTGACACCGAATACGGTGATGACAGGCGGCAAGCTATACCGGAAAGCATGCGAGAAGAAAATGCGCCTTTCCGATATGCCGCGCGCTCTCGCGGCACGGACAAACTCCTGACCTAAAGAGTCCAGCAGACTGGAACGGAGCAGCCGCACATAAACACCCGCGATGGCAAGTCCCAATGTCACGGCTGGCAGCACAAGGGACAGCAAACTGTCACGTCCCATTGTCGGGAACCAGCTCAGCCTCACCGCAAACATATCAATCAAGATAAGCCCAAGCCAAAAGCTTGGAACTGCTGCACCGATGATGGAAAAATAACGGCTGATATGGTCGATCCAGCTATCCTTATACAGAGCAGAAAGGGAGCCCAAAGGAATCGCGACCAGCAGCATGACGATCAAGGAACCAATGGTCAGCTCCAATGTAGCCGGAAGTCCAGTCAGCAGCATCTCCAAAACCGGCTGACTCGTAATATAGGAGTTGCCAAAGTCAAGTTGAATGAAATCCAACAGCCACTTCCCATATTGAACAAGTAATGGATCATTGAAACCCATATCCTCCCTCAGTGCATCCACCTGCTCCTGGCTTACATTCAGTTCATCCACATTCAGGATGGTAAGTGCCGGATCACCTGGTGCAAGGCGAAGGAAAAGGAAACTGAAGAAAGTGACGAATAAAACAAACAGCACAACCTCCAGCAATCGTCTCCCAATAATACGAACCATCACTTCACATCCAATTGATTTGTAATCATGTAGTACTCACTTCTTGTTGTAACCCAGTTCTTCACTTTCGTTTCATCGTAAGCAACGAGCGTGTCTGGATAAATCACGAATGAATTGATTTGATTTTCATCCACAAAGTTGGCAGCCGCTTCGGCCAGTTCTGCACGCTTATCTGTTTCTACTGTTACATTTAATTCATCGATGATCTTCGTCAGCTCTGGTTCATCTGCACCGCTGAAATTCAAAGCCCCATTTGGATGATACGTGGCATTCAAGTAATAGCCTGCATCCCCGCGAGGTGCCGTCAGGTTACTATAAGTGGCCAGATCCCAATCCCGATTTGCTGCCATGTATTCTTCTGGAATCTCGATTTGACGCAGTTCTACGTCAATGCCCAGTTTCTTCGCATCGGATTGGAAGATCTGTGCAATCAATGGGAGATCGGCCCTAGCGGAATAAGTCAGCATCGTAAGTTCAAGCGGCTTTCCGTCTTTTTGCATCTTGCCGTCCACTAGGGAATAGCCAGCTTTTTCAAGATATTTCTTTGCTACATCTTCTCCGGTTTCATGTTCACTGTAACTTGGCGCAAATGGCAAGGATTCCGGGAACGGACCTTTTGCCGGCTCCGCATATCCTAGCAACACGGAATCTGCAATTTCTTCACGATCGATCAAGGCATCCAATGCCTGGCGAACATTCACATCCTTAAGAGCTTCCCGCTCCATATTCATCGTCAGCTGGTGCACACGGAAGGTTTCCGTCGATTCAACCTTCACACCATCCTTAGCTTCCAAACTCTCAATGCTTTCCGTTTCCGGACGGAATACAACATCCGCATTGCCAGATTCCAATGCCAAGGAGCGCGCATTCGCATCTTCGTTAAAGGAGAATGTCACAGAATCAAGTTTTGCTTTTTCATCCCAATAATCCTCATTCCGAACAAGCTCTAATTTGCTGCCAGGCGTGAAGGATTCCAGTTTGAAAGGGCCTGTCCCAATCGGGTTATTCACAAAGTCGCCTGCTTCCACATCAATGATGGATACATTTGGGTTTACAAGTTCTGATACGAATTCAGGAAATGCCTGTGTATTCGTGATCTGCAACGTCCTATCATCTGTTGCTTCGATAGAATCAATTTTCAAGGCGTTCTGGATGGCTACATTATCCTTCAAGGATCTCTCCAATGATGCTTTCACCGCTTCTGCGTCCATCGGTTCACCATTCTGGAAGTTGATCCCTTCGCGAAGCTTGATCGTCCATTCCCTTCCTTCATTCGTGCCTTCCCAGCTCTCAGCCAGCCACGGTTCGATCGTTAACGTTTCTTCATTCAAACGCACCAATGTTTCTGTCATACCGGCACGCAAAGGTACATAGCTGGAATCCACATTCGGATCCAAGGAATTCGTCGCGAAATTATAAACGAAGGTCAGATGCTTCTTGTCCCCTTCCGAACCGGCATTATTCGTACATGCTGCAAGCAGCAAGATTAGTAGTGCTACCCCCGTAGTCTTTAATAAAAACTTTCTCATCCGTATTCCTCCTTCAGCCTCTATATATATGTATTAAATTTCGTAATGATTACGTTTTGTATGTTATCGTAACGATTACGTTTTGTAAAGTAAATTTTTTCAAAAAAAAATAGCCCCGTTAATCGGAGCTATCTTCCGTAGGTGCCAACTCGTCCTCGGTCAGCCACTTATGGTTCTTTACTTCTTCCCCTGTAGCAGTCGACTTGTAATCCACCATATACACGGTCGTATCTTCCACTTTTTCTACAATTGCTGTGGCACCTTTCATTCCTTCCATATGATCGGCCTCAAGCGTCGCCTCGATTCCGGGCTCAAGCGGCTGCTCATCCGCTTCCTTCAGCTCTTCCTGGATGACCCAGCGATGGTGATCAACATGCTTGCCACCATTCGTTGGTGTATATGTGACTTCATAAGCATACGTATCAAATGCACCGATAATGGTTGCCTCTGCACCTTTCATTCCTTCCATATGATCGGCTTGGATGATTGCTTTGCTCCCAGGCGGGAACTTCGGACCCTCTGCTTCCTTAAGGCCCTCCGGTAATTCTCCCGATTCATCATGCTGCATATGTTCCATTTCATTGGCACCTTGGCTATCTTGCGTTTGCTGTTCGTCATTGCCGCATGCGCTGAGTATGAAAATTGCCCCAAGCAGAATCATCAATATTTTCATTTGATTATCCTCCTTTTCTAGCACTAGTATGTATCACATTCCCTTTACCCTATACCCTTTCAAATACGCAGAAAACGCAGCAATGCTGACACACAAAAAGGACAGTCTGCTGACTGCCCTAGAGGGATCTTGTAATGACCTGCTTGTAATAAATCACAGACAGAGCACCAAATATGGAATATAGCAGTGTATAAACAACCATTACAGCCAGCATCGGAATCCATAGAGATGAACCGAACCAAAACCAGCCAGACTTCACAGCGAAATAACTATGTGACAAGCCAATCAGTAATGGGATGCCAAAGTTGAAAAGCTGTTTATGTACGATGCCTTTTCTTAGATCCGTTTTGGTATAGCCTATCTTGCGGAGAGCGGTGTAAGTTTGCTGTTCGCTGTCACCTTCATCCATCTGCTTGATATACAAAATGCTGCCAGATGTAAGGAGGAATGCCAGACCAAGGAATCCGACGATGAACAAATACAGTCCCATCTGCATCTTCTGCTGAGTCTCTGATAACTCTTTTGAAACAGCGTTGTCCTCAAATTGCTGCTTCTGGAATAACCGAGCAGCACCCACTTTATCCCTATCATCCTGTACAATTATTTTAATAAAGGATTGTGATATGACAGAAGGAAGCTCTTGCAGCTGCCTATAATCCGCTTCATTTAAAATGCCAATTGGAGCACCAAAGGAGAGGAATGAAGGTACTTGGTAAGTGTCATGAATGTCTACCAATTCCAGGGTACGTTCGGCTTCTCCTAAAAAGTGCACCTCTCCGGGCTGGAACTTCAACGAGCGCTTTAATCGATCACTTTGACCTGTTAGTACCATCTGTCCACCCGACAGATCCATGCCTACTTGACTATCTGGTATAACCAAGAACTGCTGCTCCGCTGTAATACCTGCACCCTTCGCAAGTATACCAGTCAAATCTGCACTCAGCTCTAGTGTTGACGTTTCCTTTGTCTGTACCTGAATGCCTGATTCGTTAAGCACATGTTCAAATGTATTGGCATCCTCCTTTGCGAGAAAGACAAAGTCTGCTCCGGCAGTCAGCGCATCTCCATCCTTGCCTACAGAATAGTACGTAATATAACCCAGCGATAGAAATCCGATTGCCAGTGCAGACACTGTGGTGATGACAGTGAGCAAGAAAGCATTTGTCCGCATCCGGAACATGATGCTCCCTAATGAAAGTACCTGCTTAATTGAAAGATACCCACCCTTACGTTTACGAAAAAGCACCAGGAGGAACGTAACGGACCCTTTAAAGAAAAGATATGTACCGGCAATACAGGATGTCAGGATGATCAGCATCTGCACCATCAACTCATTCGTAGCATCAAAGTCACCGCTGAACAGCCTTGTAGACAAATAGTATCCGAATAAGATAAAGAGCATTCCAGCTATACCGATTATCATTTGCCACCAGGTAATGCGCTTCCCAGCCGTTTCGGAAGTATCTCGTACAAGAAAAAGAGAAAGCAAGGTCTGCCTCTTTATCTGGAAACTAGTTATGATCATCAATAATAAGTAGAGTAAACTGAATACAAGAATGGTCCATCTTAACGCCAAAGTGGAAAAATTCAGTTCCGCAATGGTTTCAAGCCCTGTCAATTTGTAGAGAATCATTGTGAGCAGTTTGGATTCCAAATACCCTGCAAAGACCCCCAAAAGTAAACTCCCCAAATATAAAATTGCATTTTCTATGGCCAGCATAAAAGCTATCCTGCGCTTTGCCATTCCGACCAACTGGTACAAACCGATTTCCTTCGATCTGCGATTGATTAAAAGTCGATTGGCATAGATAAGAAAAACGGCTACAATCCACAACAGCATAATGGAGGCTACCTTTATTGCTGCACTGACTTTTATCGAATCTTCGATTGAGCCCATAGAAGCATCAAACTGCAGTGTCAGAAATGCAAAATACAGTCCAACGCTGAATACAAGAGCAAAAAAATAAAGTCCATAGTGGCGTATATTTCTTTTTGTATTGCGATAGATCAATTGGTAGATCGACATATTACTTGCCTCCAAGTAATAAGGGCCGCTAAGCAGCCCCATAGTTTAAAGCGATTGTTTGATTACCTTGTTGTAGTGGACAACTGATAGTATGCCAAAGATCGAATACAGGATTGTATAGATCACCATCACGACAATCATCGGTGTCAGCATGACCGAGCCAAACAAGAACCAGCCGGATTGGACAGCGAAGTAGCTGTGCAAGAGTCCAATGACAAGCGGGATACCGAAGTTGAATAGCTGTTTGCGCTGGATACCGCGTCGAAGATCAGCCGTTGTGAAGCCTAGTTTACGGAGAATTGTATAATTCGGTTTCTCACTTTCCGCTTCATCCATCTGCTTAAAGTAAAGGATACAGCCAGATGTGATCAAGAATGTCAGGCCTAGGAATCCTACGATAAACAACGCCAAGCCCATCGTCGATTTCTGTTCTTTAGCAACGTCGATTCTGGATGCGCTGTCATCCTTTGCTTCTAAATTTAAATCATTAAATATATCATTTGCCTTTTCCAATTGGTCATCATCTTCGATTGTATAACCGAAATACCAGTGATAGCCTTGATTCAGATCTGGATTGATATCCTGCTTCAGCTCCTGGAATAGGGTATCGTCGACTATCATTGTCGGCAAACCACCCATGGTGTAATAGTTGGAAATCTGATATTCATCCTCCAAGCCGGTATAATACAGTTTTGTTTCCTTTTCCTGACCATGGACAACCACGTCGCCTTTGTCCTTCAGAGACATGAAACGCTGAAGCAGCTCATTATAACCCGTCATTTTAAGCTCATCCGGAGCTACATCCAATCCTGCTACCTTCTCGCTGATCACAGCTGTATCCATCATAGAGGAATCAAAGTTCAAATCCAGCTCGGTTTGCAAGATGTTTTCAATATTAAGCTGTACGGTGTACACTTCTGCCTCGTCTTCTGTATAAGCGATATTATTATCATCCATTGCCTGACGGAAGGCTTCGGCATCTTTTTCTGTCAATAAAGAGAAATCTGCACCACCTGTATGGTTATAAGCCATTTTATCAGCGGAGTAGAACGTGATATAACTCAAGGAAAGCAGTCCGATGGCTAACGCAGATACTGTCGTGATGATAGTCAGCAGCGTGGCACTGGACTTCATCCGGAACATAATGGAGGACAGAGACAGAACCTGCTTGATGTTCAAATAGCCTCCTTTTTGCTTCCGGACAAGGCTCACCAAAAAGGCGACAGAACCTTTATAGAACAAGTATGTTCCCAGAATGACAGAAAACAAGATAAAGAACATGACTAGGAATAATTCCTTCATCGATGTAAAATCACCATCAAATAATTTTCCTGACACAATATAACCCACTGCAATCAATGCAATCCCAAAAATACCGATGATAACTTGAAAGACTGATAGCTTCCGTGCTGTCATTTCTGTTTTTGATTTCACGTGAAACAATGAAAGAATTGTCTGGCGTTTGATGAAGAGTATATTCATCAACATGATCAGCACATAGATGCATAGAAATACGATTAGAGTTTGCAGCAAAGCCCTCGAGGAAAAGGTTAAAGAAGCGATCCCGTCCACACCAGTAGCCTTAAACAGAACCATGATTAAAAGCTTCGAACCGATAAACCCTAAAGTGATTCCGAAAATGAGGCTGCCGAAATAAAGAATGGCGTTTTCTGCACTCAATATATTGAAAATCTTATTTTTTGTCATACCAATCAGCTGTAACAAACCAATTTCCTTGCTGCGCTGTTTGATAAAAATGGTATTAGCATACAGCAAGAATACAGCAACGATAAAGAGAAGAAGTACAGAAGCAGTGGCGATCCCCGCCCCACCTTTTACCGAGCCTTCCACCGGATCCATCGCCTTGTCATATTGCAAGGTGACAAAGGCAAAGTACAAACCGGAACTGAAAATCAGGGCAAACACATAAAGATAATAGTTACGCAGGTTTTTCTTCAGATTTCTGAATATCAGACTATTAATGCTCATTTTGCACCCCGCTGAGTACACCTTGTGTGGACATGATGTCTTTGAAGAAGGCTTGGCGCTCCTGCTGACCTTTGTTCAGCTGTGTATAAATCTGACCGTCCTTGATGAAGATGACGCGGCTGCAATAGCTGGCTGCGGCTGGGTCATGTGTGACCATAACGATCGTTGCTTTTCGATTTGCATTCAATGAACCGAGCTTGTTCAACAGATCGGATGCCGATTTTGAATCAAGTGCACCCGTCGGCTCATCTGCGAAAATGATGCTTGGCTCATGGATGAATGCACGAGCTGCAGATGTCCGCTGCTTTTGACCACCGGAGATTTCACTTGGATATTTGTTCTGCAATTCCATAATACCGAGCTGATTAGCTACTTCCTCAAATTTGCGATCTGCCTCTTTCTTTGGCACTTTTTTGATAGACAACGGAAGCAATATATTCTCCTTCACTGTAAGCGTATCAAGCAGATTATAGTCTTGGAATACGAATCCAAGATGATTTTTACGAAATTCAGCAAGCTGCTTCTCTTTCATGTTTGTAATCTCGTTGTTTTGGATCAGGATCGTTCCGCCGCTTGCACGGTCAATGGAAGAGAGGACGTTCAGCAATGTCGTCTTACCAGATCCGGATGAACCCATGATGCCGACGAATTCTCCTTCCTCGATACTAAGGTCGACACCCCGAAGTACTTCCTGTTTATTGAATTTATTCCCGTAATTCTTTTGGACTCTTGTCGCTTCTAGAATACCCATCTTTTCGCACCTCTTTATGTGATTTGTTACCTCAAGTATACGGATGCCCTAGCATATGCTCCTGCTTTTCAGCTAACAAACGAGCAAAAGCGTGTGACAATCCTGTCACACGCCAGTCATTCCGACCATATCGTTTCGTTTCGGGAAAGTAAGTGTAAAGCATGTACCTTTTCCCAGATGAGAAGATACATCCACTTTGATCCGAAGCGGTTTTGCTGCTTTCTTGGTCAGATAGAGGCCCATACCGGTGGCAGCCTTATCATGCTGGATAGTGGAAGTAAAACCCTGATCAAAAATACGCGGCAAGTCTTTTGCATCAATTCCGATGCCTTGATCCTGGATACTGATTCGCACATGACCATTGATTTTCTCACTTCCAATATGGATGTCGCTGTTTTCACTGTACTTGACTGCATTTGATAACAGCTGACGCAAGATGAATGTGAGCCATTTCGTATCACTCAGCACCACATCTTCCTCCAAGTCCAAATCGAACCCGATCCCCTTCTGCATACACCATGAGCGCAAGGTGCGTATCTCCTGGCTGATGACAGCATGCAAATCAATCTTTTCTATAAATAAGTCATTTTCTATAAAGGTGATACGCTTTTGATGAATCTGCGTGTCCAACAGCATGTGTACACGCAACCATTCATACGTTAGCTGTTGTTTCAATGCTGCATCCTCGATACGTTCGATGATCAGCTGCATCGCAGTCAACGGTGTTTTCACTTCATGAATCCAGGAAAGCAGTTCGTCCTTCTCCCGTTCCAATGACTCCTGACGATCAGTGGAAGTCTTATTTAAGAAGTTTACTTGTTCTTGAAGGCTATCATGGATGATGTACTCATAAGTTCGGTCTGGTTCAGGCAATGTTGACGCGTCCAGACTTTTCTCCCAATCTTTCAATCCGCGATAATAACGTGTTTCACGATGGTAACGGATGAACAGGAAGACCACGAGCAACAACCAGAAAAGCAATAATATGTACAAGATAGAATTGAACGGAATTGTCGTATCCACATAAGCCACTAATAACAGCAATAAGGAGAGCAGGACGAACATACCAATCCAGCTCACTTTATCCCGAAGAAATTGCCCAATCATAACTTATCTGCCGCCTCCAGCGCACAATACCCTTGTCCTACTTTCGTTTCAATTTGCTGCCCCAAGCCGATATCATCCAGTTTCTTTCGGAGTCGATTCACATTAACGGTCAATGTATTATCACTGATGAAACGCTCATCATCCCATAGACTCGTAATCAATTTCTCCCGAGAGACAATCTTGTTTTTCTGCTCAACCAGAAGCTTTAAAATAAACATCTCGTTCTTCGTTAATTCTACTTTGCCCGCATCATTTTCCACTTCGTTTTTCTCGAAATCGACTGTCGCACCATTCCACGTCTTCAGCTTGACGGTATCGGTACTATAATTGTACACGCGGCGTAAGATAGCCTGGATTTTTGCGATAAGAACTTCAAAATGGAATGGTTTTTGGACAAAATCATCTCCGCCGAGCTGCATCGCCATGACCATGTCCATTGGATGGTCCCTAGAGGACAGGAAGATGATCGGCACATTGGAATGCGCCCGTATCATGCGGCACCAATGGAAGCCATCATAACTTGGCAGTTGGATATCAATCAGTACCAGGTCCGGCTGTACTGACGAGAATTTTTCCATCACCTGGCCAAAATCATCTATACCATGCACTTCATAAGACCATTGCGTCAACCGCGTCTGAATTTCTTCAAAGAGACTTTTATCGTCCTCGATCAATAGTATTTTAAACACGTTCGTCACCTCATTTGTCTTCCATAAAATTGTAACGAATACCCAATGTTTTTACTAGCACCCTTTGGTAAAGATTGTTTCTATATCTGGCTTGTGCTAGAGTTTTCTCATATAAACAAAGCGAGGTCCTGTATGATGTTTGATCCTACTATATTCGATAACTTGAAAGTGGCTTTCGAGAATCAGCTATATGATTTGGATAATCTGGACAATGAGATTGCCATTGTCTCCCGTCACGACCGGATGGAAATGGCTGCAATGTCACGTGAATTCCGGCTCGGTTTCACCTTGCAAGAAAACGCGGCAGTGACCGCTGAAATCTGTCTGGAGGCATCTCTTTGTGATTTAGCTGATGAGATCATGGAAATACCGGATAAAAATCCTGGCTGTACATTGCGTCTTTTCTTCTATTTAACAGTAGAGGATCCCGAAACGGAGTGTCCTGTCATCGAATCCATCCTGACGCAAATATGGACTCCGCCAACCCGCCCGGAACAAACGCTGCAGTTTGTATACGATAAACAGCAAAAGCATTACCAAAATACAGTGGAAGTACGTTTTGATCGGAAAATCAATGAGAATCAAATGGAGGATCTGCCGAATCTGATTGATCATATTCTCGATTCATTGGAGGCTCTTACAATGGAATAAGAAGGCTGCAAATGATACGGAGGAGAGAGCATTAATGATTCAACGATTCTTTCCATACATGCAGGATGACTGCGGGGAAAGTTAACAGGTGGCATTTAAATTCCCGCTTGCA
Organism: Terribacillus halophilus; assembly: GCF_900101385.1. Classification (GTDB taxonomy): domain Bacteria; phylum Bacillota; class Bacilli; order Bacillales; family Amphibacillaceae; genus Terribacillus; species Terribacillus halophilus. The sequence goes on from NZ_FMZB01000002.1 coordinate 428,909, forward strand.
ATGGTATTATCCATCATCTGCTTTAACCATGCGAACGGTAAGCAGGAGTCCTTTTTAGGATTGCAAGATTAAGCAGTGGTTCATATACTTCTAATTTAAGGTACAGAGGGCATCTCTGTACTTTTTTTTGACCCTAAGAGGTGAAAAATGGATGATGAAGGAATATTTAGTCAAAAATTTACCAAAACTGACTTACTTTAACAGATTGTAATGATATAATTTTTGTATACATGCACCTCTACTAAGGAGAGATTAATTATGGCAGTTATTCATGAAAGCGACATTTTACAAATTAAGAAGGATGATGAAAATAACGCTTTGGTTATTAAATTTTCTGGTTTTGCTCAGAAAGATAAAGCCGGTTCGTTTGTTTCCATTTACCAGGATGCAGTATCAAAGGTAACTCCTTCAACGATTAATCTGATTATTGACTCGACAGAATTAAAAACATTCCATCAAGAGATTCTTCCGGTATTGACTAAGAGCTACGAACTATACATGAGTAGCGGTTTCAAGAAAGTAATAATGGTAAATCCAAAAGATATTGCCGCTAAAATGCAGTTGGCTAGAGTTGCTAGATCCGCTCAGTTCAATGGCGTGTTTGTAGACTCAATCGATGAAGCGTACTCACTATCAGAACAGTAATCATATCTTAAGCGGATAGTAAGAAACAGATAGACTACTTTAAGGGGTAGTCTATTTGACTGTAAGGGAGCATACAAAAATGCAACAAAGTGTAATCATCAAAGAAATCGGCGTTTATCATCCAAAAAGAAAAATAAACAATGAAGTATATATAGAGCACTTTAAATCATTAGGTCAAGACGAAGAGAAAGTAAGGAACTTCCTAAAAGATATTGGAAGAGAAAATCGTTACATCTCCGAAGAAGGGGAAACAACACTATCAATGGGTGTGGAAGCAACAAAAAAAGCCCTCGAAAAAGCCAATCTATCAGGAGAAGATTTAGATATTATCGTATTTTCTTCTGGAACCCCAGAATATTTGTTCCCGCCAAACGCTTTAATCATCCATAATGAGATACAGGGGAAACGTGAAGCAGTGGTATATGATGCTAATTCAGCCTGTGTAGGCATGGTTGTTTCTGTGGATCAAGTTTCCAAAGCGCTACTGGCCAATCCAGATTCTAAATATGCACTTATTGTTGGAGCAGAAAGAATGTATCATTATGCTGAAAAAAACGATCCATTTACATATGGCGGTTTTGGTGATGCTTCATGTGCGATTATCTTGGAGAAAGTCAATGTAGAGGATGTTGGTGTCTTGGATGCCTCTTATAATACCGAATCACAATACTACAAAGAAATGGTATTTCCCGCATGCGGACTATCAAATATCCTTGATGAGGATGTTCCTAATGATGACAAGCTATTTAAGTGGGGAAAACTTCATTCCGGCCCACTATTTGATTATGCTCCGACGCAAATCACTGATTTATTAGAAAAACATAATATCAATCTATCAGATGTAAAACAATATTTATGTACGCAGGTTTCTATTAGAGCAATGGAAAAAATGATGAATTCCCTCGAGGAAAACGAATTTGATAAGTTCTATATCATTGGTGATACATACGGTTATACCGGAACAAGCAGCCCTTTTATTGCTTTAAATGAAGCAGTGGAAAGCGGAAAAGTGACCAGAGGTGACTACATTGTGTTTTGGTCTATCGGAGCAGGTTACACCGCTTGCGCTTTATTAATGAAGTACTAAACCAATAACAAAATGCATTTACTATAAAAGCAATTGAAAAGGGAAATATACATAAGGCTTCCCCCTTTGCTATGGTTAGGGCGCTTTAACCTTAACAGAGCGTATCCTTTTTTCGCTTGTATAATCAAGAAACTAACATAAATAGATGTGTTCTTTTCCTAATCCTCGGAGAAGAACACATCTTTCGTTTTTATTTTACAGGGTTTGTCCCAGCTTCCTTTTTTGAGGGCAATTATTTAAGCTGATCGATAACGTAATCCACTGCTTTTTTCGGGTCGCGCGTCAAACTGATATACTCTGCACCCTTTGTTGCCGCCAGCTTGATACCAAGCCGATCCGTATCTTCTTTGATATCTTCAAAATACGATCCGACTTGTGGTGCCAGGATGACCATGTCATAATCTTGCATGATTTCATAATGGGAACCATACGCGCCAGCAGCTGCAGTAATCGGTACACTGAATTGTTCTGCGCCTTCTGTCAATGCATTGGCCAGCATAGCACTAGTTCCCGCGCCAGCACAAAGGACAAGGACGTTAGTCGGTTTGACTTCATTGGATACTGTGGTCAATCCTGGTTCTGCTGCTTGCGTTGCAGCGATGTCGCTTCCTGCTGCAGCCATTGCTGGTTGTGTTCTTGCTGCAGCAGCTTCCAGCTGCGCGTTATGCGCTTCCTGCATGACTAGTTCTTTATCATATACTTTACAGAATGGCAGGTAGATCAAGAAGTCGACGACGATCAAAGTCAGCACGAGCACAAACGACCATAAACCCATTCCGGTTCCGAGTACAAGTCCGATCGGTGCCGGTGTAGCCCAAGGCAGGACGTACATGAAACTGTTCATGCCGATGACGTCGACGAAGAACTTGAAGATACATACGTTGATCATCGGTGTGAGCAGGAACGGGATGAAGAAATACGGATTCAGGATGATTGGCGCAGCAAAAAGCAATGGCTCATTCACCGCAAAGCTGACCGGTATGAAGGAAGCCTTGCCTACCGCTTTCAGTTGCTTGGATTTTGCCAGGAGCATGAAAATGAATGGAACGACAAGTGTGGCTCCTGTCCCGCCCATTGTTCCGACAAAGTTGCCAAGTCCTACTGTCAGTACATTGGATGCATGTTCTCCTGCATTATAAAGCTGAAGGTTTGCCTCGACATTTACGTAAATGATAGCTGCAATGGCAGGTTCCACAATGGATGGTCCGTGTACACCGACAAACCAGAAGAACGCCATCATCCCCCAGATGATCATAATACCTAAATAACCATCGGCAGCTGTGAATAACGGAGAAAGTAGCTTAACAAGCGCTTCGGCAAATGGCACGTCCAACGTTGTACGAACGACCAAGTCAATAATCACCGCACCAAGGACTGAGAAGGCGAATGGGAACATATCCTTGAATGTCTGCGAAATAGTGCCTGGCACTTCTTTCGGCATTTTGATGGTAATATTCTTCAGCACACAGAAACGATAGACATTAACTGTTATGAAAGCGGATACAAACGATGCTAATAAACCTTTGGTTCCCATGTACTCGGCAGAGAACCCTCCATCAATCTGCGAAACACTCAACAGCATGAAGCCGACGATCGACGCCAGCATTACCGATGTCGAGTTGATTACTTTGTTCTTCGGCATCTTTCGGTTCATGGACTCACTCAAGCTTCTTGCTGTAGTAGCAGAAACAAGCAAGCCCACCACACCCATGGAATAGTTATATACTTTCCACAGCCATGTCGAGACGCTTTCCGGCCAGGCGAATCCTAATACTTCCGGTAAAGCTGCCATAAGGATGAAAATACTGGCGAATAGAATAGCAGGCATCGCCGTCAGGAAGCCATCCCGCACTGCACCCAGATAAATATTCCGGGAAACCTTTTCGAAAAACGGTTTCCCTTTTTCAATTTGTCCAATAATCCCTTTCATCCCACTTCCTCCTCCTTAGCTCGTTTTGCGGTAGAGCTCGACGAAGTCCTGTACGAGCTCCCGAAGAAGCAATGTTGTCATCAGATGATCCTGACCATGGATGAAGATGAAGCCGATATCCATTTCCTTTCCTGCTGCCTCATCAGCCAATATCTGCGTCTGTGCATTGTGAGCCAATTTAAGATTTTCATCAGCACTTTTCAGTTCCTCTTCCACATTCTCAAAGTTACCCGCACGTACTTCTCGCAGCAGCTTCATCAATGAGCTGCGAGCATCCCCGGCATATGCAACAATCTCAAAACCTAGCATTTGCAATGATTCTTTTGTCATAATAAACCTCCTAAAACGCTTTCAATATATTATTGGAAAGGCACGGCAAACAGCGTCCGCCGTGCAAGTCATCAATTAATCATCTTTGTCTCGCTCAGGCGCTTATACCAATAAGCAGAAGCCTTCGGATAACGCTTTTGCGTCTCAAAATCCACGTAAAACAAACCGTAGCGTTTATTGTAGCCGTTTGTCCAAGAGAAGAGATCCATCAAGGACCAGAGGAAGTAGCCTTTTACATTCACGCCATCCTCTATCGCTTTGCCGATTGCTTCCAGATAGACTTTGAGATAATCGATTCTCGCCTCATCCATGATGACTCCATCTTCAAACTCATCTTTGTAACCCATCCCGTTTTCGGTAATATAAATCTTGTTATAATGCGGATAATCCTCTTTTATTCGCACAAGAATGTCATACATGCCTTCCGGATAAATGAGCCAGTCCCAATCGGTGCGTTTCAGCCCTTCTTTGTAGATGCGTTCGCCGATTCCTTTCACTTTATAAACAGAAGTCCCTTTATCTCCTGTTCCATTGTGATGAATCTGCGTCTGGCCATCATACGCTTTGACGAAGTGGCATTGGTAGTGGTTGATTCCAAGATAATCATTTCGCCGGGATGCCTTTTTCATGATCTCGAAATCTTCATCAAGGAATTCATAGGTCGCTCCGTTCGCTTCAGCAATTTCTTCGAGTGCTTGCATCGTCTTCTCTGAATAGTATCCGAGATATGTAGCATCCAAGAGGAAGCGGACCGACAGCGCATCATCCAGAAAAGCTGCATGTCGATCCTCAGGAGAATCAGTTGCCGGATATTTTGTTTCCAATGAATGCACAACCCCGATTTCACCAGGATAATTGTTATCTTTGAACAAGTTGACGGCACGAGCGTGGGCGACCATCATATTATGCAAGCATTGGATGATTTTCGAGAAATCACTTTTTACGGATGGAGGGAAGGTCCCGAGTAAGTACTGGTTCGTTGCCACCGGATAAATTTCATTGAATGTGCTCCAATAACGCACTTCACCGAATTCCTTAAAGCAGAAAGCCGCATAGTCGACGAAGGCATCCAAGTTATCCCGGTTCAGAAAATCACCTTTATCGAACAACTTCTTCGGTGTATCGAAATGATGCAGCGTAACGAAAGCTGTTATATTTCGCTTCTTACACTCAGCGAAAAGATTATGGTAAAAGTCCACTCCTTCTTGATTCACCGCACCCGTCCCATCAGGAAAGATTCTTGTCCAAGCAATGGAAATACGGATACCATTAACACCGAACTTTTCACAAAGCCGGATATCCTCAGGATATTGATGATAGAAATCACTGGCTGGATCCGGACTGAAGCGCCCTTGCTTTTCCAGGAATTCATCCCAGGCTACCGCTCCCTTACCGCCTTCCTTTGTCGCGCCTTCTGCTTGATAGGCTGCTGTTGCTCCTCCAAATATGAAATCCTCCGGCAACTTATACATGAATTGGATTCCTCCTCATAATGTTTGTTCAAACAGAAATAAATTGTTTGTTTTTGTTATCTTTCGTTCATTGTAAACGGATACAACAAACGTGTCAACGACATTTTTTCTAATAACAGGAATTTATTCTCGATAAACTAACACGCAATGTTTGAATTTGTTTATTTATATTGACTGTATAAACTTGCATATGATAAGTTATGTTTAAAGTTTCGAGGTGAAAATAATGTTGAAAAGAGAGCGCTTATTAAAAATAGTGGACATCGTCAACAAACAAGGAATCATAACAGTCAACGATATCATCCACGATTTGAATGTTTCGGATATGACAATTCGCAGAGACTTGGATGAATTGGATAAGGCGGGCAAGTTAGTAAGGATACATGGGGGAGCACAAAGTATCACCCATGCGATGGACCAGGAGTTATCCCATGTGGAAAAGCTTGGCGTTCAAGTAGAGGAAAAAACACAGATTGCAACTCTGGCCGCATCTCTCGTAAGCGATCGCGATACCGTTTTTCTCGGTCCAGGAACGACAATTGAACTGCTTGCTCGTCACCTGCTCCAGAAGAAGATCAGAATCATTACGAACAGCTATCCAGTATTTGAAATCCTGACGCAAAGTGATACAGCTGAAATCATGCTGATCGGCGGGGATTTCCGCAAAAATACCGGCACCTTCGTCGGACCGCTGGTCAACAGCAGTTTGCAAAAACTCAATTTCACAAAAGCTTTCATCAGTGCAAACGGCGTCCATAATGAAGAAATCTCCACATACAGCATCGAGGAAGGAGAAGCACATCAGATTGCCCTGAACAACTCCCGCAGTAAATACTTGCTTGTTGATCATACAAAATTCAACCGGGAAGATTTCTATGTATTTTATAACCTGCATGATATGGATTATTTGATAACCGATGATCAGCTTCGCGAAGATGTGCAGTCGCATTACGAACAATATGTCGAGGTTCAACTATCGAAGTAGGCTTAAGGAGGAGAAAAAATGAAAGGCGTCATATTCGATTTCAATGGAACTATGTTTTTGGATTCCCACTTACACGAGCAGGCTTGGTTTCATATGGTCCGGAAATATGCTGCTGGATCCATCACGGATGAAGAGATTTTCACAAATATACACGGGCGTACGAATAATGAGATTCTACGGCATTTTGTGAGTCCCGAATTATCTGCCGATGATATACGGAAGCTTTCCGATGAAAAGGAAGGTCTTTATCGGGAGCTTTGCCTGCAAAATGAGAAGGATCTTGTACTGACAAACGGCTTAACCGGGATTTTGGATCACCTGAAAGCACAGAATCTGCCTCGTACAATTGCGACTGCAACAGTGAAAGAAAATGTCGCCTTCTATTTCGATGTATTCAAGCTGGACAGGTGGTTCGACTTTGAAACCGTCACATTCGATGACGGCAGCTTCCCAGGAAAACCTGCTCCTGATATCTTCTTGATTGCAGCTAAGAAACTGGGGCTGCAGCCAAGCGAGTGCCTTGTGATCGAAGACGCTTTCTCCGGTCTGACAGCAGCCAAAAAAGCTGGCATAGGGAAGATCATTGCAATCGACCCTTTCGGCAAGAACCGCGAAGCATTCCTGCAGAATCAGCTCGGTTCTGATGGTATTATCCAAGACTTTACGAACTTTCACGATATATTAATAACAGAACCCCTCATCTAAACAATGAGGGGTTGCTCCATTACGCTCGCACGGTCTTCCCTAATTCCTTACCAAGACCAAAGTAATGTCTAAAGTTATAGATAAGCGGACTCCATTTACCAGGATCGATATGATGCCCTTCTTTTATAATATCTTCTTGTGCATGGACGGCAACAGCATCGATCTCTACAATAGCAATACCCTCCATATAGTCAGGCTCCCTGGTGTGCCTTACTTTCCCTTCGATCTGTAAAGGACATTCTGCAACAGCATCCGCACTCACTACTGAGGATATTTTTCTTGTCAGGCCAGCTTCACGGAATTTATCTTTAACGTAGACGCAGCCATATGCCGCTTTGCCTGGAGGAATCATTTCTTTTCCTGTGCAAGTAGCAAGCTTCTCCACATGCTGCCATAAAACCGGACTCGGAACATTCAGTACACATTCACCACGGCCCTTCAAATTTTCATATGCTTTTCCGTCGGTACCGAGGCCGATGACTAGAAAATGATCCAATGCCCATGAGGAAGAAATCGGACTGATATTTGTTGTCCCATCCTCGTTAACTGTCGTAAGCAGGACAACTGGGTTGCCATAATATAAGATTTTTGGATTTATTGTTTTATGTACCATAATTTACTTCTCCCCTTTCCATCTTTAGCTTAAAATAAAGATAATACGAACGCCATCGAAATATGGATACCTGGAAAGGAGAATCGATTTGCACTCACCGCATGTTGCAGCAGCTGCCAGCCTGCTCAGTGAAGAATCACGCAGTATCATGCTTACCATGATGATGGATGGTCGGTTCCATACATCCGGGGAGCTTGCCCGAGCTGCCGGCATCACCCCACAAACAGCCAGCTTCCATCTTAAAAAACTGGAGGAGGCTGGATTCCTTGCACAGACAAAACAGGGACGCCATCGCTATTACGGGTTAAAGGACCCCGCCATCGCGCAAGTTATCGAATCTCTGCTGACAATTACACTGCCTGTCAAAGTATCCTCTTTCAGTCAGGCAGCAGAAGACCAAGCCATCCGCTATGCCCGGACCTGCTATGATCATCTTGCTGGTTCACTGGGCATACTGGTTGCAGAAACGCTTACTTCAAACCGATATATAAAGAAAGATCAAGATCAATACATCCTCACACCAAAGGGAGAAACCTTCTTCTCCAGTTTTGGTATCGATCTGGAAGCAATCCGAGGAAAAAGGCGTTCATTCTGCCACTGCTGTCTGGACTGGAGCGAGCGCAAGCATCATCTGGCTGGTTCTTTGGGGAATGCATTGCTGGAATGTTTTTTGGAGCTAGGTTGGTTGAAAAGAAAATCCGGATCACGGGCACTCCTTCTTACCGAGATAGGAAGAAATGGTTTTGCCGAGATTTTCGATTTGGACATAACGAACAAGCATAAAACACATGACAACAAGGTGTATTTACGATAAAATGTGCATAAGATAACAACGACAAAAAGACCGCCTGGTGCTGGTAACACCAAACGGTCAAGCAATAGCAAGGATTCCTCAAAGGAATCAGCCCACAAAAGAGCGAAAAATAACCTACCCATCATGAGCCGTCACTCAAGGGTGGTTATTTTTTTTGGTTTCTATCAGACATGATCGCAACGATGAGCGTACCGAATGAAATCATCAGCGTCAGCGTTTCGAATACCGTCAGAGGCATCACCTCCCTCCCTGGAGGGATAAGTGAGCCGACCACCCTTGAGTCATCTATGCTATTGTCTGTCCATTATATCAGCCAAGCCTCCAAGCTACATCTTACTTTTGATGGAATTTTTCTGACATTATAAGTTGGTATATTGCTATAATTAGAAAAACACTTAAGGTGGGATGGAATATGCCTTTATTGGATGTACCGTATATCAAGCAGCACCCCGAACTTCCTTCCGGCTGTGAAGTAACCGCCTTGGCAATGGCATTATCTTATCACGGACAAGCCGTCGATAAACTGACTTTAGCCCGTGAAATGCCTAAGGATGTTGTCCCTGTAGAACGCAATGAAGACGGAACGATCCGGATATGGGGCGATCCGGAAGACGGTTTTGTCGGAGACCCTTTCGGCAATGGTATCACGATTAACCCGAATCCGTTAAAGCAAGTTGCCGACAAGTACCGGCCAGGAAGCCTGGCATTGTATCAAGAGGAATTCGGTGTCATCGAAACACATGTAGCAAATAGCCATCCCGTTTTAGTCTGGTTTACGATTCACCATGACATGCCAACTCCACGTTTTTGGCATACGCCAAATGGTAAAGTCATACAAGCACCACGTCCGCTGCATTGCATTGTCGTCACTGGTGTCGATGACGAGTATGTTTATTTTCATGACTGTGAATCAACAGAAAAAAGCGGAGAACATGTAAAGGTTGAAAAAGCCCACTTTATCCAGATTTATGATGCGATGGGAAGACGTGCACTCATTATTACATAGCAAAACACGGTCCATGACCGTGTTTTACTTCATCGCTTCATATATTGCTTGGACAACAGGGCCATAATCGCCTGTGGCATATTCATCTCCGGCGAACAGATTACTGTTTTGTTCCGGATCAAGTACAGGTGTATGCTTCTTATTCGTCAGCAGTACAATCCCGAGATCATATTCCGGATCGATGATCGTAACCGTTCCTGTCCAGCCTGTATGTCCATAAGCTATATCACTAGCCAAGGAACCAAACATCCAATCCATTGTCCCTTCATCTCCATTCCTGCGCCAGCCAAGACCATAGGTTTCATTTGTAGGAGAAGCGGCTGTAAACTTCTCGATTACATCTTCATTGAAAAATCGCCATTTGCCATATCCGCCACCATTTAACATGACTTGCAGCAGAACGGCCATATCATTGGTGGTCGAGAAAAGTCCCGCATGCCCGGATATACCATCCATTGCATAATAGCTCTTTTCATCATGGACTTCTCCAATGATCGTCTCCGTCCTGATATTCGGGAAAGAGAAATACCCATCTCGTGTATTACCCATTCGCTCTGTCGCTGCCACATCTTTCGCTTTCACACCGTTCTCCAATGGATTGAACATCGTATGCTTCAAACGGAGTGGCTCATAAAAAGTTTCTTCCACATACGTATCCAGTCGTTCCCCTGTTACACGTTCCACTATGGCACCCAGAAGCATATAATCAATGTCGCTATACAAGTGATCTGTTCCTGGCTCGTATTGAAGCGGCACTTTAGGCAGGAGTTTGATGGTACATTCGCGGTCCTGCGAATAAAATGCACCTGCGATATCCGGGTTATGAAATTCGATACTCGCTGGAAAACCCGCTTGGTGCTGCAGCAAGTCTTGAATCAAAATCGTATCCTTCCCTTTGATTGCTGCATTTGCCTCATCTTTGAATTCTGGAATGTAGTCACTGACTTTATCCGTCAATCTTATTTCTCCCTCGCTGACCAGATGCTGCAATGCAAAATTGGTAGCATACATCTTTGTATTGGAAGCCAGATCGTATAATGTATCCTTCTTCACTTTCTTCGGATTTTTGAGCTCCTCCAGTCCATCATACACTTGCCGGTATCCGTAACGGGAATCCTTCACAATCTTTCCGTCTTTTATAATGGTCAATGACGCTCCCGGAAATCCATTTTCGATGTCGGTTTCAATTAATTCATCCACTTTCGCTAAACCTTCTTTAGTGAATCCCGCTTCTTCAGCCCTCTTCACCTTTTTCAATGTTGGGTACTCATTGGTGTCAGCCAAAGCTTCCGTAGGGACAAATAATAATAAGAATATAAGTGGAAAAATAGCAAACTGCTGGCCAATACGTTTCATCCGCGCTCCTCCTTTGTCTTGTCTACTTTTTCCCTTAAGCCAAGACAAATTCCTTTCTCTACCCAAAAAACACGAAAAAAGCACTGCGATATGCAGTGCTTCAGTTTTAATTACAGGTAAATTTACGGGTCAGTCAATTAATTCCCGATTTTTTTGGTAGGACCTTCGAAGGGATATAAAGTTTGTTACAAATAGCAATAATGCTCCGAGCGAGCTGACCATCAGACCTTCTACCAAAGACACTTCCATCGGTCCAAACAAATAATACAACGAAATCATACCATTGAACACAAGGAAGTAAGTTGATGATTTAACTACTACCAACTTTCTCTCTCGCCGATACGCTTTTTCCGTCATGATCTCGGCAAACTCCATACCAGACAGGATATAACGAATCCAAACATACGCTACAGTTCCGAACATCATCAACATCAGAACGATTACACCATCCAAAGGAATTAACTCAAATCGAGAAATGACAATCAGAGCTATGACAGCAATCAGCTGCAAGATGGCAGCTTCTGCAAAGTAAACGAGCATCGTCCTTCGCTTATATTCATCTTCCGGCAGCAAAAATCGAATCCAAGTTTTCTCCATTCATTCTACCTCCCAGAATAAGTCATCCAATGTCTTACCCAATACTTTTGCAATCGCAACGCACAGCTGCAGTGTCGGATTGTACTCTCCTTTTTCGATCAAACCGATTGTCTGCCTGGTGACACGAACTCTTCGGGCCAGCTGCTCCTGTGTCATCTTCTGTTCCATCCGCGTGAATTTCACTTTATTTTTCATATTGACGATCCCCTATGCAATATATACATTACATTTGTTAGGTATATATTACATATAAAACTATATCCAGTCAAGATAAAAACGCATGTCTCAGCATGCGTTAACTATCTTTCTTATTTTTTCTAAGAAACCAAATCCACATTGAAAGAGACAAAACAATGCAGATCAACATGATAATGATAAGCTTGCTTTCCTCTTCTATATCGATGTAACGTAAAATGACCTGTGGAATATAAAGAACTGCCGGTACGATGACGGAAATCCATGTTTTCCAATATAATGCTGCCGCAATGAAAATGAAACAAGCAGTAATAATCACTGCTATATTCAAGGCTGGACTGATAGTCAATACTGGTGTTTCAATAAAAAGATCTGCCAACAATATTCCTACGAACATACCAGTAGGAGCCAACCCCATCAATATATATAGTGTGATGGTTACTTTCTTGGATAGTTTATTTGCAGCGGTGAAGCGATACATGCCAAACAGCAGCAGGATGGAAACAATAAACACCAAAGGATTTCCAATCAGTGCCAGAAGGGAATAATTTCTGTCACCCTCTATCGCTTTATTCATGATAAGATACGCAAACGCATTCAATAGGATAAGTGGGACAAACATAAGCCAGAACCGCCCATCCGTTTCCACCTCTGCTTCTATTTCCTTCATGTAAGCTTTCGGAGACTTCCCGATGATGTGCTCGACACTCTTACCATTCTGCTCCGCTTCATATAAGTGATCTTCCAACTCTTCCATTAATTCAATCACTTCGTCTTCCTTCTTATTGCTGGCGAATAGATAAATCCGCAAGTTATCGAGAAACGCCTGACTTTCCTTGGATAATGTCATGATTGTTCCCTCCTTAGAATGTTATTAACGCTGGACGAAACTTCTGCCCATCTTACCTTGAAATCTGCTAATTCTGTCCGTCCTTCTGCAGTCAATTGATAATATTTCCGCTTCGGTCCGCCTGATGGCAATGTTTTACTTGTCGTCGTGACGAGACCTTCTTTTTTCATCCGCAGCAGCAATGGATAGATACTGCCCTCGCTTACCATGGTAAATCCATAGGCTGCAAGCTTCTCCACCATTTCATAGCCGTACGTCTCGCGTTCTGCAATGATTGAGAGCAGACAGCCCTCGAGAATGCCTTTTAATAATTGGCTGGATGACAAATTTACTTTTCCTCCCCGCTATATTGTTTAGCAAGATAGTTAATCAAAAAAAGAAGCCGACTAACTACTTTGTTTTGCAAGATAGTTATACTGTAGCATAAGCTTCCCTCAAACACAACCATACTTTTCCATAATTGTGGTATGCTCAACAAAATCATACTCATATACATATAAAAACCGGGGGGGGACATGCATATGATTGATAATCAAACAATGAAGCATAATGCATTGGAAAACTTAAGCGGCAATTGGGGTAAAAGCGTACTTGCTGTATTTCTCTTTGCTGTCATTTCGACTGCATTGACTTTGTTAACCAACCCTTTGCTCGGCTTGGATGAAATAACGACTCTAAAGGAAGACATTATTGCTAATATCCAAGGCACCTTGATAAATTACGTGCTGCTAATGCCTCTATATGTCGGAACAACCTGGATGCTTCAAAGTCTTGTCCAAGGAGAGCGCCCTTCCTTTGGATTTATTTTTTCACCTTTTAGACGCTTCTGGCGGTACATGCTGACAGGACTGATTTTAGTCGTCCTGCTGACATTTTGGACTTTGCTGCTGGTTATCCCTGGCATCATCAAATTTTATAGCTATTCCCAGACACTTTACATCCTGCGTGAACATCCAGATTACTCCCCATTGGATGCTATCCGGGAGAGCAAAGAAAAGATACAAGGCTTCAAATGGCGCTATTTGTATTAGCTAAGCTTTATTGGCTGGGCTTTATTAAGCATCTTCACCTTATTTATCGGACTCTTTTGGTTAGAGCCTTATGTCCGTACTACCATGGCAAGCTTCTATGAACTAAAAATAAAGCAGGCATCCAAGTGATGCCTGCTTCTCCCCTAAATAAACTCCCTAAGAATTTTTTCATTCCATTCTTTCGTGAAGATTTCTTGTTCGCCTTCAAATGCGTGAAGTGTATGCTTAAGATAAAAGTGCTTTTCATCACACCACATGTTACAGGAAAGGTCCAAGTGTGTCTGCCAATCATCCCGCCCGATATCCATTGTCCAGTCACATTGGACGCTGGCGGATAGAGGATCGCCTTCTTTAATTGTGTAGACATTACGGTTCGTACTCCCGTACTCCAAACCGTTATCTGCGAGTTTTCGTGCACCCTCATCTGAATAATCATCCAATATCCACGTTCTCTCCACGGTGTCGTACCGTATTTGGCGCTTGCGGCTCTCCTGGCGCAATATTTCCTTCTCCAGCACAGGTGCTGTTTCAGGCTGCTGAAAAGGGGACAGTTGCTCATCAATAGCCTGCGGTTCCCTAACCGGGAGCAGCAGTTTTGTGTTATCACTTGGATAAATCGTAAGCGTTGCTGTTTTTGGAGATGGCCAGGCGTGCGGCCAATATGTCGGCGCGACTGCCACTTGCCAGCGATGACCGGCTGGAAGTGCATGGGCAATATCATTCAATTGGACCGTCACTGAGAATTTCTCACCTGGCGTCAATTCTTCAGGAAATTCATGACTGTTACGGTGAGTCAGGTTGAGCATGCCCCACGTTACACGTGTAACATTTCCATCTGGATCGACGTCATTCAAGCGGACTGCCACCAGTGCTTGTTCTTGATCGCTCGATATTTCCAGCTGCAGTTTAGATGCTCCAAGTATTTCCATTCTTTCTTTTAAAGGAGCACTGGTAAACACTGCCGCAAATCCATTTTCCAGACGTTGATCGGATGGCATATCACCTGGCTGGCCAAACGGACAAAATACACCAGCATAAAGGCCATGCTGCTGCATGCTTGCAACAGTGACCGGCGTCCCGGCACCAGATTCTTCCCTCAGCGTTTGTCCATGCAGGTAGAAGGATTTTTGCTCCATGACCGGAGATGGCCATTGGGTTTCTGCAACCCATCGACCTGGTCTATATTCATATTCCACCTCAGGCAGAACACTTTCCTGCATCCAGGCACGCAGCATTGGCTCTTCTATGATGCCTGTTTCGTGACCTTTAAGCCAATGATCCCACCAACGCAAGCATTCTTGCAGGAAACCGATTGATGGCCCCGGTATTGCAACTTCCGGATATTCATGCGCCCATGGCCCAATCAGCCCCTTTTTCGGTACTTTCAATCCTTCCAGCAAACGAGGGATGGCATTCGTATAACCATCCGCCCAGCCACCGACAGCAAATACAGGTATCTCTATGTCTGCATAATCCTCCTTGACTGAGCCGTGCTTCCAATAAGCATCCCGGCGCTGATGACGTACCCATTCTTCTGCAAAGGGTGGCGTTTCATCCATTCGCCGGATCCAATCTTCCCGCCATTTCTTTCCGACTATTTCCGGATCAGCAGGTCTTGCATTGTACGCAAACATCGTCGATGCCCACCAAAGCATATCGGAAGCAAGCAATGCCCCGCCCTTATAGTGCACATCATCTGCATACCGATCATCTGTCGAACAAATAGTAATGACAGCTTTCAATTCAGGTGGTCGTCTGGCAGCAACTTGCAAACCATTGAACCCTCCCCAGGATTTCCCGATCATGCCTACCTTACCAGTCGACCAGGCTTGATCAGCTATCCATTTCAATACATCTTCTGCATCATCTTGTTCTTGCGGCAGATATTCATCATAGAGGATTCCTTCTGAGTCACCGCTTCCACGAATGTCCACACGTACACTTGCATATCCATGGCCTGCAAAGTAAGGGTGGCGGATGGAATCACGCAAAGCGGTGAAATCATCTTTCCGATAAGGGATATATTCCAGAATCGCTGGTACCGGCGTTTCATTTGCGTCTTCAGGAAGCCAGATTCTTGCCGATAATCTCACACCGTCACGCATCGGAATCCAAACATGACGTATCTCTTTAACGGAATGCGGATATGACGTTTTTATTTGCAGCTGGTTATCTCGCACATTGAATACCATCGCTATCTTCCTTCCCAGGCAAATTTGCATTAAAAATTGACTATGCTATATTTTATAATCATGATTACTTTTTAACTTTGATTATAATATCATACGCGATTACGACTTAACAACCATGGGGAGGCGAGCACGAACGCGTATGTAAAGGAGACAGAAAAGCACGATGAACAAGAAAGAAATCCAAAAGAGCCGGATGTGGAAGTACTTTGTGGAAGCGACAGCAGATATTATCCGCGAGGAAGGATTAGAAAAAGTGACGATCCGGAAAGTAGCGGATCGCGCTGGCTACAATAGTGCCACGATTTACAATTACTTCTCCGATCTATCTCATCTCATTTTCTTTGCGTCCATGACATTCTTGAAGGACTACACCGATGAAGTCGTCGTTTATATGAATCGATCCGATAAGCCTCTGGAAAAGTATTTATTAGCCTGGGAATGCTTTTGTACATATTCCTTCCGCTATCCAAAATTATTCCATGCCATTTTCATCATGGATCTTGGCGACAGTCCGGAAAATATGCTGGAGCGCTATTACACAAAATTCCCCAAGGATTTGATCAATATTCCAGAGGAACTGCATTCGACGTTGTTGGAACGCAATATGTCCAAACGCGGTCGCTCTGCCTTGGAACTAGCTCTCGAAGCTGGAGAAATCAGCGAAAAAAATGTAGATGCCATCAATGAATTGACGATCCTCATCTGGCAAGGGATGTTCAACAATGTGCTGAACCATCGCCGATCATACGATCCACAACGCGCGATGAAAAAAACGATGCAATACATTACTGAAATCGTCCGGAATGAGACAGCTTTCGATTTTTCGGACAATAAATATGGACCGTAAACAGGAGGTTATCATGTGCTGACATTCGAGAATGTAACAAAAATCTACAGCGGCAATAAAAAAGCCGTGAATAATTTGAATCTGGAAATAGAAAAAGGCGAATTCATTTGCTTCATCGGACCGAGCGGCTGTGGTAAGACGACGAGTATGAAAATGGTCAACCGGCTGATCGAGCCAACAGAAGGAAGAATTCTGATCGATGGCAAAGATATCATGAAACAGAACCGCGTGCAGATGCGCAGGGAAATAGGATATGTCATCCAGCAGATTGGGCTGTTTCCGCATATGACAATCAGCGAAAATATCACGCTTGTCCCAAAACTGCTTCAATGGTCCAAAGACAACCGGCGGGAGCGGGCAAAAGAATTGATCAAACTGGTCAATCTGCCGGAAGAATACCTGGATCGTTACCCACAGGAACTGAGCGGCGGACAGCAGCAGCGTATCGGTGTTTTGCGCGCACTGGCTTCCAACCCGCCACTCATTCTGATGGATGAACCTTTTGGTGCGCTGGACCCGATTACACGTGATGGGTTACAGGAAGAATTCAAGAATCTGCAGAGAAAGCTAGGCAAAACAATCGTCTTCGTTACCCACGACATGGATGAAGCTATTAAACTGGCAGATCGTATTGTCATCATGCGGGATGGAGAGATCGTGCAAGTTGATACACCTGACGAAATCCTGCGTAATCCTGCAAATGAATTTGTCGAATCCTTCATCGGAAAAGAGCGTTTGATTCAAACAAGACCAGATGTTAAAACAGTAGGTCAAATCATGAATAAGATACCGGCAACTGTTCATAAAGAAGAGACATTATCCACCGCTATCCAGCGGATGAAGGAGAAACGCGTGGATTCCTTGCTCGTTATTGGAGAAGATCAGACACTTGAAGGCTACATCGACGTGGAGGATATCGAGGAAAACCGAAAAAAATCCACGCTTGTCGGTGAAATTGTCGAAACAGAGCTTTATCGTGTAAAAGAAGACAGCCTCATACGGGATACCATCCAAAAAATGCTCCGCAGGCATACGAAATATGTTCCTGTAGTGGATGATGACAATCGACTGAAAGGTATCGTCACACGGGCGACGCTTGCCGATCTAGTCTATGAATCTATCTGGGGTGATGAGGATGACAACTAAGAAGGGGGCCCAGACCATATGGATGCATTAATTCAATTCTTCCAGGAACAAGGCAGCACACTTGCCCTGAAAACGTGGGAGCATTTATATATTTCCTTAATTGCCGTTCTGCTCGGTATCCTTGTCGCTGTACCAGTCGGCATCCTGCTCACCAGATTCGAGCGCGCAGCTGATACAGTCATCCGAATCATCAGTATCATACAAACCTTTCCAAGTCTTGCCATCTTGGCATTCTTCATTCCAATATTAGGTGTAGGAAAAGTACCCGCCATTGTCGCCTTATTCTTCTACTCCATGTTGCCGATTCTCCGTAACACCTACATCGGCATTAAAAATACAGACAAAAATCTGCTGGAAGCAGGTCGTGGTATGGGCATGACCAATGCACAGCTTATCTTCAGTGTTGAACTGCCGCTCGCAATACCCGTCATCATGGCTGGTATCCGGGTATCCACTGTTTATCTTATCGGCTGGGCCACATTAGCCTCATTCGTCGGAGCCGGCGGACTCGGGGACTTCATTTTCGATGGGTTGAATCTTTATCAGCCAGAACTGATTTTAGCTGGTGCGATTCCATCGACCATTTTGGCTTTGCTCGCCGATTTTATCCTAGGCAGAATCGAAACCAAACTCACACCGACAACAAGAAGTGCGCAGCAGGAAACTGCATAGGAAGGAGCGACGACGAAAATGAAAAAGCTAACCAAACTTATCATGATCGGTATGTTGACAGCCCTTCTCCTGTCTGGCTGTTCACTTCCTGGTCTAGGCGGCGGATCAGGGGAAACGATTAAAATCGGTACAGTCACTACCTCCGAAACACAGACGCTCGGCTATATACAGAAATACATGATTGAGCATTATACCGATTTAAATGCCGAAATTGTCGGCAACTTGGGTTCTTCGATCGTGATGCATCAAGCGATGGTGAATGGTGATGTGGATATTTCCGCAGCGAGATATACCGGTACCGATTTGAGTGGAGCCTTGCATATGGATCTGGTAAACGATCCCGAGGAAGCGATGGAAATCGTTCAGCGAGAGTTTCAGGATCAATTTGATCAAAAATGGTATGACACATATGGATTCGATAATACGTATGTCCTATCCGTAAGACAAGATGTAGCTGAGAAAGAAGGATTGGAGAAGGTTTCAGACCTCTCATCGGTTGCCGATAAATACCTATTTGGTGTGGATAACAGCTGGATCAACCGTGAGGGAATCGGATATGACGAATTCGTGAAGGAATATGGCTTTGAATTCAATAAAGTTTACCCGATGCAGATAGGACTCGTTTATTCTGCTTTGAACAATAAGAAGATGGATGCAGTTTTGGCGTACTCCACAGATGCCAGACTAAAGCAATTTAACTTGGCTACCTTGGAAGACGATAAACATTTCTTCCCTCCTTATGATGCCTCCCCAGTTGCTTCTAATGACTTGCTGGAAGAACATCCAGAGATCGATGGTATCCTTCAAAAGCTGGTAGGGAAATTCGATAATGATACAATCATCGAACTAAATTATCAAGCTGATATCGAGAAAAAAGAACCTAGCACGATAGCCAAAGAGTATTTAGAAGCCCATAACTACTTTGAAGATGAATAAAGGAGGTGCGAAAACTTGGACTTACTGAAAGAATTAGTGACCTATTATAATGATAACGGAGCTTACGTTTGGACTGAATTTTACCGGCATTTCTTAATGTCTGCTTACGGCGTTTTATTCGCTGCTATCGTGGGTATCCCAATCGGAATCCTGATTGCCCGCTACAGCAAACTCAGCCCCTGGGTTATTTCCTTTGTGAACGTTATCCAGACAATTCCTGCCCTTGCCCTGCTCGCTGTGCTCATGCTGGTGATGGGATTAGGAACGAACACTGTCATCCTGGCATTGTTCCTTTACTCCTTGCTTCCGATTGTAAAGAATACGTATACCGGCATTCTAGGTGTTGATAAGACATTGAAAGAAGCAGGTAATGCCATGGGAATGACCAGATTCCAGATTTTACGGATGGTTGAGCTTCCTTTATCACTTTCTGTTATCATGGCCGGCTTACGCACCGCGCTTGTCATCGCAATCGGTATCGCAACAATTGGAACATTCATCGGTGCTGGCGGGTTAGGCTCCATTATTGTCCGAGGTACGAATGCAGCAGAAGGCGGGGCCATCATTCTAGCAGGCGCCATTCCGACTGCGCTTATGGCAGTATTGGCCGACTTTGTCATGGGTTGGTTCGAACGGTTGCTTTCTCCTGCCAACAGCAGAAAATTGAGCTGATAGCGAAATGCTCCGGAAATATCCGGAGCATTTTTTATTCGAAGCTGAAGCTTATTTCCCATTGCTTCCGTAGCTGATCCATGATATTCATCACATCCTTCGTATATGGCAATGTTACATGTGGAACATCCTTTTCAATGAGTTCCTTCATCGCCCTGACTTCATACTGCAAAGCCTTCGCCGTCTCTCCAGACTCCATTATTTCTGTATTGCCTTCTTCTATATAACAAACAGTGGCTTTTTCAGCGCGAGAAAAACGTTCGATATCAATGAATCCTTTTGTCCCCATGACAGTAGCACGTTCGGGGGATTCCACCATAAAAGATAAGGTGATGGCAGCGAGCTGGCCTTGCCTATTCTTCAGGATGATTCCTGCCTGCTGGTCGACGCCGGTTTCATGCTTTGTAACAGTGCTGATGATCTCGTTTGGCTCATCTTTTATGAATAGTCGTACAAATGACAGGGCATAAACCCCAATATCCAAAAGCGCTCCGCCTGCCAATTCAGGATTGAAGAAACGATTCTCCGGATCGTTTTCCTTGATGCTGTTGAAGTTCACGCTCAAAGTTTGAATCGCACCGATCTTGCCGGCATCTACCAATTGCTGTAACTCCTTATAAATCGGCATATGATATATAGTCATGGCTTCGGCCACAATCAATTGTTTCTCTGCAGCTAAATCCGTGATTTCCTCTAGCTGCTTTGCATTCACTGTAATTGCTTTTTCCGCAAACACATGCTTTCCATGATGCAAGGCTTCCATAATTGTTTCATAATGATAAGCATGCGGCGTAGCTATGTATACAACGTCTACTTCCGCATCATCCAACACACCCTGGAATCCTTCGTACACTCTAGGTATATCGAACTTTTCCGCGAAAGCTTGCCCCTTCATTTTATTCCTTGCCCCGACTGCCAGTAAGGATTCCCCCTCTTCCTTCAAGGCTGCCGCAAAATGGTGTGCAATCGAACCCGGTCCTAAAATAGCCCAATTCATCATCCGTTTCTCCCCATTTCTCTCTTGTATTATTATAGATATACCCGAAAAAGCCATGGATGCAGCATCTTCCATGGCTTCTTTCTTAGTTGTATATTTTCTCTGGTATTTTAATTACCTGATTACCTGATACATATGGTGCAATATCATACTGCTGAAAAACAAGCGCAATTCCATCATCAGTGAAGAAGAAGGCTGTATTTTCATTCAGATGAATATCTTCTTTCTTGAGGTCGGGGTAAAATATCTCCGGCCTCGCCTTTGCGTAGGTGAATACATAATGCTGGACCTTCTTCAGCTGACTCGGTGTCTGCAGGATATCCGTCAAATAAATGCGCTTCTTATCTTTCAAGTCGTAATTAAACGATTCTACGGCAGTGGAACCATGTGCTCCCCCAGTAAATATATAGCTACTCATTAATATGCTGAGCAAGTGATCTGAATTATATTTCACTTCAAAATCCGTTTGATAATCCGGGGCATAATCATACTTCTTGCCCGCCTCGATATTCTCCTGGCGTGCCTCAGCAGCTTTCTCGATATATGCTTTGAAATCATCATTGATCATCCGCGTAACCTTTGGGGTTCCCGCATGCCTCACTTGCGGGTATTTCAACTCATCAATGTCATTGTAGTATTCAGTTTCTACGATTACATTTTTTGTCGGCAGTGCTTGCACCGGTTGTATAAAGACAGAAAAGACAAGCACAAACACAAGCATGATCATCACTTTTTTCATCAGTTTCCCTCCACTGTTTCATCTCGTTTACAGTGTGTGCAGGTCACCGAATATTTATGAGCTATGCTATCAGCCATATTGCGAGGGAGGAGCAGTATGCTGCTTATTTAAATAAATCTGCAATGATACCCCATTGTTCCATAGGACCAGATTGTGTTTTCAATCTTTAAGTTTGTGCTGAATTTTTCGATCCATACTTGCTTAGCATGCAATAATGCTGTTAGCTGAGCGGCATTCAACGTGGTTTCTACGGTCTCTTCATTCTTTTGAAAGACGAATACTACTTTCACTCCATCACGGAATCCGTCATTCGTTTCATCCTCCTATTTTGTAATGCAACTCCTATTTTAAAAAATTCTACATCATTCTTAAAAATCCCCCTCGTGATGTTATGGGCACTTAAAAAGCCATTTCCTTCAAGGCAATGACTTTTCTTTTACAGAGCTATTCTAGTTAAATCTCCATTTGTGCAGAAGTGGCTCTTGCTATCTCCAAATCATGCGTAACCATTATGATCGTCTTTCCGGTATTATTCATATCCAGCAACAGCTGAAAGATGGCATCCCTATTTTTGATATCGAGATTGCCTGTTGGTTCGTCAGCAAATATATACTTGCAGTCCTTCGCAATGACTCGTGCAAGTGCAACTCGTTGCTGCTGACCGCCGCTCAATGTATAGACCCGTTTCTTTTCATAACCGGAAAGACCTACTTTCGCCAGTATTTCCTGTATCATTCTTTTTTTATCGTCCATCTTTTTATAAGCAATGGCCAAAAGGATATTCTTCTCTACCGTTTCGTTATTGATCAAGGAGTAATTCTGAAATAAATAACCAAACTCATTCCTGCGCAGCAGCATCGTCTGTTTCGCATCGGGATTCTTAATCCCGTCGTACTCTATATCACCGCTATCCGGCTTTTCCAGAAGGCTCAATAAATTAATCAACGTTGTTTTACCTTTTCCGCTTTCCCCGGTAATGGATAGGAACTCGCCGCTTTTCACTGTCAAAGAAAAATCATCAAATATGGTCTTCTCTTTAAATTTTTTCTTTAGATGAGTAGCTTTGATCATCTCTATGCCTCTCTTCTGAGTTTAGTATGCATATTAGCGGTGTAATATTTGCTTAAACCGATCACTAGCAGGGCATCAATTATGATACCTCCGAATACTATGACAATCAGGGACGGTAATGATACAAACAAAATCCCCAATAAAAGAATGCAATAACTCAAAAATTGTAATATCAACAGCGTTCTGTTCGTTCTGAAAAACGAATAGCCGTGAATATTTTTCAATAATACTTCCACTTTATAGTTATAAAAGTGACATATTGTGTAGTAAACACTCGTAGTGAATGTAGCGATATATAGTAAGATGACCGCCAGTAATAATAAATAATTGTCTGTTTTCAATTCTTGTATTTCCTGCCCATACTCGTCAAAGACAGAGATGACGGAATTAATCTGTGATGCAGCATCATGTTCGGCTGCAATCTCCTCTAATTTCTGAGTAGGTTCTGCTTGATCTGTATAAAAGAAATACGCTCTGGACAAATAGCTCATATAATAGGAATCATCGAACTGTCCAGTATCTAAAATGGCAATCGGATCTTTAATAAAGTAATCCCCTTCTCCTTTATTGTCGGGGTTATACGTAAAGTATTTTTGGTTATCTCGTACATAGATGATATTTATAGCTAAATCGTCTTTAGAGGTATCATCCAGTTCCTGCCCCTTTGCTTCTCGATAAATGTTCCCTACCTCGACTTTCTGGAAATAAAAATAGTCGAGGAAGTTCTTTTTGATTTCATTTTCTTTGTCTTTTAGGGATGCAGGAACCAATAAATTCGTGACAGAACCGTCGGATACGATAGATCCTTCTATTTCACCCGCCTCTGCCTGGATCTCATTGAATTCCAAGTAGTTCCCGTTTATCGTTATCGCTTTTCCATAAGGAGAAGTCGACGTATTTTCGTCATCTGTATTCATCTCGTATAAATAGCTTCCATTGGATGTTATCTCATAGTTGCTCGCATCAATCAAAAAACCCTTCAGCTCATTATTTAATTGATTATATACCTGCTTTAAGTTGTTATTCTGCGCACTTTCTATTGCTAGATCAACTTGTCCAGTGGAATACAGAACCGTTTGGTACAAATTCTCTGTTTGATTCCATGTTTCCAGATTATCTTGGTAATCTTCCAGCGATTTCTTCGTTTGATTCAATTGCGAAAGAGCACCAACAGCAGCAATAAGGAATAAAACCTTCATTACATAACTGAGCGCCATCAACGTTTTATAAAGCCGCTTGCCTTTCAAAGCCTCATATTCTTTTCCAAAGGAAAAGATTAAGCCTGCCAGCAGGAACGTATAAAGAACTAATCCAACAACCAGTACTACTGCCACTCCTGCGTACAGAAGCGTAAAGTCTAATAAATTCAGAATCTCTTTCTTCGTAACGATACGGAAAATCAGATATAAAAGATAACTCGTCAGAATAGCCGCAATCAAAGGTGAAATAAGCTTTTTCACTAAGATAAAGGATATTCTGGTATAAGAGTATCCCATCACTTTATATAGCATGATTTGATCGCTTCGATTTATCAGGTAAAAGGAAATCACACCAACCACAGTAAGAAGAATGATAAGCGGTGATATGAGAAAAGTCAGCGGCTGGCTGATCACTACCGGGTCTATACGTGCCTCTATCAGCTCCGACGAAACCCCGTCCTTTTGCAGCTGATCCAGCAAGGCTGAAACGGAACCAGCTTTATCATCTATGTAATAAATACCGCTTGCACTGGCTTGTTTCTGGTTATCCAAATTCCAGATGGATATAGCTATCGTACTTTCTCCAGAATGGAATGATCCACTTTTATCATTGCTGGCATTGCTGGAATCATTGAAACGATTTGTTATAAATTGTGTCGTTCCCTTCTTTGGAAAATCACCATCTATTCCATCAATACGGGAGCCAAGTGTAGGATCAGTTGTGAATACCCGGATGGAATCCTGATTTACAAATACATACTTGGAAATTTCCAGATCATATCGTTCAGCATATGTTTCTAGTAAGTCATTGGGGTTTCCTTCATAGTCACTAAAATTAAATGCTGCTGCCGTCCTATCCTCATACAGCAGTTCATTGAATTTGTATTGCTCTAGTAAATCATAGATAACGTACAGGCTTATCAAAAGGAATAAAGAAGTTAAAAACCCTAAGATTGCTCTCACAATTTCACCTCATAAAATAATGCAAGAGTGAAAACACCCTTGCATTATTACCTTGTCATTTTTATTTATAATCGTAGTAAGCCTTGTTTGTTCCCCAGAAACTCCAATCCAAGTCGGCCTTGCTCCAAACTCCCTTGGATTTCCAGCCGCCATCGTCATGATAGCCAGCACCATTGGTGACAGAAGCTCGTCCCTGTTTCGTGTAATGCTTATACTCGGAAACCACTCTTCCATCTCTTTTACCTCGGATCCAATAACCGCCGGCTTTTTCCCCGGAATCTGCATTAATTGAGAATCCAGTTTGGGAGTCTTTGACGAAGCTTTCCGTTACTCCTTGATTTGCATTGATGATTTCAGAGTTCCCGTTTTCGGTTACTCCATTACTTGATGCAGATACGCCGCCGGAGATCCCGCCTACAATAACACCAGCCAATAAAGCTCCTGCCAAACCCTTCTTCAACTTTGACACATCAATCACCTCTCCATTAATTGTTAAATAATGTAATCGCTAGGTGTGATTTCATTATATAAGTATCTCGGCGCAAAACAAGCAATATTTGTAACAATTTTCAAATTGTTACTTTAGTCTTTATTCATATAGCAGTTTTCTTAGCATTTCTTTTAGAAAGCAACAGTTTTTAACTATGATTTATTTACTAGTAATATATTACCTACTGTGTGATTCATCCTATTTTCACATCACTGGGCATTAACCCATCGTTGGTTACTTCTATAGTCCAGCAGATAAAAGTACAGCTATCCCGCACAAAATGGGCTTTCAAATCAGAGAGCAGTTTTTTTGCAAACAACTCATCTTCTATTCCGGATAACATACGGTATAACGCTTGTCCTTTCACATGGAGCCCTGGACATTCCAGCAAACCATCTGTCGTCACGAAAAGCCGATTCTCTCCTTTGCGCAGCTGCCTTGTACCGGTTGTATACGAAGGGACAGGCAATGTCCAGGCATTCCGCCGACCGATCCATTCGAAAAAATGTCGGGTATTTTGTTCGAATTCACCCATTCTCGCTAAATCTTCATGGAAAATATAGAAAAGACAATCTCCAACTGAAAGCCACCACACATAGGCACCTTTGCGGAAAACGAAAAGGCAAGCAGTCTCTCCAGTCGCATGTTGGCAAGCATCCAGGAAAGAAGGGTTGGATAATTGATTGATAACGAATGCCGGCACTTGTAAAAAGGCATCCGCGGACTCGGAAGCTGCTCTCATGGAAGGCTCCTCCCGCCAAAATGTTTCGGCAACAAGTCTGAAACTATCTGCTGTATGATGTGCATCCATCAGCAGAACGAACTCCCAATCCCCTCCGGTAAACAACAATACGCCATCCTCGTTTTTCGTTTGACCAGCACTCGTCATTCCGCCAAGCCTTCCTAATACCAGATTTCCGAATTGCTTTACATCAGGTGTATCCAAGAATGCATGTTGATGGCCCGTCCAACTGAAGCTATGCATGAGCATCTCCTTTCATAAAGCCCTGCAGTTTCTCGGTAACATGCTTGATTTCCACCTCACTGCCAAAAGGTGCATCCGGCCAAGCATGCACCTCCAACGGTCCCCAGAATTCTTCCGGCGTTCCGACGTATCTGGGGATGATGTGCATGTGAACGTGCGAAACTGCATTCCCTGAGACAAGCGTGTACACATGTTCCGCCTGAAGGACCTCCTGCAATCCTTGGGCAGCCCGTTTCATCGCAATGCCGAACGCAGCCGCTTCTTTTTCTGACATATCCCCTATCTGCGAAACATGCCGTTTCAAATCAAGCATGATATGACCTAGATAAGTCGGCTTTCCCTGTTTATCAATATGGCTGATATAAATGTACTCATCCTCAAAGATACACGCTCCGCTTACTTGCAAATGACCTGCGTGTTTGTCACAGATAAAGCATTCTCCCATACTTTTCTCCTCCTTATAAAAAAATGCCCATCATCTCTTAAAGAGACAATGGACATTGTGGTACCACTCTTTTTCGTGAGAAAGCTGCTCACCCTTGAAAACTGATAACGGCTGCCAGCCGACCAGGCATTTCCTCCCGGGCACTCCCAGTTGAGTTCGGATGCTTCCCTGACTGCCTTGCACCGACCGGCAGCTCTCTAAGTCAGATTCCCATCCTACTGCTTCTGCTCCTTGTGTCTATCTATTCCAACAATTGCTTGCGGTTGAACGTATTCCGGTACAAGAGATCCCGCTGATGGTTATTAACGAACATTCTGACGATATCACTTACACCCTTCAGATGAATCAGACGATGGCTTGTCATATACTTTATATCTCCATTATTTAAATGGATCGATAATTCGCCCTCCCCCGTTCCCTCTGTATAAAGGATATAGTCGATGCTGTCATAGCTGGTCGTATCCAGATAAGCTGGTTTGAGCAGCGGTTTGTGCGTAAACAGGATTCGATTTTGTGTAACGCCAAGGATGCCAGTCCTCTCATCAAGCTTACTTTGTACGTAGAGAAAAATCCGTTCTTCTTCATCTAGGTACGTGGACAATTCCTTCAGATCCCTTTTTTGCCCCATTCTCCGCGTTCTCCTCACTTAATATACTTGCTTCCTACCCTGATTCATACTTTACTAAATATATATCGCATTTCTGAAATTATGCAATAAAATTGCAGCAAGTTCATCTCTTTCCTGCTGTTGTAAAAACGTTCGCACTCTCCTACATATTACCAGCTATATAGAAAGAATGATACCTCCCATCTCCAATTTTTCCATCCCTTCCTAGACTTTCTTCTAGGAATTTAGGCACTTTTCATTTCATTCCATATAGGGTTACGGTATGATATTTATGTCTTAATTTGCTTATTTATCAAAAGACAACCTTGTTAAAGAGAGGATGAAAGAAGTATATGAAACTGTTCCGTATTCCAGTTGTGTTATTGCTGTGTGCTATCGCCCTGACTTTAACTGCCTGCAGTAACAATGATGAAGCAGCAGCAAATGAGCCTAAAACGCCGACAGCGAAAGCAGCTAACGAAGATACAGATGCATTGTCTGCCGACTTGACGGACACTGTAACAGCAGACAATCCCTACTTTCCGGACCGCCTAACAAAAGATTCGGTTGCGGAAAAGGAAATGCTGGCTGAACAGAACTTTGATCAGTCCGAAACTGATGACAATCTGGAAGTGACCCTCAAAGGGATTCAATATACGAAGCTGAAACCGGCAGATTCCTACGAGGAATCCTTTACCGGTTTCCAAGATCCGGAAAAAATCGTCGCTGCGACAGCGATGCTGGAAGTAAAGAATGATGGTGAGGAGACAGTACCTTTAGAAGATATGGGTGCCTTCCTTGAAACTAAAACTTATCGGATTTTGAACCATAATGTTTTGGAAGCAGATTCCGGGGAGATTGAACCTGGCCAGACTTCTACCAAATATGTCGTCTTCCTAATGGATCAAGCGGATTACAAAGAAGAAGATGACTTCTCCCTGCGTATTTCCAGTATCACAGACACAGAAGAAGAAGACTTGCTGGCAGCCGATCTGACATTCAAACTGCCCGCAGACTAAACAAGGAGCACATGCCAGCCAGGCGTGTGCTCCTTGTTTTTCATGAGGCATGTAGATGGGAAATGAAGCGGTAGAATCGGTTGATATCAGTCAAGTTCCTGTTACACTTGGCGCTGTCCCGGCAAACATAATTCCCTCGCTTTACATATGTTCCTTGACCTCGGCCGATTGGGTCTGCCATGAATAGCCCCACGCTTTCCAGCTTGTTGCAAATCGCACAGATTCCAGGCTGGGAGGATGGCGTGAATGTGCCGCGAGCAGCTATCATTCCTTCTGGGTGTGGGGCAACCATGTATTTTGCTTGCTGGCCGTTATCATTCCAGCCAAGATAAGACGTCTTCTCCCAATCCATGTCATGCAGCTTTGGCAGATGCAGATGCTTCACTTTCGGAAACAGCTTCCTGAGCTGCTCCTCATTCAGAACAGGAAAAGCTTTGATGGAAGGACGCAGCTGCGCCAAAAAAAGCTCCGCATCAATCTCATCCTGTACATCTCGTATTCTCCCGAGCATTTCCGCCTCTTCTTCTGTAAGCTCCTCAAACCTGTTCTTGATTTTCTCTTCCGCTAGTGAGCGAAGTCCGTAAATCACGTCTATGTCTTTGACAGAAGCAGAGCTATTCACAAGCTGCTGCACCTGTTCCTTTATATTGTTGTATTGGTCGTTTCGGATAAAGGCTTGCATGTGGACATCCCTCCGTTTTGATCGCTTCCTCTCATTTTAGCAGACATCGAGCAGGAAACAAAAAAACCGGATTACTGGAAGAAATAACGAAAGGCGCGGCTCATCGTCGTTGGAACGACGGATGCATGGTTTTCACCTTCTGCCACATAGCAGACTGCCCTTTCTTCCATGATGCTCAGCAAACGATGATAGAATGCGTGGGCATCCTCAACCATGAAGCCTTCCTCTTTTCCAACACCAATGAACAGCTTGGCATCCTTGGCATCATTCACAAACGAATGGATATGCTTTTCGTTCCACCAAATGGATGGACTGATAGCCAAATAGCATTGAAAAGCCTCCGGGCGTTTGTACATACTGTACAGCGTAAATAACCCGCCCAGAGAATGTCCATACAAGCACTGTTTCTCCTGCTGGATAGGATAGCTGTCCATGATCCTGGGCTGCAGCTCCTCGGCGAGCCAATCCAGGAAAGTATCAGCTCCTCCGTGCTTACTCATCGTCACGCCTTTAAATCTGTCCGGATACTTATAAACCGCAGCTGGGGGTGTAAAATCATAAAATCGATGTTCTCTAACAACCGCATTTTCGGCGTGTAATGCTACTCCCACAACTATTGCCGGTTCGATTCCTGTTTTAGGTGCATTACCGGCTTGATTTCGTATCGTATCAGCGCCATATCCGAAATACATATGGCCATCCAACACATAAATGACAGGAAATCCTTCTGGCGGCGGGGATTGTTCCGGAATGTATATTTGGACATGATACTGCACTTCCGGCTCCTTGCCAGGAACTATCATTTCTTCTATCATGATTCAGCCTCCTCTGTTCGCTCTTGCCAGCAAGAACAAGAAATAAGGTACTCCAATAATCGAAACCACAATACCTACTGCCAACTCTGCCGGGGCAAAGACGGTTTTTGCGATATAATCCGAAAAAACGAGCAGGACCATACCGGCCAACGCGCTGATTGGCATATTGTAGCGGTAATCATTTCCGACTAGACGCCTGCTGATATGCGGTGCAATCAAACCGACAAAGGCAATGCCGCCGGAGACAGATACACAGGCACTGACCAATCCGATACTGGCCAGCAGCAGGACGACCTTCTCCCGTTCATTGCGGATGCCGAGGCTACGAACCGAATCATCGCTCAACTGAAAATAATTGAGCAGGTACGATTTCCGGTAAAGAATGGCGCTAAGGATGATGACCCATGGCAGCATGGCATAAATATAAATCCAGTTCGCATTATAGATACTGCCTGTTGTCCACACTGTGGCCATTTCAAAATCATTTGCGTTCATTTTCAGGGATATGTACAAAGAAAGCGCCCCAAAGCCTGTTCCCAGCGCGATACCAGTCAAGATGAGCCGCTGCATATCAAGCGTACCTTGACGCCAGGAGAAAGCAAAGATGAGCAGCGCCACCAGCAGACCACCCACAAAGCCGAATATCGGCATCATCAGGACGGCCAGCCAACCGCCAATCGACTCCGATTGGATCATTCCTTGGAAGAAGAAGATATAGATGACGATAGCAGTCCCGGCACCGGCATTGATGCCGAGTATGCCTGGGTCGGCGAGGCCATTGCGCGTGATTCCCTGCATGACAGCTCCAGCAATGCCAAGACCTGCACCGACGAGAGCACCGACAATGATCCGAGGCAGACGGAACTGAAAGATGACCAGTTCAAGTTTACGATCATCGCTCCACCCAAAAAGTGTCCGGAAAATTTCCCCAAGGCTCATTGCATAACTGCCGCTTGTCAGGTGCAGGTAAATGGAGATCAAGAGCAGCACCGTAATGACAAGTCCGCTGAGCATCAGCTTCGACCCGATTTTAAGCTGCATATTGTTTCCCTCCCTTTCTCCAGATGAGATAGAGGAAGAACGGAACGCCAATAAAAGCGGTCACAACACCAATCGGTGTCTCAAACGGCGCGTTAATAAAGCGGCTGATCACATCCGACAAGCAAAGGAAAATACCGCCAATGACCGCAGCGCATGGAATGAGCAGCCTGTAATCGACTCCGATCAAAAAACGCGTGATATGGGGCACGACAAGCCCGACAAATGCAATTTTCCCAACAAGTGCGACAGCAGTACCAGTCAGGCAGACAACACTAAGCATACTAATCAGTTTGATATACACCGTCTTCTGACCCAATCCTGCTGCAACCTCTTCCCCCAAAGCCATGACGGTGACTGACTTGGAAACGGACATAGCCAAAACCAAGCCAACCAGCCCAATCGGCACAGCCAATTTCAGCATATGGACATCCACGCCATCCATTCTTGCGTTGTACCAAATGCTGATATGCTGTGACACCTGGTAATAGGAAGCAAATGCTGCAGCAATACCGCTCAGGAATGTACCGATAACTGTCCCGATGATCGCCAGCTGAACTGGCGCCATCCCGTTTTTCAGCAGTGATGCAAAGCCAAACACAATGCCTGCACCCAGAGCTGAACCAGCCATGGAGTAGATGATCATCATATGATCAGATAAACCTGGAGCCAATACCATGCACATTGTAATCACCAAAGCCGAACCGTCATTGACACCCATAATGGATGGAGAAGCGAGATAGTTCCTTGTGATTCCCTGCATTATTGTCCCTGCTATTGCCAGGAATGCACCGACTAGCAACGCTGCCAGCGCCCTCGGCAATCTGGCGGTCAGGAGGATTGTATGATCGACATTTTGGGCATCATAGTGGAAAATCGCATCCCAAATCGTACTTACAGGCATGTCCTTGACGCCATATAGTACAGAAATCAATACAACCAGAGCTCCTGTCAAAGGAGCCGTAAGCAGCACTAACCAAGCAATTCTATTTTTTGTGCCTTGATACATGCCTACTCAGCCAGCTTCTCAGTTGCTGCTTTCAGGAATTCCGTTTTACTCCATGCTGTGCCTCCTTGGGCAAGCGGATCGATTGCGTTTACGAATACATGATCTTCCTTGGCTGCATTAATCGATTTGAATATTTCATTAGCTTGCAAATCATCTAAAGCACTAGCATTCTCAGGGTTTTCTGACGCTTCGAATTGGAGGAAGAGATAGTCAGGATTTACTTCCGCCAGTTTCTCCAGCGATATTTCTGCCTGTGCTTCTGCTTCTCGGACAACTTCAGGTACTTCCAACCCCAAATCGTCGTATAGAACCGGGTTCAGATATACATTTTCCGGATAGACATAGAGGCTGCCTGCCCGGATGCGTACAACAAGTACTTGCTTATCCTGTAGCTTTTCCCCAATTTCTGTCTTGCCTGATTCCACGTCTTCCTTATAATCTGCGATGATTTGTTCTGCTTCTTCCTCTTTATCTGTCAGTGAGCCTAGAAGCTCCAAGTTTACTTCCCAGTTTTCCGAAACATGGGAGTATGGAATCGTTGTAGCAATATCATTCAGTGATTTGCTCACATCTTCCGGGAATTTAGAAGAACCTAAAATTACGTCCGGTTCAAGGGAAAGAATCGTTTCGTAATTCGGCTGCATCTTCTCACCAATTAGTTCTACACCTGACAACTCATCCTCCAAATAAGCTGGCGTTTCACCGCCAACAGATAGTGCTCCAGCCGGTTTAACTCCTAAAACAGCTGCATCCTCCATTGATTCAAGGCTTGCTGCTACAATAGTGCCCTTTTCAGCCGGCAAGGTATATTCTTTATCTAAGTATGTAATCTGTTGTTCCTTTTTCTTCGATGATTCACCAGATGCTGTATCTTCCCCATTCCCGCAAGCAGCCAAAGAAAAGCTCAAGGCTGCAGCAAAGCCAATACCAGTTACTGTTTTCCACTTCATATTGCTCTTCTCCTTTTCGTACTTTAGCTTGATCAGGACTAAAGATCGGGATTAATTGATAATGATTATCATAATCAACTATAGCAAAATAGGAAAAAGATGCAATAAGAAATGACCACCAACCTCATAAAAAAAGTAAATAGGCTGCAGGGAATCCTGCAGCCAGCCTCAATCAAAATGTAATTTATAATCGCCGGACTTGATCCAGTTCCACTTTTTTGTGAATAGATATAACAGTATCACGTTCAAAACAAAAGGCAGGAAAAAGAAAACAGCTACCATGATAGTGATATTAGCAGCTGTCCATCCTCCATCGGCAAGCTGCATATAGTTTAGCGGTCCAACAAATCCCGACAATCCAAATCCTGCACTATATGGCGTTCCTTCGATCTTTAATAACCCTGCCAATGCCCCCAATGCTGCCGCTGTCAAAAACATGGGCAATGCAATACGGGGCTTCATGAAGAAGTTTCGCATTTGGATTTTTGGAGAACCGAGAACATGTGCCAAAGCAGTACCAAGTGAATTGGCTTTATAACTGGCAATGGCCAATCCGATACCCGCTGCAACAATGCCAAGATTGGCTGCGCCAGATCCGATGCCGGCCAAGGAAATGACCGTCGCCACACCGACAGTGGATATGGGAGATAAAATAATGAAACAGAAAATAACTGCAAGAAGTGCTCCCATTATTATTGGCTGCCATGTTGTCATCCCTGCGATTGCTTCCCCTATAAGTCCAGTACCGCCTTTTATGTAAGGTAATAAAATCAAACCTATCATACCAGGGACAAGTATACTTAGAGTCGGCAGCAGGAGGATGCTGTACGCCTTCAATCTGTCCCCGATGAATCTTACGAATAATACTGCCAATGCTGCTGTTATACCTGTATTGATAACAATACCGATACCTTGCAAAGCAAAAAGGCCATCCGCCGTTTTCTGGATCGCTCCGCTTCCGACCATAGCAGCTATGCCCACACTCGCTGTCTGTATCGGTGTCAGCTTGAATGAGATACCTACCATCACACCAATCAATACAGGCAGCAGGCTCATGACGAAAACCGTTGTATCATACACTGCTTGCAAAACGGGCACGTGGGGTATTGCAAGCTTCAGCAGTTCACCTAGCAGTGCATTCGGAATCAAAGCAACGACGATGCCGATGCTCATGCCATTCAGCAGCTTGCTGAAAAATTCTTTCATCTGCTTCTCTCCTCTCATATAGCGTTTGATTATAGATAATCAATTATGAATTGTCAATATATTCTGACCAATAAAAAAGCTCATCCGAGTGGACGAGCCTTTCTTATCTTGTTTGGCCATTGCCTTTCATGACATATTTATAAGTGGTCAATGCTGGCAGTCCCATTGGTCCGCGTGCATGAAGTTTCTGTGTTGAAATACCAATTTCAGCTCCGAAACCAAGGGCATGGCCATCAGTGAATCGTGTTGATGCATTATGATAAAGTGCTGCTGCATCGATAGCTTTCATGAATTTGCCGACTGCTTCATCATCTTCAGAAATGATAGCCTCCGAGTGTTTTGTTCCATAACGGTCGATGTGGCCGATCGCTTCTTCCACTGAATCGACGACACGCACCGCTACATCCAGACTAAGATATTCATCCGTCCAGTCCCCTTCGGTTGCAGGCGTACAGTCAGGCAGCAGTTCAACAGCTGACTCATCGCCATGTGTCTGAATGCCATTTTCACGTAATGCCTGTACCAATGCATCTTTGTTTGCTTCCAGCCATTCACGATGAACAATCAATGTCTCCAAAGCATTACATACTGCCGGACGATCCGTTTTGGCATTCAGGAAAGTTGCCAATGCCATATCGACTTTAGCAGTTTTATCAATGTACATATGACAGTTGCCCACGCCCGTTTCCAATACAGGTACTGTCGCAGAATCAACGACAGCCTGAATGAGCGAGGCCCCGCCGCGAGGGATGAGTACATCGATATGCTCCTTCATCGTAAAGAGCTTTGCCGTTTCTTTCCGATCCGTCGATTGGATGAGCTGAACTGCATCAGCAGGTACTTTTGTCTTCTGGAGTGCTTTCTTGATGACCTTCACGATTGCCGTATTCGTATGAATGGCAGATGATCCGCCTTTTAACACGATTGCGTTACCGGACTTCAGTGCAAGACCTGTCGCATCTGCTGTCACATTCGGACGAGCTTCATAGATCATGCCGATGACCCCAAGTCCAACTGTGATACGGCTGACATGCAAGCCGTTTTTCAATGTCCATTCACTGACTACCTGTCCAGTCGGGTCTTCCAGTTCAACAACTTCCTTCAGTCCATTCGCAAAATCCTCGATACGCTCACGAGTCAGTTTTAAACGGTCCAGGAATGCTGCATCGAAACCCTTTTCTTCCCCAGCCTTCATATCCTTGTCATTCGCTGTGAGAATTGCCTCATAGTCTTTATCCAATTGCTCTGCCACTGCAAGCAGTGCCTCATTTTTATCGGCAGTCGTCAATAGTGCAAGCTTTTTAGCCCCTGCTTTCGCTGCAATGGCTTGCTCCTCGACTGTTACTACTTCTTTTATTTGCTCCACGGTTTTCCTCCTTCAGTCATCGAATTGGTACAGTGTGTTCCAGCTCACAGACAAATGCTTCCTGATCGACGATTGATTCTTTCCTATTTCGTACCGAGCTTCTCAATGCTTGCCAAAGCTCCGACGCAGCTTGATTTACAATGCCAAGACCGATCCGCGCTCCTGTTTCGTCCTGAATCCGGACGACATCGCCCTTTTTGAAATTGCCCTTGATCGAATTTATATCGGCAAATTCTATCGAAGACGGCACTTGGCTGGTTCTCTTGATGATAATTTCGCCCTCGGGACCAGAATTGAAGGCAATCCACTGTTTCTTGCGATTCAAGTAATCCATATCTTGATCCGCTTCGAAATACGTGCCCCCTGCCTGGCCCAATACCGAACGGTAAATGATATCTTCTTCCGTTGCATCCCCAAGGAAGCCTTTGATACCCGATGCCAATGCAATCTTGAAGGCATCAAGCTTCGACTTCATGCCACCGGTTCCCACTGCACTCCCTGCATCACCTGCAGCTGCCTCGATTTCGGGTGTGATGGCTTGCACACGCTCAATGCGTGTTGCTTTTGAATTCTTGACCGGATTATCGGTATACAGTCCATCAATATCGGATAAAACAGCCAGAAAATCCGCACCGACCAACCCGGCAACCTTAGCCGAAAGGGTGTCATTATCTCCAAAGCGCAGTCTGTCGACTGTCACGGTATCATTTTCATTTATGATCGGGATTATACCACGATCAACTAAGACATTTAACGTATTTCTAACATTATTATAGCGGGTTTCGTCCGAGAAGTCCCCTCGAGTAATCAAAATCTGCGAAGCTACGTAGCCATGGGACAAGAACAAATCTGAATAAGCTTCCATCAGCAAACCTTGGCCGATTGATGCAGCTGCTTGTTTTTCTGGCAATGATTGCGGTCTTTCCAGAAAACCCAGCTTGCGATAACCTGCCGCGACAGCTCCGGATGAAACAAGCAGCACCTCATAGCCATTGTCTTTCAGTTTCACGAGCTGCTCCACTAGTTTTTCCAGCTTCCTCCTGCTAATTTCTCCATGCAGGCTGGTCAATGAACTGCTTCCGATCTTGACGACAATCCGTTTCGGTTCCGTTGCTTGTGTAGAAATGATGATATCCTCCAGTTTTTTATTTTTTCCCTTTTTCGTTCATTAACGTGTCAGCAGTTGTTTCTTTAGCTCCTCGCTGATTT
The DNA here is from genome assembly GCF_900101385.1 of Terribacillus halophilus. Lineage (GTDB taxonomy): Bacteria > Bacillota > Bacilli > Bacillales > Amphibacillaceae > Terribacillus > Terribacillus halophilus. The sequence continues at coordinate 465,780 of NZ_FMZB01000002.1, forward strand.
CATTTGATCGTTCTGCCGCTGATAGAATAGCTTTGGTCATCGCTTCTCCTGCTCCCGCCTCGTTCAGTGCTTCCAAACCAGCTGCGGTCGTTCCATTCGGAGAAGTTACTTTCTTTCGCAGGCCGGCAGGTTCCTCCTGCGTTTCCAACAGCATTCTGGCCGCACCAAGCATTGTCTGTGTTCCGATCTTTCTTGCTGTTTCCCGGTCGAATCCTGCGGCAACACCGGTTTCCTCGAAATGCTCCATCAGCTTATAAAAATAGGCAGGTCCGCTTCCAGCCATACCTGTGAAGACATCCATTTGATTTTCTTCAATGACAAATGCTTCACCAAACGTCCGGACCAGCTTCTTGACTAATGTGAGTTGCTCTATAGAAACATGCGTCCCTGGTGCAATTGCAGTAGCAGACTCCCCAATGGTACTGGATGTGTTAGGCATGATACGAACAACGGGTTGGTTGTCTGGCAGATAATGCTCGATCTGTTCATTCTGGATGCCTGCAGCTACCGATATGATCAGCTGTCCTCTCTGAACCTTCTCTTGCAAATCGATCAATGCAGCGGTCATGTCCTTCGGTTTCATCGCAAGTATAATCACGTCCATACTATGCCATTCCACCTTTTCCTGAGGAATTGCGGTAATACCATAGCGCTCCTGCAGCTCCTGCAGACGATCCACATTCGTTCGGTTCGTCACATAAATCTGCCCATTTTGCAGACTGCCTGAAGCCTGCATCCCGGCAATCATTCCCTCTGCCATCGATCCTGCTCCCACATACATAATCCGATTGTTAGTTAAGATACCTAATCGCTCCTTATTATTAGAATATTTCGTTCTTTATTAACAGTTATCTATGCTACCACTATAGGACGCTATGTCAAGGAATGTGACGACTCCCATGCCCGTCCCACCTACGTTTCATCCTCATAATCTAAGCGTTGTAAACGCTTCACAAATTATTCTCCATCGCGTTCAAGGAATGGTCATAATATCCTCCATTTACCTACTTGTAAGGGCATGAAAATTGTCCTAAGCTTAGGCTTGTACTACTTTGCCTACTATCACTTTTACTATAGAAGAAAAGGAGTTGTCCTATATGGAGGCACAAAAAGAGCCGTCGGTGTCGAAGAAGAAACAACGGAAGCGCCGGTCACTTTATCAGTCTGTATGGCGCTGGCACTTCTATGCAGGTCTTATTATCATGCCATTCCTGATTATTTTGGCTATCACAGGCGCTGTTTACCTGTTTAAACCTCAAATCGAAGCTGCCCTTTATAAAGACTATTATGAAGTCACTCCGCAAACCACTATCACAACTCCATCTGAGCAAATCAATACTGTGGAAGCTGTGCACCCGAATGCAGCAGTGACGTCGTATCGTCCAAGTGACAGTCCTGACCGTTCAGCAGAGGTCGGTATCACGGAAGACGGTAAAGCTTATACCATTTACGTCGACCCTTATGAGAATGTCATACTAGGGAAATTAGAAGACTCCTTCAAACTCGTCAATGTATTCGAAAAGATTCATGGTGAGCTGCTGATGGGCACTGTCGGGGATCGTATCGTCGAATGGGCCGCTTGCTGGGCACTTATTTTGATCATAACGGGTGTCTACTTAGGCTGGCCGAAGATGAAAGGAAAATCAAAAATCCGCGGTGTCCTCGTTCCTCGCCTGAACAAAGGGAAAAAGCTGCGGGCACGCGACTTGCACGTGGTTCCTGCATTCTGGATTTCATTAGGATTGCTCTTTCTGATCATGACTGGGCTGCCTTGGTCGGGTTTATGGGGCAACAATTTCCAAACGCTTACGACAAATGCCGGTGTCGGCTACCCGCCTTCAGTATGGGTGGGAGATGCTCCTGCATCCGATGTCAAAACAAAGGAAATTGCAGACGTTCCTTGGTCGGCAGAAAACTTGCCGGTCCCTGTTTCCACAAACCAGCAGTACACCCAGCTTTCTGTCGATGATGTCGTGTCGATAGCCGAAGAGGAAGGTGTAAAACCGGGTTATAATATCATGATTCCACAAACGCAGGATGGCGTATTCACTTTGTCTGCTTTCCCGCCGAAAGCTCGTGACGAAGTGACCATGCATATTGATCAGTATACAGGAGCTGTCCTGGCAGATTACCGCTATGATAATTATCATACGCTCGGTAAAGTCATCGCTTACGGCATTACCATCCATAAAGGAACGGAATTCGGAATCTGGAATCAGATTATCGGTCTCCTCGTCTGTATCGGAATCGTCGGCATTGCAGTGAGCGGCTTCATCCTATGGCTCTCCAGGAAACCAGAAGGCAAGCTAGGCTCGCCGAAAGCACCTTCCGACAAAGTCATGAAGGGTGTCATCGTGCTGATCATCATCCTTGGCATCATCTTCCCGCTTGTCGGAATTTCCGTCATATTCGTATGGCTGTTTGACCGGTTTGTCATTCCGCGAGTGCCAGCACTGAAGAGGTTCTTCAATGCATAAGAAAGGAGAAAAGCTGATGCGAGTTGTTAAATTTTCACCGCTGTTACTGACGTTCTTTCTCCTTGCTGCCTGCTCTGCGGATCCTGAAGCAGCTGATCATTACGCAAAACGGGAAGAAGTGAATGTGATCATTGAAGCTCCTGCATCCATCGAAGCTGATTCTGCTCCGCAAATCGATGTAAAGCTGACGCAAGATGGACAAGTGCTTGAACAGGAAGCATCCGTCCATTTCCTTGTTTGGAAAGATGACAACAAAGCAGATGCAGAATCGATTCCAGCATCATTAGAAGACGGAACGTATCACCTGGAATATAACTTCCCATCAGATGGTGTTTACTTTATAAAAGCAGATGTAAAGGTCGATAACATTCATTTGATGCCAACGAAACAAATCAGAGTCGGTGAATTGACCGAAGAAGAGAAGGAAAAGATTTTAGAAGAACAGGAACAGAAAAAACAAGAAAATAGTGGTGGCCACCATCACCATTAATTGATAGAAAGCCGTATTTCTTCCAAAATACGGCTTTTTTATTTGGAAATATCTGTTACGATAGAACGGTAGTTCACTTTTATCTGAAACGGTGATGGTTATGCAGAGGCTTCGAACATATATAGAGAAAGTTGATTATATCTACTTCTCTCTCATCGTACTGCTTGGACTGGTCAGTTTAGTAAGTTTATATCAAGTACAGCTATTGCAAGGAGAATATTTCGTCTTTCAGCAGATTGTCTGGTATGTCATCGGTTTAGGAGGCTGTTTCATCGTCTCTTATTTTCTTGATTTGGATATACTGAAGCGTCTATCACTTTTTGTTTATCTGTTTTTCCTGCTGCTACTGATCGGCATCCTGATTGCCCCTGGCAGTATCTCGAAGGAAATCAATAATGCATACGGCTGGTATTCCATCGGCGGTTTTTCTTTCCAGCCTGCCGAATCGATGAAAATAGGGCTGATCTTATATTTGGCCCAGGTGATCAGTAAAGGGACGGATGCATCTCCCACTCTCAAAGAGGAAATGTGGCTCATCGGGAAATTGACGATCATCACCTTGATCCCTGTAGCTGTCGTCATGCAATTCCCTGATTTCGGAAATGCGATGGTCTATCTTGCTATTTATGGAGCGATGTTGCTTGTCTCCCGTGTGCGGATCAAAACGATCCTGCTCATCTTCTCGGTACCATTAGCCATCGTCCTTACCTTGACTGTTACATACTTTGTCACAACTGATTTCTTCCTGGATCGAATACTGGGCATGCTGCCAAGCTACCAGGCAAGCCGGTTTTATGGCTGGCTGCAGCCGGAAAAGTATACTATTTCCGGTTATCAGCTGAACCAGTCCATCATGGCGATTGGTTCAGGTAATGTGAGCGGCTATGATCATCTCCCTCATGTACCTTATGCATATTCCGATTTGATTTTTGCTGTCATTGGCGGTGTCTTCGGTTTTGCCGGGACCAGCATTGTGCTGATGCTTTACTTTACGCTGATCTATAAGATCGTCATGATCTCCCAGCGCTATCATGATTCCTTCGGTACCTTGGTTGGTGCAGGAATTGCTGGATTCCTCACATTCCAGATTTTCCAAAACGTCGGTATGAGTATCGGACTGATGCCTGTTACAGGGCTAGGTTTGCCGCTTATCAGCTACGGAGGGAGTGCGCTTGTCATTTCGCTGGCTTCGCTTGGGCTGATCCTTAATATGCGTGTGAACACGATGACATTTATGTTTGGGAGCAAATAGCGTTTACTTCTGCTCGCATATACGTTATATTATTCGTAATTACTACTATTAAGGTGAACGTATGCAGCATAAACAATATCTAGCACTCGCACTCCCACTGACATTATCGACAATCACGACGCCATTACTCGGCGTTGTCGATACGGCAGTTGTCGGCCAGCTTTCCGATGCCTCCTATATTGGCGGAGTCGCCATCGGTACAATTATATTCAATACGATGTATTGGCTGTTCGGATTCCTGCGGGTCAGCACCTCCGGGTTCGCTGCACAGGCATCCGCCAGCCTGGATACAGAAGAGCATGTCATGGCATTGCTACGGCCTTTTGTGGTCGCTTTTGCTGTTGGTTTGCTATTTGTTCTCATCCAGCAGCCGATTCTGCACTACTCCCTCTCCTTCCTTGGAGCGAGTGATGCAGTCAATAGCAGTGCTTCAACTTATTTTTCCATTCGGATTTGGGGTGCACCATTTGCGCTTGCCAACTATGTCATCCTCGGCTGGCTGATTGGCATGTCTTATATCAAAGCGACGCTTGTTCTCCAAATCAGCACGAATGTACTCAATATCATCCTTTGCATTCTGTCTGTCCATGTGTGGGATTGGGGAGTGGCAGGCGTGGGAGCTTCTACGCTAATTGCCGAGATTTTCTCCTGTGTGTTTGGCATTATATTATTGCGCAAATACGCCGGCAGCATCTGGCAGCATCCATTTGTTCAAGCTTTGCGCCGTGCAGTGGATCCAAAACCTATGTGGCGCATGATGAGGGTCAATCGTGATCTGTTCATCCGAACGATATGCCTGCTCGTTGTCTTTAACTTGTTTACGGCAAAAGGAGCTGAGTTCGGGGAAGATGTGCTGGCAGCCAATGCGATCTTGATTCAAATTCACTATATGATGGCATATTTCTTTGATGGGTTCGCCAATGCATCCAGTATTGTCGCCGGCCGTGCACTCGGGGAACGCAATGAAAAACTTTTCTCGCAGTCGCTGCGTCTATCTCTTCAATGGGGACTTGGTATCGCGGTGGCACTGGCACTTCTTTTCCTTGTTGGGCAGAAGTGGATTTATCCGTTGTTCTCCGATCAGCAGCATATCATTGAACTGACCGCCTCCTATGCCAACTGGCTTGTGTTGTTTCCCATTGTGGCTAGTCTGGGGCTCGTCTATTACGGTGTGTTTACAGGTGCGACAGAGGTACGCTTTGTCCGCAATTCCATGATTCTTGCTGCTCTACTCTACTTAGCAGCACTTTATGCGCTGCAGCCACTTGGCAACCATGGTCTGTGGATTGCTTTCCTGTTGTTCAGCCTTGGACGTTCCGTCTTCCTCATCATGTATGTACCAAAGCTGCGCCGGCTGTTCCAGCAGACGGCAGCAGCCTGAATCAGGCCTGGTGGCCTCCGATTTTCGTACTGCGTTCGATCGTCATCCCGGCAGCTGTATAGCTGCTGGCACGCAGTATCGCAGTAGTCCCGAAGCGTGAGCGGATCTCATCCATCGCCCGGCTCAAATCCTTTTGCTTGCTTTTGTCCTCAAATAAGCTGAGCTGTGTCGCTTCTTCATTGTATAAATTGGTCAGGGAAACAGACACCCGTCTGATTTCGTGGCCTTTTTGGTAATGCTCGTGAAATAACTCCAGGCAGAGCTTATACATATCCGTCGTCAGATTCGAGGGGCTGGTGAAGGAACGGGAGCGGCTGAATCCTCCGCCATGCGGACTCGCATACCCTATTGACAAGTGGACTGTATTGCCTTCCTTCTTATCTCGCCTTGCCCGTCTGCAGGCTTCCTCACAGAGCTCCAGGATGATGGTCGGAATCTCTTCGCCTCGGTAATTTCGCAGCAGGGTGATACCATGGCCATAGCTCTTCTGCTCCTGCTTGACGAAATCTCCGAGCACCTCGCTCTCATCGATTCCCCATGCATGCCAGTACAACTGCTCCCCCATCACTCCATACCGTTTCTTCAAATGATCCATCGAAGCATGCGCCAAATGCCCGAGTGTGACAATGCCCATCCGGTTCAAGTTCCGCTGCATGCGGCGCCCGATTCCCCAAATATCCTGTATCGGAACAGGCCATAATAAACGCGGGACATCCTGATAGCGGCAAACGGCAATCCCTGAAGCTTGTTTCTTGGCATGGATATCCATCACGACCTTGGCAAGGAACTTATTGTCCCCGATTCCAATCGCTGCTGTGACCCCGAATTGCTCCAAGATATCCGCCTGCAGCTTGGCTGCTGTCTCTTCCGCAGTTCCATGCAGTTTTTCGGTACCATCGAGCGTCACCCAAAATTCATCGACCGAATAGACGTGGATTGCTTCCATCGGAACATACTCATGCACAAGCTCGGTGATTGCCACCGAAACCTCCAGATAATCCTTCATATGCGCTTCGGCAATCACGATTTCCGGATCTTCCGGCAGTTCGAAATATCGGCTTACATTGCTGACACCATGCTTCTTCTTCAACGCAGGACTGGCAGCCAGCACAATGCTGCCCGGCCGCTTCGTATCCCCCACCACCGCAAGCAATGCCGTCATCGGATCAAGGTCGCGTTTGACGCATTCCACACTTGCGTAGAAGCTCCGCATATCCACACACAATACCTCATGCTGCTGAAATTCGCTGTAATCCATCTTCTTCACCTCCAAAACGGGAACGAGTGTTCTTATATTAGATTACCCGATTTCTAGGTGTTATAGTAGCTGTAATTTTTGGATGGGGAGGAAAATCGAAAAAAGATCGCCTGGAATACCTGATTATATTCCCGTTATTTGGTATTGTAGTTATGTAAAGGAAATTCAAGAGGTGTTCAAAATGAGAAAATGGTTGATTTTTCATTATGTAGCAGGAATCTTAGCAGCAGCTGAATTTATATATGATCTCGTTCTGGATGGACACATGAACTGGCTTTACCTAGCTATACTAATCAGTCAGTTGTGTGCTATATATGCTATGAAACGAGAACAAAACGAGCAAGCATCACATTAATTTAAAGATTTCATTTAGTAATGAACTACGCCCTAAAAGATAAGGTGACACGCAACTTTTAGGACGCATATCAGCACTCATTAAGAAAAGAAATGTTGCAGTGTTGATTGAATACCGGCTGCATAAGGTGCTTCGCACATCTGACTATGCTTCTGCTTTGCCTCCACTGTTGCATTGGCAACCAGGAACCCATTTCCTGCATATTGCAGCATTTCAAGGTCATTCCCACTATCTCCAAAAGCATAAATCTGGGCAGGCTCTACCTTGCAGTGATTTGCCAAAAACTGGACTGCCGCCCGTTTTCCAGTTTTCAGTGGAATGAAATCAACATCATATGCCCCGTCCGGATCCCCTGCCTGTGGATTACACGCATTCACATTCAGTCCTATCTTAGCTGCAGCAGCTTCCTTTCTTAATCTGTGCATGACATCGGTCACATCATCTCCATCGGGAAAGTAATAGAAGTTCTTTTTATACGCACTCTGCCCATGCGATGTCTGTGGCTGTAGCGCTGTTCCATCCAGAGAAAGCTTTTGAATCAGCCTATCCACGAGTTGATTGAATTCTTCTTGAACAGGTAAAAGCCGTCTCCAATCGTGTATTTCCATGAGCTCTCCATCGGCTGTGGTCTGGTAAAGTTCCGTTCCCAGATTAGCTGCAATGTAGTGGGGCATATACGTCAGATGTGCACGCTCCATTTTATCAGCCAGAGCTGTACAATCACTTCCAGTGACCCAAGCTATTTTCACATGATACTGCCTGGCAATCCGATCAAGATAGAGTTCCATTCCATGCAAATCCTCCAGCTGCCTATCCCCGCATGCATGAGGAAAATAAGTTTCATCGAAATCAAAACAAATAAGCGACTTTGTACTACCGCTATTGGCAAAGCATCTTTTTGCAGACACTGCAACCACCTCCTTTTCTACCATAAAAGATGGGAACGTTCCCAAGTCAACAAGAAAAACAGATATGCTATGATATAGCTACATTTAAAGTCCAAGGAGCTGGTTGAATGCGTACCATCAACGATATCGCAAGGCAATGCGGCGTTTCCAAAAGTACTGTCTCCCGCGTATTGAACGGGCATCCTTATGTGTCTGAACAAAAGCGGCAGAAGGTCCTTTCTGCTATCGAGGAAACCGGATTCACCCCTAACAATTTGGCTGTTCAATTTCGTAAGCGCAAGACCTCTGCCATAGGCATCATCACGCCCCAAGTCGATCACCCTTATTTCGCATCACTCGTCCAATCATTATCGAATGCCTGTGCAGCAAAAGGATGGAAACCCGTTATCTTTCAAACATTCGGTGATAAAAAGCGTGAACTAGATGTATTCGCCAAGCTGAAACAGCGTGAGTTGGATGGTATAATCCTAACGTCATCAGCACTGGAAGCTCCCCTTTTAGCCCATTGCCTAGAAAATGGCCCGATACTTATTTGCAATGAGAAATATGAAATGGATACAACCGTATGCAGCCTGGACGAAGAGAGTGCCGCCTACACATTGACCATGCATATGCTGCAAACAGGCAAGAAACGTCTTTTATTCTGCCTCGATCAAACTTCTCCATCCCAAGAAGCAAGATATAGAGGTTTTCTAAAAGCCTTAGCTGTGAAAAATTTAGCAGAAGGAGCAAAACGCATAGAAGCAATGGTAACGATTGAGGATGGTATTCGTTTAGGAAGCGAGTTATTTCGTAATAACCAATCGCTGATAGATGGTATTTTTGCTGGGAGTGATTTCGTTGCGGCAGGTATTTTGCATGCTGCTAAGCAGCACCAAATTTCTGTACCCGAAAAGTGCGCAGTCACTGGGTTTGATAACCATCCTATTTCCCGGATTACCGATCCCCCGCTGACCACTTATGATAATGAAATTGCTGCCATGGCACAAGAGACTACTGCGCAATTAGATTTGCAGCTAACTGGTCATTCATATGTGCCCAAACATTTACTATGGAAGGGATATCTTGTACCGAGGAATTCCACATAAGAAAGACCCGCGCTGCTCTCTTTTGTGCGTCGCGGGTCTTCTTCATTATGCTTCTACTTTATTGAAAAACTGCGGCAAATGCGCTTTATGCGCTTCCAATAGGTCATCCATCAAATTTTTCGCGATTTCATCCGAAGGTACAAGCGGATTGATCGTCATCGCAAGCAGCGCAGTGTTGTAATCACCTGTTACAGCTGCTTCTGCTCCGACACGCTCGAAGGATTTGATTTGCTGCACAAGTCCGCGTACAGGAACTGGCAGATCGCCGATACCGATTGGTTTTGGACCGTCTTTCGTAATGACGCAGTTTATTTCGATGGCGGAATCGTTTGGAATGCTTTGGATAGCCCCGTTATTGATTGTGTTCACTGTCTGGATATCGCGTTTGTCATTGTAGATGGAGTTGATCAGACTGCATGCTGCATCGCTGTAATATGCACCGCCTCGTTTGGACAGCTGTTCAGGTTTCTCTGCCAGATTAGGATCCTTATAAAGCTCAAACAAATCACGTTCGACACCTTGCACAACCTCGGCACGAGTACCTTCGTTTTCCGCTTCCTCAAGCTCTGCTTCCAGCATTTGCGAGGTCTTGTAATAATAGCGGTGGTATGGACACGGGATAGCTTTCAGACCTTTGATAAAGCTAGGTTCCCAGTCAAGATTCTTGATGTTTCTCATCGTCATCTCATTTTTATCGGCACTTGTCATTTTATCCAGTACGGTGTCCGTCACATTTTCCCCGTCCAAGTATACATTCAAGCCGAATACCATGTGATTCAGTCCAGCAAAGTCGATGTGCACACGATCTCCATCGGCACCGAGCAGCTCTGCTACTTGCATCTTCATCATGATCGGCACATTACACAAGCCGACGACATTTTTGATATTGGAATAACGAAGCACAGCTTCCGTTACCATACCAGCTGGGTTCGTGAAGTTGACGAGCCATGCATTCGGGCAAAGCTCCTCCATGTCTTTACAGATATCCAAGATGACCGGGATTGTCCGCAAACCTTTGAATAAACCACCTGGTCCGTTTGTTTCCTGTCCGATGACGTTATATTTCAATGGAATCCGTTCGTCCTTCGCCCGTGCATCCAAAAGGCCGACACGGAATTGTGTTGTAACGAAATCTGCATCCTTCAAGGCTTCACGGCGATCCAATGTCAAATGCACATCGATCGGCAAACCAGCTTTTTCGACCATGCGTTTTGCCATGTTCCCTACGATTTCAAGCTTTTCTTTCCCTGCTTCCACATCTACGAGCCAAAGCTCTGTAATTGGCAATTCATCATAGCGTTTGATGAACCCTTCTACGATTTCTGGTGTGTAGCTTGACCCGCCGCCGATTGTTACGATCTTCAATTTTCCCATGATTACAGCCTCCTATATGGTTACGTTTTAGATCTACAACCACAGCTTAATTGCTGGAATGCATCCCAGGTCAAGTGCAAAATCGTAAGGAATTTGTAAAGGGGCAGCCCAAAGCTTACAAAACGTTCATTTTCCGCTAAAATAAAGGTAAGAAAGCGATTTCCAAAGAGGTGATGTACATGAGTAATATCAAGCAGATCGCACAGATGGCTGGCGTTTCCCGCAGCACTGTATCACGTGTCCTCAATCAACATCCTCATGTCCATGAAGATACTCGGCGCAAGGTTCAGCAAATCATTGATGAGCTGGACTATATCCAAAACAGCAATGCCGTGCAGCTGAAAAAAGGCAGGACGAATACAATCGGCGTCGTTTCCCCCTCCATCAGTCACTATTTTATGCAAATCGTCCAAGGCATTGCCGAAGCAGGTACTTCCTGCCATTACCAGACTTTACTATACCAAACGAACGAGAAACCAGATCAGGAATTACAGGCGCTGGAAATGCTGCGTCAAAAGAAACTTGACGGGCTGATTATCCTGCGCTGCGGGATAGGCTGGGAAAAAGTCGCCGCCTATGCGAAATACGGTCCTATCATGACCTGTGAACCGCTGCAGCATCCAAAAATCCAATCCATTTATATGAATCATTATGAAGGGTTCCAGCTTGGCTTGGAGCATTTGATAGAAAAAGGCTATACCCGCATTGCCTGTACAATAGGTAGAGCCGTAAGCAGAAACAGCCTGGAACGAAAGAAGGCATTCGAGGATATTTTGCAAAAGTACAACCTTCCCGTCCATCCCGAATGGATCCTGGATGAGACATTCACAGTCGATGACGGACGCAAAGCTTTGCAGAAGCTATTAGCCGGCAAAGAGATGCCCGATGCGGTGATCCATGCCAGCGATTATGTTGCGGCCGGAATGGCAGCCCAAGCACGAGCAAAGGGAATCCACGTCCCCGATCAGCTGGGGTTAGTCGGCTTTGAATCCGACCAAAGTGATATAGCCGGCTTGATGGAGCTGACACATGTACGCAATCCTCTTAAGCAGATGGGGGCAGAGGCATTCCGCCGCATGTATGCGGAGCTGACCGCAACACCTTATACAGCAGCTGCCCTTTCCTTCTCCCTGACGGAACGCCAATCCACTGCCCGAGGTGTGAATTCAGTTCAGATGGGAAGGGGGCATTAAGAAGTTCTATATATGTATAATCGTTCCGCGTGCTAGGATAGTGGCATGGAGGTATGAATATGATGACGCCCAGAAGAACCATCAATTTTACGATATGTTCAATCCATCTCGGTATATTCATTATCTGGTTGATTGCATGGGAACAGCTTTTCACCAAGACAGGGTATATCATTTGGGGAAGTTCCGTGTTACTCGGTGCAGCTATTTTCATTTTACGATTGCGGCAGAGTGGTAAAAGCATTGGTAACAGTGATCGGCTATTAGGCTTAGCCACCATACTGAGTATACTGCTTGCAGTCATTTCTGTGTTCATTGGCTATACGGTTGCCTCGATGCCATGAAATTACTACCATAACCGTTTAATTTCAGAGCAATATTTCCACGTCCATCTTTTGCTGCTATTGCCCAACCAATCCAAAGAGTGGACTTCGGGTGAGGACCCTACCCGATTGTCCGAAAGCCAAGCTTGAGATCGACGCTTTACAAGACATTACTCTAAGAGAACGCAGTACATACGGTTCACTTCACTTGAGGTTCCTGATGAAGTCGATCAGATGGATATCACACTGGACACAGGAAGAGACAGAAAAGGAGTAGCTGCCAAGCTACTCCTTTTCCCTGAAGTCTTTTATAAAACGACGGTGACTCCCGATCATCTTTTCCGGCAGTCCATCAAGCGGGAAAAAGGCCAGTTCTATGGATTCCGTTTCATCATGCATCAGCTCTCCCTTAAACCGATCCGTCCGATACACGATCGTCACATTGTAAAATTCATCACCATTGGCTGCAACGGCGAAATTATCTTTACCGGAATAAACATCAACCAGCTGTAGATCCTCAACCGTCAGACCTGTTTCCTCGAGGACTTCCCTGGCAGCGGTTTGTTCGGCGGATTCCGCCAATTCCATCAGACCGCCGGGCAACCCCCATGTTTCAGGCGGATGGATTCGCTTTTGTAACAGGATATGCTGTTTTTCATTCAGAAGCAGACATAATGCCCCTACCAAGATGACAGGCTGATGGCCGACATATTTACGAAGATTCTCTACATAACCCATGGGCATATCCCCTTTCTTTCAACCAGTTTACCAAATTTTCCATATGGCTGATAGAATTCTTTTATCCTAGTATGATACAGTAAATATATCAGAACGAACCAGGAGTGATTTATATGAAAAAAATCATGTTCATCCAAACCGGCTTCGGTGTCGATGTCCACGGCCAGGATGTCACAAAAGCAGCGGTACGTGCGGTAGTCAATGCCATTCATACAAATTCCATGCCAGGCATCGCCAGCGTCCTGCCGGAAAATGACTTGCACAATATGAAGGTGAATGTCCGCTTGGCCGTTCCTGCAGACAAGGACAAATTGGATGTCGAGCAGGTGAGAGCACGGATTCCATACGGTACCGTGACAGTGGAAGTGATCGATGGGGGCATGCTGACTTCCAGCGCCATCTATTTGGAGGAGAAAAATGATAAGAACGATATGATGTATATCGTGAATGCCTCTGTCGAAACAGGCTACTGAAATGATCGAACATAAAATCTTTAATATGGTGATGGTCCATCACGAAGATCAAGTACTTCTGCTGGACCGTCAGCATGATGACTTCAGCGGCTTCATCCCGCCAGGCGGAAAGGTCGATTTCCCGGAAAGTCTCACTGCAAGTGCCGTCCGGGAAGTGAAAGAAGAGACGGGTCTGGACGTTTGGGATCTCGAGTACAAAGGCGTTCAGCATTATGTGGATGATGAGCGGAATGCCCGTTATTTGATATTCTATTATCTAACGGACTCTTTTTCTGGTAAGCTTTTGACGGATTCAAGAGAAGGCAATCCTTCTTGGTTCAATAAGTCGGAAGCAATGAAACTGCCGATGCAGGATGTCGTCCGAACTGTCTTTCCGTTATTCTTCCAAGAGGGCACATTCGAACTGTATCTGCATAGGGGTTCCGAAGCCTCTAATTATGAAGAAGAAATCCTGCATACCTAATCAAAAGGAAGCCTGCCAGCTTCCTTTTCTTTGCATCACGTATACCATTGCAAAGCGAAATACGCGCCAATACGCTGCAACTTGCATGCCTAGTCTGTTACACATACGGTGCCTGATCAAAAAACCAGTTTAATAGATAGGTCTATTTACTCATTTTCTTATATTTATTTCATTTAATGTCCTCTTCTTACTTTCCCAACTTCTTACATCCTTCTACAAGTTTCCATAGATCTGTGTTATTTTTCACGAAGCTGTTTCCCAACTTCCTGCCGACCTTGTCGGATTGTGTGAATATATCTCCCAAAAACCGCATCAATTCAAGGAACATTGGATCTTTCTTCCTCCCAAAGTACCATTGTAAATCTAGCAGACTAGTAGCTATACTACCCTCTAAGGAAAACTTTACCTACATACACCTTTTGTTTTCCGACTATTTAAACTATTAGCACAGGGAGAGTGACTTGCTTGAAAAAGAATAAATGGATGGCTTCTGCGATGGCAGCCATTATTGGATTCAGCACTTTTACATTATCATTCACGCCAGCGCAGGAAGCCCAAGCGGAAGCGTCCACTGAGGAAGCATCATCCGTGACGTACTCGCCGAAAGCTTCACAAGGCGGTGCACCTTTCGATAGCGCAATTGCCAACGAAGATAAATTGATTGAATTGCTTAAGGAAGAAGGCAAGATCAGTCAGGATGCTACCGAAGCGCAAGCGCAGGAAGCATTGAATGCTTATCTTAAGGAACGGGAAGAAAAAAGTGCAGAAGCTGCTAAACAACCTCTGCCAGAAGAGCTGGAAGAAGCTGCAATCGATGAGAAAATCGTAAGTGACACCGACAAACAAAACGGCAATGCCGACAATGCAGCAAACAATTCCCAGAAGCAAGAAGCCTTGAAAAAAGGCAAAGGTAAAGGGAAAGATAAGAAAAAGGACAAAAAGGTCGATAATGTGAAGGAAGAGAAGTATGAAGGCGAAGTACGTGAAGATAAAGTGCTTGTCCTGGCAATCGACTTCCCGGATTACCAAAACAGCTCCATCACACCCGAAGAGACCGACATGTGGTATGAGGATTACACACATGATCACTACCAGGACATGATTTTCGGTGAGAATGGCTATACTGGTCCGGATGGTCAGAATTTCACTTCCATGAAACAGTACTATGAAGCACAGTCCGGCGGAAGCTATACCGTGGATGGCGAAATTGCCGGATGGTACACGGCAGATCACCCTGCCGCTTACTATGGCGCCAATGATCCTGCTCCAGACGGCAGTGATGCTGCAGCGAGGGAATTGGTGTATGAAGCTCTGACCAAAGCTGGAGAAGACCCGAATATCGACTTGAGCGAATACGATCAGTGGGATCGTGATGACTATGACGGTGACGGTGTCTACAATGAACCGGATGGTATCATCGATCACTTGATGGTCATCCATGCCGGCGTCGGTGAAGAAGCTGGCGGCGGAAGCCTTGGCAGTGATGCCATTTGGTCCCACCGCTGGAATCTTGGCGGACTTGTCGCAGTACCTGGCGGAAGCTCCACTAGTGACCGCTTTGACGGTCAGCTTGCCGCTTATGACTACACAATCGAACCGGAAGACGGTGCCATGGGGGTATTCGCACATGAATACGGTCATGACCTAGGATTGCCCGATGAGTATGATACGAACTATACCGGTCAGGGGGAAGCTGTTGCTTATTGGTCCATCATGGCAAGCGGAAGCTGGGCTGGTGATGTACCAGGAACCGAGCCGACTGGTTTCAGTGCCTATGCGAAAGAGTATTTGCAAAATGCCCATGGCGGCAATTGGCTGAGCGGAACGACAATCGAAGCAGAAGATCTGGATGATGACGGCGTCGAGCTGCTATTGGATGAAGCCGTGACAAAAGGTACGAACAACGATGTGATTCGTGTGAACCTGCCAGATAAGGAAACGGAAGTCACCAACCCCGCCAGCGGCACCTATGCTTACTTTGGCGGTAAAGGCAATGAGCTTGATAACAGCATGACAGCAACCGTGGATCTGACTGATGCCACATCTGCTGAACTGACATTCAAAACGTGGTATGACATCGAACAGGATTGGGACTATGCTTCTGTCAAGGTGAATGGAGAAACCATTCCTGGTTCCATCACGACAACGGATAACCCGAACGAACAAAACCCAGGTGATGGTATCACTGGTACATCCGATGGCTGGGTGGATGCCAGCTTTGATCTGAGTGCCTATGCCGGCCAGGAAATCGAGCTGTCCTTGAACTATTGGACAGACGTAGCTGTTTCGAATGCTGGATTCTACGTGGATGACATTCAAGTGACTGCTGAGGGCAATTCTGTCCTTACCGACGATGCTGAGGGCGAGAGTATATTTGATCTGGCTGGGTTTGCTAAGGATAAAGGTGTTTCCACATCCGAGCACTACTACTTGCTCGAATGGCGTACACATAACGGTGTCGACATCGGTCTTGACCGAATCCGCCGCGGCGACAGCTTGATGAGTTACAACACCGGTCTCCTCGTTTGGTACGTAGATAACTCCTTTGACGATAACTGGACTGGTACGCATCCAGGCGAAGGCTTCCTGGGCGTAGTCGACGCTGATCAGAAGGCGCTGTACTGGAGCGATAAATCCGTTGCGTCCACGCGTTACCAAATCCACGACGCTGCTTTCAGCAAAGACAAGTCCGAGAAGATGTTCCTCGATTACCGAGCAACAAATGGCCTGACATTGAAAGATAACCACACGAAGAACTACGATGAATTCGAGGATGATAACAATTACTTGAACAAAGCACTTCCAGATGCCGGGCGCAAAGTTCCAGAATACGGAATTGAGTTCGAGGTCAAAGCCGACAGCAAAGATGGTTCAGTCGGTAAGATTGAAATCTCCCGCGAAGACTAAGGAAAAAGAAGGAACCCATCATCATTTGAGGGTTCCTTTTTTTGGTATCAGCACCCGGAATACAGTACCTTTTCCTTCCTCACTATCCACTTCTATCGAACCATGGTGCGCTTTGACGATCGAATGGCTGATGGAAAGGCCCAGCCCGGCACCGCCTTGCTTGCGCGTACGAGAGCTGTCACTGCGGTAGAAACGGTCAAATACATATGGAAGATGCGTGATTGGTATACCAGATCCATTATCTTTGATGGTGATTTCAGCCGATCGGTCCGTCTTACCGAGACTTATATCTATTTCCCCATGTTCTGAGTCTGTATGCTGGACTGCATTATAAAATAGATTCAACAGCACTTGTTTCAATTTGTCTTTATCTGCAGCCACAATCAGATGCTTATCGGCTGCAAACCGTACTTTCCTAATACCGGCAAGCATATTAAAGTGCGGCTTCATTTCCTCTATGACAGAACTTACTTCCAGTTCTCGCAGCTGTATATCCTCGTCCTGGTCAAGCTTAGTGAGTAATAATAGATCTTCTACCAGCTTCTTGATACGGGTCGATTCCTTGAGCATGCTCTCAAGAGCCGGATACAACTGTTCCGGTTTATCCGCTGCTCCTCTCAGCAATACCTCCAGAAAGCCATGGATGGAGGTGAGCGGGGTCCGCAGTTCATGCGAGGCGTCCGCGATGAACTGCTGCATTTGCTCCTTGGCTTCACGTTCCGACTTAAAGGAGGTATCGATCCTTTCCACCATTTGATTGAAAGCATCTGTCAGACGTTTGATTTCTATCTGCTCTGTCTCTTCTTTCATACGCTCGGACAAATTCTCCGCACTGGTTCGCTCTACTTTCCGGATGATTCTGTGCAGCGGATCAAGTGCCTTTTTGATCACCCGTGTGTAGAGCAGGATACCAGCAATCAATGCCACAATAGCCAGGATGAAAAATACCTGCAGCTGCCCTTTGATGACATCATTGATCGCTGCTGTTTCGGTGCCAGCCTGCAAATACCCATTTAGCTCCCCGAACCCTCTATCAGCAACGATGACAACCAGCTGCTCATTGCCGTCTTCATCCTCTGTCACGACATATTGAGCCGATTTGCCCTCTCTGCCATTTATGTGGCGTCGTAGCTCCTCCAGATCCAAACGGGGACTGGCTAATCCATTTTCCTCTGATAAGTCCGTGTAGTTTCCCGATGTATCGATTCTGGCCAGGGAGCGATCGAACAGGAATGGCTGATGCATATCATCATCCGGTTCAAGCAGTGCCGGCGGCAGCGAATGCAGCTGGGATTGCATGGCATCTGCTTCATTCTGATATAAGAAATCCTTCATCAGAAAGTATTGCAGGATACCGACAACAACAAGGATGATAGCTAGAATGAAACAAGATAAAGATACAATCTGTTTATTTAAGGTTCTCGGTCTCAATCGGCTTAATCGCTTCATTTAACATCCAGGCGGTAGCCTGCCCCCCTGATTGTTCGGATGAGCTGCCTGTCTTTATCGTGGAGTTTTTCCCGTAATGAGCGGATATACACTTCGACGATATTCTCCTCCCCATTGAATCCATATCCCCACACTTTATCGAGGATCAGTGCCTTGCTGAGCACAATCCCTTGATTCATGGCAAGGTATTTCAAAAGTTCATATTCCGTCGGAGAGAGCTGCAGCAGTTCTTTTTCCAAATAGATTTCCTTGCGGCGGTCATCAATTCGTAAAGGACCCGCTTGGATGGAATCACCCAATTCCGGAAACTGGTTCCGAAGGCGTGCCTGCATTCTGGCCAGCAGCTCTTCGAAACTGAAAGGTTTGACCAGATAATCATCCGCCCCATCATTCAGACCTCTGATTCGATCATCTACCTGATCCCGTGCAGTCAACATAATGATTGACAGCTTCCGCCCTTTCTTTTTCAGCATCCGGCACACCTCAAAACCATCCATACCTGGCATCATCACATCCAATATGATGATATGAGGCTCAAACTGATCTGCTTTGGCGATTCCTTGCATGCCGTCTGAAGCAGTTTCGACGATATAGCCTTCATTTTGTAAACCTAGCATCAAGAACTGCGTGATAGTCTGCTCATCATCGACGATCAATACTTTGATATTTTTCATTCTGTCATCCATTCTTTCTTTTTTCTTTATTATGGAATATTTATCTGAAAACCAGCTGAAGACTCCCGATTTTTTCATTTTCAGTAAATCTTCAGCTAGCTTTCAAGTGGACTTCAGCACATGGCTGCATACTAGCAATTAGCCAAAGCGGGTGTGGCTCAGAGGCATTATAGCATGCCCCGAAAAGGTAAAGGAGATGGCAAGATGAATTTCTTGAAACGTGCTTTCTGGAGTATGAAGGCCAAAAAAGGAAAGACCTTATTACAACTGGTGATCTTCACCGTCATATGTGTATTTGTCCTATCGGGACTTACGATTCAATCGGCTGCCAAAGCATCCAGTGAATTGGCAAGACAGGAACTGGGCGGATCTGTCACACTCCAAGTCGACAGGGAAGCTGCCATGGAAAAACAGCAAAGTGAGCAAAGCGAATCAGACGGTCCGCCGCAGTTCACCAGCACGCCAATCAGTCTGGATGATGCAGAGTCCATTGCAGCTTTAGATCATGTAAAAAGCTACAACTATACCGTTTCCGCATCTGCCAATGCGGAAGACTTCGATATCATCGAAAGCAGTACATCCACAGATGACAGCAGTGAATCAGAAAATGCACAGGCTCCTTTCGGTGATCAAGGCCGGGGCGGCATGGTGCAAGCTGACCTTACTGTGAACGGTACGCTGACTAGTGAAGAAGCAGAAAGCTTCCGTGATGGCGAAGCGGAAATCGTAGATGGCCGCGGTATTGAAGAATCAGATGCTGGCAGCAACGTTGCCGTCATCGAACAGACCCTTGCAGAGGAAAATGATTTGGCTGTCGGAGACACCATCACCATCAGCTCATCCAATGATGAAGATACAACGCAAGAATTAGAAATCGTCGGTATTTACGAAACTAGTTCTGCAGGAAGCGACCAGGCCATGAACTTCTCCTTCCTGAATCCATATAACTCGATTTATATTTCGTATACAGCAGCTAACACGCTTAAAGGCGAGGACTACACGGATACGGTCGAGTCCGTGACATACCAAATGGATGATGCAGAAAATATCGATGCATTCCTTGCCGCGGCTAAGAAAACGGACGTCGATTTCGACGTGTATGAACTGGACGCAAATGATGACCTTTATCAGCAAATGGTTGGACCAATCGAAAACGTCGCTTCCTTCGCGAAGAACATCGTCTATCTTGTGACGATTGCTGGTGCGATCATTCTTGCATTGATCGTTATGCTTTCCATCCGTGAACGTAAATATGAAATGGGCGTTTTGATGGCGATCGGAGAGAAGAAATGGAAGCTTGCGGGTCAGTTCATTACAGAGATTGTGGTAATTGCCATTGTTGCCGTAGGATTGTCTTCCCTTTTCGGAAATCCGATTGCGAACGTACTAGGAAATCAGCTATTGGATCAGCAAACAACTGCTTCTGCCGAAACGGCAACTACATCCATGCAGCAAGGACCTGGCGGCGGTGGCAGTCCGATGGGAAGCGGCCCGGGACAAGCTGTCTCGGATGCATTCAGCCAGCCAAGTGAAGCAATCAGCAGTCTGAATATCAACGTGACATGGGAAAATATCTTGATACTAGGCGGTATCGGATTGGCAGTGGCAATCATTGCAGCACTCATCCCATCGATTTCGATCTTACGATTGCAGCCGAAAAATATTTTGACGAAACAAGAATAGAAAGCAGGGGTATATATGACGGCACCATTATTGGCATTCAAAAATGTTGGCTACTGGTACACGAATAAAGAAAATGCATTATTTCAAAATGTGAATATCGATTTTCATAAAAATATATTCTATACGATCACCGGTACATCCGGATCGGGCAAAACCACATTCCTGTCTTTGGCAGGAGGGCTGGACAAGCCGAAGGAAGGTGACATCGAATATGACGGGAAATCAATTCGTAAAATGGGGCTTGGCAAATTCCGCCATGATTATGTCTCTATTATCTTCCAATCATATAACTTGATTCCTTATATGACAGCCTATCAAAACATTGCATCAGCCATGGCCATCACAGGTAAAAAAGCGGAAAACCAGGAAGACTACATCTTAAAGATGCTGGCTAAAGTCGGCATCTCCGAGGAGCATGCCAAGCAGCGTGTCCTCACACTCAGCGGAGGGCAGCAGCAGCGTGTGGCCATTACCCGGGCTTTCTGCTGCGACACTGATTTGATTGTGGCGGATGAGCCAACCGGTAACCTGGATGACAAGACATCCAAAGAAATCGTGAAGCTCTTCATCGATCTTGCCCACCAAGAGAACAAATGCGTGATCATGGTCACCCATGACCCGCAAATCGCAGCTCAATCAGACATAAACATACAGCTGTCCAACGGCAGCTTCCGTTTGCTGCAGCACGTCTAAAATAAAAAATGCGTATCCCAGCCAGGATACGCATTTTTTCATTTCCGCTTCAGCTTATAACCGACTGAAAGGATTATCACCCATATCGGCAAGATGATAAGCGCCAGACGGTAATCCGGGATGAACCCCATAATGACGATTACTGCAATCAGGAATAACAAGACAAGATAATTGGATATCGGATAAAGCGGCAGTTTGAAAGAGAGTTTACTTGCTGCTTCTTTCCCGATACGTTTCCGGAAAGCTAGATGGATGATAACGATCATCATCCAGTTGATGACAACTGCAATCGTTGCAATCGCCATCAGATAGCTGAACACTTTTTCGGGAAACAGGAAGTTTACGATTACAGCTATCGCTGCCACTCCTGAGGATACAAGAATCGCTGCTACCGGAGCACCTGTCCGTTTGCCGACTTTGTCTAAGAACTTCGGTGCATTCCCTTGCTTGGCCAAGGAATGCAACATCCGTCCATTACTGTAAAGACTGCTGTTATGCGCAGAAACCGCGGCAGTAAGGACGACAACATTCAATATACCTGCAGCAGCCGGAATACCGACGCCGTCAAATATTTGCACGAATGGACTGCTTTGACCGTCGATTTGATTCCAAGGGAAAACGGACATGATGACAAGCAGAGCTCCAACGTAGAAAATCAAGATCCGATAGACAACCTGGTTGATTGCCTTTGGTATCGTCTTCTTCGGTGTATCCACTTCTCCGGCCGTAATACCGACCAATTCGACCCCGCCAAAACTGAACATGACAAGCACCAGTGACAAGACTACACCTGTTAAACCATTTGGCATGAAGCCTCCCTCATCAAACAAGTTGGAGAAACCAGTCGGAACGCCATCATTCCCGATACCAGTGAATATGATAACTAATCCGAGGATGATCATCCCGATAATTGCGACAACTTTGATGATAGCAAAGTAGAACTCGAACTCACCATACAATTTGACACTCAGTAGATTGATGCAGGTAATCAAGATAAGGAAGCCAAATGCTGTCACCCAAGTCGGAATGCTTGGGAACCAATATTGGACATAGATGCCGACAACCGTCAATTCTGCCATGCTTACTGCCACATAATTGAACCAATAATTCCAGCCTGAGAAGAATCCAAAGAAATCACCAAGATTCTGATAGGCGTAATAACTGATAGAACCAGAATTCGGTGTATCTACAGACAGCTCACCGAGCGCTCGCATAATGAAAAAAATCATAATACCGCCAATCAGATATGCAAGCGCGATTGCCGGTCCTGCCAATCCGATTGAGGATGCAGAACCATAGAACAAGCCTGTTCCTATTGCTCCGCCAAGCGCAATCATCTGCACATGGCGGTTTTTTAAACCTTTGTGTAACTCACTTGATGATCGATCATTTCTTGCCATGTCTATGCCCCTTGCCAACTATTTCTTTCCTAGTTCTCGTCTGCTTCCAGGATCATGATTTCTTTCCTGACCGAAAGCAACAGTCCCCAGAAGCAGGTCAATGGAAAGATAATAGTAAAATAATGAATACCACAACGCCCGAAAGCGTACGGGTTATTCCATATGCTATATCATATGAACACAAAGATAAACCGTAAAATCGAAAATGAATAGCCAGTTGTATGAAAAGATCCCGTCCGTCATGAATCACATAGTGCAAAAAAAACAATAAAAGTAATTCCATAACAGATCATACCGGTCTTGTAGCAAGAAGATTCATTATCCTTTACCCCGTGAAAGCTGGCAGTACCTGGTTTATCCGAAGATGCACTCCTAGTCTGACCAATGCTAGATGGAATGATCCTACCCTTCTGCAAAACCGCAGCTATTACCAGCTGAATATCCTTACCGATCTGCTTTTGTGTATATTTATGTGTCGCTGAGTAATCGAAGTCTCCCGAAAATTTAGTACAATGAATATGTCTGACTTGTCCAAATTTAGAAGATTTCTTTATCATACTCATTTAAAAGGGGAGAATCCAGTCTATGAATAATTTTCCGTTGGAAGAAGCAACCCTCTCATCCTTACAGCTTGAACTAGCATCAGGCACGCTTTCATCTTTTGACCTAGTTCAAGCTTATCTGGGACGTATAGCTAACAAAGACGGTACAAACAGTATCCTGGAGATTAATCCAGATGCATTATTCCTTGCCTGTCAAATGGATAGGGAAAGAAAAGCAGAAAAGCTGCGCGGACCGCTTCATGGTCTTCCTCTTTTGATCAAAGACAACATAGATACTGCAGATGGCATGCACACAAGCGCTGGAACCCTCGTACTTGCTGATAATTACGCGAAACAGGATGCCTTCATCGTTGGAAAACTGCGCGAAGCTGGCGCCATCATACTAGGCAAGGTCAATATGACAGAGTGGGCCAACTTCATGTCAGAACCGATGCCAAATGGTTTCAGCGCCCGCGGCGGTCAAGTACGAAATCCATATGGCAGTTTCGATGTCGGTGGCTCAAGCTCAGGGACAGGTGCTGCCATTGCCAATAATTTGGCCGCAGCAGGTATCGGAACAGAAACAAGTGGTTCTATCCTGAGCCCATCCAGCAGCAATTCATTGGTCGGTATCAAGCCTACCGTGGGACTTGTATCCCGCAGCGGTATCATTCCGATTGCTCATAGTCAAGATACAGCTGGGCCAATGACGAGATCTGTAGAAGATGCGGCCATCCTGCTTCAAGTGATGGCCGGCACGGATAAAGAGGATCCTGCCACTCTATCAGCCCCGGCTCTTCCAGATTATACAGCATCACTCCAAAAAGAAGGATTGAAGGGAAAGCGTCTTGGTATAGATGGGCACACATTGGATAGCCTTCCCCCTGAAAAACGCGAGCTAATGGATAAAGCCTTTACCGTACTGCGAGCTCAAGGCGCAGAGCTTATCAATGTGCAAGTTCCGAAAATTACCAGGGAATCCAGCGTGCTGTATCATGAATTCAAGCATGGCGTGAACCGATACTTGCGAAAAGTATCAGCGCACCTTCCAGCTCATACATTGAAAGAAGTAATGGAATGGAACCGCATCAACACAGGAGCCGCACTCGTACACGGTCAAGATATTCTAGAAGCTGCTGAGAAGACAGATGGAATGCTTAAACAAGCAGAATATCTGCAGGATCGTTTAGCTGACATACGAGAATCCCGCACGGAAGGTCTGGATCCTGTCATGGCAGATGCAAAACTTGATGCGATCATTTTCCCTAGCTATTATGGATGCGACATCGCTGCCAAGGCCGGATACCCTTCGATTACGGTACCGGCTGGGTACACAGAAGCTGGCGAACCATTCGGAATTACGTTTACAGCTGGTGCTTTTGAGGAATCTACCTTAATAGAAATCGGCTATGGCTACGAGTGCGCCACAAAGCACCGTAAAGCTCCAAAATAATCCATTCTAGAATACAGTTGAAATATCCCGCTCTGTATAGTAAAGTTAGGGATGTTTTTCAATTGCATAAGAACTCATTGATTTGCATAGGCAATCATTGAACAATGAAAGTGATATGCAGCTTCTGCCAATGAACAGGTGAAAAGCTGCTTGAACGAGCACGGGATCGATATTCCTGCTGCGATATCTTATTTATTCTAGAATGATGCTGTTGTATAGAAAAAGCCGTTCGGATAGAGCAATGATATCCGAAACGGCTTTTTTAGTTAAGTTCACGACAACATGCCATACTATAGACGAGGTGAAAGAATTGGGCAACAAACAAAACAACACAGCGCCAGGCTTACAAAGGAAGCTCAAAGCTCGTCATTTAGGGATGATCTCCCTCGGAGGCACCATTGGGACCGGTCTATTCCTCGCCAGTGGCGGTGCAATCAGTCAAGCTGGTCCTGGCGGTGCGCTGCTGGCTTATGCCCTCATCGGCTGCATGGTCTTCTTCCTGATGACCAGTCTGGCTGAAATGGCTGCCTTCATGCCTGTATCCGGCAGCTTCAGTACTTACGCAACGAAATTTGTTGATGAATCGCTCGGCTTTGCACTTGGGTGGAACTATTGGTTCAGCTGGGCGTCGACGATCGCAGCTGAACTGGTTGCCGTGACATTGATCATGGACTTCTGGTTCCCGAATACACCATCCTGGATCTGGAGTGCAATCAGCCTGATCATCATGTTCTTATTGAACTATATTTCTGTCAAAGGCTTCGGTGAATCTGAATATTGGTTTGCCTTGATCAAGGTTATTACAGTCATTGTATTCATCATTGTTGGTCTTTTAATGATAGTCGGAATTTTAGGTGGGGAATCGCCAGGCTTTTCGAATTTTACCGTAAAAGATGCTCCATTCAACGGCGGTTTCCTTGCTTTGATCGGTGTGTTCATGGCAGCCGGTTTCTCCTTCCAAGGTACGGAATTGCTTGGTGCTGCAGCCGGGGAAGCAGATAATCCGAAAGTATCGATACCAAAAGCGATTCGATCTGTTTTCTGGCGTATTCTGCTATTCTATATCCTGGCTATCTTCGTCATCGGGATGCTCATTCCGTATACAACAGAGAGCTTGGCGAGCGAAGATGTTCAGCTGAGCCCATTCACACTTGTCTTCGAAAAAGCCGGTATTGCTTTTGCTGCATCTGTGATGAATGCTGTCATCCTGACAGCAGTCTTATCTGCTGGGAACTCTGGTATGTATGCGAGCACCAGGATGCTGTGGAATCTGGCGAAAGAAGGAAAAGCCCCACGCTTCCTTGGCAAATTGAATAAGAACGGAGTACCTGTCAATGCTTTGATCGGTACTGCAGCAGTTGGCTGTGCGGCCTTTCTCACATCCTTCTTCGGTAACGGTATCGTCTACACATGGCTGTTGAACGTGGCTGGTATGACAGGATTCATCATTTGGATCGGAATTGCTATCAGTCATTATCGTTTCCGTAAAGCGTATATAGCGCAGGGCTATGATATCAAGGATTTGCCATACACGGCGAAATTCTACCCCTTCGCTCCGTTGTTCGCGCTTATATTGAGCATCACAGTGGTAGTCGGACAGAGTGTATCATCCTTTACGGAAGACGGCTTTGATATCGGCAGTTTTGTCGCCTCCTATATCGGCATCCCGATCTTTTTGCTTTGCTGGATTATTTATAAGGTGAAATATAAAACAAAAGTGCATAAACTGGAGGATGTCGATTTGACAACGCCTGAACATGAAACAGCCCCGGACTGAGTCCGAGGCTGTTTTTATTAATAAAACAATGGTGATAATGCTATTGTGAATATAAAAATGATATAAATGACCATCAATCCCTGGTAGCACAACCCAATTATCGCACATACCCTTCCGCCGAGATACAATGCCTTTATCGCTTCTGTGTCCTCTGTTACTTTGAGACTCTTATTGGCAAATATGATTGCCAGAATACCTGATATGATTCCGATCACTGGGATAAACATCGTCACAATGCCCAGTGCTAACGTGCCAGATGGCGAATATCGTTTCTCTTCCATAATCCGTCTCTCCTTCCATTTCTCGTTCTCTATACCCGTTCATCTTGCTATTATAGCTTATTTTTCCAATATGGAAAAAGCGCACGGAATACCCGCACGCTTTGCCTCATTTGAATACATTTTTTACTTTTTCAACGGTATAATGGCTGCCGCCCTTATCCTGGACGCCTTCTACCATCATGCTGATCAGCAAATCCTGATTATCGTAATCATAAGCAACAAACCAGCCATTTTCAGTACCATTCTCATCATCCTGGCTTTGCTTCAATTCTGCCGTGCCAGTTTTACCTGCCAGTGTCAGACCATCCACTACCGGATTATGTGCTGATCCACGTTCATCTTCTACAACACCGCGAAGCCCTTCTGTGATTGCATCAGCACCTTCTTTAGGCAGGACACCCTCATTCCATACGACAGACTCCTGCGCTTTAGACTTGAGCAAAGTCGGCTTAATCAAGTTGCCATCGTTGACGAAAGGTGTATAAGCTGCTGCCAAATGAAGCGGAGACATAAGCACCTGTCCTTGGCCATAGCCGGAATCAGCAAGGAGTGTCTCATTATCCAAACCATCATTAGAGATGGACGATGCTGCCGTCGGAAACTCATAATCCAACTCTTCACCAAAGCCGAAAGATTTCAGGCCTGCCTCAAAGTTTTCCGCTCCTGTATCCACTGCAGTCATCGCAAAGTAAATGTTATCAGACGTAATCAATGCATCCTTCAAGTCGACATCCGATAAGCGGTCCGATACACGTGTCACACTGTAATTACCGAACTTGCCATCATTGTCCCATTTCAGTCCCTCGATATGCTTCTTCTCGTCTGGAGTGATGACGCCATTATCCAGTCCTACAGCAGCTGTAAGCGGCTTGATGGTCGAACCCGGGGCATAAGCTTTATTGAACTTAGCTGAGAACGGGCTGTTTTCATCATTGGAAAGTTTTTCATATTCCTCGTCATCCCAACCGAAAATGAAGTTATTCGGATCATAGGATGGTGCGCTCACCAATGCCAAAGTAGCTCCAGTTTTCGGATCCAGGGCAACGGATGCTCCGCTATCATCCTTCAGCTGATCATAAATCTTCTCTTGCATATTGATATCGATCGTCGTCTCGACATCTTCTCCATTTTTCACTTCGGTCTCGGCAATCACTTCTTGTTCATCGCTTGTTTCGGAAACCGTATAGATCTTCCATCCGATAGTACCTCGAAGCTGATCCTCATAGACAGATTCCAATCCTGTTGAGCCAACGTAGGAGTCAGCATCATAATTGGAAGCATTGTCATCCTCCTCAAGGAACTCTGCATCTACTTTTTTCACATAACCAGTCAAATGTGCTGCCGCTTCCCCATGCGGATAGAATCTTGAACTAGTGTCCGTGATTTGAACACCGGGAAGTTGACCGACCTCATCAGCCAAGTCACGCTGATCGGGGCGCAATGTTTTTATCGGGACATTCACTTCATCCGTCACCCAGCTCTGCTCCAGCAGAGCGTCGATTTCTTCCCTATCAACGTCAAGCTTCTCCGCCACTTGATCCAGTGTCTCATCCCGGCTCGTCCCGTCTGCTTCCAATTGACCTGGAACGATTCCGACGGACGGAACAGTTGCATTGAATGCCAGTTCTTCCCCATTCGCATCCAATATCCGGCCGCGTTCCGGCTCCACTGAAGTTATACGGACGCTTTCATTGTCATTAAGTTCAGCAAAGATATAGGAAGGATCCCAGTTCACCTTCCAAGTCGCACCATCTTCTTCATCGACTTTTACAAGTTCCGCTTGCTTGTCAAACTCCACTTTTCCGGCAACTGTCTGCATGCTGACAGACAAAGGCAGCTGTTGGGTATCCGCATTTGATTTTTCATCCTCCTCAGACACATCACCTGCCGTGACCTTCAAATCAGATACTCCAGCCTGATCATAGATATCTGTGTACCGTTTGGTGAAATCTTCCTTGGAAATTTCTTTTTGCGATTCCTCGGTCAGCTGATCATACATTTTATCGAAATCCTGGGCATTCCAATTGTCGACAAACTGATCAAGTCCATCTTTCGCTGACTGATCATCCGAACAAGCGGAAAGCAGGAATACCATACCAACCACAAACAACATTGCTGCTAATCGTTTCATAGCTCACCTTTCCTGTCTCTTTGAACTGTGCCCCAATTATAGCATAGGGAAGGAAAAACTTTGCAGCAATTCACCAAGTATTTCCCAGGAAATAGACGAAAGCTATCGAAAAAAGTGCATGTCATCTTGCTCTCATACATGGGAAACTATCGCCTCAAGCTGACCTTTCCATGTGAATTTTTTGATGTGAACCGGAAGCACGAAATGATCACCTTTATTCAGCTGGTAAGATCGATCTTCAATTACGACCTCACCGCTTCCTTCAATGATACTTACTTGAAGAAATGAGTCCGGTGTTTCTAATTCAGCTTCTCCTGCTATTTGCCAATGATAAACGGTGAAATACTCGCTTTCGACAAGTTTCTGTTCTGTTTTTGCTCCTAGCTGCACAGGAGCTTCCCTTGTTTCGGTTGTTTCATGTGGAACAGTCGACACTGCCTTGGCAGCATCCAAATGCAGCTCACGTTCATTCCCTTGATCATCTTTACGGTCATAGTCATACACGCGGTACGTGATATCCGAGCTTTGCTGGGTTTCCAAGATGACAATACCAGCTCCGATAGCGTGGATTGCACCACTCGGAACATATACGAAATCACCTTTCTTCACTGGTACCCGTCGCAGCAGCTGATTCCACTTTCCTTCATCTATCATCTGTTCAAGCTGTTCTTTTGTTTGTGCATGGTGTCCGAAAACAATCTCGGCTCCAAGCTCGGCATCCACTACATACCAGCATTCCGTTTTTCCATACGGCTCTTTCTCCACTTCTTGAGCATAGTCATCAGCTGGATGCACTTGCACAGACAAATCGGTCTTAGCATCAAGGATCTTTACAAGCAATGGATAGTCCTCATTTTCATGTTCCCCGAATAATTCCCGATGGTCCTGCCATGCATCCAGCAATGTTTTCCCGGCTAGTTCACCATTGCGAATTTTGCTCGGACCGTTCGGATGGGCAGAAATGACCCAAGCCTCGCCAGTTTGATTGGATGGCAAATGATAACCGAATACATCTGCCAGTTTCGTCCCTCCCCAGATTCGTTCCTGCAGAGCAGGCTCCAAAAAAATGGGCTCCTGTTTATACATAAATATTCCCCTCACTTTCAAACACTTTATTCCACTAGTATTTTACCAATAGTTCCCTCAAGCTGACCATATAATTGTTGTTTGTTTTACAAGTTGGATGATGGAAAGCCATTCTGGAATGAGCTATCCATGTATCCCATCTATGTCCCAAACGAAGATAAGCTATATTTTGTCGGAATTCAAAGAGATGCTTCTGATCGAAAATCCGAAGAGACGAAGGCAGAGGAATTTAAACAGCAGGCCTCCTTGCTGTCGACCCCGTTTGTGCCCATTTCAGAGAACATTTGTATCTTGCCCCTTGTCGGTAATATCAACTTAGAACGCTGGGAAGACATCTATCAACGGATTTCAGCCCATGTTCATGATCGGGATGTGGAAATATTCATCATGGATCTGCAAGGTCTTCAGGATGTAAACGATGATATGTACAGCGGCATCTTGCGACTCCAGCAGATACTTCAAGTGATGGGAGCCCGCCTCATGGTTACAGGAATCGAACCGAGCATGGCAAAAGTCAGTGTGAATCTGGCTGACTACAGAAAAAAGAAAATATCTTTTTATGCTAATGTCCAGCAAGCTTTGGAATCAATCCGTGCGAAGTATTGAAAAAACCGCTGCGTGCAAGCACGCAGCGGTTTTCTAATGGATTTGTGTTCTGATGATTTCCGTTATCGTTTCTTTTGGAAGTGGTTCATGCTGGCGTTCCCAGTCGTAAATGAGCGCTATATATGTTTTATATACAAGAAACGCAAGAAGCTCGGGATCGCGATTTGTTGCTGCGCCTTTTGCCCTTTCTCTCACGATGACCGACTTGATATAATCAAGAATCAATCTCTCTACTTGGGTAAGAATCCCCAATACTTCCACTGTTCCCAATTCCTTTGCTTCCTGACTCAGTTTGATCAGCAGCTGATGACTCTCACGGAACCCCAGGATTGCATCTAGCATCGCTTGGATATTCTCATGAAAAGCTGCTTCCTCTTGAATCGCTGCATCGGCTGCTTGTCGCAGCTGTTTCATTGTCCGTTCCAGGATAGTCGAGAACAATGACTCTTTGCTGTCAAAGAACGTATATATCGTGCCCTTTGCTACTTTGGCTATTTTTGCAACTGAAGCCATTGTTGTCGCTTTGAAACCGAATTGACTAAATGACATAGCCGCAGCTTCGATAATGCGTTCTTTTTTATCTACTATCATTGTTCTCTACCCCTTTTTCTTTTACGTGGAAACAACAGCCTCATCTTCATCGTCTTTTTTGAATTTACGAGTCTGCAATATATAGACAAGAATTGTCAATGCTAAGAATAGCACAGAAAAGATACTCAAGTAACCAGCTTGCTGCCAGAGATAACCCCAGTCATCACCGATGGAAATGATCTCCCGGAATCCGCTGATTGCATATGTCATCGGGACGAACTTATGAATGACTTGGAAGAATTCCGGTAGTAACGCCACTGGATAGGTACCTGCACCTGCACCAATCTGGAATAACAATGCAATGATTCCCAGGAAGCGCCCCACATTATCCAATGCAACTGTCAGGAACTGAATCAGTAAGAAACTAGTTAAACTGAATAGGATGGCGAATAGGAGCAGACGCCATTCACTTTGCACTTGTACATGCATAATATGGACAAGCATCATTACTGCAAACAAAGATTGGAGCACACTGACAAACAAGACAATACTGAACTTGCTCAGGAACCATGCAAAGCCCGATGTCGGTTCACTTGCAGGGTCACGAAGCGGGAAGATATTCGTGAATACAAGTGCTCCAACAAATAAACCAATGGAAAGAATATATGGCGCAAGTCCTTCTCCATAGGTATGCACAGTACTTAATTTTT
Source organism: Terribacillus halophilus (assembly GCF_900101385.1). Lineage (GTDB taxonomy): Bacteria > Bacillota > Bacilli > Bacillales > Amphibacillaceae > Terribacillus > Terribacillus halophilus. Next base: position 497,473 of record NZ_FMZB01000002.1, read on the forward strand.
CATCCTTCACATCTGTTGGACTGGCAAACATATTATCTGTTTTATCGCTTGTGCTGATGTTTGCATCTTCGGCACCTTTAGCCAACTCATCATGCAGTTCATTGCTTCCATCCGTCACACTCTGTGTGCCGTCGGATAGAGTTTGTGAACCATCTGTCAGCTGCTGCGCCCCATCGGCTAATTGCGGACCATTGGCATGCAATTGATCAAGTCCTGCTGTTAACTTGCTGCTGCCCGCTTGTAGCTGTCCCAGTCCATCCATTACCGTCTGGGAACCTGAAACTAGCGCAGGGGACCCGTTTGCCAACTGATTGACTCCATCCGTATACGAATGAATCCCACTATTCAGTTCAGTCTGCCCGGACTGGATAGAAGATGCACCATCCGCCAGCTTGCCAGCTGCTTCATTTAATCCGTTCAATGCTGTCTGTGTCTGCTGTGCACCTTGTGCTAGCTTATCAATCTGGTCAAGCTGTGTTGTCACTTCAGTCAGCTGTTTTGTAATTGCTTCGGGATCAATATCCGGAAGCTGTACATCCACATCAGGTACTGCATCCGCAAGCTGCTGAATCTGCTTTTGCAGTTCCTCCTGCTTTTGCGCAGCAGAGAGGTCATCATTGGTCACGATATCTTCCAGCTGTTGGATCCGAGCAGCTTGCTGTTCCTTAATCTGCTGCTGCGACTCCTGCAGTTGCTGTGCCAAATCTTCCAACGCCGTCAATTGAGACTGCGCAGCTTCCAGTTTGTCTTTGACAGTTTGTGCTTTTTCATTCGCCGCGGCAATACCATTATTCAATTCAGGAAAACTGCCTGCTAATTGTTCAGTGGCCTGCTGCAGTTGCTGTAATCCACTTGATATCTGATCGGTGGCCGATACCAATTGATCAGACCCGCTTTCCAGATCACCGCTATTTCCATTCAATGTCTGAAGACCATCATTGATTTTTGTAATTCCTTGGTCCAGGTCTGGATATTTTGAAGCTAAACTCTGAATACCTGTATCCAACTCATTCATGCCTTGATCTGCTTCACCAACCTTCTCTGTGTAAGTTGCTGTGCTAGTCGACAGGCTGGCTAAGTTCTTGCTTAAGTTTTTAGCCCCTTCATTAACTTCGTTCGAACCATCTGCAAGCTCCTTGGAGCCATCACTTGCTTTTTTCAATCCATCTGCCACATCGGAAAGACTGGCAAAAACGGAATGGGCATATTCCTCTGTTACCTGCTCTGCCACTTCTTTATCCAGCTGTTGTATCGCACTATCCGTAATCTTGGAAGCTGGATAGTTTTTACCTGGATTGGAATAGTATTCGATATTCATTTGTTTCGGATCATCATCCAGTAAAGTAGCTGCATTTTCCGAGAAATCCTCCGGAATCTTGACTATCATATAATAATCCTCTGATTTCAGACCATCCATAGCCTTTGACTCATCGACGAACTGCCAGTCAAATTTATCATTTTCTTTCAAGTTATCCACAAAATCACTTCCGACGTGAAGTTCCTTGTCTTCAAAAGTTGATCCTTTATCAAGATTCACGACAGCGACCGGTAAATTATCCGTATTATTGTATGGATTCCAGTTAGCCGCCAGAAAAATAGCACTATAAAGCAAAGGAACAACCAATATACCGCATATGGCCAGAAGCATTTTCCGGTCTTTCCATATGTGAAGCCATTCCTTCTTCAACATGTTCATAACTCTTCCTCCTAGGTATCATTTACCGAGTTGTCCACATAGACCAATTGACCGAAATAGTCTTTTGGTCAATCTGCTAAACAATAATAACAGAAAAAGCCTATTCCTACAATGGATAGGCTGCTTCTTTTCTATGTTTTCGCTTTCATAATTTATCCACCATTATTGTGAATAACTTGTGCATAACCCTTTTATGCACAGTATTCCACACGCTATGAACAAACTATCCACAAACTTATACACATATACACAAAAGTGATTCTTTATTTAGTAATAAGAATATTTGTTCCCTACAAAATAGAGTATGTTATCCTCATATACATCCACAGGTTGTGTATAACTAAAAAAGCAGCCTATAAGAGGCTGCCTTATTGCTGTGAGCTTAAAGTTACAGTCGTTTCATTCTTTTCCCCGTCTCGATAATACGTCACGGTCATCTTATCACCGATTTGTTTATCTTCGTAGAGATGCTTGCGTAATGATGTCATATCTTCAATCGATTGACCATCCAGCTCCGTAATGACATCCAGCTCCTGTAACCCGGCACTTGCTGCTGGGGATAGCGCTTCGATACTCCAAATGTAAACCCCATTTTCGATACCGTCTGGCAAGCCTAGGTGTTCTGTCCGCTCAGATGCTGGAATTTCATTTAATGAGTATGCTTCCACTCCTAAGTATGGACGCTCGACTTGCCCATTCCGCTCCAGCTGTTCCATTACAGGGACAGCGCTATCGACAGGAATGGCAAAGCCGATACCTTCAACAGATGATTCAGCTATTTTCATCGAGTTGATCCCTATCAGCTGACCCGCCATATTGATGAGGGCTCCGCCGCTGTTACCTGGATTGATCGCAGCATCCGTCTGCATGACATCCGCTTGCCAATCTGCTCGGCCGTCCCCGTTAAAATCCTGTGGCACTGTACGGTTTACACCACTGATGATGCCTTGCGTGACCGATCCTGAAAATCCCAATGGATCTCCAATGGCGATGACGGGCTCCCCGGTTTTGACGGAAGAAGAGGTTCCGATTTCAATTGCCTGTTCAACTCGGGAAGCATCCATTTCCAAAACTGCTAAATCAGTAAAAACATCACTTCCTAGCAGATTCGCGGATACTTCCACGCCATTATGCAAGATGACATCGACGTCTGTTGCTCCTTCGACGACATGATGATTCGTCACTACATAGGCCTTGTCGCCTTCTTTTTTATATATGACACCAGATCCGCTTCCTGCAGTACTCTCCTCCTGTGAGAAAAGTGCATCACCCTGCTGCAAATTCACTACTCCTACAACAGCCGGTGCGGTTTCATCCACGATTTCGGTAATGCCGGATTGCACATCGACACTAACATTCTGTAAATTAAGGTTTTGATCCGAATCCGCTGCGAGCTGCGTAGCCTCTCCTTGCTGCGATTGGTCGTTCGGCATCAGACTGTCCCGATCAAGCCCATAAGCGACAAGCAATACGATACCGGCGCCGATGATCCCGCCCAATATAGCTGGCAGCAGCCAGCTTGCGCGTCGCTTCGGTTTTTCCGGTTCCCTGTGTTGATCATCAAAATAGTCCATGTTAGCCTCCGTTCCAATTCTTTTCGATATAGCTATCTTTCCACGATATTAGAAAATTAAACTACTTGGAAAAGCGGTGTCGATGTTTTTGGATCTGTATCATGCAATTCGATGTGCTTATTTAAATCGAAGCCTCGCTCCTGCAAGATATTCCCGACAGCAAGTCGTGCAAGATCTTTCATGTTATTATCGCGGCTCAAGTGTGCCAAATAGATGCGCTTCGTATTGTTATCAATCAAATCTGTCAGAGCAAGCGCGCTGTCTTCATTGGATACGTGACCAAGATCCCCCAGTATCCTCCGCTTGACATTCCATGGATAACTGCCCATTTGGAGCATACCTACGTCATGGTTTGCTTCAAAAATGTAGGCATCCGCTTTCTCGACGATTTTCTTCACTCGATCCGATACATAACCAGTATCCGTCACTAACGCTACCTTTTTACCTTCATGATGAAAGCAATAGAACATCGGCTCCGCCGCATCATGGGATACGCCAAATGACTGCACATCCAGATCTCCAAACGTTTTCGTCTCTTCCATGTCAAAAACGAATTTATGATCCAAAGGTATCTTCCCGATGCTGTTCTCCATCGCTTTCCATGTCTTCTCGTTAGCGTAAATCGGCAAATCGAATTTCCTTGCAGCCACACCTAATCCTTTTATATGGTCACTATGCTCATGTGTGACCAGGATTTTCGTCAGTGTTGCCGGATCGATTCCTGCTTCCTCCAATAAACGCTGCAGCTCCTTGCCTGTCAAACCGGCATCGACCAGGATGCGCTCCTTTTCCGTTCCAATAAAGAACGCATTACCTGAGCTGCCGGAAGCAAGTACGCTAAAGCTTAACGTCATGCTGTTTCACCTCTTATTGTGTTTCTTCTGTCTCTGGTTCTAAGCTGCTAAGAAATACTGACTCAGTCGGTGCATTCGTATATGGATAGTCCGGAAGCAACATATAAAAATAATGCTTCGTTCCATTTACTGTAATCTTGTAAGCAGGGGCAAAATTGAGCTTTGAAGAAAGCTCGATAGTCGGGTAAAAGCCCTTTTCCACTTCAATTTTGTCGTTGATTTCAATCAGCTGTTTACTCTGTAATGCTTTGACGGCTTGCTTCTCTGAGTAATGTTTCAGATTCTCCTGATTTTCACTCTTTTTAAAATCCTCGATATACGTTTGTGTATACTCGGTTACTTTGTAATCACTATTGAGGGTGACAAGTAGCAGACTATCCGGACTGAAATAGGTTTGCCCCTCACTTGTCTTTTGGAAGAATAGCAGTTTATTACCTTGTCTGCCCCAATAGGTGTAATCTTTTCCGTTCAAAACATAATCCTCGGCAAATTCACTTAATTCTTCCGTGATTTGTTCTTGATCATCATCTGCTGAAATTTCGATAGGCAGTTCCTTCGGTTCTTTGAATGTTGCAACCAGCTGATCGCCCGAGCTGACATCGAAGTCCAGTTCCTCGTCCTGCGGAATCTTCTCTAAATCCTCATCAGTAAAATGCAGCTTTTTTGCTTCATATTGCTGATTGGTTTCCGTTTCCTCATCAGAGAGCTCTTTGTACCCTGTCACACTGGATAGAACCTTATCCTGACTTTCTGTTTCCAATACCAGCTGTTCCGTTTCTTCCTGCGGAAACAGCTGGAATATAAGATAAATGTTCAAGACAAGGAAGGCAAGGATGAACATGAGCTTAATTTTATTCCACTGCATCAGCTCTCCCCTCCTGTTTCACTATCCTTGACCTCATTCCATTCTCCTTCATATTTCACATACCAACTAGGTTTCAGATGGTATTTGTAAATGTCCGAATCGTTATCATCCAAACGATAGCCGATGACTACATCCTGTATATCACGCGGATTGTATTTGTTGTTCTCCAACCAATCCCTCACTTGCTGGACCGTTAGCTTATAGTCACGGGACCCCCCGGAAACTCCAATATCAAGCAGCGTCCTCTCATAGCTGACTGGTTCGGGAAGCGTGCTCTGCATCCGGATGGTTATTAACGATAAACCATTCGTCTGGAATACCGGATAACCATCGTTCATCATCCGAAATTGGAAAGTAAAGTTACTTTCACCGCTCACTGCATACAAATTATAATCATCAGTCCATCCTTTATGGGTATTGATCGTATTGATTGCAGCCTGCATCTGTTCAGCCCTGTTCGTCGTACCAGCACCAGGAGAGGTTGAACTATATTGATAGGAAGCAAATTGTCCATTATTACTGAATTTGATCATCTCCAATAGATTGCTATCGGTGTATTGATCTGTTCCTTGAATGGTGTAATTATTATCCATATAGATTTCAGCAAATGCATTCCTGGAAATTGTCTCTCCGCGGACATTACTGTCTTTCACGACAATCTCTTCCGGCAGGAAAATCTGGTTCAAGTCATTGGTACCTGTCTCAGATAAAGGAACAGCTGCGGTAAGACTGTCTTCGGCTAGGATCGTATTTTGGATATTATTCGTTACTGTCGCTGTTACGACATTGTGTAAGGGATCCTCCTGCCGGTCATTAACAAAGATCAAATCTGTCGTATTATCCTCATTAGGTTCCAAATACAATTTAGTAAAGCCGCCATCACCCAGCCTGCTTGTCACGTTCTCTGCCCCTTCCACTTGGAATAAGGCATTCAGCTGGGAATAAGCTATCGTCACCGGATAAACGAGCTCCACATTTGTCTTTGGCAATTCGTCCAGACTACCCAGTTTGGTATTGGTAAGCGTCCAGTCCGCCAATCCATCCGTGAAAACCTGTTCTTCTTCCTTGGATTTAAAAACGAAGTGATTATCTCCATTATGCACATAAATATGTGTCGGACGGACAACATCCGCAAGCTGCTTCTCCACTCCGCCCAGCGTCTTCGCTTCCTCGGTGCCGATTCCTTCCGATTTCAGGCTATTTGGCTGAAAAGTCCATACATAGGCTGTCAAAATCAGACTCATCGCTACAAGAATGACTAACAAAATCGTATTGAATGTCTCTAACTTCAACGCACCTCACCCCTTTTCCGGTTAAGCGGAATAGTGAAGAGCACGGTCGTGCCTCTACCTTCTTTGCTTTCGGCCCAAATGACTCCGTGATGAGCTTCGACAAGATCCCTAGCTATTGCCAGACCGAGACCCGTGCCGCCAAGCTTCCTGGTACGGGCTTTATCCGTCCGATAGAATCGTTCGAATATCTTGTCCAGTTTTTCATAAGCAATACCCATTCCTTCATCAGAGATGCTAATCAATAGCTTCTGACTATCTTTTCGAAGACGGAAACGGATAGTGCCGCCATCTGGTGAATACTTGATGGCATTACTGATGATATTATCCAACACTTGCATGATTTTATCTTTATCAATCGAGATGAACGCTTCCTCTTTTGGTAAATAGCGTTCAAATGCAATATCTTCCCGCTTGTTCATTTCAAAGCGGTCGATCACATGATGGAAGAAATCGACGAAATTGATCCGTTCCCATTCCATCGTATAGTTGCTGCTATCCATACGGGAGAGCTGGAGCAGATCATTGACGAGGCGAATCATCCGATCCGTTTCCTGCTGTGTGACATCCAGAAACTGCGGGGCGATTGATTCATCCTTCCACGCTCCATCGGTCAGCGCCTCCAAATAACTCCGCATCGTTGTCAGCGGAGTACGGAGCTCATGTGATACATTGGAGACGAATTCCCGCCGCTCCTGTTCAATCTGCTCTTGTTCGGTAACGTCACTAATCACCGTGATGAACCCACTGATTTGCTCGTATTCATCCTGTACGATGGAGAAATTGCAGCGAAGCAGCAAATATTGGTCATCATCACTCATATCAATGATGATCGATCCTGTTTCTTGTATTTCCGTTATATCGACTATTTTTTCATTCAAGTTCAGCACTTCGATCAGGAATTGACCGCGTACTTCGTCAGCACTTCGTCCGATCAAACTTTCTGCCGGGGCATTCATCAATGTAATGGCACCATTCCTGTCGGTTGCGATGACACCATCTGACATGTGGGAGAGTACGGAACTGAGCTTGCGACGCTCCCCTTCTGTCCGCATATGCGCTTGCCGGAGTTCATCATTCATATGATTGAAAGTACGGGCAAGCTGTCCTATTTCGTCCTCCCCATAAACATTCACTCGCTTGGAGAAATCTCCAGTTGCCATGATACGGGCTTGCTTTTGCATTTCCTTGATTGGCTTCGTTATTGCCCGGGCAATGAGAATACCAAGGATGGCAGCGAAAATAAGGGCAATGAATGTAGCACGCAAAAAGATGAGATTTGTGCTCTTCAGCTGACTATATACAGGTTCAATCGATGTACGGACATAGATCAGGCCAAGCAGTTCGTTATCGCCATTACTATCTGTTCCTTCGATGTTGTAATATGATTTCAGGGTTCTATCTCCGCTATCTGCATCTATGACGATATTAAGCTTACTCTGATCCGGGAATCCATTGTTCGTAATTGCCTGGACTATGTTATTATCCGTTATCCGCGCCCCTACGGTATCGTTATCGCTTAACTCATTTGTACCTACAAGCTGACGCTGCGTATCGATCACCTGGATCTTCGTTGTATTACCTTCCGAATAATTTTTCAGCAAGTCTGCAATGTCTTCTTCCAATGTAGGATCAGTTGGGGAGCGATCTTCCTCAAACTCCTGAGCTAAGGATTGTTCCAGCCATTTCATATTGGATTCCAGGGATTCACTTGTATTTTGAATCAGCTGGTTTTCCAAGCTGTTCGTAAAAAAGACGCCGATCAGCAAAAGAGCGATGATCAGCAGCAAAATGTAAACGACAACCAGTTTTAGGCTCACAGAGCGGAAAAAGCCTATTTTATTCATAGATATTACTCCTGTTCAGGGCTGCGAAGATAATATCCTACACCCCTTCGTGTGATGATCCAGAGCGGACTGCTCGGATTGTCCTCGATTTTCTCGCGGAGACGGCGCACGGTTACGTCAACTGTACGTACATCACCGAAATAGTCATATCCCCATACTGTCTCCAGCAAATGTTCACGCGTCATGACTTGTCCGCTGTGACGGGCAAGGTAGTGAAGCAATTCGAATTCACGGTGGGTCAGTTCCACCTGTACACCATCATTTGTCACGGTATATGCTTCTGGATGGATGACGAGTTTGCCGATTTCGATATCCTTGTTCTCTTTGTTGTCTTCCTCTGGAATCTGCGCTTGTCTGCGTAAATTCGCTTTCACACGAGCAATCACTTCCCGGTTGCTGAAAGGCTTTGTGACATAGTCATCGGCGCCGAGCTCAAGACCAAGGACCTTATCGATTTCCGCATCCTTCGCAGTCAGCATGATGATTGGCATATTATGCGTCTTCCGTACTTCACGGCAAACTTCATTGCCGTCTTTGTTCGGCAGCATGATGTCTAAAAGGATCAAATCCGGGTTCTCCTGCTGTACCAATTCGACAGCTTCATCACCATCATAGGCACAGATCACCTCATATCCTTCTTTCTCCAAGTTGAATTTCAATATATCAGCGATTGGTTTTTCGTCGTCCACCACTAAGATCTTATGGTTCATCGTATCCCACGCTTTCTAGTGTTTTTTATCTGAATTGTATTATCTTTATATTACTAGTTCAGTATTTGCATACCCTTCCTATTTTACAGCAATTTCGGTCAAATGTCTTTGGAAGGGGGCAACCCGACATTTTTTGGAAGAAAAATGAAAAAAATCGCCCGTATGGACGATTTTTAACTTATTGACTGTATACGCTTCTTACTTCATTTGTTTGTGTACGATCCGGACCGACAGAGAAGATGCTTAGCGGAATGCCTGTCAGCTGGGAAATACGCTCGATATAGTGGCGTGCATTCGCTGGCAGTTCACTCAAGTTGCGGACACCTGTGATGTCTTCTGTCCAGCCTGGCAGCTCCTCATAAACTGGTTCGCATTGTGCCAGTTCTTTCAGGCTTGCTGGGAAATGCTCCATGATTTCACCTTTATAACGGTAAGCAACACAGATTTTCAATGTTTCGATACCAGTTAGTACATCGATCGAGTTCAAGGAAAGATCTGTAATGCCGCTTACACGTTGCGCATGACGCACAACCACGCTGTCGAACCAGCCGACACGGCGCGGACGGCCTGTTGTCGTACCGTATTCACGGCCAACTTCGCGGATTTGATCTCCGATTTCATCGTGCAATTCTGTCGGGAACGGGCCATCACCGACACGAGTCGTGTACGCCTTGGAAACACCAACGACGTGGTTGATTTTCGTTGGGCCGACACCGGAACCGATCGTAACACCACCGGCAATCGGGTTGGAGCTTGTGACAAATGGATACGTACCTTGGTCGATATCGAGCATGACGCCCTGTGCACCTTCAAATAGAACGCGGCGGCCTTGATCCAACGCATTATTCAGCTCAACGGATGTATCCGTTACATACTTCGCAATCTGCTGCCCATAGTCAAAGTACTCATCTAGAATTTCTTCTACTGTGAAGGCTTTGCTTTCATAAACTTTCTCGAATAGACGATTCTTTTCTTCCAAGTTCTGCTCTAGCTTTTCACGGAAAGCATCTTTGTCCAATAGATCCGCAATACGGATACCCATGCGGGCTGCTTTATCCATATATGCAGGGCCGATGCCTTTTTTCGTCGTACCGATTTTATTAGCGCCTTTTGCTTCTTCCTGAAGCTCATCCAATTTCAGATGATACGGGAGAATGACATGTGCACGGTTGGAAATGACTAGATTATCTGTGCTGACATTGCGTTCGTGCAAATATTCCAATTCATTAATCAATGCTTTTGGATCAATGACCATACCATTGCCCAATACACATTTCTTTTCCGGGAAAAAGATACCGGATGGAATCAAGTGAAGCTTATATGTGACATTATCGAATTTAATTGTGTGACCAGCATTGTTCCCGCCTTGGTAACGAGCAACAACTTCGGCATTTTGTGAAAGGAAGTCAGTGATCTTCCCTTTCCCTTCATCTCCCCATTGGGTTCCTACTACAACTACTGAGGACATCTGTGTGGCACCTCCGCCAAATAAACTATTTTTAACACTTCTAAAGTTTATCAATCCCCAAAACACATGTCAATGATACAACCGAACATTTAATAAAAACACTCGATATTTGTTCGTTAAAAAACACCCTATCAACTGATAGGGTGCTGTTATTATGCCGGTGGAACATCACTTTCCGAATATCTATGATCCAAATCCACGAATTTATTATATTCCTTCACGAAGGCAAGCTCCACCGTTCCAACCGGGCCGTTACGCTGTTTGGCCAGGATGATCTCGATGATATTCTGTTTTTCCGACTCTTTGTCGTAATAATCATCACGGTACAGGAAGCCGACGATATCGGCATCCTGCTCGATACTTCCGGATTCACGCAAGTCGGACATCATCGGACGTTTGTCTTGTCGCTGCTCAACCCCACGGGAAAGCTGCGACAGGGCGATGACCGGAACTTCCAGTTCACGTGCCAAAGCCTTCAAGGAACGGGAAATCTCCGACACTTCCTGCTGACGGTTTTCTCCTTTTCCAGAGCTTGAACCCATGATGAGCTGCAAGTAATCAATTAAAATCATACCCAATCCGCCTTCTTGCTTCAGCCGACGGCACTTGGAACGAATATCACTGACACGGATTCCGGGTGTATCATCAATGTAAATACCCGCATTGGACAAACTACCCATTGCCATTGTGAGCTTACCCCAGTCTTCTGCTTGGAGACTTCCTGTACGCAATCGCTGCGCATCGATATTCCCTTCTGCACAAAGCATACGGGAAACAAGCTGTTCGGCCCCCATCTCCAAACTGAAGATAGCGACATTTTCACCTGCGTGGATACTGACGTTCTGTGCGATGTTCAATGCAAAGGCCGTCTTCCCTACCGATGGACGCGCGGCGATGATGATCAAGTCATTCCGTTGGAAACCGGATGTCATCTTATCCAGATCTCGGTACCCGGTAGGAACACCTGTGACCGTCGCATTCTGATGATGCAATTTCTCAATATTATCGTAAACATCGATCAATACATCTTTGATGTTCTGAAAAGCACCGGAATTCTTTCGTCCGGAAACTTCCATGATCGACTTTTCCGCTTCATTAAGCACGTCCTCGACAGCATCTTCTTTAGCGAAGCTTGAAGTGACAATATCCGTAGCAGAACGGATCAGCCTGCGAAGCAGCGCCTTTTCCGCTACGATTTTGCTATAGTATTCAATATTTGCTGCTGTCGGAACGGCATTGGCAAGATCGCTTAAATACGAAACGCCGCCGACCTCCTCCAACAGTTTTGCATTGGCAAGTGCTGTTGTGACCGTTACAAGGTCCACTGGTTCCCCTCTATCGGATAAGCGCATCATCGCATCGAAGATACGCTGGTGGCTTGCACGATAGAAATCGTCAGCTACAACTTGTTCCGACGCTCTCGATAGTGCTTCTGGTTCCAGAAAGATGGCACCAATTACAGCTTGCTCTGCTTCTATATTATGTGGAGGGGTCCGGTCATTCCAGACTTCTTCCATCATGATTCCCCCATTTCTGGCATACTGCTACCATTGTACCGAAATATCCCCCTTTTGTGTCAAAAGGGGGATGGAAAAATGCTAGTATTTTGTTGGAAAAAATTATTGCTCGCTGATATGCACTTTCACTTTTCCGGTTACTTCCGGATGCAGTTTCACTTCAAGATCACGGTAACCAAGGGCGCGAATCGGCTCATTCAACTCGATTTTCCGTTTATCGATTTTGATATTATGTGCTTTCTTCAGTTCATCGGCAATCTGTTTGCTTGTGATGGATCCGAATAAACGGCCGCCTTCACCGGATTTCGCTTTGACTTCCACCGTCAGATCAGCAAGTGTTTCACGCAGTTTTTTCGCATCTTCCACTTCCTGGAGCTCCAACTGATGCTGTTTATTTTCTTTTGCTTCCTGTACTTTCACATTGCCTTTTGTTGCAGGCACTGCCAAGTTATTTTTAAGCAAGTAATTACGTGCATATCCATCCGGTACGTCTTTTACTTGTCCTTTTTTTCCTTTGCCTTTGACGTCTTCTGTAAAAATGACTTTCATTCTTCATTTCTCCCTTCAACATAATCATCGATGATCCGCTGCAGGTCGACTTTAGCCGCCTGTACAGTTGTATCGGCAATCTGGGTAGCGGCATTGGTTAAATGTCCGCCGCCATTCATTTTCTCCATGATCACCTGGACATTGACTTGTCCAAGTGACCTGGCACTGATTCCTATGCGGCCGTCTTCTCGCTCGGAAATGACAAAACTTGCACTCACACCATCCATCGTCAGCAATGTATCTGCTGCCTGGGCGATGACGACCGGTCCGAATATCTGCCCTTTTTCTGCAGCAGAGATCGCAATGCCTTCCCGGTAAATATCCGTATGTTCAATCAAATGCGCCCGTTTTACGTACGTATCCAAATCTTCTTTCAAGAATCGCTGCACGAGTACGGTGTCAGCTCCTTTGGAACGCAAATAAGATGCTGCATCGAATGTACGGGAACCGGTACGGAGCGTAAAACTTTTTGTATCAACGATGATTCCTGCAAGCAACGCACTTGCTTCCAAGGTGGATAATCGCAGCTTTTTAGGCTGATAGTCCAATAGCTCGGTCACAAGTTCCGCTGTCGAGGAAGCATATGGCTCCATGTAAACAAGCGTAGGCTTCTCGATGAATTCCTCTGCCCGGCGGTGATGATCGATGACAACGACATGCTCCGTTTTGCTGAGCAGTCTTTCCTCCGCCACCAGCATTGGTTTATGCGTATCGACGACGACCACAAGGGTATTCTTTGTCACCCGATCAAGCGCTTCTTCCGGGCTGATAAACTGTTCCCAAAGCTCTTCATCCTCCTGGATAGCGGACATCAGCTTGGAAACGCCAGTATGGATATCTTGTTTATCCAAGACAACATGCCCGACGATATCATTTGCTTCCGCAATTTTCAAGATACCGATGGCAGCTCCTATGGAATCCATATCCGGTGCCTTATGCCCCATGATAAGCACCTGTTCACTTTGCTTGACCAATTCCTTCAATGCATGAGAAATGACGCGCGCCCGCACCCTGGTCCTTTTCTCCATCGGATTCGTCTTTCCACCGTAGAAACGCACCTTGCCGGCTTCTCCTTTGATGGCGACCTGATCTCCGCCCCGGCCAAGCGCCAAATCCAGGCTTGATTGCGCAAGTTCGCCGAGTTCCGGCAATGTCTGCCCGCCGGATCCGATCCCAATACTTAGCGTGATCGGTATATTCTGATCCGTTATCAACCCGCGGATTTCATCCAGGATTTCGAATTTCGTCCTCTCCAGCTCCTTCAAAATACGCTGATTGAGTACTGCCAGGAATCTCTCCTGTGATGTCCGCTTCAAATAAAGGCCTTTCTGACGCGACCATTCATTCAATTGCGCGGTCACCCGGGAATTGATTTGACTTTTCGCCGTATCATCAAGATTTTGCGTCATTTCTTCATAGTTATCGAGGAAAATGATAGCTAGAACCGTCTGTTCTTCATTATATAAGTTTTGGATCTCCAGCTGCTTCGTCCGGTCGAATAAATACAGCAGCCGTTCTTCCTTTTTGATTACTGTCAGGAAATCGTAATCATCCAGTGTAATCCAAACCTCATTTTTTTCGTCTTTGATTGCTGGTATGAGCGCATTTGACAAGGTATCGAGCGAAACACCAACAAGCGTATCCTCTGCAAACCTGTTCATATACGGTGTCGTCCATTCAACCTGGTAATTCTCGCTGTAAAGCACAATGCCGATCGGCATCTCCAAGAGCGCTTCCTCACCAACCTTCTTCACACGGTGGGACATGGTGGAGATGTACTCCTCCGTCTGGTCCTGCATCCGCTGTTCCGTCAGTATGCTGTAGAAGAAAGACAGCGCCAGTAACACTGTCAGCGGCAGCCCCAGCTTCCATTCATAAAACCACACACAAATCAGCAGGATGACAGCAAGTATATATGTCACGATCAAATGCTTACTCAATGCTGGTTTTTTAAATATCTCTGGCATATATGTCAGCTCCTAAACCTAAATTCCGCGACCATGCTATTTCTTGCTGCCCATCCGTTCCCGCAGCCTGAATCCTACATCAATTATACCCAAAATACGTACAAGATACAGCAGTATTGGCCCGAAAAGGACTGAGATCACGACTGCAAGGATCGGCAGCACTTTCGGCAGTTTCCGCTGATAGGCAAAATAGAAAAAGAATGAAAATCCCTGCAGGACAAGCAGGATGCCGGCAAGCTCCGCGACATTTGTGACAATCGGATAAAGCCAGCCATTCTGATCCATCTCAAACCAGCGGGCTAATGAACCGATAAAATAGATGAACAATACAATCACCGGCAAATTGAACCGGCGGAATGGCGGATAAAGGATCCTCTGTTTGCTCTGACGATTATGGATTTGATGAGCCAACCATTGAGAGATAAAACCATACAGCAAAGAAGACACGGCGATCATTGTCGGAATCAGCACCAATACATAATCGAAGGTAGCATCAAACTGCTCCCACTGAGCTTCCGATACCGTCATTCCGACAGTATCCATTTCGGATTGGACTGTCTGGATCGTATTCTGATAGCTGTCTTGGATCAACTCAATGATATTGATTCCCGATACAAATTGTGCCCCGGCCAGGTATATCGTGAAACCAAGCGCGTATCCCAAGGTCCCTTTCAATAAAGCTTCATACGTGGATTGCTTTTGATGAAGGGTGTAACCAGTTGCTGCTGCCCCGATCACGATTGGAATCGTGAGTAAGAAACCAGCAAATGTTCCGACGAAGGAAACAAGCAGGATGGCTGCAGAAAAATAGATCCCAGACTTAAAACCATGTCGGATCCAATAGAGGATGATCGGAACTGGCATAGCAAGTATCACCAATAAGCTGATCACTGGTACAAATATTGCTATAAGCAGCAGAACGAGATAAATCCCCCCAAGCATAGCTCCTTCCGTCATTTTTCGAGCATTATTCATGAATCGTGACACCCCATTTAAATATGTAATCTTGCGATTGTAGAAAAAGCACAGCTGCATAGGCTGTGCTTATCGTTCGTTTGTATGGACGAAAACGTATCAAAAGTCATTTCATCCTAAAAATAACTACCCCACGATTATACCTGAAAGCAAGTATTCAAACAAATGTTTCGCCATAGAGAGAAACTGCCTCATTGTTTCGCTTGTGAAGATCTTAATTTGTTGTTTATTTTTCCGGAATGACCCTTTATAATAATGAGACAACCTTACCACAGGTTGGCACTACATACTTTACACCTCATTAGCCACTAATGAGACGACCGTTAAGATCGGCGGCATCGCGATAAGCATGCTGCCGATTTTTCTATTCCACACTTTTTACACATTTTTTCTACTGAAACTAGAAGAAGTACAAGATTTCTGCATGCTATGATTAAGTCAAGATCAGCACAAGTTATAAACAATAAGAAACGGGTAAACATAAAACAACTCAATCTAAAGAAAGGAACAAAACACCATGAAAAATAGTCATTTCAATGCTATTCTTGCAGCAACTCTATTAATCAGTAGTATCGGCGGCTACTTGCACTCTATCTTCTAATTCCATATTCCAAGCAAGCTCTTCCTGTACAGGCGGAGCTTTTTTATTTGCTGCATATGGATGTTTACGAAGAAACCCCTCTTGGAACATCCTGCAGAATATGTCAAAATATTTTTAACTTAACTATGGGGGAGTGGGACGTTTTGTTGACAGATTATCATGTACATATGGCAGAAACAGGCTCGTTCACTTTGGATTATATCCGTGAGTACCTTAACGCGGCCAAAGAAAAAGGGATAGAGGAATTTGGCATATCCGAACATGCTTATTTTTTCCAGGAAACAAATAAAATTCTATCAAATCCATGGGTGGAAAACCGCCGGACCCTGCATTTTGAAGATTATCTCGCTTTCTTTAAAGAGATCAAACAAGCAAGTCTTCCTGTCAAAATGGGCATCGAGATGGATTATACACCAGGAAAAGAAACAGAAATGGCTGAATTCCTGGATCAGCACCCTTTTGATTATGTCATTGGGTCTGTCCATTGGATACGGGATTGGGGAATCGACCTTGACATTTTCAAAGACGAATATGAAAAGCGAGACTTGAAGCAAGTTTATCGCGATTATTATGATCAAATCATCACGCTTGCGGAATCCAAGCTATTTAGCTTTGTCGGCCATATCGATTTGATCAAGATTTTCGGCTATAAACCGGATGATCAAGCCTTCATCGAAGGAGAATATGATCGTGTTGTAAAAGCGCTCGCTGCAAATGATACATGTATCGAGATCAGCACAGCTGGTTTGCGCAAACCTGTAGGCGAAATATATCCGGATCCGATTCTGCTGCAAAAATGCTATGATGCCGGTGTCGGCATCGTAATCAACTCGGACGCGCATGCTCCCAAGCATGTAGGATATGCATATGACCAGGCAATCGAACTCGCTAAGCGTGTCGGCTATACCGAAATCCAGACATTCGAAAAACGGCAGCGAAAAGCAATGCCTTTAGACTAAACAAATGAATAATCATCCGCCAAGGCGGAAACATTATCAACAGGAGCTGCATATTGATGCAAGCTCCTTTCTTTATGCGTAAAACCCTTACAAGTCAGAATACTTTTTCTAATTTCTATTTGCAGGCACATTTCCTATAATGGACTACATATATCCATCACTACACTAAAGGAATGCAGTATGCTGCGTCAGAAGAAGGAGTGACATCATGAATCAACCGGAGAACACAGCATTAAAGAAAGAAATTGGAATTTTTCTAGGATTATCCATTGTAGTAGGAACCATCATCGGTTCTGGCGTGTTTATGAAACCAGGACCTGTACTGAACCATGCTGGCAGCTCTGAAGCAGCCATGCTTGCCTGGCTGATCGGGGGATTGCTGACGCTTGCTGGCGGTCTTACCATTGCAGAAGTTGGAGTACAGATTCCAAAGACGGGTGGATTGTATGCTTATCTGGAAGAAACGTACGGCGAGCTGTGGGGGTTCCTGTGCGGCTGGGTTCAAACCGTCCTGTATGGACCTGCCATCATCGGGGCTTTGGGGCTTTATTTCGGCACCCTTTTAGTCAATCTGTTCGGCTGGGATCCGAAGTGGACAGCTGCCATCGGTATCGCAAGTGTCGCTTTCCTTTGTATCATCAATATTCTCGGAACAAAATTCGGCGGTGCGATACAGCTTGTTACCACAATCGGCAAACTGCTCCCGATTATTTTAATTGTGGTATTCGGCTTCTGGAGAGGGGATGCAGACTTTTTCAGTGCGATACCAGAAGCGATTTCCGATATGAACTTCGGCGCTGCCGTACTGGCAACATTGTTCGCTTATGACGGCTGGATCATGCTTGCCTCCATGGGCGGTGAAATGAAGAATCCAGAAAAGACTTTGCCTAAAGCAATGATTGGCGGTATTTTGATCGTTACAGCTTGTTATCTGCTTATTAACGCAGCGATGCTTTATATCCTGCCCGCGGCAGAAATCGTCAGCTTGAATACGAATGCTGCCAGCACGGCTGCCAAACTTGTCCTCGGTGATGCTGGTGAGATCGTCGTCAGCCTCGGTATCATTGTCAGCATTTTCGGCTGCCTCAATGGGAAAATCCTTACATTCCCGCGTATCCCGTTCGCCATGGCTGAGCGAGGTCAGCTGCCATTTTCCAACCTGCTGAAAAAGGTGCACCCTTCCTTGCATACACCTTGGGCAGCGGTCTTGCTCCAACTCGTACTCTCTGTCATTTTCATGCTTGTCAGCAACCCTGATAAGCTGTCGGAAATGAGTATTTTCACGATTTACATGTTCTATGTCCTGGCTTTTTATGCTGTTTTCATCTTGCGAAAACGAAACAAAGGGAAAGAACGCGCCTATAGCGTGCCACTTTACCCATTCATCCCGATTGCTGCCATTGCAGGCTCCTTGTTTGTCTTGATCAGTACGCTGTTCACAGACTTCCTAAGCTGCCTCTTTTCGATCGGAATAGCAGTCATCGGTCTTCCGATATTCTATATGTTGAAAGCCAGTAAGCGTTAAAAAGCGAGCAGACAAGATCTGCTCGCTTCTTTTTTATATCGTGATGGCTATTACATCAAAAATATCATCCAGCTGTTTCAATCCTTCGACTTCGCCTGCCTGCGGCTCTTTATCGACAGTGAGCATCATGATTGCGTCGCCGCCTTCGTTCGAGCGTCCTACCTGCATCGTCGCAATATTCACTGCATATTTCGCCAGCAAAGTACCGACTCGGCCAATGGCGCCTGGCTGGTCCTTATGCCGTACCAGTAGCATATGGCCGGCAGGTGTCACATCGACATAATAGTCATCCACTTTTACAATACGGGCGCCCAGTCCGTTGACGAGTGTCCCGGCTACCTGATGCGTCACAGTAGCCGATTTAGCTTCCACTGTAACCAAGCTGGTGAAGCCTCTTGTCGTGGAAGTCTTTTGTTCATTGATCGTAATTCCTCGTTTTTTGGCAAGATGCGTCGCATTCACTTCATTCACGTTTCCTAAATAACGCTGCAGCAAGCCTTTTACTGTGTTCCGTGTCAGCGGGGCCACCTCTTGGTCTGCCAAGTTGCCCGCGTAATAAACAGTCACTTCTTCGATGGCATCCGGCATTGTCCTGGCCAAGAAGGCTCCAAGCTTTTCCGCAAGATCAAAATACGGCTGGATTTTCCGCATGACTTCCGGGGATATGGAGGAGAAGTTGACCGGATGGATAGCCTGACCGCCTTTGAGAATCTGCATCACGTCTTTACTGACATCGATTGCGACATTTTCCTGCGCTTCCACTGTGCTTGCACCCAAATGCGGTGTGGCAATCACTTGCGGCAGCTCCAGCAACTTATGGTGAACAGCCGGTTCTTCCTCGAAAACATCCAATGCCGCCCCAGCTACTTTCCCACTGACGATTGCATCATACAGCGCCTCCTCATCGATGATTCCGCCTCTGGCACAGTTCAGGATCTGAACGCCATCCTTCATCTGGGCAAACGCCTCGGTGGAAATCATATGCCTTGTCTCTTTCAGCAATGGGGTATGGACGGTCAGGAAGTCACTTGCAGCAAAAACCTCCTCCAATGTCCCATAGCCGATTCCCATCTTGTCTGCACGATCCTTGGTCAGGAACGGATCATACGCAATCACATCCATACGCTGTCCCTTCGCCCGATAAGCAACCTCCGCCCCGATCCGGCCCATGCCGACGATACCAAGTGTCTTGCCTTTCAGTTCGACACCGATATGCTGTTTGCGTTCCCAGCGTTTTTCCTTCAACGCAAGGAATGCCTGCGGAATGTTGCGAGCTAGCGACATCATCATTGCCACTGTATGTTCAGCGGCCGAGTTTGTATTACCATCCGGGGCGTTGACAACGACAATCCCAAGCTCTGTTGCTGCTTCCAAATCGATATTATCGACGCCGACACCAGCACGTCCGATCACCTTGAGATTCGATGCGGCTTCCATGACTGCCCGCGTGACTGTCGTCTGGCTGCGGACTAGCAATGCATGATAGTCCCCCATCTTCTGGATGAGTTGTCCTTCATTCATTCCAGTATCGACTGTAACGTCAAAGTCATCTGCTTGTGTTAATGGTGCCATGCCTTCTTCACTTAACGGATCACTGATCAATACGCGATATGTCATGTCATTTCACTCCTTGTTCCAAGTAAATTTGCTGTGCTGCTGCCGTTCCTGCACCTAATGATATTTGTTTGCCAATCTTCACAAGGCCGATTTCGACTGCTCCGATTACCTGCAATACATCTGCCGGAGAGCAATATCCCATATGACCGATCCGGAAAATTTCACCCTTCATATGCTGCTGACCACCTGCAAATGCCAAGTTGAAGTCCTGCTTCACTTGCTTGCGCAGCAGCTCAGCATCAAAATCTGACGGTTTGATTGCCGTAACTGTCGGTGATGCATAAGCATCCTCTACTAGCAGCGGTATATCTAATGCACGGAAAGCAGCTCGTGTCATATCCCGCATCAGCCGATGCCTAGCATATACCTGCTTCAAACCTTCCTCCTCCAGCAATGTCAGCACTTGTTCCAACCCGAACAAAATGGATAAAGCAGGCGTAAAAGGTGTGCTGTCTTTTTCCAGCCCATCACGATACTTCGTCAAATCCAAGTAAAATCGCGGCTGCGGATTTGCTTCGATGACTCGCCATGCCCGTTCACTTACTACTGCGAAGAACATTCCGCCTGGAAGCATGAATGCTTTCTGAGTACCTGTCACCAGAATATCGATACCCCATTCATCGAATTCCGTCTCGACACCCGCCACACAGGATACGCCATCCACAATGACCAAGGCCTCCGATACGTCATGCACTGCATCAGCAATTTCTTTTATTGGGTTCAGCACCCCTGTGGATGTTTCACAATACGTGACAAAGACTGAGCTGATTTCCGGATATTCTTTCAAGTATTCACTAATATCCTCCGGATTTGCTGCTTCTCCCCATGTCACTTCCAAACGATGGACTTGAAGCTGATATGCTTGAGCTATCTTAACGAACCGATCGCCAAAAGCACCTACGACGACGACCAGCACTTCATCTCCCGGCTTAGACGTATTGGCTACTGCTGCTTCCAGTCCAGCAGTTCCGCTGCCAGTCACTAGCAGTACATCCTGTTCTGTCCCGAATACCGGCTTCAATTTCGGCTTGATCCGCTGCAGCAAAGCAGTTGTTTCCGCACCGCGATGGCCGATCATCGGCTGGCTCATGGCACGCTGTACACTTGGCGGAATTGGTGATGGTCCTGGAATCCGTAGTAAAAGCTGATCTGGTAACATAAATTCTTTTCCTCCTTGGATTGTAAGATATATTAACAGGTAAAAAAGCCCATAAGAAAAGCCTTCCGCTCCCTTACCTGATATTAAGTAAGGGGCGAAAAGCTTGAATCTACTCACGCGGTGCCACCCTTTTTCACTGTCTGCTTTCACCCTGACAGCCTTCATTGAAGCTATGCGTAACGGGCATATGCCGGACAAGCCTACTGGATTCAGCCTGCCTATTCAGAAGTGCTGCCCTTTGACGGATTATACTAGTTTACACCAGCCACTAGCTCTCTTGGATAAGCACGAACAAAGGTATGATCTTCATCAACATAGTTATGGTTTGGTTCAATTTTTTATTTATCATAGCAGACATACAGCTATTGTCAATACGTTTTCTAATAATTTTAGCAAATTGGATTGTTCGGATTTTGCTGTAATCTGCTTTATTCTGGCTTTTTTGCTATACTGAAAAAAATAATAAATTAGCTGGAGGTATGAAGCATGCAATTGAAAACAGCAGCCAAAATGATCGCAGATGTTTCATCCGTAGCGGTCTTGACTGGAGCTGGCGTATCGACTGCCAGCGGTATTCCTGATTTCCGCTCCACCACAGGTCTTTGGACCGCTGATGAAGCCCGGGAATACTATATCTCCAATTACTATTTTCATAAAGACCCCGTAGATTTCTGGGGGAAATATAAAGACATTTTCCGAGTCAAGCTGCTTAAGGATTATGGTCCGAACCATGTACATCGCTATCTCAAAGATTTAGAAATGCATGGAAAACAAATCACTGTCATCACGCAGAATGTCGACGGCCTCCATACACTTGCAGGCAGTGAACATGTCATCGAATACCACGGGACATTGAATAGTGCAACTTGTCCGAACTGCGGCAGGTCCTTTGACTTACCTTATCTATTGGAAACAGAAACTCCTATTTGTGAAAAATGCGGGCACGTGCTGAAACCTGACGTCGTCTTGTTTGGCGATCCCATCACAGAACATGACAGTGCAGAAAAGGCAATACAACAAAGTGAGCTGGTGCTCGTCCTTGGAACTTCCCTGCTCGTCAGTCCATTCAACATACTCCCTGAGTATGCGAATTCACTCGGCAAGCCATCTATTTTGATCAACCGGGAACCAACGGTCATGGATGAGCTCTTTGATGTCGTCATTCATGATGATCTTTCCAAAGTCGTACAGCAGCTGCAAAAATAGCGAGCTCCCTCGGGAACTCGCTATTTCTTATTCATATTGATAATGGTGGGCAGGTTTGGTTTGTTTGACAAGCAAGACGAATACAACTGCAGCTATTGCGAATACACCCGCAATAGTGAAAGCAAACTGCACACCGGCTGTCATGGCCTGACTAGTTCCCTGGGAGGCTACAGCTTGGCTCCCGCTGCTCATCAAAGTGATAAAAAGCGCCGGACCGATTGCCCCGGATATTTGATTGAAAGCATTCAAAGATGCACTCCCATGAGAATAAAGCTCCTCTGTCAGCTGATTGAGACCTAATGTCGTCATTGGAGTCAGAATCAACCCAATCGCAAAGGTAAAGCCAACGTACAGCAAAGTAAACTGCAGCATGGACGTATCAGTCGAAATCGTCGTCATCAAAGCGATCATAACCACTAACAGGACTGTTCCCGTGATGGCAAACGGCTTCGGCCCGAACCGATCAGACAGCCTGCCTGTGAGCAATGCCATCACAGCAATCATGATACCGCCCGGGAACAGCACGATTCCGGAATCAAAGGCACTGATCCCCAACGCATCCTGCATGAATACAGGCAAAAGAATCATCGCAGCGAAAAAGCACATCATGACTGTGATTGTCACCAAAATCGCCATCAAGAAGTTCTTATTCTTATATGGTCGCAAATCAAGCATCGGTGTCTCCAAGTTGAATTGGCGGTAAGCAAAATACGCAATGGCAATCAGACCAATACATAATGCACCTAGCACCAGCAGGCTCCCCCATCCCTGTGCACCAGCACTGCTGAAGCCAATCACAATCGAACCAAAACCGATCACCGCCAAAACAACAGACAGTATATCAATTTTCGTACGCTTCGTCTCCAGTACATTGCGAACATAATATGCAGCAAATCCAAGCAGCGCAAGCGTCAGCGGCAGCACACTAAGAAATACATAACGCCAAGAAGCCTGTTCCACAACAAGACCCGAAAACACAGGACCGATCGCTGGTGCAAACAAAATCACTACCATCAGCAATCCAAGCATCGAACCACGTTTTGCCAGCGGCGTGATCGTGATGATCACTGTCGTCACCAGCGGAATGATGATCCCCGAACCGGAGGCTTGAATCACACGTCCGAGCAATAATATAGCAAAGTTAGGAGCAATACCGGCAATCAGCGTTCCAACAAAGAAAAACGATAACGCAGTAAGCAGCAACTGGCGAGTCGTGAAACGCTGCATCAAGTACGCACTGATCGGAATGAGAATACCAATTGTCAGCATATAACCTGTAGATAGCCAATGAGCAGTCGTCGTTTGGATGCCAAGCGTTTCCTCTATATTGGGCAAAGCGACATTCATAACTGTTTCGTTTATCAGCGCAATGAAATTCCCCACCATCAAGACAATAATCAATGGAATGCGGTTTTCCACTTGCACATGTTTATCGATTGTTTGTGTAGTAGCAGCCATGTAAATGCTCCTTTCCTTCTGGTAGATTCATAATCAACTTTTTCCATTATAGAAGTTTTGAAATGAGATTCAAGCATCTTGTTCATAGTCCGGGGATATTATCAAATTAATTAATTTCTGAAAAATTGCCAACAAAAAAAGCCCCTGTTTCAGGGACTTTCCGTGCAATTTACGACTGTTTGAGATATATCAAAAAAGCACCATCCTGATGGATGGTGCTTTCCTTGCATTACTCGCTCACGTATGGCAATAGAGCCATTTGACGAGAACGTTTGATAGCGATAGTCAATTTACGCTGGTATTTTGCAGAAGTGCCAGTCACACGGCGAGGAAGAATTTTTCCACGCTCGGAGATGAAACGTCTAAGCAAATCAACGTCTTTGTAATCGATGTAAGTGATGCCATTTGCTGTGAAATAACATACTTTTCTGCGCTTCGCGCGACCACGACGTGCTGCCATGTCAGATTACCTCCCTTAAATTAGAATGGTAGATCATCATCGGAAATATCGATCGGTTCACCTTTATCACGGAAAGGATCTTGGTCGTTATTTCGATTATAGTTATTGTTGTTGTTGCTATTGAAGTTATTATTATTGTTGTTGAAGTTCGAGTTCTGATTTTGGTATCCAGAAGAACCTTGTCCGCCTCCTTGAGAGCTGCCTTTGGTCTCGAGGAATTGCACGCTGTCCGCAACGATTTCCGTTACGTACACACGATTGCCCTCTTGATTATCAAAGCTTCTCGTTTGG
Source organism: Terribacillus halophilus (assembly GCF_900101385.1). Lineage (GTDB taxonomy): Bacteria > Bacillota > Bacilli > Bacillales > Amphibacillaceae > Terribacillus > Terribacillus halophilus. The sequence continues at coordinate 522,060 of NZ_FMZB01000002.1, forward strand.
ACACGGCCATCGACGCCAACCAGACTTCCTTTGCTCATGAAGTTCGCCAGATTTTCAGCCGGACGTCTCCATACAACACAGTTAATGAAATCTGCCTCACGTTCGCCTGACTGATTAGAGAAAGGACGGTTTACTGCTAAGGTAAAGTTGGCAACTGCCACTCCATTTGGTGTGTAACGCAGGTCCGGATCCTTGGTTAATCTGCCGACAAGTACGACACGATTTAACATCAGAACCCCTCCTTATTTCTCGTCTAGACGAATAGCCATCTGACGAATGATATCATCAGAGAACTTCGCTTGACGGTCGAATTCATTAATAGCGGCTTGTTCGCCGTTTAGATTAATGACGTAATAGTAGCCATCACGGTAGTCGTTGATTTCGTAAGCAAGACGTTTCTTGCCTTTCTCGTCAACTTTCACGATTTCCGCACCGTTATCAGTTAGGATTCCGTTGAAACGCTCAACTAGAGCAGTTTTAGCTTCTTCCTCGATATCTGGGCGGACGATGTACATGATTTCGTATTCTCTCATCCGTTTGCACCTCCTTTTGGACTTAACGGCTCTTATCTTTCATAAGAGCAAGGAGTAATCTGTAGAAACGTAATTACTCACAATGATGAATTATAGCAAATTATCTGCCGTTAAGCAAGTTTATTATGCATATTTGCAAGATGAGGATCCGACCTTACACGTTAAAACGGAAATGCATGACATCTCCGTCTTGCACCAAATATTCTTTACCTTCCAAACGCACTTTCCCGCGTTCTTTTGCAACACCCATGGAACCAGCATCCACAAGGTCATCATAGGATACGGTCTCTGCCCGGATGAATCCTTTCTCAAAATCAGTATGAATGATACCAGCAGCTTGTGGCGCTTTGATTCCCTTTTTGAAAGTCCAAGCCCGCACTTCCTGCTCTCCAGCTGTGAAATAAGTAGCCAAACCAAGCAAACTGTAAGAAGCCTTGATCAGCTGATCCAAGCCGGACTCTGGAATGCCCAACTCTTCGAGGAACATTTCTTTTTCCTCTCCTTCAAGCTCAGCAATTTCTGACTCGATCTTCGCACAAACAACAATAACCTGCGCACCTTCGTTTGCTGCAAACTCCCGTACTTTTGCAAGATTTTCATTGGCAGACGTATCCGCCACTTCTTCTTCACTCACATTGGCAGCATACAATACTGGTTTGCTTGTCAAAAGATGCAAGCCTTTGACAATTTTCTGCTGTTCATCCGTGAATTCCAGCGCACGAGCAGGCTGTTCATTTTCTAGCGCATCCTTGACCTTGGATAGAACTTCTTGTTCTGCGACAGCTTCTTTGTCTTTTTGGCGTGCAAGCTTTTCTACACGCTGCAGACGTTTATTAACAGAATCAAGATCTGCAAAAATCAGTTCCAGATTGATTGTTTCGATATCATCGATGGGATCGACTTTACCGGAAACATGTGTGATATTTTCATCATCGAAGCAGCGAACAACGTGAACGATTGCGTCAACTTGACGGATGTGTGATAGGAACTGGTTGCCAAGCCCCTCTCCCTTACTCGCACCTTTCACAATACCTGCGATATCCGTGAATTCGAATGCTGTCGGGATGGTTTTCTTTGGTTTGACCAGTTCAGTCAATTTATTTAAACGTGAATCCGGGACTTCTACAATGCCGACATTCGGATCGATCGTACAGAACGGATAATTGGCAGATTCCGCCCCCGCCTGCGTGATCGCATTGAACAATGTGGATTTACCGACGTTCGGTAATCCGACAATACCTGCTGTTAAAGCCATGTAATCTTCCACTCCTTAAGTGTCCTGGCCGCTTTTCATCGAACAGCGAACCAAAATAGATCTGCTTACTGAACAATCCGCCCAGGGGCAGGGAAGATAGGGCAGCACCGGTAACTGACTTACGCTAAGCATGCCAGTTTGCCCTTAATTTGTCCAAGTAAGCATACGTACTTCTAGAGTACACTATTCTGTATGAAACAGCAAAATAATGTAAGGATTTCGGTCTTTTATATACATGTTGATAGTAGTAAAACGTTTTTTGTAAAAAAAAGCCCGCACGATGACAACATCAGCCAGGCTTCTCTGTTTCACGTGAAACAATTCCTATTAATTTGTCGGTTCTTCTGCGTGCTCTAACACTTTTTTCATTTTTGTCTCGAATTTTTTTCGAGGAATGAGCACGCTATGACCACAGCCTTCACATTTAATCCGGATATCCATTCCCAACCGGATGATTTTCCAGCGATTTTCACCACATGGATGGGCCTTTTTCATTTGCACCACATCATTGAGCTGATAGACTTTGTCACTCACGAGCACTCCCCCTTATGGCACTTTCCTGCATGAGTTCTTCTGCTTCTTGTTTATTATACATGACCAACCTAGGAGCTGGAATACTGATATTGCGTTCCAGCAGTTTTGTTTTAATGCGGTTCCTTGCTTCCCTCGCCACACCAAAATGTTCCATTGGCAATGTTTCGATGATAGCACGCAAAACAATATGCGAAGTGGATAACGTCTCCACTCCCAACAACTGAGGAGTTGATTGAATTTCAGGGTATTCAGCTGGCATCTCCAATAACACCTGCATGATGACTTCTTCAGCCACTTGCAAATCAGCCTCATAGGGAACGTTGATATCCAACACCCCTAAACTATTATGCACGGAGAAGTTGGTCACTTGTGTGATGTTTCCATTCGGGATGATATGCAATTCGCCTGTCCAGTTCCGAATCTTACATGTCCGCAAGCCAATTTCTTCTACATCTCCCCTGACGCCGGCAGTCTGGATATTATCACCTACAGAAAATTGGTTCTCGAAAATGATGAAGAAACCGCTGATAACATCCTTGACTAAGTTCTGGGCACCGAAACCGATTGCTAAACCGGCCACACCTGCACTTGCAATCAATGCTCCAATATTCAATCCAAGCTGAGATAAAACCATTACAACTGCTATGAAATATACTACATACGTAATTATATTTTGAATCAGTTTTTTCAATGTATTCTCTCGTCGCTCAGACACTATCGGGGATTTTATTTTTGCCTTTTCCCTAAAAGAATTATTGAAAGTTCTCTCCACAATGTTATTAGCTACACGCACAACAACCATGGACAATATAATGATCATGACAATTTTCAAGACTGCCACACCAATTGTGGTCCAAAGCTCCGCGCTCGTCAAATAATCGTAAATACCGGTCCACTGCTCCTCTACATTCATGATTTCCGAATCCCCTCGTCCGTTTGTTTTCTTTATATAGTATCAAATTTCTATTTCATTTTGTAACGATTTAGTAATGGATATACGAGGATTGCCGAAAGAATATAGAGATTAGCAAAGCCAAAAAGCGGGTACATCAAAGCTATCAAGTCTGTAAAGCCCAGCTGTGTCAGTGGCAGCATAAGCGTAATAAGAACAGCAGCTTGCAGCCAGAGCGGCCCCTTCCACTTTGTTTGGAATCTTGAAACGATGCCCAGCACACCGGAAACAGCCGACGTATAGATGGCGAGCCATAATACGATACTGATTCCAATTAAAACGATAGAGGGATAATTCTTCAGAATGTAGAATAGCGGGATATCATAGTTTGGGATTGCATGACTTATATGCATAAGGTCATTATTGTACAAATACGTCAGTGCACCAATGATGAGTCCGCTGCCGATACTGGCAATCCATAACTCCCCCTTCCCTTTCATTTGTTTGCCGATTGCTCCAATGACAGCAACGACGGGAAGGATATTCAATGCAGTGAATGGAAATGCAGCCTGCCAATTCGCTTGTTTCCGCCAATCTAGAAACAAATCAATCTGTTCATGTCTTGTATAGACTAAAAGTACGATGACAAGACCGCCTACTAAAATAGGAAGGATATAACTATTCATCGAAACGACGCCTTCAACATTCGAGATGAAGATCAGGACAATCATAAGCGAGATGAAGAGGATGCCGAGCCAATTGGGAATATGATACATCATGCCAGTGGCACCTCCAGCAGCAATCATGACAACTGTCACGGTAAACAAATAAAAAACGATCAGCACATCATAGAGAGCCGCCAATCTTTTGCCAACAAGCCTCTCCAACACTGGAAAGTAATGCGCACTCTTCTCGGTAAAACTGATATGCAGGATAACATAGCTGCATATTGAAAATAATACAGTGAAAATGACGATAGCCAGTCCACTTTCATAGCCAAAAAATTGCCAGATCTCTCTTCCTGACGCATATCCAGCTCCTATTAATGTCGCCAATATCAAAAACATCCATTTCATCCCAGCAGCCCACATCACAGTCCCTCCAATTTCATATGAACACGTATAGAAAAAGTAGAAAAGCTATATACTATTACCAATATGTGTATGGAGGATAAGCTATGAGCCTGAAGAGAATATTTACGAAAAAAAAGGAGTTCCGCTGTGACTACCAAGATCCCCTTCTTATGAGTAAAGCTTATGAAACAATCAGCTCATGGATTCCTGATGACCGGGAGATTGTTGTTCTTTGCATCGGTACGGATCGTTCGACTGGAGATGCATTGGGACCGATCATTGGTTCATTCCTGACAGAAAAGCCATTGAATAGGCTCCAAGTCTATGGAACACTAGAATCTCCCGTCCATGCCGTTAATCTGGTGGAACGTCTGCAAATGATTACGGAGAAGCATCCAAATGCTTATATAATAGCCATTGACGCTTGCTTGGGCAGAACAACTTCCATAGGTTCCATCATTGCGTCTCCTACACCTCTGCGACCAGGGGCTGCATTGAAAAAGAACCTTCCTGCCGTAGGTGATGCCCAAATAACCGGTATCGTTAATGCCAGTGGGGAAATGGAATATTTTGTACTGCAAAATACGCGTTTGCACCTTGTCATGCAGCTTGCATACAAGATCAGTGCACTTTTACTTGCTATAGATCGTAAACAAGTACCCCTTTTATCGCCCGACACAACTGCCGCCGAAAATTGATATGTTTCACGTGAAACAAACAAAAAAAGCCAAAAGAAGCACGAGCTCCTATTGGCTTTATTTATTTAACACATTTAAGATGCGTTCTAAATCCTCGTCGGAGAAGAACTGAATTTCAATCTTCCCTTTTCGTTTGCCGCGGTGAATGGTTACGTCCGTTCCAAATTGGTTCCGCAACTGTGACTCAGTCTGGACAAGAAAAATATCCTTTACAGGTTTCTTCTTTTCCGGTTCCGGCAGATTTTTGTTCATTTTGATGATGAGCTGCTCCACCTGACGGACATTCAGTGACTCATTCTGGATTTTTTCTACTAGCGGTTGTAGTTTCTTTTTATCTTTCAATCCTAACAAGGCACGTCCATGACCCATGGAAAGTTCACCCTGGTTGATAAGGTCGCTTATTTCAGTCGGGAGGGTCAAAAGACGAATGAGATTCGCTATGTGCGACCGGCTCTTCCCTAACCGTCTGGATAGGATTTCTTGTGTAATATCCAATTCTTTCATCAGATTGGAATAAGCCTGTGCTTCTTCGATCGGCGTGAGGTCTTCCCTTTGCAAGTTTTCTAACAAAGCAAGTTCCATCATCTTCTCATCATCCAGTGTTTTGACGATGACAGGCACTTTTTTCAGACCCGCAGCTTTTGCGGCACGGAATCTTCTTTCTCCTGCTACTATCTCGTAACCCTTGATGCTTTTACGGACAATGAGTGGCTGCAGGATACCATATTCCTGGATGGATTGCTTCAATTCCTCAATGGCATCAGCAGAGAAGACTTTACGCGGTTGATATGGATTCGCTCGGCATTCTTTGATTGCAATTTCCTGAATCTGATCTTCTTCCTTCATTTCCAATTCCGGAAAGAAAGCATTAAGACCTTTCCCCAACCCTTTGGCCATGCGCCATCACTTCCTTTGCTAAGTCTAAATAAACTTCTGCACCACGCGACTTCGGATCATAAATAATGATCGGCTGACCATAACTCGGTGCTTCTCCCAGCCGCACATTTCTTGGAATGATTGACTGATACACCTTATCCTGGAAATATTTCTTCACTTCTTCAATGACTTGGATACCTAGATTTGTACGAGCATCCAGCATTGTCAATAATACGCCTTCAATCATCAAATGCTTGTTCAAATGTTTCTGGACAAGGCGAATGGTATTTAATAGCTGACTCAATCCTTCTAGTGCATAATATTCACATTGTACCGGGATGAGGACAGTATCTGCCGCTGTCAGCGAATTCAAAGTCAGCAATCCTAAGGAAGGTGGACAATCAATGATGACGTAATCATAATTGTCTTTCACACTATCAATCGCCTTCTTTAGACGGACTTCTCTTGAGATCGTCGGTACCAGCTCGATCTCGGCCCCTGCAAGCTGAATAGTGGCCGGTATGACGTCCAAATTATCAACTGCAGTTGATACAAGGACTTTTTCGGCCTCCATATCCTCGACTAGGACGTTGTATACACAATTTTCGACATCTGCTTTGTTCACACCAACACCGCTTGTAGCATTTCCTTGCGGGTCAATGTCTACAAGCAACACTTTATTTCCTAAAAAAGCCAGGCAAGCACTCAAATTGACGCTGGAGGTTGTCTTTCCTACCCCGCCCTTTTGATTTGCGATTGCGATTACTTTGCCCATGGTGTCACCTACCTCAAACTCAATACATTTATTCTATCATTTTTTCAGAGAGACCGACGGATAAATTCAAGATTTCGAAAAGTTAGCACCCTTTTCCTATATAAAAATCCCATCTTGTTGAAAGATGGGGATACTACAGGAGTTTATTTATGACTTTTTCGGTATTTTAATTGTGATTTGGTAATAATCATCCAAATCTTCTTCTTCTGTTTCTAAGTTGATGCCTGTGTCGGAAACCATGGACAATGATTGGCGAATCGTGTTCATGGCAATACGCATATCCTTGTTGACACCCTTTAGCTTGGGACGTTTCTTTTTCGGTTGAGCATTCATGATACGGGCGATGCGTGCCTCTGTTTCTTTTACATTCAATTCTTTATCGATGATTTCCTGCAAAATCAATTCTTGTTTTTCTGCATCTTTTAACACAATCAGCGCACGAGCATGCCGCTCTGTAATTTTCTTTTCCAATAAAGCTTGCTGTACAGATTCCGGCAGCTTTAATAATCGCATCTTATTGGCGATGGTAGATTGACTTTTGCCTAGACGCTGCGCCAATGCTTCCTGAGTCAAAGAGTGCAGCTCCAACAAGCGCTCGTATGCGAGTGCTTCTTCGATGACCGTCAGCTCTTCCCGCTGCAGATTTTCTATCAGTGCTACAGAAGCAGTCTCTGTATCCGACATGTCCCGAATGATGGCAGGCACTGTTTCCCATTCCAAAGACTGGACTGCACGCCAACGACGCTCACCTGCAATCAATTCATAGCTGCCTTCCGTATTTTTCCGGACAACAATTGGCTGGATGATGCCATGCGTACGGATCGTCTGAGCCAGTTCTTTGATTTTTTCTTCTTGGAAAACGGTCCTTGGTTGGTATTGGTTCGGGACAATATCCTGAACCCGAAGGTTTACTACTTCGTCCTGATGCGCATCGTTTTCCGTTTCTGCTGAATCCGATTTATCACCTAGCCCAAATATGCGGCTGAATGGGTGTAACATCCTCAGACACCACCTTTTTTTACAATCCTAATCTAGCAAGCAGGTACATAAGGAATAGTAAATGTTTCACGTGAAACATGTATAAAAAGGCGCAGCAGTTCTACTGTAGAAGCTGCTGCGCTTAACATAAGCCGAGCCAGTTCCTTATCTACTATTTTATCATAGATTGGGTGAGAATGGTAAGCTTGTGTGGCACTTCATCCACTAATTTTCTGTTGTTTAAACAATTGGCTCACGATTGGGAACCCCTGCTTTACGCGGGTATTTCTTCGGTGTCTTGCGGCGTTTGGCAATGATGGCGATATTTCGCTCGCCGCCTTCTTCCGGCAGATCGAATGTGTAGCTCTCCACCAATTCGCCCCCCAGTACCTCAATCGCCGGTTCCGCTTCACGTAGTTCGGTTTCCAGGCTAGGTCCTTTCATGGCGATAAAATGACCTTTCGTCCGGCAAAGCGGCAGACAAAGCTCTGACAGGACGGACATACGTGCTACAGCCCTTGCCGTGACCAAATCGAATGATTCGCGAAAAGCGTCATTTTTCCCGAAATTCTCTGCTCGGTCATGATAAAAAGCGACATCGGACAAGCCAAGCTTCGATGCAAGCTCATTAAGAAAGGTGATTCTTTTTTTCAGCGAGTCGACAATGGTCACCTTCAGTTCCGGAAAGACGATCTTTAGCGGAATGGATGGAAATCCTGCTCCCGCTCCGACATCACAGATACTTTCATCCCCTTTGAAATTGTAGAAGAAAGCAGCGGAAATTGAGTCATAGAAGTGCTTTAAATACACTTCTTCCTTGTCTGTGATAGCTGTCAAATTCATCTTTTCATTCCATTCGACCAACAGATGGAAATAATCCTCCAGCTGTTTTTGTTGCTTTTCCGACAACATGATACCTTGCTGATCCAATTGTTGTAGAAAATCTGCTTGGTTCATTCTGTACCTCTTTTCGACAGATTATTGATTCGCTGCTTTCACGTGACCACCTTGTTCGATATATACAAGCAGGATGGAAACATCAGCAGGGTTTACCCCTGAAATCCGGGAAGCCTGGCCGACAGACAGCGGACGTACTTTCTTCAATTTTTCACGGGCTTCCGTTGCAATACCACTGACATCATCATAATTGATAGTATCCGGTATCTTCTTATCTTCCATGCGTTTCATACGCTCTACTTGCTGCATGGATTTCGTGATATACCCTTCATACTTTGTCTGGATTTCAACTTGTTCTTTTACATCGGCAGGAAGGTCTTTGTCTGCAGGAACGATTTTTTCGATCAAGCTGTATTTGATTTCAGGACGTTTCAATAGATCAGATGCGCGCTGTGCTTCTTTCATGACAGATCCGACTTCATCCATCATCTCCAACACATGCGGTTCTGTCTTAATGATGATTCCTTCCAACCGTTTCCGCTCCTCTTGGATCAGACGTTTTTTCTCCTGGAAGCGAGCGTAACGTTCTTCACTGATCATCCCGATTTCATATCCGATCTCGGTCAGACGCATATCCGCATTATCATGACGAAGCAATAAACGGTATTCCGCACGTGATGTCAGCAAACGATAAGGTTCATTTGTTCCTTTGGTTACCAAATCATCGATCATGACACCGATGTAAGCTTGGGAACGGTCCAGAATAACCGGATCTTTGCCAAGTGCTTTGGCCGCGGCGTTGATTCCAGCCATGATTCCTTGGCCGGATGCTTCTTCATAGCCCGATGTTCCATTGATTTGACCTGCTGTAAAAAGACCAGGGATCTTTTTCGTTTCCAAAGTCGGCCATAGCTGGGTCGGAACCATTGCATCATACTCGATGGCATAGCCGGCGCGCATGATTTCCGCTTTTTCCAAACCAGGAATTGTTTGCAGCATTTCTTTTTGGACATATTCCGGCAAAGAAGTCGACAGTCCTTGGACATATACTTCCTCCGTGTTGCGTCCTTCAGGTTCCAAGAAGATCTGGTGGCGCGGTTTGTCATTGAAACGGACAACTTTATCCTCGATGGATGGACAGTAGCGTGGTCCTGTTCCTTTGATCATACCGGAATACATGGCAGACAGCCCTAGGTTTTCATTGATGATATTGTGTGTGAATTCATTCGTGTACGTCAGCCAGCAAGGGATCTGATCCGTAATGAATTCAGTTGTTTCATAAGAGAACGCAAGCGGTTCTTCATCGCCCGGCTGAATCTCCGTTTTGGAATAGTCGATGGAACGGCTGTTCACACGCGGCGGTGTACCCGTTTTGAATCGGACCATTTCCAAACCAAGTTCTTCAAGATGCTCTGACAATGTCACAGATGCACGCTGGTTGTTCGGACCGCTTTCGTAGGAAATGTCCCCGATGATGACACGTCCGCGCATGAACGTCCCCGTCGTAATGACGACAGTTTTAGCGTAGTATGCCGCTTTCGTTTCTGTGATGACACCTTTGCAGACGCCATCTTCAATGATTAAACGGTCTACCATACCTTGACGCATTGTCAGGTTTTCTTGGCTTTCCAATGTTTTTTTCATTTCTGTAATATATAGCGGTTTATCCGCTTGAGCTCGCAATGCACGAACGGCAGGACCTTTTCCTGTGTTGAGCATGCGCATTTGGATATACGTTTTATCGATTACTTTCCCCATCACACCGCCGAGTGCATCGATTTCGCGCACCACGACACCTTTTGCAGGGCCGCCGACAGATGGATTACATGGCATGAATCCTGTCATGTCAAGGTTCATGGACAGCATTAGCGTATTGGCACCCATTTTTGCTGCCGCCACGCCTGCTTCACAGCCGGCATGTCCTGCACCTATGACAATGACATCATAATGCCCAGCATCGTATGTCATGTTTAATCTCTCCTTTTTATTTTCCTAAGCAAAACTGTGAAAACAGTTGATCAATTAAGCTTTCATGCACGGTATCTCCGATGATTTCACCGAGCAATTCCCACGTTCTTGTCACATCTATCTGGACGATATCCATTGGCATTTGCATTTCGATGCCATTCATCGCTTCCCGAAGCGATGATAGTGCCTGCTTCAAAAGCTGGATATGCCGTACATTTGATATATAACTTAAATCGCCGCCATCGATTTCCCCTGCAAAGAAGGTATCTTTGATGGCAAGCTCCAATTCGTCGATTCCTTTTTCTTCGATCAATGCTGTCGTGATCACTGGACGATCACCCGCAAGCTTCCGGACTTCTTCCAAATCAATTTGCTGGGAAAGATCCGTTTTGTTGACAATGACGATGACATCAAGACCCGCAACAGCTTCAAATAATTGCCGATCCTCGTCAGACAAGGCTTCTCCATAGTTCAATACAAGCAAAATAAGGTCACTTTGCTTCAAAACCTGACGGGAACGCTCCACACCGATTCGTTCCACGATATCCTCTGTTTCACGGATCCCGGCTGTATCAACTAACTTCAATGGTACGCCGCGTACATTGACGTATTCTTCAATGACATCCCGTGTCGTACCTGCTATTTCCGTAACAATCGCCTTATTCTCATGCACAAGCGCGTTCATCAAGGATGATTTTCCGACGTTCGGGCGTCCGATGATGGCTGTAGCCAAACCTTCTCGCAATATCTTTCCTTGCTTGGCCATCTCCAGCAGTTTTTCGATCTCTTCATACACATATTGCGTTTTCTCGATCATCATATTGTGGGACATCTCTTCCACATCATCATACTCTGGATAATCGATATTCACCTCAACATGCGCTACCGTTTCCAATAATTCCTGACGGAGCTTTTGGATCAGACGGGATAGTCTGCCATCCATCTGCTTAAGGGCAACATTCATCGCTCGATCAGTCTTTGCACGAATAAGATCCATAACAGCCTCTGCCTGTGATAAATCAATCCGGCCGTTAAGGAATGCCCGCTTGGTGAATTCACCCGGCTCCGCCAGCCGTGCACCTTCCTGCAACGCAAGCTCCAGTACGCGATTGACAGAAACGAGACCGCCGTGACAGTTGATTTCGACAACATCTTCACGTGTGAATGTTTTCGGCGCCTTCATAACCGATACCATCACTTCCTCTGCAACTTCGCCAGTTGCTGGATCAATCAGCTTTCCGTAATGCATCGTGTGACTTGGCACGTCAGTCAGCTTCTTTCCATCAAATAGCTTGGCTGCAATGGCAACTGCTTCCGCACCACTTAGCCGGACAATGGCAATAGCACCTTCCCCGACGGGAGTCGATATCGCTGCTATTGTATCATTTTGCATCTGCTTCACCTCTTTCTAGCTCTTTCTATCTATTTATCCACAGCATATCGCTATGATTAAGTTTGTACTCACTAACTTATAAGAATAGCACGCTGGCAATCAAAAAGAAAGATATCCACATGAAAAAATAGCACCTGCTGCTAGAGGTGTAGTTATCCACATGTGAATAGAAGGCACAAAAAAAGCCCTGGCGTCATTGCCAAGACTTTTCCTTTACTGGTTGGATGACGATATAACGATTCGGTTCCTTGCCTTTCGAATCCGTTTCAACACCCTTTTGTTTCTGAACTGCTGCATGAACGATTTTCCGTTCGCTAGCCGGCATTGGATCCAGAGGAATCGCTTTATGCAGCGCCAATGCCTTGCTGGCTGCTTGGACAGCTAGCATTTCAAGCGTTTCCCGTCTTTTTGACCGATATCCTTCCGCATCGACGGTAACGGTAAAGTGATATGCTTTTTGCTGATGAAAGAATTGTTCGACAAGCACTTCCAGCGCATTTAACGTCTGTCCTCTTTTTCCAATCAACATGCCGAGATTATCTCCGCTAATCGCAAACACCACATGCTTTTTTTTACGGGATGTGATCTCCACCTTTGCACCGGGATGCAAATGATGGATGACACTTTCCAAATATTCCTTAGCTGCTTGTACAATATCTGCCTGCTTTACTGACACTCTGACAACTGCCGGTTTGGCACCGAACAGATTGAGGAAACCTTTGCTTCCTTCATCAATGACAGCTACTTCGACTTTTTCCTTAGAAACGCGCAACTGCTGTAATGCCGATTGAATCGCATCTTCTACGGTTTTACCACGAGCAGTCAGCTGCTTCATTATTTCTTACTGTCTGCTTGTGCTTTGTTCTTCGCCATCATCGGCTTATTGATGAGCAATGTCTGCGCCACCATGAAGACGTTTCCGACTACCCAGTACAATGCCAAAGCTGATGGCAAGAATAGTGCGAATACAGTGATCATGACTGGCATGATGTACAGCATCATTGTCATTTGCGGATTCGCAGCCATTGTCTGGTTTCCTGCCATCATCAGCTTTTGCTGCAGGAATGTTGCCAAACCTGCTACGAGCGGCAGGATGAAGTATGGATCCGGATTCCCAAGCTGTACCCAAAGGAAATTATGTTCCTTGATGGCTTCCGTACGACTGATCGCCTGATAGAATGCAAGCAAGATCGGCATCTGCACGATGATCGGCAGACATCCTGCCAGCGGGTTTACACCGTGACGCTGGAAGAGCTGCATTGTTTCCTGCTGCAGCTTTTGCTGCGTATTTGCATCTTTTGAGCTGTATTTTTGCTGTAATGCTTTTAGTTCTGGCTGAATTTCCTGCATTGCTTTCGAACTTCTCAGCTGCTTGATGTTCAATGGCAGCAAAATCAAACGGATGATCACTGTTACGATGATGATCCCAAGACCGAAGTTTTCTCCAGTCAAGTTAGAGAAATACGTGATCAGCCAAGATAGCGGGTAAATGAAGTATTCATTCCAGAACCCGGTACTTTCAGAAGTGATTGGATCGGTGTTCGGCGCACAACCTGCCAAGGCAGCGACGAGCAGCACGAGTGCCAATACTAATAGACCTTTTTTACGCACCATGTTTCCTCCTTAACTTCCTTGCATAAGACTTTCCCTATTGCTTCTCTTTATTTTTTCTACTTGGCTGTTTCAGCAGATGTGATTTCCAAAGCACGTGGATCAAGCTCTTTTTCAGTTCCTGATATGCCATGTCCTTAGCCGGCTGCCTGGCGATGACGATAAAATCATATCCTCTGACCACCTGCTCATCCAGTTCATGGAAGGCTTGTCTCAAATAGCGCTTTATCTTATTCCGCATTACAGCGTTTCCAAGTTTCTTGCTGACGGACAAACCGATGCGAAAATGTGCATCCGCTGTTTCCTGCTTCTTATAATATAGAACGAGCTGACGGTTAGCAAAAGAGCTCCCCTTCTGGAACACTTCCTGAAAAGCTTCATTCTTTTTGATTCGATATTCTTTCTTCATGGAGGGTCCCCTCGAGCATGCCTATTTGCGAGAATAGTGTTCAATTTGAAAGAAGGAGAATAAACGCGGCATTTAAGCTTGTAGTTTATTCTCCTTCTCCACACTTTGTAAAAGCACAGCTATTAAGCTGCGTCTGTTCCACAGATCAGTATATAAAGTCAAAAAGACCACTACATACGTAAGTGGCCTTATGCAGACAATACTTTTCTTCCTTTACGACGACGACGAGCTAGAACTTTACGTCCGTTTTTCGTGCTCATACGCTCACGGAAGCCGTGTACTTTTTTTCTTTTACGGTTATTAGGTTGGAATGTACGTTTCATATATAAAACACCTCCCTCGAGGATATATAAAAATATAGCGAAAGGTCATAGACAGTCTTGAACATTATACGTAAAAATGAGCAGACATGTCAACCTATCATTTTTCTATATAGTATCTTCCTTTTATCCACACCCCATGTTAATCTAGTAAACCTGTGCATAACTTTTTCCACACAAGTTTTCGACAACTTACACACATAATCGCATGCTGTGGATATTTTTTGTCTACAATCGCCCGTATTTGTGGATAAGTGTCGATTGAGCATTGCAAGACTAGGATTATTCTGTTATCATATCTGTGTTTTACTAATTGGATAAACCTACTGCAAAAATCCATTATCCACAGATTGTGGATAAACTGTGGACATCTATTCACAGACTTGTAGATGCAGTTATCAACAGATGAGTGGACAACTGAAAAAGTCGCTTCATCACCTATATTATGCGGATTCATTATCCACATCCATATAATTATGTGCACGGCCTTTTTGCATGCTTACATTTTTTTCGCATGTTCCGAAAAGGCCTTTTAATACCTATCATGATGCAGTTTCTTGATTGAAAGTGACTGCTTCTTTCATTTTTACAGAAAGGGGGATGCCTGTTGGACAACATTCAAGATTTATGGAAAAAAACCTTACAAGCAATCGAAAAGCGTATCAGTAAGCCGAGCTTCGATACTTGGCTGAAAAATACCCAAGCCTTTGCACTCGAAGAAGATACATTAATAATCAAAGCACCCAACGAATTTGCCAGGGATTGGCTGGAGAGCAGCTACTCCTCCTTGATCGGGGATACACTCTACGAAGTAACCGGCAATCGGCTGCAGACAAAGTTCATCATTCCGGAATTTCAGCAAGAAGAAGAAGTCATCCGCCAGCCGAAGCCTCCGAAATCCGCTGCGCATGATACGCTCACGGAATCACCAAAAAGCATGCTGAATAGCAAGTACACGTTTGATACATTCGTGATCGGCTCGGGTAACAGGTTTGCGCATGCTGCTTCCCTAGCTGTTGCAGAAGCACCTGCCAAAGCATATAACCCATTATTTATCTATGGAGGCGTTGGGCTTGGCAAAACACACCTGATGCATGGAATCGGCCATTATGTATCGGATCACAATCCAAATGCAAAGGTAGTTTACTTATCTTCCGAAAAGTTCACCAACGAATTCATCAATGCTATCAGGGATAACAAAACAGCGGAATTTCGGGCAAAATACCGTAATATCGACGTCCTGCTCATTGATGATATTCAATTCCTAGCCGGAAAAGAACAAACGCAGGAGGAATTCTTCCATACATTCAATGCGCTGCACGAAGAAAATAAGCAAATCATCATATCCAGTGACCGCCCGCCCAAGGAAATTCCGACACTGGAAGATCGTCTGCGTTCCCGTTTTGAATGGGGTTTGATCACCGATATCACTCCTCCGGATCTGGAAACACGGATAGCCATCCTCCGTAAAAAAGCCAAGGCGGAAGGTTTGGATATACCGAACGAGGTCATGCTGTACATTGCCAATCAAATAGATACCAATATCCGAGAGCTGGAAGGTGCCCTTATACGTGTTGTTGCTTATTCATCTCTTATCAACTCGGATATTGACGCTTCCCTAGCAGCAGATGCACTCAAAAATATCATTCCAAGCTCAAAGCCGAAAGTGATTACCATTCATGCGATCCAGGAACAAGTCGGTGAGCGCTACAATGTCCGCTTGGAAGAATTCAGTGCGAAGAAACGAACGAAGGCAATTGCTTTCCCTCGTCAAATCGCCATGTTCCTCTCCAGGGAACTGACTGATTTTTCCTTACCGAAAATTGGTGAGGAATTCGGCGGCAGAGACCATACAACCGTTATCCACGCACATGAGAAAATCTCCAAACTGCTAAGTCAGGATGAAGAATTGCAGCGTGATATCGATGAGATAAAAGAGAGACTCAAATCTTTCTGACGATCGGACCCTGTTGATAATCGTGCATAAATGCTTTTTTTATTCACAAATTATCCACAGGGTATTTTTGTTGTCATAACTGGGCTTTTTCATACTTATCCACATAATCACAAGCCCTATTACTGCTACTGTATTTTTATAAATAATAATTAATAAGAAGAACCCCCATAGGAGGAACGCAATTATCATGAAATTTGTCATACAACGTGATCGGCTCTTAGCAAGTATTCAGGATGTTGTCAAAGCAATCTCATCCAGAACAGCAATTCCGATTTTGACAGGAATGAAGATTGAAGCAAAAGAAGATGGAATTACGCTGACAGGAAGTGATTCGGATATTTCCATCGAATCGTTCATACCAAAAGAAGAAGACGGCATTGTTTATGTAGAACAGATCGAACCAGGAAGTATCGTATTGCAAGCCAAATATTTTCCTGAAATCGTCCGTAAAGTACCGATGAATGCAGTGGAAATCGAATCTGATACACAATTGAATGTAACCATTCGTTCCGGTAGTGCTGAATTCAAATTAAACGGGCAGGATGCCGATGAATATCCACAGCTGCCAAAGCTTCATAGTGAAGACAGCTTTGAACTTCCGGCTGATTTACTGAAAAATGTCATCAAAGAAACGGTATTTGCTGTTTCGACGCAAGAAACGCGACCGCTCTTAACTGGAGTAAATGTTCGTGTTCAGGATGACCAACTGCATTTTGTTGCGACAGACAGCCATCGTTTGGCATCCCGTCAGATCCCCGTTTCGACAAATGAAGCTGCATTAGGATTCCAAAATGTTGTCATTCCAGGAAAAAGTTTAACGGAATTGAACAAAATCCTGGATGAAAATCAGGATCCTGTCGAAATTCGGATCACCAACAACCAAATCTTGTTCCGTACGAAGCATTTATATTTCCTATCTCGTTTGCTGGAAGGAAACTATCCGGATACATCCCGTTTAATTCCAACTGAAAGCAAGACCTCGCTCCGAATCGACACGAAGGAATTGCTTCGTTCCATCGACCGGGCGTCCCTTTTGGCAAAGGAAAACAGAAATAATGTCGTGAAACTAATAACCCAGGATTCCGGTCAGCTGGAAATCAGTTCGAACTCCCCTGAAGTTGGAAGAGTTGTGGAAGAAGTGACTGTGCAGGAAATCTCGGGTGAAGAGTTGCGCATCAGTTTCAGTGCGAAATATATGATGGATGCACTGAAGGTCATCGAAAGCGAACAAGTGAAAATAGAATTCACAGGTGCCATGCGTCCATTCCTTATCCGTCCTACAGACGATGAAGACTTGATGCAGTTGATCACGCCTGTTCGGACATACTGAGTTATGCACATGTGGATAAAGGCACTGCCTGACGGCGGTGCTTTTTTCTGTGTGTAACATGAAGGCTTGACCTGTTGGGCATAATGAATTTAACTTTCAAAGTTGTGGATACTTTAGTAAACTAATAAGAAGGCAACATAAAGTAAGGAGAGCGGAAATGAACGAAGAAATTCTAATCAACACGGAATATATCCAGCTTGGGAAATTCCTGAAGTTAGTGAATGCTGTCGAAAGCGGCGGAATGGTCAAACTGTATCTGGCTGATCACCCGGTGCTGGTAAATGGCGAGGTAGAAAACAGACGCGGCAGAAAGCTTTATCCAGATGATCGTGTCGAGCTGCCGGCGACATCAGAGGCATTCGTTGTCAAAAAGGCATAGCTAGCTTGCCGGATACAGAAAGGACCTGAGCATGCATATCCAAGAGCTAACGCTTACGCATTATCGGAATTACGATAAGCTGCAGCTGCAATTCGACGATAAAGTGAACGTGATCATCGGGGAAAATGCACAGGGCAAGACAAATTTGATGGAGGCCATCTATGTGCTTGCCTTTTCCAAATCGCATCGGACACCCAAAGATAAAGAACTTATCCAATGGGACCAAGATTATGCTAAAATAGAAGGGAACATCCTGAAGCGAAAACAGCGATTTCCGCTCGAAATCGTTTTATCGTCCAAGGGGAAGAAAGCAAAACTGAATCATCTGGAACAAAAACGCCTAAGTGATTATATCGGGGCGCTCAATGTCGTCATGTTCGCTCCTGAGGATCTGAACTTGGTGAAAGGCAGTCCGCAGATTCGCAGGCGTTTTATTGATATGGAGATCGGCCAGATTCAGCCAGTCTACATCCATCATCTTGGACAATATCAAAAAGTATTGAAGCAGCGGAATCATTTGCTGAAGCTTCTCCAGCGGCGCCAAGCTGATCCGACCATGCTTGATGTGCTGACGGAGCAGCTGATTGAGCATGCTGCCATCATTTTAGAGAAACGTTTCCTCTTCCTCGGATTGCTCCGCAAATGGGCACAGCCCATCCATAAGGGGATCACGACGGGACTGGAGACGCTTGATATAGAATATCTTTCCAATCTGCACGTATCAGAAGAATCCGATAAGGAAAAGCTGAGAATAGCTTATGAGGAGAAATTCTCAGAATTACGGACGCGTGAAGTGGAAAGAGGGACAACACTAGCAGGCCCCCATCGCGATGACCTGTCTTTTTACGTGAATGGGAAAGATGTTCAGGCCTTTGGTTCACAAGGGCAGCAACGTACGACGGCATTGTCGCTAAAGCTTGCCGAAATCGAGTTGATCTACAGTGAAGTCGGAGATTATCCGATTCTTTTGCTGGATGATGTCTTGAGTGAACTCGATGACAACAGACAGTCCCACCTGCTCGAGACGATACAAGGAAAAGTCCAGACTTTTGTCTCGACGACGAATGTATCAGGGATACAGCATGAAACATTGAAACAGGCAGAACTGTTCACGATAAAATCAGGAAAGCTTGTGAGTGAATCAGGAGGAGTCTGATGTTCATTTCGATCGGTTGGAATAATATCGTCAGGGCTGAAGATGTCGTGGCTATCCTGGAATATGGACAGGCGGCTAAAACAGTCGATCCCAATCTGGCAGAAAACGATGAAGCGGAAGATGCATCGGCTAAATCTATCATTGTCACCACTGATCTGATCTATTCCAGTCCGTTATCAGTGCAAACATTGAAGAAAAGGGCAGATACATCGGTTCCGAGAATGATAGAAGAAGATAACCTATAAAGAAATGCAGGTGATTGAAATGGCAATGGAAGATAAAATGCCTGAAGAACAGTTGTATGATGCAGATCAGATACAAGTACTCGAAGGACTGGAAGCGGTTCGTAAACGTCCTGGGATGTATATCGGGTCTACAAGTGAACGCGGTTTGCACCACCTTGTATGGGAGATTGTAGATAATAGTATCGATGAGGCACTTGCAGGGTATTGTGACCATATCAAAGTGATCATCGAAGAAGATAACAGCATCACTGTGGAAGATAATGGACGCGGTATCCCGGTAGGTACCCATGAGAAGACCGGCCGACCGGCTGTGGAGGTCATTATGACCGTCCTGCACGCCGGCGGTAAGTTCGGCGGCGGGGGCTATAAGGTATCCGGTGGTTTGCATGGAGTAGGTGCGTCAGTCGTGAACGCCTTGTCCACAAATCTCGATGTGACAGTCCACCGTGATGGCAAGATCCACGAACAGAGCTTTGAGCGAGGCGTCCCGCAAGGAGATCTCAAAGTTACTGGTGAATCCGACAGAACAGGTACGATTACACATTTCAAGCCGGATCCGGAGATTTTCACGGAAACGACTGCATATAACAAAGAGACTTTGCTAGTCCGTATCCGAGAGCTTGCCTTCCTGAACAAAGGGCTTGCAATCAGTCTTGAAGATAAGCGTGATGAGGAATCAGAGACTATCACCTTCCATTACGAAGGCGGTATCCGTTCTTATGTGGAGCATCTCAATCGTTCCAAAGAAGTATTGCACGAACCATTTTATGCAGAGAATACAGACTCGGAAATCACTGTAGAAATCGCTTTGCAATACAATGACGGGTACACAAGCAGTATCTACTCTTTTGCAAATAATATCCACACGTATGAAGGCGGAACGCATGAAGCTGGTTTCAAATCCGGCCTGACACGTGTGATCAACGATTATGCCCGCAAGAACAATATGTTCAAAGAAAACGATCCGAACCTCTCCGGGGATGATGTACGGGAAGGTTTGACTGCTATCATATCCATCAAGCATCCGGATCCGCAGTTCGAAGGGCAGACGAAAACAAAACTCGGTAACAGCGAAGCCCGTCAAGTAACGGATGCTGCCTTTACAGAGCTATTTTCCAAATTCTTATTCGAGAATCCAGATACAGCCCGGATCGTCGTTGAAAAAGGGCTGATGGCATCCCGGGCCCGGATCGCGGCTAAACGTGCGCGTGAACTGACACGGCGTAAAGGTGCGCTGGAAGTGAGCAGCTTGCCGGGTAAACTGGCTGACTGTTCTTCCAAGGACGCTTCCATCAGTGAATTGTACGTCGTAGAGGGAGACTCTGCCGGTGGTTCAGCGAAACAGGGACGAGACCGGCATTTCCAAGCCATCTTGCCTTTACGCGGAAAGATCATCAACGTGGAAAAAGCGAGATTGGACAAGATTTTGGCCAATAACGAAATCCGTGCCATGATCACAGCACTTGGAACGGGGATCGGAGAGGACTTCGACATTTCCAAGGCACGCTATCATAAGCTGGTCATCATGACGGATGCGGATGTTGACGGTGCCCATATCCGGACATTGCTGCTGACGTTCTTCTATCGTTACATGCGTCCGTTGATCGAGAATGGCTTTGTTTACATTGCGCAGCCACCACTCTACAAAGTACAGCAAGGGAAATCAGCTTATTACGCTTATAATGATCGGGAACTAGAGCGTGTGATGAGTGAGATTCCTAAAGTACCAAAACCAGGCCTCCAGCGTTATAAAGGTCTTGGGGAGATGAACGCAGCACAGCTTTGGGAAACGACGATGGATCCTGAGAATCGGACATTGCTTCAAGTAAGTTTGGCTGATGCGATCGATGCAGACCAAATTTTTGATGTCCTGATGGGTGACAAAGTCGAACCGAGACGGAATTTCATACAAGAAAATGCACAGAACGTGCAGAATTTAGATATTTGACCAATAGAGTCGTTCCGGCAATTTGACAGGAGGTTTTCGCATGGCGGATGAATTACGTCCAAGTGTGCAAGAAAGAGATATAAGTCAGGAAATGCGTACGTCCTTCCTTGACTATGCAATGAGCGTTATCGTAGCGCGTGCCTTGCCAGATGCGCGAGACGGCTTGAAGCCGGTTCATCGTAGAATCCTTTATGCATTGCATGATCTGGGGATGCATGCTGATAAGGCATATAAGAAATCGGCCCGTATCGTCGGGGAAGTAATCGGTAAGTACCACCCGCACGGAGATTCCGCTGTGTATGAAGCGATGGTTCGTATGGCACAGGATTTCAGTTATCGCTATATGCTCGTGGACGGCCACGGGAACTTCGGTTCTGTGGACGGCGACTCAGCGGCAGCAATGCGATATACAGAAGCACGGATGTCCAAGATTTCCATGGAACTGTTGCGCGATATCAACAAGGATACAATCGACTATGGCGATAACTATGACGGCTCCGAGAAGCAGCCGCTTGTATTGCCAGCCCGTTTCCCGAACCTGCTCGTAAATGGCGCTTCCGGTATCGCAGTCGGTATGGCGACAAATATTCCGCCGCATAACCTGAACGAAACAATTGACGCGGTTTTGGCCCTTAGTAAAAATCCGGATATCACAATCGAGGAATTGATGGATGATTATATCTTCGGACCGGACTTCCCTACTGCAGCGCAGATATTGGGCCGAAGTGGTATCCGCAAGGCTTATGAAACAGGCCGCGGATCGATTACGATCCGTGCAAAGACAGAAATCATCGAGCATGATAACGGCAAGTCAACCATCCTCGTGAAGGAACTTCCTTATCAAGTGAACAAAGCACGGCTTGTCGAGAAGATTGCCGAGCTTGTCCGTGATAAGCGTATCGAGGGAATTACGGATTTGCGGGATGAATCCGACCGTAACGGTATGCGTGTCGTGATTGAAGTCCGCCGGGATGCGAACCCGAATGTCATCCTGAATAATTTGTACAAGCATACAGCTCTGCAGACATCTTTCGGGATCAATATTCTTGCCCTTGTGGATGATAAACCGCAGATCCTCAACTTGAAACAGACATTGAAACATTATTTGGACCACCAGCAAGTCGTCATCCGTCGCAGGACGGAATTCGAATTACGCAAAGCGGAAGCCAGGGCGCATATCCTGGAAGGATTGCGAATTGCACTTGATAACCTGGATGAGATCATCAGCCTGATACGTGGTTCTCAAACAACGGATATTGCCCGTGAGGCTTTGATGGAACGATTCGAGCTTTCTGATAAGCAAGCACAAGCAATTCTTGATATGCGACTGCAGCGCTTGACTGGCTTGGAGCGCGACAAAATCGAAGATGAGTATCAAGAGCTGGTTAAGCTTATTGCCGAGCTAAAAGCCATTCTTGCCGATGAAGAAAAAGTACTTGAAATCATTCGTGAGGAATTGACTGAAATCAAAGAACGCTTCGGTGATGAACGCCGTACCGAAATCGTTATCGGCGGTACCGACTTCATTGAGGATGAGGCACTCATCCCGGAAGAAAATGTCGTCATTACATTGACGCACCAAGGATACATCAAGCGTTTGCCTTCCTCCACTTACCGAAGTCAAGGACGCGGCGGCCGAGGTATCCAAGGCATGGGGACGAATGAAGATGACTTCGTTGAGCATCTGATCTCCACCAGCACGCATGATACGATTCTGTTCTTCACGAACAAAGGGAAAGTTTATCGTGCCAAAGGGTATGAAGTACCTGAATTCAGTCGCACGGCAAAAGGAATTCCGATCATCAATATGCTGGAAATCGAAAAAGGCGAATGGATCAATGCTTTGATTCCAGTGAAGGAATTTGCTGACGATTGGTTCTTGGTGTTCACCACAAAACAGGGTATATCCAAGCGGACGACGCTTTCTCAATTCGCCAATATCCGTAAGGGCGGTCTTATCGCATTGAACTTGCGTGAGGATGACGAGTTGATTTCCGTTCGGATGACAGATGGTCATAAACATATCATGATCGCGACGAAGAATGGTTATCTGATCCGCTTCCCAGAGGAGCAAATTCGACCAATGGGCCGTACAGCTGCCGGTGTCAAAGGGATAACCTTGCGTGGGGATGATGATTCCGTTGTATCGATGGATATCATCGATGAAGGCGTGGATATCCTCAATGTTACCGAAAAGGGCTTCGGAAAACGGACGCCTGAATCGGAATATCGCATTACGAATCGAGGCGGTAAAGGGATCCTAACATCTAAAATCACAGATAAAACTGGTCAGATAGTTGCAGCTAAACCAGTTACTGGTGAAGAAGATATTATGATCATCACCGTTTCCGGTGTGTTGATTCGGTTGCCTGTTTCCAGTATTTCTATCACCGGTCGGAATACACAAGGTGTCATCCTGATTCGTATTCAGGAAAATGAAGCAGTAGCAACTGTTGCCCGGATTGATAAGGAACAAGAGGAAGAAATCGAAGCTGTTTCTGATGAGATGCTGGAAGAACCAGTGGAAACAGAGACAGACGATCCGGAACAAGTTTGATAGAAAGCATTCCCGCTCCCATAGTGGTGGGAATGCTTTTTTTACATAACTTTTTGGATGAAAGGATGCGGAATATGATTGTCTCAGCCAACCAGCTCGTCGCTGGCTGTATCGTAACAGCCGATGTAATGGGCAAAAGCGGCACGCCACTCATAAAAAGTAAGAAAATACTGACTGATAAGGATATTTTCTATTTGCAAAAGCTGCTCGTGAAGGAAGTGACGGTTGCCAGTCACTTGTCTGATGGCAATGCGTTTAATCCTGAGAATAAGCCTATTGTAAGCAATCCACATACGATAACAAAAGTACATTTCCTTGCTTCCTATGAAAAAGCGGTTAAAGGCTATCAAAAGCACATCAATATATGGAAGTACAGCAGTACTCTAGATGTACCGCTGCATCGACAGCAAATTCTTCCTGTCTTGGAGCAGATCAGCGAATGGGAAGGCAATGTTTTCAATCTGCCTGCATACAGGAAGCAGTCTGACTACCTGCCAGAGCACGCGGCAGGCACAGCTGTTCTTGTGGCGACGGTTTTGCAAAGAGCGAATTTCCCTGAAGCTGACATCAAGCAAATCGGCCTGGCTGCATTCCTGGCTGATTGCGGTATGTCCAAACTAAAACAGCCGTACCATACCCAGAAACATCGTCTTAATGACATGGATACAATCGATGTACAACAGCATCCAACTTTGTCTTATCGCATGGTTGAGCAGGCGTCCATCCTTTCTGCCAAAGCGAAGCTTGCCATCCTCCAGCATCATGAACGGGCAGACGGAGCTGGTTATCCGCTGCGATTGCCGAAGGAGAAGATACATCCATTTGCCAGTCTCCTGTCCATATGCGATACATATCACGCGCTGATTTCCGATCGTCCTTATCAAGCTGCCGTATCGCCGTATGAAGCGGTCGAAATCATCCTGGAAGAACAATTCAAGCGTTTCGATCCAGCAATGACCCAGCATTTTGTCCAGGCATTTGTGGATGCCCAGCAAAATACGCATGTCAGATTATCTTCTGGGGAGATCGCAGAGGTCGTCTTCACGGATACCAATCACCCGACAAGGCCAATGGTTCGCGAACAGCAGAACGGGCAAGTCAAAGCTTTGAAAGATATGCCGCATATACGCATCAAAGAAATCATTTCATGAAGCACGCTGACTAGCGTGCCTTTTTTATATCCTGAAAATGTTTGAACATATACGATCCTATCAATGTAGGGAATTTATCTGCAGTGACTTCCAGAAAACGCATAATGAGCGGATACTCATTCCGCCGATTGATATGCAACAGATCCGTCCACCATTCCGCCTCATAGCGGCATATCATGCTTAAATTGTAAGAAAGTGCATAATGAGCCATACACTCATGAAAGCCGCTCCAATGGCTTTGCTGCACAAAATAGTATTGCTGGCTTATCGGATTGAAAAAAAGCGGACCAGCTGTTTGCCAGAGGGTATCTGGCAGCTGAATGGCAAGCTGGGATTGACCTGTTACTTGGTAGGAGTAAGATTGCAGGTACTCCAAAAAGCGACGTCTTGTATATTGGAATTCGTCGAGTAAGAGATCCGGCAGCAGGATAGTATCTTTCTCCCTGCTTACTTCGATCAAGCTCTGTTTTTCCTGTTGCAATGTTAGAAGATCCTGCAGTTCAGGAATGAGCCGTAGCATATCTCCCATGGATACCTTTTTGACAGTGGGGAACGCCCGTCTGCACACATAGCGGGAGAAGTATGGGAATAAGCCACGCTGCTGCAGCATAACCTCATCCAAGCTGAACTGATAGTCACGTTTCTTTCGTTTTCTGGTGGAGAGTCCATGCGCCAAATCTGCTGTGGACTCAGGATAAGCAGGGCGCGTCAGGAGCAAACTTGCTTTCATAAAATGAGTCATTCCGTAAAATAATAAGACAGGTTTCATCAATAACGGGGCTTTTTTTCCATAGGAATAATAGGACTTGCCGTGTTCCAGATAGGCTAGGAAAGCGGATATATTCTGATAGCTCCGTGTTTCTGCGCCTGGAATATCAAGATATTGGTAGCTGTTTTGCAAAAAGGAAAGGGCTGCATCTTCTGCTTCGAGATAAGAAAAGAAGGTGGATACGTTTTCATCATGCATACAGAATCCTCCAGTGATTTTTACGTGCTCATATAGTTGAAAAACCACGCATCTTGGCGTATTGTAAGTAGAAATAGGTTTTAATAGCAGTATTTTAACCATATATAAACATTTCATGATAAAAGGAGGATACACATGCGGGAAGATAAGTTTACAAAAGAGGGTTTGACTTTTGATGATGTCTTGCTTGTACCGGCAAAATCAGAAGTGCTGCCACGTGATGTGAAGTTCCAAACAAAATTGACGAAAAATATCACTTTGAACATCCCATTGATCAGTGCTGGAATGGACACTGTAACAGAGGCAAGCATGGCGATTGCCATGGCTAGACAGGGTGGTCTTGGTATCATCCACAAAAACATGTCCATCGAAGAGCAAGCTGAGCAGGTGGATCGCGTCAAACGTTCGGAAAGTGGCGTTATCACGGACCCATTCTTCTTATGCCCGGAAAACCAAGTATTCGATGCAGAACATTTGATGGGCAAATTCCGCATTTCAGGAGTGCCAATCGTGAACAACAGAGAAGAGCAGAAGCTGATCGGTATCCTGACAAATCGCGATCTTCGTTTCGTACAGGATTACTCCATCGCGATCTCCGATGTCATGACGAAGGAAGACTTGGTGACAGCACCTGTTGGCACTACGTTGGATGAAGCTGAGAAGATCCTTCAAAAGCATAAAATCGAAAAGCTTCCGCTTGTCGATGGAAATGGTGTACTGAAGGGTCTGATCACGATTAAAGATATCGAGAAAGTGATTGAATTCCCTAATTCTGCCAAAGATAAACATGGCCGCCTATTAGTCGGGGCTGCTGTGGGGGTTACTGGTGACGCAATGACGCGTATCAGCAAATTGGTCGAAGCTGGCGTTGACGTACTTGTTGTGGATACTGCTCATGGTCATTCCAAAGGCGTTTTGGAGCAGGTGAAAGCAATCAAGGAGAAATTCCCAGAGGTTGATTTAATCGCAGGTAATGTAGCAACTGCGGAAGGTACTCGTGCTTTGATCGAGGCTGGGGCCGATGTAGTCAAAGTCGGTATCGGACCAGGATCCATCTGTACAACGCGTGTCGTAGCTGGTGTCGGTGTACCGCAAATCACTGCTGTTAATGATTGTGCAGTTGAAGCTGACAAGCATGGTGTCTCCATCATTGCTGATGGCGGAATCAAGTACTCTGGCGATATTGCCAAAGCGATTGCTGCAGGCGGACATGCTGTCATGCTCGGAAGTATGTTTGCAGGCACGACGGAAAGCCCAGGGGAAACGGAAATCTTCCAAGGCCGTCAATATAAAGTGTACCGCGGAATGGGTTCTGTCGGTGCCATGAAGTCCGGCTCCAAAGACCGCTACTTCCAAGGTGAAACAGAAGAAGCGAAAAAATTGGTACCAGAAGGCATCGAAGGACGTGTCGCATACAAAGGCTCCCTTTCTGATACAGTCCATCAGCTGCTTGGCGGTTTGCGTGCGAGCATGGGCTACTGTGGAGCCCCTGACCTTGTATACTTCCGTGAGAATGCACAGTTCATCCGTATGTCTGGTGCAGGATTGCGCGAAAGCCACCCGCATGATATCCAAATTACAAAAGAAGCACCGAACTATTCTATTAACTAATTATCCTGAACGACGTGCTTAAGCACGTCGTTTTTCTTTATGTAGCATTCACTATACTAAAATGACTGATAATTATCAATAAAAATAAAATTGAAATAACGGGAAGGGTTTGCTACATTTATAAAGAATTATATCTATAAAATTATAGGGGGGAAGCATACATGAGAAGAAAAAAGAAATCATTTATCGTACTCAGTATGATAGCAGCACTTACGGTGATTCTGGCAGCCTGTGGTGGAGGGACGAGTGACAGCTCCTCTTCTGATGGTGGTCCGCAATTCATCGATTTGCTGACAGGCGGAACGGAAGGTACATACTATCCGCTTGGTGGAAGCTTGGCTGAAATTATTAATTCAAACGTGGACAATGTAGAAGCACGTGCAACATCCACAGGTGCTTCGGTGGAGAATATGAATACGATGAGTGAGGGCAATGATGATATCATTGCCTTTACCCAGACAGATATTGCTGCTTATGCTTCAGAAGGGACACTGATGTTTGATGGTGAGGCAATCGATAACATCCAGGCTATCGGTTCCTTGTACCCAGAAACGATCCAAATCGTAGCGACAGAGACCAGCGGTATCCAAACGGTAGAAGATTTGAAAGGAAAAACGGTATCGATTGGTGCGCCTGGTTCCGGTACAAATGCAAGTGCAGAAGACATCCTTGGTATATATGGTATGACAGTGGATGATATCGAGGTGCAGAATCTTGATTTCGGTGAATCCACGACTGGTATGCAGGATGGAACGATTGATGCTGCATTCATTACAGCTGGTACACCTACAGGAGCAGTAGAAAGTCTTTCTGCTACAACACCAATCACGATTGTCGGCTTGGAAGAAGATAAGGTGGATCAGTTAATTGAAGAAAAGCCTTATTATGCTCCTTACACAATTGAAGAAGGAACATACAGCTTAGAGGAGTCTGTTGAGACAGTATCTGTAAATGCAATGCTGGCGACGACAGAGGGCATGGATGAAGATCTTGTATATAACATCACCAAAGCAATCTATGAGCACACAGATGAAATCGGTCATCAGAAAGCTGAATTCATCAAGCCAGAGAGTGCTGTTGAGGGTGTAAGCATCGATTTCCATCCAGGTGCACTACGTTACTTTGAAGAAGCAGGCGTAGAAGTACCACAATAAAAAGCTGCAAGTGAGCATCGCCGGTATCCCTCGGTTACCGGCGATTTTTTGGGATTGAAAGGATGTTAGGATATGAATCGGTTCCGTATGCCAAAGAAGAAACGATGGCTGCTGGCTGCAACGGTTATGGCTTTGCTCCTTTGGTATGCTGGCTACCCATCTCAACAAATCCTTGCTTTCGAAGATCCCGATAATGGGAAACTGCTAAGCTATTTGCCTGTAGCGGATGGAGATTATTTTCAAATCAAGTATACCCACTCCATCCACTTATCGGATGTATACGAAGAGTACATGATTCAGGATGATCGCTTATTTCCAAGTCGATTGATTTATGAGGATACAGCAGTAGGGATGCCAGCAAATGCAGAAGCAGGTCAAACATTCACAATGGAAGATGGAAAATACATATTATCCGATCTCCAAGGTTCAACAGACAAGCTATATCTTACGATTGGAGCTGTGAGAGCCAATCATCAAATTATCTATAAGGACACAGCATATAGCTTACAGGATAACATCGGTCCAGGTGAGACCATTGCAATCGTAAGCCGTCATATGAATCACTGGACGCTTTGGAAAGGAGAAAAATTACATGAGTGACAAGCTAGCCCAAGCAGAGAGGCTGACGGAAGAACAACAGCAGCAGCTGATTGAGAAATACGATTCTGAATCGAATTTCCGGCGACTGGCTGGAATCATGAGTATTATCGTT
The DNA here is from genome assembly GCF_900101385.1 of Terribacillus halophilus. GTDB lineage: Bacteria > Bacillota > Bacilli > Bacillales > Amphibacillaceae > Terribacillus > Terribacillus halophilus. The sequence continues at coordinate 551,439 of NZ_FMZB01000002.1, forward strand.
TTTTATGGTTTACTAGCTTTCTCGATTTATCAGCTATATACGGCAACTTACGGGAATATCCCGACACAGATTCATCGTTCCATTCACTTAGGATTCGGGCTCGTTTTGATATTCCTTCTCTTTCCTGCTTCTAAAAAGAGCAGCAGGACAAGGATTGCTTGGTATGATTACATACTAGCTATTCTCGGATTTGTTGTCGGTGCTTATTGGCCGGTTATGTACAATGATATCATTGCGCAAGCTGGACAAATTACCACATTAGACTTCATTGTCGGCTCAATTGCTATAATTTTGGTGCTTGAAGCAACTCGTCGGACTGTAGGTCTGCCGATTGTCATTATCGCTGTCGCGTTCCTGGCCTATGCCTATTGGGGCAGACAAATGCCAGGATTCCTCATTCATCCAGGGGTCAACGTCGATACACTTGTCCAGTCATTGTTCTTTACGACACAAGGAATATTAGGTACTCCTATTGGTGTATCTGCAACCTATATTTTCCTGTTTCTGCTTTTCGGGGCTTTCCTCGTCAAAACAGGTGTCGGCCAGTACTTTAATGATTTGGCCTTGGTCGTTGCCGGAAGAAGAATTGGCGGACCAGCTAAGGTAGCAATCTTCTCCAGTGCCTTGCAGGGAACAGTGAGCGGGAGTTCGGTGGCCAATGTGGTAACATCCGGTTCCTTTACAATCCCAATGATGAAACGTCTGGGATATTCGAAAAATTTTGCTGGTGCAGTAGAAGCATCCTCCTCTACTGGAGGTCAGATCATGCCTCCGATTATGGGAGCAGCTGCCTTCTTGATGGTCGAGTTCATCGGGGTCAGCTATTGGACGATTGCAAAAGCAGCTATCATTCCGGCTATTCTTTATTTCTCCGGTATTTGGATTATGACCCATTTCCAGGCTAAGCGGACCGGACTGCGAGGTTTGCAGAAGGAAGAAATGCCAAATAAGAAGGAAGTTCTTCAGAATTTGTATCTGCTGCTTCCGATCCTGGCAATGGTATTTTATTTGAGTTCCGGACTAAGTATCATGCGTGCAGCCATCTATGGTATTATCACGTGTATTTTGGTCGGACTTCTGCGTAAGGAACGGTATCGTCATCTTTATCCAATTGTTTTTGCAGCTGCGTTTGTCGCATATATCATATACGGAGCTGTTACAAGCGGAATTTCAATTGAGACAGCTTTGATTGTCGCAGCACTTGTTACCGTGATCGTAAGTTATTTCTTTGATGAGAACTTCATTGATACAATTCAGGCATTGGTGGAAGGAGCACGTACAGCCCTTAGTGTTATTGCTGCAACTGCTGCAGCCGGTATCATCGTAGCGGTTGTGACGAAAACAGGGCTTGGACTGAGCTTGGCGAACAGTCTCGTCGATTTGGCGAATGAAAAACTGCTGCTTACATTGTTCTTCACAATGATAGCTTCCTTGATTCTCGGAATGGGAGCACCGACGACTGCCAACTACATCATCACATCAACTATTGCAGCACCAGCAATTATTCTGCTTGGTGTAAATGATCTATCTGCGCATATGTTTGTCTTTTATTTCGGAATCATGGCAGATATTACACCGCCTGTGGCCCTTGCAGCTTTTGCAGCAGCAGGTATGTCTGGCGGACGGCCGATTGCTACGGGTGTGAATGCAGCCAAACTAGCAATTGCGGCGTTTATCATTCCATACATGTTCGTGCTGGAACCAAGGCTCTTGCTTTATGACATAGATGGCAACTATCTGCATGTCGTTTGGATATTCATCACAGCCTTTCTCGGCATGATCAGTATCGGAGCAGGAATCATCGGCTACTGGTACCGCAAGCTGTATATTGTGGAGCGCTTGCTGGCTGTAGCAGGAGGACTAGTGCTCATTTATCCGGAAGTTTGGTCCGGTATAACTGGTATTATCATCTTTGCAGCACTGATTGCTATCCAATACTTCGTGAAACGTTCCGAATGGAATGTACCTGTTAAAAAGCCATCTTCCTAAGGGGAGGTGGCTTTTCCTATGGTTGAATTCGGGTATAGGTCTGATACAATGTCCAGGAGGTGGAAGGCAATGACGAAACAAATTATTGAGAATGACTGGCAGGATATTCTGCAGGATGAATTTGAAAAAGATTATTACAAGGAACTGCGAAGTTTTTTGAAGGAGGCATATCAAGAGCGGACAATCTATCCGGATATGCAGCATATTTATGAAGCACTGCGAGTAACATCGTTTGCCGATACAAAAGTAGTCATCTTAGGACAGGATCCTTATCATGGACCAAATCAGGCACATGGTCTTAGTTTTTCCGTGCAGCCTGAGGTAGCTATCCCGAGATCACTGATCAATATCTACAAAGAGCTTGCAGATGATATTGGCTGTCCGATTCCGACACATGGTTATCTGAAGCGTTGGGCTGAACAAGGTGTGCTCCTTTTGAATACGGCTTTGACAGTAGAAGCTCACCAAGCAGCATCGCACCGTGGCAAAGGCTGGGAGCGCTTCACGGACAGGGTCATTGCATCATTGAATGAGAAGCAGGATCCCGTTGTGTTCATTCTTTGGGGCAAACATGCTCAGGAGAAACAAAAGCTGATTGATACAGCGAAACACTATACGCTTACTTCTGTCCATCCAAGTCCGTTATCGGCAAGGCGTGGTTTCTTCGGAAGCAAGCCATTTTCCAAGACAAATGAAATACTAGAAAATAATGGATTGAAGCCAATTGACTGGTGTATTCCAGAGCTGTGAACAAAATGTAGAATCGGTATAAAGTACGTTCCCCTCTGCCTATCGTCTATGGTAAAATAGCGGGGATGCACAGTATCGATTCTATTTTTTGTGGAGGTAGGAAGACTTTGAAACATCTTTTGAAAGCATCGATGATCGGTTTGCTCGCGATGCTGATTACGTTTAACACTTTTCTAGCAAAGCCACTAGACACACAAGCTGCGGAAGGCTTGGATATTGAAGCGGAATCCGCAATTCTAATAGACGCCAACTCTGGTGAAATATTATATGCGAAGCAGGCAGATCTCACTTTACCTCCAGCAAGCATGACGAAGATGATGTCGGAATATCTTATCCTTGACGCTATCGAAGCAGGAGATATTTCCTGGGATACGACAACGCAAGTAAGCGATTATCCGTACAGCATTTCCTCGAATACAGACTTCTCTGGTACAGGACTTACACAGGATAAAGATTACACAGTTCGTGATTTGTACAACGCGATGGCAATTTACTCCGATAACGCCGCTACAATCGTTTTGGCTGAACTTGTTGCCGGCAGTGAGACAGAATTCGTCAAGAAGATGAATGAAAAAGCGGAAGAAATCGGCATGAAGGATTATAAATTCGTCAACTCTTCCGGTCTTTCCAACTCAGACTTAGGCGATGACCGTCCAAAAGGTACAAATGCCAATGATGAAAACCTGATGACAGCAAAATCGACCGGTATCCTGGCATACAACTTGATCAAGGATCATCCAGAAGCGCTTGAAGTCTCCAGCGTGACACAGACTGATTTTGACGGTAAGAAAATCACGAACTGGAACTGGATGCTCCCAGACATGCCTGGCTATTTGAAAGCATACGGCTATGAAGGCATGGACGGTTTGAAAACCGGTCATACAGACGTAGCAGGATACTGCTTCACAGGGACAGCGGAAAGAGATGGACAGCGTTATATAACAGTTGTCATGAAGACAGCAAGTGAAGAAGCACGCTTCCAGGAAACAGCTAAATTGCTTGATTACGGCTTCAACCAGTTCGAGCAGACGGAACTTTACAAAGCAGGTTCCGAAATCAAGGAACATGCTTCTGTCCCAGTAGCAAAAGGAAAAGAAGATAGTGTAGCTATCTCGACAAAAGATGCTGTCGCTACTTCTGTAAAGAACGGTGAAGAAGATAAATACCACTTGGAATACAAAGTCGACAAGGACAAGCTGAATGCCGACGGTGAATTGGTTGCTCCAGTGAAAAAGGGCGATAAAGTCGGAACAGCAACACTTGTTTATGATGGAGATGACCAAGGCAATATCAATGGCGGCTCCTACACAGTTGATGTCGTAGCATCCGAGGATGTAGAGAAATCCAACTGGTTCATGCTCTCCTTAGGAGCAATCGGTGACTTCTTCGCCGGCATCTTCACCAGCGTCGCTGATACAGTCAAAGGCTGGTTTTAATACGAAAAGCGGAAAAGAACGCTTAGAAACGGAGGGATAGGAGAGAGAGCCCGGAATGAGGTGCTTTTCCTCAAGCAGGGATTTATCGCCTATACCGCAGTTTCTGTTCTTTGGAACTAGACAATACGAAAAGCGGAGAAAGCCGTTTAGGAACGTAAGGATAAGCAAGGGAGCCTGGAGTGGTGTCTTTCCCACGCAGGGATTCCTTGCTTATCTTCTAGTTCCTGGCTTTCGCAGCTAGACAAAAAGAAAAGCGGAAGAAACCGTTTAGAAACGGAGAAATAAGTGAGAAGGCCCGGAGGAAGGTGTTCTTCCTTCAGCAGGGACTTATCGCTTATGGCGGAGTTTCTGGTTTCTGCAGCTGGACATCAACGAAAAGCGGAAAAGACCACGGTCTTTTCTGCTTTTTTGCATATTTTCATGCTGAAAAGTAAAGCCTAAAGCTGGAATTGCATATCATACTTGCATAATTAACTGGAATTAGCTATTCTGTAGGAAGAATAACAACAACGTGATGATAGGAACTAGTAGCTGGCAGCATGCTTATAGAGAGTCGATGGCTGGTGGAAATCGATGCAGAGCTGTGAGTGAATCCATCCTGGAATGGTATGGAGACATACCCGGTATAAACCGTTATCTTGCCGAGCCGGAAGACTTCATTGTCTTCAAACAGGGTGGTATCGCGGGTGAAACATCTCGTCCCTTTTCTATAGGGATGAGATGTTTTTTTGTTCAAGAATAAAGGAGGAAGCATAAATGCTGGATATGAAATATCTTCGTTCAAACTTTGATGAAGTAAAACTGAAACTCACAAATCGCGGTGAAGATTTGACTGACCTTGATAAATTTGGGGATTTGGATGAACGTCGCCGTAAGCTTATCAATGAAACGGAAGAACTGAAAGCGAAACGCAATGAGGTATCGAAACAGATTGCGGTCCTTAAAAAAGAGAAGCAGGATGCAGAGGCCCAAATCAAAGAAATGCGTGAAGTAGGCGATCAAATAAAAGCATACGATGAGGAGCTGAGAGACGTCGAAAGCGAGCTTGAAATACTATTGCTCTCCATCCCGAATATTCCGCATGAGAGCGTCCCTGTGGGCGAATCTGAGGATGATAATGTGGAAGCGCGCAAATGGGGAGAAGTGCAGCAGAAAGACTTCGAAGAAAAGGCGCATTGGGATCTTGCTGCTGATTTGGAGATCCTTGATTTTGAACGCGCTGCAAAAGTGACGGGAAGCCGTTTTGTGTTCTATAAAGGTTTAGGAGCCCGTCTGGAGCGTGCTTTGATCAACTTCATGATGGATCTACATGCCGATGAGCATGGTTATCAAGAGATGCTGCCACCATATATGGTGAACAGAACGAGCATGACTGGTACCGGACAGTTGCCAAAATTCGAAGAGGATGCCTTCAAGCTGGATGGCTGGGATTACTTCCTTGTACCGACAGCGGAAGTTCCGGTTACAAACTACTACCGTGAAGAGATCCTCAAAGGTGATCAGCTGCCGCAGAAATTTGCTGCATTCAGTGCGTCCTTCCGTTCTGAAGCAGGTTCTGCCGGCCGTGACACCCGCGGTTTGATCCGTCAGCATCAGTTCAATAAAGTGGAGCTGGTACAGTTTGTGAAACCGGAGAATTCTTATGAAGTACTGGAAGAGATAACAGGTCATGCTGAGAAAGTATTGCAGCTGCTAGGGCTTCCATACCGTGTCATGAGCATGTGTACAGGTGATCTTGGCTTCACGGCAGCGAAGAAATACGACCTTGAAGTTTGGCTGCCGAGCAGCGATACGTATCGCGAAATTTCTTCTGTATCGAATTTTGAGGACTTCCAAGCACGTCGTGCAGGTATCCGTTTCAAGCGTGACGATAAGAGCAAGCCGGAATTTGTCCACACGTTGAATGGTTCTGGTTTGGCACTGGGGCGGACGGTGGCTGCCGTTTTGGAAAACTACCAGCAAGCAGATGGTTCCGTGAAAGTTCCGGAAGTTTTGGTACCTTATATGGGTGGCAAGTCGGAAATCCGTTAAGCGCAGACCTTGACAGGAATGATGAAAATATGGTGAGATAGCTTTTGGAGACAAAAGCATGGAGGGGTACCCAAGTCCGGCTGAAGGGATCGGTCTCGAAAACCGACAGGGGCCTGTTTAAGGCCCGCGGGGGTTCAAATCCCCCCTCCTCCGCCATTTTTCATATTTTATTGACATACAGCTTTCCAATATGGTATATTATTCTTTGTCTTACGGAGGAATACCCAAGTTTGGCTGAAGGGATCGGTCTTGAAAACCGACAGGGGCTTAACGGCTCGCGGGGGTTCGAATCCCTCTTCCTCCGCCATTTTTTATTAACGCATAAAATTGGAGATATAAAATCGTTACGTTACTCGTAACGGTTTTTTTTATATATTGACTTTATATACGGAAGCGTCAGATAATACACCAAACTTGTTTCACGTGGAACGGAGGCACTTATGAAGAAAATTGCATTTATAGGCGCTGGTGCAATGGCAGAAGCGCTCGTTAAAGGATTAATCGCAGCGGAGCAGCTGCCGGCAGAAGCCATCTGGCTGACAAATCACGCTAATGAGGCTCGATTACAGGAATTGCATAGTGAATATGGAGTGTCAATTACAAGGAGTCGTACAGAACTCCTGAGAGATGCAGCGGTCATTATCTTATCAATGAAGCCAAAAGATGCGGAAGCTGCAATGCTGTACTTGAAAGAAGCGAAGCTTAAGCCGGGACAAATTGTCGTATCCGTACTGGCTGGGATTCACACCTCGTTTCTGGAAAAGTACCTGCCAGAAGGGCAGCCTGTAGTTCGGGTGATGCCAAACACGTCTGCTACGATTTTGGAGGCTGCAACGGCTGTAGCTGCAGGAGTTGCAGCAGGCAGCTATGAGATGCGGTTAGTAAGCAGTCTGTTCGAAACTGTTGGGACAGCGGTACAGGTAGAGGAAGAGGCGATGGATGCGGTCACAGCCATCTCCGGCAGTGGTCCAGCGTATCTGTATTACATGATGGAGGCTTTAGAGGAAGCAAGTATCCAGGTCGGCTTGGATGCGTTCATTGGCAAACAGCTGCTGATCCAGACATTTAAAGGGGTGGCGAAGATGCTCGAGCAATCCGATCTCACGCCAGCTCAGCTGCGTGCGAATATCACCAGTGCAGGCGGTACGACAGCAGCGGGGATTGGTGTATTGGAGGAGCAAGGTGTGAAGGCTGCAGTTCAAGCTTGTGTCCACGCTGCAGCTACCCGTTCCAAGGAAATGGGACAAGCTTTTACAAAATGAAAAAAACCGCCATTGCTGGCGGATTCTTTATTTCGAAGGCTGGCGTGATGTCCATTTGCGAGAGTGCTGAATGAAATGGCCGACCTTTTCTAAAATCGGTTCGATGGATGTATTCGGATTAAAGAGATCATAGTCTGCTATATTGACTCGCAGTACCGGACAAGCATTGAAATCATTTATCCATTTTTCATAGCGGCTGAACATCTCTTCCCAATAGCTTATTGGTGTTTGCTGTTCCATTTCCCGGCCTCGCTGCTTAATCCTGCTGATGATATGATCGAAGGACCCTTCCAAGTAGATCAGTAGGTCGGGATGCGGAAAGTATGGCGTCATGACCATGGCATCAAAGAGGGAACGGTATGTTTCATAGTCTACCTTGGACATATTACCTTCTTCATGCGCCATCCGTGCAAAGATGCCAGTATCTTCATAGATGGAACGGTCTTGGATGAACCCGCCGCCATATTCGAAGATTCTTTTTTGTTCTTTGAAGCGCTCCGCTAAGAAATAAACTTGGAGATGGAAGCTCCAGCGTTCAAAATCCGCGTAATATTTATCCAAATAAGGATTACCGTCCACTTTCTCGAAACTTGTACGGAAGTCCAGTGCCTCGGCCAAAGCTTGTGTCATTGTCGATTTTCCGACACCGACTGTACCTGCAATAGTGATGACACTGTCAGCGGGAATATTGTATTTCTCTCTAAGGTTCATGATGATGCTACTCCTTTATCCAAGTGAGAGGAGATCCTGTCACAGATATACTTCCAATCCTGTTCATTCTTCACGAAATCCAATTTATCCCCATTTAAACGAAGTACAGGTATATGCGGATTCTCTTTTTCGAATCGATCCATGAATGCCCGGTAATCAGAAGCTAATTGCTTCAGGTAATCCGGCTGGATATTTTGTTCTGCTTCCCTTGCACGCTTTTCAATCCGTGCCAGCAGCGTCTCCAGACTGCCATCCAAGTAAATAACCATGTTAGGCAATGCGATATCTTCTGTTAAAATAGAGAAAATCTTGCTGTATTTATCAAACTCCGATGCAGCGAGTGTACGCTGGGCAAAGATCATATTTTTAGCAATATGATAGTCTGCAACCACCGGCTGATTCTGGGAAAGATAGTCCTTGCGAATGTCATTCAGCTGTTTGTATCGATTTGTCAAAAAGAACATTTCCAGCTGAAAGCTCCATTCTTCGATGTTCTCGTAGAACTTACCGAGAAACGGATTTTCTTCCACGATTTCCTTCAGCAGTTCATACTGAAAATGATCTGCGATTCTTTTAGCCAATGATGTCTTTCCGACACCGATTGGTCCTTCCACTGCAATAAATGGCAGCTCGTGCATGCTGTATCCTCCAAACTCAAAACGTTGTATGGCAAATAAATATATTTTATCATAGAAGGGCGTATGCTTCGACAAAGTGAAGGAAGAAATCAGTGGAAAAAGCGACAGACTTTGCAAGCTTCGATGATTCAGGTATAATATAATTTGTCGTGGCTCCGTAGCTCAGGGGATAGAGCATCGGTTTCCTAAACCGTGTGTCGCAAGTTCGAATCTTGCCGGGGCCGTTCACAAAAACAGTCACGCCCTATCTTAGGGTGTGACTGTTTTTGTGTTTACTTCATTGACAGGAGGAAAGGACTGATGATAACAGCTAGTATGAGTAAAATCACCGCTGTCATGCCCGGTTTGTTCTTTTCTTTGTAGAGTGAATAAGCAAATAGAGACGTATAGGCTGTGATGAACAAAGTTAGGACCATCAAGAAAAAAATGAACATTTAATCTCGCACCTCTTCAATGTCAGTTTCACGCAGCATCTTTCCAAATTCGAGACCTTCTAGATTAAAATGAAGCCTAACTTGAGCGTTCGGATAAATTTTGTTCATCCAGTCGGCTTTTTCGTATTGCTTGATATCCAGAAATTTATGCCGAATATGAAGGGACCAATAAAAAGGTTCTGCTTTGAACTTCTCCTGTGTTTTATTTATAAATCGCTCTCCCCGATTCTTAATTTGTTTCTCAATCGAATTCTTGAGTATTCTCTGTTTTTCCAAACTCTGAATATAGTCCACCGTACTAGGAATGGCATGAATATTTATATTGAAATCGACAAATACATTAATGGTCGTTTGCTTCTCTTTCTTATAATCGACTTTGACTTTTACATTATTTATATCAAGGCGTCCAGCAACTTGATATTCTTTCATTAGGGGATCGTTGAAGGAGATAAGAATGTCCTTTTGAGCGAGTGTACTGTCAAACATAAGACAAAAGCGATTTTCTTCTCCGGTGAGCGTACTTATCATCTGCCCTTCCCTGAATACTGCTGAACCCATGAACTGTGTTTGACTCTCCCCTTTTACAGGTATCTCTCCTGCTTTATAATGGTCTTCTTCTCCAATTTCCGTTTCATCATCCCTTATTGTTGTGGCGTAGGGAGCAATGAACAGGTCTGCATCTCCTTCCGTTATTTGAAAGAAACGAACCAGTGGCGCATCAGGAATGATCCCTGTCTCTTTCGCTCTGTCTAACATGTATTGATAATACTTATGGGGGCGGGATTCTAATCTGGGTTTATTATTACGAATAAATGTTTCTGCATTTTCCTTTGAAACAACAAGTTGGGCATTCAATTTCAAGTCCACTGTACTGGGAGCAGACTGCATCAAGTGAATGAATTCCTTGGAACGCGCCAATTTCTCGGAGATAATCACGACTCTGGCTTGATTCAGTGTGATTTCTTTAGCCACTGTGGCGTTAGCTGCATTTGTTGCTGTAAGAAAATCCGACCCGAGGACGCTGATCACTGCTTGGGCGGGCTCTTTTGTACTGGTACCAGTAGCAGAACTGCCCACCTCTGGGTTTGCAATCTGAAAGGAAAAGCGAAAAACTCCTCTTGTATCAGTTTTGTCGACACCAATACTGACTACGAATGCTTGCTCCTCTAACTCTTTTTGATCAAAACATCCACCTAATAGTGCAGGCAGGAAGATGAGAAAGAGAATAACTATTATTTTTTTCATAGCTTCCTCCTTTCTCTCCACAGAGAAGCAGCCAGAAGCAGGAAAGGAAAACATAGATAAATTGGTGAAATCCAATGAAAACTTGTCTTTCGGACAATCATTTCGTTCGTAATAAAATTGGGTGGAATCATAGATAAAATCATGGCTAGAAAGCTTATTGGCATAAGTAAACCTTCGAATCGTTTGATTTGAAAAAGCGCCCCATATAACCAGCAGATAATATATAGGAAAATAGTGAACCTCAGGAAATTGGAGAGTAACCAACCTACCATGAAAAAGGTACTGATATTTGTGAAAAAATGACCCAAGGGGACGATTTCTGTTGATTCTTGATATAGATAGGCGATATTATCCACTGTATTGTAGTCGAACACCATGGTATAGATCATATAAAATAAGACGATTAACAGGACAGATAAGATGCTGCCGGTATACATACCGATTCGGAATTGCTTTGTGTCATGAAAAGCTTGATAAGCTATGGTTAATAGAAAAAACTCCAGGAAAACGGATGATAGCGAAAAACCATCTCTTATTACAATACTTGCTCCGCCGCCAAGTATAGGGAATATTCGCTGCCATACAGTAGCTTGAAAATCAACGAACATTACGGAAATGATGGTCAGCACAATAACTGGCAGGACGGCCCAAGCTAGACTGCCGATTGATTCGAGACCTTTGTTTGCAACAAACAAACAAATTACAATGAATATGAGGTAAATGATGATGGTAGGGGAATTGGGAAAGTAAAGATAATTTATCTCTTCCACTATATTCCTCATATCGGCGGCCATTGATATAAAGGCACCCACAAACAAAAAAATGCCTATTATGGTGCCTAATTTTGTTCCAAGCAGATGATGAAGAAGCTCAGCCAAATTTCTTGTTTGATATTTTTTGAGAAGGTACATGAGCGTGATAAAGGGTGGGAGAATGACAACAAATGAAACAATAGGAGCGATCCATAAAGCGTTTTGTGCCTCGTCGGCAAATAATGACGGAGTCGTATCGCCGCCTTTAATCCCAATTAACATAAAAATCATTGCGATCAATTCACGGGCACGCATTGGTTTTTTTAGCAGCTCCATTTATCTCACCCTTTCATTTTTTATCCACATCTTTTGGCTTAAGAAATACAGGTCTCCATTTGATATTTTTTAACAGCTTGCGGAAGTAAGTATCATCGCTTGATTTTGTATGTGGTGTTGCTGGGGAAAAATAAGGAACACCGAATGAATTAAGCGAAACTGCATAGGCAAGCCATATGATAATGGCCCCTAACAAGCTGAGAGCTCCCATCAGGCTTGCTGCTAGAATGAATATAAATCTGGAAATGCGCAATGTATGATTGATACTGTAATTTGCTGCAGTAAAGGAAGACAAGCCGCTCAGTGCCACAAGGATGACGACTATGGGACTGACGATATTTGCCTCGACAGCTGCTTGGCCGAGGATGAGTGCACCAACGATTCCAATTGTAGGTCCTAACGGGGAAGGTATCCGAACTCCTGCTTCACGTATCAGTTCAAACGCGAGTTCCATCAGCAGTACCTCATATGTGATGGGAAGAGGAACCCTCTCCCTGCTTGATGCAACGGCTAGAAGCAAATCGATTGGAACTAGCTGGACATGGTAATTGGTTATGGCTACGTATGTTGCCGAAACGAAAAGGGTGATTAAATAAGCAACTGCCCGAATCAACCGGCTGAAGTTTCCAAACGCCCATCTTAGGTAGATATCCTCTGGAGAATGGAAAAACCCCCAAATAGTAATCGGGGCAATCAGGCAGGAAGAAGAGTTATCCATCATGATGGCAATGAAGCCCTCGGACACATAGTTGGCAGCATTATCCGGACGTTCGGTATAAAGCATGGTTGGGAAAAGTGATCTTGGGCGTTCTTCCAGAAACTGTTCCAGCACTTCGACATTCCGTATATTATCGACTGTAATCGATTGGATGCGTTTTTTTATGTTTTCCAGTACGTCATTATTCACCAAATCTCTCACATAAACCAAGGTGACTGGATCGGCAGGTCTGACACCGACTTCTATACTTTCCGCGATTAAATCCTTCGAAGGCATCTTCTTCCTGATCATTGAAATATTAGTCGTCAAGGATTCAGTCAGGGAATCCTTAGGGCCTTTAACGGTTCTTTCATTGTCTGCTTTCTCTATGGAACGATGCTTGAAGTCTTGAATGTTGGCTTCAAATGCTTCTGGTGATCCTTCTTTGAAAATGATGACACTGCCAGCAGTCAAACCTTTCTCTGCCCCATTCATACTTTCGATAGATGCAAGACTCGGAACCGTTAGAATGCGGGAAATGGGAATGTCTTTTTTTGCCTCCAATAAAGGACTGATGATATGGTCACTGAGCTGTTGTGTATCAATTGTTGTAGAGTAAAAAAACAAATGATATCTGCTTGCTGGGCTGACTATTTCCTGGGAAACGAAGTCAAAATTTATACCGTAGGAAAACTGCTCTTCTATATAAGCAACATTCGATTTTAAATTTCTGGATATTTTTCTTTCTTTCCGTTTTTGAACCGCTGCTGTTTTCTGTTTCTGCCATGGAAACATGCCGATCACCTCTTCTGTCGTTCCCTTAGTGTGGCTAACTTGCCAACTTTTATAACACGAATCAACCCTATCTTTCGATACTAAATACAGAATGGGTTGTGAAATTGTGACACCAACCGCTTTTATCTAGTACAAGGCTGCATAAGGTACCACATGGCAGTCAAAAAAAGAAAGGGAGATGGTCGAATGGTGAAAATTTATGTAGATCCAGGGCACGGAGGATCAGATCCAGGGGCGGTAGCGAACGGGATTCAGGAGAAGAATGTGGTTTTGGCAATCGGCACATCGATCCGGGATATCTTGCAGCTGGAATACGAGAACGCGGAAGTTCGTATGTCACGAACAGGGGATACATTCCCGTCGCTTAGTCAGCGTACGAATGATGCCAATGCTTGGGGCGCTGATTTCTTCCTCAGCATTCATGTCAATGCTGGCGGAGGAACCGGTTATGAGGACTATATTTATACGACACTATCAGACAGCTCTGCAACGGGGGTAATGCGTGCGCGGATTCATGAGGAAGTGATGAAGCTGAATGGGATGTCTGACCGCGGCAGGAAAAAAGCGAACTTTCATGTGCTTCGGGAAACGGCAATGCCTGCTGTGTTGACGGAAAATGGTTTCATCGACAACAGTGCCGATGCAGCGAAGATGAAATCCAATTCGTGGATCCAGGATGTAGCAAGAGGGCATGTAAATGGCCTGGAAAGAGCACTAGGTCTGCGGAAGAAATCCGGTTCGGGTTCCACGTTCCTCATTCGAGTGAAAGTCGCTTCTTTGTACTATTACGATGCGCCGGATTGGAATGCGCGTGCTGGTACAGTGAGTCAAGGAGAAGTATTCACCGTGGTGGAGACGCTTACCGTCAATGGATCGACCATGTACAGACTGAAGAGCGGGAATTATATAACAGCGAACCCGCAATATGTAGAAATCATTTAACACAAAAATGGCTGCCTGATGGCAGCCATTTTGCGTTAGAAATTTAGGGGAAATCTTATGAGATAAGTGTAGCACGAAAATTGCCGAAAAAGGGCATTCTTCTGACTTTCCCAAGTACCTCTGACAACCTGTTACTTTATTGGAAGGTTGGACAGACACTTTCTTATCGGCGGTCAGAATTCTCCTTCAGTTTACCCGCTGTATCCTGCAGGCTTCCTTTTGCTTTGTCCTTTTTGCCGTCTGCCTGCATTCCTTTATCGTTTTTTGCATTCCCGATTTGATCTTTTGCTTCCCCTTTTGCTTTTGATACCGCACCTTTTACTTTATCGCCTAGACTTTGTTTGTTTTCAGCCATTTGTAATTCACTCCTTTTTGAAATGTATAGGAAACTGTTCCCGCTGAAAAAAATAATAAACTTTTTCATGGTTAGGTGTTTAGAATCTGTAGGGAAGGGTATAGTGTTATCAGGTATCCCCCATACCACTAATCTGCTAAGTGTAAGAAAAGGTCCGTTCTTTCATAGAGCGGACCTTTTTGCGTTTGCATCCTCCTATATGGTGGAAAACTGCCATTAGGAATAAAAAGAGGAGGATGAAAGTGGAGACACATCAGCTTTTTATCAATGGACGTTTTGTTGCCTCAGAGTCAGAAGAGATGATCGATATCCTTAATCCATCCACTGAAGAAGTCATCTCAAAGATTCCCAAAGCGACAGAAGAAGAAGTGAACCAGGCTGTGGAAGGGGCTGCTTCGGCCCAGAAGGAGTGGGAGCAGATGCCGGCGGTTGAACGGGCAAAAATCGTACGCCGGCTAGGCGATGAACTGGAAAATCGGAAGGACACTTTTGTTTCATTGCTGCAGCAGGAACAAGGGAAGAACTACGAGCTTGCTAATGGCGAAGTGGATATGGCAATCGATTTCTTCCGCTACACTTCCGAATGGGCTCGCCGGATCGAAGGCGATATCGTCCCGAGTGATCGACCGAATGAAAATATCCTGATTTACAAGAAACCAATCGGAGTTGTAGCTGGTATCGTGCCATGGAATTTCCCGGTGTTTATTTTGGCACGTAAGGTTGCTCAAGCCTTGACGACAGGCTGTACGCTTGTACTGAAACCAAGTCAGCAAACGCCGAATACAGCTTATGAATTTACGAAGATGGTGGATGAATTGGACTTTGTGCCAGACGGCGTGTATCAGTATGTGACAGGCACTGGATCCGCATTGGGAAATCAACTCGCTTCTCATCCGAAAGTGGACATGATTTCGATCACGGGCAGTGTGACAGCAGGAACGAAGGTAATGGAAGCCGCTGCCCAGAATATCACCAAGGTCAATCTTGAGCTTGGCGGCAAAGCACCTGCCATCGTGACGGCGAATGCTGACTTAGATTTGGCAGTGGAGCAGATCAAAGCTTCCCGTCTGCTGAACAATGGCCAGACGTGCACGAACGCAGAGCGCGTCTATGTGCAGGAAAGTGTTGCGGAAGAATTCACGGAGAAACTAAAAACAGCATTTGAAGGAGTATCACATGGAAATCCCGCCGAGGACCATGATGTAGAAATGGGACCGCTTGTGAGTCAAAGTCGACTTGAAACGGTGGAAGAGATGGTGGTTGCCGCAATAGAGGAAGGTGCCGATTGTATCATTGGTGGTAAAAGAGCAGAGTCAGCCAACGGCTATTTTTATGAGCCGACCATCCTGACAAATGTTCAGCATGACTCCGATATCATCAAAAATGAAATTTTCGGGCCGGTCGTTCCAATCGTAACTTTCACCGACTTGGAAGAGGCAATTGAAATGGGTAATGATACCGACTATGGCCTTTCCTCTTCTGTTTATACAGAGGATATTCATGAAACGATGAAAGTGATCAATGAACTCAAGTTCGGCGAAACGTATGTAAACCGCGAAAACATGGAAGCCATCCAAGGGTATCATGCTGGTATTCGTAAATCTGGTCTCGGTGGTACCGATGGCAAGCATGGTATCGAGGACTTCCTCATCACGCAGGCTGTGTACATGCAATATAAGAAATAAATCAGGGGCACCTGCGTTAGGAGCGGGTGCTCTTTTTTATGTTTTCGCTTTGTTTGGTAAAGAAAACAAGGTACAATGGAAATAACCTACTTGCTTTGCTGATGCAGACAGAGGCTTTTTTATTCGTGTTTATTGTAAACGCTTACAAATTATAGGGAAGGATGTCGAATCATGAAAATGTTAGCACCTCTCGCTGGAAAGCACAATGTAACGGATTTTGAAGCACTACGTCGGTCGTTTGAATGGAGTCAGATGGAGCGGAATTTCTCCTGGTTTAACACGGGCAAATTGAATGCCGCTTATGAGGCTGTTGATCGCCATGCAGAGAATCCGGCAAAAGCAGATCAGCTTGCCTTGATTTATCAAGATGGAGGAACAGAGGAGAAGTGGACGTTCAAACAAATGAAAGAACGCAGCAACCAGGCAGCTAATATGCTGAAAGCCCTCGGTGTCACAAAAGGTGATCGAGTTTTTTTATTCATGCCGCGCTGTCCTGATTTTTACGCAAGTTTTTTTGGCATTCTCAAAAATGGTGCTGTAGCTGGTCCTTTGTTTGAGGCTTTCATGGAACAGGCGGTAGAAGATCGGTTGAAGGACAGCGGGGCCAGTGTTTTGATTACCACTGCTGAATTGCTGCCGCGTGTGAACAGAGCTAATCTTCCTGATTTGAAGGAAGTCGTTGTGCTCGGCTGTGAATCATCTGACATGCTGCATGACTACACCGAACTGATGGATAAGGCATCGACTGAATTCGAGCCTGTTTGGCTGGATAAAGAAGATGGCATGTTGCTGCATTATACCTCTGGCTCCACCGGAAAGCCCAAAGGTGTCTTTCATGCACATCGAGCGATGATCCAGCATTATGCTACTGGTAAATGGGTTCTTGATTTGCAGCAGGACGATATATACTGGTGTACAGCGGATCCGGGTTGGGTGACAGGAACGAGTTATGGCATATTCGCACCTTGGCTAAATGGGGCAACGAATGTCATTGCTGGAGGACGATTCACGCCTGAGGCTTGGTATAGTATCATCGAAAAACATAAGGTGACGGTTTGGTATACAGCTCCGACTGCATTGCGTAAGCTGGCAGCAGCAGGTGATGAGGTTGCCCATTCACATGATTTGTCCTCTCTTCGTCATGTCCTCAGTGTCGGGGAACCTCTCAACCCGGAAATCATTTATTGGGCGGAGGAAGTGTACGGCAAACGCATCCATGATACATGGTGGATGACAGAAACAGGCGCGATGCTTATCGTCAATCATCCGACGCTGCCGATAAAGCCGGGAGCAATGGGGAAACCCATACCTGGCATCGAGGCTGCCGTCATTGATGATGCAGGGAATGTACTGCCGCCGTATACAAGCGGAAATCTGGCAGTGAAGGCTGGCTGGCCATCGATGATGAAAACAATCTGGGGCAATCAGGAAAAGTTTGATAGTTATTTCATCAATGGCTGGTATGTATCAGGTGATAGCGCCAAGGTGGATGAAGAAGGTTATTTCTGGTTCGAAGGGCGTTTAGATGATGTCATCAATACATCCGGGAAATTGGTCGGTCCCTTTGAAGTGGAAAGCAAGCTGATCGAGCATCCGGCAGTCACGGAGGCTGCGGTGATCGGAAAGCCGGATGAAGAACGCGGGGAAATCATCAAGGCATTCATCACATTGGATAAGGGACATAAGGACTCCGTGGAGCTGCGAGAAGAACTCCGGTTGTTCATCAAAAAAGGGCTGAGTGCACATGCTGCTCCGAGGGAAATCGAAATTGTCACTTCCATTCCGAAGACAAGAAGCGGCAAGATCATGCGCCGGCTATTGCGGGCGAAAGAACTGGGTCTGCCGCTTGGAGATACATCCACGTTGGAGGAATAATAGGTTTAATCGACAGCTCACGTGGAATCATACATTGTGTGATACTTTTAAAAAGGAGTGTTGGACAATGGCTAAAATTGCTACAGTGATTACCGATTCTTTTGAAGATGTCGAATACACTGATCCAGCAAAGGCGTTCAAGGAAGCTGGGCATGAAGTGACAACGATCGAGTTTGAAGCGGGTAAAAGTGTGACAGGTAAGCAAGGGGAAGCGACGGTATCCATCGATAAAGGTATCGATGACGTCAAACCAGAAAATTTCGACGCCCTTTTCATTCCGGGAGGCGGTTCACCTGATAATCTGCGTGCAGATGATCGGTTTGTGAATTTTGCGAAGCACTTCATGGCGGAGAAAAAGCCGGTATTGGCAATCTGTCATGGCCCGCAGCTTTTGATCACTGCTAAGACACTTGAAGGCCGCAAAGCGACAGGTTATAAATCCATTCAGGTTGATATGGAATATGCCGGCGCAACTGTGGAAGATAAGGAAGTTGTCGTTTGTCAGGATCAGCTGGTTACAAGCAGACAGCCGGATGATATTCCAGCATTCATCGACGAATCCTTGAAGTTAATGAAATAAGAGCGGATAAAGACTCCCGGCGAAATTGCCGGGAGTTTTTCATAGGAGGGAGAATATGATCGTTCGAGACGACGAAGGGAAGACGGTATTAATACCACAGCATGCACATGCAGCTATTTCCGGGGAAATAGCCAGGCATTGGCGAAAGGACGATCCCGAATCCCCGGTTCTGCGTCCAGAGGCAATCATGGCAATCGAACAGCATGATAGAGCTTGGATTCCTTTAGATGAAGTACCAAAACAAAAACCTGATGGAAGTGGGTATTACAGTTTTATTGATTATCCTTTGACGGATAAACTGCGTGCATATCAGCAGGGTGTTATGGAAGTACGTGAACAATCCCGTTATGCGGCTATTTTATGCAGCCGGCATTATTGTTCCTTCTTTTCTGGGGATACAGATGATGAAAGGATCAAGGCATTCATTGATCGGGAAGAAGGATTGCAGCAAGCTGACAGACAGACCCTCACGTCAGCTGAACAAGCTACATTGGATATCGATCAAAAATTGCTTTCCTTTTGTGATGATGTTTCCCTTTACCTGTGTATGAATAAGCCAGGAGCGGCGAAGCAAAATGAAGTGAACTGGTTCCGGGATGGATTCAAGGAACAATTCTCTTTTGCTGATAAGATCACGGGGGAATGGGTATCAACCGATGAGGTCCGGCTGATACCGTCTCCGCTTGAAGCACCCGTGCGAATCGTCATGCCGCAAATCATAGTGGAAGGAAATGATTACAGGAAAGAGAAGCTTTGGATAACGGTGGCATAAAAAAGAGCAGTTTTGATACTGCTCTTTACAGTTTCCTGATAATGAAGTTATCGGTAAGCAATAGCCAATTTTGTGGAAAGGACAGACCAAGCTTCCAATAAGCGATGCCGCGTAAATTCAACTCCTTGGTCAAGTCGAATTTAGCTTGGATGGAACGGGCATCTTCGAACCATACTTCATGCTGCGCACCATCTGCATCGGTATAATTGAAGAAGGGTGCTTGTGCTGTTGTGTCGTATTGAATCGCAGCATTATTTTCGCGGGCGATGGCAATGGCCCGCTGGGGACTGACAGCTTTGGCATAGTCTCCCCCTGGCTCATAAGGAAGCGTCCAATCATAACCGTATAAATTTTGACCCATCACGATCTTGTCGGCTGGCATTTCAGTTAGAGCATATTCTACTACATCCCGTACATTCGGTAATGGAGAAACCGCTAATGGCGGCCCGCCGCTATAACCCCATTCATAAGTCATCAAAATGACGAAATCGACAATTTCTCCATGTGCAGCATAATCATGTGCTTCATACCATTGCCCTTGCTGTGTCGCGCTCGTTTTTGGGGCAACTGCTGTCGAAACGCGGAGCCCCTCAGGTCGAAGTCTGGCAACAGCACGCCTGAGAAAGCTATTATAGTCTTCCCGATTTTCCGCAGGCAGGAATTCAATATCAAAATGCACCTCGCGGAAGCCAACATCCCTGGCCGTATTGATGATATTTGTAAATAAGCGATCCTGGACAGAAGTGACAGTGACAATACGGGTTCCCAGCTCAGCACTGAATTGTCCATTTTCAATCGTTGAGATAGCTAAGCTTAGGGTGGTGTTGTTATTTTGCGCTATCGTGGCAAAATCATTTAATGGCGGGGCAGTGAGGTTTCCTTCTCGATCTACTCGGTAGCTGAACGGCATCAGATAAGTGAGATAAGGAGCGCGTTGTCTTGCTGCAGTCTCCAAAGTCTGGGATACAGTATTTCCAGTTGGCTCGATGTAGGCATTCGACTCAATCTGTCTTTTTGGTTTGGCGGGCAAATAAAGACGCTGTCCTGGCTGCAAGACCGCTGATGGTGAGATACTATTGATACGGGCAAGCTCCGCAACTGATAAGTTATTTCTGCCGGCAATGGCGTAAAGACTGTCTCCTGCTTGGACATAATAGAATGAGCCGATGATCGGAATCACCATCGCTTGACCAACGACAAGATCATTAGGCGCTTCCAATTCGTTTGCGGTAATCAATTCCTGACTTGTTGTACCATAACGGCTTGCGATGCCGGCCAATGTATCACCAGCCTGCACTGTGTATATTTGCAAAACGACCCCTCCTTATAAAAGCCTCTGTAGAAAGGCTATGCCCGGAGGAGCCGTCATATGTCAAATGTGATCTATGTTTGCATTTAGAGTTGTTTCAATGACACGCAGAGCATCATCATTTTGTTCTTTTGTATTGGATGCAACACAGTTTCTGGGCACATCCAGCTTAAATTCCCGCATATGGGCATCATTGGCTGAGAAAATGATGCAGATATTACCGGCAACACCAGCCAGAATGACGTGATTGCAACCAAGCTCTTTCAATAAAGATGGGAGCGATGTCTGGAAGAATGCAGAGTGCTTCGGCTTCAAAAGAAAATAATCATCTTCATTTGGCATCATGGAATCGATGATCTCTTTATTGGCTTCTTTCCTACAATAATTTGCTATTTTTTTGAAGTTATCCTGCCAGATGCCATAGTGATCATTCACGAAGATGACAGGCCAGTCATTCTCTTTTGCTTTCTGCCGCAGCTTCTCCCAGTTAGGGAGGATTTTCTTTGTATTCTCCAGCAGCTTATCACCGCTGGGGAAATCGAAATTGTTGAACACATCTATAAACAAGACAGCTTTATGGTCACTCATGATAATTCCCCTTTACTTCGTAGTAGGAAGCTTCTTATACTTATACATTATCAACTTTACGTAATTTGAAACCTTTGGATAGAAATGTGGGAGATAACTATGACGACTGATGCTTATTGGATGGAGCAAGCGATAAAAGAAGCAAAACGTGCCGAGCATCTCGGAGAAGTACCGATCGGGGCGATAATCGTGAAGGACGGGGAAATCATTGCTTCAGGATTCAATCTCAGGGAGACGACCCAGCAGGCACATTCCCACGCGGAAATGCATGCCATCCAAGCTGCCAATGAAAAAATAGGAAGCTGGCGGCTGGAAGATTGTGATCTGTATGTAACACTTGAGCCGTGCCCAATGTGTGCAGGAGCCATCATCCAATCGCGGATCCGCCGCGTCATATTCGGTGCTTATGATCCAAAAGCAGGCTGTGCAGGCACTTTATATAATTTACTGGAAGACGATCGTTTCAATCATCAAACAGAAGTGACAGGCGGTGTACTGCAGGAAGAATGCGGCGGGCTGCTGACGTCATTCTTCCGGGATTTGCGCAAACGGAAATCTGCAAAAAACAGCCGGGATTGATTTTTTTTCATAAACAAGCTATACTATAAAGTGCGCTATCGAAGCGCCTAACTTTATTCACAACTTAGCCGTGCTAAGCGGGGAGGTAGCGGTGCCCTGTACTCGCAATCCGCTGTAGCGAGGCCGAATTCCCACCCGAGGTAATGCGGCTTTAAGGTCTGCCATAAGGAATTGGTGTTGACACCCGGGTCCTGCGCAACAGGAACCTGTGAACCCTGTCAGGTCCGGAAGGAAGCAGCAGTAAGCAGTCTCTCCTGTGTGCCGCGGGGAAGCCTGGGTCGAGCCATGAACTTATGTAACGCTTAGATCCGTATTATCGACGGTGGGTGCACGGCGCTTAACCAATAAACAATCAGAGTCCTTGCCATTTGGTAAGGGCTCTTTTTATACATGTAGTATCCATAACTTAATTCCGTTATAATGAAGGAAGAATGAAAAAAGGAGCGCGGCGTGATGAGTTATCAAGCGTTATACCGTGTCTGGAGGCCGAGGACATTTGCTGATGTCGTAGGCCAGGAGCCGATCATCCGGACGTTGAAGAATGCGATTATGCAGGATAAATTCTCGCATGCCTACTTGTTTTCCGGTCCGCGTGGTACCGGGAAGACAAGTGCGGCCAAGATCTTTGCCAAGACCATCAACTGTGAGCATGCACCGATAGAAGAAGCATGCAACGAGTGTGCTGCCTGCAGAGGTATTCAGGATGGTTCGATTGCAGATGTGATCGAAATCGATGCAGCGTCCAATAACGGTGTCGAACAAATACGCGATATCCGGGACAAAGTAAAATATGCTCCAAGTGCGGTGAAATATAAGGTGTATATCATCGATGAAGTGCATATGCTCTCGATCGGAGCCTTCAATGCACTCCTCAAGACATTGGAAGAGCCGCCGAAGCATGTAGTCTTCATCTTGGCGACAACAGAGCCGCATAAGATTCCGCTGACGATCATCTCCCGCTGTCAGCGTTTCGATTTCAAACGCATCAATCAGCAGGCAATGGTAAACAGGATGCAGGAGATCTTGGAGAAAGAACAGATCACTGTTTCGACAGATGCCGTAGAGTCAGTTGCACTCGCAGCAGAAGGCGGAATGCGGGATGCACTCAGTTTGCTCGACCAGGCAATATCCTATAGTGAAGATTCAGTGGAGCTTGAGGATGTGCTGGCAGTCACCGGCGCTGTGTCACAGGATAGACTGACGCAAATAATCCGGGCTTGCGCAAGGCAGGATGTTCAAACAGCCCTTGAACAAGTTGACCTGCTGATACAGGATGGGAAGGATCCAGGAAGATTCGTTTTTGACCTCATCTATTACTTACGGGATTTGCTTATGTTCCAAAGTGCTCCTGGTATGGAGAACATCCTTGAACGCGTACTGGTAGATGATAATTTCAAGCAGCTGGCAGAGGAAGTGGATGGTGCTTGGATCCGGGAAGCGATTGTCGAATTGAATCGCTGTCAGCAGGAAATCAAATGGGCAAACAGTCCGAAAGTATTCGTCGAGATTGCGATTCTGCACATTGCTGACCAAAGTGCCCCAGCAGCTAATGTGGAGGTCGAGGCTGTACAGCAGCTGACGCGCAAAATTTCTCAGCTGGAACAGGAATTGAAGCAATTGAAACAGCAGTCCCAAACCGCTGCAGCTCCCGTCGAACAGCCTAAACGTCCAGCAAGGACAGGAAGCAAAAACAGCTACCGCATTCCATTTGAACGTATCCGGCAAGTGTTATCAGAGGCGACAAAGGATGAGCTGAAGCTTGTAGCTGAGCACTGGGCAAGCTTCATGGATGCCTTGAAGCGCCAGAGCGCCCCTGCACATGCGACAATTCTTAACAGCAAACCGAGGGCAGCTTCCCAGAATGCACTTATCATCGGCTTCAAATATGAGATCCACTGTTCACTTGCCTTGGAACATAAAGACACGATAGAATCATTATTAGCAGAACGGATCGGGCACCAAGTTACGGTGATTCCGATTCCGGAGGCAAATTGGACAGAACTGCGGGAAGATTTTTTGAAGAATCAAAAGCAACAGGATTCAGATGAGGATACAAAGCAGGAGGAAGACCCGATTATTTCGGAGGCTAGGAAGCTGGTCGGAGATGACTTACTCGAAATAAGAGAATGACAATCAATCCAAGGAGGGATTTTTCCATGCGTGGTGGTGGGAATATGAACAATATGATGAAACAGATGCAGAAAATGCAGAAAAAGATGATGCAGGCTCAAGAAGAGCTTTACGAAATGACTTTCGAAGCAACTGCAGGCGGCGGTGCTGTAAAGGTAGTCGCCAATGGTAAAAAGGAAATCACGGATGTAGTCATCCAGGAAGAAGTAGTAGATCCGGATGATGTAGAAATGCTTCAGGATCTGATCATCTCTGCTACAAATGAAGTGTTGAAGCAAGTTGATGAAAAATCAAACCAAACAATGGGACAGTTCACCAAAGGGTTACCTGGAGGAATGTTCTAGGAGGAAACTGAATAGATGTATTATCCCGAACCGATTTCGAAACTGATCGACAGTTTTACTAAATTGCCTGGAATCGGACCAAAGACTGCCGTGCGTCTTGCGTTTCATGTGCTTAGTATGAAGGAAGATGACGTCATGGATTTTGCGAAGGCTCTAGTGAATGCCAAACGTGAATTGACCCACTGCAGTATCTGCGGTCATATCACCGATCAGGATCCTTGTAGTATTTGTCAGGATGAAGCAAGAGATAGCTCTCTTATTTGTGTCGTGCAGGACCCGAAAGATGTCATTGCGATGGAGAAGATGCGGGAATTCAATGGGAAGTATCATGTCCTGCATGGTGCTATTTCTCCTATGGATGGCATCGGACCTGAGGATATTAATGTCCCATCGTTATTAAACCGTCTCAAGGATGAAGAAGTGAAGGAATTGATCCTAGCTACCAATCCGAACATAGAAGGCGAAGCAACTGCAATGTATATATCCAAGCTAGTCAAACCATCTGGTATAAGGACAACTAGGATTGCACACGGCCTGCCGATGGGTGGAGATCTGGAATATGCAGATGAAGTCACCCTTTCCAAAGCGATGGAAGGCAGAAGAGAACTGTAAAGCAGGTGAGATAATGGCTGGCAGAAGATTGAAGAGATCCGACGTGGACAAAGAGTTGTTAGAAGGCATATTCAAAATGAAAAATGATTGGATGAGCATCCGATCCATAATAGAAAGAAGTGTCGATGCCAGTGAAATGGGGCGGTATGATTTACAAGTGGCACAAGCCAAATATCTGTTCATGCTCCGTGAAGCTAGACACCGTAATTTGAACGCATTGCGTACTTGACGCAATGCGTGTTCTTTTTTCTTGTCCGTATTCATAATGTAGAAAAGCAGGACAAGTTAAAGGAGAGATGAATTATGTCGTATGCAATCATCGGAGTGCTGTTGGCAGCAGTGGTGGTCCTACTCATTTCAGGAACGTCTGGAAAGCTGTTCAGTTTAATGGTTAAAGGTTCGATTAGAGTGGTATTAGCTGTCTTTCTATTATTTTTATTCAATGTAGTAGGTGCGCTTGCTGGACTCCATATCCCGATAAACGCATCAACGGCGGTGTTGGTAGGTATATTAGGAATCCCGGGTATAGCATCTCTAGCTGCAATTCAATATTTTATATTATAAAGTCTTGCATTATGTCCAAAAACGTGATAAATTATTCAAGTCGCTTCGGAACGGAGCTGATGAAATAAAAAACATGTTGACAATGTAAGTTTGAACATGATATGATGTTCTAGTCGCCAAACGAGCGACAGAACGAAATTGATCTTTGAAAACTGAACAAAACAACCAATTACGAACTAAACGACATGATCATTAAGATCAACGTCAGCTCTAACGAGCAAAAGCATCAACACTTTCATGGAGAGTTTGATCTTGGCTCAGGACGAACGCTGGCGGCGTGCCTAATACATGCAAGTCGAGCGCAGGAAACCAGAT
>NZ_FMZB01000011.1 GCF_900101385.1 Terribacillus halophilus
TCAAACGAAACTAAACAACCAATCACCGATACAATATCGGCAATTGGCTGTTTGAAGGTGTTTTGATCCCTGTCTCAATAACAGGGGTCAGTCCCAATATTCGACAGCTTTTTTTGTTGATTGATCATGTAAACTAAAAGAGTAACGTGAGTTTAAAAAGGAGATGGAGGATACTTATCGAAAGTAATGTGGAAACGGTCTATTTTCTTTCACTTAGCTTGATATTTTTAGTGCCTGGGAGGATGACTAATTTGCCATATGAACTTAAAACAAAAGAAACAGACAATAGTGTGACACAGTTTATTGAAGCGGTTGAAAATCCAAAAAAACGAGAAGATGCTTATAAGTTGCTGGACATTTTTACAGAGGTAACGGGCTATGAAGCGAAAATGTGGGGTACGAGTATTATCGGATTTGGTTCTTATCATTACCGTTATAGAAGCGGACATGAAGGAGATGCTCCGCTTGTGGGATTCTCTCCAAGAAAAGCCAATATCAGTCTTTATCTAGCTCCAGGTGAACCGGGGAGAGAAGTGCTGTTACAGAAATTTGGGAAGCACAAGACTGGAAAAGCATGTGTGTATATAAACAAAATCGCAAATATTGACGTAGTTGTCCTGAAACAATTGATTCGGGATTCTGTTGTTTTTCTTAGAAAGATGTATCCTGAATCTTAGAAAAGCAAGCACGGAAAAAAGCTGCCCAAAACTGGACAGCTTTTTTTCGTTGAAATAGAGTGATGTTCTTTTAATATATTCATCAATCCTCAAAAAGTAATAAATACCCATAAAATTTTTGTTGATATAGGAATGCAAATCCTGTATTCTCTAATTTATTGCGACAAAAAAATAGGATTTTTCTTCTTATTAAGAGAGATGGAGGGACTGGCCCGATGAGATCTCGGCAGCGGAACTTAGTGATTAAGTTGCTGTGCCAAATCCAGCAAGCCGATGCTTGGTAGATAAGAGGAGTGTTTTATAATTATAAGGCCTCTTCTTGTTCGTCAAGATGAGGTCTTTTTTATGCGGAAAAACCAACAAAAGACTTGTCGCATTTATTTTGGAGGTGGAAGAATGAAGAAAGGAAATCCATGGGCGCTGATCCCATTTGTTGTTTTTTTAATTTTGTTTATTGGTTCAGGGGTCATTACAGGTGATTTTTACGCGTTTCCTGTGATAGTAGCGATTATCATTGCAGGTGCTGTGGCTTTGGCAATGAATCGAAAAGAAACGTTTGCGCGAAAGGTTGATATTTTTTGCCAAGGTGCAGGAAACTTGAATGTCATGCTAATGGTCGTTATTTTTCTTTTGGCTGGAGCTTTTTCAGGAGTGACAAAAGGCATGGGTGCTGTAGACTCTACTGTTAACTTTGCGTTATCATTTGTGCCGCAAAACCTTCTTGTCATGGGCTTGTTTGTCATCGCCTGCTTTATCTCCCTGGCAATGGGCACATCAGTAGGTACGATTGTTGCACTGGCACCAATTGGAGTCGGGATAAGCGAACATACCGATCTTTCTATGGCTCTTGTAATGGCTGCAATCATTGGTGGCTCCATGTTTGGTGATAATTTATCCTTTATCTCAGATACGACCATTACTGCCGTTCGATCACAAGGTGTTCGAATGAAGGATAAGTTTAAGGTGAACTTTTGGATTGTCCTGCCGGCAGCTATTGTAACAAGTATCATCTTAGGTATTATCACCATGGGTGAAACGGCACAAGTGGAGCATGTAAGCTATAGTTGGATAAAAATACTTCCTTACATTTTGGTTATTGTTTTTGCTTTAGCTGGAATGAATGTTTTTCTTGTTCTGGCGTCAGGTATTGTTCTTGCTGGGGCTGTTGGTTTAGTGGATGGCAGTTATCATGTGATGGACCTTTTCCAAAAGATGGGCGAAGGAATGGCAGGAATGTATGAAATCGCCTTTCTTGCAATATTGATAGCAGGAATGGTCGAGGTTATTAAATATAATGGCGGAATTGACTATCTGCTTTACCTTTCCACACGAAGGATTAAATCGAAAAAGGGTGCTGAATTCAGCATTGCCGGCCTAGTTGGAATCACAGATTTATCGACGGCCAATAATACAATTTCTATATTGATTACAGGTCCGCTAGCTAAAAATATTGCGGATCAGTATGGGATTGAACGGCGGAAAACTGCAAGTATATTAGATATTTTCTCCTGCGCGATTCAAGGCCTTTTGCCATATGGAGGTCAAATACTGGCGGCTGCCAGCGTAGCTGGAATATCACCAGTCAGCATTTTGCAATACTCTTTCTATCCAGTACTCATTGTAGTCTGCGGAATCATCGCTATCCTGATCGGATACCCAAAAAAGAATAATGCCTGAAAAAATGAACTGCACAGACTTGTTACTGTGCAGTTTTTCAGTGAATTGAATTTTAGATCCACAGATAAAGATAGGTTTCAATCTCTATTCTGATTGGATCAGGACAATAATCGAAGAAGGAGAGAGGGCGTTATATGTTGTGTTCTATGTAACGCCCTTCATTATTAATCACCCCTTGGAAAGAGATTTTATTAACCATAATATACTTATGTAAACAATCTTTGTCGATTTTTTCTCAAAATTATGTCTTTCATCTAGCCAGCAGGAGAAACTCTATGATACTATTTTACCTATGTAAAGAAAAAGCGTAATGGAGAGAGACACATGAAGGTAGCAAAATTTGGTGGTAGTTCAGTAGCAAGTGCGGAGCAGCTCCGCAAAGTAGCGCAAATCGTGAAAGAAGATCAGGAGCGGAAGTTCATCGTTGTTTCTGCACCAGGTAAGCGGGATAAGGCAGATACTAAGGTGACGGATTTACTGATTGCCATTGGTGAGGCGCATAACAAAGGGGAAGACGTCAGTTCACAGTTAGAAAAAGTCCTGTCGCGTTTTTGTTCCATCGTCGAGGAATTAGGGCTGGATAATATTCTTATTGAGCAGATAGCAGACCATCTGAATGGTATCCTGGCTGATTCGATTCCTGCTGTGAATAAGATGGATGCATTGAAGGCGACTGGGGAAGATTCTCTTGCCAAGGTATTCAGTGCATATCTCAATAAATTAGGTGTGCAAGCGGCCTATGTGAATCCTCAAGAAGCAGGTTTGCTTGTGAGAGAAGAATTAGGCGGTGCACGCATTTTGGATGAGAGCTTCGAGCTTTTATACAAACTTCGCGACCGTGAGGGTGTGCTGGTCATTCCTGGTTTCTTCGGTTATACGAAGGAAGGGAAGCTTGCGACATTCCCAAGGGGTGGTTCGGATATTACTGGCTCCATCGTAAGCGCAGGCGTCAAAGCTTCATTGTATGAAAACTTCACCGATGTAGATAGCGTGTACAGTGTGAACCCGAATATCGTTGATCATCCAAAGGAAATCAATACATTGACTTACCGTGAAATGCGGGAATTGTCTTATGCAGGTTTTTCGGTCTTCCATGATGAAGCACTGATTCCAGCGTTCCAGGCGAAAATACCTGTGTGCGTGAAAAACACAAACAATCCTTCCGCACCGGGAACGATGATTGTTGCAAAAAGGGAAGTATCAGGTAATCCTGTCATTGGCATTGCAAGTGATACTGGCTTCCTGAGCATCTATATCAGCAAATACTTGATGAACCGGGAGCTTGGTTTCGGCCGGAAGTTATTGCAGATACTCGAGGAGGAAAACATTTCCTTCGAGCATGCACCTTCGGGTATCGATGATATGAGTGTCATCCTCAGGGAAAGTCAGCTGCCGCCGGTTAAAGAAGCGGTGGTCGTCCACCGTCTCAAAGAGGAACTGAATGCCGATCAGGTGTCCATCGACCGTGATCTTGCGATGATTATGATTGTCGGGGAAGGGATGATCGAAACAATCGGTGTCTCCAGTACAGCGACAAAGGCATTTACCGATGCGAATGTGAACATCGAAATGATCAACCAAGGCTCCTCTGAAGTATCCTTGATGTTTGGTGTCAAAGCCGATCAGATCAATGAAGCTGTACAATCATTGTATAAAGCCTTTTTCCAAAAATAAAAAATCCGGACAGCGTCTATAATAGCGTTGTCCGGATTTTCTTTTTAATTTTACTCAGCGGAAGCTGAAGCCCTGCATAATCGTTGATACCTCTCTCAGAAGCCAGCTTCAGTAAGTAAACGAATACTTCGGCTGTCATTTTCGCATCCGTCAGTGCATGATGACGAACGAGCTGCTGGATTTGGAAGCGGCTGATTAAGCTGTCCAGGCGACTTTGCCTTCTTTTGAAAAACATCCTCGCCATGATTTGGGAATCAAGCGTGTAACATGACAATGGCGGCAGTTTATACAACTTCAGCATCGTCTGGATGAACCGGATATCGAAGGAAGCTGGATGGGCGACAAGAATGGTATCTTTACTGTAATCCAGGAAACGTTCCATCACTTCCGGGAAAGACGGCGATGCTTCTAGCTTGTCAGGATCCAGTTTGGTAAGTTTGATGATTTTCTTCGGCGTCTTCAGCATCGGCTTTGCCATTTCATAGAACGCATTATTTGACTGAATGACATTTCCCCTCAGGCGAACAGCTCCGATTGAGATGACTTCATGTCCCAAGTCAGGAAATATCCCGGTCGTTTCCAAATCGAAGACAGTAAAAATTTGTTCCTCAAAAGGGACTTTCCGAAGAGAAGGGGGCGGTCGATAATCAGTGAGCTTTTCATGCAGCCGTTGATGGGTGGGCGTATTGATATGTGCTTTACTTTTTATATGCTGTGTAATCTTTCCATAGAGTATATAACGGAATAGCGGAAAATCGATCATCATCCGTTCACCTTATTTCTATTAAGTCTCAATTCAAGTCCTTGCTGCATTCCTTTGGCAGCAGCAAGGGCATTTTTAAGCGTTTGCTTCTCTGACTTGTTCAGTTTTTTGAATGAAATCTGTGTAGAAAGCGGTTGGCCTGCCTCCAGCTGCTGCAAGTTCAGCTTTAAACGGAAAATGAGTAATTCATGAAGTGCCTGTGCAGCCATGTCTGTGTCATTTTTGGACATATGATCATTCGATGTCAGGTTATGAAGCCGACGGATCGTATGGACATCTTCTATACCATAACCGACAGCATAAACGCGTACAGCGTTGACAATCTGCATCATGGCAGATTGTTTCAAATTCAAGTATCTTTCTTTCGAACTGGTGGAAACACGCCCGAATGCTTGCAAAGGAACGCGGATTTGCAATGTATCATGTATCAGCATCGGTTGTAGTCTAGCGGCATGCTGCATGCTATGTGTCAATTTCCGGCGAAGTTTAAATGCCAGATCGAAATCACCGTATACTGGCCGGAAATCAATGAAAATCGTAAAATCCCGTACTTCCTGGGCATCCAGATTTCGCAGCCAATCATCGATCATATCCGACCATTGTGACAAGGAATGCCGCCATTTCTTTTCCTTGGCCATGATTCCACCGCTGCATAGAGGGAAGCCACAGGCATCCAGCATGTGGTTGATTTTTGCTGTCAATCTTTCGAAATAACTTTCTATTTCGTCTTTGTGCTTCAATTCATCATAATCAGCAAGAATGATCCCGTTGTCTTGGTCGGTGCTGAACCCTTGTTCTTTCCGGCCTTCACTGCCCATTACGATAAAGCAGTAGTTTATTTTCGGGCGGCCATAGCCTTCTGATACCATTTCCCTTTCAGCGAGCTCGATAACCTGACGGTGCAATCGATCATTATAACTGGAAATCAGTTCGGCAATGTCATAGCCATACATGCGTTCGTCCACGAGTTGTTGAATGAACAGCTGGAATTGCTTATTGTTCATAGGGCTTAGGCTGGCCAATGTTTCGATTGAATCAGCGTTGGCAACCCTGTATGTGAGCTCGAAATAAACACTGTTCGAAACGTTCAGGAAAGAGGACTGACGAATAAATCCGACTGCCCGATTTCGGTGCAGCACTGGTATAGCGGCTGCGGGATGATGTTTCAAATACGATAGAGCATCATAAATGAAATCGTGTTCCTGCACAAAGTAATAGTCTTTGTTCATGATCTGTCCCGCTGGCGCATCCATTCTGCCATTTTTCAAGGCGTCGAATATTTGCCGATATCCGATCATTCCTTCGATATCCTGTTTGTTCCTGCTTACGGCAATTCCTTCCATTTCAGCGTTTTGGAGCAGTTCTGCCGCTGCATAGACTGTTTCTTCTGGATGTATGAAAACAGGGCGCTCCATGAAGCTGGACACCCTTTTCTTGTAAAGGGCAGGTTCCGTTTGGTCAGACAGATCGCTTGTTTTGTACTTTACTTCCTCATACAAGCTTTTCATCAATTGACTGACTCTCTCGAAAATTGCATGAGAAAAGTGGGCGTTCTGCTGCATTGCCTGCTGGAAACTTGCCTTTGGGAAAGCGATCGATTTCGTATTTTCAGCTGCTTGTACTGCAATTTGCATTTCTTCTTGAGCCAATACTGTTAAAAGCCCGGCTAAATCACCTGGATAATCATATCGGACGGCAACTTGTTTTCCGTTAGCTTGATAAATGAAATTTTTTGCAACACCTGCTACAAAATAATGCACGCTAGTATGAGCGGCGTCTTCGTTTGCAGTAATGATATATTCATTTATTTGGAATTCCTTAATTTCTGCCTGGTCAAATAAAGCAATTCTTTCTTTGACCTCTAAAAGGGAAAATGGCAGGGTCTTAGCGTATAATACAGCTAGTTCTTTCAAGTTAAAGTCACTCCTTGCATGTCAAAAATCTTATTATTGCTAATTTCTGCAGGGTAGTATACGCTATATATGTGCAAAACTTTGCAGGATGTGATCATGTTGAAACATTTACTCATTATTGGTGCCGGAGAGGAAGCAGTTCAATTAATTAAACTGTTCCAGCGATCAGAGTCTTTCCGGATAGCCGGTTTGGCCGTTAAAAGCCCGAGCCCGATTATAAAATATCAAGCAGAACGACTGAATATCCCACTTTGGAAAGACGTGACGGCAGAATCGCTTGAGCAGGTCGACTTTGTGCTGGAAACCTCAGAAAGACTGGCAGATTATCTTGATCCGACAAACTGCAAGGCAGAGATCATATCTGGACAAAGTGCACAACTGATGCTTGCATTCGCATCTAAAGAAGATACAGAGAAAATTTCTACATATAATAACCAGCAATTTCGCAGTAAAACGCTGGAGTACTTGCATGAGGGGGTCCTGTGCATCGATCGCCGGGACGAGATTATGTATGTAAACGAAGCAGCTGAAAAACTGCTTGGCAAAAAGAAACCCCAGCTAATAGGGACACCCATAGAAAATCTACTACCCGATTCAAGGCTTCCCGAAACCATCCGGACAAGAGAGCGTTTTGTGGATGAACAGCTCACGCTAGAGAACGGCAACCAGATTGTCTATACCTGTGCGCCGCTTGAAAATGATCAGGAGGCGGTGACAGGGGCTTTCATGGTGATGAAGAAAACGGCCGACATCGTTGCCCTTGCCGAAAAACTTACCGATGCCCGGGAAGTGAAATCGATGCTGGAAGCAATCATTGACGCTTCGCAGGAGGCGATCAGTGTCGTTGATGAAAATGGTATCGGTTTGATTGTCAATCCAGCCTACACAAGGCTCACTGGCTATACACCGGAGCAAATTGTCGGAAAACCGGCGGTGACGGATATCATGGAAGGGGAGAGTTTGCATATGCAGGTTCTTCGGACACGCAGACCAGCTGCAGGGGCCAGGATGCGGGTCGGGAAACATGGGAAGGAAATGATGGTCAATGCGGCTCCGATCATTGTCGATGGAAAGCTGCGGGGAAGTGTCGGCGTCCTGCATGATATTTCGGAACTGCATGAATTGCAGGATGAAGTGCAGCGCGCCCGTAAAATCATCCGAAGTCTGGAAAACAAATACACGCTGAAGGATGTCGTTTCCGATTCGGATAGCATGCAAGTGACACTTGAGCAGGTCAAATTCGCTGTCAATGCTGACGCACCTTGTCTTTTGCGCGGCGATGCCGGTGTGGGAAAAGGGATGTTTGCTGCCATCATCCATAATGAAAGCAAAAGACGCCATCGGCCGTACATTCGCATCGATTGTACAATCGGCAAAGAAGAGCTTTTGGAGAAACAAC
The DNA here is from genome assembly GCF_900101385.1 of Terribacillus halophilus. Classification (GTDB taxonomy): domain Bacteria; phylum Bacillota; class Bacilli; order Bacillales; family Amphibacillaceae; genus Terribacillus; species Terribacillus halophilus. Next base: position 8,104 of record NZ_FMZB01000011.1, read on the forward strand.
TATTCGGATCCCTGCGTGGCAGTCATGCAACCGGGATGATCGAAAAAAGTGATGGCGGGACTCTTTTCCTTGATGATGTCGATAGTATGCCGCTCCGAATACAGCAAAAGGTATCGGATTTCATGGATACAGGTGAACTGAAGCTTGCTTCCGGTAAAACGAAAACGGTGGATGTAAGGATTATTGTAAGTGCACGTCATCCTTTGGAAAGGGCAGTTTTTGAGAAACGATTTCATGAGCCGTTTTTCGAGAAATTGAAACGAATCACAATATATATTCCAAGCTTGGCTGAACGGAGGAAGGATTTCGCAGGGTTGTTATCCACAATCGTCCACAAGCAAAATCACTTGCTTCAGTCTTCAGTTCAATCGATCTCTGAACCTTCAATTGATGTATTGAAAGAAAAGAAATGGACCCATAATGTAAAAGAATTGGAAACAGCGGTAGTGCAAGCGATGACATTCATGGAGAAGACCGAACATGTCATCCTGCCAAAACATCTCCAGATTTCCCCGGGTGATAGCCCATCAAAGGCAGGAACCCTGCAGGAACAAGTGGAAATGTTGGAGAAGCAACTGATAGAATCTGCCTTGCGAGCGAATGACTACAATAAGAAAGCGACAGCGGATCAACTAGGTGTATCAATCCGGAATCTTTACTATAAGATGGATAAGTATGATTTTGATAGAAGTGGCATGCAAGATTTTTCGTAATGGGGAAGGAAGAATACGATGCATAAATTTACCGCTCTTGAAAAGATGGCAGCCACAAAGCGGGGGAGTACGATAGCAATTGCGGCAGCAGATGACCCATCCATTCTTAAAGCAGTGAAGAATGCTGTCGATCAGCAGTTGGCATCCTTTTTACTGTATGGGGATATCGACCGTTTAAAACGTTTCATGAAGGAAGAAGGACTGAGTGAAGATAGGATCACCTGTATTCACGCCTCGACTGCAGATCGGGCAGCAGATATGGCAATAGAAGCTTGGAAATCGGATAAGGCGGATTTACTGATGAAAGGTATTGTCAGTACGGATGTATTGGCAGGAAAGATATTGAAGGACAAATCGATGATCAAGTCCGGAAGTATCCTGTCACAGTTGGCTATATTCGATATTCCTTCTTATCATAAACTGCTTTTTTTGACGGATGCGGGAATCAATATCGCACCATCGATAGAGGTAAAGAAAAAAATCTTGACCAACGCTGTATCTGTTTTTTATAAGATGCTCCACTCGGCACCGAAAGTTGCTGTTCTTGCAGCCACAGAAAAGGTGAATCCGGCCATGCCGGCAACGACGGATGCTGCGCTGCTAACAGTCATGCAGCAGCGTGGTCAGCTTGAACATTGCCAAATAGATGGTCCGCTCGCATTGGATGCTGCGTTGTCTGCCCAGTCGGCTGCTACCAAGAAAATCGATTCAGCTGTTGCAGGAGATACGGATATCCTGCTAGTCCCGGAAATCGAAAGCGGAAATATGCTCTATAAATCATTTACCTATGCAGCAGGGGCAGTAAGTGCCTCTTTGCTCGTCGGAACAAAAACACCTGTCATCCTTACATCCCGTGCAGATGACAGCACGAGTAAATATTATGCAATATGCTTCGCGCTTGCGGCAGCATCCCTTGCCTAGGAGGAAATAAGATGAAAATCTTTGAAACATTGGAACAATACGATTACGAACAACTAGTCCTATGTCAGGACAAAGAATCCGGTTTGAAGGCAATCATCGCAATCCATGACACAACACTCGGCCCTGCTCTTGGCGGTACGAGAATGTGGACATATGCAACAGAAGAAGAGGCAATCATTGATGCTTTACGATTGGCAAAAGGCATGACGTATAAAAATGCTGCTGCTGGACTGAATCTAGGCGGCGGAAAAACTGTCATCATCGGTGACCCGAAAAAAGATAAAAACGAAGCGATGTTCCGTGCTTTCGGTCGTTATGTGCAATCCTTGAATGGCCGTTACATCACAGCTGAAGATGTCGGTACAACAGTCGAAGATATGGAACTGATCCATACGGAAACAGATTTCGTTACCGGTATTTCCGCTGAATCCGGATCATCAGGCAATCCGTCTCCTGTTACTGCCTATGGTGTATATAAAGGAATCAAAGCATCTGCCAAAGAAGCATTTGGCGATGATAGCTTGGAAGGAAAAACGGTTGCCGTCCAAGGTATAGGTAATGTCGCTTATGCACTGTGTGAGCACCTGCATGCAGAAGGTGCCAAACTGATCGTGACAGATATCAATAAAGAAGCAGTCCAAAAAGCAGTGGAAGCATTTGGAGCTACTGCAGTGGATCCGGATGATATCTATGGTGTCGAATGTGATATCTTTGCTCCTTGTGCGTTGGGCGCAGTGATCAATGATGATACATTGAAGGTACTGAAAGCAAAAGTAGTAGCCGGTGCTGCCAACAACCAGCTCAAGGAAGAACATCATGGACAGATTTTGTTTGAACGAGGCATCGTCTATGCACCTGACTATGTCATCAATTCCGGCGGTGTCATCAATGTCGAGGATGAATTGCATGGCTACAACAGGGAGCGTGCCCTCCGCAAAGTAGAAACTATCTACGATAGCCTGCAGCGGGTATTCGAAATCGCAAAACGTGATGAAATCCCGACAAGCCTTGCAGCTGACAGAATGGCTGAGGAAAGAATCGAAACGATGCGCAGATCAAGAAGCCAATTCCTGCGTAACGGCCATCATACTTTAAGCAGAAGATAATGACAAGGGGGAAACCGCGTGCCAACAGCAGAAAACCGTATTTTAGCGATCAATCCAGGTTCTACTTCCACGAAAATTGGTGTGTTTGATGACGAGCATAACATTTTTGAACGAGTGATCCGCCATGATTTAGAAGATATCGGCGGGTATGAGAAAATTATGGATCAGTATCAATTTCGGAAACAAATCATCTTGGATGCATTGGATTTTGAAGGCATCAATGTATCCAAGTTGACTGCAGTTTGCGCACGCGGCGGTTTGCTCCGACCACTTGAAGGTGGTACATACCGCGTGAACGAAGCGATGCTTGCCGATTTAAAAACAGGCTATAACGGCGAGCATGCCTCCAATCTTGGAGGACTCATTGCTTATGAAATCGCAAGCAGCCTTCATATCCCGGCCTTCATTACCGATCCGGTCGTAGTGGATGAACTTGCTCCACTCGCACGGCTCTCCGGCTTGCCTGGTGTAGAACGAAAAAGTATCTTTCACGCTTTAAATCATAAAGCCATCGCCCGCAAAGCTGCAGCTGCAAAGGAAAAGAGCTATGGGGAAGCAAATATCATCGTCGTGCATCTTGGCGGCGGCATTACTGTCGGTGCGCATCATCATGGTCGCGTCATCGATGTGAACAATGGTTTGAGCGGGGAAGGACCATACACTCCGGAACGTGCAGGGACGGTTCCTGCTGGTGATTTAATCGAGATGGCTGTAAGCGATGAATATACAAAAGATGAATTGATGAAAATGCTTACGACCAAGGGCGGGTTCATGGGTTATCTAGGAACAAACGACGGACGGCTTATTGCCGACCGAATCAAGAAGGGTGACCAAGAAGCAAGGTACATCTTCGAAGGTATGGTTTATCAGACCGCGAAGGAAGTCGGCGCCATGGGTGTTGTCCTGTCGGGCGATGTCGATGCGATTGCAGTGACTGGCGGGCTTGCGCATGATGATTTATTCATTTCCATGCTGAAGGACCGGGTCAGCTGGATCGCCGATGTGCTTGTGTATCCAGGTGAGAATGAGCTTCGTGCCTTGACAGAAGGTGCGCTTCGTGTCATGCGGAAAGAAGAAACGGCTAAAATTTATGCCGTATAGGAGGCAGTAACAATGGTAAGAGAATATGACATTGTCATCTTAGGAGGCGGTACCGGCGGATATGTGGCCGCCATCCGTGCTTCCCAGCTGGGCTTGAAGACGGCGATTGTAGAAAAAGCTGAGCTCGGCGGAACGTGCTTGCATAGAGGATGCATACCATCCAAGGCGTTGCTCCGATCAGCAGAAGTGTACCGGCAAACGAAGGAAGCAGCAGCTTTTGGTATACATACATCAGATCTAAGCTTGAATTTTGCAGACGTGCAACAAAGGAAAGAAGCTATCATCGATCAGCTGCACCGAGGGGTTCAGCATTTAATGAAAAAAGGAAAAATCGATGTTTTCCAAGGATACGGAAGAATCCTCGGGCCATCCATCTTCTCTCCGACGGCAGGTACCATTTCTGTTGAATTTGCCGATGGAAGTGAAAACGAAATATTGGTTCCAAAGAATGTGATTGTGGCAACAGGTTCTTCACCGCGACCTTTACCAGGCATTGAATTTGATGAAGCCAAAATCCTCAGCTCTGAAGGGGCTTTAGCTCTGTCGGAACTCCCGGAGAGCATGACGATCATCGGCGGAGGAGTCATCGGTATCGAGTGGGCATCCTTGCTTCATGATCTTGGTACAAAGGTGACGATATTGGAATACCAGGATCGCATCCTGCCGACAGAGGACGAACAAATCAGTAAAGAAATGTTTAAGCAGCTTAAAAAGCGCGGTATTTCCATCCACACGAATGTACAAGTGGAGAGTGCCGCGGCGGATGACAGCCAAGTGACGGTCAAAGCGCTAATGAATGGGGAGGAGCAGTTTTTCGTCTCTGATAAAATTCTCGTGTCTGTCGGCCGTTCGGCAAATGTTGGGGATATCGGATTGAAAAACACCGATATTCAACTGACAGAACAAGGCTACATAAAGACGAACAATTTTTATCAGACGAATGAATCCCACATGTATGCGATCGGAGACGTAATCGGCGGTATGCAGCTGGCACATGTTGCTTCCAGGGAAGGCATTATCGCCGTCGAGCACATTGCCGGCGTCCAGACCGATGCGCTGGATTACAGCATGGTTCCTGCATGTGTCTATAGCTACCCGGAAACAGCAAGCGTCGGTTTGACAGAAGCGCAAGCGAAAACGGGAGGTTATGCAGTCAAGACAGGGAAAATGAGTTTCCAGGCAATCGGAAAAGCATTGGTATATGGTGAGACGGAAGGCTTTGTGAAAATCATCGCCGACGAGAAGACGAATGACCTGCTTGGTGTTCATATGATCGGTCCGCATGTGACAGACATGATCTCAGAAGCGGCACTAGCCAAACTACTGGATGCAACGCCATGGGAAATAGGTCAGAGTATCCACCCGCATCCGACATTAGCGGAAATCATCGGGGAAGCGGCACTTGCGGTCGACGGAAATCAGATTCATGGTTGAGATATTGAAGAAAGGGGGAGCGGCGATGTCAGAAACGAGACATGCTTCTCTTGGAATATCAGACGAAAAAGTTTTGGAAATGTATAGATGGATGCTCCTGGCAAGAAGAGTGGATGAGCGGATGTGGCTGTTGAACAGGGCCGGCAAGATTCCGTTTGTCATTTCGTGTCAAGGACAGGAAGCAGCGCAAGTCGGGGCTGCCTTGGCATTGGATAAGGATATTGATTATCTTTTGCCGTACTACCGTGATTTAGGACTGGTGATGCCATTCGGTATGACAGCAAAGGATCTCATGCTATCGGCATTTGCTAAAGCAGAGGATCCCAACTCGGGCGGACGGCAGATGCCGGGTCACTTTGGGAAAAAAGCTTCCCGCATCGTCACTGGTTCTTCACCGGTAACGACGCAGGTGCCGCATGCTGTCGGTTTCGCTTTAGCGGCCAAAATGGAAAAGAAACAGCTTGTCAGTTTTGTGACTTTGGGAGAAGGTTCCTCCAACCAAGGTGATTTCCATGAAGGATTAAACTTCGCTGGTGTCCATAAACTGCCCGTGATCACTATGGTACAGAACAATAAATATGCCATCAGTGTACCGCAGGAAAAACAGCTTGGCTGCGTGAATGTATCCGATCGGGCACAAGGGTACGGTATGCCGGGCTTCACAATTGATGGTAACGACCCATTGGCCGTGTATCAAACTGTCAAAGAAGCGCGGGAACGAGCATTGAATGGGGAAGGTCCAACGCTCATCGAGACAGTCGGATACCGCCTCACACCGCATTCCAGTGATGATGACGATATGACTTACCGTGAAAAGCAAGAAGTCGAGGAAGCACGCAAGAAAGATGGTTTGCTGACATTCGGAGCATACTTGCGCGAAACAGGTGTATTGTCTGAGGAACTGGAGAACCAGATGGAAGAAGAAATCAAACAAATCGTCAATGAAGCAACAGACTATGCTGAGCATGCCAAAGATCCGGAGCCGGAATCCGCACTGCTTCATGTGTATGCCGATTAAGGGGGAGAAACGATGCCAGTAATGTCCTATATCCAGGCTATCACGCAGGCGATGCGTGAAGAAATGGAAGCAGATGAAAAAGTATTCGTATTAGGAGAAGATGTCGGAAAAAGAGGCGGAGTATTCCGGGCTACCGATGGTTTGTATGATACATTCGGAGCAGAACGCACACTGGATGCACCACTTGCGGAATCGGCGATTGCCGGAGTTGCAGTAGGTGCTGCCATGTATGGCTTGAAGCCAATTGCTGAAATGCAATTCGCTGACTTCATCATGCCGGCAGTCAACCAAATTGTCTCAGAAGCAGCAAAAATCCGATATCGTTCCAATAACGACTGGACGTGTCCGGTCACCATCCGTGCACCTTATGGCGGCGGTGTACATGGTGCTTTGTATCACTCCCAATCCGTGGAGGCAGTGTTCGCCAACCAGCCAGGCCTTAAAATCGTCATGCCTTCCACGCCTTATGATGCAAAAGGTCTCTTGAAAGCTGCCATCCAAGATCCGGATCCGGTGTTGTTCTTTGAGCATAAAAGGGCTTACCGCCTCATCAAAGGTGAAGTACCAGCTGAGGACTATACGTTGCCGATCGGAAAAGCCGATGTAAAGCGTGAAGGTTCCGATATTACGGTGATCACATACGGATTATGTGTTCATTTTGCACTGCAGGCAGCCGAAAAGCTTGCAGCAGAAGGCATCGACGCGCATATCCTCGACTTGCGCACCGTTTATCCGCTTGATAAAGAAGCAATCATCGAGGCAGCCTCGAAGACTGGTAAAGTCCTTCTTATCACAGAAGACAACAAAGAAGGCTCCATTATCGGTGAAGTGGCAGCCATCATCGGTGAAAACTGTCTCTTTGATCTGGATGCCCCGATTCAGCGACTGGCAGCACCCGATGTGCCAGCGATGCCTTATGCGCCTAGTACAGAAAAATACTTCATGGTCAATCCAGCAAAAGTGGAAGCAGCCATGCGCGAATTAGCGGAATTCTAAACGAGGTGTAATGATGATAGAGAAAATAACAATGCCAAAACTCGGCGAGAGTGTAACAGAAGGTACAATCAGCACATGGCTCGTCAAACCAGGCGATCAAGTCAGCAAATATGATGCCATTGCCGAAGTGATGACAGATAAAGTCAATGCAGAAATCCCAAGCAGTTTCACTGGCGTAATCAAAGAATTGGTTGCTGCAGAAGGGGACACAGTCGAAGTCGGAGCACTGATCTGTACCATTGAAACAGAAGAAACTGGAGAGAACCATGAAGCAGATACATCTTCTCCTGCTGTAACAGAAACAGACTCGGGATCAAACAGCCCGGCAGCAGATATAGCGATGAAGTCACGCTATTCGCCGGCAGTCATGCGCCTTGCACAGGAGCATGATCTGGATCTGACTGCAATTACAGGCAGTGGAAAAGGCGGACGAATCACGCGCAAAGATGTCGAAGCAATCATCGCATCCGGAGAAAGGCCGCAAAAACAAGCAGAATCCAAGCCAACTGCAGCTGTTACAGAATCATCTGTACCGCAAAAAGCAGAAGCGGTTGAAAAAACACAAACAATGGCTACCGGCAATGCTATACCGGTTTCCGGCGTAAGAAAAGCCATTGCCAACAATATGGTGAAAGCAGCGACAGAAATCCCGCATGCTTGGATGATGGTGGAAGTGGATGTTACCGACCTGGTTGCTTACCGCAATAAAGTAAAGGATGCATTCAAAGAAAAAGAAGGATATTCGCTGACATTCTTTGCTTTCTTCGTTAAAGCTGTCGCGCAGGCACTGAAAGAATTCCCGCAGCTGAACAGCTCTTGGGCGGGTGATAAAATCATTCAGCATGATGAAGTCAATATTTCCATTGCGGTTGCGAAAGAGCAGGAGCTATTTGTACCGGTTATCCAATCTGCAGATGATCTGAGTGTCAAAGGCATCGCAAAGCAGATTACGAACCTTGCGAAAAAGGCCCGCGCCGGCAAACTGACTGCTGCTGACATGCAAGGCGGTACATTCACCGTCAATAACACAGGTTCTTTCGGTTCGGTTCAAAGCATGGGAATCATCAATCATCCGCAAGCGGCAATCCTGCAAGTGGAATCGATCGTGAAGCGTCCAGTGATCATCAATGATATGTTCGCCGCTCGTGACATGGTGAATTTATGTCTCAGTCTTGATCACCGTGTGCTGGATGGTTTGATTTGCGGTCAGTTCATGGCGAGGGTCAAAGAAATTCTCGAGAACGTATCCGAATCGACAATGCCGATTTACTGAAGTATAGAAATTGAAAGAGTCTGGAATTGCTGATACACTTGAACTAGTGTAAAAGGAGGAATACCGATGGCAGATTTCAGAATGTTTATGAACGATATCGTAACGACTGCTAGGAAGGACCTTACCGATGCAGGGTATATGGAGTTGACAACACCGGAGGAAGTGGATTCCACGCTCAAAAAATCCGGAACGACTCTTGTCATGATCAACAGCGTCTGCGGGTGTGCCGGCGGAATTGCTCGCCCGGCAGCTGCACACAGCCTGCATTATGACAAACGTCCAGACCAGCTGGTGACGGTTTTCGCTGGGCAGGATAAAGAAGCAACCGAAAGAGCAAGGGAATATTTTACTGGCTTCCCGCCAAGCTCACCGTCATTTGCCTTTTTGAAAGACGGCGAGATCGTTACGATGATCGAACGGCATGACATCGAAGGCCATGAGCCAATGGAGGTAGTCAGCAGACTGCAATCATTGTTCGATGAGCATTGTGAAGAAGTTTAATTGAAGTGGTCCCCATCCTTTTGGATGAGGGGCTATTCTGATTGTGATCAAATTTGACGAGGAGCACCATTGTGAAAATAGGTTACCGAACGATCAAAACGGCGGTTGGGACACCGCTGGCGATATGGATAGCGGAGCTTCTGCAGCTGGATAACAGTGTGTCGGCAGGTATCCTGACGATTCTGTGCACCCAAGTGACGAGAAAGAAATCTTTTCTGGCTGCTTGGCATCGAGTGGCCGCCTGCCTACTGGCAATCATTCTGTCATTCTTGCTTTTTGAGACAATCGGCTTTCATCCAATAAGTATTGGAATATTGCTGCTCGTTTTCATTCCGATCACTGTGATGCTGCGTGTCTCGCCAGGTATTGTATCAAGTGCAGTCATCATTTTGCATTTATATAATTCCCATGAGATTACGCTCGATTTGATTGTGAATGAACTCATCCTTATTTCAGTCGGGATTGGGGTGGCACTCATCGTGAACTTGTATATGCCCAGCCTGGAAGCTACAATCCGGCGGAAGCAGGTCATACTGGAACGGAATTTTACCAAGATTCTGAAAGAAATTGCCCTGTATCTCCGGGAAGGGGATCAATCATGGGCCGGAGAAGAAATCACACAGACCGAAAAGATCCTGAAAGAAGCGAATCAACTAGTTGGCAGGGATGTGGAGAACCATGTGCTCAGATCGGAGCATCCGTACCATGATTATTTCGAGATGCGCACGAAGCAATTCGCCATCCTGAAACGGATTTTGCCTCTTGTAAGCAAGCTCCCGGAAACATCCTATTCGCAATGCGAGCAGCTAGCCCATTTCTTTTCCGGTCTGGCTGATTCGGTCCATCCCGGTAATACCGCTGTTTTATTCTTGGAGGAACTGAATGCTTTACGGGAGTCCTTCGATGAAGATCCTCTGCCGAAGACGAGGGAAGAATTCGAGACGCGTGCTCATTTGTTTCAGTTGTTGTACGAAATGGAGAATTATCTGGAGTTGAAGCAATCGTTCAAAGAAAGCGATGTGCAACATAGAATTAGACAGAAGGTGCAACAATAAGGACATCACCATGTAAAAGAGGGATGTCTAATGCGTTCGCTGCTCATTGCCTTCACCTGTCTGACCATTTTGTCTCCGTTATGGCCATTCGGTGAGAATCCCGTGCCCGGAAGCCCGCTCATCATCGTCAATAAAACGACGAATCAGCTTGCATTCGTGAATGAAGGAAAAGTGGTCAAGGTTTATCCGGTCGCGACAGGAAAGAAGCCGGAATCGACGCCGGAAGGGATATTCCTGACCCTTTTCAAGACGGAATACCCGGGTTATTCGCGGAAAGGAATCCCCGGCGGGGATAAAGACAATCCGCTCGGCAGCAGATGGATCGGCTTCAATGCCAACGATACGCAAGGGCGTACTTTCGGTATTCACGGAACGAACAGGCCTGAGTCGATCGGTACCCGTGTTTCGGCCGGCTGCATCCGTATGCGGAATAGTGATGTAGAGGAGTTATACGAACAAGTTCCATTAGGGACAAAGGTGCGTATTGTGACAGGCTGGAAGTCTTTTGAGGCAATCGGGAAAGAAGACGGAGCTATTTTGTCTATTAAAAGACAAGATAGCTCAGGCTGATTGCCAATGTGGAAATGAGCATTGTGAAAATCATCAAGTAAACCATGAATTTCATGGCGACACTTTGCTTTGATCTTTTTTTCTTTTGTTTAGCCAATGTTAAGGGGCCCCCTTATCTGTTTATGTCCATTGTACAGCGAAGCAGCTAAGGGGACAAGGAGAAACCAATAAATAGAATAGGAGTACATAATCATGATCAAAATCAATGAAGATCGTTTAGTCGAAGAGTTCCTGGAATTGGTTCAAGTCGACTCGGAAACTGGTGATGAAAAGGAAATAGCCGAAGTACTGAAAAAGAAATTCACCGACTTGGGTGTAAAAGTCCAGGAAGATGATTCGATGAAAGAAACAGGTCACGGCGCAAATAACCTTGTTTGCACTTGGCAGGGGAATATCGATTCTGCTGAAACAATCTATTTCACATCCCATATGGACACAGTCGTACCCGGCAAAGGAATCAAACCACAGATTAAAGACGGATACATCACCAGTGATGGTACGACGATTCTTGGCGCGGATGATAAGGCAGGGCTGGCAGCAATCCTTGAAACAATCAAAATTTATGATGAGCAGGAAATACCGCATGGCACAGTCCAGTTCGTCATCACAGCCGGCGAGGAATCCGGGCTTGTCGGCAGCCGGGCACTTGATGCGTCCTTGCTGACTGCTTCATTCGGATACGCGATAGATAGTGATGGCCCGGTAGGTGATATTGTTGTGGCTGCTCCCACGCGTGCGTCCGTAATTGCCAAAGTATTCGGTAAGACTGCGCATGCAGGTGTAGCACCTGAAAAAGGAGTTTCGGCAATCACGGTGGCAGCTAAAGCCATCTCCAACATGCCGCTAGGCAGAATCGATGAAGAGACAACGGCCAATATCGGCAGTTTCGCTGGTGGAAAACAGACGAATATCGTTTGCGATTACGTGGAAATCCTTGCAGAAGCAAGATCACTGGAAGCAGGAAAAATGGAAGCACAGGTACAGAAGATGAAGCAAGCATTCGAACAAACGGCTGAAAGCATGGGTGCGCGTGCCGAAGTGGAAATCAAAGTGGAATATCCCGGTTATAAACAGCAAGCGGGTGACCGTGTTGTCGAAGTAGCACGTGCTGCAGCGAAAACGATTGGACGTGACAGTAACCTGACCAGCAGCGGCGGCGGAAGCGATGCTAATGTGATTGCCGGATTCGGTATCCCGACAGTCAACTTATCTGTCGGTTATGAAGAGATCCATACAACCAATGAACGGATCCCGGTTGGTGAATTGGTCAAGACAGCTCAACTGGTTGCTGCCATCATCCATGAGGTTGCCAATGGCTGATTTATAGGAGGTGCAAGCCTCCTATTTCTTTTGCAAACATGATATAATAAGAACGACAGTTCGCATCGGAAGGAGGGACAGCATGTCAAAAGGTAGGGCGATTTTCCATGTAGATATGAATAGCTTCTATGCTTCGGTCGAGATGGCCTTTGACCCTTCACTGCGCGGAAAAGCCCTGGCCATCTGCGGAAATCCTGCCGAGCGGAAAGGCATCGTCGTAACAAGCAGCTATGAAGCGAGGAAGAAGGGTGTTCGAACGACGATGACACTTTGGGAAGCAAGACGTTTATGCCCGGAATTGCTCGTGCTGCGCCCGAACTTCGATCGTTATCGGAAGGCCTCCAGTGAAATGTTCAAGATCCTGCAGGAAGTGACACCGATCATCCAGCCAGTATCGATAGATGAAGGGTATATGGATGTGACGGATTGCGCCCATTTGGGATCTTCCCTGGAAATAGCACAGATGCTCCAAGAGCGTATTTTGAAAGAATTGGATTTGCCTTGCAGTATCGGCATCGCACCGAATAAATTCCTTGCCAAGATGGCTTCGGATATGAAGAAGCCGCTTGGCATCACTGTTTTACGTAAGCGGGATATTCCTGCATTACTTTGGCCGCTGCCGATTGAAGAGATGTACGGTGTCGGGGAAAAAACGGCAGAGAAAATGCGAACGCTTGGGATCAAGACGATTGGAGACTTGGCCCATAAAGACAGATATCAGCTGAAACGTGTTTTCGGAGTGAATGGGGAAAGGCTGGCCAATCGGGCTAATGGGATCGATGACAGACCGGTCGATCCGGAAGCGGTGAACAGCTTTAAAAGTATCGGAAGTTCACAGACGCTTCCACAGGATACTACCGATGACAAGGAATTGGATAAACTGCTCCGGGATTTATCCAAGAGCGTGGAGAAACGGATGCACCGCAAGGAAGCCATTGCCAAAGGCATTCAGTTGATGATTCGCTACCACGATCGTAAAACGATCACTCGCAGCATGAAATTGCAGCATTTCCTGGAGACGGCAGATGATGTATTCAACCATGCGCAGTCTTTGCTGCAAAAACATTGGAACGGAGATCCGATACGGCTATTAGGTATCAGTGTATTTGATGTGGCGGAGAAGAAGGAAGTAGGTAAACAGCTTGATTTGTTCACATACGAGAAAGAGGCATCGAAAGAAGGCTTGTACGAGGCAATCGATCAGCTTACATCAAAATTCGGGAAAAATCCTTTCCGCCGATTGCATTCAAGTGCATCCGATTCTGTCAGGACGAGTTTTCAGAAGGATTTTCTTGATGATTATAAAAAATAGCAGCGATTCTTAGGAATCGCTGCTATTTTTTTGTATTTCAAAAACGCGCATATCTTCTGCCAGTTCTGTTTCGGGGAAAACGTCCCGGGCTTGATCGACCAGGATGTTTGCTTCCTCCTGATGGTAGCGAGCTGAAATATGTGTCAATATTAATCTTTTCACATTCGCATCTTTCGCTAAGGTAGCGGCTTGCACAGACGTGGAATGTCCGTAGGCTTTCGCCATTTCTGGTTCATCAGCGGAAAAGGTTGCTTCGTGTACGAGGATATCCGCACTTTCAATATCGCCCTTTAGTTCCGGAAGATAGGTTGTGTCACCGAGAATGGCAATTTTTCTGCCGGCCTTGTCCGCCCCGACTACATCTGATCTTCTGATTTGCCGCCCATCCGGCAGTTCAGTAACTTCCTGGCTTTTAATTTGGCGATAAATCGGTCCTGGAGCTATGCCCATCTGCCTGAGCTTCTCCACTTTTAGTTCACCAAGCGTAGCTTTTTCTTCCACGATATAACCGAAACAAGGGATGCCATGGGATAGCTCCACCGCTTGGACCGTCCAGCCTTCATCCTCATAGATTCGTCCAGGTTCGATTTCATGGATGATGAGGGAGTTTGCCACGTGACTTCCGCTGACTCGCAGCGAAACCTCGATGTATTCCTTGATGCCGTGCGGACCGTAAACTTCCAGCTGCAATTCAGGTTGCTGAAAAGAGCGAGTGGATAGCAGGCCGGGCAAGCCATAAATATGATCTCCATGCAGGTGTGTGATGAAGATTTTTTCAATCTTGCCGGGTTTGAGCGGCGAATGAAGCAGCTGATGCTGTGTCGCTTCGCCGCAATCGAACATCCAGACCGCTTGCCGCTCCTGCGGCATCGATAGACAGATACTCGTTACGTTCCGATCTTTGGACGGCAGACCGGCACCTGTCCCAAGAAAATGTAATTCCATAATAAAAGCCTCCTGCAGTTTACCAGCCCCGCTTATACGGGACAGGCGCTTCCAATCTATAGTTCAGCTGTTCGGCTGCTTCGAGCGGCCAATATGGATTCCGCAGCATGGCACGCGCGACAAAGACAAGGTCGGCACGTTCATTTTGCAAAATCTCCTCTGCCATTTGACCATTTGTAATCAATCCCACAGCGGCAGTATCGACAAGGGCATGCTTGCGAATTCGTTCCGCATGGACAACTTGGTAGCCCGGGTAGACAGCAGACGGGCCTTGAGGTACGATACCGCCTGTACTGCAGTCAATCAAATTGACCCCTTGCCGTTTCATTTCAATGCTGTAATAGATGAAATCATTGATGTTATTGCCGCCTTCCGCATATTCTTCGGCTGAAATACGGACAAATAAAGGACCATCCCACACCTGTTTCACTGCATCGAGCACATCGCGCAGGAAACGATACCGATTTTCACGGGCACCGCCATAGTTATCGATCCGTTTGTTTGTCAGCGGGGAGAGAAACTGATTGATCAGATAACCATGAGCGGCATGAATCTCAATCACATCGAATCCTGCTTCCTTGGCGCGGCTGGCTGCCTGTCGGTAGGCGTCGACCAAATCGTTTATTTGATCTTTGGTCAAAGCTTCCGGAGCAGCAGATTCCTCATCCCAAGGCAAATTGCTCGGTGCGACAATCGGATTTTCCGCTTTTGATTTTCTGCCGGCATGTCCGAGCTGGATGCCGCTTTTGGCGCCGTGTGCTTGAATTCTGCTGCTGATAGTCCGAAGTCCTTCGATTTGTTCAACAGACCAGATGCCAAGATCCTGATCGGAAATCCTTCCTTCCGGTGTGACTGCAGTGGATTCCACGAATACAAGTCCAGCTTGTCCGATTGCTCGGCTTTCATAATGGGTGATATGGAAAGGCGTGGCTTTGCCGTCTTTTTCTTCGACGGCATACATACACATCGGGGAAACGACAATGCGATTTTTCAAGGTGCAGTCCTTGTACGTGATAGGTTGAAATAATTTAGGTGTAGCCATTGTAGGACCTCCGATTGTTTGATTAACTAGTGATATAACCTTTTTGCAATTCCAGTGCCCGGTCCGGCACATCCGAGATGATAACATCACAATTTGCCTCAAGAGCACGCAGTATATAAACTGGCTGATTGACTGTATATACCCGAATCGGCACGTGATGCTGCTCGCAGTCCTGAATAAGTTTCCTGTTCAGCAAACGATATTTCGGGTGTAAGGCTTTCGCTCCGATTGCTTCCAACAAAGAGAAAAGCTGACGGGGCCGTCTTGATGTGAGAAAGCCTGTATCAATATCACCATCCAGATCAGATATACGGCGGATGGTGTCTGCATGAAAGCTTGATATGGTCGTCCTGTCTCTCATCCCATGATTCCAAAGATGCTGTAAGACGATCTCCTCGATACCAGGGTATGGATACTTATTCGTTTTCAGTTCCAGATTGAGAAGCATCGGGGTCTTTTTTATCCATTGCAGAAACATATCTAATGAAATGATTTTCTCACCAGCATAGTCACGGGAAAACCAGGCGCCAGCATCAGCTTGGCACAATTCTTCGTATGTAAGCTTTCGAACCAATCCGCGTTTATTCGTCGTGCGATTGATGCTTTCATCATGAATGATGACAGGTACCTGGTCTTTCGTCAGCTGCACATCGGTTTCGATCCCGTCAGCCTGCATCAATTCTGCCAGCCGAAAAGCGGCCATCGTATTTTCCGGAGCATAATTGCTGGCACCGCGATGTGCAAAGATTTTGGTAGACATGGTTTCACCCCGAACTTGAACGTATAGTTGAATTGTGCGAGAAAATAAAGCAAAAGTCAATTTGAAAGGACGTGCACGCATGAAACAATGGCAAACGAAGGATGAATTGATTGCATTGCTGGCAGAGCTCGTGGAAATCGGGAGCATCACCGGTTCTCCTGAAGAAATTCGGTTTCCGGAACATATTTATGCACTCCTCGAACAAAAATCCTACTTCCAGCGCTGTCCGGATCACTTGAAGCTCCATCCGCTGAAGGATGGCCGTCAGCTTCTTACGGCATTTGTAAAGAAAACGGATAAAAAAGATACCATCATCCTGCTGAGTCATTTTGATGTCGTCGGTACGGAGGATTTCGGCACCTTCCAGCATCTTGCCACCAAGGTGCACGACCTGACTGCTGCTTATCAAAATGGCGGCGTGGAGCTGCCAGCACAGATCAAAAGCGAAATCCAGCAAGGAGAATGGCTATTCGGCAGGGGAACGATGGATATGAAAGCCGGCCTCGCAGTCCATTTATCCATGCTGGAGCGTGCGATGGATGATGCATTCGACGGCAATATCCTATTGTTGACCGTACCAGATGAAGAAGTGAACTCTGCCGGTATGCTGCGTGCGCTCGAAGTTCTGCAGCAGCTGCAGGCAAATGAGGACCTGGTATATAAATTATGCTTGAACGGCGAACCTGTGTTCAGCAAATACCCAGGTGATACCGGTAATTATCTGTACAGCGGGTCGATTGGTAAAGTGTTGCCCGGTTTTTTCTGCTATGGCAAGGAAACACATGTCGGAGAACCTTTCGGAGGTCTCAATGCCAATTTGATGATCAGCTATCTGTCACAGGAGCTGGAATTGCAGGAATCCTTCATTGAAGAAGTTGATGGGGAAGTAACACCGCCGCCGGTAAGCCTCATGCTGCGGGATTTGAAAGAGACGTATTCTGTGCAGACTCCTGTTTCGGCAGTTACCATGTACAATGTTTTATTTTTGGAACAATCAATCCAGGAAATCAACTTGAAATTGAAGCAGGCGATGGAGCGGGCGGCCCGAAACATCGAAAGCCATTATCAGCATAAAGCTTCGTTGTCTGCTGCAAAAACGAATTATTTTCATCCGACATCTTTCAAAATTAAAACGATGTCTTATGAAGAACTTTATGCGTATGCTGTCAAACGGTTCGGAAAGTCCGAGGTCGAAAGGAGACAGAATCGGCTCGTGACGACGAGGAAGGAAGGGGATCGGGATTTCTCCACAAAGCTTGTCAAGGAGCTGGTGAGCATGTGCCACGACTTGGCGCCCATCATCGTCCTGTTCTATAGTCCGCCTTTTTATCCTGCCGTCTCTTCCAAGAAAAATCCATATGTACGCCGTTTGATTGCTGACATCCAGTCAGAAGCAAAGAATAGCTTTGCAGAGGAATTGACAGAGGTTCAGTTCTTCCCAGGCCTGTCAGATTCCAGCTTCATCGGAAAGCCGACTTCCCAGACGGCGATACAGGATTTAATACAGAATATGCCGCTGCAGCAGAAAGGTTTTACGCTGCCGGCTGATTTAATGGAAGGTTTACAAACGCCAGTGTTGCATTTGGGACCGTATGGAAAAGATGCACATCAGTGGACAGAACGCCTGGAAGTTACCTATAGTTTTGGCAAGCTGCCCGACTTGATGGAAAAAGCCATCCAATTTGCATTCCGTACATAATCATTGCTGCAGATGGGTAAACAGAAAGAGGTACAGCATATGCAAGTAAACAATAAAACCATGTTGATTACCGGGGCCTCAAGCGGACTTGGACGTAAACTGGCTGCAGAAGCAGCAGCTAGCGGCTATCGCTTGCTGCTTGCGGCAAGATCCGAAGAAAAGCTGAAGCAGCTAGCTGCCGAGCTTAACGACCGTTTTCAGGTAGATGTTTTTGTATATCGTGCAGACTTGAGTGATTCGAAGGAATGGCGTGCTGCCCTGCAGCGCATCGTGTGGGAGAATCAACGTATTGATGTATTGATCAACAATGCAGGTGTCGGTTATTTCCGTCATTTTGCTGATACGGAAATAGAACAAATGGAAACGACGATGCGTGTCAATTCCTTGGCTGCTATGGAAGCAGCTGCAGCAATCATTCCAGGAATGCTGGTGCACGGAGCGGGGCATGTGATCATGATCGGATCGATGGCTGGGAAAGTAGCCACTCCGAAAGCGGCGGTCTATGGAGCGAGCAAACATGCTATCATCGGCTTCAGCAATGGTCTGCGGCAAGAACTGAAGCCGCAGGGGATCAAAGTGACAACCGTGAACTTGGGACCGATGGATACGAACTTTTTTGACACGGCAGATCCAAGCGGGCGTTATCGGCAAGCAAGTGCCAATTATATGCTGCAGCCTGAAAAAGTGGCTAGCAGAGTTATTGCCTGTATTGGAAAAAACAAGCGTGAGATCAATATGCCGGGCTGGATGGGCATTGGCAGCAAACTGTATCAGCTTGTGCCCGGATTGGCTGAGAAACTGCTAGGCAGTCAGCTGAGCAAGAAATGAAGGAGGAAGGCAATATGAAATTGACGATAACAGAAACGGCTTTGGAAAAAATACAAGCATTACAGGATGAGGCGCATCGTTATATCGTTTTATATTATGACACGGTTGGAATTGGCTGTAAATTGAATGGAATTCCGACAGTGAGGCTGGCGGAAGAACCGCGTGCGCGTGATATAAAGGTTGAAAGCGAGACGATACCAGCGTTAGTGAACGTCCAGCAAGAAGTGTTCTTTGCTGAAGAGGTGAAACTCGATTTCAGCAATAATGTATTCCGTCTTTCCAGTAAAGAAGGATTCTTGAATGCATTGATACCGCAAGCGCATTTGACACAATCTGATTTTCTCGATAAAAAAGCGGAAGCTGGCAGGGGAGATTCCTGCTGACTTCCGCTTTTCCTTTATCTGTGATTTTCATATTGAATCGGACGGGTAATTTGCTTGAGTTTTTCGTAAACCGCCTCTGAAAGATGATCACCAGAAAGCGTGGCATTTTCGTTTACCTGCTCCAAAGAACTTGCTCCCATTACGGCACTAGCCAAAGCCGGATGCTGCAGCACATAACGCACGGCCAGTGAGGTAGCGGAAGTCTGCTCCTGTTCAGCCAAGACACCAAGTTTTTCACTTACTGCCAGAAGGTCCTCATAACTGTGGGACAAATATCCTTCCGCACCTTTTCGTTTCACTTTCTCGCTTGCCTTGTGACTCAGCATACCTTTGGCAACACTTCCGCGTGCAAAAACACTGATATTGTTTTCTTCCAGCAGCGCAAGTACGTGCTCCTCAGGCCTTCTGTCCAGCAAACTGTACTGCATCATGACACTGACGATATTAGAGCGCTTTACATATTCACGGATGACATTCGGGCGAATGGAGGAGATACCATAATAGCGGATCAATCCTTCTTTTTTCAATGTTTCAAAGGCATCGATCGTTTCATCGACATTGTCTTCCATGGTGCCGCCATGGAGCTGATAGAGATCCAAATAATCTGTTTGCAACCTGCGGAGGCTTTCCTTAATTTGTGATACGATATATTCCTTGCTTGCATCCCAATGCCATGACTCTTTGCCAGGATCCAGCCTGTTACCGACTTTGCTGGCGAGAATCACCTTATCTCTGCGACCTTTAAAAGCTTTTCCGACAATTTCTTCATTTCTTCCTTGATCATATAAATCGGCTGTATCAAAGTAATTGATGCCAAGGTCTTGCGCTTCATGCAGCAGCCGGATACCATGCTGCTCATCTGTTCCGATGCTCATCGTCCCGAGTGATATTTCGGAAACATAAAGGTCGGAACTGCCTACACGTCTTTTCTGCATTGCTTAATCCCACCTTCCTAAATATTCTACCTTCTCAGTGTAAGCGTAAGCAGGTCAACAGACAACTTATGTGTCCCAGCCGACCTGTGGTAAGATGGAAGTAGCGAAATAAAGGAGTGTACATAATGAAAAAATTCGAAGAAAAAACGATAGAGACATCTTCCATTTATGATGGCAAGGTCATTTCGTTGAGGGTGGACACTGTGTCCTTGCCAGACGGGAATACTTCCAAACGGGAATTGATCAAGCACCCGGGCGCAGTGGCAATCATACCGATAACGAAGGAAGGTAAAATCATATTTGTAGAGCAATACCGGAAAGCACTGGAAAAGTCGATTATCGAAATCCCTGCAGGGAAGCTGGAACCTGGTGAAGCTCCGGAAGTGACCGCCGTGAGAGAGCTTGAGGAAGAGACAGGCTATACAACTAATAAGCTGAAGAAGCTAGGTTCGTTTTACACTTCCCCGGGTTTTGCCGACGAATTGCTTCATGTATACGAAGCGGATGACATCGAACTTTTACCTGAAAGAATTGCTGGTGATGAAGATGAATTCGTCGAACTGATGGAATTGACTTTGGAAGAAGCGGAAGCACTCGTGGCCGAAGAACGGATCCATGATGCGAAAACGATGTACGCCCTGCTTCACCTGCGATTGAAAGGATAGGAAAGTAACAGTTCTACTAGACAAGCTTCCGTCATAGATTCTAGTAACTAGACTAGAATACGGAGGAAGATACGATGAAGCAGCGGGAGTTTATTCTTATTCATCATCTGAAACAGCATGCGACAAGCTACTTGTTCATGCTTGTTTTATTCCTGATTGGAATCATTTTCGGGGCAGTCGTTGTCAACAGCATGAATTTCACGCAGAAAGAAGATCTTTTTTATTACCTAGAACGGTTTTTCGCTCAGCTTCAGCAAGGGCAAGCGATCAGCAAGCAGGAGATTCTCCAGTCGAGTTTCCTTGCTCATCTTAAGTTCCTGTTGTTTCTATATATACTCGGTCTATCCATCATCGGCATCCCGATCATATGGATGCTGCTGTTCAGCAAAGGGCTGATGATGGGATTCAGTGTCGGATTCCTCGTCAATCAGCTCGGCTGGAAGGGACTTATGCTGGCAGCAGCATCTGTAGCACCACAAAATCTTGTGATCATACCGCTTTATCTGATTGCCGGAACAAGTGCGATGCTGTTTTCTGTGACACTTTTGCGCAAACTGATCGCCAAGCGGTCCCCATTATCATTAAGGCGCTATTTTTTCCAATACAGTACCATCTTCTTGATGCTTATTGTCGGTTCAGCTGCAGCCACGTTGATTGAAACTTTTGTTGCGAACCCGCTCCTTTCCATGCTTGTGAATGATTTACTGTAAATGTTTTATTAAGAATGATTATAATTAGCTATTTATAATAATTATAATTTGACACTTTTTTCGTAATCGGTATATAATGAGTGTGGGATTACGAGGGAGGAATTCACTTGGAACACCGCATTGAACGCATAAAGAAGCAATTACATGCGCAGAGCTACAAGCTGACACCACAGCGGGAAGCAACGGTACGTGTGCTGCTGGAGCGAGAAGAGGACCATTTAAGCGCTGAAGACGTCTACCTCCTCGTAAAGGAAAAAGCACCGGAAATTGGCTTGGCTACTGTTTATCGGACACTGGAATTATTATCAGAACTGAAAATCGTTGATAAAATAAACTTTGGGGACGGCGTTTCCCGCTACGACCTTCGAAAAGAAGGTGCCACGCACTTCCATCACCATCTTGTCTGCATGGAATGCGGATCTGTCGAGGAGATTGATGAGGACTTACTGGAGGATGTCGAAAAAATCGTCCAGAGTGACTGGGGATTCAAAGTGAAGGATCACCGTCTTACCTTCCATGGTATCTGCCGTGTCTGTCAAGCCAGTGAGAAGGAAGGACAACTCGAAGCAGCTGCCGTTCAGGTGAATCGAACATCATAAGCAAACGAAGCCTTTCCAAGTAGATGGAAAAGGCTTTCTTTCGTTTCACTAACCATTTTACAAAACAACGGGAATGAGGTAACGTTATCCTGTACGTATAATTTTCCCTTTCTTTGGCATAGTCTGTTACAAAGACAAGTCAGGGAAAGGAGAAGTGTTCATGAAACGATTCATCTTCGACACCGGTAAGCTTTTGCTTGTATTTGTCGCTTGCTCTGCATTCTTTTATTTCGGTTTGCGGTTCATCCATAGTGAATACGAGAGCTATCACCGCTATGACCCGCCAGAGGGAAATGCAGTGAAAGTGGCAGCGATGGAGCAGGAAAGCTTAGTGGATAGGATGACGTTATTTTTCCGGTTAGGGGAGTAGGGTACATGCAAGAAGCATTGGATGACTTTATCCATTATTTGCAGATTGAACGGGGCCTTTCGGAGAATACACTTCAATCCTACGCCCGGGATCTGCGTACATATGCAAGATATCTCCAGGAAAACGAAGTACGTGAGTGGGCACATGTCACCCGTGCCAAACTGACTGCTTATTTACGGTGGCTGCACGATGATGGTAAGTCAGCTGCCACCATTGCACGGACATTGTCCAGCATCCGACTCTTCCATCAGTTCCTGCTGAGGGAATATGGGCTGAAGGAAGATCCGAGCATACATATTGACACACCAAAGAAAGAACGTAAGCTGCCGAAGATTCTTTCATCTGATGAAGTGGACAAGCTGCTGACTTGCCCGGGAACCGACATGCTGACGATCCGGAACCGAGCCATGCTGGAAACTCTGTACGCAACGGGATTGCGCGTATCAGAGCTCTTGGCGTTGGAACTGGATGACCTTCATTTGGAGATGGGCTTTGTTCGCTGTTTCGGAAAAGGATCGAAAGAACGCATCGTTCCGCTTGGGGATATGGCAAAGACACGGCTGGAGGACTATATGAATAGGTCCCGCAAACAGCTGATGAAGTCCAAAGCCAGTGATATTTTATTTGTCAATCACCACGGCAACCCACTGTCGCGTCAAGGTTTTTGGAAAGTACTGAAACAAATAGCCCGTGATGCCGGGATACAAAAGGAAATAACCCCACACACGCTGCGTCATTCGTTTGCGACGCATCTGTTGGAGAATGGGGCTGATTTGCGTGCTGTCCAAGAAATGCTTGGGCATGCCGATATCAGCACGACACAGATTTACACCCATGTGACCAAAACGAGGCTGAAGGATATTTACAAGACGCATCATCCTCGGGCTTAGGCAATAGATTAGGAGGCATTTAACTTGGATTTTAAACGCGTATTTCTTATAGTAATGGATTCTGTCGGCATTGGGGAAGCTCCCGATGCGGAAGCTTTTGGCGATAAAGGGGCCGATACACTGGGTCATATCGCTTCTTATCGAAAGGGACTGAAAATGCCGAATATGGCATCCCTGGGTCTTGGCAATATCAGGGAAGTAGAAGGTATTCGGGCTGCAGCTCAACCGAAAGCTTTCTACACAAAAATGCAGGAAGCATCAAACGGAAAAGATACAATGACGGGTCACTGGGAGATCATGGGCCTTCGTATCGACCAGCCTTTCCGGACGTTCCCGGATGGATTCCCCGATGCACTTCTGGATGAATTGAAACAGCGGACTGGGCGAGGAATCATCGGAAATAAACCAGCTTCCGGTACGGAAATATTGGATGAACTTGGCCAGCAGCATATGGAATCCGGTGATATGATCGTTTATACATCAGCTGATTCCGTACTTCAGATTGCAGCTCATGAAGACATCATCCCACTCGATGAGTTGTATAAAATCTGTGAAATCGCTCGTGAGCTGACATTGGATGATCCTTATATGGTGGGACGTATCATCGCTCGTCCATTCATCGGTAAGCCAGGTGCGTTCGAACGTACATCGAACCGCCATGATTATGCATTGAAACCTTTCGGCAGAACGACGATGAACAGCTTGCAGGATGCAAATTTCGATGTCATCGCATTAGGGAAGATTTCCGATATCTACGATGGTGAAGGTGTGACGAAAGCGGTTCGTACGAAGGATAATGAAGATGGCATGACGAAAATTGTGAAGAGCATGGATGAGGATTTCACTGGTATCAGTTTCCTTAACTTGGTCGATTTTGATGCGAAATACGGACACCGTCGTGATCCTGAAGGATATGCACAGGCGCTGGAGGATTATGACAAACGTCTCCCGGAAGTGTTTGATAAGCTGAAGGAAGACGATTTACTGCTGATCACAGCTGATCATGGCAACGATCCTGTAGCTCCTGGGACGGATCACACACGCGAATATGTGCCGTTGATTGCTTACCATACTGGTATCGAGCAAGGGGAAGAACTTCCATTGCGGAATACCTTTGCCGATATTGCAGCTACTATTGCCGATAATTTCGGTATCGAGAAACCAGAACACGGAACAAGCTTTTTACAAGCATTGATAAAGGGGAAATGAACATGCAGGCAGAAGCGATCAAACAGGCAGCAGACTATATCAAAGAGAAATTGACTGCCGAACCGAAAATAGGTTTGATTCTTGGATCAGGCCTGGGCGTATTGGCCGACGAGATTACAGAAACGACCATTGTACCGTATGGGGATATCCCAGGCTTCCCGGTATCGACTGTCAGTGGGCATAAAGGACAGCTGGTCATCGGGAAGCTGGAAGGAAAGCAAGTCATTGCCATGCAAGGACGTTTTCATTTTTATGAAGGATATCCGATGGAGCTTGTGACACTGCCTGTTCGAGTCATGAAAGCACTTGGCGTGCAGACACTGATTGTCACCAATGCTGCTGGCGGTATCAATGAAAGCTTCAATCCCGGCGATTTGATGCTGATAACCGACCATATCAATAATATGGGCACAAATCCGCTGATCGGACCAAATGATGAAGAATTGGGAGCTCGTTTCCCGGATATGTCTTCTGTTTACAGTAAAGAACTTCTAGGCTATGCCCGCGATGTAGCAGTAAAACTCGGCTTGGGTGTTAAGGAAGGCGTTTATGTAGGTAATACAGGTCCTTCCTATGAAACAGGTGCCGAAGTCCGGATGCTTCGAAATTGGGGAGGAGACGCTGTCGGCATGTCGACGGTTCCGGAAGTCATCGTTGCCAGTCATGCTAAAATGGACGTTCTCGGGATCTCCTGTATTTCCAACATGGCAGCCGGCATTCTTGATCAGCCGCTGACACATGATGAAGTGATGGAGACGACAAGCAAGGTAAGGGAAGATTTTCTGCGTTTCGTAAAAGAAATCGTCAAACAGCTCCCAATAAAATAAAGCAGGTGAACGGAAATGAGAATGGTTGATTTAATCACGAAGAAAAGGGATGGCGGTACGCTTTCCAAAGACGAGATTGTATTCTTCGTCCAAGGTTATACGAAAGGGGATATCCCGGATTATCAGGCATCAGCCTTCTTGATGACTATCTATTTCAATGGTATGACAGAAGAAGAGACAGCTTGGCTGACAGAGGAAATGGCCATCTCCGGGGAGACATTCGACCTCAGCAGCATCGAAGGCAAGAAAGTCGATAAACACAGCACAGGCGGTGTAGGAGATAAAATCACCCTAATCACGGGTCCGCTCGTTGCGGCAATCGGTATCCCGGTTGCGAAAATGTCCGGCCGCGGCCTCGGTCACACAGGCGGAACGTTGGATAAACTTGAATCTTTCCAAGGATTCTCGATCGACTTGAGCCGTGAGCAATTCATGGGACTGGTAAATGAAAACAAACTTGCGGTTGCAGGCCAGACTGGGAATCTTGCACCGGCAGATAAGAAACTATATGCACTGCGAGACGTAACCGGAACAGTCAACACGATTCCGCTTATTGCAAGCTCCATCATGAGCAAAAAGCTAGCTTCTGGTGCAGAGGCAATCGTACTTGATGTAAAAACAGGTTCTGGCGCTTTTATGAAATCATTGGATGAATCCAAAAAATTGGCGGAGACGATGGTCAAAATCGGTAAAAATCTTGGCCGCCAGACTGTCGCTGTCATCACAGACATGAACCAGCCGCTAGGGTTTGAGATTGGCAACAGCAACGAAGTAAAAGAAGCGATCCAAGTATTGAGCGGTGAGAAAATAACGGATCTGCGGGAAATCTCTGTTGAACTGGCAACCCATATGGCGCTATTGGCAGATAAATTCTCAAGCTACGAAGAAGCACGTGCGAACTTGGAGGAATCCTTGGATAATGGGACTGCGCTGGCAGCTTTCCGTACGTTCATTGGTGCACAGGGCGGCGATACAGCGCTTGTCGATGACCCAGAACTTCTTCCGCAGGCGGATTATCATATTGAAGTAAAAGCTCCTGCAGCAGGTTATGTGCACAGCATCGATGCAGAAGGAATCGGAACAGCGGCTATGTACTTAGGTGCAGGCCGTGCGACAAAAGATGATGATATCGATCATGCTGTCGGGATCACGTTGAAGAAAAAACAAGGAGATGCGGTAGCGCAAGGCGAAACGATTGCTATCTTGCATGCACGTGATGCACAGGCTGCAGACTCCGTGAATAAAGTCTTGGCTTCCTATACAATCGATGCCGCCCTGCCTGAAAAAATGCAGCTGATTTACGACGTCATTTCCTGAATCCAAAGCAGTCCTTTTAAGGGCTGCTTTTTTAATGTACAAATTTATTAATAAATCGACTCATTTGGGAGATTCTAACTGTATTACCGTAAACGGAGGAACCTTACAATGAGAAAAATGAGTCTAATCAGTTTGCTGATTGCTTTTGTAATCTGTCTAGGAGTGGTGCCGCCACACGCTTTTGCTGAAAAACAGGAGAAAGAGACGGCCAAATCATCGATATTGATCGAACGTGACACGGGAAAAGTTTTGGCGGGTGAGAATATGGAAGAAGAACTCCCGCCAGCCAGTATGACAAAAATCATGACCATGCTTTTAATCATGGAAGAAATCGAGGCTGGTACGCTAAAGTATGACGAGAAGGTCAGAGTAAGTGAATATGCTGCCAGTATGGGCGGGTCACAAATCTTCCTTGAGCCCGGGGAAGAAATGACAGTGAAAGACTTACTGAAAGGCATAGCTGTCGCATCCGGTAATGATGCTAGTGTGGCATTGGCTGAGAAGATTGCTGGAACAGAAGATGCATTTGTAAAAAAAATGAATGAGAAGGCAAGGGAGCTTGGACTTTCCCATACAAAATTCCAAAATGCAACCGGCTTGCCGGCAGCTGATCACTATTCCACTGCCAAGGATATGGCGCTGATGGCCAGAGCTTTGCTTGGGCATGAAGAAATCACCGAATTCACAAGCATTTATGAGGATTATTTGCGTAAGGATTCTGATGATCCATTCTGGCTGGTCAATACAAATAAGCTGGTAAAATTCTATCCTGGAGTCGATGGTTTGAAAACCGGGTTTACGAAAGAAGCCAGATATTGTCTGACGGCCACTGCCAAGAAGGATGGTATGCGGGTGGTCGCTGTCGTAATGGGTGCTGAAACGCCAAAGCAGCGCAATATCGAAGTGTCCCGGCTGCTGGATTATGGTTTTAATCAATATACGATAAAACAGCTGTATAAACAGGATCAAACTGTTGCCAAGCTTGATATGCTGAAAGCACGTAATAAAGATGTTCCAATTGTTACTGCTGAACCTGTATCGCTGCTTGTCAAAAAAGGGGAAAAGCTTGGTGAATTGTCGTCGAAAATCATCTATCAATCTGAGCTGTCCTTACCGCTCAAAGCCGGCGAACAAGTAGGTGTGCTGGAAGTGAAAGCTGATGGCAAGCTAATTTCTTCCACACCGGTAATCATGAAAGAGGATCTCCCGAAGGCCAGTTATTGGCTGCTGATCAAACGCAGCTTCGATGATATGGTGAAATTCCACTGATCTTGACTAACGCTTGCGGGTTTCTTCTATTTTTGTCACCTGAAAGGTATTCGCCTTTTTCTGCAGAAATCTATAAGCAGATAAAGGAGGAGAAAAGCTATGGGGTTGACAGTCGATTATGAATTGAAGGAATCCATCTTGCTGGCACGTCTTAATGGGGAGCTCGATCATCACACAGCGAGCGAATTGAAGGAAAGCTGGCAGCTTGCCCTGCAGCAGCCTGGCATCAAGCATATGGTCCTGAACCTGGAATCTCTTTCATTTATGGATAGTTCTGGTCTGGGTGTCATTCTTGGCAGATATAAAGAACTGAAAGCAGAAGGTCGGGAAATGGTCGTCTGCAGCCTGACACCGGCTGTGGACAGACTGTTTCAATTGTCAGGTCTTTTCAAGATCATCCGTTTTGAAGAAAATGAGCGCTATGCGCTGGAAACTTTCGGGGTGGTATTATCATGAACACGAATATGATGCGGTTTGCCTTTTCTAGCCAGAGCCGAAACGAAGCTTTTGCCCGTGTGACGGTAGCGTCCTTCGTTTCTCAACTTGATCCGACTATGGACGAGCTGACCGAAATCAAGACAGTCGTATCCGAAGCGGTGACGAATGCCATCATCCATGGTTATAATTCAGACCCGGATCAAATGATTACGATTATTTGCACGCTGTCAGATGATGAAGTGGAACTAATCATTCAGGATGAAGGCGTCGGCATTCCGGATGTGGATCAGGCAATGGAGCCGCTATTCACTTCCAAACCGGATATGGAACGATCCGGCATGGGTTTTACGATCATGGAAAATTTCATGGATCATGTGTATGTGCATTCAGCACAAGGGGAAGGCACAACCGTGACGATGAATAAGCAGTTCAATTCAAGCAAAGCCATGAGTCAGTAGGTGGGGCGGATGGATGTATATTTGAAACAGCAGAAGGCAAAGGAACAATTGACCGATAAGCAAGTGAAAACATACATCCAGTTAAGTCAGAATGGTGATAAAGAAGCAAGGGATATCCTTGTCGAGAGGAATGTAAGGCTCGTTTGGTCTGTCGTCCAGCGTTTCATAAACCGCGGCTATGAACCAGATGACCTGTTCCAGATCGGCTGTATCGGGTTGATCAAGTCGATCGATAAATTCGATTTGGCATATGACGTACGCTTCTCTACTTATGCAGTACCGATGATCATCGGCGAAATCCAGCGTTTCATCCGGGACGATGGCAGCTTGAAGGTCAGCCGGTCGCTGAAAGAGACAGCCAACAAGGTAAGAAAGAAAAAAGAGGAAATGACCAAACTGCTGAATCGTGTCCCGACTATTCAAGAGGTTGCAAAGGAACTGGAGCTGTCACCGGAGGAAATCATCCATGCGGAGGAGGCTGCCAAACTGCCGCACTCTATTCATGAGACTGTCTTCGAAAATGATGGGGATCCGATAACCTTGCTTGACCAGATTGCCGAACAGGATAATAACTGGTTCGATAAGCTTGCCTTGCAGGAAGCAATCCAGTCTCTTGGAGAAAGGGAACGGCTCATTGTGTATTTACGCTTTTATAAGGATCAGACGCAATCCGAGGTTTCCGAACGGCTCGGCATCTCTCAAGTCCAAGTGTCGCGTCTCGAGAAAAAAATATTGGCTGCCATCAAGGAGCAGCTTGAAAAATAGCTTTTGCACATCGTGCAGAGGCTTTTTTTGTTGGCTGGAATTACCAGCATGTTTTCTGGTGCTTTTCCCATACTAAGGACAGAAAGGCTTCTTCATAGGAGAGGTGTATATGCATGCCAGCTATCGTATATATCCGGTTCATTCGGAAAATAAAAACTGCCCCAATGTCCATAATCAAACTCAAGGACATCGCACATATCGCAAATGCAGGGGAGCATAAGGAGCGAATGCTCGACACCGTCATTTACAGGATCAGCGAGAAAGACAGCAATATAGTTGTCCTGGATTGCTTTTCGGTCTTTCAGCAGCTGATGAAGCTGTTCCCGGAGCATGAGCTGCAGTTGATTGGTGCCGAACAGACGATCGTTCATGTCGTGCATTCGACAAAACGAACTGTATGGCCGCTTGTCATCCTCATCTGGCTGCTTTTGTTCATTGGATCTGCCATGACGATCATGAACTTTCATTTTGATGTCAGCATGGAGCCGGTGCAGCAGCAGATTCATTTTCTATTGACAGGCGAAAGACTATTGCATCCGCTTTGGCTGCAAATCCCGTACAGTATCGGCATTGGAGTAGGCATGATCCTCTTTTTCAACCATGTATTCAAAAAACGGTTGAATGAGGAACCGAGCCCGCTGGAAGTGGAAATGCATAAATATCAGAGAGATATGGATGTGTATGTAGCTTATCACGAAAATGATTTGGAACAGCAGCATGTGGATCGCCATAGCTGAAGTGCTGATCGGACTCAGTGCGGGGCTTGCAACAGGTGCAGGTTTTGTTGCTTTTCTTACAGTACTTGGCATCATTCCGAGACTGGTGCAGCTGAGCAAGACACATCGGTTCCTTCTCTCTTATGAAGCAGGTGTCACTGCCGGCGCCTGTGCCGGAACTATTCTCTCTTTCCATTATTTCCATTTCCATGCGCCGATTTTGTGGATTGCTCTCTGGGGTCTCTTGCATGGTATATTCGTGGGCATGCTCGCTGCCGCTTTGACAGAAGTTTTGAATGTTTTCCCGATTCTGACCCGGCGGATCGGGCTGGATGGAAGTTTAATCTGGTTCTTCATGGCAATCGTCCTTGGAAAGATTACTGGATCTTTGTTCCAATGGCTTTTATTTTCCTATTAATCAAAGAGGTGACATCATGGATTCCAAGTTCAAAAAAGAAAA
Source organism: Terribacillus halophilus (assembly GCF_900101385.1). Classification (GTDB taxonomy): domain Bacteria; phylum Bacillota; class Bacilli; order Bacillales; family Amphibacillaceae; genus Terribacillus; species Terribacillus halophilus. The sequence goes on from NZ_FMZB01000011.1 coordinate 38,709, forward strand.
TTATAACGACACAGCAAAAACGTATTATCCTAAAGTCCCATACGTCAAAAACTGTTTGAAAGCTTTCTTTGTCGGCGGCCTTATCTGCTTGATAGGAGAACTGCTCACCAAGTTTTATATGCAAGTTTTCGACATGACGCAGCAGGAAGCTGGAACACCGACTGTCACAACATTGATCCTGCTTTCTGCACTATTGACCGGCATAGGGGTATATGATCGCATCGCTCAATTTGCCGGAGCGGGATCGGCAGTACCAGTGACCGGATTCGCCAATGCCGTGACTAGTGCGGCTTTGGAATACAAATCGGAAGGTTATGTACTCGGGGTCGGGTCCAATATGTTCAAACTAGCTGGCAGTGTCATTGTATTCGGGGTTACGGCGGCTTATATCGTCGGCATCATCCGGTTTATATTCAACCAGCTGATCGGAGGGTAAGGAAATGGTCAAAATGGGTAAGCAGTCCTGGACATTGAATCAGCGGGTTTATATCCAGGAAACAGGTACCAGTGTCGGACCAAAGGAAGGGAAGGGCCCATTGGGGCGCTCTTTCGATAAATCCTATGACAACCTGTACTGCGGGGAAGATAACTGGGAAATGGCTGAAAGGAAACTATTGCAGGACTCGATACAAATAACATTAAAGAAAGCTGGTTTGAAGCCGCAGCATATCGATATGTTCATTGCTGGCGATCTATTGAATCAAAACGTGAGTGCCAATTATACGGCACGCGATCTGGATATGTCTTACCTAGGTATGTTCGGTGCCTGCTCCACTAGCATGGAGACATTGGCGATAGCATCCCAATTGATCGATTCCGGAGCAGCGGAGCGAGTTTTGACAGCTGTCTGCAGTCATAATGCAACAGCGGAAAGGCAATTCCGTTTCCCGACGGAATATGGCAACCAAAAGCCAGCAACAGCGACTAGTACAGCGACAGGAGCTGGATGTGCACTAATCAGCCGGGAAAAGAGTCCGATTCGGATAGAAGGTGCAACAATCGGCAAGGTAGTCGATTTCGGTGCCACAAATGCATTTGATCTTGGAAGTGCGATGGTTCCAGCAGCTTATGACACAATCAAACGGCATTTGAGCGATTTTGGCCGTACGCCTGCTGATTATGATTTGATTGTGACGGGGGATTTGTCGAGTATCGGTTCACCGATTCTCAAAGATATGCTCCGCAGTGATGGAATCAACATTGATGCCGTACATAAAGATTGCGGCAATTTGCTTTACAACCAGGATCAGGGAATGCTCGCAGGCGGCAGTGGAACAGCCTGTTCCGCTATCGTGACGTATGCCCATCTTCTGGATGAGATGCGCAAGGGGACGTATAAACGAATATTGGTTACGGCAACAGGTGCCTTGATGAACCCGACAGTGATCCGCCAGAAGGAATCCATTCCAGCTATTGCACATAGTGTCGTGCTCGTAAGGGAGGAGGGATAAGCATGGATTATTTCTGGGCATTTGTCATAGGCGGTCTGATCTGTGTTGTCGGTCAGCTGCTTCTGGATGTGGCCAAACTGGATGCAGGCCATGTCATGAGTACATTTGTCGTGGCTGGATGTGTACTTGATGGATTCGACTTGTATGATAATTTGATTTCCTTTGCAGGTGCCGGTGCTTCGGTTCCGATTACAAGCTTTGGCCATTCCTTGCTTCATGGTGCGATGGAACAAGCCGATAAGCATGGGTTTTGGGGCATTGCACTCGGGATGTTCCAGCTGACATCCGCCGGAATAGCAGCTGCTATCCTGTTTGGATTTCTAGTTTCGGTAATTTTTAAACCAAAGGGATGAACCCTTCATGAAAAAAGTAATTCTTATTACAGACGGAGACGCTTATGCCAAGCGGTCGATCGATTATCTTGCCGAAATCCTCGGCGGCACATCGCTTTCTTATTTAGCGGATAATCCAATGACCATTGACGCTCAGTCGATGAAAAATGCCATTCATACTGCAGATGATGAACCGGTATACGTTCTGCTTGACGATGGCGGTGTACCTGGCATCGGTAATGGGGAAAAGCTGCTGCTTGCCATTGCCGATGATCCGGAAATTGATGTGATAGGTGCTTTGGCAGTAGCAGCACATACACAGAACAGGGAATGGAGCCGGGTCAGTTTCTCAATCGATCAGGATGGAGAACTGCAGCCATTCGGTGTGGATAAGGAAGGCGTCATTACCGAGGAGTTCGGCCGAATTAACGGAGATACCGTTTATTTGCTGGATCAGTTGGATATCCCGCTAGTCATCGCCATTGGGGATATCGGGAAGATGCATGGGAAAGACGCAATCGAACTTGGCTCCCCGATTACTGAACAAGCGCTCCGTATCATCCTTGAAAGGGAGGGAAGCCGAAATGGCTGAAGAACAGAAAACGCCGATTCCGACAAAGATTGATGAAGTGAATGATTTCATGAAAGAAAGAGTCGGCGTCGGTGTCTCCTTCGATGTTGGTCACCGTACGCTGATCATTCTCAAGAAACGTGTGGAAATCTACTATACAACCGGTCTTGCGGATGCAGAAGTCGTCCAGCGTGTGCTGTCGAAATTAATGAGCATCAATGATGACGAGAGGAATGTAAATAAGGTCCCTGAAATCATCGAAAACCGTCTGGTGCACATGCAAGTGAGAAGGACAGAAAGCATCGATGACACAGTCGATCAATTCCTATCCGGATTGATCGTCGTTTTCATCGATGGCTGTGATTTTGCTTTTGTTGTCGATACAAGGTCTTATCCGGGCAGACAGCCCGAGGAGCCGGACACAGAGAAAGTCATTCGCGGTCCGCGTGATGGTTATACGGAAAATATCATCATAAACACAGCTCTGACGCGCCGGAGAATCCGGGATGAGCGACTTCGCCTGGAAATGATGCAAGTAGGGGAAAGATCCAAGACGGATATATGCATTGCGTATATAGAGGATGTCGCTGACCCTAATTTAGTGAAACTCATCAAAAGGGAATTAACAGAAATCGAAATCGATGGATTGCCGATGTCCGATAAATCAGTCGAGGAATTTCTGGTAAAACAAGGAATCAGGCCCTTCCCGCTTGTCAGGTATACGGAAAGACCAGATATTGGAGCCGTCCACCTTTTGGAGGGGCATGTACTGATTATTGTCGATACATCACCTAGTGTCATCATTACTCCGGCAACCTACTTTTCTCATTTGCAGCACGCTGAAGAGTATCGGGAGTCGCCGGGACCTGGGTCATTCATCCGTTTGGTTCGTCTGGTGGGCATTTTTGTATCATTATTCCTCATGCCTTTCTGGTATCTAGTCACTGTTCAGCCTGAGCTGCTGCCGGATACAATCGATTTTATTGGACCGAACAAGGGTGGGGGACATATTCCGTTATTCCTTCAGATCCTATTAGCTGATCTGGGAATTGAATTCCTCCGATTAGCTGCTATCCATACGCCTACACCGCTTTCAACGGCAATGGGTCTTATTGCTGCCATCCTGATTGGTGAAATCGCCATAAACGTTGGATTGTTCACACCTGAGGTCATCCTTTATGTGGCAGTTTCTGCTGTTGGCTCCTTTGTTACACCAAGTTTTGAGCTTAGTGTTTCGAATAAGATCACGCGGTTATTCTTTTTGATTGCGACGGCAATATTCGGTATCCCAGGGTTTGTCATAAGCATTACCCTTGCCATCCTGTTTCTTGTCGGGACGAAATCACTTAATACACCATACATGTGGCCATTCATTCCTTTCAATATGAAGGCGCTTAGGGAGACTATCTATCGTACACCAGTTCCTTTGGCTAAATATCGTCCGACTATCACTAACTCTCCAGACAAGACAAGAATGCCGAATTCTTAGTTGCTAGAAAAATAAGAATATGGTACGTTTACTCTATCTATTTTTTATGACAGTTCGGGTAGTGTAGCGTGTGATGCGAAAGCTCATCTTCTTCCTATGCGGAAAAGTTGGGCTTTTGTTTATGCCAATCCGATGAAGACGTTGTTTGGAGGTAATAGTATATGCAGCACCCTTTTGTAATAAATGATCAGCATGTTTTGGAAATCGGCGGCGTGGATGCCGTCACACTTGCTAAAAAATATGGTACGCCACTATTCGTATATGATGTCGGTATCATCCGTAAAAATGCCAAGGCATTTGTCGAAGCATTCGAGGCATTGGGAGTCAAAGCGCAGGTCGCATATGCCAGCAAGGCTTTTTCATCCGTCGCCATGCTGCAGGTGGCAAAGCAGGAAAAGTTATCCTTGGATGTTGTCTCACGAGGAGAGCTGCATACTGCATTGAAAGCGGATTTTCCGACGGAGAAGATCCATCTCCATGGCAATAACAAGAGTCAGGAAGAAATCTCCATGGCAGTGGAACATGATATCGGCTGTGTGGTTGTAGATAACTTCCATGAAATTGCTTTATTGGAAGCAGTGCTGAAAGAACAAGGGAAGCAGATGGATGTCCTTCTGCGCGTAACACCCGGCATTGAAGCACATACACATGACTATATTTTGACAGGCAATGAAGATTCCAAATTCGGCTTCGATATTGCCAACGGCCAAGCAGAAAAAGCATTCCTGCACGTGAAGGACAGCGAAGTGATCAGAATGAAAGGGCTGCACTGCCATATCGGTTCACAGATTTTCGAGACCGATGGATTCCTGATGGCGGTGGACAGACTGTTCGAGCTTATCAAATCCTGGCAGAGAGATTATGGCTTTGAACCAGCGGTGCTTAATGTAGGAGGCGGGTTTGGCATTCGTTATACGGAAAATGATGAACCGCTTCCGTTGTCAGATTATATCTATGCATTGGTAGAGCGAATCAAAGCCGAAGCAGAAAAAGCGGCAATCGAAATGCCGGAGATCTGGATTGAACCAGGCAGATCGATCGTTGGTAATGCAGCGGCCACCCTGTATACAATCGGATCTGTCAAAGAAATTCCGGGAGTACGCAAATATGTTGCTGTCGACGGTGGGATGACTGACAATCTACGTCCAGCGCTATACAAAGCTGTCTATGAAGCTAAAATCGCCAACCGCGCGGATGAAACGCCTGTTGAGACAGTATCCATCGCTGGAAAGTGCTGTGAATCCGGCGATATGCTGATTTGGGATATTGATTTGCCGAAAGTGGAGGCAGGGGACTTGCTTGCCGTATTCAGTACGGGAGCATACGGCTATGCGATGGCAAACAATTATAATCGTTTCGGCAGACCTGCTGTCGTATTCGTTGAAAACGGGAAAGACAAACTCGTCGTCAGACGGGAAGAGGCAGAGGAATTGACACGGTTAGACTTGTCCTATGAATAAAAAAATCCTGTATGCATGCTGCATACAGGATTTTTTCTTATTCTTCGTCGAATACTTTGACAGTTTCCATTGTGTCGCCGTTTCTCATATTGCGAGCAGTTTCCAAACCGGAAGTCACCTTACCGAAGACAGTATGGACGCCGTTCAAATGCGGCTGCGGCTCATGCACGATGAAGAATTGGCTGGAACCGGTATCTTTACCTGCGTGTGCCATGGATAGGCTGCCAGCTTCATGTGTATGTGGATTGCCTTCTGTTTCACATTTGATTGTTTTGCCGCTTCCTCCCATACCAGTGCCTGTTGGGTCGCCGCCTTGGCTTACGAAACCAGGAATGACACGGTGGAATACAACACCATCATAGAAACCGGAGTTTGCGAGCTCTTCAAAGTTCGCTACTGTGTTCGGTGCTTCCTCCGGATAAAGTTCAAATTCGATTTTATCGCCATCCAGCATTAGGATGTAACCTTTTTTAGCCATTAGCTTGTCCTCCTAAAAATAAAAAGAGTATGTACTCCTTGATGATAATACCACATAAACACTTATCCTCGCCATAATCTGCTTGCATCTATTGTATGGCGCATGAAATATAGGGAAACCTAGCAAGGAATTCCCTTGTGAATCGGGTAGTGAGAATATGGATGAAAGAGAAAGTAAAGTTGACAAAAAACGTAGATAGGTTTTAAATAAGACTACGTAAGCTAGGAGCTGAAACAAAGTTGCAGGATAGTGACAAACAAGAGAAAGTGCTTTTTTGGATCATGATGGGAGCGAGTGTCCTTTTTCTTCTGTCCATGATCAGAAGGTTATTTTCTTAATGAGGGGTTATTATGCTAATACGTTACAAGAAGTCAATGGAAAAAATCGCAATGGGACTTTTATCATTCATGCCCAATGTAAAAGAAGTGAAAAAACTGCAGGGAACAATTCAGGAATACAATGACAATCCAAATTGGCACTTGTTTCTTTGGAAAGATGAAGATGATATCCGCGGGGCGATTGGTGTCGCAATCGATGGAGATGACGCCATCGTGCAGCATATTTCAGTTGACCCATCCCACCGGGGGAATGGTATCGGCAAACAGATGGTTTGTGAGCTGCGGAATATGTATGCGCCGATGCACCAGGTCATGGCGACAGATGAAACAAAGAATTTCCTTGAGAAATGCGAAACAGAAGCTTAAAATAAAAACCAGCCTCCTTTTGAAGGCTGGTTTTCTTTGTACTATCGGCTTATAGCCAAGCAGCACCTACGATGATTAGAAGAATGAAAAGCACAACGATCAAAGCAAATCCTCCGCCGTAGCTACCCATGGTGGAATTCCTCCTTTGTATGAAAGACTCAGATAAATGCTGGAACTACCGAACATTTATCTTACGGTATAAGGTATGACAGGAGGAATGCATAGGGTTGGGCGGTTGTGAACTTTTTTCGGAAGGAGGAGATTCTGTGCAAGGGTACAGTGTAAAACTGGATGGATTCGAAGGACCGCTCGATCTGCTCCTGCATTTGATCAACCAATACGAAATCGATATTTATGATATACCGGTGGCAGTGATCACCGAGCAATATATGCATTATATACATACGATGCAGCAATTGGAACTCAACATTGCCAGTGAGTATCTGGTCATGGCGGCAACACTGCTTGCCATGAAAAGCCAGCTGCTTTTGCCGAATCAAGCAGTACTTGATGAAGAAGCAGTGATGGAGGAGGAAGATCCTCGGGATGAGCTGATGCATCGCTTGATTGAATACCGAAAATTCAAGGAAGCAGCAGAGGAACTGAAGGCAAAAGAACTGGCAGCCGACAAACTTTACACAAGATCGCCTGCTCCGCTGCCTGATAAACCAGAATTGAAACCGCTGGAGCCGGGTGAAGTGACTGTTTATGATATGGTGGCCGCTTTGCAGCGGGTCTTTCGCAGAAGGGAATGGAGCCAGCCGCTGGATACGAAAATACAGCGGGCTGAAATCGTCTTGGAAGATCGGATGGGTGAAGTGCTTCAAACTGTCAGGAACAGACAAAATGGAGTCGATTTCTTCGATCTGTTCCCGGAACGGACGAAGCAGCATATCGTGGTCACCTTTATGGCCATATTGGAATTAATGAAGAAACAGCAGATTTTCTGCAGACAAAAACAGCACTTTGATGAGTTAATCGTATTTGAAATGGGGATGCATGATGGAAGTACCATATAATAGTATTTTGGAAGGGCTGTTGTTTGCAGCTGGCGATGAAGGACTGACAAAAAAACAGCTCATGCATGCCTTGGAATTAGGGGAAGAGGAAATCGAGAAGGAACTGGCTGCGCTGAGGGAAGCGTATAACGCTCCGACCCGTGGATTATCCATCATGGAGCTCAAAGGTGCCTATTACCTGACAACAAAGCAAGAGCATGCAGTTTATCACCGTAAACTTCTCGAATCACCTCAAAGTAGCAAGCTATCGCAAGCAGCGCTGGAGACGCTGGCGATCATTGCTTATAAACAGCCGATAACAAGGATCGAGGTCGAGGAAGTGCGTGGCGTGAAAAGTGAGAGACCGATTCAAACGCTCGTAGCCAGAGGTTTCATTGAAGAAAGCGGGCGGAAAGAAGGCATCGGACGACCGATTCTCTATGTTACGACACTTGCATTCCTTGCTTATTTCGGTCTGCATTCTTTGGATGATTTGCCGCCGCTGCCAGAAGGTGTCGACGATCCGGAGAGTGCAGCCGAATTGTTCTTTGAAGATTTCCCTGCTGAAACCGATTGACAGGGATTCATCCCGCTGCCTCGGTACATATGCTAGGGCGAGGTGAGCAATCTTGAACAATAGAAATTATTTGGAGGCTTTGCTGGAATGGAGCAATGCCATGCTATCATATACAGGCGAGTCATATAGAGGAGAATGGGCAGCCGATCTCAGTGAGCTGCAGCACAACTTGCAGATTGCGTTAACGTCTGAAACCTTTTCACAAGAAGCAATACTTCAGCTCAAGCAGGATGCGGAAAGAATTGCAGCCAGGGCAGAGCAGGCAGCCCGTCAGAATAGCATTCGCTGGGGCCAGCACCGTCTGCCGCCGCTTCCTTATCGTTTTGATGCACTGGAGCCGTATATCAGCAGAGAGATCATGGAACTTCATTATACGAAGCATCATCAGTCCTATGTTGATGGACTGAACAAAGCCGAAGAAATGCTGTATTTGAATAGAGAGGATAAAACCAGCTCAGATTACAAGCATTACTTAAGAGAACAATCTTTCCATGGTTCAGGGCATTTTCTCCACACAATCTTTTGGTACAATATGTCGCCTAATGGAGGAGGAGAGCCGACTGGTCAGCTGGCTCAGCAAATCCGCAAAGATTTTGGCTCCTTCAGCAGATTCAAGAAGATGTTCTCCGCCGCAGCGGACAGTGTTGAAGGCGTTGGCTGGGTCGTCCTCGTTTGGGAACCGAGATCACATCATTTGGCCATTCAGACATTGGAGAAGCATCAATTCTTCAGTTTGCTTGACACGATTCCTTTACTGGTTTTGGACATGTGGGAGCATGCCTATTATCTTCAATATAAAACTGAAAAAAAGCAGTACATCGAAAACTGGTGGAACGTCGTCAACTGGGCGAATGTGGCACAAAGATTCCAGACTGCCAAACAAGTGAAATGGGCTCCGTTTTAAGATAAATGGGGCAAGTGTAATTAATTCTAAAAACCGAACGTTAGGGCAAAATCAAATGGCCCTAACGTTCGGTTTATTTATTCGGGATTTGGAATATACATTCGATAAGCGTAAGCAGAATCCGGGAAGGTGAGACCCCGGAATGCTCACCGCAGGAAAGCGAGTTATTCTGCCAGTCAGGTTTTGTCTCCGTCTCTTTTCACTTGTTCATAAGCTTGTCTCGGCTGCATACACTGTAGATAGATGATCAAGGGAGGTTCGAAACATGTTAAAGCGCATGCTGATTGTAATGACTGCCATTATGCTTTGTGTTACGCTCCTGCCGGGACAAGCAGCTGCCAAACCTGACGTGTCAGCGGATGCTGCTATCTTGATGGAGCTCTCCACAGGCAGGATTTTATATGAGAAGAATGCAACTGATCCAAAACGGATTGCCAGTATCACAAAAATCATGACGGCTATCATCGCCATCGAATCCGGAAAGATGGATGAAGAAGTCACTGTCAGCAAAAATGCTGTGTATACCGAGGGTTCTTCCATTTATCTGAAGGAAGGTGAAAAGATACAGCTGAAAGACTTGGTATATGGCCTGATGCTTCGATCAGGCAATGACGCAGCCGTCGCCATTGCGGAGCATGTTGGCGGAAGCGAAGAAGGTTTTACCCATCTGATGAATGAGAAGGCTGCTTGGCTCGGTATGCAGGATTCCCATTTTGATAATCCGCACGGGCTTGATACAAAAACACATCACAGTTCAGCCTATGACATGGCATTACTGACGAAATATGCCATGCAAAATGATACTTTCCGAAAAATCAGCGGTGCGAAACAATACAAAGCGGACTCCAAGAAGTATGCCTGGGGCAATAAGAATAAGATGCTGACACGCTATTATGAATATTCCACCGGCGGGAAGACAGGTTATACGAAAAAAGCAGGCAGGACGCTGGTGAGTACGGCGGAAAAGGACGGTATGGAACTGGTTGTCGTCACGATCAACGATCCGGATGACTGGCGGGATCATATGAATCTGTTTGATTGGGGCTTTGAGGAATATAAACTCACCAGGCTGAAACAGTCCGAGACGGGCACTTCGATCATCTATCCTGTATCCGAACAGGAAAAGCAGCAGGCCCAAACGAAGACGTATCTGCTGAATACGGACAAACAAGAAGACAAACAGCAGATTGGTGCGGATGTGTATTATCTGAATGATAAAAAAGTCGGCACTGTACCGATTTACTCCGTCCCGCAAAAACCAACACTGGCAGGCATGACCAAGCAAGTCTTTGATGAACTGGCAGGTGTCCGTTTATGGTGAATTACATTTGGGCAGTGATGGCAATCGGGGGCATCATTTATGCCATGATAAACGGTACGATGGACGAAGTGAATAAAGCAATTTTCCAAAGTGCGGATGATGCAGTGGTACTTGCGATCAGTTTAATCAGCGTGATGGTATTTTGGCTCGGTATCACCAAAATAGCAGAAGCAGCAGGACTTTTGAATGGACTGGTCAAGCTGGCAAAACCATTCATCGCCAGATTGTTTCCAGATATCCCGAAAGATCATCCTGCCATGGGGTATATTTTATCCAATTTGACCGCCAACTTCTTCGGACTAGGCAATGCTGCGACACCAATGGGTATCAAAGCAATGGAAGAGATGAAAAAATTAAGCAACAGTCCCAAGGCGAGCCGTTCGATGATCACCTTCCTTGCCGTCAACACTTCCAGTTTGACGCTCATTCCGACTACTGTACTGGCTGTCCGAATGAAATATGAATCCCAGTCACCAACCGAAATTGTCAGCGCTACCTTGCTGGCTTCCATCATTTCATTCATCGGGGCGATCCTAATCGATCGGATTTTCTATGAAATCCGGAGGCGGAAGGAGCGGCATATATGAGCCTTCTCACTACAGCCAGCATTTGGATCATCCCTTGTCTGATCCTCGTAGTATTGGCTATCGCGACAGCCAAACGGCTGCCGACATATGAGCTGTTTGTGGATGGCGGGAAGGAAGGCATCAGTCTGGCAATCTCCATTCTGCCTTTTTTGCTTGGCATGCTCGTCTCCATTTCCATCCTTCGGGCATCCGGAGCATTGGATGCGCTCATCGGTTTGATTACACCTGTTTTAAGCTTTATCGGGATGCCCGCAGATATCGTTCCGCTAGCACTTGTCCGACCGATCAGTGGGACAGCTGCCCTGGGCATGACCACAGAGCTGATAGCGACCCACGGTCCCGACTCTTTCATCGGACGGCTCGCATCTGTCCTGCAAGGGAGTACGGATACGACCTTCTATGTGCTGACTGTATATTTCGGTGCTGTTGGTATCCGGAAAATGGGAGATGCATTAAAAGTTGGACTGTTGGCAGATGTTATTGGTATAATGGCTTCAATCATTGTAGTAACGATTATATTCGGAGCATGAGAAGCGTTGACAATCGTTAACGCTCTTTCTTTGTTCCTGATGATAAAAGTGAGGATCAGTACATGGATAAACAAGCAGAACGTTTGCAGAAAGTCATCGCACACAGCGGTATTACATCAAGAAGGAAAGCCGAGACGATGATTTTGGAAGGCAAAGTCAAGGTAAATGGCAAAGTCGTGAAGGAACTCGGCGTAAAAGTAACCGATAAGGACACCGTCGAAGTGAACGGTATACCGCTTGAGAAGGAAAAGTCGGTCTATTATATGCTGTACAAGCCGCGCGGCGTCATCTCAAGCGTGCAAGATGAGAAAGATAGAAAAGTTGTGCTGGATTTGATGCCGGAAGTGATGGAAAGGGTCTATCCGATCGGGCGGCTTGATTATGATACTTCTGGTTTGCTGCTTTTGACCAACGATGGGGAATTTGCCAATATGCTCATGCACCCAAGCCAAAAAATCGATAAAGTCTATGTAGCCAAGGTCAAAGGCATACCGAGTCCGGAAGAATTGAAACAACTGAAACGGGGCGTCATGATCGATGGGCATAAGTGCAAAGCTGTCTACACGAAGATGATGAGCGCAGATAGGAAGAAAAACACAAGTCTCATCCAGATTATCCTGCACGAAGGGCGCAATCGTCAGGTGAGGAAGATGCTGGAAAAAATTCAATTCCCTGTTCAGAAACTCAAACGGGAACGATACGGTTTCTTGACGCTCGAAGGATTGCAGCCGGGGGCCTATCGTAAACTCACACCGGAAGAAGTGCATCGATTCAAACATGAATACAAAGAAAAACGTAAATAATTTGTCAAAATTGGCAGGTGGTTGACATGCTATACTTGGCTAAGAGGTGAGTATATTTGACATCCACTCGCAAAAAGCGTTTCTACATACGACTGACCGTGCTTGCAGCCTTGGCGGGCCTGGTTTTGACAGCAGGGTGGCAGCTGCTGGTTGAGGGAAAGTCCGAAAAGGTGGAAAACGGGGAGAAAGCTCCCGATTTCATGCTCACGGATTTGCAGACTGGCGAGGCGTTCAAGCTATCCGAGATGAAAGGCAAAGGGGTCCTTGTCAACTTTTGGGCGACTTATTGCGAACCTTGCAAGCAGGAAATGCCTTTATTCGAGGAAGCATCCAATACATATGAAAACGATAATGTCATCTTTGCCGCCATCAGCGAGGATGAAAGCAAGCTCGTAATCGATCGCTTTCGGGAGCGATACAAGCTTTCTTTTCCGATCATGCGGGATAACGGTCAAGTGATGGAAGCATATGGAGTGAATGCACTGCCGGCAACCTTTTTCATTCGTGCCGACGGAACTGTCAGCAGGACAGTGTATGGTCCATTGCAGACGGATCGTTTGGAGGATTATCTGGATGAGATTGTGCCTTGAGAGAAGAGGCGATATATATGCAGCAATGCCCTTTTTGTAAGGGGGAAAACAATTTGGTTGGCGGTCCATGTCCCCGCTGCGGACGCCGCTTGACTGAAAAACTGGATATGCGCTATGAAGGGACTATCCGGCGATCGCAGCAGTATAATCGGACGTTGATCGATAAGGTATGGCGTTTTTTCTCCTCTGTACGGAACGGGATGTATATATTGCTTCTGACATTACTGGCAACAGCTGTCGGGACCATCCTGCCGCAACGGGCCTACATACCTATCGGCAGGCTGCCCGGGGAATTTTATGCAGCCGAATACGGTGTGTTCGGCAGATGGTATCATTACTTAGGTCTTGATCAGCTGTATAGCTCATGGTGGTATATGACACTGCTTGGGTTGCTGGGAGCAAGTATCCTGATTGCCAGTATCGATCGATTTTTCCCTTTGCGCCGAGCGTTGAGGATGCAGCCTGTGAAACGCAGGGAGCATTTTTTAAGAAGCCAGCTGTATGTCCGACATAGCGTAATCGATGACCGGGAACGATTGATGAAGAATTTACGAGCTAGGCGCTATCGCATTCGGCAGGACGGGGATGACTATTTGGCAGAGAAGAACAGATTTGCCAGATGGGGCCCTTATGTAAACCATGTCGGCTTGCTGCTCGTTTTGCTTGGAGCATTTTTGCGCCTGTTCCCTTTCTTCTACCAAGATGAATTCATCTGGATAAGAGACGGAGAGACTGTAGTCGTACCTGACACCAACCAATCGCTGTTCATCAAGAATGAACAGTTCATAGTGGACACATATGATACGGATGATCCGAAATTCAAAGCTGCTATCGAACAAGAAGGCAGAATGATACCGAAAAACTTCACGACGGATATTACGGTTTTTGAAGCAGAGGACCATATCGCTGGTGATACACCGGATTTAAAACCGCTGAAACAAATGCAGGTCGCGGTGAATCATCCAGTACATGCAGCCGGATTCACAATCTATCAATCGGGTTATCAGCTGCATGAGTTCTCCAGCCTGACTCTCCGCACCGAGAATCAAGACGGCAGCACAGCGGATTTCCGCGTCGATACAGAAAATCCGCAAGCGATGTATGAGCTTGATAACGGGCTGCACGCGGAATTGATCGATTATTATCCGGATTACCGATTGGAAGAAGGCAAGGTCATCACGGAAACAAAATATCCGCGCAATCCTGCTTTTGTTTTCGATATCGAAGGTAACGATGATCATAAAGAAAGACTGTTCGTCGCAATAGATGATGTTGTGTCAGAGACTGGAACGAACCGATACAGCATCCGTGCAGTCGATTACGATACCCATCATGTAAGCGGGTTATCAGTGAAACGGGATTTGACATTACCGATATTTTTGCTCGGAGGTGTCATCTTCATGATCGGCCTTATGCAAGGGCTTTATTGGCAGCATCGTCGAATTTGGCTCCGCAGGCAGGCCGATGGCTCCTATCTGATTGCCGGGCATACGAATAAACATGCATCCTCCTTTGAAAGAGAAGTGGAGCGACTGTTGGATGGCTATAAAAAAGGGGGGAGCAGCTGATGGAAAATCTATCTATCATAAGCGGTCATCTGCTTGAAGCTGCTTTTATCAGTTATTTGGTGGGGGTCATCTTGTTTACGTGGTCTGCAGCTAAAAAACGGCAACGCTACCTTGAACGGTTCGCTTTTGGAATCACTGCCGCTGGATGGCTTGCCCAGCTTGGCTTTTTCACGCTCCGATGGATATACAGCGGACATGCACCCGTCAGCAATCTATTCGAATTCATGACCTTTTTTGGCATGATGCTCATTTTAGTATTGTTGATCATGTATCGCTTTTATCGCTTTCCATTAATCGCGGTGACGGCTTTGGTGATCAGCATCCTGATCATTGGCTGTGCTGCCATGTTTCCGCGAGAAGTGGCGCCGTTAGTCCCCTCCTTGCAAAGTCATTGGCTATATATCCATGTGACGACAGCCGCACTTGGGGAAGCGGTACTTTCTGTCAGCTTTTTTGTTGGTTTTTTATATATCCTGCATGAAACGAATCAGGAGAAACAGCATAAGACAGCAAGGGTGATCGAAGGGTTCCTCGTTCTCATCCTTTCAGTGGCAGGCTATGTCCTGCTCGCATTTTTGTTCCGGATGTTCGGTTATACTGCTAATGTGACAGGAGCAGAAGCAAGCATCATCTATCAGCTTCCGCCTTTCTTTGTCCCAAGCGACACTGTCTCCTCACCGTTTCCGATCCAGATTATGGTACCCGACTGGCTCCGCGGCGAAAATGCGGCTCAAAAGTTTAATACGATGATACTCTCGTTGCTCGCAGGCTGCGTGCTTTATATGCTTATCCGTATCTTTACCAGGAAAAGGATTGGCGCAGCGTTGCAGCCACTGGTACGTAAATTGCCCAAAAATGCCCTGGATGATATAGGTTATCGTTCTGTCGCAGTAGGGTTCCCCATTTTCACGCTTGGCGCACTCATCTTCGCGATGATCTGGGCACAGCAGGCATGGGACCGTTTTTGGGGTTGGGATCCTAAGGAAGTATGGGCGCTGGTCACTTGGCTTTTCTATGCTGCTTATCTGCATATCCGCATGCAAAAAGGCTGGCAAGGTATTCGTTCTGCTTGGCTGGCTGTAATCGGCTTTTGTATCATCATGTTCAATTTGCTGGCAGTAAATTTGCTAATCGTAGGATTGCACGCGTATGCTTAACATAAAAAGAGAAAAGGGGAAGGGATCATGGAAACAGAAGCACACATTCTTGTAGTAGACGATGAAGAAAGAATCCGCAGACTCGTACGCATGTATTTGGAAAAGGAAGGTTACACGCTCGATGAAGCTGCTGACGGCGAGCAAGGACTTCAAATGGCGCTCGAGACAGACTACGACATCATCCTGCTGGATGTCATGATGCCTGGTAAGGATGGAATCGAGGTTTGCCAGGAAATACGCAAGGAAAAAGGTACGCCGATCATCATGCTCACTGCCAAAGGAGAAGAAGCCGACCGTGTGGAAGGTTTCGAAGTTGGCGCAGATGATTATATTGTGAAGCCATTCAGTCCTCGTGAAGTAGTTCTTCGTGTCAAAGCCCTGCTGAGACGCTCTTCGACGACCAAATACTTGCATACTGATGCAAAAGCGAAGGATCTGCTTGTATTCTCCCATCTGACCATTGATAAAGATGCCCACCGAGTGACAGCAGATAACGAGGAAGTGACATTGACACCAAAAGAGTATGAACTGCTCCATTTCCTTGCTTCGACACCGGATAAAGTATATGGACGGGAAGAGCTGTTGAAGCAAGTTTGGAAATATGAATTCTTCGGAGATCTGCGCACAGTGGATACACATGTCAAAAGACTACGTGAAAAACTGAGCAAAGTTTCGGAAGAGGCAGCCAGCATGATTGTGACAGTATGGGGTGTCGGTTACAAATTCGAAGCGGACAAGAACTGATGCTTTGGGGAAGTGTTGTCAATAAGCTGTGGCTGACCATCTTGGTACTGGTTTCGGTCGTCCTTGGTCTGCTTACTTTTTTGCTGCTGGAGTTCTTTGGCAACTTTCATATTGAAGAGGCGGAAGAAAGTCTGCTGCAGACTGCGACGAAGGTTTCTATCTTGATGGAAGAAATAAACAACAAAGATACGGTTTATGATACGGCAGAGCGTGTACAGGATAAGAATTCACGCATCGCCATCCTTCAAGATGACGAACTATGGTTATCCGGCACAGACAAAGAGTCGGAGCCTTTGCCCGATGTGGACAGAGAGTGGCTGTTACAGGATACCGAATTGAACAAGGCCGCTACAGAAGGTGAGGACGTTTCGAAGCAGCTTATCCTGCCCGATTCCGACAAAAGCGTCATTGTTGTCGGGACTCCGCTCCAGGACGGATCAGGCGCGGTTTATGTCTATCAGTCACTTTCTGTCGTGCGGGAGACCGGCAACCAAACGACACAAATCATCTTGCTTGGAGCAGGTATTGCCTTTGTCCTTACTACCGTATTTGCCTTTTTCCTGTCATCCAGGATCACCAAACCGTTGATCAAAATGCAGGATGCGGCACTGAATGTCGCCCGGGGTCAATTCGGGACCGAGGTGCCTGTTGTCACGCATGATGAAATAGGGATGCTGGCAACGGCTTTCAACAAGATGGGGAAACAGCTGGAATTCAATATCAATGCCCTCAGCCAGGAAAAAGAACATCTTTCACGCGTCGTCAATGCAATGGTGGATGGTGTCGTCATGATTAACCGGCAAGGTGAACTGACAGTGACGAATCCGCCAGCTGAAGCATTCATTCATGATTGGCAGTTCGAGAATGGGGAAACCTTCCACGAAGTTCCGGGTGTGTGGCTGGAAATCATGGAAAGTGTCGTCTCGACCGCTTCTGACGTAACACGGGAAGTGACGATCCAAGGCAGGGAATGGGTGATCATCGCAACACCTTTGTTCGAGGATGCCGCGATTCGAGGTGCGGTGGCAGTCGTGCGGGATATGACGCAAGAACGCAGGCTCAATAAACTGCGGGAGGATTTCATCACCAATATCACCCATGAATTACGCACACCTATCTCCTTGCTGCAAGGTTATAGTGAGGCGATCATTGATGATATAGCGGATACAGTCGAAGCAAAAAATGAACTCGCTCAAATCATCCATGATGAATCATTGCGGATCGGAAGACTTGTCAACCAGCTGCTCGACCTTGCGCGGATGGAAGCAGGCGATACCAATCTGGTCATGGAAGATGTGGAAATCAATCCGTTCCTTGAACGCATCGTGCGCAAGTTCCAAGGATTGGCTGATGAACGGGAAATCAAGCTGGGATTAATCAACACGGTAGAAAGAAGCACGTATCACTTTGCTCCTGATGCAATGGAACAAGTCTTGACCAATTTGATTGATAATGCCATTCGGCACACGGACAGTGGTGGTGCAGTACAAGTACTAGTATCCGACGAGAAAGAACGGCTTGTCATGACCGTCAAGGATACAGGTAGAGGTATACCGGAAGAAGATCTACCTTTTGTTTTCGAACGATTTTACAAGGCAGACAAATCGAGGACGAGAAAGACTGCAAGAACCGGTAATGGATTAGGTCTGGCCATCGCTAAAAATATCGTGCAGGCCCATGATGGTACGATCAAGGTGACGAGTAAGCTTCATGAGGGAACTACATTCACCATTCGTCTTCCACAGGATACAAACCAATAATAATATGATAAAATAAGCTGGATTCAAAGCATGCAAGGTGTCGAATGGACTTGATAGGGAATACGGTGTGACTCCGTGACTGTCCTCGCAGCTGTGATTACCGACGAACAGGACAAAACCACTGTCTGTTATGATGGGAAGGGTTCTTAGTAGGTGAAGGTATCAGTCAGCAGACCTGCCCTGTGTGTTTTTTGTTTCACCGCTTCGAGGACTGAGCGGGTGGAGCGGCAGCTTCTGATGCTCTTTCCTTTCCAAAAAGGGAGGATTTTTTTATGAAGAAAGCACTACATATGCTCTCGGCACTACTGCTGGCAGCAGGTATACTGGCGGGCTGCGGGACGACAGAAGAGCCCAAGCAAAAGAACCAGCAGGCGGAACAAAAGACCGAACAGCAGGTCACTGTTACGCTGACTGAGGACGGCAAGGAGATTTCCTCAAAGGTAGTCAGCTTTGAGGAAGGCGACAGTTTGATGGATGTGATGAAGGAGAACTTTGACGTGGAAGATGATGGAGGCATGATCACATCCATTAATGGTCATAGTCAGGATAAAGGCAAGAACAAATACTGGCTGTATACAGTCAATGGAGAGATGGCAGAGGTCGGGGCTGCTGACCTGGAGCTGTCAGAAGGCGATGACATTGCTTTCAATTTGCAAGCTTCTTAATGTTCTCTACTCGTAAACTGACGCTGATGGCAATGCTTACAGCACTAGCAGCGGTAGGAAGGATATATGCCAATGTGCTGTTTCCCTTTCTGTCGAATATGCAGCCGATGACGAGTGTCATCATCATCTGTGCGCTGCTTTTAGGGCCGATTGCTGGTATCATTATTGCTGTGCTGTCAACACTGCTGTCGAATATGATACTAGGGATGGGGATATGGACAGTATGGCAGATGCTTGCTTGGGGATTGATCGGGCTGTCATTCGGTCTCATGGGCAAGCTTTGGAGAAATCCGCCGCCGTTGATACCGATGACCATTGCCAGCATTCTTACAGGATATGCGTACGGATTTTTGATTTCCCTGCCGAATGTGTTCATAATGGAACATTTCTTAGCCTATTATGTAGCAGGCTTAAGCTTCGATACGATGCATGCAATCGGCAATGGAATCTTCTTTTTCATCCTGTACCCAGTCCTTCGCAGGTTATTTGCCAAGTGGATACCTGCCCCAATGAAAAGAACCACTTCCTCTTGATGAGGGAAGTGGTTCTTCATATATGAGATAATGCTTCTTTTCCGATTACTAGATCACTTAACTTGATCGACTCGGTCGGACAGCCTTCATGGGCCTCCATTACATCCTCCTGCAATTCCTCGGGTACTGAGAAAGTACCGGTATTGCGGTCAAGCAGGACAAATGCCAGACCTTCATCATCATAATCGTATACATCAGGCGCGACAGCTCCGCATGTACCGCAGGCAATACATGTATCCTGATCGACATATGTATACATTGCCATCTGCGCTTTTCCCCCTTCCGCTTTCAACAAAGCTGCTTCTTGCTTTATACTAAGTGTATCGCGTACCGAAACGGAATACAAGCTAACAGAAAGGTTTGATTCGCATGCTACTGGCGTCCATCATCATGCATGCCGCCCAGCCCATCCGCAAAGAACGGAGTGCGGCTTCCATTTATCATCTGCTGCAAGGCAAGCGTTCCGCTCAAACGCTGCAAGATGCCCATATGTACGGTCTTACCCATTTGTTCGGCATTTATCCAAAGCTATCAAGACAGCTGTTCGACCAGGTGGCGGCCAGTGTAATGAATGAAGCGGAACGATATGAAAACCAAGACATCCCATATTTTGAAGGCATGACCTATCAAACTCAAACGGAGTCTTTCTTATACCGCTTGCTGCTGCTCATTCAGCTGCTCTCCAATCATGTAAGGGAGGAAAAGCGGTACATACCTGTAACCGATAATCCGGCTGTCAAGCATTGGATAAAGCAATGGTACCGACAGGAGCAGCACCGATTGGATGATTGGCGCAATGCCATATATAAGGAGCTTTACGACCTGCTCGGAAAATTACCCCCGCTGCAAGCAGCATTATTCGTAGATCGACTGACCGGATACCAGCACATCGGCTTGACACCCGGACAGCTTGCAGGAAAGTACAATATCCATGAAACGGATGTGCTATTGTACCAGACATCGACAGTTCACCATCTTCTGCATCATGCTGAAAATAAGGCTGCGATTTTTCCGTATCTTGCTGCACTAACGAATCAACCTGTGCACAAGACGCGTACGATCACCTCCACTGCTCAAAAGACACGGACAATGCTCGAGCGGGGCTTGACGCTGGATCAGATTGCAGCAGTCAGGGGCTTGACGGAAAATACGATCAAGGATCATATTGTGGAAATGGCTTGGCTGGATGGAGAGGAACTGTCCAGGAGATTCCTTTCCGATACCGATGCCAGCATCATTCTGGAATGTGCGGCCGGGGCCGGTACGAAAAAACTTAAACAAATACACGCTTTATTGGATGGAAAATATAACTATTTTCAAATCAGATTAGCGTTGGCATTACGTAGAGGACATGGGGTGGAAGCATGAAGACAGAGCTGCAGCAAGCATTGCAGACCTATTATGGATACGGGACTTTCCGGACAGGTCAGGAGGAAATCCTGGAGAGTGTCATGAAAAACCATCATACATTGGGAGTCTTACCGACTGGAACGGGTAAGTCTGTCTGTTACCAGCTGCCTGCTTTCATGCGAAGCGGACAAGTTATCGTGGTTTCCCCATTGCTGTCGCTGATGGAAGATCAGGTAAAACAATTGCGTGCCAGGGGATTCAAACGGGTTGCTGCCCTTAATAGTTTTCTTGATTTTGAAGATAAGCAGCAGATCATGCGGAAACTGCATAACTATGATTTATTGTATGTCTCTCCGGAAATGCTTCAAAATGAGTATCTGATCAAACATTTGCAGCAGTTGCACATCCAATTGTTTGTCGTTGATGAAGCACACTGTATCTCTCAATGGGGACAGGAATTCCGGACGGATTATCTGCGTCTGGCCGAAGTGATTCGGAATCTTGGCAGTCCGCCGGTACTTGCATTGACCGGTACAGCCACTCCTGAAGTCCAGGCGGATATTCAGCATTTGCTCGGTGATTTGGACATGGATGAGCATATCTATCCAATGGATCGGGAAAACACTTCTTATTTCGTACAGGAAGTGCAGGATCAGCAGGAAAAAAATGAAACGATGCTTGCGCTGCTCCATAAAATACAGGCACCGACCATCATCTATTTTTCCAGCCGCAATATGGCAGAAAGCACAGCAGCCATCATCCGGGCAAAAATGCCGGAGATGCCTTGTGCATTTTATCATGGGGGCATGGAAAACGAGGACAGGATCCTGATCCAGCAGCAGTTTTTGGCCGGTCAGCTGCAGATCATTTGCTGCACAAGCGCATTTGGCATGGGAGTGGATAAGGAAGATGTGCGTCTGATCATCCACTATCATTTGCCAAGTGACAAAGAATCCTTCATCCAGGAGGTCGGCAGAGCTGGAAGGGATGGAAAAGAAAGTGTCAGTGTAGTACTTTATAGTCCAGGAGATTGGCAAATTCCGATACATCTGATCGAACAAGACCTGCCGGAAAAATCTACGATCCAGCAAATGATGCGTTTTCTGTATCAAAGGGTAAAAGCACATCAAATCGAATTGCCTGCGTATGAATTGGTCGTCCAGCATATTCCCATCAGTGAGACGCAATGGCGATTTTTACTTTATCAAATGGAGAAACATGATATAGTAAAGGGAAATCATCTGCTTTATGGAGCGAAAGCTTGGAAGGATTTCCTGGATCAAATAGAGAAGTTTGTTGGAGACAGGAAAAAGCATAAGCTGAAGCAGCTGCAGGGGATGAAAGACTGGGTCTATACGGATACATGCAGGCGACAGTCACTTTTTGCAGCATTCCAACAAACAGTGCGCCAAGCTAAGGGGCGCTGCTGTGACAATTGCGGCGATACACTTGCTGGATGGCAGGTGAGCTTCACGAAACCGCAGCCGGAACGAATTGGCTGGCGTGAACAGCTGCATCACCTCCTGTATCAGTGAAAACGGAAATGGAAGGATGGACACTTCATGGCAAAGACAGAAGAGAAGGACCAGAATCTAGAGGAACTGGTTGCGTCGGTGACGCAGTCTCCGGATGAAGAAGAATCACAACCTGGACAAGAGGAATCGGAAACTGAGGTCCAGCGCATCGACGTTCTTAATTTACCGCCGCGCCGTGCAGTTCATGACGGGCAGCGGACAGGCTTTCGACTGCATTGGAACGGAAGCCTTGCCAGGTTCATCCTCCTGACGGTCATCGTTTTGGCGGTGATTGGTTTCATCTTGCTGTACACGGATGTGCCGCAGTCGATCCCGACCTTGTTCTAGACCGTTTCCAGTTTGGACAACAAGGGTATTTTTAACACAAAGATTAATATACTAATTATACGTACAAATCCTTTCTGTTCGAAAGCTAGAGCGTATCAGCAAAATGGACGCACCCATCTGGGGTTGTGCCGCGTACAAAACATAAAGCGAATCATATGCTATCTATATCTAGAATGGCATCCAAGGGGGAAAAGTGATGAAGTTAGAGCGCGTATCATTAAATCAATTCAAGATCTTTCTTACCTTCGACGATTTAATCGAGAGAGGCTTGACTAAAGAAGATCTGTGGCATGATCTTCCAGGCGTTCATCAGCTTTTTCACGATATGATGTATGAAGCAAGCGATGAATTGGGCTTTGAATTGGAAGGAACACTTCTTGTTCAGGTGCATATTCTGCAAGCGCAAGGGATGCAAATCATCGTTACACAGTATCCGCAGACGGAAGACTTCGAAGAAGAAGAGGATTATATCGAGATGAAAGTGACACTGGACGAAAGCAGGGAGCTAATCTTCTCATTCACTGATTTTGAGGATATCATCAGCGTTTCGCGTCAGCTGGACCAAATCGGCATCGAAGACGCCGCTGTGTATTTTATGAATGATCTATATTACATGGAGATCCGGACATTGCTTCATCCGTCCGCAAGGGAAAACTTGATTGCGGTCATGTCGGAATTCGCCAACCCGAGTATCGTTACCTCGGTCCGCCTGAACGAATACGGCAAGATCATTTTTGAAAAAGATGCAATACGGCAGATATGCACGTATTTTGCATAAATCGATGAAGGTACCGGCGCCTCTGCCGGTATCTTTTTAAATTCGATCAAATAATCAGTTCTCATTATCCATACGTCTGCTTTTTTGTTAGAATGGATGTGGAGATCAGAAGTGATTATATTGTTATACAAGATGGGGAAATATATAGGAGGTACAGAACAGTGGCCGACAAAGCTGCGGAATCTACCAACAACAAGCATAGGGACTTATTAGAATCGACACAGAGGGTCGTTCAATCTGCTTTACAGAAACTTGGCTACCCGGAAGAAGTGTATGAATTACTGAGAGAGCCAGTTCGATTGATGACAGTGCGTATACCAGTGCGGATGGATGATGGCAGTACAAAAATTTTCACCGGGTACCGGGCCCAGCACAATGATGCAGTCGGTCCTACCAAGGGCGGTGTGCGTTTCCACCCGGAAGTAAGCGAGGATGAAGTGAAGGCATTATCAATTTGGATGAGTCTGAAAGCAGGAATCGTCGACTTGCCTTATGGCGGCGGTAAGGGCGGCATCATTTGTGATCCCCGCGAAATGAGTTTCCGAGAGCTTGAAGGGGTGAGCCGTGGATATGTACGGGCCATCAGTCAGATTGTGGGCCCGACGAAAGATATACCAGCACCTGATGTGATGACCAATTCTCAAATCATGGCATGGATGATGGATGAATACAGCCGGATGGATGAATTCAATAATCCAGGTTTCATCACTGGAAAGCCGATTGTACTTGGTGGTTCAGAGGGCAGGGAAACAGCTACTGCCAAGGGTGTCACAATCTGCTTAAGGGAAGCTGCCAAGCAAAGGGGCATCAGCATCGAAGGAGCTCGGGTCGTCATCCAGGGTTTCGGAAATGCCGGCAGTTATCTGGCTAAGTTCATGCATGAAGCCGGGGCCAAAGTAATCGGTATCTCAGATGCTTATGGAGCACTGCATGATCCGGATGGGTTGGATATCGATTATTTGCTTGATCGGCGCGATAGTTTTGGAACGGTGACCAACTTATTCAAGTCCACCATCTCCAATAAGGAATTATTGGAGCTTGATTGCGATATACTGGTGCCAGCAGCAGTGGAAAACCAGATCACCAAGGATAATGCACATAACATTAAAGCCCAAATCGTCATTGAAGCTGCGAATGGGCCGACTACGTTCGAAGCAACCGAAATATTGACTGAACGCGGTATCCTGTTAGTTCCGGATGTGCTTGCATCGGCAGGGGGCGTGACTGTCTCCTATTTTGAATGGGTGCAAAACAATCAAGGTTACTATTGGGAAGAGCAGGAAGTGGAAGAAAAATTGGAGAAAGTCATGCTGAAAGGATTTCAAAATGTCTACCAGACTGCACACACAAGGCGAGTCGATATGCGCCTGGCAGCTTACATGGTCGGGGTTCGGAAGATGGCGGAAGCTTCCAGATTCAGAGGCTGGATCTAATTCCATCAATCGTAAAGATGCTCTTATCCTGAACGTAAGGGATAAGAGTTTTCTCTTTTTCTTTAGGAAAAGAGACAGAAAGGAGCAGTACATATGCAAAAAGAGCAAGTAATCATCATTGGAGCAGGGCCATGCGGTTTGTCTGCAGCAATCGAGCTGCAAAAAGTCGGCATCGAACCGCTTCTGATCGAAAAAGGCAATGTCGTTAACAGCATTTATCGCTACCCTACACATCAGACATTTTTCAGTTCCAGTGAACGGCTGGAAATAGGCGATATCGCCTTTGTTACCGAAATGAAGAAACCAGTCAGGAATCAAGCGCTTGCCTATTACAGGACAGTGGCGCAGCGTCGGGATTTGCGGATACATACATTCGAGCGTGTCACACAGGTATCTGGCAGTAAACATGACTTCACGGTAACGACCAAGACAATCGGAGAAGAAGAAAAACAGTACAAAGCCGATTATGTTATCGTTGCAACAGGGTATTACGACCAGCCTTATTTGATGCAGGTGCCTGGTGAAGAACAGTCCCATGTTTTTCATTATTTCAAGGAAGCCCATCCGTATTTCGGCAAGAATGTGACGGTGATCGGCGGAAAGAATTCGGCTGTCGATGCTGTGCTTGAACTTCATAAAGCAGGTGCCAATATCACTGCTCTCTATCGCGGCAGCACGTACTCCAAAAGCGTGAAGCCGTGGATCCTGCCGGAATATGAATCATTGGCTCGTAATGGGTACATCGATCATAAATTTAATGCACATATTAAAGAAATCACAAAAACACAGGTCATTTATGAAATGGAAGGAACGACGCATGCCGTCGATGCTGATTTCGTCTTTGCGATGACAGGCTATCGTCCTGATTTGAAGCTGTTGCAACACATGGGCATCTTAATCCATCCGGAGACAGGCAAGCCTGACCATAATCCGGAAACGATGGAGTCCAATGTTCCTGGCATCTTCATAGCTGGGGTAATTGCAGCTGGTAATAATAACAACGAAGTGTTCATCGAGAATGGACGTTTCCATGGCGGACAGATTGCCCGGTCGATTGCATCACGCAACTGAAGAAAGGGAGAGCTGCATATGAAAGGGAAAGTTGTATTGGTAACTACAGGCGGTACGATTGCCAGTGTGCCGAATGAAGAAAGCGGGAAGCTCGCTTCTGGTGAAATGACTGGTGATCAGCTGCGGAGTCAGATTGACTTGCCAGATCATATCGAAGTGACGGTTGTGAATGCATTACAGAAACCGAGTATGCATATTACATTCGATGATCTGCTAACGTTAAAAGAAATGATTGAGAAGCAATTCGAGGATCCGGAAGTCAACGGTATCGTAGTTACGCATGGAACGGACTCTTTGGAAGAAACAGCTTATTTTCTTGATTTGACCATTCAGGATGATCGGCCTGTCGTAGTGACCGGTTCACAGCGAGCAATCCATGAACTCGGATCGGATGTTTTCATCAATCTGCGCCACGCAGTGCTTGCGGCCAATGATGATCAGTTGATTGATTGCGGAACAGTGGTTGTCTTTAACGAGCGCATTTTCCCGGCTAAATATGTAAAGAAAGAACATGCCTCTAATATACAGGGCTTCAATGCGTTCGGATTCGGCTATTTGGGCATTATCGACAATGATAAAGTGTATCTTTACCAAAGACCAGTCAAACGGTATACATATGAGCTGAAGCGCAAACTGCCGGACGTGGATATCATTAAGTGCTACTTGCGGGCAGACGGAAAATTCATCAAAGCAGCGCGTGAAGCAGGTGTCCAGGGGATCGTGCTGGAAGGGGTTGGGCGAGGGCAAGTTGCGCCGAAAATGAAAGAAGAGATTCTCCTTGCCCTGCGAGATGGTATTAAAATCATCCTGACGACCGCATCGGAAGAAGGCAACGTTTACACCACTTATGATTACGAAGGCAGTGCTTATGATCTGCATAAAGCCGGTGTTCTGTTAGGTAAGGACCAGGATAGCAAAAAGGCACGTATAGAACTCGCTATTGCGCTTGCATCCGATCAAATGGACAGACTTCTATAGACCTCAGGACCTATTTCCTGTTTCTTTCCAGCAACATATTCCAAAAGGATTGAGCACATGGTACGATAAAGGTAGTTTGTTAGTTGGAAGAGGTGCTATCATGCTTACCATCCTTTCCGCTGCGATTGCCCCAGCACTTGCGCTGCTTACCTTCTTCTATCTGAAGGATCGTTTGGAGCCCGAGCCGCTCGGCATGGTATTGCGGACTTTTCTATATGGCGCGCTGCTTGTATTTCCAATCATGTTCATTCAATATGCATTGAAAGCAGAAGGAGTCAGTACGCATCCACTCGTCTATTCTTTTTTTACCATCGGATTCATGGAGGAATTCTTCAAATGGTTCATTTTCCTGTATACTGCTTTCCGGCATACAGAAATGGACTCTGTTTATGATGGAATCATCTATGGTGTCAGCATAAGTTTAGGTTTTGCTACGGTAGAGAATGTTCTTTATTTATTTGCTCATGGTGTTGATTATGCTTTTACACGTGCCCTGTTCCCAGTATCATCCCATGCCCTGTTCGGCGTATTGATGGGATATTACCTCGGCAGGGCAAAGTTTGGGAGCAGTCATCCCCGTTTGCGCGTGTTTGGTGCGATGTTGATTCCTTTTTTGCTGCATGGATTGTACGATTACATCCTTTTGGCAGTGACATTCAACTGGGTTTTTGTACAGGCACCATTCATGATCATTCTTTGGATCATCGGACTGCGTAAAGTGCGAGCAGCAATCCGCCATCCTATTGAACAGATACAAATGAAAGAGTCAGGCAGCTAATCTGTCTGACTCTTTTTTTGTTGCATAATATGGACGCTCTGGAAGAAAGCTATCGGTAGTCAGATCATAGTTAGGTTGGAGGAAATGAACAATGGAATTCAAGAAGTTTCGGCTTTGTAAATTGTTTTGTGCTGCTCTGCTCCTTTTAGGTTTAATCCTGTCGGCACCTGTGCAGACCAGTGCCTTTTCCGAACAGGTGATCCAGCACGGAGCCACAGGGGATGACGTGGTGGAATTGCAAGCCCGTTTGCAATATGCAGGATTCTATAATAAAAAAATAGACGGCGTTTTCGGCTGGAGTACGTATTGGGCATTGCGCAATTTCCAATATGAATTCGGAATGGAAATCGACGGTGTCGCAGGCAAGCAGGCAAAAGATAAATTGGTATCCATTACAAATTATGATAAAGCCTTTGTCATGCGTCAAATCCAAGAAGGAAACACATTTACCTATTATGGCGGCACACCGCAGGAGCAGCAAGTGAAAAAGCGCGGTAACGGCGGTAATGGAGGTAATGAAGGCAGTAAGGCAAATCCGTCGAATACATCCGCGGTCAATGTTCCCAATGGTTATTCCCAGAATGATATCAAACTGATGGCAAATGCTGTCCATGGGGAAGCACGCGGAGAACCATATGAGGGACAGGTGGCAGTCGCAGCCGTCATCCTGAACAGAGTGGAAGATCCATCGTTTCCGAACACGATTTCAGGTGTCATCTTTGAACCAAGAGCTTTTACGGCAGTTGCGGATGGGCAAATATGGCTGACGCCGGATGAAACAGCCGAACAGGCGGTAATCGATGCAATCAACGGCTGGGATCCATCAGGTGGAGCGATTTATTATTTCAATCCGAACACAGCCACTTCCCCATGGATTTGGGGCAGACCGCAAATCAAAACGATTGGTGAGCATATTTTCTGTATGTAGAAAGGAGAGCGAAGAATGTACAAATGGGTGATAATCGGAGTTCTTGCTTTGGCGCTTACAGGAACCGCAATCTGGGGTATGAATGAACGTCAGGAAAAGAACGACATTAGGATGCAGGCAGAAAACAACTATCAGCGTTCCTTCCACGAGCTGACTTATCGGATTGACACGCTGCATGATAAAATCGGAGCGACGCTCGCAATGAATTCCAGGGATTCTCTGTCACCGCAATTGGCGGAAATTTGGCGGTTATCCTCTGAAGCGCATACGGATGTCGGTCAGCTTCCGCTGGCACTGATGCCCTTTGAAAAAACGGAGAAATTTTTGACCAACATCGGGGATTTTACGTACAAAACAGCTGTAAGGGACTTGGACAAGGAACCGTTGTCCGAGGAAGAAATGCAGCGCTTGGAGAAATTGCATGATAACGCAGGGCAAATCAAGGATGAACTTCGGAATGTCCAAAATACTGTCCTCGGTAATAATTTGCACTGGAGCGATGTGGAAATGGCATTATCGGATGACGAACCGGATCACTCGGATAATGCCATCATCTCAAGCTTTGAGACAGTAGAGAATAGTTCAGGCGGTTTCAATGAAGAAAAGGACTTTAACAATGGTGCTTTGCCCGCCTCCAATGAAGAACATAAATTCGAAGGCGTCACCGGTGAGCGAATCAACCAGAAACAAGCGAAAACAATTGCAGCCAAAGCCTTCGATTTGAATTCTATCAGTGGTATCACAGGGGGAAAATCAGGCAAGGGTTCAGATGTACCGCTTTACAGTCTCTCATATAAAAAAGATGGGGAAAGCGGCTATGCTGATATCAGTCAAAAAGGCGGCCATATCCTCACATTGATGATGCAGCGGGATCGAGAGGATCCGAAATTAGGCTTGCATGATGCGCAGCAAAAAGCGCAGGACTTTCTTGTTAAGCAGAAATTGACGGAAATGGAAATGGTCCAGAGCAGTCAATACGATTCCGTGGGTATTTTCTTTTTTGTACCTGTCCAGGACGATGTACGCATTTATGCAGATATTGTCCAAGTCAAGGTCGCGCTCGATAATGGCGATATTCTGGGCTATAATGCCCGTGACTATTTCATGAATCATCATGAGCGTGACATAGCCAAACCAAAGCTGACAGAAGAACAAGCGACCGAGAAACTCAATCAAAATGTCCAAGTACAGGAAACCCATCTTGCCTTGATCGAGAACGATACACATGAAGAAACGCTTGTGTATGAAATCATGGGCACACGTAATGATGAAACGTATCGTATCTATGTAAATGCGGATACAGGACAGGAAGAAGAAATCGAGAAACAGACGACGACAGAAGCGCGTTTCTTGCAAAGTACGTAAAGGGGATGGCAAACAGCCTTCCCCTTTTTGATTATTTTTGCAATAATAGGAAGAAAGAACGATTCAAGGGAAGAGGAGAGACGTTTGCTGAAAATCGGTAGTACTTTGTTATTAGAAAAGACAGATGTTTCAAATAGTGAAAAATATCTACGATATCGGACTAAAGTAATAGAGTTGGCGGACGATGCGATTTATATCGACTACCCGATAAATGAAGAAACAAAAAGGACAGACATTTTTCCGGTCGGAACGGTTTTCAAGGCCTTATATGTAACAGAAGAAGACAACGCCTATACATTTGTGACAACATTAAAAGGCAGGGAAATGCTGAAAGTTCCTGCTTTGATGCTATCCATACCCAAAGAAGGTGAAATCCGGAAAATACAGCGTCGTCAGTATGTGCGGATTTCCGCATGCACGGATGTGGCACTTTATAGTGAGGAAAGAGAGATCAACCCTGTCTCATCCATTACGCTTGATATCAGCGGGGGCGGGTTATCCATGCTGCTGCCGGAAAACCATGGGTTCCAGGAAAAGATGAAGGTAAAGTTGTATCTTGCCTATACCTTGCAAAAAGACGGACCAAATTTTTTGACCGCACCCGGACACATTGTCCGCATCGCCCGCAATGATAAATCAGGCAAAATCCTGGCCAGTATTCAGTTTGACAATATCCAGGAACGGGACAGACAAGCAATTATTCGTTTTTGCTTCGAGCGTCAGCGGGAACAGCGAAAAAAAGGACTGCAGATGATGTAGACTTCAAATAGACCAAGCCGCTATCCTATGTTATGCTTTATTAGGTTTTATTTCCGATTACGATGAGAAAAAGGATTGAATTGAATGAAGTCGAAAAATATCGCTATCGCAATTGATGGACCTGCTGCTGCAGGCAAGAGTACCGTATCCAAGTTGGTTGCTAAGAAATTACAATTCGTCTATGTGGATACTGGTGCTATGTATCGGGCGCTTACGCTGACAGCACTCGAAGCAGGAGCCGATTTGGAATCAGAAGAAGCGTTGCTAACCTTGCTGCAAGGGATAGATATCGTCCTAATGCAGCATGAAGACGGTCAAAAAGTGCTTGTGAACCACAATGACGTGACCGAAGCAATTCGTACGAATGAAGTGACGAATAATGTATCCGTCGTTGCCAAACATCCGCTGGTACGAAAAGAAATGGTGAGACGCCAGCAGAATCTTGCAGCTGATAATGGCATTGTCATGGATGGCCGTGACATCGGAACCCGGGTCCTTCCGGATGCCGACGTAAAGATTTTCATGATCGCTTCTGTCGAAGAACGTGCAGAGCGTCGTTATAAAGAAAATATCGCCAAAGGGTTCGAGGCGGACTTGGCGCAGTTGAAAGAAGAAATACGCCTCCGGGACAAGCTCGATTCCGAAAGGGAAGCATCTCCACTTGTAAAAGCGGAAGATGCTGTTGAAATCGATACAACTTCCCTTTCAATCGAAGGTGTTGTCGAGAAGATTCTTGATGCTGTTTACGACGTTATCGGGAGATAAGGAGAGGGAATCATGTCATTATATACCGTTGGTAAGGTGATTGTAAGTGCCGTCCTCTATCCGATTTTCCGTATTAAAGTATATGGAAAAGAACATGTTCCAAAGGAAGGTCCGGTTTTAGTCTGTTCCAATCATATCTCCAATTTCGACCCGCCTATATTGGGTATTACTTGTCCGCGGGACATCGCTTTCATGGGCAAAAGTGAGCTTTTTAAAT
Source organism: Terribacillus halophilus (assembly GCF_900101385.1). GTDB lineage: Bacteria > Bacillota > Bacilli > Bacillales > Amphibacillaceae > Terribacillus > Terribacillus halophilus. The sequence continues at coordinate 70,215 of NZ_FMZB01000011.1, forward strand.
TCAAGCCGCTCGGTTTTTTAATGAAGCATTTAAATGTCTTTCCGGTCAAACGCGGCATGCAGGATCGGAGTGCGATCCGTGTGGGCTTGGATATCCTTGCAGAAGGCAAGACAATGGGACTATTCCCAGAGGGGACCAGGAGCAAAGATGGCAAGCTCGGTAAGCCGCTTCCTGGAATAGGATTCTTTGCGATGCGTTCAGAAGCGAAGGTGGTGCCTTGTGCGATTATCGGCTCCTATAAAGGGGTAAAGGCATTGAAAGTAATCTATGGACCGCCGATCGATATGGAAGAGCTGAGAGCGAGGAAAGCACCAGCTAAAGAAGTGTCGCAGGTGATCATGGATGAAATCCAACTTCTGATAAACAAGCATGTCGGATAGATGCCCTATCACTTGACAAATATCTTCAAATGTTAGAAGTTAGAAAAAAGGACATTTCTATGTTTTTTTACTTATGTTTTGTCTTGTAAACTGAAGGAGGTCTCTTTGATGGATGAAATGAATGAGCAAGCTACTGATTTCAAGGAATTGTCTGTAGGTGATACTGTAACCGGTAAAGTGGTGAAAGTAGAAGATAAACAAGCTTTGGTAGACATCGGCTACAAAGTGGAAGGTATCCTGCCAATCAGTGAATTATCCAGTCTTCATGTAGAGCGTGCTGCCGATGCAGTGAGCGAAGGTGAAGAGTTGACACTAAAAGTGAAAAAAGTGGATGACGAAGAAGTCGTCCTTTCCAAGCGCGCTGTTACCGCTGAACTTGCTTGGGAAGACCTAGAAGCGAAATTCGAATCCGGAGAAGTATTCGAAGCAGAAGTCAAGGAAGTCGTCAAAGGCGGTCTTGTCGTTGATGTGGGTCTGCGCGGATTTATTCCAGCTTCACTTGTGGAAACATATTTTGTCGAAGAGTTCGAAGATTACAAAGGCAAACCGCTTACGCTGAAAGTGGTCGAGCTGGATCGCGAACAAAACCGTGTTATCCTTTCGCATCGTGCAGTAGCGGAAGAAGAAGAAGCTTCCAAGAAACAGGATGTACTGGACAGCCTGGAAGCAGGTCAAGTGATTGACGGTACAGTACAGCGTTTGACTGATTTCGGTGTCTTCGTCAGCATCGGCGGCGGAATCGACGGTCTCGTACACATTTCCCAACTTTCCCACGAACATGTGGAAAAGGCATCGGATGTGGTGACAGAAGGCCAGGAAATCAAAGTCAAAGTGCTTAGTGTCGACAAAGACAGCGAGCGCATCAGCCTATCCCTGAAAGAGACACTCCCTGGACCATGGGAAAACATCAGTGACCGCGCACAAGCAGGGGACGTTCTTGAGGGTGAAGTGAAACGTCTGGTAAGTTTCGGCGCATTTGTCGAAGTATTCCCTGGCGTCGAAGGTCTTGTCCACATTTCCCAAATCGCCAACCGTCACATCGGTACGCCGCAGGAAGTATTGGAGCCAGGACAAAAGGTACAAGTGAAAGTACTTGATGTGAACGAGTCTGAAAAACGAATGAGTCTGAGCATCAAGGAATTGGAACAAGATGAAAATAATGCTGTCATCAAGGAATACGAAAAAGAAGAGGAGCATTCCGGCTTCCAGCTTGGAGATATCCTCGGTGACAAATTGAACAAGTATAAGCAGTAAGAAAAAAGACCAAGATTGCCTCGGGGCATCCTTGGTCTTTTTTTGCCCCCGACGTATAGTTTTCCTCCTCTCTTGTCATAATGCTGATAAAAGGAGGAGAAAAGATGGAGGGGTTTTACTTTTTTTGGGCAACATGGATCAGCTGGGTCCTGGTGACTTTCTTTATGAGACATTCATTGGCAAGGACATTATTTGGATTTGCTATACTACTTACAATATCATTATCCGGTTTTTCCTTTGATTTTGCTGGTCACCGAATTTTTGCAACCGTTTTTCTGCTTGCTGTTATCGGTTACTTATTTATATTTGCCAGTAAACGAGTGGGCCGTGGCACCTTTGGAAGTATTTGTCTGGGGATTGGTTATACTGGCATGTTGCTTTGGGAACTGACAAATCCTATCGCACTGCCGATTCCACGTACTCTTATATTTTCACTGATTTTATTTGCACTTGTCTTTTACCTGACTAGGGATTTTTACTTGCAGCTTGGTATCATTTGCTTAGGATTTGCCATGGGGGAAGTGATGTATCTACTTTTATTGGATATCTATGGACTTCATCAGGAAGCAGGCGGTTTTAAAGCATTGGATGTATTGGGTACCGTTTTGTTATTGTTGATAGTTGCTAAACTTGCCGGTGAGCTGAGAAAATATCTGCGGAATAGATCGAAATGGACTGCCAAACGTACATGATGTCGAAATATATTGTTTCCCTATGGCGCTTTTGCTAGAATGAAACAGTTAGGTTGCAACAGAAGGACCAGCACATAAAGGAAAGTAGGAAAGGATGTTCCTTTCATGAGGAAATCAGTAGTTGCCATTGTAGGCAGACCAAACGTAGGAAAATCAACCATATTCAACCGTCTTGCCGGGGAAAGGATCTCGATTGTCGAAGATACACCTGGTGTGACACGTGACAGAATCTATACGGAAGCAGAGTGGCTGAACCAGCCATTTAACATAATCGACACCGGCGGTATTGAAATTGGAGATGCACCATTTCTAGTGGAAATCCGTGAACAGGCAGAACTTGCCATTGCAGAAGCAGATGTCATCATCTTTATGGTGAATGGACGCGAGGGGATAACGGGAGCGGATGAAGAAGTAGCGAAGATTTTATTCCGTTCCAATAAGCCGGTTGTGCTGGCTGTCAATAAAGTCGATAACCCGCAGATGCGGGATCAGATTTATGAGTTTTACAGCCTCGGCTTTGGAGAGCCATTCCCGATTTCTGGTACACATGGTTTAGGTCTGGGTGATTTGCTTGACGCAACTGTCCAGCATTTCCCTGAACGTGCGGAGATGCAGGAAGATGAAGAGACGATCCATTTCAGTTTGATCGGCAGGCCGAATGTCGGTAAATCATCCCTGGTGAATGCACTGCTCAATCAAGAGCGTGTCATCGTAAGTGATGTTGCAGGGACGACTCGTGATGCAGTCGATTCAACATTTACCAGAGAAGGACAGGATTTCGTCATTATCGACACTGCCGGTATGCGCAAACGCGGAAAAGTATATGAGACGACAGAGAAATACAGCATCCTCCGTGCTTTGAAAGCGATTGAACGCTCCGATGTCGTCCTTGTTCTAATCAATGCAGAAGAAGGTATTATCGAGCAAGATAAGAAAATTGCCGGATATGCACATGATGCGGGTAAGGCAATTGTAATTGTGGTTAATAAATGGGATACCGTTGAATCAGATGAGAAAAAAATGAAAGAGTTCGAAGATGAAATCCGGGCGCACTTCCTTTACCTGGATTATGCTCCGATCGTCTTCTTGTCCGCCAAGACGAAAAAACGGATTCATACACTAATGCCAGCGATCCTGACGGCGAGTGAGAACCATGCCAAACGCATTCAAACGAATGTGTTGAATGATGTGATCATGGATGCCTTGGCGATGAACCCGGCTCCGACATATAAGGGTCAGCGTTTGAAAGTGCTTTATGCCACCCAAGTGGCGGTCAAGCCGCCAGCTTTTGCAGTATTCGTCAATGATCCGGAATTGATGCACTTTTCTTATGTCCGTTTTTTGGAGAATCGCATCAGGGAGGCATTCGGATTCACTGGTACACCAATCAAGATTTTCCCAAGAAGAAGATCCTAAACAGGGACGAGGAGGATTTATATGACACAACGAATAGCAGCAGTACTCGGTGCCGGCAGTTGGGGAACCGCCCTTGCCATGGTTTTGGCGGATAATGGGCATGAGGTCAGGCTTTGGTCGCATAATCCAGAACAGGTCGCAGCAATCAATGGAGAACGGCTGAACGAGAAATACCTGCCTGGAGTGATTCTTCCTGCGTCCATTACCGCATATAGAGACTTAGAAGACGCTGTACGCGATGCGGATGCTGTCATACTCGTCGTCCCAGCAAAAGCTACTCGTGAGGTGGCGTCAAAGCTGTCATCGTATCTGCCAGCGGACGCTGTCATCGCGCATGCTACGAAGGGAATCGAGCCAAAAACAAGCAAGCGGGTTTCCGAGATGATCGAAGAAGAACTAAAAGCTGTCGATCATCGTCCTGTCGTTGTTCTATCTGGTCCAAGCCATGCCGAAGAAGTGGCGAAAAGGCAGCCGACAACGTTGAGTGCTTCCTCTGTCGCAATGGAAGAAGCAAAGAAAATCCAAGAGCTGTTCATGAATGAGAATTTCCGTGTATACACGATCACGGATATGGTCGGTGTGGAACTTGGCGGGTCGTTAAAAAATATCATTGCGCTTGGAGCAGGTATTTCTGATGGTCTTGGATACGGAGATAATGCCAAAGCGGCCTTGATAACAAGGGGGCTCGCAGAGATTGCCCGGCTTGGTACGAAGCTCGGGGCGAATCCACTGACATTCATCGGTTTATCCGGCATGGGAGATCTTATTGTGACATGCACAAGTGTACATAGCCGGAATTGGCGTACTGGCAATATGCTCGGTAAAGGCATGAGTTTGGAGGAAGCACTTGCCCAAATGGGGATGGCTGTCGAGGGTGTCCGGACGACAGAGGCCGTGGCGGAGCTTGCTGACAAAGCTGGTGTCGATATGCCGATTACAAAGGGTATCAATCAAATCCTCTTTCATGGCGCCAAAGCAAAGGACATCGTCGATCAGCTGATGACACGTCTGCCGAAGCATGAAATGGATGATCTTCAAGATGTACTAAATGCCCGCTAACGTTTTTTCACTCCTTGCATATACTGTTTCGTAGCTAATCTGCAAGGAGGAATGAATGTGGCAGACTTTCAGAAAAACCTGATTGACCAGATTCAGAAAAAATCGAATGTGAAGGCTGATGATATCTACAAGGTAGCCAACTCCGTAAAAAGTGCGAACTTCCAAGATGAGGCAACGGTGCGCGGTTTGGTGAAGCAATTGGCTGCGATGGCAGGCAAGCCTCTTTCACAAGAGAAAGAAGATAAAATCGTCAAAGCGATCATCGGCAACAACATGCCAGCCGATATGAACACATTGAGCAAATTATTCAAAAACTAACAGCGGCAATTGGGCAGAACAACTTACCATCCCTTGCCCTTTACGCATAAACTAACTCGCACCAGCATATTTTTCTAGGTTGCCTTGGGTATATTTAGTCTATTTCAAGAAGAAGCTTCTGCTTCTTCTTTTTTTATTGGTATGAACCCCTGGGCTTGCGCATAGATTATCGGCAGAGGGCAATATGCTGTTCGTCCTTTCCTGCAGAAAATGCCCTTTGATGCCAGCAGGCAAGGAATCCATTATTTCTAGCATATTTGGATAGGACAACATCATAAACTGCTAGTGTATGTAGCTAAGACTGTCCATGCATCGAAAGTAGATCGGGAGGGGATCTTTTGGAAAGAGTAGATATTTTTAAAGATATCTCGAAACGGACAAATGGCGATATCTACCTTGGGGTGGTAGGGGCTGTCCGAACTGGGAAATCGACTTTTATCAAGAAGTTCATGGAGCTGGTTGTCCTGCCTAACATGGAAGATGAAGCTGAGCGGGCTCGAGCCCAGGATGAATTACCCCAAAGCGCTGCGGGTCGGACAATCATGACAACAGAACCGAAATTCGTCCCGAACAACGCCGTCTCCCTTAAGGTGGACGAAGGTCTCGAAGTTAGTGTCCGGGTTGTCGACTGTGTAGGATATACAGTGGAAAGTGCGAAAGGTTTCGAGGATGAAAATGGACCACGTATGATCAATACGCCTTGGTATGAAGAGCCTATTCCTTTCCATGATGCGGCAGAGATCGGGACTCGCAAGGTCATACAGGAACATAGCACCATTGGTGTCGTCGTGACAACGGATGGCTCGATTGGTGAGATTCCCCGCAGTGACTATGTGGAACCGGAAGAGCGTGTCGTATCTGAGCTGAAGGAAGTCGGCAAACCATTCATCATGGTCATCAACTCTGTCACACCGCATAATCAAAACACAGAGCTGCTCCGCCAGGAACTGAGTGAGAAATATGACATCCCGGTGATTGCGATGAGCGTGGAAAGCATGACAGAGCATGATGTGTATAACGTGCTACGCGAGTCTTTGTATGAGTTCCCGGTTTTGGAAGTGAATGTCAATCTGCCAAGCTGGGTCATGGTACTTAATGAAGATCATTGGCTTCGTTCCAATTATCAAGCGGCCATCCAGGAAACGGTAAAGGATATCAAGCGCCTCCGTGATGTGGATCGTGTGGTAGGATACTTTGATGAATATGATTATATCGAAAGAGCCAATTTGGCAGGAATGGAGCTTGGTGAGGGGATTGCCGAAATTGATTTACATGCTCCGGATGCTTTGTACGATCAGGTACTAAAGGAAATCGTCGGCGAAGAAATCCGCGGTAAGGATCATCTGCTGCAGCTTATGCAGGATTTCTCACATGCCAAACGGGAATACGATCAAGTGTCTGATGCACTGCATATGGTCAAACAGACAGGTTATGGTATCGCTGCACCGAGTTTGCAGGACATGGCTTTGGATGAACCAGAAATCATCAGACAAGGCTCCCGTTTCGGTGTTCGGTTGAAGGCAGTGGCGCCTAGCATCCATATGATCAAAGTGGATGTCCATTCCGAATTTGCACCGATTATCGGAACAGAGAAACAAAGTGAGGAACTGGTACGTTATCTGATGCAGGACTTCGAGGAAGATCCGCTTTCCATCTGGGATTCAGATATCTTCGGCCGTTCCCTCAATAGCATCGTACGAGAAGGAATCCAAGGAAAAATCAGTTTGATGCCAGAGAATGCCAGATACAAATTGAAGGAAACACTGGAAAGAATCATCAACGAAGGATCGGGCGGTTTGATTGCGATCATACTATGAGCGGCAAATGAGCCGCTTTATTTTTTTGTCAAAAATAAACTGTAATAGAGATAAATTTAAGGTTTTATGGCGTTTTGTGTTGAATTATGCTGCTAAGTCGTTTATTATAAGCGTTGATATCGCAACGCGAGCGGTATTGATAGGTATAAAACCTATCTTTATGGTGAACAAATGATAGCAAATGCTATTGTTTTTCTGTTCAAGGTAATGTCAGGGAGGTGTAAACATGAATAAAACAGATCTAATCAATACTGTTGCTGAGAAAAGCGATCTTTCCAAAAAGGATGCTACGAAAGCTGTCGATGCGGTTTTCGATTCAATCATGGATTCTTTGAAACAAGGTGACAAAGTACAATTGATCGGTTTCGGTAACTTCGAAGTACGCGAACGTGCTGCACGTAAAGGCCGCAACCCGCAGACTGGAAACGAAATCGAGATTCCAGCGAGCAAAGTTCCAGCGTTCAAAGCCGGTAAGGCCCTGAAAGACAGTGTGAAATAATTACATATGGGCTAGGATAAGGGATGCCTGAATCTATCAGGTGTCCCTTTTTATTTGACGAGCTTGCAGACAAGACGAATCGGGACATGCTGTGCTATAATACTTTTTATACAGTTTGAAATACGAAAAGGGCGCAGGTGATTGTTTTGTCCTATGCATCCATGGAAGAGCTACATACATTACGAAATAAAATAGAGAAGCGCATGCAGCTGGCTTATCTGGACGAGAATACAGAGGAACCATTCTTGGATGATAATAAGCTGTTGGCATTGCAGACGCTATTTGGTCAAACGAACCTGCCCGATAAGCAGCAGACAGACTATGCGGTTACGATCATGCTGATTCAGATGGCTTTGGATACACATGATAAAGTGATCAGGATTACCAAGGCCGACGAGACCGATGAAGAACGGAAGAACAGACAGCTGACGGTGCTGGCAGGTAATTATTACAGCGCGCTCTATTATCAGATACTTGCCGGGCTTGGCGAGATTGATATGGTGGCGTTACTGGCAACCAGTATCAAGGAAATCAATGAACAGAAAATGTCGCTTTACTATGATACGACAACAGCGGGAGCGTTCTTCACAAAGCTCGGACGTCTGGAAGGCAGCTTGTTCCGGACAGCAGCTTCCCGCTACACGGATACAGCAAGGCTTGAATCGCTGGATGACTATTTCTTGATCAGCAAGCTAAAGCGGGAAACAAAGGGAAACAAGCAGACGCCCCTCTCCCTGAAGCTTGCTGCAATCCTCGAAAATCAAGAGAGTGGCATGACTGTGACAGAAGCGATACACGAGGAGATGGAAGCTGCTAAAGTCAGACTCCTAGCAAAGCTGGATCTACTGCCGCCAGCCTATGCGCTGCTTTCCCGTAAGCTTTTGCTTCAGGGGAATCGGCAAAAAGAGTTATATCTGGAAGAAGGGTAATTATGGCACAAGAAACGAAAGAACAGCGTGTACATCACGTATTTGAAAAGATATATGACCGCTATGATTTTATGAATTCCGTCATCTCCTTCAGGCGTCATCGTGCTTGGAGGCGAAGTGTGATGAAAAAAATGCAGGTACGGCCGGGCGATAAGGCTTTGGATGTATGCTGCGGGACCGGAGACTGGTCCTTTTCGCTGGCAAAAGCCGTCGGACCGAAAGGACACGTCACAGGTCTTGATTTCAGCAAAAATATGTTATCTGTAGCCGAGAAGAAAAACAAGGAAAATCCGCATGAACAATTATCATTTCTTTGGGGAAACGCAATGGAACTGCCTTTTGAGGATAATTCCTTCGATTTTGTGACCATCGGTTTTGGCTTGCGGAATGTTCCGGATTACCTTCAAGTATTGAAGGAGATGAACCGGGTAGTAAAGCCTGGCGGTAAGGTGGTGTGCTTGGAAACATCACAGCCGACAATGGTTGGGTTTAAACAGATGTATTATTTTTATTTCAAGCGGATCATGCCAGTGCTTGGTAAGCTTTTGGCAAAAAGCTATGATGAATACAGCTGGCTGCAGGAATCTGCAAAGGACTTCCCCGGGAAGAAGGAGCTCCGTGCATTATTCCAGCAGGCAGGATTGACGAACGTGAAGATTAAGACATATACAGGCGGCGTAGCGGCTATGCACATGGGAGAGAAGCCGGCGGTCAGAAGCTGACTGGTAATATGTCTGGACGGATGAAGGTGACATGAATGAAACTACCGATGATCTACTCATATTTAAAAAAGGACTTGGACAAGATCGAGGATGCGATGACTAATACGATTCGAGCAGAGCATCCTGTCCTGGAAGATGCGTCGGTACAGCTTCTCCGAGCCGGCGGGAAACGGATTCGGCCGGTTTTTGTTTTGCTCAGCGGGAAGTTCGGTACATATGAGCTTCCTCGGATACAAACCGTTGCTGTCGCACTCGAATTGATCCATATGGCATCTTTGGTCCACGACGATGTCATTGACGATGCTGAACTCCGTCGAGGCAAACCGACTGTAAAAGCGAAGTGGGATAATAAAGTGGCAATGTATGCAGGGGATTATATCTTCGCTCGTTCTCTGGAATACCTTTCAAAGCTCGAAGAACCAAGGGCACATCAGATCCTCGCACATACGATAGTGGAGCTTTGCATCGGAGAAGTGGAACAGATCAGGGATAAATATCGGATCGAGCAGCATCTGAAGGACTACCTCCGCCGAATACGCAGGAAGACGGCAATCCTAATCGCTGCCAGTGCCCGGCTCGGAGCGATTGCCTCTGGTGCACCGCTTGGTTATGAAAGCGCATTGTATCGGTACGGTTATTATGTAGGGATGAGCTATCAGATCATTGATGATGTGCTTGATTTCACAGCGTCCGAGACCGATCTGGGTAAACCGGCCGGAGGCGACTTGCTTCAGGGCAATATGACGCTCCCCGCACTTTTGGCTTGCGAAGATCGCTTCTTCAAGGAACGGCTCACACAAGTCTTCCGCGATCCGGAAGCAATCGATCGGGAGACCTTGGAACCATTTATCCAGCATATCAAAACATCCGATGCCATCGAGAGGTCGCTTGCGATCAGTGACCGTTATTTGGAGAAGGCATACCGGGAATTGGACAAGCTACCGCCAACAAGAGATCGGAATACATTGAAACAAATTGCAAGACACATAGGGAAGCGCAGCTCCTGATTGTAAAACGCTTACACTTTTGCTATTATTACTGTGAAGTTCATAAAGAGGGAGCTGCAGTGAAAATGGAAAAAACATTTTTGATGGTGAAACCGGATGGTGTGCAACGAGGACTGATTGGGGAAATCGTAACGAGATTCGAAAAGAAAGGCTTGAAGCTCCTTGCAGGGAAGATAATGGTTGTGTCGGAAGAACAAGCAAAAACGCATTACATAGAACATGAAAGCAAACCCTTTTTCGAATCACTGATAAGCTATATTACATCCGGCCCCGTATTTGCGATGGTCTGGGAAGGTAAGGATGCCATTACGCTGACACGGAGTATGATCGGGGCAACCAAACCAACGGAAGCAGCGCCTGGTACGATCAGAGGCGATTATGCAGTGGAGATGAGCCGCAACCTTATACATGGTTCTGACAGTGCAGAAAGCGCTGAACGCGAAATAGCGAATATGTTCGACCCAAATGAACTGATCCAATATGAACAAGTTATAGCGAAATGCCTTTACGAATGAAATCAAAAAGGCTGAGATTACCGTCTTCAGCTAGGTGATAACCCGAACTATGACGCAATTCTTTAAACAAAGATTTGCGCATGTTCGGGTTTTTTAATGATAATCTATACTAGCTAAGCAGATTACGGAGACTCCTCAAAATGCATTGTAATACTTTCGACACTTTCCTTCTCCCACAGGAATAGCACGAGTTGGAACATTTTCTAACAGCGCTTTTTCCATTTAAATGCGCTGGTCTTAGGAACTAGACAGCCACGAGAGGCTGAAGCCGTAGAAAGCAAAGTGTTTTTACGAAAGGGTGCTCACGAGAATGATTGTTTTTGCATACTAGGTATTTCGATCATTTTTTATTATTTTCTCCTACCAACTATCCATTATATACAGTAAAATGGGACTAGATACATATAGACAGGAGAACATGACGTGGCAGCAGATTATGAATACTTTGTACAGCAGATTAAAGCAAATACTGGCATTGATTTATCTCAATATAAAGAAGCACAGATGCTAAGGCGTTTGACTACGCTTCGCGAAAAAAGGGGCTACCCGGATTTTAAGGCATACTTCCAGGCAATTCGTGGTGATGCAGTGCTAATGGACGAGTTCCTGGATCGCATGACTATCAATGTGTCTGAATTTTACCGTAATTATCAGCGGTGGGAAGTGCTGGAGCGCCGGATCCTCCCGGAACTGCTTAAAAAAAAGAAGCCGCTGAAAATATGGAGTGCCGCTTGTTCTACCGGCGAAGAACCTTATACATTGGCCATCTTGCTCGAGCGTTACGCAAAAGGTATAGCCTACACGATCCATGCTACTGATCTGGATCAACGTGTGCTGGAAACAGCGAAAATCGGAAAGTACAACGAAAGGGCACTGAAAGAAATGCCAGCGGCAATCAAATCCGCATACTTCACCCAAGATGGGCCCATATTCCAAATTAAAGAAGAATTAAAGCAGCATATACAATTCAAGCAGCATAATCTGCTTGCGGATGCTTATGATACAGATTATGATCTCATCATTTGCCGGAACGTCCTCATTTACTTCACAGAAGAGGCAAAAGCAGCTATCTACCATAAGTTCAGTAAGTCACTGGCGTACAATGGCTATTTGTTTGTAGGCAGTACAGAGCAGATCTTCAATCCCAGTACGTACGGGCTGCGGGCTGTGGACACATTCTTCTACCAAAAGCAATAAGACCCGAACGATCGTATCCGGTCAAACAAAAATCCGAACTATGATGCAATTTAACAATGAAATTTGCATAAGTTCGGATTTTTTTAGTTAAACTGCCGGCATACTGTAACGCCTTCGCACAGTATGTCAGCTTGAGAAAGCTCGCCAGCCGCGATCGCGGAGCATTTCCGGTGCGGCAATTCAGAGCAGCACTTTTCATCTATCGATTCCTTAATCTGATTGGCATGTTTTATTCTTTAACTTTTATGATCCTTGATACATGACGAATGACGAACTTCGGCAGGAAGAAGGAAATGGTAAACACGAGCAGGAAGGCAATAATCCAAGATCTGAACCAAGTGACGTATGGAAAAGCATGCAGACCTGAATTGACAGCTGTAAGTGTAAATGAAATGATAGCGGTCATGATGGTTGCAGTGACGACACTGCATAGAATGCGATGGGTTTTTGAATTTACAAACATGTTCGTACTCCTTTTGTAACTAATCTCCGATAATTATATATAATCTTCATAAGTTGTCAAATATACTATTTATCGTATAATGGGCTTACATCGACAAAAGGGGTGGGGGACAGTGGATGAAATAGATTATGGATTGCTTAAACAAATGGCGGTGACGATAGGGGATGCATCCAAAATTAGTGACATCCCGATTCGCAAGCTGCGGTATTGGGAAGACAAAGGTTATATCGACAGCGTAGAGGAAAAATCGAATGTAACGAGAAGATTCGATTATTATGCCATCAAGAAGATTATCCTGATGAAAGAACTGATCGAAGATGGGTATACAGTGGAAGCTGCCTCTCAAAAGGTAGAAATCCGTATGAAGAGGCTTCGAATAGCATTTGATGAACTAAGCAGAAAATAATGATAAGTTTGTGTGCACGTTCGGAAATATTGTCAGAATTGTTCCCACTTAAGAAACAAGTTATGTTATAGTAAGTAAAATTACAAAGTAACAGATATAACGGAGGAATATACATGCGCTACTTAACTGCAGGTGAATCACATGGTAAACAACTTACAACGATCGTAGAAGGTGTTCCTTCCTATTTACCATTGACGGCCGCGGATATCAATGCATCCCTGCTTGAAAGGCAGAAGGGACATGGCCGGGGCAAGCGAATGCAGATTGAAAAAGACCTAGTCGATATTGTCGGCGGTGTCCGTCATGGTTACACCCTGGGATCCCCGATTGCACTGGTTATACATAATGACGATTTCAAGCACTGGATAGATGTAATGGGAGAAGACCCGGTCGAGGACCCCCAAGCAGTCCGGCGGATTGTCACACGTCCAAGACCTGGGCATGCAGATTTGAACGGTGCCTTGAAATACGGTCATCGGGATATGAGGAATGTGTTGGAGCGCTCTTCGGCTCGCGAGACTGCAGCACGCGTGGCTGCAGGTGCAGTGGCCAAGAAGCTCCTGGCTGAACTGGATATCCATCTTGTCGGCTACACAAAGGAAATTGCCGGCATCAAGGCAGTCGAGTTCCCGGAGTATACATATGAAGAAAGAGACAGTATTTCAAAAGCCTCTTCCGTACGCTGCCTTGATCCCGAGGCTGCCGAGCAGATGACAGAAGCGATCGATCAGGCGAAAAAGGACGGAGACTCCATCGGCGGCGTGGTGGAAGTTTATGTGGAAGGGTTGCCGGCAGGTATTGGCTCTTACGTCCATTACGATCGAAAGCTTGATGGTCGTATTGCAGGCGCAGTGGCGAGCATCAACGCATTCAAAGGTGTGGAATTCGGCATTGGTTTCGAAGCGGCGAGACTGCCGGGCAGTCAGGTGCATGATGAGATTGCCTGGGATAAAGAAAAAGGCTATTACCGGAAAACGAACAGACTCGGCGGCTTGGAAGGCGGCATGACAACTGGAATGCCTCTCATTATCAAAGGTGTCATGAAACCGATCCCGACGCTTTATAAACCATTGCAGAGCGTGGATATCGAAACGAAAGAACCGTTCAACGCGAGCATCGAACGTTCGGACAGCTGTGCTGTTCCGGCGGCAGCACTGGTAATGGAGCATGTTGTTGCCTTCGAAATTGCAAAAGCAATTCTGGAACAATTCCCACATGACCAGTTTCCTAAGCTCAAGGAAGCAATCGAAAACTATCGGGAAGAAATCCGGGTGTTCTGATGGAACAGATAACAGTCAAAGCGAGTCAATCAAGTTATAAAGTTTCCGTAGGAGCGGGAATCAGACATAGATTGGCTGATTTCCTCCCCAAAACTTATCAAAATGTATTCATTGTGTCAGATACACGTATCGCCCCGCATTATCTTGATGATTACATAGCGTCACTTTTGCCGAATGCGAAAGTGACGAAGAAAATCATCGAACCGGGCGAAGCGGCGAAAAGCAAGGAAATGTATTTCGATATATTGGACAGCATGTTTGAAGCGCAGCTTGATCGCAAATCGCTCGTCCTTGCTCTTGGCGGAGGGGTCATCGGGGATTTGGCTGGATTTGTCGCAAGTACGTATATGAGGGGAATTGATTTCATCCAGCTTCCGACAACGATCCTGGCACATGATTCCAGTGTCGGCGGTAAAGTTGCGATCAATCATGAAACCGGTAAGAATCTGATTGGAAGCTTCTACCCGCCAGTGGCTGTTGTCTATGATGTCGATACGATTACGACTCTTCCGGAAAAGGAAGTGCGCAGCGGCTATGCAGAATTGATTAAAGAGGCTTATATCGGAGATGGAGCCTTCCTTGACCAGCTGTTTGCACGCGAGAAACTCGACAAAGGCAACCAGGACCAGCTGATAAAGGATTTGTCATCAGGCATCAAGGTGAAAACGAAAATCGTTGAAGCCGACGAAAAAGAAAATGACATGCGCAAGTTTTTGAATCTGGGTCATACACTGGGCCATGCGATTGAAGCCGAAGCAGGATATGGCACGTTTACACATGGAGAAGCTGTTGCGATTGGCATGCTGTTTGCATTGGAATTAAGCGAGAAAAGATTCGGCGCAAATCTGTTGCTCGATGAATTCCAAAGCTGGCTGGAGCGGAATCAATACCCTTTGTATTTGCCTGATCTTTCTGCAGCAAGACTCGTCACTAGGATGCAAATGGATAAGAAATCGGAAAATAAGGAAGTCCACATGGTGCTGCTGCGGGAAATCGGACAGCCGGTGACGGAAAAAGTCGATCACGACACGCTTTTTGATGCTGTCACATCTTTCCTAGAAAGGATGAGCAGAACATGATACGGGGTTTCAGGGGAGCCACTACTGTAGCGGATAACGAAGAAAATCAAATCATAGAAGCCACTGCAGCGATGCTGGATGAGATGGTTGTGAAAAATAGCATCGAACCGGACGACGTGGTACAAGTACTCATTTCAGCTACACCTGATCTGACCAAGACATTCCCTGCAAAAGCAATGCGTGTCTTCCGTGATGATTGGACTTATGTACCTGTCATGTGCATGCAGGAGCTGGCAATCGAAGGCGGTTTGCCGAAATGTATCAGGGTTATGCTGACAGCACGCACTGATTTAGCGCAGCAGGAGATTCATCATGTTTATCACGAGCAGGCAATCACATTACGTCCCGATTTAAAGGAGGAGCATCAATGAGAGCGAAACAGATTTTGAATGAATTGACAGCTTACAAACCAGGAAAACCGATGGAGGAGGTTCAGAAGGAATTCGGCTTGGATCGTATCGTGAAACTTGCATCCAATGAAAATCCATATGGCTTTTCCCCGGAAGTGAAAAAAGCTTTGCCGACGTTTGCCGATGATCAGGAAATCTACCCAGATGGATATGGTACGGCATTGAAAGCGAAATTGGCAGAACACTTCGATGTAGGACTGGATCAAATCGTTCTTGGCGCAGGATCTGATGAAATCATCATGATGCTCTGCCGTACTTTCCTGGCTCCTGGTTTGAACACGGTGATGGCGCATCCATCCTTCTCCCAATATCCGCACCATGCTTTGATCGAGGGGGCTGAGGTTAGGGCTATCGAGACAAAAGACGGGTTCCACGATCTTCCTGCCATGCTGGAAGCAGTCGACGATAAAACAGGTATCGTTTGGCTCTGTACACCGAATAATCCGACAGGAAACCATATAGCCAAAGCTGAATTCGAGAATTTCCTTCGTCAAGTTCCAAAAGAAGTGTTGGTAGTAGCAGATGAAGCGTATATCGAGTTCCTGGAGACGGATGACTATTTCGACACTCTTGCTGCATTGGATGAATACCCGAATCTGATTACGCTTAGAACTTTTTCTAAAGCATACGGACTCGCTGCGCTTCGTGTCGGTTACGGTATCGGCCATCCGGAAGTCATCCATAAAATCAACGTGGTAAGAAGCCCGTTCAATAATACGACGATCGCACAGAAAGCGGCAATTGTAGCGCTTGACGATCAGAATTTCATCAAAGAATCAATTGCAAAAAACAATCAAGTCAAACATAGCTTCCTTGCATTTTGTGATGCGCATCAGATCAAATATTACGAATCCCATACAAACTTTGTCCTTATATATGATCTGCCCGTAAGCGGGGATGCCGTCTTCCAGCATATGCTTTCCAAGGGATTCATCGTTCGTTCCGGCGATGCGCTCGGTATGCCGAATAGTGTCCGAATTTCACTCGGCAATGAACAGGATATGGCTGAATTCACTGTTTTGCTTGAACAATTCCTGACAAGTGTGAAAGAAAGCTGATATGGATACGGTTGTTATCGCGGGTCTCGGATTGATCGGCGGCTCGCTAGCCCGTAATATTCAACTGCATAAAGAAGTCCATCTGATCGGGGTGGACCAGAAGGATAGTACCTTGCAGTACGCCCTTCAGCATGGCATCATCGATGAGGCATCTTCCTCTTTTCAAGCAGCCGCTCAAAAGGCTGATATCATTTTGCTTGCAGCACCAGTTTCCAAATCTGTCGAGCTGCTGAAAGAGCTTGATACTATGAAACTGGATAAAAAAGTGCTCGTGACGGACGTTTCCTCAGTCAAAGGACCGATTTTTCGTCAGGCCGCTTCCCTGCGTTCAGATAAAATCGTCTTCATCGGCGGACATCCGATGGCTGGATCCCATAAGCATGGAATCGAGGCGTCCAAAGCGCATCTTTTCGAAAATGCCATCTATGTCCTGACGCCCGTTCAGCGGGCAAAAGAAGGTGACCTTGATCTGTTGAAGGATCTGCTCGATGGTACGAAAAGCACTTTCATCACATTGTCTGCTGAAGAACACGATGAAATGACAGGAGTTGTCTCACATTTCCCGCACTTGATTGCATCGGCATTGGTGCAGCAAGCCAAGAAATGGGAAACAAAGCACAGCTTTCTCCCGAAACTTGCAGCAGGCGGGTTTCGGGACATTACCAGGATCGCTTCCAGCAATCCTGGTATGTGGCAGGACATCTTCTTTCAGAATAAAGAAAAGATGGCTGTGTTGCTCGATGATTGGATTGAAGAAATGCAAAATTTCCGTAAGCTTCTGCTTGAGGATCATAGACAGGAAATCCATGCATATCTAGAAGAAGCGAAGCATTACCGGGATGGTTTGGAACCTCGGAAAAAAGGTGCGATTCCAGGTTACTATGACTTGTATGTCGATATTACCGACCGGCCAGGAGCCTTGCAAAAGGTACTCACCATTGTCGCCGATGCTGGCTTGAGCATTGTCAATATCCAAATACTCGAGCTTCGGGAAGGCCTGACAGGTGTTCTTCGCCTCAGCTTTGCCGAGCAGAAAATCCAGCTGAAGGCAAAAGGTGTGCTGGAAGTGTTTGGATATGAAGTAAAGATTGAAGATTGAAGGTGAAAATAGTGACAGATATCCGTTTGCAACCGATAGAAAAGGGGCTTTCCGGTTCCATTACCGTTCCTGGAGACAAGTCCATTTCCCATCGGAGCATCATTTTTGGTTCTTTAGCCAAAGGGAAGACGACTGTCCGCCATTTCCTAAGCGGTGAGGACTGCCTTCGGACAATTAATGCTTTCCGTGCGCTTGGCGTTTCGATTGAGCAGGATGGCGAGACCGTCATCCTGGAAAGTGAAGGAAAAGATAGCTTCAAGGAACCATTGCAGCCGATTAACTTCGGAAACTCGGGAACAACAGCACGTCTTTTGCTTGGTGTTTTCGCTGCCTTGCCATTCCATATCACGGCGTATGGGGATGCATCTTTGACAAATCGGCCAATGGACCGTGTCACCAAGCCGCTTCGCCAAATGGGCGCGAAAATAAATGGACGCGAAAAAGGTAAGTATTTGCCTTTGGCAGTTGACGGACAGAAGCTGTCGGAGCTTACATACCACACACCCGTTAAGAGTGCCCAAGTGAAATCCGCCTTGCTGCTGGCTGGTCTTTTAGCTGATGGTGAGACACGGATTACAGAAGATGTCAAGACGAGGGACCATACCGAACGGATGCTACAAAGCTTTGGTGCAAAGATCGATGTGACCGGTACGACTGTCACGGTTAAAGGCGGTCAGCAGCTCGTTGGTACGGATGTATATGTTCCAGGTGACATTTCTTCAGCCGCATTTTTCCTTGTGGCTGCCTGTTTGGTACCAGGCAGTGATATTACCTTATCCAATACCGGACTGAACGAAACACGAACCGGCATCCTGGATGTATTGCGGGATATGGGAGCCGATATGGAAATCAAAGAGCATAAAATCCAAGCTGGTGAGCGCATCGGGGACATTAGGATACGCTATCGATCGTTGAAAGGAACAGAGATTAGCGGAGGTATCATTCCCCGGCTTATCGATGAATTGCCTATCTTAGCATTGCTCGCCACCCAAGCTGATGGAGATACGCTCATCAAAGATGCCGAAGAGCTTCGATTCAAAGAAACAGATCGAATTGAGGCAATAGCTTCTACGCTGCGAAGTTTTGGGGCGGAAGTGGAAACGACGCCTGATGGCATGCGGATTCCAGGGAATCAATCTCTGCAAGGTGCATCTGCTGATTCTTTCGGTGATCATCGTATCGGAATGATGATTGCCATCGCCAGCTTGATCGCAAATGGAGAAACTATCCTTACTGATGCAGATAGCATCAACATCTCTTATCCATCCTTTTTTGCGGATTTACGTGCACTGCAAAAATGAATATGTCTGATTCCCAACAGGGAATCAGGCTTTTTTACTGTTCTAAAGCACTTGCTTTAGGTTACACTGAAGAAAGACTTAAAAAGCCGATAAGCGTGTAAAAGGAAGTGTCAAAATGGAAGAATTACAAAAAGCGATAACATACATGGAGAATGATCAACCCCAGGAAGCAGTTGATACATTGGAGGCATATTTGCCACGTGCCAATGAAGAAGAGAAATTTACCATTGCAGAATTATATATGCAATGGGGTATGCATGAAGAAGCAAAAGCCGTCTTGCTTCAACTGGAACAAATGTTCCCTGGTGAAATGGAGCTCAAGATGATGCTTGCTGAGCTTCATATCGATTTGAATGAAGACCAAGAGGCAATCGATAAGCTTGATCAGATTGTCGAAGATGACGACTATTTTGTACCAGCGCAAATGCAGCTCGCTGATTTATACGAAGCGCAAGGATTATTCGAAGTGGCGGAGCAGAAATTATTAGCTGCCAAGCGCTTCGATCCATCTGAAACTGTCATCGATTTGGCATTGGGTGAGCTGGCGTTATCAACAGGCTCTTACCTGAAGGCGATCACTTACTATGAAAAGGTTTATGAAAAAGAAACCGTAATGGGGGATATCGATGTTGCCCTTCGTTTGGCTGAAGCTTATGCAGCTACAGGTGAATTTGAAAAAGCATTGACTTATTATCAGGAAACGGATGTCGAGGATGTGGAGCAGCTGTTCAGTTATGGTTTCACGGCCTTCAAGTTATCCAGATACGACATTGCCATCAGTACTTGGGAAAAGTTGCTTAAAACGGAAGCTGACTACCTGTCTGTCTATGAATATCTAGCCAAAGCCTATGAAGAAGAAGGCTTGATGGAAAAAGCTTTTGAGACCGCAGAGAAAGGTTTGGCGTTGGATGAATATAATCAGAAGCTTTATTTCACAGCAGGTCGTCTCGCCAGACAGCTGGGCAAGAATGATCGCAGCTACTTCCTGATTCGTCATGCAATCGCGCTTGACCCGGGATATAAAGAAGCGATTCTATATTTGATCGAAAATTTCAAGCTGGATGAAGATCATGAGGCAATCATCGAGTTATTGACACATATCCTGGAGACAGATGAAGAAGATGCGGCGTACCGTTGGGAGCTTGCCCGCGCCTATAATGAAACTGAAATGTTCGATGAGGCATTAAAGGCATACAGGGAAGCATATACTAACTTCAAAGATGATAGCGATTTTCTAAAAGAATACGGTTATTTCCTATTGGAAGAAGGGAGGATGCAAGAGGCTGTCGAAATACTAAAAGAGTATCTTCGCTTGGAGCCATCAGATATCGAAGTGGAAGAGAATATCAACCGGCTCTTGTCTCAATAAATGCATTGAATTGAAATCATTTCGCTTTCTGGGAGGGGGCACATATGAATATTTCCGTTACCATGCAGGATAAGAAGGCGTTCATTCGCTGGTTTTTGGATAATTACCAATTGAAGCGCAGGGAAAGTGTCTGGATCTTGAATTACTTGATCAATCATGATTCGTTTCTTGATAATGTACATTTCATTCGCGAAGCAAGATTCAGTCCCAGAGGAATCATCATATCCGCCCATTGTTCCGAAGAAGTACCGTTCCGTTTTTACAAAGATAATATCGTCACGACAGATGCGGAAAAATCATTCCATGATATCCGTATGAACAAGAAAGATCCTGTCTATATTCAACTCAATTTCAAGAATTCCCATCAGAGCATGGAATATGTCGCAGTGCTAGAAGACAATCCTTTCTTGCCGGAGGATCATTATGTAACAAAAGAAGACCGGCAGCTGGCAGCGAAACTTCTTGATGCATCACATTATCAATACAAAAAGAAAAAACTGCAAGAAGCAATTGATTTGGCTCTTGATAAGAGAGATGAAGATAAATTCCGATTGTTGAGCAGGGCGATGCGTCAATTGAAAGAAGAAGCAGAAGAAAAAATTGAACACATGTAAAGGGATGCGCTTAATTAGCGCATCTATTTTTTTATCTTTCTAGTTTAAATTTCCGATAGAAAAGAATATTCTGCTAAAATAAAGTGACGGCTCATGCATGGGCTGTTTGCAATACATAATTGAAATGAAAGGATAAGTACATCATATGTATCGTCTTCTTTTCCATCGTTATAGCATCATAGCATTATTTATCATCAATCTTTTCGGGACGATTTACGGGTTTATGTGGTATGGCTGGCAGCTCAAAATAACGCCGGCGATTTTTCTGCCCTTTGTACCGGATAGTCCAACGGCCAGTCTCTTTTTCACTATTTTTCTAGGCTTATTATTAATCGGAAAACAAAACGGTTATATCGAAGCACTGGCAGTCACTTCTTTGTTCAAATATGGTATCTGGGCGGTCGTGATGAATATTTTGACTTTGGCAGTAGCCGGAACACTTTCCTGGCAGGGGTATATGCTGATTGCCTCTCATTTAGCAATGGCTGTCCAAGGCATTCTGTATGCACCGCTTTATCGAGTGAAATTGCGTCATCTAGCATTGGCTGCTGTCGTTATCTTGCATAATGATATCATTGACTATGTTTTCGATATGATGCCGATATACGGCAATCTGACTGATTACAGTGATGTGATCGGGTATTTTACTTTCTGGCTGAGCATCGTTTCCATCTTGGTCGGTTATCTGGTCACACAGCGGAAGTCGTCAACTTATCCAAATAAATAAGGCTGATACCGACATACATTATCATTTGCCAGCATAGGCTGTAGGAACTTCTAAAAAAGAGGGGATGCTTATGAAAAAGCTGCTTCTCGTCGTTGTTCTGACAGCCTCTTTTTTTGTACTTGCCAACATTGCCGAATTGATGCTGCAGCCGCAAACGGAGGCTTTATCGTCATCTTCCGACAAAATGGAACAAACGTTTGATCAACAATTCAATTCACTGCCTGCATACTTGTATAGCATTGCAGTACCTGATAAAAGCAGTTATGGAACGGGACGATTCTGGGGAATACTTGGTATTAGTGCAAGCATAGTAGGGACGCTGATTTATGTCGGCTATAAGAAGTATCGAGCTGAAAATGACAAAAGTGTGAACAAGGATCCTAATAGTTGATTTTTTTTGAATTCTTGACTAAAATTGACCTTACTAAGTTCCAAATATTTTTATGGAGGAATGTATATGTCACTAGGTGCTTATATTATCTATATAGCACTGCTTCTGATTATCCCATTATGGGCTCAATCAAAGGTTAAAAGTACGTACAAGAAATATTCGAAAGTAGAAACGTCTTCTCTGATGACTGGTGCACAGGTTGCGAGAAAGATTCTCGATGATAACGGAATATATAATGTGCAGATCGAGGAAACACGTGGTATGCTCTCTGACCACTATGACCCCCGTCACAAAGTGGTCCGTCTATCCACCGACAACTATCATGGTCATTCCATGGCAGCGGCAGCTGTCTCTGCCCACGAAGTCGGACACGCAATACAGGACGCAGAAGGGTACGGCTTCCTTAAATTCCGTACAGCGCTTGCGCCAGCAGCTGCTTGGGGGAATAACCTTTCCTTCATGCTTATCATTGCAGGGGCGATTTTCGGAGCTCTACAACTAGTAGGTTTCGGTATTGCACTATTCAGTATCGCGGTATTGTTCCAGGTCGTAACATTGCCGGTCGAGTTCAACGCATCGAACCGCGCGATGGCCCAGCTGGTTTCCACCGGAATCATCCGCAATGACGAAGAGCGTTCTACGAAGAAAGTATTGAATGCAGCAGCAATGACTTATGTTGCAGCGGCTCTAGTAGCTGTAGCCGAGCTTGTGCGCTTCATCCTTATGTTCTTCGTCGGAAATAGCGAAGAGTAAGAAAGGGCATCCCGCAACGGGATGCCTTTTTATTGTGGCTGTATGACTTTGATCAGTTCGCGCAGATAGTCGGGCAGATCAGGCGGACGTCGGCTGCTGATGATGTGACCATCGACGACGACTGCTTCATCATGCCAGATGGCTCCGGCATTTGTCATATCATCCTTGATTCCTGGCGTGCTCGTCACGTTTACACCTTCCAGAATACCTGCAGATATCAACACCCAGCCAGCATGACAGATTTGGCCGATCGGCTTTTTATGCGTATGGAAGTGACGGGTGATTTCCAATACAGAATGATAGCGGCGCAATTTATCCGGCGACCAGCCCCCCGGGACAAGCAACGCATCGTACGCATTCGGATTGACTTCATCAAATGATACATCCGATGTCGCAGGAACGCCATATTTACCTTTGTAGACTGTATTTGCTGCTTCACCTGCCAAATGCACTTGTGCACCAGCCTCGCGAAGTCTCAACACAGGATACCATAGCTCCAAATCTTCAAAATCATCACTTACAAAGGACAGTATTTTCTTACCAGTAAGATCCATGATTTCACCTCTTTCGTTTATTCCTCTTCACTTTACCAATTCATTCGTATGAATGCATGCAAAACGCTAGTCTGTATGATAAGGCTTTTTATTTTCATCCAGCGTGAAACCTTCGCCCATCACATCATGCACCTCACTGAGCGCTACAAAAGCATGCGGGTCGACTGAGGTGATGATCGCTTTGAGTCTAACGATTTCGTTGCGGGCAACCACGCAATAAAGGACATCCCTTTTTTCACCGGTGAAACTGCCTCTGCCGTCAAGAACGGTGACACCCCGGTCCATCTGTTTCAGGATCTGATTGGCGATATCGGCACTTTGTGTGGAAATGATGGTTGCTCCCCTTGCCGAGTAGGCGCCTTCCTGAATGAAGTCGATCACCCTGGCGCCGACAAATACAGCAACCAGCGTATACATCCCCCGAATCAAATCAAGATAGGTGAGAACAGAGGTGACGATGACGACAGCATCGAACATGAACATTGTCCGTCCCATCGTCCAGCCGGCATACTTGTTAACCAAGCGGGCAATGATGTCGACTCCGCCTGTAGTGCCTCCATATCTGAAGATGATGCCAAGTCCGACACCGATGAATACCCCCGCTAATAACGAGGCAATCAGCAAATCATTCCCGAGATCAATATGGAAGTCATATGTTTGGAATAAGCGGAGGAACAAGGAAACAGCCACTGTGCCGATGATCGTATAGGCGAAAGTTGTCCGACCTAAGAATTTCCATCCGATCAAAAATAACGGAATGTTCAGCACCAGATTCGTAATAGCCGGATCCCAGTCAAATTCGAATAGTAAAATGAGCGTTATTCCGGTGAATCCGCCTTCCCCCAGTTTATTTGCAATATTGAAATGTACAATACCGAATGAAAAGATGGCCGCGCCTAACAGGATGAACAGGATGTTCCTCAAACGCAGTCTTAACATAATCCACCTCCTAAGATGACAATTCTTTCTATATTATAGACAACAAAACCCTTCTCTACAAATATGCCCATTAGGTAAAAATATTTGTCAAACGCCTTATTTTTAGGCTAACATGGTAATGATATAGCGAAAGGAAGATCGCACATGAACACTGCATATACAACCAAGGAAATACAAGCGCGCGTCGAGGCTTATATTTCCCAGTTCAAAGAAGGTTATTTCTCGCCGCTCAGCATGCTTGCCCGCATGACCGAAGAAGTCGGAGAGCTGGCCCGGGAAGTGAACCATACATATGGCGAAAAGCCAAAGAAAGCGAGTGAAGCGGCCAATACAGTTACAGATGAGCTCGGAGATATCATCTTTGTACTGACTTGCTTTGCCAATTCCCTTGATATCGATCTCTCAGAAGCATTCGAGAAATCGATGACGAAGTTCGAAACCAGGGATAAAGACAGATGGACGAAGAAGACACAGGAGGATTGACAGAATGATTAAAGATACAATCAGAATCATAGTGGCAGGACCAAGGGGACGGATGGGGTCGGAAGCATTGCAGCTTATCGATCGGACAGCTCATTTTGATCTAGTGGCAGCAATTGACCGGAAAAACGGCGGGAAACGTATCAGTGATATCGATGGCTTGCCTTCCAGCGATGCAGTTATCTATGAGGATGCAAAAGCGTGCTTGAATGAAGTCAAAGCAGACGTACTTATCGACCTGACCATTCCAGAAACAGGCTATAAACATATGAAGCTTGCTATCGAACACGGTGTGCGCCCAGTAGTCGGTACCTCTGGTTTTACAGAAGAACAAGTAAAAGAGCTTGAAAACCTAAGTGAAGAAAAAGGTGTAGGAGCAATCATTGCACCTAACTTTGCAATTGGCGCTGTATTGATGATGCAATTTGCAAAACAAGCGGCGAAATACTTCCCGACAGTGGAAATCATCGAAAAACATCATGATCAGAAACTTGACGCTCCAAGCGGTACAGCAGTCAAAACGGCACAGCTTATCCAAGAAGTACGTGAACCGGCGAAACAAGGTCATCCTGATGAGAAAGAAACGATAACAGGAGCACGCGGCGCGGATGTGGATGGCATGCGTATTCATAGCGTCCGGCTTCCGGGTTTGGTCGCTCACCAAGAAGTTATTTTCGGTGCACCGGGCGAGCAATTCACAGTCAAACATGATAGTTTCAACCGCGCATCCTTTATGTCAGGTGTGGAACTTGCTGTAGAACGCGTCATGAAGATGGACATCCTTGCATACGGATTAGAAAATATATTGGAATGAGGCGATAGACATGCATATTGCTTTAATTGCCCACGATAAGAAAAAACCTGAAATGGTCCGTTTTACGGTTGCATATAAGGAAATGCTGAAAAAACATACCCTGTATGCTACAGGCACAACTGGTACACGAATCAAGGAAGCAACTGGTTTACCAGTGGAATTGTTCCAGTCCGGCCCGCTTGGGGGAGATCAGCAGATCGGCGCCCGCATCGCAACGAATCAAATGGACTTGATCATCTTTTTCCGGGATCCACTGACTGCACAGCCGCATGAACCTGACGTGAGTGCGCTTATGCGGCTTTGTGATGTGCATCGCATTCCGCTTGCCACCAACCTGGCAGCTGCCGAAATATTCATTCGCGGATTGGACCGGGGCGATTTTGATTGGCGCAAAATCATTCGTGACCGTGAGCCGGAGCTATGAAAAAATTAAAAATCGGAATCACATGTTATCCGACGCTCGGCGGTTCCGGCGTCATCGCGACAGAGCTCGGCAAGAAGTTGGCCAAAAAGGGACATGACATTCATTTTATTACATCCAGTGTCCCTTTCCGGCTGGATATGCTGCTTCCAAATGTGTTTTTCCATGAGGTGGAGATGAGTCATTACCCTGTATTTCAATACCCGCCTTACGATCTGGTATTGGCTAATAAGATGGCAGAGGTAATCGATGAAGAAAGATTGGATATTTTGCATGTCCATTATGCTGTTCCTCACGCCATTTGTGCGATTCTGGCCAAAGCAATCGCCAAGCACGATGTCAAAATCGTAACGACTTTGCACGGGACGGATATAACTGTACTGGGAATTGATAATGGTTTGCGTAAGATGATCATCCATGCGATCGAAGAAAGTGATGTCGTCACTGCCGTGTCAAAGAGCCTTGTGGATCAGACTAGGGACATGCTCGACATAGTCAGTCCGATAGATGTCGTGTATAATTTTGTGGACGAAGAAGTATATCGCCCAGCTGATGTAAGTGATGTGAGACAGCAGTTTGGTATCGCAGAAGATGAGAAAGTACTCGTACATATAAGTAATTTCCGGAAAGTGAAGCGTGTACAGGATGTTGTACAGGTTTTTTCTTATGTACAAGAAAAAATGCCGGCTAAACTGCTGCTAATCGGAGACGGTCCTGAGTACTCGGATATTTTGCGGGATGTACAGCAGCGCGGATTGGAAGATAAGGTCCTGTTCCTGGGTAAGCGCAATAATGTCGCTGCTCTTTTAAACATGGCAGATATCATGCTGCTTCCTTCTGAAAAAGAGAGCTTCGGTTTGGTTCTTTTAGAAGCGATGACTTGCGGAGTACCTTGTATCGGAACGGATGTCGGCGGTATTCCTGAAGTAATAGAGCATGGAAAGAACGGCTTTTTGGCGCAGCTGGGTGATGTGAAACAAATGGCAGACTATGCATTGTATTTGTTGACAGATGAGAAGCTTTGGCAGCAGTTTTCCGAAGCCGCGATCCAGCATGCAGCCCAAGCTTTCCATTCCGAACAGATTGTTGCACGATACGAAGCAATTTATGAAGAGGTTTTGCCATGAAAATATTTGATAAAGCATTCCGGGTCATGCAGCAGCTTGAATCCCGTGGTTATGAAGCATACCTGGTCGGAGGTGCTGTAAGGGATCATCTCATCGGCAAACAGGTCGGGGATTTGGATATTGCAACATCAGCCACCCCGAATCAGGTCATGCAAGTCTTCGATAAAGTCATTCCGATTGGTATTGAACACGGAACCGTACTCGTACGTTTTGAGGGGGAAAGTTTCGAGATCACCACTTTCCGGACAGAGGGCGCATATTCCGATTACCGGCATCCCGACTCTGTGCATTTCGTTACGGATGTCACAGCTGATCTGGCACGTCGTGATTATACGGTCAATGCAATCGCAATGAACAGGAACGGAGAATTGGTCGATCCTTTCGATGGCAGGGATGCAATAGAAAGGCAAGAGCTTGTCACTGTCGGCAACGCCTATGACCGTTTCCATGAAGATCCTTTACGGATGATGCGAGGTGTCCGATTCGTCTCCCAGCTTGGATACAAGCTGGATGACGACGCCCGCAACGTGATAAAAGAGCAGCGTTTATGGCTGACACGCATAGCAATCGAACGTGTGGCGATTGAAATGGAAAAATTATGCGGTGGTAACTATGTAAAAACGGCTGCACACCTCCTTGATGAAACTGGATTATGGGAAGCGATGCCGATTTTCTGTGATCAACCCGAACTGATGAGCGAAGTGGCTTCAAGGATCAAGCCTCTGGGAAGTTTCGCAGAGTGGATTGCTCTTTGTTCCTTATTGAGCGGCATATCAGTCATGGAATGGGTCAAAGAATGGAAGCTCTCCAAGAGCATCAAACAAGATGCTCAAAACCTGGTGCAGATGATTCATAGCGATATTGATGCATGGTCTGTTTACCAACTGCCGGTTCATCTTGACCCAGGCTATTGCTGTTTAATGGAGATTTGCAAGGAACGAGATGTGCAGGATGAACTTTCTTCCATCAGGAGAAAACTGCCTATCTCCAATGGTTCGGAATTGGCTATATCCGGCGGGGATTTGATCAGCTTATTTCCTGACAGGAAAAAAGGCAGCTGGATCCGTGATCTTTTGCTTGCTTCTGAAAAAGCGGTGGTGGAGAACCGGATCAAAAACGAAAAAAACAAGCTGAAGGAGTGGATCATCCATGGACACGACGCGTAATCGTCTCATAAGAATCCTTCAGGAACATAATACCTCGCATGTTTCCGGTCAGTATTTATCGGAACAGCTAGGCATATCAAGGGCAGCCGTCTGGAAGCATATGAAAGCGTTGGAAGCGGACGGATATGACATAGATGCTGTCCCGCGCAAGGGCTATCAAGTAAGACGATCACCAGATAAGCTAAGTAAAAACACGCTGAACTGGCAGCTTGATACCGAATGGATCGGTCGGAAGATCATATTTGAAGAGGAGCTTGACTCGACGCAAGTACTGGCCAAATCATTGGCCGATCAAGGGGCAGTCCATGGCACGGTTGTACTAGCGGACCAGCAGTTAAGCGGCAAGGGAACGAAGGGGCGCAACTGGCATTCCCCTGCCGGTACGGGCATTTGGATGAGTTTGATCATCCGGCCGGACTTTGGACCGCGCGAGGCCGCGCAGCTAACACTAGCTGCAGCAGTTGCCATTGCGCGAACCTTCCATAAGCAAGGGATAAAGGCTGCTATCAAATGGCCGAATGATATTTATCTTGGTGATAAGAAACTTGCTGGAATCCTGACGGAAATGCAGGCTGAGCAGGATTATATTCAGCATATCGTACTTGGTATCGGCATCAATATCAACCAGACAGAGACGGAAATAGCGCCTGATATCCGTCAAAAGGCGACTTCATTGCGTATCGAGACTGGTAAGGAATGGAACAGGCAAGAGCTGATTCATCTGATTTGGAAAGAGTTTGAAGAAGTCTATTACCTATATACAAACAAAGGATTTCAAGTCATCCGGGATGAATGGATGCAGTATGCGCTGCGCCTGGGACACCGCGTAATAGCAACTACTCCTTCTGCAGTCTTCGCAGCAGTCTTCAAAGGAATCGGCGAAGACGGCGAGCTTTTATTGGAAAATGACGATGGCAGCATACAGAGGCTGTATTCTGCCGAATTGGAATGGAAAGAGGAGTAACGCGATGAAAACGAGACTGGATTTTCAAAAAATGAAAGAAAATAACGAAAAGATCACCATGGTCACAGCTTATGATTATCCAACTGCCAAATTGGCACAGCAAGCTGGTATCGACATGCTTTTAGTCGGAGATTCACTTGGAATGGTCGTCCTCGGCTATGACAGCACTATTCCTGTGACGGTCGAGGATATGATACACCATGGGAAAGCTGTCACAAGAGGTGGAAATGATACATTTGTCGTGGTAGATATGCCGTTTATGACCTATCATGTGTCGGTAGAGGCAACTGTACCGCAAGCGAAGCGCATCTTTCAGGAAACAGGTGCACAGGCCCTCAAGCTCGAAGGAGCTGATCAAGTCATCCTCGATAGCATAAAAGCATTGGCGACGGGCGGTATTCCGGTTGTCGGGCATCTTGGTTTGACACCTCAGTCTGTTCATATGCTGGGCGGTTATAAAGTACAGGGAAAAAACGAGCAGACAGCCAAACAGCTGCTTGAGGATGCACGAAAAGTAGAGGCAGCCGGAGCAATCGCTGTCGTTTTGGAATGTGTTCCCAAACAATTGGCGGCACTCATTGCGAAAGAACTTTCCATCCCTGTCATCGGAATCGGTGCAGGAGCAGAGGTGGATGGGCAGGTGCTTGTCTTCCATGATCTGAGCAGATATGGTGTCGACCGTTTGCCGAAATTCGCCGTAAGCTATGCGGACTTGAACGAAACCGTCACGAATGTGTTCACCACGTATCGTGAGAATGTAAAACACGGTATTCTCCCGAATGACGAACAGAGTTTTACCATGGACGAAGCAGCATTACCGAAAGTAGGTAAATGACGATGCAGATCATTACGACATTAGAAGCGTTACAGCAGGAGAGAAAGCAGCTTGCAAAAGAGCATAAATCCGTCGGTTATGTAGCGACGATGGGCTTTTTGCATGAAGGTCATCAGGCCTTGATGAAACGCTCCAAGGCGGAGAATGATATAACCGTATTAAGCATTTTCGTCAATCCGCTACAATTCGGCGAAGGGGAGGATTTTGAAACTTACCCGCGTGATGCCGAGCGTGATCAGCTCATCGCAGAACAGGAAGGCGTCGATATCGTCTTCATGCCCGAAGCTGCAGCTATGTATCCAGACGATCGCACAATCAAGCTTCAGGTTACCGATCGTGTCGATGTTCTGTGCGGTAAATCAAGACCTGGTCACTTCGATGGAGTCGTCACCGTTTTATCGAAGCTTTTCCACTTGATCCAGCCGGATCACGCGTATTTCGGGCTGAAGGATGCACAGCAAGTCGCAGTTGTCCAAGCATTGGTCCATGACCTTAACTTTCCGCTTGAAGTTGTGCCAGTGCCAACAGTCCGTGAAGCAGACGGATTAGCGAAAAGCAGCCGGAATGTTTATTTATCAGAGCAAGAAAGACAAGCCGCACCAGCAATTTATCGAGCGTTGCAGCAGGCGAAGCAGAGTATTCAAGGCGGGGAAAAAGATGCTTCGAGAATTGTGTCTGCTGTAAAAGAATTTATAAACAGCGAAACAAATGGTAGAATAGACTACGTTGAAATTTTGTCTTATCCGGCATTGCAGCCGGTGAGGAAAATAGAAGCACGTATCATCATCGCGGCGGCTGTCTATTTCGATAAGGCGAGGTTGATCGATAATCTTGTATTGGAAGCAGACGGCTCTATCATGGACCGTTTTTGATATAGGGGGAAATAAGATGTTTCGCACAATGATGAAAGCGAAGATACATCGCGCCCGGGTGACGGAAGCGAATCTGAATTATGTCGGCAGTGTTACGATTGATACGGATATTCTGGAGCAGGTAGGCATACTGCCTCATGAAAAAGTCCAGATTGTGAACAATAATAATGGAGCCCGTCTCGAAACATATGTCATTCCGGGTGAGCGGCATAGCGGTGTTATTTGTCTCAATGGCGCTGCTGCACGTCTTGTGCAGAAAGATGATATAGTGATCATTGTTTCATATGCCATGCTCTCTGATGGGGAACTGGCTGATTTCAAGCCAAAAATCGCCCTGATGAACGAAGATAATACCGTTCAGGAGATCATCGAGGAAGAACCGCCGCTCACTGTCATGATGTAACGGCGGAAAGAAATGGACGATAAGACTCTTATCATAGATAAGGGTCTTTCTTTTCTAAGCAGTATGGAGGGTGGAGTATGGATAAATTTGTAGTGGTGGATCTAGAAACAACAGGACATGCGCCGTCGAATGGCGATAAAATCATAGAGGTCGGGATTGTCGTCATTCAAGGACGTGTGATCACGGATCAATTTCAGACGATGCTGGATCCCGGTATGTCGATTCCACCTTTCATTTCCCAGCTTACCGGTATTGCCGATGAAGATGTAGCTGGAGCTCCGCAATTCGAGGATGTAGCAGGAGAAATTTCGGCTTTTTTCAAAGACAGCTATGTGGTTGCCCATAATGCGAACTTTGATTTGCGATTTTTGAATAGTGCCCTGGAATTGGCAGGACATGCGCCGATCAAGCGACCGGTACTCGATACGGTGGAGCTTGCTCGTATTTTGCTGCCAACCGCACCCAGCTATAAACTGAGTGTTTTGAGCGAGCATTTATCTTTTGAACATGATCAGCCTCACCGTGCGCTGTCTGATACACTTGTAACAGCAGAACTTTTGCTGTCCTTGCTGGATGGATTGGCTAAGCTGCCATATGAGACAGTATCGCATCTGCTTTCACTTGAAAAAGCATTGAAGAGCGATTTACGAGGCTTGCTTGAGAATCGGCTGGAAGAGCTCGCTTTTGAAGGAGCTGAAGATGATGTGCTGGAGGTTTACCGCGGGCTGGCAATTCGGAAAGTGCCTGAGAATGAAGAAACAGCTTCTTCTGTCACACAGTCTTTCGGTGAGATAGCGGATCAGCTGTACCGAGAAGATGGCTGGCTTTCTGCGGGAATGAAAGAATATGAGCCGAGAAAAAGTCAGGTTGAAATGAGTGAGCAGATTTTTGATGCCTTTCAATCAGATAAACACGCACTGTTGGAAGCGGAAACCGGAACTGGTAAATCACTCGCCTATCTCTTGCCAGCTGTTTATTCAGCAGTCAAAAGCAATAGCAGAATCGTCATCAGCACACATTTGACACAACTGCAAGCACAGCTGATGGACAAGGAAATACCCCTTTTGCAGCGACTGTTGCCATTTACTTTCAAAACCGCACTGCTGAAGGGAAAGCAGCATTATTTGAGCCTCAGTCGATTTGAATCCGAGCTGCAGCAAACAGCAAATGACAACTATGATATTGCGCTTACCAAGGCAATCTTGCTTGTTTGGCTGACAATGACGGAAACCGGGGATATTGATGAGGTGAACTTGCCTTCAAGCGGGAAGCGATTCTTCTTGCACATGTCTGCAGATGCAGAAGACACACAAGATCCATTTTCACCTTGGTTTTCCCGCTCCTTTTATCAGCGGGCCAAAAAAGCAGCATGGCAGGCAGACGTGATAGTGACAAATCACGCCTTGCTTTGCAGTGATATGCAGGAAGAATATCAGCTTTTGCCATCGTATCAGCGGGTCATCATCGATGAAGCGCATCATTTCGAAGCAACGGCTGCGAAGCATTTCGGCCTGGCATTGGATTATGTGTCGATTCACCATATGCTGT
Organism: Terribacillus halophilus; assembly: GCF_900101385.1. Lineage (GTDB taxonomy): Bacteria > Bacillota > Bacilli > Bacillales > Amphibacillaceae > Terribacillus > Terribacillus halophilus. Next base: position 103,093 of record NZ_FMZB01000011.1, read on the forward strand.
CCCATGCGAATACAGTTTATGAAAAAGCGACGGATGAGCTGCCCAATACACAGGCAGAGATGCTGATTTGGTCAAGCTTATGGGATCAGACTAAAGTGGAAGCCGATGATATGTTCCGCTATATTCATGATTTCGTTTTATCGCAGCATAAAAAAAAGCTGGGCACCAACGATATAGGCAGGCTTCAGCTGCGGCTAGATGAAGTAAGGGAAACGAAGCAGATGCTTGTCATTGCGGAAATGAGCAGCAGGCTGCTCTTCGGTGTAAGGGATTGTATCCACCATCTCCTGCAGCTGGTGAAAACAGCTGATAAGCAAGGCGAGAAAAAGATCTCTGATTCATTGCGTAATGCAGTCGAGCAGCTGCAGGGAATCATCGATAACATTGAACGCATGTTCCTCGTATACGATGACGAAGAGGTCAAGTGGATCGAAGTCGATATGTATGGCGCACGTAATGCTGTCTATTTGTACAGCGAACCATTGGATATTGCGGATTTATTGCTGGAGCATTTCTTTGCCGAAAAGAAAAGTGTCGTACTGACGAGTGCGACTCTGACGATGAAGCAGTCCTTCGAGTTTATTCAAAATCAGCTGGGATTGGATGATCAGACAATCACGAGACGTTTTGATTCCCCTTATTCCTATCAAGATCAAGTGCAGCTGCTTGTACCGAATGATTTCCCCGATGTCAGGGGGAAAGATAATTATCCTTTCATCTATGCCGTGTGCGAAGCCATTCTCAGCCTTGCATCGATAACCGATGGCCGTATGCTGGTGTTATTCACTTCATACGATATGCTGAAAAAAGCTTATGGACTACTAAAGGAGCTGACAGAAGATCAAGACTATACATTGATTGCTCAAGGTATTACGAGCGGCAGCCGCGACCGGTTGAAAAAGAACTTCCAGAGCAATAAAAAAGCCATCCTTTTCGGAACAAGTTCTTTTTGGGAAGGCGTGGATATCCCGGGGGGGGATTTAAGCTGCCTGGTCATTGTCCGCTTGCCATTCCAGCCGCCCGATCATCCAATTTATGAAGCAAAAGCTGCTAAATTGAAAGCGGAAGGGAAAAATGCCTTTATGGAGCTTGCATTGCCAAATGCGGTAATCCGCTTCAAGCAAGGCTTCGGCAGGCTGATTCGTTCCTCGAGCGACAGAGGCATTGTATTCGTCTGTGATGACAGAATGATGAAAGCAAGATATGGCAGTTATTTCACAGCTTCCATACCAGATGTTCCGACGCATTATAAACGTACAGGCGAACTTTTGGAACTGGCAGCGGAGTGGTTATAAAAAAAGTGCGCCGCTAAGGACGCACAACTGCTGGGGAAAAGGAAGAATTTTGTTGAAAAAACTTTGAACTCGTCTTAGAATTACACCATGACTACTGGTATAATAAGAATTGGATTGCTTCTCAACATACATTAGTTTGCTGCAGAAAGCCATCACTATGAGTAACAAATCATGTAAATGGATTGCTCGGAGGTTACAATGATGGAAAATAATAAGATGGAAACATTGTCCACCGTACGTGTACAATACAGCAGCGACCTGTACAAGCTGGTCGATTCCCTGAACCGTACACTGAAGGAAAAGGACTTAATGTTCGGATTAGCATTGGATGAGGAAGATCATGATACGGCGATATTCACGATTTACCGTACCTAAATGGACCAAAATCACACTGTTCAGTGTTCTGGCTGTTTTGCTGATTATGCTCGGCTGTGGTATATACGTGTACATCACGGCTCAAGATGCCCGAACAGACGGCTTTGAAGCTTCAGAGGAATTTGTGCTTGAGAACACGGATTTAGATTCCGCAGATGAAGTGACACGCTTTAATGGCGAGCATGTATATCATGTCGTAAAGGGTAAGCAGGCTGACGGGACAGAAGCTATCGCTTATGTAAAGAAAGGCGAGAAGGATCCGGAGCAAATCATCTATACCACTGATACAGCTGATGAACAGCAAGCCGAGAGCAGCTGGCAGTCAGCTTGCGGCGCGGACTGTGATTTAGACGATGTCCGGCTCGGGTTATACGATGGTTCTCCTGCCTGGGAAGTGACCTATCGTGATGGGCAGGATCGCCTTGGCTACAGCTATTACAATTTGGATGGTACAGAGCAGCTGGAAAGCTTTGCTCTATCAAACCAATATCAATAACACAACTACATATGTAGGACAGACAATGGAGGGTTCTTTTTGAAGACAACGATCGCTAAGCTTAGTGAACATGTAGGAGAAGAAGTAACAATCGGGGCTTGGCTCCGCAATAAACGATCCAGCGGGAAGATTGCATTCCTGCAGCTGCGTGACGGAACAGGTTTCGTTCAAGGCGTCGTCGTTAAAAGTGACGTTTCTGAGGAAGTTTTCCAGACAGCGAAAAATATGACGCAGGAAACGTCTCTTTATGTTACAGGAAAAGTAGTGGAGGATAGCCGTTCTTCCTTTGGATATGAAATCCAAGTCAGCAATGTGGAAGTAATCCACGCTGCAACAGATTATCCGATCACACCAAAAGAACATGGTACTGAATTCTTGATGGATAACCGCCACCTGTGGCTCCGCTCCCAAAAACAGCATGCGGTGATGAAAATTCGTAATGAAATCATCCGTGCCACTTATGAATACTTCCATGTAAATGGTTATACGAAGATCGATCCGCCTATCCTGACAGGTTCTTCTGCAGAAGGCACAACTGAATTGTTCCATACAAAATATTTCGATGAAGAAGCATATCTTTCCCAAAGCGGACAGCTTTATATGGAAGCAGCAGCAATGGCATTCAATAAAGTATTCTCCTTCGGTCCGACATTCCGGGCAGAAAAGTCCAAAACAAGACGCCATTTGATTGAATTCTGGATGATTGAGCCGGAGATGGCGTTCGTCGAACATGAGGAAAGCTTGGAAATCCAGGAGAATTACATCAGCCATCTTGTCGCTTCTGTACTGAAGAACTGTAAACTGGACCTTGAAATCCTTGGACGTGATACAGAAAAATTGGCTAAAGTTACAGCGCCATTCCCTCGTATCACATATGATGAAGCAATTGAATTGCTGAAAGAAAAAGGCTTCGATGATATCGAGTGGGGAGAAGATTTCGGGGCTCCACATGAAACTGCTATTGCAGAAAGCTACGATAAACCAGTATTCATTACGAATTATCCAGCGGCAATCAAAGCGTTCTACATGAAGCCAGATCCAAATCGGGAAGAAGTCGTATTATGCGCTGACTTGATTGCACCCGAGGGTTACGGAGAAATCATTGGCGGTTCCCAGCGTATCGATGATCTTGAACTGATGGAAAAACGCTATGAGGAGCATAATCTGACTGGCGATGCATACAACTGGTACTTGGAATTGCGCAAATACGGCAGTGTGCCGCACTCAGGTTTTGGTCTTGGACTTGAGCGGACAGTTGCTTGGCTATCCGGCGTGGAGCACGTGCGTGAAACGATTCCTTTCCCACGTCTATTGAACCGCCTATACCCATAACATATAGTTTAACTGACGATCCCTTGTCCTATGACGAGGGATTGTCCTATTAAAGGAAAGGAGACCCCAGATGAATAACAACTTAAACTACCAAAGAATGCTGGCAAATCCATTTTCCTTTCCCGGTATCTTGATGGATCGATATGCTGCTCTTGGATTGAACGAGACAGAAATGATGGTCATTCTGCATATTTGCTTTTTTCAGCAGCAAGGCATCATGTTCCCGACTACAGATGAATTGGCAGCGAAAGTGACGCTGACTGAAAGGGAAGTTGCTCTTGTTTTGCGTAAGCTCGTCCAGCGGAACATGCTGCAGATTGAAGATGTGCAGGAAGAAAACGTGCGCAGCCAAGCATACAGTCTAAATGGATTATGGCATTTAGTATTTGCAGAAACCGTTTATCCAGAACCTGAAAAGAGTACGGACAAAGAAGAAGAGGCCGCCATATTCATACTTTTTGAGCAGGAATTCGGCCGGCCATTATCGCCTTTTGAAATCGAAACGGTCACCCTATGGCTGGATGAGGATATGCAGCCGCCATCGCTGATCAAGGCAGCCTTACGAGAAGCGGTGCTGATGAGTAAACTGAATTTCCGCTATATCGATCGTATTCTGCGGGAATGGAAACGCAAAGGCATCCGTTCAGTGGAACAGGCTCGCAAACAGAGCAAAGCATTTCATGAAAACCAGCGGCCGGCTGCTGCTGTGCAAGCAGACCAACAAGCACCAGCCCGCGATGTGAGTATTTACTACAACTGGCTGGAAGAGGATTGAGGAGGAAAAGCTGACCAATGCTGAACAAAACACAGATACGACGGGCACTGGATGTCATGCGGGATATGTTCCCGGAAGCAGCCTGTGAGCTGGTGCATAAAAATCCATTTGAGCTTGTCATCGCCGTACTGCTTTCAGCGCAATGTACCGATAACCTTGTCAATAAAGTAACAAAGGAATTATTCCAAAAATATAATACTCCAGAAGATTATTTGGCTGTTTCCCTCGAGGAGCTGCAGCATGACATCCGTTCCATCGGTCTTTATCGCAATAAAGCTAAAAATATCCAAAAGCTATGTCAGACATTGATCGACCACTATGATGGAATCGTACCTGACACACGTGACGAACTGGTCAAGCTTGCTGGAGTAGGGCGCAAGACAGCCAATGTGGTAGCGTCCGTCGCATTCCATGAACCGGCTATTGCCGTAGACACCCACGTTGAACGAGTCTCCAAGCGGCTTGGATTTTGCCGCTGGAAAGATAATGTCACCGAAGTGGAAAACACATTGATGAAAAAGGTTCCGCGTGATGAGTGGAGCGATACACATCATCGCATGATCTTTTTCGGCCGCTATCATTGCAAAGCAAGAAATCCGAACTGCCTTGCATGCCCGTTGAACGACATTTGCCGAGAAGGAAAAAAGCGGCTCAAAGCAGAAGCAAACTAAAAAGACAGTCACTCCAATTTGAAGTGACTGTCTTTTTTTATTGTTTCATCATTGTTGGTTCTCTGTATTGCCAGAGCTTGGGCCTGTATCACCATCTTGGCCGGAGCCATCTCCCTGATCACCTTGATCAGTTTCGCCGTCCGTGCTGGCTGGATCTTCACTCTGACCAGAATCTTCATTCCCATTGCCGTTACCATTTTCACTACCGTTGTTATTGCCATTATTCTGGTCACTGTTTTCATCGGCGTTTTGGTCTTGATTCTGATCTTCATTTTGATCCTGGTTCTGCTCGTCCTCATTTTGCTGTTCTTCTTCGTTCTGATCCGGTTGGTCCTCAGCGTTCTCATCCGGATTTTCTTCTTCCGCGTTCTCATCTTCGCCAGGAACAGTGACGGAAGTGGTTTTCGCCTCACTAGTCTCCCCATCAACAGAAGCCGTGACTGAGATGTTATAGGTTTGTCCAGCTTCGACGTTCTCAATGACAGCCGAAGTATCCGAAGTCGTCTTGGAGCCGCTTGGATCGGCTTTTACACTGAATTCAGCATCGCCGTCATAATTCCAGCTGATATTGATGCTGTTGCTTCCTTCGTCATAGCTTGCAGAAAGTCCGGTAACCGGATCGATTTCTTCTTCTTCATATCTTTCTGAAGTAGCACCAGGCAGATGACCTTTCAGGAATAACTCCGTCAAGATTTCGGAAGAGGGGGTGCCAGCACTTGGAGAAGCAGCGGGGCGAGAGCCTTTTTCGACTTTCGCCTCCACTACGCTGCTGGGTTTTTTAAAACTTTCTGTGTCCTTGCCTTGATGGACTTCGGTCATGATTTGTTTGAACAGCTGCTTGGCAACATTTGTGCCAATGACACCATTACCATCTTGTATTACCTTATTACCTTTGTCGTAACCAGTCCAGATGGATAGGGTGTAATTAGTCGTCAGGCCATTCATCCAAGAATCAGGACTTCCTTGTTGATCTTTAAGATTCGTTGTACCAGTCTTACCGGCAATATCTAATCCGGCTACATTTGCCATGGTACCAGTACCTTCTGTCATAACAGAACGCATCATATCGGTAACCATGTAAGCTGTAGAATCGCTCATTGCAGCTTCAGAATCTGGTTTCATATCTAGCGTGCTTCCATCGCTGAATTCAATTTTCGTAATGGCGTATGGTTCTGTATAAACTCCCTCATTACCGAATGCCGCATAAGCACCGGCTATATCAATGGTATGGAACTGTGCTGCGCCGCCTATACTATCTCCATTCTTGATACCATCTTCGAATTCCAGACCCAAACCATTTGCAAATTGTTCTGCGTTTTCTGCACCAACAGCTTGGAAGGTCTTGATTGCTGGAATATTATACGATTTTGCCAAGGCAGTTCTTGCGCTCATCCAGCCATGGAACCGGTCATCATAGTTGCCAGGAGTCCAGTCTCCAATTGTAATAGGCTCATCATTGATTTGTTCGTACGTAGATGTATATATGCCGTTCTCAAATGCCGGAGCGTAATCCAAAATAGGTTTCATACTTGAACCCGGCTGACGTCCGTCACCTTGAATGGCATAATTAAATCCACCAAGTTCGTTGTTTCGATTACCTCCGATGGCACGTATTGCACCGCTCTTCGTATCAAGCAGCGTAATTCCAGCCTGCAGTTCTTCATCCGGCCATACTATGCTACTGTCTTCACTCAATGCGTTCTCCACAGTCTCCTGCGCATCCGGATCCAAAGTAGTATAAATCTTCATACCATCAAGGTTCAGATCCGTATCCTCAAAGCGTTCACTAAGTTCCTTTTGTACTTGATCAAGGAAAGCGCCGTATTTGTTCTGCTGCGGCTGCTTCTCGGTAAGCAAATCTTCTACTTTCGTCTTTTTCGCTTCGTCTGCTTCTGCCTGTGTAATCTTTTCATGCTGCACCATCAAATCAAGCACAGTATTCATGCGTTCCTGAGCTAAATCAGGATTTTCAAATGGGTTATACGCGGTAGGGCGCTGCGGCAATCCAGCCAGCAATGCTGCTTCCGGAAGGGTAAGATCGTTTAGGTCTTCTTTGCCGAAGTATGTGTCAGCTGCCGTAGCGACTCCATATGCATATTGACCGTAGAATACTTTGTTCAAATACATCTCCAGGATTTCTTCCTTGGAATATTTACGGTCAAGCTGGAAGGCAAGCCACCATTCCTGCATTTTTCTTTTGATGGTTTTCTCAGGTGATAAGAAGGAGCGTTTGATGACCTGCTGGTCGATTGTACTTCCGCCTTCTGCACCAAAACCATTCTTAAAGTTCGAAAGCAATGCTCCTCCGGTACGGATGATATCAATTCCGTTATGCTCGAAGAATCGTGAATCTTCCGTTGCTGTGACAGCATCGATCAGCTGCTGCGGCAGCTCATCATAGGTTACTTTTCTTCTGCTTTCCGATCCCATTTCCGCAAATTCGTCCCCATTCATATCATAGACGATGTTTGAAGCAGGATCGGCTAATTTCTCTTCGTCCAGTTTTGGTGCTGTAGCTGCGTAATAACCAAATACTGCACCACCGGCCACAACGCATAAAACACCTATTAACACAATCGTAAGTAAAATTTTCTTCCAAATAGGTCTTTTTTTCTTTTTCTGTTTTCTTCTTGATGCACGAGATTGGCCCTTTTCTGCCATTACTCCTCTTCCTCCGTTCTAAAATGAAGCTGGTCGATGATGTGCAAGTAATCGACCTTTGCCTGATACTTCATCGGGATCAGAAATCCTTCCTTACAGATGATATCATAAGGTATGGATTTTCTTCCCCCATCATATTGACGTTTCCACCACGGAAAAAGTTTCTCTGCTTCGAAAAAAAATGTTTGATCATGTGCGGTGAAGCGCATGATTACGAAGCAGATGCCTCCCTGGCTGCATACATGCTCCATGTGGGCAATCTGGTGATCATGGAAATTGGAGAGAGGGAAACTGGTCTTGTTTTTCGTGACCTTTGCTTCAAAATCTACATATTTTCCACGATAGATGCCATTATAATCCGTAGTAGATGCTTGTTTGAAATACGCTTCCTTTATGACCGCTGCACTTCGTTTTGGGTAATCGACTTGGACAATCTGCACTGGGGTTGGTTTTTTGTGAATGACGGCTTTTTGCCTGGCAAGGTAATACTCGTTTGTTTCATTGATATCTCCCTCTAAAGTCATCCCCCTGTTACCAAAGTCAATATGCTGCGAAAGTCTTGATGCAGCAGTCTGTCTGATGATCTTTTTCCCATTAGGATACTGCACGTTTTCTCCCCCCACTATAGGAATGATCATACCATAATCCTTAGAATACTTCACTCTGCGCCTGTAACTCAACTAATAAAGGGGCAATTCGATGACATTTACTGACATAGCGGAGCTGCTTGCTTCCATCGAAGAGAAAACAGCCTCTGCAAATCTAGATAATATCCGAAGAACGATGGCTTATCAAGCTTTTTATGAAAGGAATCCCGAGATACGCTGGGCATTTTTGGCATCCATGGTTTCCAGGAACGCTGGTTGGAATATGACCGACTTGCAGTTGGACATGTTTAGATGCTTATTATCTGCCCGAATTAGAAAACAACTTTTCTCTCTTTACGAACGTGCCAATTGGCTGATCTTCTCCGATGCCTATCCGCAACTGTTGCTTTATGAGGCTCACAAGCAAGGGAAAATCGATATGACCTGCCATCTGCGTCATTTTCATGTCTCCGCCTTTATGAAAGAAGCATGGCAGCTGTATCTGGATGAAAATGATGGGCAGCGTTTGCTTTACAGCCTTATTGTCAATGAACAGCATGTCATCGGATCGCCTGTCATCATCCAGCCATTTTATCAAGAGCATATCTTCAGGCGATGGCCGTATCTATTTCAGGATTTGTTTCGTTTGAATGCAGTGTTTTTTCCGACATTGGATGGGAAATTATATGGTTTATATGCACATCATTTTACGAGTATCGATGATCGGATACGGATGGGCAAGGAGTTGAGTCAGCTGCTCTTTCATGACCAGCTTCACCAGGCATTCGTCCAGTTCGCCCAGAAAACGCCTCATACGGCATCTCGAAATGATTATGAACGTTTTGGCCGTTTTAGAACAGCTGGCAGCGGTCCCTTGCGTCAATGCTATCCGGTCATTTCACACCAGGATAGTATTCGTAAGGACTGGTACAGGAATGGGGGCATCAAACAAAATTGGCTGAAAGCTCCTGCAGACAAAGAATTCCGGCCGACCGGTTCCGTATTTTATTGGAAGCGAAAAATGATGGCTTTAGCTGCTGTCTTCTTTAAGAAAAAAAGCAAAGCGGTCCAGTGATCGCTTTGCTTTTTCCTCTTATATGGAAGGACGATTCGGTCCATCAAGCTTCTTATCATATCCGTCGCCGGCAGTACGGGCTGTCGGGCGTTTCTGGTCGGTCGATGTCTTCTTTTCCTGCTTTTTCATCATTCACCCTCCTTTACTGTTAGGATGGGCGAAAGAGCTCTGAATCATGCGGATGCCCACGTATTTTTTGTTGTTTTGTCAGTTGTGCAGGAGAAGTCTTATCTTACCAGAAACTTATAAAAAAAGGGGGCAAACGGATGAACAAGCAAAACGGTGTGACAAAAGAGGAATTACAGCTGGCCTTGTTCCAGCTGGAAGGCACTTACCGGAGATTGGATCAAAGGCTCACCGTACAGGCAAACCGTTCCAGGATGTCATGGAAACAGCCATTGATTGAAAAGGTGCTTCAAGTCGAGTCCCATCTGGATAGAAAGCAGGATAAATGGAGTCAAGAGCATGGTAAATTAGCCTGACTGCTTGTATAATGGAACAACACGATAAGCAGAGAAGGGGTTGCATTGACGACATTACGCATTTATAACAAGCAGTTATCCGAATTGCTGGCCCGTCTGAAAGAGCGTTTCCTGACGCACGAGCCGCCAAGTGATAAACACGATAGAGCTTTCTTCGAGCTGGTAAAAGCCGAAACCGGACCAATGTATGAGCTTTTGCAAAAATGGCATCAGACGGCAGCTGATTTTGTCCAGCAGCGTGATGTCAGTGTACATCCGCAGCAGGTCCAATCAACAGAAGAAAATGTCCATTTGATTATCCTGCATAGCTATTACATAGACATCCGGTCCGAGCGATATATGGATTACCATCAATCGATCGGATACGTCATCCACTTGCTTGATGAAGATTTGGATCGATTGAATGGAAACGACAGAGAGGAAGAGGAACATGACGAAAGAAGAACTGATTGAATTAGCCAAAACAGCGAGAGAGCGAGCATATATACCATATTCTAAATTCGGTGTGGGGGCAGCAGTCCTAACAAAGTCAGGCAATGTCTATCAAGGCTGTAATATCGAGAATGCGGCTTACCCGGTGACATGCTGTGCCGAAAGAACTGCTATTTTCCAAGCTATTGCAAATGGAGAGCGGGAATTCTCAGGAATCGCCGTCGTTGCGAATACAGAGCGGCCGGTACCTCCATGCGGATCGTGCAGGCAGGTTATGGCTGAGTTCTTCCCGCATGATGCAGTTATTCACATAGCAAACATGAACGGCGTTTCTAAAACAGTTACAATGGAAGAGTTGCTTCCATTCTCATTCCAGCCAGAAGATTTGTACTCAGACGAACAAGCAGCCCAATAATATTTGTCCTAAAAAGACCTAAAGCATGTAGACTGACATAGCGATGTGAGACACAAATAAAACACCCTTATTAGGCTGCCATGCCACCAAACTCTTTTGGTGTGTGGTAGCCTAATTTTTCTT
>NZ_FMZB01000012.1 GCF_900101385.1 Terribacillus halophilus
TTTTCTGCATAAAAAATACCCTCCAAATTGACACTTAGTTTAAGTGTACCACTTGAAGGGTGTTTTTTTATGTCCCATTTGACTAGGTTAGTCTACATGTGCTTTAGGTTTTTTATCGTTCGATAATCTTTTTGTTGGTACCAGGTCTGACCGTTGTAGCGGTCTTTGTCGCTTTTTCTCAGCCGGAACATAAACGACGTTCTTGCAGGATGATCACTTTACGGATGAATTAGGAATTAGTGTGTGTTTGAATTTGTTTATTTTTTCATCATTCTATCTAATCGGCGATAACCAGATTGCCCTCCTGGCTGATTCCGCATTTTATCCTCGGAGCGCCCATTGATTTAAAGAATGGCGGATTGCATACCAAGATGCTTTATCCAATTGCAGCTGCTTGATGCTAACGATGGGGGCAATTCGGATTGAAGGGATATGAATGGAAAGGAAGGATATATTAATGCTGACTGCCAGCATCAACCTTGGACATACAGGCTGGGATATTACAAGCTGCTTGAAAAAAATTCCAGCAAGATGAATTGAGAGTTCGTATCCAAACAAAGATGCGTATGCGCACGAGCAAAAGTCGAGTCATAGGGGTTACGGCTACCAAAGGTGACGGTGCTTGTGATACGCTTATCGGACAGACGCCCGGAGTTTGTACAGCGAGCTTATAAAAGAGCCGGATCGCCCGCATTTTCCTGATCATACCATTAAAGGAAATGGAGCCGCCCTTGCCGGGCCTTGCGAGACTCTTGGTGTTGAATCGCAAATAGCTCATCATCATGTTTTTTCCTGTCGATTATAAAAAGGAATTCACTTTGATTTTTGAGGCTTGCCCGACTTTCTATTTGTTTTTCGGCTGCAGATGAAGCGGGAAATTGCGCCTGCCGGTATGGGCAATGAATGTCCCATATCTCGGAGGAATGATTTGCCTGTAAGGTAAAGAGCTTTACAAGGAACAGCTGCTTCGCCAGCTTGAGAAAGCGGTCTTCCTGAATTGTCGGATTCGATTGTTTACCAGGAGGCCCAGTCTCCAGCCGATTTAGCTGTACTTACTCGCGCGTATCGAGGCACCATCTTTGGTTTTGGGGGGTACGACTCATCCAGGCGGCAGTGCGCCGGTGGACTCTCAAGCGGGTAATGGACAGCCAAGTAATCATAACAGGATAGCTCCAGGAGCCAGGGGGAAACAGGATGACAGAAAGATCCATACATAACCGTAAGGATGAACATATACATATTACACTGAATGAACAGGTGCAAGGAAAAGGTATTTCGACGGGGTTGGAGTATTATCGATTCGAACATCAGGCACTTCCTGAAATCAGCTTTGCATCAATCGATACTTCCACGACGTTTCTTGATAAACAGGTGAAAGTTCCTTTTCTGATCAGCAGCATGACCGGGGGGACAACGCGCGCCCATGAAATCAACCGTAATTTAGCAAGTGCGGCTGAACAAAAGGGGTGGGCATTAGGGCTTGGTTCCAGCCGAGTGGCGCTTGAGAATAAAACCGCAGCTGCAAGTTTCCAGCTGCGGGAACAAGCACCGACCATCCCAATTTTCGCAAATATCGGTGCCGTTCAGCTGAATTATGGTTACGGAGCAGAAGAATGCAGTGAAATTGTGCGTTTGACAGGCGCAGATGCCATCGTCCTGCATCTTAACAGCATGCAGGAAGTTTTTCAGGATGAAGGAGATACTGATTTCAGCGGACTTTTGATAAAAATTGCAAGAGTGGCAGATAAATTGAATGTACCGATTGGGGTGAAAGAGGTAGGTTTCGGGATTGCACCGGATACTTGCAGCCAGCTAATCGAAGCTGGTGTGCAATTCATCGATACTGCCGGGGCTGGCGGCACTTCATGGATCGAGGTGGAAAAATATCGTTCGCAGGATACGATAAAGCAAAGAGCCGCATCAGCATTCCTTGATTGGGGCATTCCGACAGTCAGAAGCATCGAGCAGCTAAGCGGCTTGCCAAAACCCCCTAAATGCTTGATTGCAAGCGGGGGGATCACCAATGGCGTGGATGCTGCCAAAGCGATTGCGTTAGGCGCTGATATGGCAGGATACGGCAGGTCAATACTTCCTGAGGCAGTAAGTTCAGCAGAAGCACTGCTTGAGCGTTTCGAGCAGCTCGAACTTGAGCTTCGGATCAGCATGTTCGGCATTGGAGCAATGAACTTGGAGGCATTAAAAAATACGGACAGGTTAATCAGGCAAAACGCCTGAAAATTAGGTTGTTGTCATAGTACATGTTCTATCTTCCTCTCATATGTTATAGGGAATCCAATACAGAAAGGGGAAAGAACATGCGAAAAAGACATTGTTGTCCAAAGATACAGCCGCAACACACTGTCCACTGCGGTACGAAGACACTTGTCGATCCCGTTATGAACAATGTACAACACACATATTCCGAAGAGGTAATAGAGCATATACACCCTGTCCACACGACAGTCGTGAACCATCATAAGGTAAAGAATGTCCATGCATATCCGCATACGACTTCTTTTGCGAATGAGCAATCGGTAGAGGAAACTCACCTCAGCCCGACTCATAACTCTCCGCCTCGTCCGAATCCATGCCATAACTGCGGGCCGATGATGCCAATGCCACAGCAAATGCCGCAGCAAGTTAGCCCGGAAATGTATCAGCCGCAGCAGCAACCTCAAATGGCACCAAAACCAAAACCGAATCAGAAAAAGTGGTATTGATAGAGCTGGCTTATGCCAGCTCTTTTATGTTTAGATAGAAACAGTAAAAGAAAAAGGAGAGCATCTCCCGGATGAAGAATTTATACATTACAGGATACAAGCACTATGAAATGGGAATCTTTAAAATGAGTGATCCGCGTGTGCATTATATCAAGCAAACCATACGGGACAAGCTGATCGGTCTGATCGAATCAGGATTGGAATGGGTACTTTTGTCCGGGCAGACAGGCGTGGAACTGTGGGCAGCTCAAATCGTGCTCGATTTGAAGGAGGAAGGATATGACATTCAGCTTGCTGTCATACCGCCTTTTGATAATCAGGATGCACGATGGTCAGAGGAATTGCAGGAAGATTACCAGGAAGTGATCATGCTTGCCGATTTCTATCAGCCCATATACGAAGGGGATTATAAAGGACCTTACCAATTCAAGGCACGCGACAAATGGATGCTGTCGAAAACCGAGGCAGCACTTGTCATGTATGATGAGAATCAGACAGGCAGTATCGATTTCTTCCTCAAAGAAGCGCGGAGCTATCAAGAAGCCCATGATTACGAGCTTTATTATATAACCGCCCTGGATTTGCAAGATACCGTTGAGCAGGCACAAATGAACGATCCATCCTATTGGGACCAGACTTGAGAAGAAAATTGACAATCCTGCTTGATTTTGAAAGAATGTACTTATATACAATCGTATAAATGAGGTGACTTGTGTATGGCATTGGCAAATATCCAACTGACACAAAAAGATATCTTTGAAAAGAATTTTAAAACCGGTATGCGCGGTTATAATCAAGATGAAGTCGACGAATACCTGGATAAGATCATCCAAGATTATGAAACATTCCAAAAAGAAATCGATCGTCTGAAAAGTGAAAACGAACGACTCAGACAGCAGCTCTCAAACGACAGTAGACCACAATCGAGATCAACGCAGCAGCCAAAGGAACAAGCAGCACCGGCCGCCCCAGCGCGAGAGGCACAGACAAACCATCAGGTGAACTATGATATCCTGAAGCGTCTTTCCAATTTGGAAAAGGCCGTTTTTGGTAAGAAATTCGCTGAGAATGATGTTTGATGCCGAACCGTCTTGACTATTGACGTCGAACCGCGTACAATAGGTTAGCAACTTAAAAATGAATGTTTGAGTAATCGCTGCAGCAATGCAGAGGAAAGTCCATGCTCACACAGGCTGAGATGCTTGTAGTGTTCGTGCTTGGCGAATTCATAAGCCAAGGTAGCAGCAATGCTAACGGCAGGCAGAACGCCTAAGTCTTCGGATATGGCCGACATGTCTTGAAAGTGCCACAGTGACGTAGTCAGCTTGGAAACTTGCTGAGTGGAACGAGGTAAACCCCGCGAGTGAGCAACCCAAATGTTGGTAGGGGCACCCTTGATTATGGGAATTCAACCTAAAAAGGGACAGGCAATGAGCTTGTAGATAGATGATTACTGCCGTTGTACGAGGCTGACCACCGCTCGCAGTGCATCGGTACAGAACATGGCTTACAGAACATTCATTTGGTCCACTGTATACAACAAACAGCCCTTTCTAACTGGTTACAGCTAGAGAGGGCTTTTTAATACATAAAAGCGAGGTTTTACATGATGAACAGGCAAGTGACCCTGATTGCCACTGCTGCGATGGGATTGGAAGCAGTCGTTGCACGCGAAGTGAAGCAGTTGGGCTATGAAGAAGTACAAGTCGATAATGGAAGGGTAGTATTCCAGGCGGATCCGTCCGCCATCGCACGCTGCAATCTATGGCTGCGGACAGCCGATCGTATCAAAGTGCTCGTCGGTGAATTCAAGGCGACGACTTTTGATGAGCTTTTTGAACAGACGAAGGCATTGCCATGGGAAACGTACATACAGGAAAATGGGGAATTCCCGGTTATCGGAAAAAGTGTCAAATCGACGCTTTATAGCGTCCCCGATTGCCAGCGTATCGTCAAAAAGGCTGTCGTGGAGCGGCTGAAACAAAAGCATGGTATTGCTTCCTGGCTGGAAGAGTCTGGTCCAAGACACCGTATCGAAGTGGCTATCTTGAAAGATACGGTAAGTCTGACATTGGACACAAGCGGCACCGGCTTGCATAAGCGCGGCTATCGCGTCGGGCAAGGCGAAGCGCCGATCAAAGAAACCCTTGCAGCCGCGATGGTGCTTTTGACGAATTGGCGTCCGGAATTCCCGCTGCATGATCCGTTCTGCGGGAGTGGTACAATTGCCATCGAAGCTGCACTGATCGGTCAGAATATCGCACCTGGATTTAACCGCGAATTTGATGCCGAGAACTGGCATTGGGTAAAATCCGACCTTTGGGAAAAGGCGCTGGAAGAAGCCGAGGATTTAGCCAATTATGATCAGGAGCTCCATATTTCCGGATCGGATATCGATCATAAAATGGTGGAAATCGCCAAAGCGAATAGTATCGAAGCAGGTCTTGGGGAATTGGTCAACTGGAGACAGATGCAGGTGGCAGATTGGAATCCGAAGCAGGATAATGGCTATATGATAACGAATCCGCCATATGGGGAAAGATTGGGAGATCGCCCTGAAGTGGAAAAGGCCTACAAAGAGCTAGGTAGCATCATGAAGGATAATCCTTCATGGAGCGGTTATATCTTAACATCCCATGAAAGTTTCGAAACATTCTATGGCAAGCAGGCAACGAAGAAACGCAAGCTTTTCAATGGTTTTATCAAAACCGATTATTATCAGTATTTCGGTAAACATATCTGAAAAAGGGAGCGGATAGTATGTCAGATGCAACACAGCAATATTGGGATTTGATCAAAGAACAAAAAGCGTATGAAGAAGCAATCGCCCTTATGCATTGGGACCTGCGGACAAAAGCTCCGAAAGCCGGTATGGAATATCGAGCTGAAGCAATCAGCTATTTATCACAGCAGTCGCATCGTCTATCCACATCTGACAAACTGAAAGAACTGATTGACGAACTGAAGCCGATCGCCAAGGATGAAATTCTGATCAAATCACTAGCTGAGAGTGAAAAAGAATACAACCGCAACAAAAAGATTCCCGAAGCAGAATTTAAAGCATATATCATGCTTCAATCCAAAGCTGAATCCGTATGGGGAGAAGCAAGGGAGAAGGGGGATTTCAGGTTGCTCCAGCCATATTTGGAGGAACTGGTCACCTATAAGAAGAAGTTCGCTTCCTACTGGAATGCGGATCAACATGCTTATGATGTTCTGTTGGATATGTATGAGCCTGGCGTGACGATGGAGACATTGGACGAAGTGTTCCCGGCATTACGCAAATCACTCACAAATTTACTTGAACAAATCAAGCAATCGGATGTGAAACCAGATACTAGTGTGCTGCAGACACATTTCTCAAAGGAACAGCAAAAAGCTTTCACTATTTCTGTCCTGAAAAAAATGGGTTATGACTTCGAAGCAGGGAGACTGGATGATACAATCCATCCGTTTGAAATCACCTTAAACCCGAAAGATGTCCGTATCACGACACGTTATGATGAGGATGACTTCCGAATGGCTGTCTTCGGTACAATCCATGAAGGCGGACATGCGCTTTATGAACAGAATATAGCGGAAAAACTGGCAGCGACTCCTTTGGCTAGCGGTACGAGCATGGGAATCCATGAATCACAATCGTTATTCTGGGAAAACTTCGTTGCCCGCAGCGAGGCTTTCTGGAAAGGGCACTTCGAGGAATTCAAGACGTATGCACCTGCTTCCTTGCAGGAAATCGATTTTGATACCTTCTACCAAGCTGTAAATGAAGTGAAAGCATCCTTCATCCGAATCGAGGCTGACGAGTTGACGTATGCTTTGCATATCATGATTCGCTATGAATTGGAGAAGGCTTTATTCAAGGATGAGATCACGGTTGCCGAGCTGCCGGCGATTTGGAACAGGAAGATGGAGGAGTATCTCGGTATTGTGCCGGAAAGTGATTCTCAAGGCGTGCTGCAGGACATTCACTGGTCCGGCGGTGATTTCGGCTATTTCCCTTCTTACGCATTAGGTTATATGTATGCGGCACAATTCCATGCGAAGATGCAGGAAACCTTGGATACAGACCGACTGATCGAACAAGGGGAATTTGCGCCGATCAAGCAGTGGCTGACAGAACAAATCCATCAATACGGGAAGGCGAAAAAACCGTTGGAACTGCTGCAGGATGTGACTGATGAAGGATTGAATGCCGATCATCTAGTATCCTATCTGACTGAGAAATACAGCAAAATCTATCAGCTATAAAAAAACGATGCAGAGTCCATCTGCATCGTTTTTCCTTTAGCTTAAAGCTGTTGCCATATTTGGTACTTGCAAGCCAGCATCTTCATAGATACCTTCTAGTTCGGACTGAAAAGCATCGAATTGCTTCTGAGCGGCATCGAAGTTTGGCTCTGTCTCAGAAGCGTCGATCGCTTTCGTCACTTCTTCGAAATAAGCTTTTAAAGAATCCAAAGATTTCGTGAATGCTTCTTTTTGCTCATCCGGAAGATTGCTTTCCAGTTTGTAATCAGCAAGTTTTGCCGCACCTTCATCTGCTGCTTTCTTAGCTGCTTCTGCAGATGTCTTGATGACATCGTCCGTGGAAGCTTCATCGGCCAGAGCAGACTGATACGCTGCAACCGGTGCGTAATTTGCACTTAAATCTGCTGTGAAATCCATTTGTGTAGCAAGAAGTTCTTTTTTGACATCGGTCGTTTCTGTTTTTTCTGAACCGCTGTCAGTTTTACTTTGTGAGTCAGCACTTGAACAACCTGTTGCGAATATGGCTACGATAGCCGTTAACGCAAGTAAGAACATGAGCTTTTTCACGCTAACATCCCCTTTCTGATTGGCTTCATTAGTTTAATGTTAATTTTTTGAATTGTAAATACTTAGTAGAAATGTTCCAACAATGGGAAAAATCTGACAAATTTAAGAAAATAGAATTTTCATGATTTTGTTGAAACCGGAAACAACAATGCTATAATTATAAACGGATTCTGATAAAGGGGTTTTGCAGTTGAAGAAACAAAGCTTAGCATATTTTCTGGATGATTTATGGGCGAAAGGATTTAAACTGACAGATGAAGACGTACAATTCATCTATTTCGGAAAAAATTATGCGAATGCGCCCGATTGGAAAGTAGTAGTTGCCCTCCAAGTCACACTTCGGTTCCAGCATGCATTTGATGGCAGTTTCTACCTTAGTGTATTGGACTTGATCGGTGAAGATGGGGTGCAGACAAAAAAACAAGCAGAAGATCTGCTTGCGAAAAAAGGGTTCCAGCTTCAATATCATTGATTCTGGCGTATGGCTTCCTTGGCAAGCTGATCTGCTGCTTTGTTTTGTTTTTCCGGTATCCATTTGATGAAGAAATAAGGAAACACTCGGCTCAACTCCATTACTTGTTCTAATAATGGCTGGAATTCTTTGTTCTTTGTATATTCCTTGTCGATTGCCTGCACGGCAGCCTGGGAATCCGAACGTAAGGAGATGATGGCTTCGGAGTGATCTTCGCGACAGATTTCCAGAGCTTTGATGATGGCCCAGAATTCAGCTTGGTGATTCGTCATCGTCCCAAGCTGTATGCTGTATGTCTTGCGCACTCCTTCTTTTATGACCACGATTCCTGCTCCGCTTACTCCTGGATTACCGCTGGTAGCACCATCGGTATATACCTCGATCAATCCGTATCCCTCCTAGTCGTTGATATTTCTGCTGTACATTCTTTTTGCTCCGTAAAGGAACGGCGTGGAGATGATGCTGACTACGAATTTCAGCACATATGTCGAAATAAAGATTTCCAACCATACGGTGCCTTCATAAGTCCCGGCGAAAGCAATTGTACAGAAGACGAGCGTATCCAGCAGCTGGCTGAGCATCGTGCTGACATTATTTCGCACCCAAAGGAATTTATCATCCGGAAGCACACGTTTGACAAGCGCGTACAGCCAGACATCGACATATTGACTGATGGCAAATGCAATCAAGCTTCCAAGTGCCACTCGGGGAATGAAACCGAATATCGTGCTGAGCGATGTTTGGGCAAAGTCACTTGGTGCCGGATTGAACAATAGGACGAACTGCATGATCACAGTCATCATGATCAAGGTAGCAAAGCCGAGACCAACAGCTTTCCTGGCAATCTTCTTACCGTAATTCTCGTTCAATATATCCGAAGCCAAGAAGATGGTACCATATATGATATTACCCATTGTTGCTGTCAATCCGAACAGCTCGATTGTCTTTGTTACTTGTATATTCGCAAGCACTGTTGCCATGCCGACCCATACGAACAATCCGAGACGTCCGAATAGCCGATACATGACCAACAGCAGGACGAAGTTTATAATGGAAAAAGCAATCCAAAGTAAATCATTATGCAATGCTGCTCCTCCTAGTGTAAATTACTTAGACAATGGAAGAGTATACGCGCTTTTCCAAGAGTATGCAACATATGGAAGGATTCTGATACAGAAAAGCGGCAATCCTGAGGATTGCCGCTTGCGCTTATATTATAGTTTTACCACGTTAGCTGCTTGAGGTCCTCTTTCTCCTTCGATTACTTCAAAGGATACTTCCTGACCTTCTTCAAGATTCTTGAAGCCTTCTTCCTGGATGGCGGAGTAATGTACAAACACATCGTTACCGTCCTCTACTTGAATGAACCCGTAACCTTTTTCAGCGTTGAACCATTTTACAATTCCGTTTGGCATATTCCTTATCCTCCTAAAAGACGTTTCACAGAAAACGCATAAGATAATACAAAAAAGACGTGCATGAATTGAAAAAGGCAGTCTGCTAGAAGGGCGGAATTACTTTAGCTCCTCTAACAAGCTGCCGACGTTCGTATTCCGCTCATCTTGTTTGCTTGTCACAAATATAGCTTATTTTGAAAAATGCGTCAAGTGGGGAAAAAGAAGGTTTTGTTGGGAAAGTAATCGCTTTCGGAATGAATTGAAAGGGTCTATCATTCCTTCTTTCTTGTCAATTTGCGACATGTTTAGTTTTTAATATCAAGGAACGGTCTTCATTGAAGGGTTGATAGGATTCCATTACAATATAATTAATCGTATTTTGTCGGAAGGAGGCAGGCGATTGACCATTCAAATAGGCGTGACCGGATGGGGTGATCATGACAAGCTTTATCCAGATGCGAAAGCGAGACAGCAGAAACTAAAGACATATGCGACGCATTTTGAAGTGGTGGAGGTGGATGCTTCCTTTTACGCCATTCAACCAATCAGCAATTATACGAAGTGGGTCGAAGAGACTCCCGAACATTTTTCATTCATCATTAAAGCACATCAGGATATGACAGGCCAAAGCCGCCGGAAAATGACACGTTCTGAAGCTGCTTCCTTGTTTGAACAATTTTTAGCATCGATTCAGCCTGTTGTCGAGGCTGGTAAGCTTGCTGCAATCTTATTTCAGTTTCCTCCTTGGTTCCAGGTAGAGAAGGCGAGCATTGATCGATTGCGTTATATACGTGAGCTGACAAAGGGATTGCCGGTAGCGATAGAATTCCGTCAGCAGTCTTGGTATGCAGAGGAGTACCGGGAAAGGACGCTCAGTTTGCTGCGTGAGCTGGAATTCATACATACAGTTTGCGATGAACCACAAGCAGGAAGCGGCTCTGTCCCTGTTGTGCCAGTGGCGACATATGATCAGTTGACACTTGTCCGATTCCACGGCCGCAATGTTCATGGGTGGAATCAAAATGGGCGGGAGGATTGGCGCAAAGTGCGCTTTCTTTACCGATACAATCAGACAGAACTCATGGAATGGCGAAAGCTGGCACTTGCGTTGGAGCAATCCAGCAATCGTGTCATTCTGCTATTCAACAATAATTCCGGCGGTGATGCCAGTGACAATGCCAAGGATATGATGCAGCTCCTCGGACAAAAGCTGCCGGATCCGCCGCCGGAACAACTGAATCTATTTGATTAGAAAGGGCGATGAACGATGGAACAGACGAAACAACTGGAAGAGATGGAGCGTTATGTCTACACCATCTTCCGCAAAGATGCGACAGGGCATGATTTCTATCATATGAAACGGGTAGCCAAGATGGGGAGGAAAATCGCGTTCGCAGAAGGGGCAGACCCATTTCTGACAGAAGCAATCGGCTGGATGCATGATATCGGGGATCATAAGCTGTTTGATGAGCCTGCAGATGCTGTGGCCGAGGCTCAAGGCTTCCTTCGCCGTATCGGATTGGAAGAAGACGTCATACAAGAAATATTTTTGGCTTGCCGGAATATTTCATTCAGTAAAGGACGCATGCCGGATTCACTGGAAGGAAAGATCATCCAGGATGCAGACCGTTTGGATGCAATCGGCGCCATCGGAATCGCTCGTACGTTCGCTTTCGGCGGAGCAGCCAGCCGTCTCATCCACTGGCCAAATGACCCCAAGCATTCGAGCGTCCAGCATTTTTATGATAAACTATTGAAATTGAAAGAAACACTGCATACGAAAACAGCCGTACATATGGCTGCATCCAGGCATGCCTTCATGCAGGACTTCTTGGATCAGTTCTTTGCAGAATGGGATATGCCGTGTGATGATATACGATAAAGGAATGATATTTATATGAAAACTTCTGAACAAGCCTATCTGGATTTATGCAGATACGTTTTGGAAAATGGCACGAAGAAAGAAGACCGTACAGGTACGGGCACAACCTCTGTTTTTGGCTATCAGATGCGTTTTGATCTTCAGCAAGGCTTTCCATTGCTGACAACAAAACGTGTTCCATTCCGGCTGATTGCAAGTGAACTGCTCTGGTTCCTCAAAGGAGATACGAATATCCGATATTTGTTGGAGCATAACAATAACATTTGGAATGAATGGGCTTTTAAAAACTGGGTGGAAAGTGATGTGTATGACGGGCCGGATATGACCGACTTCGGACGCCGCTCCTTGCAGAATGAGGATTTTCGGGACGTATATGAAACACAGATGGAAAAATTCAAGCAGCTGGTCCTTGCCGATGATGCATTCAGCGAACGCTTCGGCCATCTTGGCGATGTTTATGGCAAACAGTGGCGAAACTGGAAGACGACAAAAGGAGAAAGCATCGATCAATTGCAAGATGTAATTGAAACGATCAAGAAAAATCCTGATTCCAGAAGATTGATAGTTTCCGCATGGAACCCGGAAGATGTCCCGACGATGGCGCTTCCGCCATGCCATACGATGTTTCAGTTCTATGTGGCCGACAATAAGCTTTCTTGCCAGCTGTATCAACGCAGCGGAGATATCTTCCTCGGCATCCCATTCAATATTGCCAGCTACAGTTTGCTCACCCATCTCATTGCCAAGGAATGCGGATTGGAAGTCGGGGAATTCATCCATACGATCGGTGATGCCCACTTGTATTTGAATCATCTTGAACAAGTGGAAGTGCAGCTGAGCCGAACACCGAAAGCATTGCCATCCTTGGCAATCAAAGATAGCTTCAGCTCGGTTTTTGATGCATCGATGGAGGATTTGGAAATCATCGGATACGAACCGCATCCGGCAATAAAGGCACCTGTTGCCGTTTAAGGAGGATCAGTATGATTTCACTATTATTCGCAATGGATCAAAACCGTGGTATCGGATATGAAAATGACATGCCATGGCATCTTCCGCGTGACTTGCGATTTTTCAAAGAGAAGACGACCAACCAAATCATCGTAATGGGCAGAAAGACACTCGATTCGATGAACGGAGCATTGCCGAATCGGGACAACGTCGTCCTTACGAGGGATAAAGCGTTTCAAGCAAAAGATGTCACTGTCTTGCATAGCGTGGAAGAAGTGAAGGAATTAGCGGACAAGCATGCGGAGCAAGAAATTTTCATCATCGGTGGAAGTGAGCTATTTTCGCAGACATTGAATATTGCTGATCGTATTTATATGACGTATATAGAAGAAAGCTTCCCTGCAGATCGTTTTTTCCCTGACTTTCCTTTGGAAGAATGGCAGGAAACAAAAAGGGAAAAAGGGACGAAGGATGAGAAGAATCCCTATGATTATTACTTCATCCAATATGATCGGGTGACAAACTGAATGTTGTATGTATTCTTGCCTCCTGCTTGCTTTTTCCTGTTGATCGCATGGACAATCTATTTCCCGGTTTGGAGTAAAAGCGATGCAGTGCAGAAAGAGGGTGAATGAATGCGGTCTTTTTACCATTTTATGATGACATATCGGGGTCGAAAAAAGCCCACGGATGAAAGCAAACTTGCTGACTGGATGTTTGCAGATCATAATTTCCCGAAACATAGCGCATCTTATGATGAAATCAGTGAATACTTGGAATGGAATAGTCCTTTCCATGGAGCATTGCAGGTTTTTGACCGGCTATGGCGGACATATGAAACAATGTAATAAATGAATGGTATGCCTGTATCACTAGATGCAGGCATTTTTTATGGGATCTTTAGGTAAAATTTTGTCAAATGTCATTGAAAGTTCAGATATTTATTTATACTATGGAAATATCGCTAGGTGGTGGTATACGATTATGGAATCCATTGGGTTTGCTTTAGTGAGTATCTTCTTAGCTTATCTGTTTGGCTCGCTTAATGCGGCCTACTATATGATGAAATGGAAGCATGGAACAGATATCCGTACGACTGGAAGCGGGAATGCCGGTGCAACAAATGCAGGCAGGGCAATGGGCAAGAAGGGGTTCCTTCTGGTGCTTCTGTTTGATTTAGCCAAAGGAATGCTTGCTGTTTTGTTTGTTCGATATAGCGGTCAGGCTGAACTTATTGAGGGTCTGAGTGTCATTGCAGCAGTATTGGGTCATATTTTCCCGGCTCAGCTCCGTTTCAAGGGGGGAAAAGGAATCGCTGTGTCTCTCGGGGCACTTGTCATCTTTTCCTATCAAGCAACTTTCCTGCTGCTTGCTATATTTCTATGCATCTATCTTTTCTTGAGAAGGTTCAGCATCTCCGGGCTGCTCGCTTATGGCTGTACAGCCGTCCTGCTTCCGCTTTTACGTTTTGATCTGCTGACAATCGCTGTTTACGTTGTAGTGACTGTCTTTATCTTGGCAGCCCACCATACACATTTGAAAGCTGCCTGGAGCTATTTGCTATTACGTAACGAAAGGTGACATACGATGAATTCGACACAATTACATTATAAAATTGCAACAGAACCATGGGAGTTCGAACAAATACACGCCCTCAACTACCGGACGTTTACGGAGGAAATCCCACAGTACGAAGCCAATCGGGAACGTAAGAGAATCGATCGATTCAATGAGGAAAATACATATATAATCGGTATTGATAAAGAGAAGGTAGTTGCCATGATCGCTATCCGTTCTGTCAGGCCATTTTCATTAGATGATAAATTGGACGACTTGGATAGCTACCTGCCTCCCCATACGGCTAAATGCGAAATAAGATTGCTAGCCGTAGAGCAAGCATATCGGGATAGCTTTGTATTCTTCAGGCTGGCTGAAGCCCTTATTGATTACTGTTTGAAAAATGGTTTTGATATGGCTGTGATTTCCGGCATCTTACGCCAGCAGAAATTATATAAGCATATGGGATTCGTTCCATTTGGACCATTGAATGGTTCCGGGGTTGCGCAGTACCAGCCGATGTATGTGACCGAGCCGTTGTTTCAGAAGAAAGCACGTGCCTTTGAACGTATACTCCTGAACAGGCAAGAGCCGAGCAGTTTTTTGCCCGGACCCGTTCCAATGGCAGAGCAAGTGAAAAAGGCAATGGGAGAGACGGCAGGTTCCCATCGTGCACCAGCTTTTCTTGATCAGCTTGATCAGCTTCGCGGAAGATTGAGAAGTCTGACCCATGCAGCTCATGTCCAGATTCTGCTCGGCTCTGGTACTTTAGGAAACGATGCGGTGGCAGCGCAGTTGCGAAATCTTGATCAATATGGTCTCATCCTTGTGAATGGCGAGTTTGGTTCCCGGCTGACCGATCATGCCAGGAGGGCAGGTCTGCGCTTTGCCACATTGGAAATCCCTTGGGGAGAAAGCTTCGATTATGAACATGTACTGACTGAAGCCAAAGCAAATGATGCTGCTTGGATTTGGGCAGTCCATTCGGAAACTTCCACCGGTGTGCTGCAAGACATGGACCGGCTGAAATACATAGCAAACAAGACTGACAGCAAACTGATTCTGGACTGCTGCAGTTCCCTTGGCAATGTACCAATCGATTTACAGGGCGTTTATATGGCAACCGCAGGCAGCGGGAAAGGATTGGCTTCTTACGCCGGTTTAGCTTTCGTCTTTTACCATCATCCAATCCCGATCTCGGATAATATCCCGCGCTATTTGGATTTGGGCCTTTACCATGCATATGGCAGTGCGCCATTCACGCACTCTTCCAACTTGATAAGCGCGTTATCGGCAGCAATCGAACAATGGGAAGATAAACAACTGCTAAAGCGGGTTCGGGAATTGACAGATAAACTAGTCACATTATGTAGGCTGAAAGGGCTGACACTCTTGACAGAATCGGCATATACACCTGGCATTGTCACGATTGTGGTGCCTAGAGAGCTTCGTGCGGACATCGTCGGCAGGGAAGTTGCCCGAAAAGGCTATTTGATCAGCTGCAATAGCAGTTACCTTATTGAACGCAATTGGGTGCAAATTTCCGTCATGGGGCATCACCAGGAGAAGGATTTGGAAGGCGTTACCGATACACTTTCCACTCTGATTCGAAAGAAGGAAACATTCGTTTGATGAATCTTTTAACCACCGCTAAAGGATTCTGTTCGATTGGAGCAGTTCTCCTATTGAGTAAAATGTATCTTATTTGCATCATCTATTTCGATTTACCATTATATGAGCCATTCGATTACATTCAATTGTTCCTGTCCTGTATGTCGTCGATCGCAATTTTATCGTTATTGCTGTATTTGTTTACGAAGAAATTGCGTGCCGGTGCATTCTTGCTTTTACATATTATTTTGACCGGGATCTTGTATGGCAATTTATTATATTTTCGCTTTTATATCGACTTTGTCACACTGCCGATTCTATTCCAATTCAAGAACGTTGGCGGTCTTAGCCAGAGCACGGCTGAGTTGATGGATCCACTCGATCTGATTCTATTCGTTGATACAGTGATCCTGCTTGTGTGGTGGATTCTCAAAAGACCAAAACCAATCTCTTTCAAGGGGAAGCATAAAGGGATATTTGCAAGCCTCACCGCTCTGCTTATCGGAATCAATATTGGCATCTCCCATATCGGAGCCGGAGATCAGCATGATGGCAGCTATAACCGATCGGCGATGGTCAGTACGCTCGGACCGGTTTACTATCATGGATATGATATTTATCAAACGGTGCGAGCTGAGCTCAGCAGTACGTTTGCGACAAAACAGGATTATGAGAAGGCTGCTGCTTATCTGGATTCTGCCGATACGGATATCACGTCACAGTACTTTGGTGTGGCTAAAGGAAAGAACGTCATCCTGGTAAACTTGGAATCGACGCAGCAATTTGTCATTGGCAGAAAAGTGAAGGGGGAGGAAATCACTCCCTTCATGAACAGCTTGATTGAGGACAGTTTTTATTTTGACCAGATCTACCATCAGACAGCACAAGGGAAGACATCGGATGCTGAATTCATGTTCGATCAATCCTTTTACCCGCTTGCCAGTGGTTCCGTATACGTGAGACGGCCGGAAAACGAATATATCGCCATGCCGGAAATCCTGGCAAAGTCCGGTTATCAGAGTGCTTCTTTCCACGGCAATGTCGGCAGTTTTTGGAATAGGGAAAAAGCGTATGACGCTTTCGGCTATGATAGATTCTTCTCCAAGGATGCTTATCAAGTATCGGATGAGAATTCGGTTAATTACGGCATCAAGGATGAAGCTTTCCTCAATCAGTCCATGCCTTATCTCGAGGATTTGAAGCAGCCATTTTACAGCAAGTTCCTGCTGCTTACGAATCATTTCCCATTCCTGTTGGATGAAGAGGATGTGTTATTGGACGAGGCAGACACGGGGCTGGAGGTTGTAGATCGTTATTTCCAGACAGTTCGTTACGAGGATGAAGCACTTAAGGAATTCTTCTCCGAATTGAAACGCTCTGGATTATATGAGAATTCCATCATTGTGCTCATAGGCGATCATTATGGAATCTCCGAAAACTATTATGATGGTATTGCGTCTTACTTGGATGAGGATCTGTCCGTACCACAGGAACTCGATTTACAGCAGGTACCATTGATCATCCATGTACCTGGCCAGGAGGGGGAAACTTTCCATAGTCCCGGTGGACAAATCGATATTCAGCCTACAATCCTGCATCTGCTCGGTGTGGATACAGCGGACTACCCGAATTTCGGTCAAGATTTGCTTGCACTGGAGCGCGATCCTTTCGTTGTCTTCCGTGACGGCGATTTCGTAACAGAAGAAGTCATCTATACAGCCCAGCTTTGCTATGATAAAGCATCTACTAAGCAAACAAACATGAACAGATGCTCACCATATTTTGAGAAACGGAATAAAGAACTTTATTATTCAGACGCCATCTTGAATGGTGATCTGCTCCGTTTCGCTGATTGAATGCAATCCGGTCTCGTCAAGGGCCGGATTTTTTTTAGTGTAATTATATATCAATAGAGTGTAGGAGACTGATAAATCATAGTTAAGAGCGTCTCATAAGACTTGTCTCAAAAATGAGGTGATATTTTGCGAAAAATCGGTTTTATACGTGTCAGTTCAACTAGCCAGAATCCTTCAAGGCAATTTCAGTAACTGAACAAAATCGGAATGGATATGATTTTTGGAGAAAAAGTTTCCGGACCAACAAAAGATCGTTAAAGGTCGGTTAAAGAAGTACCATAAAAATCATGTAGGAATGAATTATGCAGTAAAGCTTTATAAAGAGGGAGATATGACTGTAAATCAAATTTGTGAAATTACAAATGTGTCTAGGGCCTCATTATTTAGAAAGCTATCGGAAAGGAACAGTTGATGAGTTATACCAAAAATCGGAAATATAAGAAAATAAATTTCATATAGAGGTGGAATTATATGCCTAAAATTGACAATATGTTAGCAATTCTATGGATGCTTCGTTCAGGTGAAAAAGTTACTGCAAAACAAATTTCAGAAAAGTTAGAGATGAATATAAGGACTGTGTATCGTTATATTGATACAATTTCAACAAGTGGCGTACCTATAATTTCAGAACCAGGACATAACGGTGGATACACTTTATTGAACAATTTTATTGAGGCTCCTCTTTTTTTTGATTTTGAGGAGCAAACTTCTCTATTTCATGCTGCTGTTTTTGCAGAAGAAGCCGGATATTATGGAGGTGAAGCACTAAATAGGGCCATTTCAAAACTAAGTAAATACTCAAATCAAGAGCAGGAAACAAAGATAAACAAACATTTAACTAGTCTTGAAGTAATAAGTCGATTAAGTTCACTCTCCATGGAACCTTTTTTGAAGGAGTTGGAGCAGGCCGTAGCTGACGGGTACTCAGTAAAAATTCTTTACCATAAAAGTGGCGAAAAGCAATTAATTTATAGATTGGTCGATCCGTACAGAATAATCTATTGGAATAATAAGTGGTATGTGATTGGGTTTTGTCATCTTAGGAATGACATCCGTAGTTTTAGAATAGATCGAATGGAAAGTCTAATGCTAACCGAAAATAAGTTTAACCGGCCAGAAAATTTTTCAGCACGTGACTTTTTTATAAAAAGTCTTCTTCCAACTACAGAAGATAAGGAAGGGATTATTTCTTTGGTTATTAGTGGAGATAAAAGTGTGTTGGCTGATATTTGCCAACATTGGTTTTTAGGACATTATTTACAAGAACGGACTTCAAATCAAGCAGTTTTTCTTCTTGAAAAAGATATGATACATACATATGTACCTTATTTACTTTTACCGTACAATAAATCTATTAAAGTTATTGAGCCAATAAGTCTTAAGAAAAGACTTATTGAAGTTTTGTCGGAATTAATAAAATTTCATCAAGTATGAGAACTCCCCTGACATTAACTGTCAGGGGAGTTCTATTATAATAGCTATATCAATTGTGATTGGAGTGTGATTGGATGCAAACAAAAAAAGTTTTTCTATATGTATTTCATACAATGTCGGACTGGGAATATGGATATTTAATTGCTGAACTTAACTCAGGAAGATATTTCAAAAAAGATTTAGCACCTCTACAAGTAATTACAGTAGGAGTTAATAAAGAAATGATTACTACTATGGGAGGACTGAACATAAAACCAGATATTTCCGTTGATGAATGTACTCTTGAGAGTAAAGATCTTTTAATTTTACCAGGAGGGACTACTTGGAGTGAAGAAATTCATCAACCTATCTTGGAAAGAATTGGCCAAGCTTTAAAGCTTGGCACTATTGTTGCTGCAATTTGTGGTGCAACTGAGGGCCTCGCGAATATGGGATACTTAGATACTAGAAAGCATACGAGTAATAACTTAGAATATACTAAAATGCTATGCCCCAACTATAAAGGAGAAAAGTTCTATGAGTTGGGATCCGCGGTATCTGATGCGAATTTAGTTACTGCATCAGGAATAGCTCCTTTGGAATTTGCAATGGAGGTACTGAAAAAAATAGATGTATTTACACCAGATGCATTACATTCATGGTATAACCTAAATAAGACTCATAAACCTGAATACTTCTTCCAGTTAATGAATTCAATAAATGAATGAAGTAACTGAAAAGCTCAATTTCTCTATTTTGATTTGTAGAGAAGTTGGGCTTTTTAATTTGGAATTTCCTTGTCATTGTAAATCCGCATTTTCCTGACGCTACCCCATCTTTAATATTTACATAATGTTTCCAACGTGCTATGGTGTATAGGTTCTATTCATACTAAGTTAATAGGAATTGTAGAATATAACAAGGAGGATGATTGGATTGGACTTATTCACTTTGGTGAACATCATTATTTTGTTAGCCTTATTGGGCGTGCTCTTTTATATGCAAAAGAAGCATGTTTCCTTTTCCAAGCGTGTGCTGACTGGATTGGGACTCGGTATCATACTCGGAGTCGTACTGCAGTTGATTTATGAACCAGCATCCGAAACCATCATCATGACGAATGACTGGTTCGGCTTGGTGGGAAGCGGTTATGTGAAGCTATTGCAAATGATCGTCATGCCACTGGTCTTCATTTCGATTGTAGCTGCGTTCACCAGACTCGAGAAATCATCGAATATCGGTAAGATAAGCGGGCTTGTCATCGGAACTCTGATGGTGACGACAGCCATTGCTGCAGCTATCGGTATCGCGGCAGCTGCCGGGTTCGATTTAAAAGCAATCGATGTTGCGGCAGGTGATGCCGAGATGACACGCGGGGAAGAATTGGAAACCAGCTTGACAGAAGTACAAAGCACAACCATTCCGCAAAAAATATTGGAGTTCCTGCCAGCAAATCCATTTTTGGATCTGACCGGTGCACGGGCCACTTCCACCATTGCGGTTGTTATTTTTGCTGCTTTTGTTGGGGTAGCCTACTTAGGAATCAAGAGGAAGAGTCCGGAACAAGCAGCATTTTTCCAGAAAATGATTGAATCCTTGCATAGTCTTGTCATGCGCATTGTTACATTGGTATTGCGTCTGACACCTTACGGAATTCTTGCTTTGATGGCAAAAACGGTTGCAGGGAGCGACTTTCAAGCAATCGCGACATTGGGTAAATTCGTCATTGCTTCTTATGCAGCGCTGATTGCCATGTTCCTTGTCCACTTGCTGATCCTTACTATAATGGGGCTCAGTCCGAAACAATATGTCAAAAAGATCATGCCAGTTCTGGTATTTGCCTTTACATCCCGTACGAGTGCAGGAACCTTGCCGCTGAACGTCGAGGCACAAAGGAATAAATTAGGTGTTCCTGAATCGATCGCCAACTTCTCGGCATCCTTTGGTATCACTATCGGACAAAACGGCTGTGCGGGTATTTATCCAGCGATGCTCGCAGTCATGATCGCGCCTACCCAAGGTATCAATCCGCTATCTCCGTCATTCATTGCGACTTTGATCGTCGTCGTCATGATCAGTTCATTCGGTGTTGCCGGTGTCGGAGGGGGCGCTACGTTTGCCTCTTTGATCGTTTTATCTACGATGAATCTGCCAGTTGCTTTGGCAGGTGTATTGATTTCAATCGAACCGCTGATCGATATGGGCCGAACAGCGCTGAATGTAAGTGGATCCATGGTATCAGGATTGGTGACAAGCCGGACACTTGGTGAATTGGACACAAAAACTTATCGTTCCGATGAAGCTGCAGCTGATAGCATGGCACGCTAAAGTCGAGGCCGTGACCCTAAAAAAGCCGCTCCTAATGTGAGCGGCTTTTCTAATGCAATGAAATATCTATTATATGATGGAACGGTATGCGAATCGGATATAAGGAGTCCTTTGTATCCAAGAGCAAATATCGTTCAGATTGCATCAGACCTGTCACGATTCCAAAAGCGTTTTCTACTTGTTGCCCTTTTCTATACAGCATACGGACCTTCGTTTTCCCCACCTCGATATCCCGCACCTTCTGCTCCAGTTCTTCCAGCTGCTGCTCATCCATGATTGGCGGCTTTGCCTTGCCGATTTCCCGCCCCATGTGCTGCAGCATTTCCACATGCTCCGGCAGCATTAAAGATGTCCATTTGATTTTGCCCCGATCATTCACCATATCTCATTCCTCCTGCTAACAGCATAATCGAACACACGTTCTTTTTCAAGTGACATAGAACGTATGTTCGTATATAATGATTGTATAAACTCGGTAAAGAAAGCAGGGATCCAAATGGACAGAGCATCGTGGATAAGATTTCGGGAGCAGCAGGTTATGATGATATATATGGCGAAAGATGGCTCCTTGACGAAACGTCAGGTGAAAATTGAAAAGATCAATGAAGCATCTGTGACAGGTTATTGCCATTTACGAAAGCAGCTTCGTACTTTCCGGATGGACCGGATCCTTGCCATTCAGCCAATCAAACGGCAAAACACGTGGCGCATGTCCTCTTGAATCCTGTCATTCACCCACTATCTCCTTCCTGAATAGATTACTAGGGAACCCAGGAAAAGGAGATCCTGCAATGGCAATTTTGTCCGATGGGACCAGTTCCCACCATTACCCCAAGGCTTCTTGGCAGCAAGAAGCACTGCTTGCCTTTCAGAATGAATTATCCGACCAGCAATCCAGATTCCCTTGTATACCGGCTACAGTCGGACTCAGGCTTGGTCAGTTCCGTTTTGGTTTTGCGGGCGATCCGGCTACAAATGAGGCAGCCGAACAGCTGGCTGATTTATTGAATGTATATGGACAGCAATCAATGGGGTTTGGCCCTTATACTTCCCTGATTGTTTTCTTTGATACAACAAAGCAGAAGGAGCTTGACTTGGATGTGCCTTCTTATTTTCGTATTTACTGGGACTTGCTCAGCAGGACAACGGTTTATGATCCAGCCAGCTGGCCGAACGATATCCCTGAAAATCCTGAAGATGCGTTGTGGGAGTATTGTTTCGGAGGAGAGAAATACTTCATGTATTGCGCAACGCCCGCGCATCAGCAAAAGAAAAGCCGGAATTTCCCATGCATGATGCTTGCCATCACACCAAGATGGGTGCTGAAGGAATTCGAATCGAAACCCAAAACCGCTGCCGCTATCAAACGGGAAATAAGAGCGCGCATAAATGCCTACGATGAGAGTGACATCCATCCAGATTTGAACGCATATGGCAGCCCTAATAATCATGAATGGAAGCAATATTTCCTTCATGATGACAATACCTCTCCTCCCAAATGCCCTTTTCACAGAAACAAGCAAGACTGATGGATTCTACCCGTTCTTCCCATACCACCCCTTTACAAATCATGCTAGAATGATAGCAGGGGGAATACGTATGAAACTATTGCATACCGCTGACTGGCATCTTGGTAAGATTGTCAACAGCGTACATATGACAGAAGATCAGGCCTACATTTTGGAGCAGATCAAAGTGATAATTGATAGGGAACAGCCTGATGCGGTCATCGTAGCAGGCGATTTATATGATAGGGCAATTCCACCGCGTGATGCAGTGGAATTGCTGAATGATACATGGAACTGGCTGGTCGGCGAAAAGGAAATTCCCGTATTGTCGATCAGCGGCAATCACGACAGTCCGGATCGTCTGGATTTTGGCAGTCAGCTATTCAGAGCGAGCAAACTATTCATCGAAACGAAGCTGCGGCAGGGAATGCAGCCTGTCACCTTGAAAGATGAGCATGGTCCTGTACATTTTCACCTTATCCCGTATACGGAACCAGCTGATGTACGGGCATTTTTCGACGATGAGAGCATCACGACCCACCAGCGGGCAATGGAGCGCATCATTACTTATATTACCGATACGTACGATATGACTGAAAGACATGTATTTGTTGGACATGCCTTCCTTGCTGGAGGTATGGAATCCGACTCAGAAGAGCGGTTGTCGATGATCGGAGGAAGTCCGTATGTGGATGCAGCTCTTTTTGAACCGTTCACCTACGCGGCTTTTGGACATCTGCATCAAGCACAGCGAATCGGCAGTGACCATATCCGTTACAGCGGTTCACCGCTTAAATATTCATTTTCGGAAGCGACCCATAAAAAATCGGTCACGATGGTGGAACTGGACGCTGCCGGATTTCATTCATTCGAGAAGATGGACCTCATCCCCAAACGTGACATGCGTATCGTTGAAGGCTACTTTGATGAGTTAATGGAAGGGACGGCAGGAAGCAAAGACGACTACCTGCATATCAGAATGTTGGATGATGGACAGCTGCTGGATCCAATGGGTAAACTTCGCAAGCTTTATCCGAACATCCTGCGGTTGGAACGCAAAGCAAAGACTGGGGCAAGTTCCATGTCCGATATCCAACAAATCAAAGAAAAGCAACGCATGTCACATATGCAGCTGTTTGCCGCCTTTTATGAGGAAATGAAAGGTGAGGCTATACCGGAACACCGTCAGAACCACATGGAAGCAATCATCCAGCGACTGGTCGAGCAAGAGAGGAGAAGTTGATATGCGTGCCATCACTTTACAAATGACCGCTTTCGGTCCTTATCATAAAGCACAGACTATCGATTTCAGGGAGCTTGGGGCAGAATCCATCTTCTTGATCACAGGTCCGACCGGGGCAGGAAAGACAACGATTTTTGATGCTATTTGCTATAGCTTATACGGACGGGCCAGCGGCAGTGACCGTGATCAAGATTCCCTCCGCAGTCATTTCGCAGAACCAGGCGAAACGACAGAAGTACGCTATCGCTTTGCACTTCGCGGTACGGAATACGAGATTATCCGCTATCCGAAACAGCAAAAGAAAAAAGAGCGCGGCGAAGGTTTTACAGATGATCCGGCAAGAGCGGAATTTTATGAATGGAAAGACGGAGAAAAGGTCCTGATTTCGTCCAGGGTCAAAGAAGTAAATGAAGCCATCGAAGAAAAAATCGGCCTTGACTATGAACAATTCCGCAAGATGATCATGATTCCCCAGGGAGAATTCCGAAAACTCATCTCGGAAAACAGCAAGGAAAGGGAAGAAATCCTCCAGCGCATCTTCCGCACATATTTCTATGAACGAATGACAGAAGCACTGAAGGATGAAGCGAAGCAATTAAAGGAAAAGCTGCAGCAGACAGAATGGAAAGAACAGCAGCAAATCAGCAAAATCGAATGGCGTACCCAAGCGCCGGCTGAATCTGACAGCGTACCAGAAACAATGCAGAAGCTGCAGCTTGAATTAGAAGCTATTACCGCTAGCATAAAGGAAGGTGAGCAAGAGCTTGTAAAGCATAAAAAAAACTGGCAGGAACGCCAGCAGCAATATTATGAAGCGAAGCAATTGCTGGATACATTCAAACAGCTTGAACAAGCACTTGTACAAAAAGAGCAGCTTGAACAAAAATCACCTGCCATCGAACAGAAAAAGCAGCAGCTTGTGAACATGGAGCAAGCAAGCCGTCTGCTTCCATACGAACGGCAGCTTGCTGCTAGGAAACAGGAGTGGCAGCGCCAAACAAAAGCACTGCAGGAGACGAAAGAAAGAAAAGATCTCATAGAAAAACAGTACATTACGATCAAATCTTCTTACACTAAGGCAAAAGAGCAGGAGCCAAAGCGCCTGAAACGGCAAGAACAACTTCAGTTGGAGAAGCAGCAGCTCGAGCAGTGGAAGGAATACGAGAAACGTAAACTGGAATTGGTTCGTATCCAAAAGACGCTGGAAGATAAACAACAGCGATTGCTCAAATTACATGATGCACATGCAGATAAAAAAACTAAACAAAGTAAACTCGAACAAGATTTAAGCGGGGAAGCTGCGCTGATCCAGGCTTTCTTTGAGGAACAAGGGACGTATGAGAAACTCGAACGCCAACTGGAAGAAGCAGTACGATTGAAAGAATCTTTCCTACAGTTGCAGGAAATGCGTACCGTCTATCAGCAGACCAAGCAGCTTTTGCTGGATAAAGAAAACGATGTACGCAGGCTTCGGGAGGAAATCGCGAAGATGGAAGAAGCCCAAGCTGCCCATCATGCCGCCCATCTTGCCGGTCAGCTGGCAGAAGGAGAACCTTGCCCTGTATGCGGATCCAGCGTCCATCCTTCCCCAGCCAAGATAACTGCGCATATCCAATCATTCGAGCTGTTGAAACAAAAGAGAATGATGCTTGATGAAGCCCAGCGTGCATATGATGAAGTACAGAAAAGATATGTAGAAGCAAAATCGAATGGGCAGGCAATCAGGCAAGTAACCGATGAGCTTTATCGGAACATTACCGGAGAAACGTCATTCGATCACACTGAACTGGAACAATTAAAAACCCGTATCCAAACGGAAAGAGACAAAACGGCAGCTTCCTTACGCACCAAACAAGCAGAGAGGAAGCAATTCGAGCAGAAAAAACAGATGCTCGACCAACTTAAACAAACGCTTGTTCAAGAGGAGAAGGCAGCAGAGGAGCTCCAAGTTGAACTGCGCAAACTGGAAGAAACCTACCATCGCGCCGAAGCGGAAGTAAGTTATCAACGGAAGCAGCTTCCTGAGGTGCTTCAGGATCATGCCGAATGGGAACAGAAAATCAAGCAAGAGGAAGCGGCAATCGAAGCCGCATTCAGGAAATGGGAAGAGCTGCAGCACCAGTACGAGGAGATTTCCAGAAGCAAAGAGCAAATAGCGGCCGCTTTGGAGTCGACGGATAAATTCACGGCTGACTTGGAGCAATCGTACCAGCAGGAGGAACAAACGTTTCTTGCTAAGCTTGGAGAAGCTGGTTTTGCCAATACGGAAGCATATCGATTGGCCAAGGGTACGGAACAAGAAATAAAGATTCTCCAGAAAGAAGTTGATTGGTATGCGCAGCAGCGCATTAGTGTCGCTGAACAGATAGAAACTTTGCGTAAGCAGACAGATCAGCGAGAAAAACCAGAGCTGGTTGTATTTGAGCAAGCTGTTACAGAAGCAGAGCAACTAGTTGAAGCGAAGAATAGCAGCTTGAATGCAGCAAAGAGCTACGCATCCCATCATGAAAATATCATGGCATCCTTGTCACAGCTCCAGGAAGAAGCAGCCGATCAGAAGGCACAGTATTATGATATTGGCGAGTTGGCTAATCTGGCCAAAGGCGACAACGGCCTGCGTCTTTCCTTTGAGCGCTATGTGCTGACAAGCTTCCTGGATGAAATCATCCTTCAAGCGAATATTCGATTGGAAGAAATGACCGATCATCGCTATCAGCTGAAGCGAAGCGGACAAATCGCCAAACGCGGTGCCCAAAGCGGTTTGGATCTTGAAGTAGTCGATCATCACACCGGTCAGGAACGCCCGGTCAAGACATTATCCGGCGGTGAAGGATTCAAGGCAGCCCTTTCCCTTGCACTTGGAATGTCCGATGTTGTCCAGGCGCATGCCGGCGGTGTGGAATTGGAAACATTATTCATTGATGAGGGGTTTGGGACACTTGACGAGGTGTCACTGGAGCAGGCCATCGACAGCTTGAAAGGACTGCAGGCAAGTAATCGGGTGCTCGGCATTATTTCCCACGTGCCGCAGCTGAAAGAAGAAATCCACACGAAATTACAGATTGACACTTCCCCCAAGGGATCATCTGCGAAATTCATTTTCCAGTAAGGAGGAAAAGATATGGGAACACCAATCAATTTTGATACTGTCCTGCGTACAGAAGGTAAAGAAAAACGGATTGACAGCAAAGAAAATATTTTTCAGCTCGAGCTTCAGGGTTATCACTTATTTCCCCTGCATCAGGTCATCGATATCACGCGTGCGAAAGATACCGATGAAATAGGCAGAGCGATCATTGTCGAATTGACGTTGAAAGAGGAGCGAACCATTTGTACGTATCAGCTTGTTTCGTTATCAAGCGTCAATTAATGACAAAAACAGTTGTTCCAAAAAGAAGATGGAAGGGGAATCTTGCGCTTGCCCGGGAAATAGAGAGCCGATCAGGGGAAATATATTGCCTCCATGCAGAATAGAATGGAACAAAATACTTCTTGCTTGCGTAGACTGATAGAAATATTGACGTGAGAAGAGGTATGAGAATGGCAAGAAATCCACTCGGTCCGAATGTTTTTGGACGACGCAGCCAGCCAGCTGTCCGGCGAGATCCGTTTCTTCCCAATCAAAGAGGTTTTGAGCAGACTTCGCGTTCCAACGGCGGGCTGCCTGGTATTCTGCAAAGAATTCTGAACCGGGGAAATGGTGCACAGACCCCGGCAGCGCTTCCAGCGGCAAGCAGTAGCTCTTCCAGTGGAATATCGTTACTTGACATGCTGAATCATACACAAAATGCACTGAAAGCGGCGGAGTCCTTCATGCCGATGGTACAGGAATATGGACCGATGGTGAAGAACTTGCCTTCCATGCTGAAAATGATGAAAGCCTTAAAGGACATCGATTTTGACGAAGAAGAGGAATCTGCATCCGAGACGGAAGAAACAGATAAAAACAAGCAGGAAAACGAAGAGCAAATTTCCGTCCAAAAGGAAAAAGAGAAACGTTCTGAGCAGAAAGCAAAGCAAACCAAGTCTGGAGAGTCCCTTCCAAAATTGTATATTTAAGCGTGCTACTTGATTTTTTTCCGCAAAAGAGGAAAATATATAGCATACATTGAAGGAGGGATTTATCGTGGCATTACAACACGCTACTTTTGCAGGAGGCTGTTTCTGGTGCATGGTCGAACCATTTACGGAACGTCCTGGTATCGAATCCGTAGTCTCCGGTTATACAGGCGGCGACAAACCGAATCCCACATACGAGGAAGTGTGCTCGAACACGACCGGCCACGTCGAGGCTGTCCAGATTACTTTCGATCCGGATGTTTTTCCTTATGAAAAGCTGGTAGAAACATTTTGGCAGCAAATTGATCCGACAGATGCAGGTGGTCAGTTCCACGACCGTGGTGAATCTTATAAAACAGCTATCTTTTATCATGATGAACAGCAGCGGCAGGTGGCAGAAGCATCCAAAGCGAAGCTTGAGGAGAGCGGACGGTTCCAAAAAGATATCGTTACCCCGATCCTGCCTGCCAAGCCGTTTTATCCAGCAGAAGAAAAACATCAGGATTATTACAAAAAGAACAGGTACCATTACAAGATGTACAAGCGTGGATCCGGCCGGGAGGACTTCATCAAGCAGCATTGGAGTCCCAAAAAAGACAAAGACAAGCTAAAGGAAATGCTGACTCCGATCCAATACCATGTCACGCAGGAGAATGGAACGGAACGTCCTTTTGAGAACGAGTACTGGAACAACACCAATGAAGGAATCTATGTGGATGTCGTATCCGGCAAAGCATTGTTTTCTTCCAAAGATCAATATGACGCTGGATGCGGATGGCCAAGCTTCACCAAACCACTCGATTCTTATGAAGTGAAGGAGAATATGGACCTTTCACACGGGATGGTGAGAACAGAAGTCCGGGCAGCAGAAAGTGATTCCCATCTTGGGCACGTCTTTGAGGATGGCCCAAAAGCGACAGGCGGTTTGCGGTATTGCATGAACTCCGCAGCAATGAAGTTCATCCCTGTCAGCGAAATGGAAAAAGAAGGTTACGGAGAATATTTGTATCTCTTCAAGTAAATAAATACAGCAACAGCTCTGCTCTTGTTCGCTACATGATGGAACAAGAGCATTGTTTTGGACAAGGAGTATGAGAATGGATTCCACATTATTAATTGAATATGGCTGGATTCTTCTGGTTCTGATCGGACTGGAGGGGTTGCTTGCAGCTGATAACGCGCTTGTTATGGCGCTCATTGTAAAACATCTTCCAGCTGAGCAGCAGCGAAAAGCTTTATTGTATGGCCTGGGAGGAGCGTTCATCTTCCGATTCGCCTCCCTATTCTTTGTCAGCTTCTTAGTGAACATTTGGCAGATCCAGGCATTAGGTGCTCTTTATTTGCTTTATATTTGTATCTCGAACCTTATCAAGCTGAAGAAAAACGGTGGAGAGGAAGAAGCCGACAGTCCATTCAGCAAGAAAAACTCCGGTTTCTGGATGACTGTTCTGAAAGTGGAACTGGCCGACATTGCTTTTGCAGTGGATTCCATCCTGACAGCCGTGGCATTGGCAACATCCTTATCAGCTACGCCGCTGCCGCATATCGGGGGAATGGATGGCGGACAATTCCTGGTCGTATTAGCAGGCGGTATGATAGGATTGATCCTAATCCGGATTGCAGCTTCTTATATTGTAAAAATCCTGGACAAACGTCCTGGTCTTGAGGCAGCAGCTTATTTGATCATTGGATGGGTTGCGATCAAATTGGCCATCCACACATTGGCGCATCCTGCTTTGGTAATCATTCCAAAGCATTTCCCTGATTCTGCCGGGTGGAATGCAACATTTTGGATTGTGATGGCCGTCATCGCCATCGGCGGATGGTTCTATAAACCGAAAAGCGAAAGGTCTTGATTTCAATGGGAGGAAGCGGTCCATTACGTTCCATCTTGAAGTCTTATCTGATTGCCGTCATAGGCGGTGGTCTTTTCACCTTGCTTCATTTGCCATTACCCTGGATACTCGGCCCGGTAACTGGCCTTTTGCTTTCCAAAATCATTTGGAACAACAAGACTGCCGCTTCCCAGCCGCTCCGTAAAATTAGTTATTGGCTGCTTGGTATCCAGATCGGCAATACGTTTACGGTACATACATTTCACAATGTACAGCCTTATTTATTGATCTATACACTTTTGACATTGCTTTTGATTGTCATTTGCATGGTCAATGCCTATGTAGTCAGTAAATGGGTGAATGTCGATATGAAAACAAGCATGCTCGGGAGCATACCGGGCGGTTTGTCTGCTGTATCGGCACTCAGTGAGTCCATGAAGGCCAATACTGGACTTGTGACGATATTTCAGACGATACGCCTTGTCAGCATCCTTTTCATCATACCGTTCGCAGCCACCCACTTATTCATGGATGGAGGTACTCAAAGTGCAGTACAACTTCCTCAGACGGAGCAAGGAGCTTGGTGGACGATCGGGTTATATGGCATCATGTACATCATCGCACGTTTGACAAACCGATTCATTCCGTCCTCTTTAGTTATTGTACCGATGCTGCTTACAGCGATACTGCAAGTCAGCGGAATGCATCTGTATCAGTTCCCGCATTTATTTTTCGTCGCAGCCCAGTTGACAATCGGTGTCTATTTGGGTCATTCTATCTCTATAAGGGATTTAAAAAAAGCTGGCAGACTTTGTCTCTATTATACAGGTCTGTCTTTGCTGCTTATTTTGCTTTGCTTCGGACTAGGGCTTGTATTCAGTATGGTCACTTCATTGAACATGGCCACCTCTGTCCTCAGCATGGCGCCGGGCGGGCTCGTTGAGATGGCATTGACGGCCCAGACGACAGGAGGAGATCCGTCCATCGTCAGCTCCTTGCAGACGATCAGGCTGCTGCTAGTCGTCCTTGTGCTGCCGGTGCTGCTCCAGTGGACGCTGCCGAAGCTCGAGAAACATCAACGGAAGGAAGAAATAGGATGATACACAAACATTGGCAAGATACGGAAACAATCAAACAAGTGGAATGTGTCCACACGAATGCAAAAAAATATGTCGTGAATACGACGCTGACACCGGGGAAGATCTATGATGTAAAAAATGAAACGGAAGAATTCATTTTTATTGTCGATAATACAAATCGTGTTGGTGCTTTCCGGAAGGATTATTTCAAGGAAGTGTAATAAATTGGCAAGTTAAAGGCTAACCTAGTAAAGGTTAGCCTTTTTATGTTGGCTGGTGTTTTTCAGTGCTTGTAATTGTTCGATGGTTAACCGATAATAAGGCTATGCATAGCTAGAAGGAGATGGGGCTTGTGAAAAGGATCATTCTTGTTCGTCATTGTAATGCAGAAGGACAGCACAAAGACTCGCCGCTAACGTATGAAGGTATTAACGAAGCCCGGATGCTTGCTGCTTTTTTGAAACGGCAGGACTATCCGATCCAGCGCATCCTCTCCAGTCCCTTCTTTCGGGCCGTCGAGACAATCAAGCCTTTCGCTGATGCAGCCGATATACCGATCGAGCTGGACCGGCGGCTGCAGGAGCGTATTTTGAGCGAAGAGCCCGTCGACGATTGGCTTGAAGTATTGGAAGAATCATTTGCTGATTTTGATTTGCGGCTGCCCGGCGGCGAATCATCGAATGACGCCAGAATCCGCATACGCTGCCTGCTCGATGAACTCGAAGCAGAAGAGCAGTTGGAAAACGTCGTATTGGTGACACATGGCAATCTCTTAGCGATTTTATTGAAGGAATTTCAGACGGATATCGGATTTTCCCATTGGAAAGGTTTCACCAATCCGGATGTATTTCTTGTACAGCGCGGTGCAGGCAGTTATATGGTGGAACGTATCTGGAATGCTTAACCAGTTTCACTCGTAAGGATGACCATCAATAGGATGCACAGTTTTTCATAGATTGTATCAACTTGTTCAATGGGCAGGGGATTTTCTCCTCTGCCCAGTTCTATTGTAAAACCCGCCCGCAGGTAAGAAGCTATGAACCAATCCTTGAAGCCTGCATAGTTATCCAGTTCCTTTACCCCTTTGTAGCCGCTGAGCTGCTCCATCTGTGATACCATCCTTGCAACGCTAGGTGGCTCTTTTTCCTCAAAGCTCCAGTAAATTTCCTCTCCCTGCGTGTGCAGCGCCACCACTGAATCAAAGTTTCCTGCGTTGACAAGCTCATACATCCCGATCGATTCCGGTTCTGTCAATGGAGTACGGCCGGGAAAATCACGAGGTCCTGGAAGCTTCGGTTTCCGCAGCTGCTCATATTCCCATTTGGCGGGATATTGCTTATTCAAATCGACTCCAATTATATTTGCTTTCCATCCTTTAAAGTCATTGGAACCTTCATTCAAAAAATGGACAAGTTCTTCATACTCATGTGCAGCCTTGCTGCCATGGATGACAAGATCGACTCCGTCCGGGTTCACCATCGGAACGATCGAAAGTGTCACATCCCGATATAATTTACTTGCCGGATACCCGAAGAATTCTTTGTCATGTGTGACAGCCGCCAAGTAGTCATTGACAAATCGAATCAAAGCCAAAGAAGTGATCCATTCATTTCCATGAAAACTTGCGTTTATGTGCATTCGCTTCTTTCCCTTGCCGATTCGAAGCTCTGTCACCGGTTTTCCCAATATGGACTTGTAAATTGTACGCATTGTGAAAAAGGGGAAAAGCTGGTGAAGTGATCGGATATCCTGAAGGCAGGTGGCATAATCATACGGCTGACGGAAACATGTCACTGGCTCGGTCACCCGACGTGGGAGTATGAGCCTTGCCCCCGCGGCAAAATAAGAAGAATCATACAGCAGGTGAACCAGCCGGAGGGGAAGCTTAAAGGCAGATGCTACTTCCGCATCTGACATATCCTCATCAAGCATGACAGATTCGGGGGCATAGCCTGGGACCTGTATGGGCTGTTGCGGCTTTACATGGGTGGATAGAAACGGATTTGCGGCAAACAGTACGTATGTCGGAAGGTGAAACATTGTCGCTACAGTACTCAATTGACAGCCTTCCTGCAGTATTATTTCCATCTGGATCGCCTCCTTTTCTAAATTGTATGTCAAGTATGAAGTAAATATGGTGAGGGGGCAAGCTGTCAAATTGTTGACTGCGCCCGTTGTTATTATCGAATATTGTTGTTATAATTTGAATCGATAGGGTATAAATACATATAGTTCGTTTGTATTTTGCGAAGTCGCAGTATACCTGGAAAGAAAACCGAGTCGGATGGCCGGTTCATTCATAGTAGTAGAGGAGGCTGTACACATGGCTTTTGTCATCACTTCCCCATGTGAAGCGGAAAAAGCCGGCGAATGCATGGAAGTTTGCCCGGTTGACTGTATCGCGGAAGGCAAAGATATGTTCTATATCGATCCTGACATCTGCATCGATTGCGGCGCTTGTGAAGCGGTTTGCCCAGTTGAAGCGATCTTCATGGAAGATGAGGTACCAGCGGAAGAAACCAAGTACATTGAGATCAACCGCAAGTTCTTTCAGGAAAACTAAGAGATCCACTGCCACAAGGCAGTGGATTTTTTTGTTTATCTTTCCTTGATTAAGGTTAAGAGGAACAAAAAAGGAGTTGTCACCATATGTCGACTGACAAACATGCATCTTACTGGATAAACACAAGCAAGCTTCCAAGCTTTGAGAAACTACAGGATGAAACTGAAACAGAGGTTTGTGTAGTCGGCGGGGGGATTGCAGGAATTACAACTGCCTATTTACTTACCAAAAAAGGTTACAAAGTCATTTTGATTGAGGCACTGAAACTCGGCCATGGCACAACCGGCTATACAA
This sequence comes from Terribacillus halophilus, assembly GCF_900101385.1. Lineage (GTDB taxonomy): Bacteria > Bacillota > Bacilli > Bacillales > Amphibacillaceae > Terribacillus > Terribacillus halophilus. The sequence goes on from NZ_FMZB01000012.1 coordinate 33,587, forward strand.
CAGCTAAACTAACGGCCCAGCACGACCTTATTTATGATCAGTTGATCAGCAAGTTCGGCGAAGGAACTGCACGGACGCATTATCACGCAGCAATGGAAGCCATCGATTTTGTACGAGAGACAGAAAAAGACCTGCAGGCAGACTTCCAAATGAGCGTGGAACCTGCCTACGTTTATACAGACGACAAAAAGAATGTCCGACAGATCGAGAAAGAATGGGAAGCCTATGAGAAACTAGGCATACCAGGCGGTTTGGAAGATGAGATCCCTTTGCCTGTTTCTGTACGCAAAGCGGTAAGGATGGACAATCAAGCGCAATTCCATCCACTTCTATTCCTGCAAGCAATGACAGAATATATCAGCTCAAATGAAGGCCGGATTTATGAAGATACACGTGCTGAAACGATTGTAGAAGGGGAATATGCGACTGTCAAACTGAAGGATGGAGGCAGCATTACAGCTAAGCATGTCGTAATCGCTACCCATTTCCCATTTTATGATTTCAAAGGCGCTTACTTCGCACGTTTGGATGTTGCCAGATCGTACATCGTGGCGGGGAAAAGCCCGTATACGTATCCAGGCGGCATGTATATTTCGGTTGATAATCCTTCTAGATCAGTAAGGAGTGCCAAGGATAATAACGGAGATACGATATGGCTGTTAGGCGGTGAAGGACATCGCACTGGTAAAGGGAAAGAAATGAAAGAGCATTACAGCAACCTCCGTAACTGGGGGCGTTCCAAACTGGATATGGATGACTTTGATTATAATTGGTCATCGGAAGATTTTATGAGCCTCGATTCGCTATTTTATATCGGCCGCTTAACGAAACGGACACAGAATCTGTATGTTGCTACGGCATTTCGCAAGTGGGGCATGTCCGGCGGTATCACGGCGGCGAAGGAAATAACTTCTTTAATAGATGACGACAAAAGCTTGTACAGCGGTATATATGATCCTGCACGGCAGGACGCGGTGAAAGGAATCACGAATCTAGCAAAAAATATGATCGAAGTAGGTACAGAGCTTGTCTTTGGCAAAGTGGAAAAGACAGAAAAATTCATTGATGATCTAAAGCGTGGCGAAGCGGGTAAAATTCGCCGTGATGGCAAACTGATAGGTATTTATAAAGACAACGAAGGAATTGTCCATAAGGTCGATACCACATGCACCCATATGGGATGTGAGGTTCACTGGAATGACGCGGAAACGACTTGGGACTGTCCATGTCACGGATCGCGCTTTTGGGCAAGTGGCGAAGTCATCGAAGGACCAGCTGTTAAAGATCTGAAAAAAGCAGACTAAAAAAAGCCCGGCTGATTGCCGGGCTTTATCTAACTTCAAAACGTTCAAAACCTTGCTGTTTGTCTAAGTATAGTACATCTACATTCCTAACCTTCACAAACCGATTAGGACCTTTCCTGATTTCGCTGATGAACTTTTCCACATGCTCAGGATTCCCTTCTACATTCACTTGAACTGTGCCATCGGCTTCATTCCGCACAAATCCTACTAAATCAAGATTACGGGCTATTTCTGCTGCAGATAACCGGAAACCGACACCTTGGACCTTGCCACCAACCACGATTTGTACACATTTCATCCCTATACCGCCTCCTTACAAAAAGTCTTCCCTGATAGCGTATACAAAAAACATCTGATTAACACGGCATTTCTTTGGCAAAAATGGTGTTATTACAACACATGGAGGCTAATGATGACACATAATAAAAGTTATTGGCGCGAAAAGACAGATATTCCAGAGTTTGATTCGCTCCGTTATGATACGGAAAGTGACATTGTCATTATCGGCGGAGGAATTACCGGTATCGTTACGGGATATATGTTAGCTAAAAAAGGGCGTCAAGTGACCATTCTCGAGGCAGACAGTCTTTATAGCGGAACGACCGGCTATACGACAGCAAAGCTCACAGCACAGCATGGGCTGATTTATGATGAATATATCCAGCATTTCAATATGGATACTGCCAAGACGCATTATGAAGCATGTATGGACGCAATCAGTTTTGTCAAAGAGACAACGTCAGCTCATGACATTGATTGTAATCTGACAAAACAGGATGCTTACATCTATACGAAGGAAAAGCAGAACGTCAAAAAATTGGAGACAGAATATAAGGCGTATCAAAAGCTTGGAATTCAAGGGGAGCTGTCCGACACCATACCGCTTCCCTATGAAGTGAAAAAGGCATTGATCATGAAGGAACAGTATCAGTATCACCCATTGAAATTCCTTAATGGTTTGCTTCAAGTGTTCCTCGAAAATGGAGGGAAAGTATATACAGAAACGCCGGTCGACACGATTGAAGAAGGGGAAAATCCGATCGTCGTAACAAAAAGCGGATTGAAAGTAACGTGTAAGAAAGTCGTTGTAGCCTCCCATTTCCCTTTTTATGATGGACAGGGCTTCTACTTTGCCAGATTATATCAAGATCGATCTTATGTTGTAGCCGCTAAACCAAAGAATACCTATCCGGGCGGCATGTACATCAATGCCGACACACCTACACGGTCCGTCCGCAGCATCCAAACAGAGGAACATGGTACTTTGCTCCTGATCGGCGGCGAGTCTCACCGGACAGGAGAAGGATATCCTGAAGAAACGTATTATAAAGAACTGACGGACTTTGCAGCTTATTTGGATACGGAAACACCGATTTATATGTGGTCCGCACAGGATACCGTCACATTGGACAATCTCCCATATATCGGATACATCAGCAAGGGCAAGGACAATATCTTTGTCGCCACCGGCTTTCGTAAATGGGGTATGACAAGCGGTATCGTTGCCGGCCTGGAAATTACGTCGCTCATCGACTCGGGCATCAGCCGCTATAAAAATATTTATCAGCCATCGAGGTTTCATGCCGACCCGGATTTGGGTAGTGTAACTAAGAATGTAATGGAAGTGGCAAAGGAATTTGTGATTGGTAAATTGGAACAGCCTTACGAGTATATTCCGCATCTGAAGCGAGGGGAAGCGACTAAGGTTCGATTCAATGGTTTACTGCTGGGTGTCTATAAAGACAAAAGCGGCGAAATACATCAAGTCGATACGACATGCACGCATATGAAATGTGAAGTGAATTGGAATAGTGCCGAATCTAGCTGGGATTGTCCTTGTCACGGATCGCGCTTTACCGGAACTGGTGAAGTTATCGAAGGACCAGCGAAAAAGCCTTTGAAAAAATTGGATCGCGGGCTTAATGGTTAACACCATGTTTATTTACACATTCTCAAATCTTCCTTAACACCATATTGTTTTTCATTGCAGCACCGTTAGCATATAATTGTTAACGAACGTACCAAGAAATATTGATGTCACAGGAGGGATGAGTCATGAAAATTGTTGTAGCTGGTGGAGATGGTTTTTGTGGATGGCCGACAGCGCTTTATTTGTCCAAGCAAGGTCATGATGTAGCAATCGTCGATAACCTAGTAAGACGCAAGTATGATGAAGAACTACGATCCAATTCCGTCACACCAATTTATTCCTTGGAAGAGCGGGTCGCAAAATGGAAAGAGAAGACCGGTAAGGAAATCAAGACGTACATAGGCGACTTGAATCATTATGATTTCCTGTCAGAAGTATTCCGTCAAGTTCAGCCTGATGCATTCGTACATTTCGCAGAACAACGCTCAGCTCCGTACAGCATGATCGATCGTGAGCACGCGGTTTATACGCAGCAGAATAATGTGATCGGTAACTTGAATGTGCTCTTTGCAATCAAGGAATTTGCCCCATCTTGTCATCTGATCAAACTTGGTACGATGGGAGAATACGGTACCCCGAATATCGATATTGAAGAAGGATATATCGAGATTGAACATAAAGGCAGAAAGGATAAGCTGCCATTCCCGAAACAGCCGGGATCTTTTTATCATTTATCCAAAGTGCATGACAGCCACAACATCATGCTTGCCTGCAAAATCTGGGGCATCCGAGCAACTGATTTGAACCAAGGAGTTGTATATGGTCTTCATACCGAAGAAACAAAGCAAGATCCGGTATTGGCAAACCGCTTCGACTATGATGGTGTCTTCGGGACAGCACTGAACAGATTCCTCGTTCAAGCAGCTACCGGTCATGACATCACAGTCTATGGCAGCGGTGGACAGACACGAGGCTTCTTGAATATTACAGATACGATACGATGCGTGGAAATCGCTGCCGAAAATCCAGCAGATGCCGGGGAGTTCCGGGTATTCAACCAATTCACGGAAAGTTTTTCTGTGAAAGAGCTTGCTGAGAAAGTACAGAAAGTAAGCCGGGAACAAGGTCTTGATCCTCACATCACATCTCTTGATAATCCGCGGGTGGAAGCTGAAGAGCATTATTACAGTGCGGTGAATACACGACTTCGAGATCTCGGCCTCCAACCGAATCTTCTTACAGATGACGTGCTACGAGGCATTTTGGAGACTGCGATCGAACATAAAGATCGCGTAATCAAAGAAAACGTGCTTCCGACGGTTACGTGGAAATAGGAGCATACGGTGAAAATCGTCATTATCACCGAGACATTCCTGCCATCGACTGACGGTGTTGTCACCCGGCTCACGGAAGCAATCAAGTTCCTTCGCAGCAAAAAGCATGATGTCGTTGTCATCGCTCCGGATTTAGGTGTTACCGAATACGAAGGCGCTCTTGTTGAAGGAGTTGGAACGGTAACAATGCCATTTTATCGTTCCAAAAAGTTCTCCTTGCCGACAAGACGCATTAAAGTCTTGCTGGAAAAGCACCAGCCGGATCTTGTGCATGTGGCGAATCCAGCCCTGGTCGGAGTAGCGGGAATCTATTATGCGCATAAGAAGGGATTGCCTTTATTGGCATCCTATCATACGCATATACCGAAATACCTGGATTATTATAAGTTTTATAAACCTTTGAAGCCATTATTCTGGTGGCATTTCCGTAAGCTTCATAATACAGCTGACTTGAATTTGTGTACATCTGCAGCCATTAAAGAGGAGCTTGACGAGCATGGCTTTGAACGGATGCATGTCCTGCGCAGGGGCGTGGATGTGGAGAAACGTCATCCGGACTATTATTCCCAAAGCATGCGCAAGCGGCTTTTGCAAGGCGATTGCAGTAAAAAACTGCTCATCTTCGTTGGAAGACTGGCCATCGAAAAGGAAATCCACAAGATTCGGCCATTACTGGATGAACGAAACGACTTGGCTTTGGCTATTATCGGCGATGGACCTGCCCGAAAAGAACTGGAGAAAGTATTCGAAGGGACGAACACACTGTTTACAGGTTTTCTCCATGGAGAAGAGCTTTCAAGGGCATTCGCCTCCGCTGATGCCTTTGTTTTCCCATCCATAACCGAAACGCTCGGTCTCGTCATTTTAGAAGCAATGGCTTCCGGTATTCCTGTCATAGCAGCTAAAAGCGGACCGACATTAGAACAGATAGAAGAGGGCAAGACTGGCTTCCTCTTCGAAAATGAAAATGTCACGAGCATGAGCAAGGCAGTCGGTAAACTCGATGACCAAGAATCGGTGGCAATAATGAAAAAGAATGTACGAATGGAAGCGGAAAAGCATTCCTGGACGAATGCTTCCAGCGAATTATTCGATTTCTACTTAGCGACCATCCAAGCAAGATACCCCGTATATCAAACAGTGCAAGACCCGAGCTCCAGATGACGGAGCCGGGTTTTTGCATGTTTAGGAATTTTATCATATGGTAAACAATAAGAAAAAGCACGCGAAATGAGGTGCAGCAGCATGAAATTCTTCAAAGGACTGTTTATTGGGAGCTTGCTGGCAATACCATTCTGGATAGTGCTGATTTATTTACTTTTTTTCCGTAAAGGTTGACAATAAAAGCAGAAAGGGAGTTTTAGATATGAAAGCAATCACACTACAAGGTTTTGGCGGCACTGATCAACTAAAGCTTGAAGAAACCGATAAACCAACGATAAAACCGGACGAAATTCTCGTTGCTGTTAAAGCAACAGCTATTAACCGCGCCGATATCGAAAAACGAAAAGGAAATTATCCATCCAGTGATTTTGATCCCATTTTAGGGTTGGAAATAGCTGGAGTAGTAGAAGAAGCAGGGGAGGAAGCGTTCGGCTGGGAAAAAGGAGACCGCATCTTCGGATTGATTCCATCCGGCGGCTACGCAGAATACGCCGTCCTCAACAGCAAGCTCGCTATGCCGATTCCGGAGCATTTGAGCTACGAACAAGCAGCAGCCGTACCGGAAGTATTCCTGACAGCTTATCAGACGCTGCATTGGCTAGGTGAATTGAAACAGGGAGAAACCGTCTTGATCCATGCCGGCGCAAGCGGAGTCGGAACTGCAGCCATCCAGCTCGCTAAACAAGCAGGTGCAACAGTTGCAGTTACAGCTGGATCCCAGGAAAAGCTTGATTTCTGCAAAGAACTTGGCGCTGATATCGCAATCAACTATAAAAAAGAAGACTTTGCTGATACATTGGCTAAAACGGGCGCTGATGTCATTTTAGATTTTATTGGCGCATCATATTGGGATCAGAATATCAAAACCTTGAAAACAGACGGCAGACTGATACTGATTGGATTCTTAGGCGGGACAGAACTTAAAAATGCAACGATAACACCGTTTCTGGCAAAACGCTTACATGTGAAAGGAACGTTACTAAGCACAAGAAGCAACGATTATAAAGCGAAATTGACAGCCGACTTAATCGATAATGTATTGCCGTTATTTGAATCACAAGCTATTAAACCGATTGTCGATAAAGTATTCCGATTGGCAGATATCGCCGATGCACATGATTATATGGAAAGCAATAAGAACACAGGCAAAATAGTATTACATGTAGCAGATTAATTTACGATCGGATTGCGCAGCAAACTAGTTGTGCAGTCTGATTTTTAAATTTCGTCTCAATATCTCAAGAATACTTAGGTTTTGAGATATGAAACGGCAATTTGTAATTACTTCCGATAATATATATTATGTTAACTAGAAAATAAAAAGAAAACTTGTGTTGCCTATTCGTCTCTTCGTGCTCCGTATAAGTAACATTCAGCTGTATAATACGCTACAAGCAATTATAGTTTCAAATATGCTTCCGAAATTTTAAAATGATGCATTTCATGGATAGCCAAAATATGTATGCATTGTATCAAATTCGGATTGTGCGCAATTGGATCTGGATATCTTATATGACCTGCAATGTTATCCTCGATACTTGCCAGCATGTCCCTTAAACGTTCTGTTTCCTTTGTTATATTGCTTTGCAGCTGGTTACTGCTCAGGCGATTTTGTATCTCTTTTGGCGGTACTATCAAGAAAGGCGCTTTCATCGGTCTATGATGTTTTTGCTTATACTCTTGATAAATATCTTTGCTGAATACGGAGAATGATCGACGCTTCTTCATTCTCGCTAACTTCACAGCAGCAGGTAAATAAATCCTGTTCAATTGCCTGAACCGCTTGATCATCAAATATAAGTGATAATATGTCTCTCCAAAAGACCACTTATCACTTACTGGTCTTTCCCAAAACGTATCCTGGATATTGCGATTTTCAGCAAAAAAAGCCTCTCTTTGTTTATAAATTGTTTGAAAATGCATTTGCATATGATCGCTTCTCATTTTAAACTCCTGTAATGGAGATCTCGCACCCCCTGAATTAGTTCCACCTTGCTCAATCGCGTCAGCTTGTAATCATTAAAACAATGGACTCCCATGGCACACCAGCTGTAATCCTCCAGGAAGCCGCGCACAAAATGATATCTCTTGTTTTGGATGATTCTATCACCCGGGATAAAATAATTCGGACGAAATACTGCAAAGTTATCGTTTTTCACATCAAATATACTTAATCCATTCGTCTTTATATAGCTTTCCTTGAAAGTCCAAGTATCCGTAAAGTAAATTATTTGTTCTTTGCCGGTTAGCCCAGCTAAATAGGCTGATTCCTCCTCTGCAAAGTAGTGCTTGGCTAGATCTGCATTGCAGTCTACATAAGGCTGGATGTCCACACCGACATCCAGCTCGTCATATGCGCAAAGGATCCAATTACCTGAATGGGAGATATTATAGCAGCCCCCTTCTCTAATATAAGGCTTTCCATGCCTGCCATGATAAATGGTGATTGGGTGTATACCTCTCTCATAGTATGCTACGTACTGCAGCAGAAGGTCACCATAGATAATATGATGCCTTCTCTCTAAGTTTTTAACACACTTTAATCGCAGACTATTGTATTCCATCAGCATATCAGTTTCAGTAAATTCCTTATCTTCATCCAGGTCAATTTTGAGACAGTATATTTTCATGAATAATCAGCTAATAGTAATGAAGCATTATGTCCTCCAAATGCAAAAGAGTTTGTTAATACTTTCCCACCTTCATATTGTTTCGTTTTATTGAGTAAAAGATTGATATCGATGCCTTCATCTATAGCATCTGCTGTCACATTTATGGTTGGTATCAGTTTTCTGTTCTTGATCATCATCGAGCATAAAGCTGCTTCAATGGCTCCCGCTGCACCCAAGGCATGACCATTGAGCGATTTGGTTGATGACACGTATGGTGTATCGCCGAATAGCATTCGAATGGCAGCTGATTCCGTAGAATCATTCAGTTTTGTGGACGTACCATGTGCATTTATATATTCAACTTCACTTTCATGTACACCAGCGTCCTTTAGGGCATTGGCCATGCATCGACTCACACCGTTAAGATCAGGAGCTAACAATGATTTTGCATCGGAAGTGCATCCATACCCTTCTATCTCGCAATAGATACTGGCATCACGTGCTTTTGCGTGTTCAATCTCTTCCAGTACCAAAAATGCAGCACCTTCACTCATCACGAATCCAGATCTATTTCTTGAAAAAGGTACACTTGCTTGATCCAGAGTCTTGGAATTGGTTAGTGCCCGCAATTTCCTGAATGCTTCAATCACTTGAGGAATAACACAAGCCTCTGCCCCGCCGGCAATTACTATCTTTTTATTTCCGGACTGGATTTTCTTGAAAGCTTCTCCGATTGCAATGGTTCCAGAGGCACAGGCATTGGCATAGGCAAGTGTCTCCCCTGTAATATTAGCGTCGATACTAATATTAGCTGGGATCATATTAATCAGATTTCGCGGTATGACAAGCATTGTCATATGGTCGACACCTTTTACTGCTGCGGTACCAAACTCATCAGCCAGAGCCTGTATGCCTCCAACCGAACTGCCCACATAAACAGAAATATCCTCGCTATTTGTTTCATTTATATGCAAATTTGCGTCCTGGAGAGCCTCCCTGGATGCAACCAGTGCCATTTGCGTACACCGGTCCATATAGCGTTTATCTTTCGTAGTCAATGTTTCGTTAAACAGATCATCGACACGACCGATAAATGCAGTGTTGTCATATGGTGAAGGAACCAATCCGTTCTCTAGATTTAAAACACTTTCCCATGTAAGGTTTCTGGTAATACCGTTTGCCGTCACTAGGCCTATCCCGGTTATGACAACTCTTTTCACGATCATCCTGCCCTTCACCGAATATTGTTATAGTTTTCTTAATCTTGGTCTCATTCTAAGTAAGAAGAATATGAAGATTAAAATAATCATTCCATTACTTGAAAGTATGATCAGTAAACTGTCCGTCACACTTACAAAGTTAACGAAATCATACATAATCTGATCCAGGAAGATTCGTACTGCGATCCTCGAGATATAATAGGAACCGATGATGCATAATAGGGCAATCGGTATACTTAAGGAGAAATGCATTCGCATAAGATCCCGTAAACCATAGCCTTCCAGCTTTAAGGTTTTGATTGATGTCACACTGTTCTGGAAGCTGAACTCCAATAAAGAATACAGTAGGGTGAATTGCAGAACGATGGCTAAAGCCAGAATGAGGCTTATCTGTTTGTTTATCACATTCAATATATTCTCTCCTGATGTGATGATTTCATCTCGGCTCAGCTTCGCTTCGATTTGGCTATCATTAGTGTCAGTATGCGGCTCAGCCAATGCCACTGCAGGAGTGGAATACGTTCTGTCATCAAATAAGTCCCGACTGTCAGAAACCATGTAGATGGTGCTGACCGTACTTGATGCATTCACCTTGTTAATCTGGAAACTATATTGTTTTTCATTCGACACATCGGTCAGTGTTATGTCATCACCGACGTTTTTGTTATATTTGTCCGCGTAAGCTTTTGTGATGATGACATCTCCATCTTCCAATGTAAGACCATAATCATAATGCTCTGAATCGGATCCTATGAGATACACACTTTGTGTGATGCCTTCTTCATCATATAGCTTATACAATTCGAAATCTTCGCCCTCCGCTTCCACTTCGTTGGATGGATCCAGAAATAGTACTTCTTCGAATGTATTTTCGATTGCTAAGTCTTCTACATATTGGGTTACGGAATCTTTTAATAAGAATGAGAAATTAATAAGCAAACCGACAAAGAATATAAGCAAAACAAACAATACCATCTCACTTTTGTTTCTATTGATCCTCTTTAAACGGTACCGGTATGAAAAAGGAATCCACTTTAGCGGATTGGAGTATGATTTGTTGATCGATTTCGGCCTTTTTTTGGTTAACTTACGCTGTTTAATATAAAATCGATAAACCAAGACAAGGTTCAGTACCATAACAGTAACAAAAGATGCAATGAGACATAGCGCAAGAAGCGAATAATCCGTTTCTAAGAGGGGATAATTGTATATCTGATTATTCATTTGCTTGATTGTATCGATGAACCCTATACCTGCAATTCCACCTGTAACCCAAGCTAAAAAGAGGGTCACTGTTGTTTCAGTCAAGTAATGCTTGTAAAGTGTCGCTTTACGAAATCCCAGCTTGACAAAAGTACTTAGGTTGCCCGATTCCTTCTTTGAGACCTCGAAATGGTAGACACTTAGAAGTACCGCTACAATTAAATACAAAAGACATGTTAATAATAACGCCAAATCTCGGGGTGCTTCCGCATCACCGATAACTTGCTGGATTCGGGTATTATTTTTGGAATCATTAATATAAGCAGGTTCTACTTTCTCGGAAATATCTTGCACATCCAGATCACTAGAGTACGCATAATAAGTAGAAAAACTCTCACCAAAAAGAGACTGGAAGGTTTGATTGTCCACGAAGGCTATTCCAAACTTATTTGAATTAGCTTGCAGAACCATATCGCTGTTTTTTGTTGTTATGTAGTCAGGGGAGATCGCGGAACCAACAATGGTCAATTTCCTATTGTTAAGGTCAATTGTATCTCCGATTTCCAGTTCATTTGCTTTTAGATAGTTCTTATCCAATAAAATTTCATTTTCTTCTTGTAATTCTTCCCCGCTTGTTACTTGATGCTTATTAATATTCTCTCTCACAGAGAAAATACGAATTGTCTTGCCATCATATCGTACTTCGCCATACTTCATTTCTTCATAAGATATATCATCCGATGCCGGCAACTCATTTTCTGTCATGAATATACCGTCTTCCACTGCGAAGTCTTTATTAAATTCATGAACAGACTTCAATACACTGCTGGTGCCGACAAAGAAGCTTACGAAAATACCAGTTGTTGCAAAGACAACGAGGAAAAGTATCAATAACTTTAATTTGTATCTGGAGATTCTTCTTAATATACGTTTATTCAACTTTTTGTTCGCGCTCGGATTCACCATTCCAAAAGCTCCGCCAACTCGACGTTTACATTTTTTCGATCACTTATTTTATTGCCATCATGGATTGTAATGACCCGGTCGGATATCTTCGTGATCTGTTCGTTATGTGTGATAAGTATGATTGTGCTTCGATGACTTTTCTGTATGGCTTGAAGCACTGTCAACACTTCTTGTGAAGATTTGCCGTCCAGCGCACCTGTTGGTTCGTCACAAAATATTATTTTTGATTCTTTTGCCAGAGCGCGAAGTATAGCAGCTTTTTGCTGTTGACCACCAGAACATTGCATTGGGAATAGGTTGATTGCTTTTCGAATATCCCAAACATCAATTAAATTTTCGATTGTCTCTGTCGGCTCATTTTCCAAATATATATTCTCATGGAGTGTAAGGTCATCTATCAAATTGTATTCCTGAAAAACAAAGGCAATATCCTGTCTCCTGAATTCATTAGTCTCTTTACTTGTAAAACTTTGAATATCCCGATCGTTTATCGAGATTTGTCCAGACGTCACTCCTTCCAGTCCCGATAAGCATTTTAACAGTGTACTCTTTCCCGAGCCTGATTTGCCGATGATTGTGCACAATTCCCCTTCTGCTATATCCAAATCAATGCCGTTCAATACTTTTAACTCATTCTGTTTATGCTGGTTATAAATCTTAACGATATTATTAGCTTTAATCATGTTAGCCTCCATTTTTATGTGTAATAGTAATAAAGTAAGAATAGTAAGTGTCATCAGCAGGAGTGATTGCACTTACCTGGAACCCGCATGAATCTAATAATGTCAAAAATATATCCCAACGTTCCGCCTGCGCAAAGTCTGCCAGCATATTGTTAAGAAGTACCTCACCTTGAAGGATGCTATTGCAGATATCGAATTTATATCTGGATAACAAGTTCCACTTCTTATTGTGTCGTGCTATCAGTTCTTGATTTATCTCGAAATCAGGATAATACTGACAAATAACGATACAGCCATTCTTATGCAGAATTTGTTTGAGTTTATAAAAGAGGTCTAATTTCTGTTCGTAAGTTAAGTAGAAAAGCATGTAGCTCATATTAATCATGTCGAACTGCTGATCAAAGTGGATATCAAGTATATCGTCATTATACAAAGCAATATCAGCATCACTTTTATACTTGAGCTTCAGCTTTTCATAAACCTTTTCTTGACGTTCTACACCGATGATTTGTTTACTCTCGTATTCTCGGTAAACATCAATATAATTTCCGTTTCCACAACCGATGTCCAATACGGATTCAAACTCTTTATCAAGTAAAAATCTTTTAAAGTTATCCTTTGTATACGTATGAAAGGCTAATTCACCTAGATTCGTATAAAATTCTTCTGAAAAACTGGGATGCACTTTGTAATATAAATTCAGACCATTTATTTCGCTGAGGTACATCAATACCTCCCTCACATACTGCATATCTTTCGTATGCATAATTTTTCCTAAACTGCTTTTTGCATCAGCTGATATCAAGTTCTCTATGAACAGATAATCTTTGTGTAATAAACTTACGCTTTTGGAATAGTGCCCATCATGAAAATCGAGAAGTTTTTGTGCTTCTTCCCTCTCCAATAGATATGATTCATTCAAAGTATAAGATCCGTCTTCATGCTGGGACACTAAATCCAAATTGCTTGCCAATGCCATGAATGATTGAAAAATATCCGCATGCATGGCCAAACCATGCATGCTACTGGCAGGATCAAAATTCATATAAATCTGTCTTAACGTCATGAATCTAATGTAATTCTTAATCTTAGAAAAAACCAAAAGCTGAAATAGTGGAGTCTTCCTGATGCCAAATGTTTTGGCTGCTCCTATTAAAAATTTCATCCGAAGTGATTTCTCAATTGTTTTATTATGATATTGAGATGTATTATACGCTTGCCGCTTCGTTTGCAACTGACTAAACTCCATATAGAAACAACCCTCCTTACTTAAAGACATGTACGGGAAAAATATCTATTATCAATGAATTTATGGATTGATGGTAAGTATGTCTTTTTCAGATGTTAAGATGGGCATATTTTTTTGAATGATATCTAAGGCTGCATCCAGATCTTCAATAGTATGGGCCGCGGATATGAAAAACCTGATTCTAGCTTCGCTCTCTTTTACGGCAGGATAAACGATCGGCATTGCATTCACACCCTGTTGGAAAAGTGACTCGGCGAATTCAAGTGCCTTATCTGAATCCCTGGTAATGAGTGGTATGATTGGGGTACGGGAGCTCTCCCCTGTATCAGCACCTAATTTCTTCAACCCCTCCAGGAAATGTGTATAATTGGTTTTTAATTGTTCAAATAAATAACCATCTCGTTCACATATCATCAAAGAAGCTAAAGCCGCCGCGGCATTGGAAGGCGTCATGCCTACACTGAAAATGAAACCGGGCGAGTTATACTTTAAATAATTGATGAACTTCTTGTTTCCGGCGATATAGCCCCCGCAGCTATTAAGCGATTTACTCAGTGTTCCCATGAGAATATCTACTTTTTCAGGATTGATCCCAAAGTGACTTGTTACACCGCGCCCGTTTCTACCAATCGTTCCAATGGAGTGAGCTTCGTCGACCATGAGTATTGCATTATATTTTTCTTTTAACCGGATAAGCTCTGGTAAATTACATATATCCCCGTCCATGCTATATACGCCTTCTGCAATGATCAATGTCCGGCGAAATTTAGTTCTCAATTTCTTCAGTTCTTCTTCAAGATGCTGCATATCATTGTGCTTAAACGGCTTTCTTTTAGCTCTGGAGAGTAGTGCACCTTGTATAATGCTATTGTGGGATAATGCATCATGAAGAATTAAATCCTCCTCATTGACGATATTCCCGATTGTATTCACGTTTGTACTATGACCTCCTACTTGGATGATGGCATCTTCCGTACCGATAAAGTCTGCAATCTTCCGCTCTAACTCTCGGTGTATACCTATTTCCCCGCATAATAGCCGGCTGCCGGAAACACTCGTTCCATGTCGGGCGATAGCGTCTATAACAGTCTCGTTTATTTCACTGTCGCCATTTAAACCCAAGTAGTTGTATGTGGAAAAATTCAAAAGCACTTGCCCATCGATTATAATCTTATTGGATGCAATTCCCTCACTCTTCCTGAAGTACGGAACCATCTTTTTCGTTTGTAAGAATTGGTGAAAGTCATGGATTTCAGGAAAATCTTCAATAATTGATCTGGACCCTGTATCAACGTCCATCCCTGTTGCTTGGCGAACTAGCAATGAAATGTCTTTGACCGTAGTATCCTCTTGCTGGAATACAACTTCCAAATCGATTGTTTTAATCTCTGGAAAATCCATCAGCAATAGACGATGAAAATCCATTATCATCATGGAATCAAGACCCAAGTCATTCACCAAAGAACTTGTATATGATATCTCAAGCTTGTCGTAACCGGTAATATCGGCTAAATGCTGCATGATAATCTGGGAAACCTTTTCATTGGTAATCATTTTTCACCCTCCGGATTTGTTTAATAGAATTTTTGCACTAGGAATTTTGCTGCGTTTTCTGGACCATCTATATCCTTTAATAGCTCTCGCATTGCAATGGCACGTTCTCGCATCTTACTGCTTTGGAGTGCGTAATTGATTAACCTATCCAAGCTGTTTGTAGCAATATGCCCCTTTTTAAGCTCGAGCGCGTTACCGTATAAAACACAATCACGTATATTTGCAAGCTGTTCTTGCTGCAATCCGATCCCGATAAATGGTTTGCCGGATAAGCAGGCGGTTTGGACAGTTCCCTCTCCGCCATGAATGATGGACAAATCAATCAAACCGGCTAACTTATGTGCGGGCAGCAGGTCGCAGAGATGAATATTACTGTTCCAGGCAACATTTGCTTCAAGCATGCCCAACTTATCTTTCATGGGACATATGATGGTGTATGGGAGCTGTTCCAGGGCCTTTAATACACGGATAATCATTTCCTTGCTTCCCGAGCTCCCCATGGCAAAGTAAATCACCGGACGATTTTTTGGGAGATTCGTTAAGAAGGAAGGTATTTGATTTTCCAGCTTGGCAAAAACAGGACCAATATACGTGTAATTACGTGGTAAATCATTAACGCCGCTTAATTCAGGAATGGTAGTGATGAGATTATGATCCGCATCCAGTGCGTCGATGGTGCTTTTAGGAAGTGAAACATTTTCTTCTTTTGCAATTTTTACAAAGGCTCTTGGTTTGTAAGTGATGCGCAGAGCTGTTTTTGTGTAGATTCTTTTGAGTAATTCTTTCGGAAAGTAATTTTTATTTAAACTGGAGGGGAGTTCTAGATGTCCTTTTAGAAAATACGTTCTTGTATAAGCAAAAGGCTTTATGTAGATGAGTGGAGTATGACATGCTCTAGCTGAGATGAACATGCTTAATGTAGTTCCGATTACAACTGCAGCAGGACGATACGTTTCGATGATTTTCTTTTCGCTGCTGATGCGAGCTTTAAGCATTTTGTAGGTGAATGGATGCCTTATCCCCTTCATTTGGTCCACTTTCATGATTTGGTCTATATCCCGCTCGCTTAGATGTGGTTTTAAATGGATGAAGGTAAAATTGGCTTCCTTGATCAAATAAGCATATTTTTCGGAATAGCCGACAAAGACACATGTAAAGTGTTCAGCGCTTTTCTTTGCAACTTCGATCGACCTGGTTGTTTCAGCGAGATTGAATGTTTCTGGCGCAAATAAAATTGTTTTTTTGATTATCCCACCCCTTAGATGTTTTTCAAAGAAACACAACGTCAGTATAAAACATTAAATTCGTCGTTATCAAGTGTTTTGGCATTAAATTACAGTTTATTTACAATTGCATATTAAAATTTAATACTTGTCTGTTGCTGAAACCAGCACATTCACTTCAATTTCGTTAATAAAATCGCAACGCTAACGTAAATTACACTAGCAAGTGCTTTAATGTTATTGCCTAATATTTTATGTAAACTCCGCAGAATATTTTAATGCTGTTTCGTACCGATTTACTCCTATATGTTATAAAACGCTTGGAACGTGAACCAAACGTTTTATAACATAGTTATTCAACCCCCTCTACTTCTTCAACGCATTGATCTTATTGGTCAGTTCCATAAACCGATCATCCAATTTCTCATATTCCGGATCGGCTGCTGTCAGCATGCTCAGCTTACCCAGTACTTCTTGCCGTTCATTTTCCAACTGCAATAGCAGAATATCATCTGTGTCTGTTTCAGCTGCTGTACTTATATTTTTACTCATCTTACCATTTTGTATTTTCAACTGTATATCGGTTACTTTTTCACGGAAATAACGATCATGCGAGATAACCAGCAGCGTGCCGCTGTAGACTGATAGTGTTTGTTCCAGCTGCTCGCGGGATGGCAGGTCCATGTGATTTGTCGGTTCATCCAGCATTAATACATCCTTATCTTCCAAGATGTGCTGCATGAGCTTTAATTTCACGCGTTCTCCCATACTCATATCCACGATCGGCAGCGTCCAGCTTCCTATTTCAAAACCGAGATGCAACAACAGCGACTGAACTTGCCCTCTATCTGCGAACGTCTCTTGATGAAAAAGCTGGGCAGGTGTCTTTTCTAAGGGGAGATCAAACACATTCTGAGAAAGATACCCGATGTTTGCTGTTGGGGAGATCCATATTTCCCCTGAATAAGGTTCATCATCAGTTATCATGCGGAAGAACGTAGTCTTTCCGCATCCATTCGGTCCTTGTAAGCTGACTTTCTCTCCGTGTTTGATTGTGAAATTGGCATCCTGAAAAAGTACCTTTTCTCCGAAACGTTTGGATACATTTTTACATTCCATAAACCTATTTCCTTTTTTCTTCACATGTTTTAGCTCAAAGGAAATGCTCTTTTCCGGCATGACTGCCTGGACTTCTTCGTTTGCCAATTCTTTTTCAAGTCGCTTTTGTTTCGATTTCACAGCCTTATCCATCCGTTTAGCTTTTTTACGATAAAATTCCTTGAAGCCTTCCTGTTTGGTTGATCGGGCATGGGCTTTAGTGCTCCAGTTTTGCAGGGACGCGATTTGTCCTTCGATTTGCTGGATACGCTTTTGTTGTTTTTCATAGGCATGCTGCTGCGCCGCTTTTTCCTTCTGCCGATGATCTGTATATGCAGTATAATTCCCCGCAAAAGTACGAAGTACCTGATTTTCAATCGCCCATATTTTTGTTGATACTTCATCCAAAAAATACCGGTCATGTGAAACAATCAATATCGTTTTGTTTGTTTTTTTGATTTGCTCTATCAAAAGATTGACACTGTCTTCGTCCAGATGATTGGTTGGTTCATCCAACAGTAAAATTTCCGCTTGACTCGAAAATCCGTTCGCAAGTCTTGCTTTCAGTTTCTCCCCACCGCTCATTTGGGGATAAGAAACGGATGGCACTTGCCATTTACCGAGTAAGATGGCCGCTTCAGACTGTGACTCAGACGTGTAGCTATCACTCTCTTGTTCGACCAATTCTATATCAAGCATATCCTCCCTCCATATGTTCCCCTCTGTCACTTCCTTATTTCCTGCCAAAAGCTGCAATAATGTGCTCTTTCCAGCACCATTCCTCCCAGTTATCCCGATGATATCACCTTGATGGACTGTTGCATTTGCTCCTTGTAATATTGGACGTTCACCATAGTAATAACTGACTTGCTGTAATTTGATTAGTTCTTTCATATAAATCCGCTCCTTAATGTTAGGAGGACAGAAAAAAATCCTCCCAAAATGAATTGGAAGGATTAGCCGTACCAGAAATGCACACACATGCCCTAAGGGCTGTATGTTTCCGTTAATTATGATGGGCAGACTAATCCTATTTTGTACGCGTTGAAAATGACTTTTCAATTCGTGAAAAAATAAGATTAGTCAATCATTGTCCACCCATCATCCTCTCGTGTTTAGTACTTTCAGTATAACAAAATTAATTTGGAAGTCAATGCCACTTAAATCAATTGCTCTTTTCGTTCTGTTCCTGGCGCCAATACACTATCATCTAGACCAGCTTTGAAAGGACTGCCGGCACTGGACTCTGTAAACTCCGCTTTTGCTTGTTCCACGAGAGCTGGTTCAGCCAAAAGATCGTATGCAGTCAAAGCCATAATGCGTGCCGCATAATGCATCCCCTTTAGTCCGATGCTCGTTCCGAATACAGCTGTGGCTTGCCAAGCATGAACTTGGGTGCCAATCGGACCGCAAGTCGTTTGGATACTTGCAAGCGGTGTGATCCAGCTGACATCGGCAACATCTGTCGACCCGGGCATCGTCGTACCTTTCATTGACGTGTCATAGAAGTTCTTCGTCGGCAATATATCATTCGTATCAAGCTGCAACTGGAGGCGTGATGCTTCAATCAGCTTTGGATCCATCGATTTTCGCAAAATAGCCGCATAAGCAACTTCATCGGAAGTGAAGCTTTCCATCGGATAATCCTCCATATTGCGGTAATTCAATGTATCCAACGTATCATTGGTCAGCATATGATAGCAATTCGCCAAAAGTTCATGAGATGTTGTCGTGCCTGTGATCAATGCTGCCCCTTTAGCTATATCATGCATCCGACCAAGCATATCCTCGACTTGATCCCGATTGGCTCCGCGCAGATAATACCAGACTTCCGCTTCATTGGGCACGATGTTCGGCGCTTGGCCGCCGTTTGTGATGCTATAATGAATTCTAGTGCCGTCAACCAGATGCTCCCGCAGATAGTTAGCACCGATATTCATGATTTCCACCGCATCCAGCGCACTTCGTCCCGCATGCGGAGCACCCGCTGCATGCGCCGGCACACCATGGAAACGGAATTTAATCGAAATCATTGCTTGTGTGCTGTAATTCTGAACGACATTACTGGTACCTGGGTGCCAGGTGAGACAGCAGTCCATATCGTCGAATACCCCTTCCTTTGCCATGAAAGTCTTTCCGGAAAGTAATTCTTCTGCCGGACAGCCATAATAGCGAATTGTGCCATTCACCTTGCCTTGACCGATCAGTTCCTTTAAAGCCAACACTGCTTCTACACCGGCAGTTCCGAGCAGGTGATGACCGCAGGCGTGGCCAGGACCATTCACTGTGACGGGATCTTTATACGGCTTACTTGATTGGGACAGACCAGGTAAGGCATCAAATTCACCTAGGATGCCGATGACCGGACCGCCTTGCCCGTATTCTGCGTAAAAGGCCGTTTGCATCCCTCCAATCTTATCTGTTATACGGAACCCCGCATCGGAGAGAACTTCCTTCTGAGCTTCACTCGCATACGTTTCCTCATAAGCAATTTGAGGATTTTGCCAGATATCAAGCGCAAGGCTTCCTGTGACATTCCCCAGATTTTGGAGAATACCAAGCAATTCTTTTTTACTCATGAATCATCTCTCCTTCAGTCGTAGTTTTTGATGTTTGGTAATTTTCCAAAAGAACGCAAATGATAACGGTGAGAAACATGCACACCAACCCTTTGAAGAAGACGGGGATTGGGAGTTGTGTCATCAAGATTCCGAAGACGATACCGATGACACCAAAAAGCGGTTTCTTCATGGCTAATTGCGTCATCATACCGCCGAAGATGGCAGGAATGATATATGTGAATGCTGCTTGGACGGACTCCGGTATGACAGAAAGGATATAGGAACCAGCCAAAATTACTGGAATGAGTACAGCTATATTCATGAAGCTGGCAGCAGCAATCGCCAATGTGGCAGCCACTTCTCCTTTCCTTGTACCGGGATCTGCGCCGATGACATGTTGTGCAGCCGCCGCAGATGGCAAGCACATATTGGCTATATTCCCGGTGAGGAAACTCAAATAAGTACCGGAAACGCCAAGGGTCGCGTAGTAACTCACAGGCTCTATCACCCAGGCAAATCCTACCAGGGCGATATATGCTACAAAGGCAGCGAAAATGGCTTGCCATCCAGGGTGATAGCCTTTAACGAATGATAGGTAAAGCGGCAATGCCGCCGATAAAACGATAACACAGCCAATTGTAAGCCTGCCCCAAAAGTGTGCATTCGTTTGGAATGCTTCAAACGTCTGCTCCTGCGTTTCGATTACCTGTTCCTGCACTGCTATCTGTTCGGCTGTTTTGGCCATTTCTTTTCCCCCGTTTCTTATCCTATAAAGTAGCCAACTGTCAGACCTCCGACGATGGCAAATCCTAAAGCCCATTCTTTCAGCCAGTTTTTCTGCAGTTTATTTGCTGCCAGCAAGGTAATGATCGTTATTCCGATACTTGTAAGAATGACAAGAGTATGACTACTGCTTTTTACCGCTTCATTTGCGGCAAAGTAACCGAAGGCACCGAGCATGGCTGCCGTCGAAATGACTACCATCTTTTTTGTCCCGTTTTTCCTTGCTGTGATTTTCTTTTGGAAAGAACCAAGTGACTTTGTGAAGAAAAATGTAACGAGCAGCCAGCCAGTACCACCGATGCATAATGTCCAAGCAATTGTTGTGAACGCCTCCGGACCAAAGTCAGCTGTTCCAAGCTCTGTGCCATATGCGCTTGAGGCCATCTGAGCACCAAGAGATTCTGTAGCTGACGAACCAATGATCGCACTGCGCATCATGGTAAGCGGGTTACCGATCAACGTCATCAGCGAAACTGCAATGATAATATTCCCCAGTGCAGGACCAATGGCGGCGATAGCACCGGTTTTCATAGCACTCCTGGCTTCCTGCTCGGTCATACCAACTGAGGATCTAGCCTGGTAAGCTGACCTGACAAATACGACCCCTTGGAAAAGGACGATACTGACGACAAGCAGACAGAATACCCAGAGAATCCCGCTATTCATGATTTCGGAAATCGGCAATGTATAGCCCCCTTTTAATTGATAAATAATTCTGATTTTTATGGTAATTGAGAGAGTACTTGGTGTCAAAACCTTTATGAAAAACAGTCATATAGGAGTAAAAGTTAAGAGAAATCAATACGGAATCTTACCTAGCGCTTGTCAGTTTTTTTATCAAAATCCCTTCATTTAGTAATAAAATGCTGCTTACAAGCTTTTATCTTTAAAGGAATGCAAGAAAAAAAGAGCAACCCATTGAATAAATGAATTGCCTTGAATTTTGATAGCACTATTTGCTGTTCCCATTCGATACATACAATAGCCAAAACTAATTCTGTCTATCTTTCGTTCGCGTTAATCTTCCCAATAAAAGATAGCATCCATAATGATGTAATTTCCGGGTTCGCGATAGATTGTTGGAATGGTCGTTTGAAAAGACAAAGAAGACCGTGCATTTTCGGCATGTGAGCTTCAATCATTTCCTCGTCTTTTGTAACGTATGGAAAACTGTCTCCTATCACGTTGCCTGCTATCAGTTCTTTCAATTCCTGTTTCGTAAAACACTGTCAATCTGCTCCTCCAATCGATTCCTGTCATATTATTATAGAATAAAATTCTTTGTACCTCACCTGTCTGTGAACACTCCTCGATGACATAAACACTCCCAGATCCACATACATCTAGACTATGGACAAGTTGAGGTGACAAATGTGGGGAAACAATCATTATTAAAAGGTACGATCATTTTGGCTGTGGCGGCTTGCTACAGCAAGCTGATTGGATTCATAAACGGAATCGTTTTGTCACGGCTGTTAGGACCGGAAGGAATCGGGCTTGCCATGATGGCAATGCCGATTACTGGTCTCTTGATTGCGGTCACGGGGTTTGGGCTCGAGGTGGCGGTCGCCAATCTCGTGGCAGAAAATAATGCGACGAATAATCGGACAAGACTGCGGCATGTCCTTTCTCTCTCCTTTTTGATAACAGGTACATTAAGTGTTGTCACATCTTTGCTTTTATTTGGTGTCCTTCACTTTGCTCCTGGAATTTTATTTGCCGATGAGCGGGCAATCTACACATTTATGGCTATCATCCCGATCATCCCGATAGTCGCGATATCGTCCATTTTAAAAGGTTACTTCCATGGAAAACAGTATATGTCCCCTGGAGCGTTTGCCTCAATTTTGGAACAAAGTGTGCAGCTTGTTGTGACGTACATGCTCGTCCAATACCTGCTTCCATATGGACTCGGGGTAGCTGCTGCTGGCGCTGTCATCAGCATGGTCATCGGGGAAGCGATATCTTTAGGGGTTTTGATGGTCGCTTTCAACAGACAAAAGGAATTCAAGTGGCGTTTTTTCCATATCATCGGTGATCTCGTTCGTGACGGGAAACAGCATACCCGTGACTTGATAAGGGTCGCATTACCGAATACCGGCAGCCATTTGGTCAATAGCTTCGCAGGTGTACTGCTGCCGATTATCATCACCCACAGCTTTCTAACAGCCGGACTCACTGCCGAGACGGCTACCGAAACATATGGTCTTTTAATGGGGTATGTGATGCCGCTCGTATTCGTCCCGACATTCATCACTCATTCCTTATCGACAAATTTGCTCCCTTCCATCAGTGACTTATACGCAAGGCGTCAATTCCGAGAAATGTACAGCAATATAAACCAGGTGATCAATGTCACCATGATGATCTGCATTCCTTGGGCGCTGTTTCTTTATTTCTTTGCGCCCGATCTGACTGGCTTGTTCTATCATTCGGAAGAAGCTGGCCTGCTCATTCAAAAAATGATCTTTTGCTTTATGCTCAGCTACTTACAGATACCGCTCCAGGCGGTGCTGATCGGGATCGGGAAGAGCAGTGTTGTCTTGTATAACAATCTCATTGCTGCTCTTGCAAGTCTTTTGATGATCTATTTTGTTGCTTCTCAGCCGAGCATGGGGGTAAATGGTGTCATTCTCGGGCTGAACTTAGGGGAAGTACTTGGTACAGTGCTGCACTTTGCGAGTCTTTATCAGGCGGTCCGTTTCCCATTCAGTTTTGCCCGGTTCTACAAACTGCTATTGGCCATCACCTGTATGGCATCCTGCGCAATTTTCTTGTATATGACGCTGGATTCCTATATTACAAATGGATATGTACTGTTAAGCAGCGTACTGCTCGTATCTGCTGCCTTTTATTTGCTCCTTCTCCACCGATTCCGACTATTCAAACAAGAACAGTAGCAGACAATCATGCTTGAAGCCGATATTTCCGCTAGGTTATACTAATACTAGTAATTGAGGTGAAGAGATGTATAAACTATTGACGCATAATGACTTGGACGGTGTCGGCTGTGGTATTTTGGCGACACTCGCTTTTGGAGAGGATGTTGATATCCGCTATAACTCCATCAGCAGTCTGAATGAAGAAGTAAAGAAATTCCTGGCTGATGAAACCCAGCATGAGAAAGAATTATGGGTGACGGACTTGGCAGTGAATGAAGAGAATGAAGCTGCCATCAGCGAATTCATTCAATCCGGCGGAAAGGCTCGCCTTATCGACCATCACAAGACAAGTGAACATCTGAATGCCCACGATTGGGCATGGATTGAGACAAAGCAAGAAGATGGAAAGCAGACTTCGGCAACAAGTATGCTGTATGACGTCCTGGTGAGTGAAGGGCATTTGGAGAAAACAAATGCGGTGAGCGAATTTGTCGAGCTTGTCCGCCAATATGATACATGGGAATGGGAAAAACGGCAGAATGAAGCTGCCAAGCAGCTGAATGCCCTTCTCTTCCTGCAGAGCATCGAAGAATTTGCCGATGAGATGATTGATCGCTTACAGCAGGGTGACACGTTTGTTTTCAGCGATTTGGAAGAGAAATTGCTGAAAGTGCAGGATGCCCAGACAGCCCGTTATATCCGCAAAAAAAGGAAACAAGTCGTTCCTGTCAAAATAGATACATATTTAGCTGGTGTCGTCCATGCAGAGTCCTATCTCTCTGAATTAGGCAATGATTTAGGCAAAACGTTCCCGCATCTTGATTTGATTGTCATGGTGATGATGGGGACAAAACGCTTAAGTCTCCGTACAATCCATGATGATGTCGATGTATCAGCAATTGCCGGCAACTACGGCGGCGGCGGACATCAAAAAGCGTCCGGAGCATCATTAACCGAAGATGCTTTTGAATTGTTCGTAAAGAAAGCTTTCGATCTGCAGACATTGCGACCGGATGCGATCGATAATCGATTCAACGTGCCCGAAAATGATCTTGGAACGTTGTATGCAAATGAGCAAAATGATAAGTTCCTTATCGTGCAACAAAACCGAAAGTATTACATCATGAAAAATCAACAGCCAGCAGAAATCGGCTTTAAATCATTCGAAGAAGCGGAAAGACAATTGAAACGGGACGAACTCGCTTTCCTCGTCACTGATCACCGCTACGTTAAATATTTGAGTGAACGCGTGAAGAAACAGGACCTTACCGTAGATCAGCCAGTCCATAAGAATCAAGAAAACTAAAAAAAGGCGGAAAACATGTCATTGTTTTCCGCCCTTTTTATTGTTGTTCTTCTGCTGTCGCGATTGCTTGTTCGATCAGCAATATATCTTCATGTATCAAATTCCGGATTTGCGGTTCCGGACACCGTCTGTATTCATCCTCCAGCCGTTTCAACTCTGTATAAAAGATATCCTTGTCCGTAAAATGCATATATTCTGCCTCCAAATGGCCTTTTTATTTATATATGCCGAATGCGGGATGAAATATACCCTGTATGTAACATTATTTTTATAGTTGTTGCCTCTCAAGATATATGGTAGAATCTCTAACATAGTTCAAATATTTTCAATATTTCATTTATTGAATTGTCTAACTATTTAGAAAACGTTTCTGCTTGGAGGCATTTATCGTGAAAAAATCAATTCCATTTTCTTATGTCATCGTTACTGGTTTCATGCTATTCGCCCTTTTCTTTGGGGCAGGCAACCTGATCTTCCCCGCTCTTCTTGGCCAACAGTCTGGAACCAATGTATTGACTGCAAACCTTGGCTTCATCATCACTGGTGTCGGCTTACCGCTTCTCGGTATCCTAGCCTTCGCCATTTCAGGTAAAAATGATCTGCAGGACTTAGCCAGCCGGGCGCATCCGATCTTTGGGCTTGCTTTTACCATCATTTTATATCTATCCATCGGTCCATTATTTGCGATGCCGCGTACAGGTACAGTATCATTTGAAATCGGCATCCAGCCATTTTTAGCTGATGATAGCGGACCATGGCCATTGATCATTTATTCCATCTTGTTCTTCGGGATTACGTGCTTCTTCTCTTTGAAGCCAGCTAAAATTGTTGATGTAGTCGGGAAGTATTTGACACCAGCTCTGCTTCTATTCATCGCGGTCTTGATTATCACTGTGCTTATCAACCCGATCGGCAGTCCACAAAATCCAACGGAAACATACAGTAGCAACGCTTTCTTCAAAGGTTTCCAGGAAGGCTATCTGACGATGGATACATTGGCAGCATTCGTATTCGGAATCATTGTCATCAATTCTGTAAAAAACATTGGTATCTCGGACCGTAAAAGTATACTTAGTTTCACAACGAAAGCTGCTTTGATTGCCGCTGCACTACTTGCTTTGATTTATACGTCTTTATCTTATCTTGGTGCAACAAGTGTAACTGGAATAGGTTTGCTGGATAATGGCGGTGCCGTACTAGCTGGAGTTTCTGAATCCTATTACGGCACACTAGGAAACGCCTTGCTTGGTTTGATTGTACTGGGTGCCTGCTTGACAACAAGTATCGGTTTGGTAACAGCATGCAGCAGCTATTTCAGTCGTCTGCTCCCTAAAGTACCTTATAACATTATTGCCGTTGTGCTTACCATTTTCAGTGCTGTTATCGCAAATGCAGGATTGGCTAATATCATCGCATTCAGTGTCCCTGTTCTAACGATCATATATCCGCTTGCAATCGTCTTGATTTTCCTGACCTTCTTGCATAATGCCTTTGCTGGAAGCAGAGCCGTTTACTTGATAAGCCTGCTTTTCACATTTGCAGTCAGCTTGATGGAGGGATTGAATGCAGCAAAGCTGCCTATCCCTGGAGTACAGGAATTCCTGATAGATAACCTGCCGATGTACAGCGTAGGGCTTGGCTGGCTATTGCCGGCAATTGTTGGAGCTGTGATCGGATTCATCATCCATTTAGTTACTCGATCTGACCAAAATGAACTAAAGAATGCAGATGCACGATAAGCTTAATAACAAGAAAGCACGCTTGGGATAATTCCAAGCGTGTTTTCTTTTGAAATATTACATAGCTGTGTCGACTCGAAGATGCAAAGCTGCTGACTTAGGACAATCTTTACCATTTATGCTACGCTTATAGAACGAATTGGAAAGGAGAGAGTTAGGTGCATAAACATATCCCTACCATTAAATTGCATGATGGTTCTATTTTTCCTGCTGTGGGCTTCGGTACCTATCAATTGAAAGGGAGCCAAGGTGTGCAGGCAATCCGCAGCGCGATTGATGCTGGCTATCGCCTTTTGGACACTGCTTATAACTATGAGAATGAAGCGACTGTCGGACAGGCCATCAAACAGCATGGTATACCGCGAGAAGAAATCCTGGTGACATCCAAGCTTCCCGGCCGTTACCAGCAGTATGATGATGCGGTTACAGCGATTCAGGAATCCCTTTATCGTGCTGGCCTGGATTATTATGACTTGTATTTGATCCATTGGCCCAATCCGAATCAAGACCACTACGTCGAAGCCTGGCAAGCTTTACTTGATGCACGCAAATGGGGTCTTATCCGTTCGATTGGTGTGTGCAACTTCTTGCCTGAACATTTGGACAGACTCAAAGCAGAAACAGGTGAGCTGCCAGTCATCAACCAGATCGAGCTGCATCCCTTTTTCAATCAAGAACAACAACGACACTATCACGAGGAAAATGGTATCGTGACGGAATCATGGAGTCCGCTTGGCCGAAAGACGAATCTGCTGGATCATCCATTGTTAACTGAAATTGCCGAAACCCACGGCAGATCTGTATCTCAAATCGTATTGCGTTGGCATTACCAGCTTGGAAGCATCGCCATTCCTAAATCGGCTACGCCAAGCAGACAGCTTGAGAATATTACCCTCTTCGATTTTGAGCTCGATCAAGTCGACATGGACAAAATTAGCAGCCTGACAAAGGCGGACGGACGTATTGCCGACCAAGACCCGGCAGTTTATGAAGAATTTTAAAAAAGCGCTGTGCAGATTTTGCACAGCGCTCTCGTTATTTTTTCTCGAATTCCATTTTCCAGCTATAATAGTCGTTATCTGGATTCTTTTCATAAGAAAGATAAGCAGAAAACTTTTTGCCTCGTTTGCTTGTCAGCCCTTTTACATGGGCAGTGCCGCTTTTGAGCAATGCTTTCACCATCGTCTTTGTCGGCTTCTTCCGCATGGCTGCCAGGAATTTATCGGCTTTCCAAATAATGAAGCTGCAAGACTTTTTGTAGTTTTTACAGCCAAATCCTTTGTACCCTTCCACGACTTCTCCGCCACAAGCCGGACACTTGCCTAGTACTTCATGGGTGAGGGTTTGCTTTTCGATTGTCCGGATCGGAGCTGCTTCATCTTGTTTCATCGTTTGGACAGCTTCTTTTGTAAAGGAAAAAATCATATCCAGAAAATCTTCCCGACCGACTTTAGCATCCTCGATATCAGCCAATGTCTTCTCCAGCCTGCCGGTAAAGTTCAAGTCAAATAACGGCTTGACTGGGAAAGTTTCCACCAGCTTCTTACCTGTTTCCGTTACATGCAGTTCTTTTCCTTTGTTGCTGATGTAGTGAATGTCTTTCAGTTTTTTGATTGTTTCCGCTCTTGTTGCTGCCGTCCCGATACTGAAGCCGCGGAGCACTTCGCCGATTTCCTCTTCCTCCTGTCTACCTTTGCCGCAAGTTTCCATGACACGCAATAACGTCTTTTCGGTATGCGGTTTCGGGGGCTGCGTCATATGAGAGGTCACAGCCGTTTCCCACGTATCTACCATCATGCCTTCCTGGACATCGGGCAGCAGTGTTTCTTTCGTTTGCTGCTTCTCGACTTTCTTCCAGCCATCTACAAGCTGAATTCGGCCCTTGGAAATAAAGCTGCCTGATAGAGACACACCCGGAATCCAAGTTTCCAGCGTGGTTTCCTCATATACCGCGACCGGCATGAACTGCATGATAAAACGGTTTTTGATGGCCGTATACACGAGCTCCTGATCCGGCGTAAGCCTTTTTGGCAGAACGTAGGTTGGGATGATGGCACTATGGCTGGAAACTTTGCTGTTATTGAATACTCGCTTTGAACGGGTAAATTTGATTTCAGACTCATAAGGCAGTCCCGCTGTCACTTTTTTCAGTACACCAGCCGCTTTGGATACTAGGCTCTCTTCCAATGCTGTACTGGAGGTCCGTGGATACGTAATATATTTTTTCTCGTATAAGGTTTGCGCCACTTTCAGCACCTTATCGGATGTCCAGCCGCTGTATCTTGCCGTCATATAACCTTGCAGACCTGATAAATTGAACAAAGGCGGGCAGAACTCCTTTTTCTCTTCTGTCTGCTTGTCCTTGATTTGTCCTTGTTTTCCTTGGATTTGCTGAAGGATGTTTTGCAGCGGTTCTCTTTCCTTGAACTTATCCGTTTTCCCTTCCTTATAGACCCCTTCATAGAATTGCTTATCAGGTGTACGGAAGGTCGCCATCAGTTTGAAATAAGGCTCCGGCTTGAAATTGCGGATCTCCTCGTCGCGATCATAAATGATTTTTAGAGTCGGCAACAGGACGCGGCCGATGTTCAACACTTGGCCACGACCGCTCTGATAACGGAGTGTTGCTACCGAAGTCAGGTTGATGCCGATAACCCAATCAGCCCATTGTCGGCCGATACCGGCATCATAAAGAGGCTGAAGCTCCGTGTTTGGTCGCAAAGACCCAAGGCCGCGCAGTACTTCCTGTTCGGTCCACTCATTGAGGAGCAGCCTGTAGACGGGCTTGGCCGGCTTGACATAGTTGATGATGCTGTCGCCGATCAGCTGCCCTTCGCGGTCATAGTCACAAGCAGACACAACCTTGCTGACATCCCTTCTTTGCATCAGCCGTTTCACGATGGCAATCTGCTTTTTCGCCCCCGGATCAGCAGCATCACGATTGCGCGGGCTTGACTTCACCTTGTAACGGAACGATTCCGGTACGAACGGAAAATTATCCAGTTTCCACCTCGCCATTTTCGCGTCATAGTCTTTCGCGTCATACAACTGCAGCAAATGACCGAAAGCCCATGTGATGATATAATCAGGACCTTCATAAAACCCATCCTGTTTTGTTTTAATTTTCAATGCATCAGCGATATTCTTCGCAACCGAAGGTTTTTCCGCCAATATGACAGTCATACTCATATATTGATAAAACTCCTTTAATCTATCAAGCTCATAACTTCCATTCTATCATAAAAAGCACCAACTCTTTAAAGAGAGTCAGTGCTTTGTCATCAAAGCGCATGAAGTAAAGTGGAATGAATCGTACGCAGGACATCCCCGCGGCTGATGACCCCGACTACCTGTTTCTGATCGTTCACAACCGGTATCTTCTTGAATCGATGTTTGGCTAGGATGTTCACGACATCCTCCATTTCATCATCCTCGTGTACGGTGACTATCCCCCGTTTTTTAGCTAGGTTCAATATAGGATGATCCTTTAATTCATCAACGATCTTATCGATTTTCTCTGCTTTGAAGCTTACAGTCAGCAAATAGTTGAAGACGACTGCATCCTTTGGCTGGATCCCTCGCAATATATCCCCGTCACTGACGACGCCTACGATGCGTCGGTCTTTGTCCAATATCGGCATGCCGCTGATCCGCCGATCAACAAACGTTTTGAGTACTTGCTTGACTGTATCCTGTTCGTTCGCTGCTATTACATCTGTTATCATGAAGTCTTTTGCTTTCATATAAAAGCCTTCCTTCTGTATAGGATGAATGCTACACCTTTATTATACGCTTACATGACGGAATCTGCTAAAAAAAAGACATCTGCCAAGTAAGCAGATGTCTGTTTATCATTCTTTTTCGAAATGTTTCGTGCTCCGTACTGTGTCGATTGGACGGACAAGTTTCTCGATTTGTTCGCGCTTTGGTTCCAAAAACGGCGGCAAAGAGAGTTTCTCCCCAAGCGTTTCATATGGCTCGTCTCCCATAAACCCAGGTCCATCAGTAGCGAATTCGAATAGAATTCCTGGTGCTACACGGGAATATAGAGATTCGAAGAAATGACGATCGACATAGCCGGAAGTCTGGAATTGGAAGCTGTGCATCCGTTCGATCCACTCTTCCAGCACTGCTCGATCCTCTACACGGAAAGCAGCATGGTGTACAGTTCCGAATCCTTGTCTCCCGTCCGGCAGGATTGTATTGTGCTCAAGGATGATGCTTGCGCCGTTTCCGCCTTCACCTACTTCATACAAATGGAAGGATCCTTCCTGAGCAACCGGACGGAAAACCAGTACTTTTTCGAGCATTTCTTTAAAGTAATCGATATGTGCTGTCCGGACAAAAATCGGTCCAAGCCCAGTAATTGCGTACTCCAATGGTACTGGACCATCCTGCCAAGGTGTTCCGGAAGCCACACCTTCATCGTGTTCGTCGCTGACCAACTGATATTGCTGCTCATCAAAATCCTCGAACGCCAATGTTTTTGTGCCGAATTGCTCTTTGATGCCATGGTGTTTTACATGCAAACGATCGAATCGTTTTACCCAATAATCCAAAGCTGCGTCAGTTGGGACCCTGAATGACGTCTTGTAAATTTCATTCGTGCCGTGGGTACCTTTGGGAATACCAGGGAAATCGAAGAATGTCATATCTGTCCCCGAACTGCCTTTGTCATCTGCAAAGAACAAATGGTAAGTTTGAATATCATCCTGATTCACTGTTTTCTTGACTAGGCGCATGCCAAGTACATATGTGAAGAATTCATAGTTTTTTTCTGCACTGCTCGTAATTGCTGTTACGTGGTGTATACCTTTTAAATGATTCATTTTGTCACACTCCAGCCTGATGATGAAATTACCTCGAATTCGAGATAACTATATTATGACGCATATACGAAATGATGTCAAACACATAGAAAGCAAAGAAAACTCATACAACATTTTAATCATTTCAATTCATTTCAATTTTACTCGTAATTGAAGGGTAGTTGATTCACTTACATTCCACTTTTCATTTGGTTTTGTGAGGTTTTTGCAGCGTCTTCTCCCCCGCTGGCTTCTGCCTTGATTTCAATTTCTATGTAAAACAATAGAGCCCATTCTAGTCGATTAGAACGGGCTCTATTTCTATATTTTGCATTGGTTTAGTTTCTTTGCTTTTCTTTTTAGCATATAAACACTATAGACACCTAAAAAAGTTATAGGTGCTACCGTCAACCCTGCCCAAATAGGCAATCTGCTTGCACTTGCCATCATTGGCATCCAGAATGAGAGTACATGCATCAAGACAAGGAATAACACAAAATTAGATAAATGTGTATATTTAACCGCTCTTGATTGTGCATCTGTATAGATTTCCAATTTATCGGTCCCATCATCTTCTTTGCAAAAATAGCACCAACCTGCTGATGCACTGACCAAATTCCAGCCATCGTCCTCGAACAACTTAACATAATCCTCGTTTTGTGTACCAATTCGATAGTCCAGACGATATACCAGTTTTGTTGGCGGAGCTGCTTTGAAGGTGTATGTAAATAGGCCGTAATGATCCAGTTGCCACCCTTCCTGTGCCATCCGCTGCAGCCACACTTCTTCTTTTTGGTCGCTCCAAGCCGAAAACCATTTTCTTATTTTCTTTTTCTCTGTCATCATTCTCCCCCTAATTGCTTTTTATTGCTGTTTCGCTCATATTCGTACTTGTCTATTTGAAAGTCATCCAACTAGTGCCTGGACCGAGTTTCACGTTCTTTCGTATCCGGCCCGTGAATCGTGCAGCAGCACCATCAGAATGATGTGAGTCAAGGCAGCAAGTCTTTCATTTTTGAGCATCTTTTATAATTATATCGATAGACGATATATGTCGTCTATCGATATAATATCATAATCTTTACAGTGTAAGTTATCGATATTTTCTATATCTAATGGTAATATAAGGGAAAAGGGGTGGGGTATATTGCGCAGTGCGATATTTGATAGGAGATTTTTATTTTTATCAATAATTGCTCTTTCCTTTCAAGTGGGCGCCTTATTACTTGCTGTGTATGAAAAAGACTCTTTTGTGGTGCTCTTGATAATCGGAATCACTTTATCTGCATTGTCGGTAAAAAGAGGGATTGATTATTACAAATCCCAAAAAACAAGCGCCTGAACGTATGTCCAGGCGCTTACCAATGCTTGACATCTTTGAAATCCCGCATGATGATGCGCGATTCTTTGATATCATGATATAATCGATATGGTTTGCTCGCCAGCCGGATCGGCAGCGTGAAAAGGAACTGACTGAGATCGTCTTTGTACTCTGTCGTCATCCTGGAAGGCTTGGAAAGGATGCGGTTCTGCCATTCTTGCTTGAATTCCTTCTGCAAATCGAGCCGGACATCAATCGCATGATGACATTGAGTACAGCAAATCGTCTTAAGCTTATCGTTGATGTACGTAATGGTAAATGGAGACTCCTCGCGACAATGGATACAATATAACTCTGCTTCCATGCAGCTTCGTTTCAATGCTATCTCCTCTTTCCTGTGTCTGGCTTTTAGAATGTTTTCTGCAGCTTTTTTCCTTCCTAATCAAAACATTTCGCTGTTTACATGCCAATATCCTGTCTATTTCCATCAATTTATATGCATGATTTTCAACTCTTCGTATACGATTTTCAATAGTTCATCTTCTATTTGCGGTCCTTCCTCTTCGTCCAGCAGTCCGTTAAGCAGAATCGAGAAAACAACCCGTTCACCTGATTCGGTTTCCATATAGCCTGATAAGGAACTGACTCCAGTAAGGGTCCCTGTCTTCGCTTTGACTTTTCCGGCCAGCTCTGTGCCGACGAAGCGATTGCGGAGTGTACCGCCGACCATCCGTTCGGTCACCCCACCTACTGGCAGCGATTGTTCAAAAGCAGGGAACCAAGGTTCGTTCTGGACGTTTTTAAGCAATGCAGTCAACTGGCTCGCTGTTATACCATTCACATGAGAAAGACCAGAACCGTCCCTAATCACCATTTGCTCTGTTGTCAGCAGGCCATTCAGATAGCGCTCGATTTGTTCGATACCATCTTTCCAGTTCCCGGCTTTTTCCTTGCTGCCCATATGCTTGACATACATTTCGGCATGGCCGTTATTGCTCAGCTTCATGAATGGAGGAAGCAGTTCTTTTAGTGGAGCAGATTCCTTGCGCAAAAGCTCCTTTGTCTTTTCAGGCGCTTTTGCTGTTTTACTGCTGCCATTTAACTGAATTCCAGCAGCTTCGAGATTTTCCCGGAACAAATGCAATACATATTCAGTCGGCTCCCAAACGGCTACCCATTCCTGCTCTTTTTCACCTGGAGCCATTGTGCCTGAAATGGCGATATCATTGGTTCCATGCGTTCGAATCACTTCCAATTCTGCTTCCCCGTCTTGGGAAATGGTTGCATTATTACGTATGGTCACATAATTTGTTGCAGGGATAACATTCACTTTTGGTTTCTTTGATAAAGAGGTCGCCTCCACGATAATTTTTACGGTTCCAGTATCATAATCAGCATCGGGCGCTACAGTCAAAGCGCTGACAGCGGCACCATAATAAGCTGACTCATCTTGCCAAGTTGTATCCTCACTGTAGCGTTCTTGATCGAAATACGTATCATCCGCGATGATATCACCGTTTATTTTTACAATTCCTAACCCATACAACTGTTTTGCCAGCTGCCCGATGTCCATATATGTCAAGGAGGGATCTCCTTTGCCGATCAAATACAAATTCCCATAAAGCTGTCCTGCTGAGATATGGCCGTCTGTTGCAATAATCGTTTCGAATCGATGCTCTGACTCCAGCCCATCCAAAACAGCTGCAGCAGTCAAAAGCTTCATATTGGATGCAGGTCGCATACGCTGGTCGGCGTTTTTCTCGTAAATAGTCTTTCCTGATTGTGCTGCCATGATATGAATCGCAACCGAAGCTCCCTCTAGATGTTTCTCGCTTGCCAAATATTCATTTATCCGTTCCTTCATCGTATCCTCTTTTCCGGCTACGCGGATATGCCCGTGAGGGATCAAACAAGCAAAGAACAAAAGCACGACAGCTAATAATCGCGTAACTTTGCGAAGCATCAGCAATTCCTCCTTTTTGCATATCCCGCTTAACCTGTACGTTATAATCCATATGTATGTAGTGTAACAAACTATCAGATAATTTAAAATATTATCCGGAACATAAAGAAAGACACCATCACATGGTGTCTTCATCTTTCATATATAAGCACACAGGGCAATGGTCGCTGCCCATCGTATCTGCATGTATCTCAGCTTCTTCTATTTTATCCTTCCACCGTTCAGAAACGATGAAATAATCAATACGCCAGCCGATGTTGCGTTCTCTCACCTTATTCATATAGGACCACCAGCTGTAGGCATCCCCGCGCTCCGGATAAAGATGACGGAAACTATCAACAAAACCAGAAGCAAGGAAAGCCGTCATTTTTTCCCGCTCTTCTTTCGTGAAACCGGAATTTCCATTATTTGTTTTATAGTTCTTCAAATCGATTTCCTGATGGGCAACATTCAAATCGCCGCATAAGATGACCGGTTTGCGGCTGTCCAGTTCCCGCACGTAAGACAGAATCCGGTCTTCCCACTCCAAGCGCTCGGCCAAGCGTGCCAAGTCCCGCTTGGAGTTCGGTGTATAAACCGTCACCAAATAAAAATCATCATATTCCAGCGTGATGATTCGCCCTTCAGGCTCATTGATGCCCTCTTCCAAACCATAGGTGACATGCAGCGGTTTTTGCTTCGTGAATACTGCGGTACCAGAATACCCTTTGCGCTCGGCGTAGTTCCAATATTGATGATATCCAGGCAGATCTAATTCAATTTGCCCTGCTTGAAGCTTCGTTTCCTGCAGGCAGAATATATCTGCATCCTGCGCATTAAAATAATCCAGAAAGCCCTTCTTTACACAGGCTCTGATTCCATTGACATTCCATGATACTAACTTCATTTCTCTATTTCCCCCGATGTTTATCTCTAGTCTGTGATGTGCAGGATTATTTTCCCTGCATGTGTCCTGCTTTCCATTAACTGATGTGCTTTGGTTGCATCTTTCAACTCGAATTCTTGTATGCTCGGAAACACGATTTCTCGCCTTTCCACTAAATCGACTACTTGTTCTGCAATACGTTTCAGCGCTTCCGGTCGTTTTTTTCGTGTCGTTCCCAAGCTGAAACCGAGCAGAGACCGGCAGCTGGCATGGACATCCGATGTTTTGATCATGCCGGGTGTACCGCTGGCATTTCCGTAGTTTATTAATCTTCCATATGGCGCGAGACTTGTAAAGCTCTCTTCCATCATGGAACCGGCAAGTGAATCCAAAATAAGATCTGCCCCGGCTCCTGCTGTCAGCTGCGACACCGATTCTATAAGATTTTCATAAGTAATACAATGGTCGGCGCCCAGCTCCATTGGTAAGGCTGCTTTTTGCTCGCTGCTGACAGCAGCTATTATTTTGCCGGCACCTAATTGTCTTGCAAGCTGTATCAATGTCAGTCCCGTTCCGCCTGATGCCGCATGGATTAAGACAGTTTCCCCCGCTTCCAATCTGCCAATGTTACCTAGCAGCATAAAGGCTAAAAAGGAAGGAACCGGACAAGCAGCAGCTATAGCTGTATCAACATGATCTGCTATCGGATAGACCAGCATGGCATCAGCTATGCCGTATTCCGCATAAGCACCATTTTTCATAAAAGCGATGACACGATCTCCGACATGAAAACCTGTGACACCTTGACCTAATTTATCGATGATTCCGGCTGCATCCAGCCCAAGTATACCAGGAATCCCAGAGCCCTTTGTTCCTTTTCGCTTCTTGATATCGGCAAAATGGACACTCGCTTTCAAAACTTTTATCCTTACTTCACCCGCAGATGGTTCCGGTACTGCCAGGTCTTTATATTCCAGCACTTCCGGACCGCCTGTTACTGCCGCTGCAATTGCCCGCATATGAAGCCTCCTATGGATAAGACATGAACGTACTAGTCATAATCAATGATTCTTCGCATATTTTATCATATTGCGGCAGTGTTTCGTGCCATAACTCTCGCAAAAAGGAGCTGTATCATGAGCCAGGTCAATAGGAATGATGTGAAGATGGCGATCGAGAAGCGCATCAGAAAGCTTGAAGCGCTTCAGCAGAAGGATGGTTCTTGGCGCATGTGCTTTGAAGGAGCGATGCTGACAGATTGTTTTTATATGTTCACCTTCACTTCTTTCGGTAAAGAACCGGATACTGTAGAAAAACTGAAAGTACAGATATTAAAAAAGCAGCGGGACGATGGCAGCTGGGCAGCATACCCTGGTGAGAGAAACGGTAATCTTTCGGCTACAGTCTTGGCTTATGCTGCACTTCGTTTTACTGGAGTCCCGGCTCAAGAGCTGCGTAATTCGGAACGCTTTATCAGCACGAATGGCGGAATCAACAAAGCTCATTTCATGGTCCGCTTCATGCTTGCGATACACGGAATGGTGCCGTGGCCTCACTTTTTGAAATTCCCAATGACCGCCCTGCTTGTTCCGACCACATTCCCGATTAATTTCTTCCAATTCAGCTCTTATGCGAGAATCCACTTTGTCCCGATGCTGATATTGCTGAATAAAAAGTTCAAGCGAATCAGCAAGCATAGCGTCCAGCTTGAACATTTGCTTTATGAAGATGAGTGGGATGATCTGAACGATATACGCGCACCATTTCAATCCATTACCGATGAATGGAGCCGGCTTTCGCGCCTGCCAGCACGTCTCCATCGTGCAGGTTATTCGTATGCACAAACATATATGCAAGAGAGAACGGAATCGGATGGTACGCTGTACAGCTATGCAAGTGCTACCTTCTTCATGATTTACGCCTATCTTGCACTGGGTTATGAAGAAAATAATCCGAAAATACAGCAGGCGCTAAAAGGCATACATGGTCTTGTCAACGAAAATTGCAACGGCATCCATGTGGAGAACTCCACATCGACGGTATGGGATACAGCCCTGATCAGTTATACACTTCAGCAGGCAGGCGTTCCTTTTAAACAGAAAACGATCCAATCGGCCAATCATTACCTCCTCCAGCGCCAGCATGTCAAAAAAGCGGATTGGCAAATTCATCAGCCGAAAGCCGAACCTGGCGGCTGGGGATTTTCGGATATCAATACAAATCATCCCGATCATGATGATACCTCTGCTGCACTCCGCGCGCTCACCAGACAGGCCCGTGAAGAGCCTTCCAGCAAGCGCGCTTGGAAAAGAGGAACAGATTATTTGCTGGCGATGCAAAATAAAGATGGAGGCTGGGCTGCATTCGAGAAAGATACCGACTGGTGGATCCTTGGAAAGCTTCCGATCGAAAATGCGGAAGACGCGGCAATTGATCCGTCTACCGCTGATTTGACCGGAAGAGTCATGGAATTCCTGGGAACTTACGCTAATCTGAAAAAAGATCATGCCAGTATCAAAAAAGCTATCCGCTGGCTTCATAAGCAACAGCAGCTGAATGGTTCCTGGTATGGAAGATGGGGTGTTTGTTATCTGTATGGAACGTGGGCTGCATTGACGGGTCTTGCAGCAGTCGGTGTAGAACCGGCAACAAAATCGGTAAAAAGGGCTGTAGCTTGGCTGAAAGCCGTCCAGCATGAGGATGGAGGCTGGGGAGAGTCCTGCCGAAGTGCCGAAGTAGGAACGTATGTCGATTTATCAATCAGTACTGTCGTTCAAACCGCTTGGGCTGTCGATGCCCTGATCGCCAGCGGAGAACAAGGAAGCGACGAGGTACAGCGAGGCATACGCTTTTTGCTGACAGACCCTCTGCTGCAAGCCTCCATCGACTATCCGACTGGTATCGGTCTGCCCGGCCAATTTTATATCCGCTATGAAAGCTATCCTTACATCTTTCCGCTGCTTGCACTGAGCCATTACCGAATCAAGGCAAAGTCTTAACCGATACTTTTGACCATACCGCCATCCACAACGAAAGATTGTCCGGTAATGTATGAATTTGCTGAAGAACAAAGGAAAACAGCCATCTTGGCAAATTCCTCCGGAGTGCCATATCTTCCTAGCGGAATCGCTGCTTGACTCTCTTTCTGGACATTCTCCAAACTTCTACCTTGCAGATCAGCTGCTTTCTGATCAAGCTGATCGACTCGATCGGTATGGATTTTTCCGGGACCGAGCGTGTTGATCAAAATATTGGCAGGTGCCAATTCTTGAGAAAGTGACTTTGCCAAACCAACGATCCCGGCACGGAATGTGTTGGACAATAGCAAATTATCAATCGTTTGCTTGATGGAGGATGAAGCGATATTGAGGATATGGCCGCCTCCATTTTCCTTCATGATCGGAGCCGCCGCCCGGATGAACCGTACGAAACTTAATAGATTCAACTCAAATGCTTGCTGCCAGTCCCCATCACTGAAATCCAACAGCTTTCCAGCAGGCGGACCGCCAGCGTTATTGATAAGAATATCAATTGTACCTGTATGCTGCTTAGCAGATTCGACAGCATGCAAAATGTCTTTTGCATCCGTAATATCACAAACCGAATAAAAAACATTTTCATTTCCGGATGCTTTGATGATGGCATCTTTTGTCTGTTTCAGCGCTTGTTCATCCCGGCTGACGATATGAACGGAGGCTCCTTCCTTGGCCAACTGTATGGCTGTCGCTTTTCCAAGCCCTTTGCTGGCTGCTGCAACCAGCGCTGTCTTCCCTGTCAATCCTAAATCCATATGATCACTCCTTACTCTGCTGCTTTGGCGATTTTACTCCTGATCCAGCGAGCTGCTGTATCTTCCGGGATTTCGTATGTACCGCCTTCGCGAAGCAGTTGATTTTTGTACATCGTCTGGACGAGCATGATTACTTTCATCTGCTGTCACTCCTTCCTGGCTTTCATTATACACCGAAGCCGCCGTGCTGGCAGGCTCGGCGGCTTGTTCATAACAATACGATATAATTTCGGTGCACGACGGCTTTATGCCATACCGAAGACGGACCGGTTTCACGATTTACAAGCATTTCCCGAAGATCCGCAGATGAAATATCACTGATCCCTCGGGCAATTGGATCTCCATCTGTTGTCCTGATGTCGACGACAGCAGAGGCGGAAAAAGTACCTTGCACCTCCGTGACACCGATCGGAAGCAAACTTTTCCCATGCTGCAGCAAAGCCTCGGCTGCTCCTGTATCAACTGTAAGGCTGCCGGTCGCTCTGGCATGATGCGTGAGCCATTGTTTGGTTTTGCGCTGTACTTCGGACGCTTCATCGCCGATATACGTACCAGCGCCATTGCCTCGGGAAATCTCGAGCAAATTTGATGTTTCATTTGTCGTGCCGATGAATACTGGTACACCCAACTCAAGTGCAGTCTGAGCTGCCAGCACTTTTGAATACATGCCTCCCGTCCCTACCTTGGAACCAGATGTCTGTTCGATGCTAGCTTGCATCTCGGGAGGAATCGTATCCAGGCGCTGATATCGTTTCGCATCCGGGTAGGTGTTGGGATTTTTGTCGTAAATCCCATCCACATCCGTGATCAATATAAGCAAATCAGCTTTAACAAGTCCGCTTACATAAGCCGAAAGCATATCATTATCACCAAATGTAAGCTCTCGGATGGATACGGAGTCATTTTCGTTGATGATCGGGATGATATTACGCTTTAGCAGCTCCTGCAGCGTATTGTAGCTGTTATGATATTGATCGGCATTCGTGAACACATCGCGTGTCAAAAGCAGCTGCGCACATTTCATATCATATTTGCCGAATGCTTCCGTGTATGCTTGGACGAGCAAGCCTTGTCCGATGGCAGCAGCAGCTTGCTTCCCTTCGATTGTTACAGGCCTTGACGGGTATCCAAGCTGGCGGAATCCAGCTGCCACTGCCCCAGATGACACAAGAATGACTTCATATCCTTCCTTGATCAAAGCTGCGATCTGATCCGTATGCTGGCGAATTTTTGCATCACTCATCCCGCCGCCTTGTTCCGACAGCATGCTGCTGCCAATTTTTACGATTATTCTCTTCATTGATCATTCACCTTTTCGTCTGACAACTCATTTTAGTAACGATTATATAGCAAAACAGAAGAAGCTCCTAGTTTATTAATAAAAAACTTCATAGAATAATGCGCTAGTTTGAACTGGATATGGTTTTCCAATGATGTCTCCCTTTAAAAAAGCTTGATTTTTTCACGAAAAAATATACAATGAGGCTAACTGAATATTTGAATGCTTTCTAGGGTTCCGCAGCTTATGCTGGTCTGGTCCGAGAGAAAGCTCACAGTATTCACTGTGCCACGGAGGGATAAAAGCCTGGGAGAAACTAGTTATAGTTACTCCCGGGCTTTTTTTGTTTTCCTGGCAACAATAACATTCGGAGGTGGATCGTATGAACAAACATTGGTTCATGGTCATCGTGGCGGCTGTATTTGAGGTTTTATGGGTGATTGGACTAAAACACGCAAATGGTCTACTGGAATGGATCGGCACGGTTATCGCTATCGTGATCAGTTTCTATTTAATGATCAGAGCTGGACGTTACATTCCGGTCGGTACCGTTTATGCAGTATTCGTAGGGTTAGGAACTGCTGGGACTTTCTTTTCCGAAATCATCTTTTTCGGTCAAGAATTTGTCCTTAACAAATTCTTGTTAGTTGTCTTATTACTTGTAGGCGTTATTGGTTTGAAGCTTGTTACAAAAGATGAAGAAACCGAAGGAGCTGATCAATGATGGCTTGGACTTCTTTGATTTTAGCTGGGTTGTTTGAAATGTTTGGTGTGGCAATGATAAACAAACTGCACAAGGACAAGAATTGGAAGTCAGTTGCATTATTAATCATAGGCTTTGGAGCCAGCTTCTTTTTTCTTTCTTACTCTATGGAAACTTTACCCATGGGTACTGCCTATGCTGTGTGGACAGGAATTGGAGCGTCCGGAGGAGCAATCATAGGGATGTTATTATATAACGAACCGAAAGATTGGAAACGGATCATATTCATAGCTATGGTACTAGGAGCAGCAGTGGGTCTGAAACTGGTTTCATGAGAATGCTCATTAAAAAAAGTACAGCCCCCCTGAATGTAACGATTAGGGGGCTGTATACTATATGCCCTTATGACTAGGCTCTATCCTTCGTCATTTGATGAAAGTCCTTCTATTCGACTTCGACTGTCCAACCGAATGTATCGTCTGCCTCGCCCTTTTGGATGCCGACGATTGTATCATAGACTCTTTTGGCAACTTCACCGGTCACGCCATTGTTGATTTCATATGTTTCGCCTTCATAGAACAATTTCCCGACAGGTGAGATGACTGCCGCCGTCCCAGTACCGAATATTTCTTCGAGTTTGCCTGTCTTTTGCGCCTGAACCACTTCAGCGATTGTAACACGCCGTTCCGTTACAGGATACCCCCAATGCTTCAATAAATGAAGGACACTATCGCGTGTGACACCTTGCAGGATGCTGCCGTTCAGCTGCGGTGTGACGATTTCACCGTCGATTTTGAAGAATACGTTCATGCTGCCAACTTCCTCGACATATTTCTTTTCCACTCCATCCAGCCAGAGAACCTGGGAATACCCGGATTCCGCTGCCACTTCCTGCGCTTTCAAGCTGGCAGCATAGTTACCGCCGGTTTTCGCATCACCAGTACCACCTTTGACTGCACGTACATAGTCATTCTCCACTGCGATGCTTACCGGGTTGAGACCTTCTTTGTAGTAAGCGCCCACAGGGGATAGAATGATGATGAACTTGTAGCTGATGGATGCAGCTACGCCAAGGAACGGCTCCGTCGAGATGATGAACGGACGGATATAAAGTGATGTTCCTTCTGCAGTCGGAATCCATTCCTTCTCGACCGAAATAAGCTGTCGCAATGCTTCCAATGCCAGTTCCTCATCCAAACGCGGAATGCATAATCTGTCATTCGAGCGGTTCATACGTTCGAAGTTTTTGTCCGGACGGAACAGCAAAACTTTTCCTTCTTTCGTCACATAGGCTTTCAAGCCTTCAAAAACAGTCTGGCCATAGTGGAAACACATGGCCGCCGGACTGAGTTCAAGTGGTGCATATGGTACGATTTGCGGATCATGCCAACCTGCTTCGGCTGTATAATCCATCGTGAACATATGGTCCGTGAACACCTTTCCGAATTGAAGCGTGCTTGCTTGGGGTTTCTCTTTTAAATTTTCACTGCGTGTAAATGCAAAGGTTTGTTGTTTCAAAGCTAGGACTCCCTGTCATTTTAGATTTTCTTTTTCTTTAAATTGTACCTAATGATAGAATATTGCGACAACAATATCTTATCAACAGATTATAAAGGAGAATCCAGACAGTTTCAACCTAAAATTTTAACAAAAGCACTTACCATATGTTACGATGGACAAAGATAAGGGAAAAGAAAACCAGCGTACATAAAGGAGGGACGGCATATGGAAACGGGTACAATCATGTGGATCATTTGCGGCATCATCGTAATCGGTGCGCTTGCAGTTGCAGCAGTCATGATCATGAAAGCTGCCAAATCAATGCTCGCAACGAAAGATAAAATCAATAAGACGATGGCACCGATGCAAGCGGATATGCAGACGATCAAACAAGAACAGACAGTTCTGCAGCAGCATCAAAAAGATATTCAGACAAATGTCCAGTCCATCACGGAAGGCACAAAGATAGTCATCACTTCGGTCAAACAAGCGCCTTCAGCATTGAAACAGCAATTCAAGCAAACATAATATGGAAACAAAAAAACCAGCAGTCACTTTAGACTGACATAGCGATGTGAGACACAAATAAAACACCCTTATTAGGCTGCCATGCCACCAAACTCTTTTGGTGTGTGGTAGCCTAATTTTTC
>NZ_FMZB01000025.1 GCF_900101385.1 Terribacillus halophilus
TCTCAATTGTCAATATAAGCTAGACAAAACAGCATCATCCAGGTGACTCAAAAATACTTCCAATGGTGTTTGATAGTTCAACGACTTTCTCGGAATCTGGTTTCGTTTGTCAGCGACTGCTGAAACAAAAGCTCGGTCGACTTGGTTAAAGTCCATCTCTTTAGGTAAACCATCTTTTCTCAACAATCCGTTAGAATTCTCGTTCAGCGCGCGTTGGGAAGGGGTACCTGGATCCGCAAAGAAAATGGCGATATCATGTTGGTTACAAAGTGTCTTCCAATTGGAGAATTCCTTCCCGCAGTCAAACGTAATCGATTTGAATAAGTGTCGCGGGATGGACCGGAACCACTGATTCAGCGTTTTCTCGATATCGCTGGCTTTGCGCCCTTCCGGCTTCAAGGTAATGATGGCTTTGGACAGCCGTTCAACCAGCGTAATCACGGCACTTTTATGGTGCACTCCAACAATTGTATCCCCTTCTAAATGACCAAACTCTTCTTTGTAGAAGGGGTAAGCTGTTTCTCTTTCGGAAATATTTCGTTTGAAGGCTTGCTTTCCTCTGCGTTCTTGATGGCCTTTGGGCTTTCTCTTCCCTTTCATGGGGAGCGTGGCTTCGTCAAAGAATTTCTCTTTGAAACGCCGATATAGCGTACGAACAGAACATGAAACAGGCTGTTCGGCTCTGCCGATGATCACGTCCGGAGCCCATCCCTGGGCAATCTTGTTTGTGATATACGACCGCTGTTCTGTTGACAAGGTTATTTTCTTTCGCCCACAGCGCTGTTTGTTTACTTTATATTGCTTGTAATAGTCAAGTGCCGTGCAGCCTTGTTTCAAAAACTGCACAACGTTATGGACGGTTTGTCTGGATCGCTTCAGAAGTGCAGCGATTTTGGCAGTAGATACTTGATGATGGTAATAGGATTCTATCAAAACAAGCTCATCCGTGGTAAGATGGGTATAGGGCATTCGTGATCACTCCAATGTTTTCTTTGGTCGGAAATACATTTTGAGTGTACCACGAATGGCCTTTTTAATTGTCCAGCTTAATTTTACAATTCACGT
>NZ_FMZB01000018.1 GCF_900101385.1 Terribacillus halophilus
AAACGAAAAGCGCAGGAAACCGTTTAGAAACGGAGGAATAAGTGAGAGGCCGGAAAGGGCGGTTTTACCCTTTCAGGGCTATCGCTTAGGCCGCAGTTTCTGGTTTCTGGAGCTGGATCTTGCCGCAGCGCTAGAGACTTAGTAAGTCAACGCCAAAGACCAAGCACTCCGGTGCTTGGCACGCATGAGATGTGAGGCATGAAAAGTTTCTTATCTA
The DNA here is from genome assembly GCF_900101385.1 of Terribacillus halophilus. Taxonomy (GTDB): domain Bacteria; phylum Bacillota; class Bacilli; order Bacillales; family Amphibacillaceae; genus Terribacillus; species Terribacillus halophilus. Next base: position 218 of record NZ_FMZB01000018.1, read on the forward strand.
GTTTTGAGGGTTCATTCCATATGAATGCTTGCATTGTCTGGTGGTAATAGCGAAGAGGTCACACCTGTTCCCATGCCGAACACAGCAGTTAAGCTCTTCAGCGCCGATGGTAGTTGGGTTCGCCCCTGCGAGAGTAGGACGCTGCCAGGCAAGATGAAATCCCTGATCCATATATGGATTAGGGATTTTTTGCTATAAATAAGGGGGCTTGAAATGGAGGATAAAAATGAAAGAAAACTTCTTATCCGGGAAGCGGAATTAAAAGATGCTGCTGCTTTGGCACAATTGAGACTTAAAACAGATGGAGAAACGGAATATATGGATAGGGAAGAGGGAGAGGGTTATTTATCTTCCAAAGATTTTGAAGAGTTGATAGAAACGGATCAGAAGGAAACGAAAAATTTATGTCTCGTTGCTTACGTCGATGAAGAAATAGTAGGTTATTGCAGATGTGAAGGAAATAAATTAAAACGACTTTCGCATCAAGTGACTTTTGGCATTGCTATCTTAAAAGATTATTGGGGATTAGGCATAGGCAGACGAATGCTGGAAATGGTCATTACTTGGTCTGAGGAGAAGAAAATACATAAAATCAACTTATCCGTTCTTGCCTCAAACAAAAGAGCGATTACTCTATACCAAACATATGGCTTTATTATCGAGGGATGCTTGAAAGACGATAAGAGGTTAAGTGATGGTGAATTTTACGATACGTTACTTATGGCGAGGCTCTCGAATAAGTAACTAAATAAACTACATAATAGAAACCCTCCATCATCGTATGGAGGGTTTTTCAAATTAATTTGCAGCGGAAGCAGCTTCCCATGCTGCATGCATGCCAGCTACCCGGCCTGTCACCATGGCGGAGGTGATATTATATCCTCCGGTATATCCATGTATGTCCAATATTTCGCCGCAGAAGTATAATCCATGCATAAATTTGGATTGCATGGTCGTCGGTACGACTTCCTTAACGGAAACACCGCCACCGGTAACAAAAGCCTTCTCGATTGGCTGAGAGCCATTTACAGGGAAGGTAAAGCCCTTGATCAAGCTGACGAACTGCTCAACGTTTTCCCGGGAAATATTTGCGGCTTTCGTATCCGGAACTATGCTGGCCTGTTCCATTAGAAAATCAAGATACCGTTCAGGGACGATGCCTTTCACCAAGTTACGGAAAGCTTTTTTAGGCTGCTCTTTTATCGTTTGTGAAAGCTCATCGATTAATACATGAGCTTTTTTGTCGGGAATTGCATCAATGTGAATACCGACACCTTTTCGTCCTTTCATCAGTTCCTTCACTACATACTGCGAGCAACGCAACACAGCAGGTCCTGAAATTCCAAAATGGGTAAACAGCATGTCCATTTGGTGCGTGACGATTGCTTTTTCTTTTTCATTCAGTACACTTACAGCTACATCCCGCAGTGCAAGTCCTTGCAGCTGTTTTTGTTTAATGAAGTCTGCTGAAGAAAGCAAAGGCACTTCTGTCGGATACAGTGTCGTAATCGTATGTCCTGCTTTCTTTGCCCATGCATAGCCATCTCCTGTACTGCCGGTATGGGGTACTGCCTTGCCGCCTACAGCGACAATGACAGCTCCCGTACCGATCTTTTCCCCGTCTTTCAGGATAATTTCGTGTGTTTGCTCGCCATAGTGGATTGCTTTGACTGGTGTTTCCGTTCGGACACGGACATGAAGTGCATCCAGACGATTGAGCAGGGCCTGTACAACGGATTTAGCTGAGTTGCTCACAGGGAACATCCGTCCATGGTCTTCTTCCTTCAGCTTCACACCAAGATTCTCGAAGAAATCAATGATATCGTAATTGTCAAAGATAGAAAATGCACTATATAAAAATTTTCCATTACCGGGAATGTGCTTTATCACTTCATCCTGCGGCAGGCGATTCGTGACATTACATCTGCCGCCGCCGGATATCGCAAGTTTGTTGCCAAGCTTTTTCCCTTTATCAATCAAAAGTGTTTCAGCTCCATGCTCGGCTGCCGATATGGCTGCCATGAGTCCGGATGGACCGCCGCCGATCACTACTACATCGTAATTCATGCTGGTTCTCCCTTTCTGCTGATGGGATCCAAAGGAATTCTTCCATCAGGTCTACTTTATGATAAAATAGATTCATTGGATTTTAAAGAGGAGTTAGGTGAAATAATGGCTTTGTCGACAATGATTCGCGGGACATTGCTGCTGACGGCAGCTACATTCCTGTCGAAGTTACTCGGGATCATCTATGTTATCCCGTTCAATGCATTGGTAGGTTCCTCAGGGGGAGCTTTATTCAACTTTGCATATACCCCATATAATATATTGATCAGTATCTCTACAATCGGTATTCCGTTAGGTGTTTCAAAATTTGTATCAAAATATAATGGATTAGGGGATTACCGGACAAGCCAGCGTGTATTCAAGACAGGTTTCACAATAATGGGTGTAACAGGTGCCACAGCGTTCCTCATCATGTATTTCGGTGCAGACTGGATTGCACAGTGGAGTGTCGGGGAAGGAAAGTCTGGTTTTACGACAGACACTGTTGCTTATGTTATCAAGCTCGTTAGCTTCGCCAATCTCATCATACCTGCGATGAGTATCGTCAGGGGATTTTTCCAAGGCAACCAGTCTATGGGGCCATCTGCTATTTCCACAGTCGTAGAACAGATTGCTCGCATTGTGTTCTTATTGCTCAGTGTCTATCTTGCCCTGCACGTCTTCAATGAAAACATCGCAGTAGCAGTCGGATATGCGACATTCGCGGCATTTGTCGGTGCACTTGCATCCTGTGCAGTGCTCTATGTCTATTGGCGGGCTCGCAAACCTCATCTGGAGCTGAATATGAGGCAGCAAAAAGTCCGTCCCGCAGCTATGTCAGATAAGACAATTATTAAAGAATTGCTTAGTTATGCAGGACCGTTTGTCGTAACGGGAATAGCGACATCGATTTATCAGTTCATCGATCAGTTTACGATGCCGCGTGCATTGGACGCAATCGGACTGGACGATGTGGCTGTTGATATTTTGGGTGTAATAAACTTTTACGGTCAAAAAATCATCACTATACCCATGACATTGTCTATCGGGTTATCCTTGGCTGCAGTTCCGGCCATCACCCGTGCATTTTTCGCCGATGACCGTAAATTGTATTTACAGCAAATCAATCAGTCATTGCAAATCGTGCTTTTCTTGATTTTACCTGCCAGCATCGGTATTGCATTGCTGGGAAGTGAAGCCTACACAGCGTTTTATGGAACGGAAGCTGTTCTCAATCCTGATATAAGAGCGGGTAATCTTATGGTTTGGTACGCACCAGTAGCGCTGCTGTTTGCGTTGTTCACGACAACGTCATCCATCCTGCAGGGCATAAATGAGCAGCGTTTTTCCGTCATCAGTTTGACTGCAGGATTATTAGTGAAGATTTTCTTCAATATTCCGCTCATCCATGCATTCGGTGCAAAAGGAGCTATCTTTGGTACTGCTTTAGCAGTCGGGATTGCGACTGTACTGAATTTCCTTAAAATGAAGCATGTACTGAACTTCCCGGTGCGACAGCTTGCAAAGCGGACAATCTTGATTTTGATTTTCACAGCAATCATGTCGGCTGTGGTATTGCTTAGCAAGTTTCTTCTAGGTTTTGCAATTACTTTCGAAGATGGACAAATTGCCTCTGCTGTCATCATTTTCGTCTGTGCATTTGTAGGGGGAGGGGTTTATATGATTCTTTCGTATAAGTCCACGCTGCTTGAACGGGTACTCGGAAATCGGATCGGATTCCTCGATCGTCTATTGAAAAGAAGGAAGGGTTAAATGATGAGATTGGATAAGCTGCTGGCAAATATGGGATTCGGAAGCAGAAAAGAAGTGAAGTCGCTCCTCAAACAAGGAGCTATCACGGTGAATGGCGCCCAGGTCAAATCACCTTCCATCCATGTGGATGAAAAGAAAGATCATGTACAGGTGAATGGAGAAACAGTGGAGTACAGGGAGTTCATCTATTTGATGATGCATAAGCCGCCTGGATTGGTATCGGCAACTGAGGATAAGCGGGACGAGACCGTGGTCGATATCCTGCAGCCGGAAGACCGCATATTCGAACCGTTTCCTGTCGGCAGGCTGGATAAGGATACGGAAGGGCTACTGCTTTTGACAAATGACGGGACACTTGCACATCAGTTATTATCACCAAAGAAACATGTGCAGAAGGTTTATTATGCCCGAATCGATGGTGAAGTGACCGAAGAGACAATCAAGCAATTCCGGCAAGGTGTAACCTTGGATGACGGTTATGTGACGAAGCCGGCAATCCTCCATATCCTGGACGCTGGTCCGGTTTCTGAAATCGAGATTACGATCACGGAAGGCAAATTCCATCAGATCAAGCGCATGTTCGAAGCGGTCGGTATGGAAGTCATTTATTTGAAGAGATTGCGCATGGGCAGCTTGGAGCTGGATGAGGATCTTGAACTGGGTGAATACAGGGAACTTTCTGATGAGGAACTGGACAGGCTGTTTGAGGATACAAAAAAAAGCTGATCTGCTTGCAGATCAGCTTGCCTTAAATGGTTAAGAAATTTCACATAGGTTGTACGATTTGAATCAAGAGATTTTGACTTTTTTTGAGGTCGTTGACCAAACCCCCCGATGAGGACTTTGTACTAAACCGTTATACTCCAGCACGTTCAAATCGCGCTGTACCGTACGGTCCGTAATACCAAATTCTTCAGCCAATTCAGTAGTAGAAACTGTTTCCCTTTCTCGGATGTAAAGATAGACAGCTTTTACACGGTTTAGCATTCGGGATGTTGATTGATTCAAAAAACCACTCCTTAGTTTTACATAAGAATCTGGTGCTCTAAATCTCTTTCTACCCGTATTTTACATCAATTACGCAAAGAAGGCTAGGAGATAGGTTAAATTTTCTGTTAATTACCCTTTACAAGAATATTGATAAAAATTCAGGAGGCGAAAGCAATGGAAAGAATCGATTGGTTTGAAAAGGCATCAGCTTATAAGGAAGCTTATGCAGAAGTATTGAAAGGTCTTGTATCCATTCCAAGTGTATACGATGTGTCGACAAAAACGGACAAAAAGCCGTTCGGGGAAAAGATTGATGAGGCACTTTTGTATATGCTGCAAACAGGTGGAAATGATGGATTTTCGACCAAATATGTCGATGGCTATGCTGGCCATATCGAGTATGGAAAAGGAGACGGCTTGGTCGGTGTACTTGGTCATTTGGATGTCGTGCCAGCTGATGGGGAGTGGACCTATGGTGCCTTCCATCCGACTCTGGCTGAAGGTCGTCTTTTCGGTCGAGGAACCTTGGATGATAAGGGACCGGTTGTTGCCGCATATTTTGCCATGAAGCTCCTGAAGGATATGGGCCATGAACCGAAAAAACGTATCCGCTTGATCATGGGTACGGATGAAGAACGCGATTGGCAATGTATGGAGTATTACTTCCAGCGTGAGGAAATGCCGGATACCGGCTTTACACCGGATGCGGACTTCCCGCTCATATACGCGGAAAAAGGAATCATCGATGGCTATATCTCACTGCCACCTGTGACTGCACAAAGCGACATGCTTCGACTGGAGCACTTTGAAGGTGGTAAAGCATTGAATATGGTTCCAGGACACGCAGAGGCACTTCTGACAGGCGAGCGTATCAAACAAGTGGAAGAATCATATATAGCTTTCCTTGCCGCTGAAGGGTTTGATGGCAAGGCGGAAGCTAAAGAAAATACTATACGCCTCAGTCTGTCCGGTAAAGCTGCCCATGGCTCGACACCTGAAAAAGGAAGCAATGCCGTAGTGGCACTGGCTAAGTTCCTCGTTTCCCTTCCGATGCACGGTAAAGTAACGGAAAAGCTGAGCTGGCTTGTCGAAAAGTTCGAAGATTATCATGGAAATGGCATTAATCTAGGGCTGACTGATGATGTATCAGGACCGCTGACGCTCAATCTTGGCGAGTTCAGCATGAAGGATGACCAGGCTTGGCAAATTGGAGTCAATATCCGTTATCCAGTCACAACCGCATATGATACTGTTACTTCAAGGCTGTTCACACAGCTTGCAGAAGCTGGCGCCGGATTCAATGAAACATCTCATTTGCCTTCTCTTTATGTGGAGAAGGATGATCCGCTGGTCCAAACGTTGCTTGCTGTATATCGTCGTCAAACAGGCGATGAAACCGATATCCTGGCAATTGGCGGGGGCACTTATGCGAGGGCGATGAAAAAAGGTGTCGCTTTCGGGCCGCTATTCCCGGGTGCACCGGACAGTGCCCATCAGCAAGATGAGCACATACTGCTTGAGGATATGCTGAAGGCCATTGCAATTTACGCAGAAGCGCTATATCTGCTGACAAAGGATGAGCATCTGTAATGCCGAGAGAAACGAAAACGACATACCGATCTTTACAATATTTTTACCTGACAGCATTCTTATCCAATGGATCCTTATTCCCGCTTCTCGCCGTTTTCCTGCAGGAAGAAAAACAGCTGGATCCTGTGCTTGTCGGTCTCATCGTCGCAGCGATACCGTTAGTCAATACGGTGATGGAGCCTGTCTGGGGGCTTTTGAGTGATTATACGCAGAAACCATTGCGCCTGCTGGCAGCAGCATTGACTGCTGCTGCTGCGCTTGCATTCATTTATTTGATATATGACCATTATGCACTGCTATTGCTTGGTATGCTGGCTATTGCCGTTTTTCAGGCGGCTGTCATCCCGTTATCGGACAGTATGGCCTTAAGCTTTGTCGAGCGTAATCAGCTTGAGTATGGCAATATTCGATTATGGGGAGCAATCGGATTTGCGGTTGCTTCCTTCCTGTTAGGATACATAACCGATTTTGTCGGGACATTGGATGTGATTTTCATTGCATATGGCCTATGCCTTCTGCTTGCGCTCCCGGCATTGCGCAAGTTTCCGCGGCAAGGCTATGATATAGCGGCAGTATCGATGAAAGAAGGATTACGCACGTTGCGTAAAAACAAGCCATTTTTATTTTTCCTAGTTTCCAACTTCCTTATTTTCGGGCCTATCTTAGCAAATAATTTCTATTTCGGAACATTCATTTTAGCTGCTGGTGGTACACTAAGTGCTGTCGGTATCGCTTTCTTCCTGGGGGCAGGCAGCGAAGCGCCATTTATGAAACTGGCCCATCGGATCATCGGAAAGATGAGTGTCATCCATGTTGTCATGCTAAGTGCTGCTGTATCCGGCGCGAGATGGGTTTTATACATGTTTGACCCGCCGCTTGCTGTCATTTTCATTACGACCATCATTCAGGGCTTATCGATCGGACTCTATGTACCTGCCGCTCTGCTATATATCAGGAGTGCGGCTCCTTCATCCGTTCAAGCAACAGCTATTGCGTTGTACTCCGCGGTCGGAACTGGTCTTGGCAACGCACTGTTCAACCTGATGGGCGGTATGATCCTGGAGATTGCGACTGTTTACCATATGTATGCATTGTTTGCTGCAACGACCTTCACAGGTGTGGGAATCTTAATTATCGTAAAAAGAATGAAATCTGCAGCAGAAGGGAAAAGAGGAATAGCATGAGTACACATTATTTCATTGGGATAAATACAGATGAATCGATCCAAGCGGCGTTGGCTGAGTGGCAGGAAGAACTGAAATTATATGTTCCGATGAAACAATGGCCAAGGCCGGAGGAATTCCATATTACATTGCAATTCCTTGGTCCTGCAGAAAAAGAGCAGCTAGATCAAATAAAGGAAGCCTGGCAAGGCACGGATTTCGGTGACGCATTTTCTTTGGAAGTATCCGGAATTGATATATTTGGCAGTCCCAAGCAGCCACGTGTCGTCTGGGCAGGTGTGAGACCATTTGATCAGCTTCATGCATTGCAACAGAAAGTGACTGCAAGCACGGAGCATGCAGGCTTCAAGACTGAAAATAGACCGTATCAGCCCCATATCACACTCGGGAAGAGATGGGGAGCAGGTAAAGTAGAGGGGCAGCTGCCACAGCTAGATAAACGGCTGACTTCACCGGTTATGGTGGAGAAGGTGACGCTTTATCGTATCGAACCAGGTAAACTGCCGAAATACGTACCTGTACTGGTCAAAGATCTGGAGAAGGAGTGAATTGATGTGGCTCAATTGATTAAGCTGCATGAATATATATCACGATATGAACAGAATCCTTACCGATATCCTGGTCAATTCATTAAATTGAAAAAAGAGAATTGGGAAAAGATGCACAGGGAATGGGAACAGCAGCAGGCTGCTCCTGCTCCCTTTATCATAGGGGAAGATAAGGAAGAGGCTCGCAGAAAACCATGGTATCGGGTATTTGGCAAGAATGAAGGAGAAATGGAAGAGCCTGAGCCTGCTCCGGTTTATATAGCACCGACGGAACAGGTTTTGAAACAGGATTATCTGGAAGAGCTTTTTGACTTTCAGTTGAAATGGGCGACTTCGACAATAGGGGAATTTTCTTTTTACGATCACAAGTACAAAAAAGATCCGGTTCTTCGTTACTTCCTAAAGCGATTTCCTGACACTTTCTTTGTCATGTATAAACCTGTTTTCGAAGTGAAGCAGACAACGATGGAGGCAGATACAATTCTGATTCACCCATTGGGCATCGAGATTATATCTGTTTTAGAGGATAAGCCGGATGTGTTATTCTGGACTTCTGATGATCGCACTTGGAAGAGGGAGTCGAAGGGACAGTTTTCCACGTTCCTCAATCCGATGCTTTCTTTGAACAGGACGGAAAAGCTGATACAAGGTATCCTGAAAAAGTATGATATCGAACTGCCTGTACAAAAAATTGTCTTAAGCAGAGAAAACCAGATTCGATTCGCAAGTGAGCCTCGAAATACACAGTTTATCGGTTCTAACAAGCATACAGCTTGGCTGATGGCCAAACGGGAGGAACAGCTGGCATTGAAACATGTACAGCTACGTGCCAGTGAAGTGCTGCTGGAACATGCCTATACAAAAGCTGTCGCCCGCCCAGAATGGGAAACGAAAGAAAACGAAGAATTTTTTAGTTAAATAAACTGTTTTTAAGCTCAATCATATTGATAAAACCATAGAAAATGTTGTAATCTTAAGTATGTCTGTCGAATTTGTTCGGGAATGTACTTGCCTTGTGTCACGCTGGGCTTGTTTACAGCTAGTAATGCAGAGCGATTGCACTAGGAAAGTAGGAATGAACGGTGAATTGGTTAGAACACATACTGGGGAATGAGTGGAAGATTGCTCCTGCTGGCGGTGTTACAGGAGAAGCATATTATGCAAAAAGCGGAGATCGTCAGCTATTCCTTAAGCGCAATTCCTCTCCTTTTTTGGCAGTTCTGTCAGCGGAAGGAATCGTACCAAAACTTGTATGGACGAAGCGGATGGAAAACGGGGATGTCATTACGGCACAGGAATGGCTGCTGGGACGCGGTCTGACTTTCTCCGAAATGAGCGATCCACGAGTGGCCAAGCTGCTCAGTAAGATCCATCATTCCTCCGAGATGCTGAATATGCTGATGCGGATGGGAAAAAAACCCCTGCAGCCAGAAACGAAAATGGAAGAGCTGCGAAAGAAGGCAGCTGGCTTCCAAGATCGGCTGCCTGCTTTGGGAAAAGTACTGAAGAGACTGGAACAATTCCTACCTGAGATGCCGGATCAGTTGTTAGCTGTTTGCCATTTTGATATCGATCATAACAATTGGATGATAAGTCAGCATGATGAGCTGTACCTGGTGGACTGGGACAGTGCCCTTATCGCGGACCCAGCAGCTGATATCGGAATGCTGTTGAGAAAATACGTTCCACTCCCTGGCTGGGAAGATTGGATGAAAGCATACGGGAAGCCGCTGGATGAAGCACTTCTTAAACGTATATACTGGTATGAGGCTGCCCGTATCATCATGTCTTTGCGCGATGACAATATGGAGCGTAAAAGTAAGGAATTGGCACAGCTGCTCATGGAAGTAAAACAGCTGAGCTGTTAACCTTGAAAGCTGTCGATTGTCTCTACCCAATCCTCGAGCTGTTCTCTGTTCGTAGTGATATGCGCATTGATATCGGCAGCTTTTTCACCAGCAGTACTGTACGAATGGATACTGGGAAGCAGAGCAAGGAGCTCCTGCTGATCAGTTGATTTATGGGATAAAATAGAACGTGCCAGGCGGGATATTTGCTCGCATTCGGATTTGCTTCCGCAGCAAGATTCGCAATGCTCGCTTAGGATATCCCGTAGCAGGCCAAGTTGGTTTTGAACGGAAAGTGACATTGATTTTCCCCTCCTTCCTGAGCATAGCGTGTGCGTTTTAATACCAAACTATGCAGGGGGCAGGGCAGAAATAGGAGTGAGATCTATGCGTGTGCGCCATAAACCTTGGGCAGACGATTATTTGAAAGAAAACGATCATATTGTGGTACCGGAACCGAAAAATCATAAAGGCAAATGGCGAGAGTTATTCGGCAATGATAATCCCTTGCATGTCGAGATTGGGTCCGGCAAAGGACAGTTCATTACTGGCATGGCTGCGCAGCACCCGGAATACAACTTCATTGGAATCGAATTGGCGAAAAGCATCATCGTCACAGCTGTGGAGAAAGCTGCCGAGGCGGATCTGCCAAATGTCCGGCTGTTGAATGAGAATGCTGCTGATTTCCGTGAGCTGTTCGAGGAGGACGAGGTGGACACCATCTATCTTAATTTCTCCGATCCATGGCCGAAGAATAAGCATGAAAAGCGACGATTGACTTATAAGAGCTTCTTGGAGCAATACAAAGCCGTACTGAAAGACGATGGAGAAGTGATTTTTAAGACGGATAACCAGAAACTATTCGAATATAGTTTATCCAGCTTTTCTCGATTCGGCATGATATTGCAGGAAGTGAAGCTTGATTTGCACGCCGAAAACGATCCAATGAATGTGAAAACGGAATATGAAGAGAAATTTTCTTCCCGTGGCTATCGAATTTACCGCAGTGTAGCCACATTTCAATAAAGATCCCCGGTAATAATTCAATATTTTAAGCTTATTGGCTGGTATGGAGACGGTGAAATACTCGTACTCCTGCCAGCTGATTTTTTATACCCATCTTCCTCTTTTCTTAAATGTCCCCTAAACAAATGTGAGTATTTTATAAAAATGAAGCTGTCTAGGTGATAAAACTATAAGTAATTATTTATGTTCAGTGATAAAGTGTTGTAAAACGGAACACGCTTGCAAGTGATGAAGCAGCTGTCAGTAAAAGAGAAAGGATGGACTTGATGAAAAAATGTCTTACACTTTTGATGTGCAGTATGATCATTGCTTCTTTGCTAGCTGCATGCAGTAGGAATGGAGAGCCCGTAAGTGGTTCGGGAGACCAAATTATTCTGGACTTCTGGACGGCGTGGGGTCCTGGTTCGAAAGAAGAGGAGATAGGATTAAAGGTGATTGAGACATTTGAAAAAGAAAATCCTGACATAAAAGTGAATGTTCAGGTGATGACGTTTGATATGCTATATGACAATATTATAACGTCGATTAATGCCGGGAATGCTCCGGACATAAGCTGGGGGTTGGGTGAATGGTTCAGTGATTTGAATCATGCTGACGCATTGCTTGACTTGACACCTTATTTTCATGAATGGGAAGAAAAAGACCTCATCTATGATAACGTGATCGAAGCATTGACTGTAAACGGAAAATTGAAAGCGCTTCCTAATTACTTGGGAAATCGAGCGTTGCTTTACAACAAAGATATCTTACATGAAGCGGGACTAGACGGGCCACCAGAAACATGGGATGAATTGCTAGCCATGGGGCCGATCATCAAAAAGAAAACGGGTAAGTATGCATTTGGTATATCTGGTACGGGTGTTCGGGCGCCACAAGAATTGATTATGTATTTAGCGCAAAATGATTTGGAACTTGCAGTGCAAGCTGAAGAAGGAAAGTTTAAAAATACTTGGAATGAAAATCCAGATGAGTTGGAAAGGGCGACGGAGGTATTTCGGTTTTACAATGATCTTTTGGAAGAGGGAGTAATCGATCCAAATGGACGATCATGGGGACACCAAGAAGAGGACACCAATTTCTCACTTGGGCAATATGCCATGGTTGTGAACGGTACATGGATGGAAGATACCATTGACGAGGCTGGTGTAATTGATAATTTAGGAATTGCTCCCCCACCTAAAAACGCATCCGAAGCAACGTATCTTGAAATTAGCCCGTATTATATTTTCAAAGATACGGACCACCCAGAAGAAGCATGGGAGTTAATGAAGGCAATGCTTGGAGATGAATACCAACAAGGAGCCAATCTTTATAAATCGCCTCGTATAGATGTAAAAGGGGAAGGACTATGGGCGGAAGGATACGACGGGTTAACTGAAATAGGCGCAGTGTTCCCGCAAGTGTCTCTTGGCAAAATTACAAATGATATGACAGATGCGGTCGGGAGGGTGCTTCTATTGGAAGAAAATCCTGAAAAGACAGCCTCATGGCTCGGAGAAGAGATAAATAAATCATTGGAAGCGAATGGCCAATTAAGTGAGGACGCAGTGCGAAGCAAGTAAAAGAAAAGGGTGATCGAATGAGAGTGAGTGTTGAAAAAGATGCGGAATCCCTCTCTCGAAAAAGAAGGCCCACCAGAGAGGTGAAGGCAAAACAAATCGCTTATATGTTTGTGTTACCCGCTTTCCTATTTTTCCTTGTCATTGTTGCTTATCCGCTGGTTTCGGTTATTTGGGATAGTTTTCATGACAAAAATCTTTTGAATACAGGAGATGGACGTTTCGTTGGATTAGCTAACTATGTGGAAGTGATTCGCAGTGAATATTTCGTCCAAGCTTTTGTAAATACGGGGATTTGGACAATAGTCTCTGTTGCAGGTGAATATATTTTAGGGATTGTGGCGGCACTTGCATTGGCGCAAAGAATACGTGGAAGAGCCATTTTCCGAGGTATCATCATTATTCCATGGATTGTTCCAGTAGTTGTCGCTGGACTGACGTGGACTTGGATGCTGACACCGGATTACGGCGTGTTGAATAGCTGGCTAGTCAAATTGGGTTTGCTTGATGAACCATATTATTTTCTCGGAGAGCCGGACACTGCATTATTATCGATCATTATTGTGAATATATGGCGCAGTTTTCCATTTTATACAATCACCTTATTAGCAGCACTCCAATCTATTCCACGTGACATATACGAAGCTGCTGCACTGGATGGTATCGGGCCGGTTGGCCGTTTTTTTAAAATCACGCTGCCGCAGTTGAAAAGTGTATCGATCGTATTGATAATGATCCATATCATATGGACAGCGATTAACTTTGATTTTATTTGGGTGATGACAGAAGGCGGTCCTGTTCACTCTTCGGAAACATTGCCGATCATGATTTATCGCTTTGCCATGCAAGAGTTGAATATTGGTTTGGCGTCAGCACTTGCTTCCTTAATGCTTGCATTTATGATCATTGGTTTCATGATGTATTACTTGTACATTCAGCGAAAATCTGGCAATAGGGGAGGCATGTAATAGTATGGTTGAATCAAAACGATCAAAGCTTGTGCAAAAGCTGCTGACGTATGTAGTCTTAGTCGCCTTTTCCTTGTTTTGTCTGTTTCCATTTCTATGGATGGTGATCACCGCACTGAAGCCCACCGACGAAGTACGGAGCACAAGGCCTAGTTTCTTTATCGAAAATCCGACATTTGACAACTTCTTGCACGTGTTTTGGAATACAGGGTTTTTAACGTATTTCAAGAATAGTCTTTTTGTAGGGGTGGCGGCGACTGCACTTTCACTCTTGATTTCAGTGTTAAGTGCTTATGCTTTGAGTCGTTTTATGCGATTCAGAGGGGTCAAGCTTGTCAGCGTTACGATGATTCTTTCGCAAATGGTGCCTCCTGTGCTATTGCTCATTCCACTTTACATCATCATGATGCAGCTTGGCTTTTTAAATACGCATATCAGTTTACTTGTAGCATATACAACATTCACGATCCCGCTTTGTACCTTTATGCTGACAAGCTTTTTTTCATCGATTCCAATAGAGCTGGAGGAAGCGGCGGAGATGGATGGCTGTTCAAAGATAGGGTTGATCTGTCGCGTCATATTACCGATTTCCATTCCAGGTCTGGTTTCAACATCGCTGTTTGCTTTTGTCAATGCATGGAATGAATTCATGTTTGGCTATGTATTCATAAATGACGATTCACTTCGTACATTGACACCTGGTCTATCTTTGTTTAAAGGATTGTATACGACGGATTGGGGAAGCATCATGTCAGCATCAGTGATGAGTGTCCTTCCAGTCGTGATCCTCTTTTTATACTTGCAGAAGTATCTCGTGGAGGGGGTGACAGCAGGAGCGGTAAAAGGCTAGAAAGAGAGGGAAAACAATGAGTCTATATGATGTTTCTTTGCGATCGCAAGCGAACTATCCATATGTGACTTTTTATTATTACAAGGAATGGCAGGATTTTGCGATGGAACTGCACGAGCATGATTCTGTAGAAATCATGTATGTTATGTGTGGTTCTTGCAAGATTGAATTAGAAGGTGAGACATTGCATTTAAAAAAGGGTCAATTCATCATCATCGATGCGAATGTTCCCCACAGATTGCATGTGCAATCAGAGAAAAAATGCAGAATGGCAAATGTCGAATTCGCTTTTCGTCCTGGTGTAACGAATTACCTTCCATTCAAGCAAGTGGTCGAAGAAACCCCTTCCCTTCTGCAAATGCTATGTGACTATCAGCCTTATTTGCTGTTTTTGGATTCGAACGATATCTATGGCTGTTTAAAGAATGTGATTCTTGAATTGGATAAGAAGGGGACATCAACTGATTTTATGGTTCAATTGCTGCTCAGTCAGCTTATGATCCGTATCTCGGAATTAGCGAATCGAAACGACTATGCACCTGAGCAAAATCTGTATAACAAGAAAGCCGTCGAATTTATCCATCAAAATTATGACAGGGATATTCGTGTAAAGGACATTGCGGATGCAGTACATCTTCATCCAGGCTATTTGCATCGTGTTTTTAAGGAAACAATGGGCTGTTCAATCAATCACTATTTAATTCTGCATCGTATGAAGAAGGCGAAAGAGCTCATAGCACAAACGGATATCCGAATAACAGATGTTCCTTATTATATCGGCGTGAATACGCAGCAATATTTCAGTACGATTTTCCGTAAATATACGGGTAATACGCCGATGGAATTCCGCAGGGAGCAGCAGCGTCTGCATTTGCAAAGTGACGATTTTATAAAAAAATGAACGCTATTAGTCTTTATAGTGAAAGTAATAAAATTCACAATGGTGCTACGATGAACAAGAAGGGAAGTGGATATCGTGAGTTTTAAGATAGCGTTTGTCGGTGCGGGCAGCATTGGTTTTACACGTGCGTTATTACGGGATATTTTAACTGTACCAGCATTCAAAGACATCGATATAGCTTTTACCGATATCGATGCAGATAATTTGAGCATGGTGACGGATTTATGTCAGCGGGATATTCGGGAAAATGGATTATCAATTGCCATCCAGTCAACACTTGATCGCAGAGAAGCACTGAAAGATGCGCGCTACATCATTTCTGTTTTTCGTATTGGCGGGTTGGAAGCATTTGAACAGGATATAAACATTCCGCTGCGCTACGGGGTTGATCAATGTGTAGGAGACACATTGAGCGCCGGAGGTATAATGTATGGTCAGCGCGGTATTCATGAGATGCTTGAAGTGTGTAAGGATATACGTGAGGTTGCCGAACCGGATTGTTTGTTGTTGAACTATGCCAATCCGATGGCCATGCTGACATGGGCATGCAATACGCATGGAGGTGTGAAAACAGTCGGACTGTGTCATGGTGTGCAAGGGGGACATCGCCAAATAGCCGATGTGTTGGGGTTGGAGCAGAAAGATTTGGACATCATTTGTGCCGGGATCAACCACCAAACCTGGTACATTCAAGTTAGCCATAAAGGCGAGGACTTAACAGGTAAACTTCTTCAAGCGTTTGAGGCACATCCCGAGTATAGTAAAACAGAAAAGGTCCGCATCGACATGCTTCGTCGCTTTGGGTACTATAGCACGGAATCAAACGGGCATTTAAGCGAATATGTTCCATGGTACCGAAAACGATTGGATGAAATTACCGATTGGATCGATTTAGGTACGTGGATCAATGGAGAAACAGGCGGCTATTTACGGGTGTGTACGGAGGGGCGGAATTGGTTTAAGGAAGACTTCCCGAACTGGATGAAAGAACCGGCATATCAGTATGTCGAAACAGAGCGGGGACAAGAGCACGGGTCCTATATCATTGAAGCGCTGGAAACAGGCCGAACATATCGAGGTCACTTCAATACGATCAACAAAGGCATCATTCATAACCTTCCACAAGATGCGATCATTGAAGCTCCAGGATATGTTGATCGAAATGGTATCAGCATGCCTGTTGTCGGGGACCTTCCATTGGGATGTGCTGCTGTTTGTCAAGCCAGTATTTCAGTACAGCGTCTCGCGGTCGAAGCTGCCATCACAGGAGACGATCGACTCTTAAGGCAGGCGTTTATGATGGATCCCCTAGTTGGAGCGGTATGCACACCGCCAGAAATCTGGCAGATGGTGGATGACATGCTCATCGCTCAGGAACAATGGCTGCCGCAATACAAAGAGAGCATCGTCAGTGCAAAGAAGCGTCAGCAAACGGAAGAACGTTTGCCTTTGAAAGAATACACAGGTGCAGCCCGTTTAAAAATAAAATCGGTTGAAGAAATGCAAACAAATCGACAAGAGGCATCCAAAAATGCTAGAGAAGCAGATAAAGCATTGGAGCGGCCTGCACAAACGTAACCAGAACAAGGATATTTGGACTGTAAGCAATCCCATCTGATTCCCGTAAATACTATAAATATTGCTATAGGGTACAAAAAAACACCCCAAAAGTTACGTATTGTTCTAACTTTTGGGGGGTATTTCTTTTTTTAGGATGCCGATTCGACAGCATCGATAACTGATCCAGTTTCTGCATCAACGAAGAACTCGTATTGAGCAGGTTTTCCATCGATCGTACGTGAGATACCGCCACGGTAAACAGTGTAAGTGAGGCCGTGCTTCACTTTTTCTTCCGGTTTCATATAAATCCAAGACCCACTGATTGGACCTTCTTTCTTAAATGCTTCTTTAGCGAATTTCAGCGCTTTTTCCGGAGTTACTTTCTGTTGTTTCGCAATCTGCTTCTGGAGCAAATAGCCAGCTGCAAGGCCAGCACCTACGATTGCTACTGTTTTCTTTACGCCCATTTTGGTCACCTCTTCAACATAAGTTATATTCTATTATAGCTTATTACCCAAGAAATATAAAACGAAACAACCTTTATGGCATGTTGAGGACCAATCGTTTACAATAGATATACAATAGTCTGACAAAAGGGAGTACATATGTATGAATCAAAAAACATTGGATTTATTCAAACAGCTGACAGAACTGCAGGCTGCACCAGGAAATGAGCAACTGATGCGAGCCTTTATGAAAGATAGACTAAAAGCTTATTCTGATGAAATCATACAGGATAAGCTTGGCGGTATCTTCGGGGTCAAGAAAGGCAAAGGACCTAAAGTGATGGTTGCCGGACATATGGACGAGGTCGGTTTCATGGTGACAGGTATTACACCGAATGGACTGCTTCGTTTTCAGACATTAGGCGGATGGTGGAGTCAAGTCCTGCTTGCACAGCGCGTGCAAGTCATGACCGAAGAAGGGCCGATTCCAGGTGTTATCAGCTCGACACCGCCACATTTGCTGACACCTGAACAGCGCAGTAAGCCTGCTTCCATCGATGGCATGCTGATTGATATCGGGGCGGATGATGAACGAGATGCATTTGAACTTGGCGTGAAACTTGGGCAGCAGGTTGTTCCGTTCATGCCATTTACCCCAATGGCCAATAAGAAGAAAATTTTGGCAAAGGCTTGGGATAATCGTTATGGATGCGGCTTGGCGCTTGAATTGATGGAAGAGGTATCCGGGGAAACATTACCGAACCAGCTGTACGCCGGGGCGACAGTGCAGGAGGAAGTGGGGCTTCGCGGCGCACAGGTAGCATCGAACATGATCAATCCGGATATTTTTTATGCACTGGATGCTTCACCTGCAAATGATGTGGGCGGTGACAAGCAAGCTTTCGGTCATCTAGGACAGGGTGCGCTTTTGCGTATTTTTGATGGTACGATGATCATGAATCGGAATATGCGTGAATTCATCCTAGATACTGCTGAATCCAATAATATCAACTACCAATATTATGTCGGCAAAGGTGGTACGGATGCTGGTCGCGTCCATTTGGCTCATGAAGGGGTTCCATCAGCAGTCATCGGAATAGTATCCCGCTATGTGCATACAAGTGCAAGCATCATCCATGTGGATGATTATGCGGCTGCAAAAGAGCTGTTGATCAAGCTTGTACGTGCGACGGATCAGTCGACAGTGGACCTTATTACTGCAAACGATTGATTTGACCAGAAAGGATGCGCAATGGATGAAATTGATAATAGGATCAAAGAATCCTGCTAAAGTAAATGCAGTTTCGACTGTATTCGGTGATACATGGACATTGGCAAGTGCAGTAGTCGATTCCGGTGTAAGTGCTCAGCCGATGAGTGATGAGGAAACACGTCTTGGCGCGGTCCAGCGTGCACTTGCTTGCAGCAAGCTAGCCGGAGCAACTGCTGGAATTGGCCTGGAAGGCGGCGTCACAGAGATGGATGATGGCCTGTACATCTGCAATTGGGGTGCGTTGGCTGTCGGGGATAAACTGTGGAGCGCAAGTGGCGCGAAACTGCTGCTGCCGGATTTTATCGCTGATCCCGTAAGAAAAGGTGAAGAGCTCGGTCCAGTGATGCGTGCATTCACTAGCAGACAG
Organism: Terribacillus halophilus; assembly: GCF_900101385.1. Taxonomy (GTDB): domain Bacteria; phylum Bacillota; class Bacilli; order Bacillales; family Amphibacillaceae; genus Terribacillus; species Terribacillus halophilus. The sequence continues at coordinate 19,146 of NZ_FMZB01000018.1, forward strand.
GATATATCAACGACGGAGGGAGCCGTCGGTGTCTTTACTGACGGACATATGTCCCGCGCGGCAATGTTTGAACATATATGTCTTTTATTGAAAGGTCAATATGCATTTTATGCGGCGAATGAAAAGAAGGAAGCGGAATGGTAATTTCCGCTTCCTTCTTTCGTTCAAGAGGTTTGTTTCCACTCTGATTCATCATCAGGGACAGCATACGCTTCTTTATTCATTTCATTGCTGTCAGTAAGTACTGTTTCGTCAGCTTCTGTTGGAGAGGAAGCTGGTGGCTTGTCTTCTTTTTCATCGGGTCCTGATTCATCTTTCGCAATGGATTCAAGGTCGAATTGGGCGACCTCGTCTGCCAAATCCTTGGCCAGCTGCTGCAGCTGCGATGCAGCGTTAGTCACGATACCGATAGATGATGCTTGTGTATCACTTGATGAAGCGACCTCCTGAGCTGCAGATGCTGCTTCGTCAGCAATTTGATTGATATGACCAAGCATGTCGGCGACGGTTTCATTACTTGCTGTAACTTCCGCGACAGAGGAGGAGATACCCTTTATCTTCGCATTACCTTGCTTCAATTGATGGTGGATGCGGTCAAAAGCGTTCGTCGTTTCTGCAACGCTTGTTGCTTGCACCCGCTGATAAGCGTCAAAGGTTTTGGCTTCTTCGGCCAAACCGTTCATTTGCTGATTCATGGAACCTACAAGTTTATGGATTTGCTGTGCTTCCTGTTTGGAGCGTTCAGCCAGCTTCTTCACTTCATCAGCGACGACAGCAAATCCTCGTCCATGCTCGCCTGCACGAGCCGATTCAATTGCAGCATTCAGCGCCAGTAAGTTCGTGCTTTCTGAAATCTCTTCGATCGTCTGGACAATCGAGCGGATTTGGTTCGCCTGTTCGACAGCAAGCTGGATTTCTGCAGTCAGTTTTTGAGCAAGTTTCAAGAAGCTGTCAGACGTCTCATGCAGCTGCTGCATTTGATCGATACCGATGCTTCCTTCCTTTTCTGCTTGCTTCATTGCCTCTTCGACTTGTAATGTTTCTTCCTTCATCGACGCAATGGCATGGCGGACTTTTCCGAGCATAAGATTGCTTTCCTCAAGCTGTGCTGCTTGGTCTTGCGCACCACCAGCTACTTGGCCGATCGCTTGATTCACTTCTTCATATTGTGCAGCTGTTTGCTGTGAAGCTGCTGCCAAATACGAAGATGAATCATCCAATACTTCTGAAGCTTCTTTTACCTTGATCATGGATTGTTCCATCTTGGCTGCCATCTGATTGAATGTAGTGCCTAAATCGGCCATCTCATCCTTTGTGGTAATTGGTACGCGGTAGGCCAGGTTGCCATTTCCGATGATCTCTGTTGCTTCTTTCAGCTGACGGATTGATTTTGTGATCGCTCGGATGAGCGGCCAGCCGGTGCAAAGGACAAGCAGGAAACTGAGTATGATGACAGCAAGCAAGATAATGCCGAGAATTGTGGAAGTTCTTTCATTCATTTGTTTTAGATTGTTTGTCTCTTCTATTGCTGTCTGTCCGACGCTGTCGACGGTCGTTGTCACTTCCAAGGCAGCTGTTTCAAAATTAGCGGCGAGTTCCGATGCCTGGGTGCGTGTATTCGTCAGTGTGGACATGGCCGATGTGTATTTCAGCAAACTGGAATTGATATCACTGACGGCGTCATTATCCAAGTCTGAATCCGAGATGGCAGTCTTGAATGCATCGACTGCTTCATCGAATGCACCTTTATCCGGGGCAGCTCCATTTGGAGGCTGGATGACTCCCTGCTCGGTCCTGGAGACATTCTCCAATGCGGCTGAAACTTCATCTCCTGCACCTTCGGCAATCTCATGAAAATTCATGGAAGCATCATTGATGATTTTACGGAGTCCTTCATCCGTCGTGTAGCCGATGGTTTCATTCATACTTGCCACTTTGCCCAGCTCTTCCTGATAGGAAGATGCGCCGTCCTTGATCTGTGTAAAGTATGCTTTTAAATCTTTATTTTCTTTGTAATCCTCTTCATATGTAGTGGCTTGTTTGTGGATACTTGCAATGGCACCCAACACGGCTTCTGCATTGGATGCCGAGGGCTGTGCGAAGTATGTCTCCTGCTTTTCAAGTGTATCAAGCATATCATCCTTGATAAATTGGCTCGATACAAATGCCTCCTGATACTGCTGCGTTTTCTCCGACATATTGTTTTGCTGGTAAAAGTAATAATAGGTAAAAGCCCCAAGCACGACAATGCTTGCTAGTGATAAGTACATGATCAAGCGTATCCGCTGGCGTATGGTATGCATTTGTTTCCCCCTTTTGAACTATTGTGTGCTCTCCTTAATTATAGGTATAACCTACCAATTTTACAATAAATTAATAAAAGTTTGATAATTTATTTGAATGATTAGACCTAGGCACATACCAATTAGGATTGATAGAAAGAGTGGGAGATGAATGAGTCGGCGCAGGATATTCGCATTTGATACATGGCTCTGCTAAAATGAAGAAAAAGGACAATGGGGGCTTTAAAGTTGAAAAATTTAGAATCAGAAGCACAACTAAACGAAATTCTTCAAAATGGTAAAACAATCTTGATGTTTTCTGCAGACTGGTGTCCGGACTGCCGCATCATCGAACCGGAGCTGCCAGAGATTGAAGCAAAATACAGTGAATTCGAATTCATTCACGTGGACCGTGACCAATTCATCGATGTGTGTCAGCAATACGATGTATTCGGAATTCCTAGCTTCATCGCGTTCAGCAATGGTGAAGAAACTGGACGATTCGTATCCAAGGACCGTAAGTCCAAAGAGGAAATCGAATCGTTCATCGAATCCTTACCGCAATAACTGCAAGGAGTATAGCTTATGAAAATGACAGCTTTGAAAATGAAACAAAAATTGGAGGATCGTTTGCAGGATCCAGCATGGCGTACTTCCTACGATAGGGAAAAAAGCAAATTCCGGGTGGAATGGCAGGATACGAAGGAAGGTGTGACGCTAGCTCTACCCAATATAATCGCAAAATACGAGACACGTGGCGAAAAAGCGCTTGATGAGCTCGAACAGCATGTAAAAGAGGCAATGCGTGTCATGCATGAAGAGCAGCAATTGGAAGATAATGAACAGCATGTCTTTCCTGTCATACGAGCAACTTCTTTTCCATCGAAGACAAAATCCGGACTGAAGATGGTATATTCGGAACATACGGCAGAAACAAGGATTTACTATGCATTGGATCTTGGTAAATCATACCGGCTCATCGACGAACGAATGATGGAAGAGCAAGGATGGACGGTCGAACGTCTTCGGGAGATTGCTGCGTTCAATGCAAGAAGTCTATCCACGGAGCTGAAAGAAGACAGGGTGGCAGGAAACTCCTTTTACTTCATTGCCACACAGGATGGGTATGATGCCAGTCGTATACTGAATGAATCACTGTTGGAAGGTTTCCGTGCGAATGCCAAAGGAGATGTGCTTGTTGCTGTTCCCCACCAGGATGTCCTGATTTTGGCGGATATTGAAAATAAGACTGGTTATGATATATTAGCACAAGTAACCATGAAATATTTCGCAGAAGGCCGTGTACCAATCACATCTTTACCGTTTATCTATGAAGAGAAGAAATTGGAGCCAGTATTCATAATGGCGCGTAATCGACCGGAGTCTGCCAAGGGAGAGGAAAAGTAAGATGCAAGCATTTTATAACAAACAAGGAATCGGTGATGTATTGCTGATCGCCCTTAAGCAAGGAGATCGTCATTCCATTAAAGAAGAGAGATTCGGTGATGTTGTCCGGATTTCCGATAAGGATGGATTGGTTGGCTATAATCTATTCCAGGCTTCCGAATACTTGAAAATTACGACAGCAGGCAAGGTGCAGGTCGATGAAGAGTTTGCCAGCAGCATTCGTGATATTTTCCAGCAAAATAAATTGGACGATGCATTTGATGTGGATTTGACTCCTAAGTTCGTTGTAGGCTATGTCAAACAAAAGGAAAAACACAGCAACGCTGATAAACTTAGTGTCTGCCAAGTCGATCTTGGTGATGAGGCTGTTCAGATCGTTTGTGGAGCACCGAATGTCGATGCAGGTCAAAAGGTGGTTGTTGCGAAAGTTGGCGCCATCATGCCGAGCGGTTTGGAAATTAAAGCCGGAAACTTGCGTGGTGAAGATAGTTTCGGTATGATTTGCTCCCAAAAAGAGCTAGGTTTGCCGAATGCACCGGAAGAAAAAGGGATTTATGTACTGGACGATTCCTATGAAGTCGGTCAAGCTTTTATGTTTTAGTAGGGAAAAAGCATCGAATACAAACTGTATTCGGTGCTTTTTTAGGTAGAAGGAACAAAAATTAAGCAAGACCGCCTTATTTTTTAAGTGTAGGCAGAATGTTTTTAGGGTAAAGCTATTCACGGTTTGTGAAAACCTGCTAAAATGAAGATATTATAATGAAAAAGGAAGATTTAATATGTGGGAGCGTCTAAAGCAAGCTCTAAGCAACTTTTTTATGACCGAAGTAGTAGTGGAAGAAGAACCAGAGCTGAAATCACGGAACGCTTCTGAAAAGAACGTACAGAAACAATATCAGAATAATCAGCAGCCACAAGCAAAAATGGCATATACATACCCGAAAGAACGCGCATTCCGGTTTCCGATGATTCCGGATGAATCCGGCAGTGAAAAACCGCCTGCCCCGGATGTACGACCAGTACGTCGACAAGCACAGGTACAGCCAGAATCGCAGCCGCATGTGACGCCTCGGGAAAAAAGGCAGACAAGTCCTAACCAGAGAGAAAAAACGAGAAGTATGGAACGATCGCCCAGTCAGAATCAGCCGCGGCAGCCGCAAAGACCTCGGCCAGCGCCAAAGGAAGACAAGAAACCTTTCCAGCCGTCAGAAGTACCATCTCCTGTTTATGGTTTTCGTAAGCGAAAAGAAGAGGAAGCAGCTGTGAACACCGTTACCCTGGAGTCGATACAGGAACGAGCGGATTGGAAGAAGATTGCTGCCACTGTATCAGATAAGACGCAGCAGGAACACGTTAACCTGGAGATTTCAGCAGCCGAAAATATAGGACGGCAGCCAGAGACAGAAGTGATCAAAGAATCCGCAGAAATGCTGGAGAATATTCATTCTGCACCTGAAAAAGAAATAGATTCGGGGAAAGCAGCTTACACTGCTGAGCCAACTCAGGAGCAGGATTCCGTATCTTTTAAACCAGAATCAGTGCATATGGAGCAAAAAACGCCAGCTCCAGTGAAAATGGAAGAAGATACGGCTGTAGTGGAAGATGAAAAAGAACTGCCAGCCGAAGGACAAGAGCAAATCAATTCCGTATCTCCTCAATCAGAATCAGTGCATATGGAACAAAAAACGCCAGCTCCAGTGAAAATGGAAGAAGATACGGCTGTAGTGGAAGATGAAAAAGAATTGCCAGCCGAAGGACAAGAGCAAATCAACTCCGTATCTCCTCAATCAGAATCAGTGCATATGGAGCAAAAAACGCCAGCTCCAGTGAAAATGGAAGAAGATACGGCTGTAGTGGAAGATGAAAAAGAACTGCCAGCTGAAGGACAAGAGCAAATCAATTCCGTATCTCCTCAATCAGAATCAGTGCATATGGAGCAAAAAACGCCACATCCAGGGCAAGTGGAAGAATTGGATGAGATACCGACTGTACTGGAGCAGGAAGTCGAAAATGAATTACACGCCGAGGAAGAAGAAGAATGGAAGCAATCATCCATAGCAGAACAGGAAATCATGCAACCAGGAGTGCAAGAAGAACAAGCAACAGTTAGCGGTGCTTCTCGGGAAGCCGCAAGTTCCGGAATTCGCGAAGCAAGCAATGCAGTCCGGAAACCGGTACCGTTCAATGTGTTCATGACACCGCGTGATAAACGGAACCATTTGGAGAAGATAAAAAATCCAGCACCCCAGGTGATGGAGGAGCCTGCTGAAGAACTGAACGTGCAGACTGAGCCGAACTTTACCAGTCCGCCGATGCATCTTCTCAATGATCCTGTTGAACAAACAATCGAAAATGATGCTTGGGTCGATCAGCAGATCCACCTTTTGGAAACTACTTTGGAGCATTTCAATGTGAATGCACATGTGGTAAATGCGATGCAGGGTCCTTCTGTCACTCGATTTGAGGTCCAGCCCGAAATGGGTGTGAAGGTCAGCAAGATCAAGAGCCTGACGGATGATATCAAGCTGAATATGGCTGCTAAGGATATCCGGATGGAGGCGCCGATTCCTGGAAAAAATGCGATTGGAATCGAAGTGCCTAACGCTGTCTCCAAACAAGTCGGCTTACAGGAGATCCTGGAGACGGAAGATTTCCAGGATAATAGTTCTCCACTTTCGGTCGCACTGGGACTGAATATTTCCGGCAGGTCGATCGTGACCGATTTGCAGAAAATGCCGCATGGACTTATTGCCGGAGCTACAGGATCGGGTAAAAGCGTGTGTATCAATACCATCCTGCTCAGCTTGCTTTATAAAGCGAATCACAAGCAGGTGAAATTCCTGCTGATCGATCCGAAGATGGTGGAGCTTGCTCCTTATAATGACTTGCCGCATCTCGTATCACCGGTTATTACCGACACGAAAGCAGCCACTGCTGCATTGAAGTGGGCAGTCAATGAAATGGAAGAACGATACATGAAGTTCGTCGGCGAGGGAGTCCGGGATATCGGTCGATATAACGAGAAGCTATCCCAGCAAGGCCGTCATGCGGATAAGCTTCCATATTTGGTCATCGTCATCGATGAACTTGCTGATTTGATGATGGTATCTCCGCAGGATGTCGAGGATGCAATATGCCGGATTGCTCAGAAAGCACGGGCCGCCGGTATACATTTGCTATTGGCGACGCAGCGGCCGTCCGTTGATGTCATCACTGGTTTGATCAAAGCGAATATCCCGACAAGGATTGCCTTCAGCGTTTCGTCTGCGGTCGATTCCCGGACGATCATCGACAATAATGGCGCAGAGAAACTGCTTGGTAAAGGCGATATGCTCTTCATCGAGAATGGCGCACGGCAAGCCCAGCGCATCCAAGGTGCTTTTGTTTCGGATGAAGAGATTGAACGGGTCGTGGAGCATGTGAAACAGACAGCGCCGCCTGAGTACCTTTTCCAGCATGAGGATCTGCTTGAAAGGCGTGAATCCGAAGAGGAAGAGGACGAGCTGTATCGGGAAGCAGTAGAATTTGTCATTGAGCATAACAGTGCAAGTGCAAGTTTGCTGCAACGTCGTTTTAAAATCGGCTATAACCGAGCTGCCAGATTGATCGATCATATGGAAATGAGGGGAGTCATTTCGGAACAAAAAGGCAGCAAGCCGCGAGATGTCCTCGTCTCGCTGGCTCAGCTCCAAGCGGAATGACAGACAGCCTGGATGTTGTCCTAAGGACATCCAGGCTGTATTATTTTAAGACACAACCAAGCAGCGGTCTGTATATACTGTAAAAAGCGTGACGGCAGAGATTGAGCATTTAATAAATCCCGACAAAATGCTATACTGTTGCTAGTATGCTTTTTTTCATGTATATGTGACACACTACAGATTACATACTTATACTAACACCATACAGAAGCGATATATTATTAAGTGGAGGTTCCTACTATGACAACTTACCATTTCATTGGTATTAAAGGATCTGGTATGAGTGCATTGGCGCAGATCCTGCATGATGCAGGCGAGAAGGTCCAAGGCTCGGATGTGGAGAAGGTTTTCTTTACAGATCAGGCCCTCAAAGATAAAAATATTCCTATACTGCCATTTACTAAAGATAATATCAAACCCGATTTGACAATCATCGCCGGGAATGCGTTCTCGGACGATCATGAGGAGGTCGTGGAAGCGAAAAGAATTGGGCTTCCGTTCTACCGTTATCATGACTTCTTAGGAGCTTATGCGGATAAATTCCGCAGCATTGCTGTAACCGGCGCTCATGGCAAGACATCGACGACGGGTCTTCTGGCGCATACACTGCATCAGTCCCACCCTATATCCTACTTGATCGGGGATGGAACCGGAAGCGGTCAGCCGCAGAGTGACTATTTTGTCTTCGAAGCGTGCGAATACCGCCGCCATTTCCTTGCGTATAAACCGGATTATGCTGTGATGCTGAATGTTGACTTCGATCATCCTGATTACTTCCAGAATATCGAGGATGTGTTCCAAGCATTCCAGCAATTGGCCAATCAAGTCAAGCGCGGGATCATTGCTTGCGGAGATGACGCTTATCTGCGTGATTTACAAGCGGATGTACCGATTCATTATTACGGATTTGACGATGGTAACACATATAAAGCAAAGCATGTACATGAAGAGCCGAATGGCACGGTATTCGACGTATATGTAGAAGGCAGTTTCTATCATACGTTCACCATTCCAGGATACGGAAATCATCAAGTGCTCAATGCCTTGGCCGTCGTTGCTGTATGCCATCAGGAAGGGATGACACCTAAGCAGATGGAGGAGATGTATGGTTTTACTGGTGTAAAACGTCGCTTCTCCGAAAAGCAAGCCGGAAGCCAAGTATTGGTGGATGACTATGCCCATCATCCGAAAGAAATCGAGGTAACAATCGAATCAGCTCGGAAGAAATACCCTGATAAACAAGTTGTTGCTGTATTCCAGCCGCACACTTTCACAAGGACGAAAGCATTCCTGCAAGAGTTTGCGGACAGCTTGAAGCTGGCAGATGCGGTATATCTATGTGATATTTTCGGTTCTGCCCGTGAAGCGAAAGGAAGCTTGACGATACAGGATTTGCAGGAGCTCATACCAGGCTGTGAAGTACTGCAGCTTGAGGAAGTAAACGTACTTAAGCAGTATGATGACAGCATTCTTCTATTCATGGGGGCCGGGGATATCCAAAAATTCCAGGCACGCTATGAAGATTCGTTGCAAGCTGTCCAATAATCCATTACACTTGAAAAAGGGAGTGCTGCTCCCTTTTTTTATTTGTTCTTTTATGTTTAATGACGTTAATCAGGGGAATAACGTAGTTAGACAAAGGAGTTCAAGGCATGAGATGTGCTTCAACTACTCATACTACATACCAGAAGGAGCTGACTATTCATTATGGAAATTCTAGGGTACATCGCTGCATTGATTGCAGCCATCGCATTCGCAGTCTTAGTAATCTATCTCGCCAAAACATTGAAAGCTGCTTCACGCACATTAAATGATGTTGCAAGCACATTGGAAGGCGTCGAAAAACAGATGCAAGGCATTACGAGCGAGACAGCAGAACTGCTCAGCAAAACAAATCATCTAGCAGAGGACATTGGCGAAAAAGCGCAGAAGCTCAACACCCTTGTCGACGGAATCGAAGGCATCGGTGATACGGTTCAAAGCTTGAATAATTCCATCCGCAATGTCTCCAACAAAGTGGCGTTATCTGCAGAACAGCATACAGAACAAACAGGTCAAGTATTGAAGTGGGGCTCGGTTATACTTGACTTATGGAAGAAAAAGAAGCAGAATGAAGCCAATGAGGGTGCCTCTGTACCTGCAGTGCAGCCGACAGAGCAGCCGCTACCAGTAAAAGAAACATCCCACTAAACCAGCGACGCGATAGGAGGCAATGCATTATGGCAGCGAAAAAGACGAACGGTAGAGATTTTCTGATTGGTTCGATCATCGGCAGCGTAGTCGGAGCAGTTACTGCCCTTGTTCTGGCGCCTAAATCCGGTAAAGAACTGCGCAGCGATATTTCGGAACAGGCTAGCTCCCTGAAAGGGCGCGCGGGCGAGATGAAAACCCAGTACAGTGAAAAAGGTGCACAATGGAAAGACGTTGTCACTGAAAAATCCCGTGCAGTAGCAGATAAGGTGATAGAATCTTCCCAGACTGTACAGGATAAAGTTAAGAATATGACTTCCAAAGACCAAGCAGATGAGACAGCTTCCAACAATAAAGAAGCAGAAGATGCTGCAGAAGAAGTTGCTCGTGCAATCGAGGAAGCTGCAAGGGAATTGGAAATGGAACAGCAGAAATCCACGATTGAACGAAACAAGGATCTTTAAAAGATTGGACTCTTAAGCAGCTTGCTTAGGAGTCTGTTTATTTTTAGAAAGGAGTTTTGAGCATGGAAGCGAAAGTGATTCAGAATCAAGAGGAATTTCAGGATGTATTGAATAGGGAGGCGGCATTCTATCTGCTCAAGCATAGTCTGACTTGTCCGATCAGTGCCAGAGCAAAGCAGGAATATGATCGCTATAGTCTTGATACACAGCTGCCGATGTATACCTTGTATGTACAAGAAGCAAGGGAGCTATCCAATATGATTGCACAGCGTTATGAAGTAAAGCATGAGTCTCCGCAAACATTGCTGTTTCAGAATAATCAAGTCATCTGGCATACATCTCACCACGATATTACAGAGACGGCTTTACAGGAGCAGGAAGCTGGAATCGATAGAAGGTAAGCCTGAAATGAAACACGAACACAAACGAGAAAAGGGAGAAGAAGTCATTCGTATCGGGGAATATGGCATTTTTTTCAAACGGCCATATCAGATTTTATATATGCTCAATGATTTCCTGATCGGCTTGATATTTCTCATCGGCAGTTTCCTATTCCTTTACGAGTCATTGAAGACGGCTGGGTGCTGGCTCTTTGCGGCTGGTAGTTTGCTGCTCTTGATTCGACCCACAATTCGCCTCATTCATGATATCCACTACAAGCGGTATACTAGGAAACAATAAAAGCTGCACGCAATTAGACTGACATAGCGATGTGAGACACAAATAAAACACCCTTATTAGGCTGCCATGCCACCAAACTCTTTTGGTGTGTGGTAGCCTAATTTTTCT
>NZ_FMZB01000020.1:0-1595 GCF_900101385.1 Terribacillus halophilus
AAAGCATCAACACTTTCATGGAGAGTTTGATCTTGGCTCAGGACGAACGCTGGCGGCGTGCCTAATACATGCAAGTCGAGCGCAGGAAACCAGATGACCCCTTCGGGGTGATTCTGGCGGAATGAGCGGCGGACGGGTGAGTAACACGTGGGCAACCTGCCTGTAAGACTGGGATAACTTCGGGAAACCGGAGCTAATACCGGATAGTATTTCCTTTCTCCTGATTGGAAATGGAAAGACGGTTTCGGCTGTCACTTACAGATGGGCCCGCGGTGCATTAGCTAGTTGGTGGGGTAATGGCCCACCAAGGCGACGATGCATAGCCGACCTGAGAGGGTGATCGGCCACACTGGGACTGAGACACGGCCCAGACTCCTACGGGAGGCAGCAGTAGGGAATCTTCCGCAATGGACGAAAGTCTGACGGAGCAACGCCGCGTGAGCGATGAAGGCCTTCGGGTCGTAAAGCTCTGTTGTCAGGGAAGAATAAGTACAAGAGTAACTGCTTGTACCTTGACGGTACCTGACCAGAAAGCCCCGGCTAACTACGTGCCAGCAGCCGCGGTAATACGTAGGGGGCAAGCGTTGTCCGGAATTATTGGGCGTAAAGGGCGCGTAGGCGGTTTCTTAAGTCTGATGTGAAAGCCCACAGCTTAACTGTGGAGGGTCATTGGAAACTGGGGAACTTGAGTGCAGAAGAGGAGAGTGGAATTCCACGTGTAGCGGTGAAATGCGTAGATATGTGGAGGAACACCAGTGGCGAAGGCGACTCTCTGGTCTGTAACTGACGCTGAGGCGCGAAAGCGTGGGGAGCGAACAGGATTAGATACCCTGGTAGTCCACGCCGTAAACGATGAGTGCTAGGTGTTAGGGGGTTTCCGCCCCTTAGTGCTGAAGTTAACGCATTAAGCACTCCGCCTGGGGAGTACGGCCGCAAGGCTGAAACTCAAAAGAATTGACGGGGGCCCGCACAAGCGGTGGAGCATGTGGTTTAATTCGAAGCAACGCGAAGAACCTTACCAGGTCTTGACATCCGCTGACAACCTTGGAGACAAGGCATTCCCTTCGGGGACAGCGTGACAGGTGGTGCATGGTTGTCGTCAGCTCGTGTCGTGAGATGTTGGGTTAAGTCCCGCAACGAGCGCAACCCTTGATTCTAGTTGCCAGCATTCAGTTGGGCACTCTAGAGTGACTGCCGGTGACAAACCGGAGGAAGGTGGGGATGACGTCAAATCATCATGCCCCTTATGACCTGGGCTACACACGTGCTACAATGGATGGTACAAAGGGCAGCAAAGTCGCGAGGCTAAGCAAATCCCATAAAACCATTCTCAGTTCGGATTGCAGGCTGCAACTCGCCTGCATGAAGCCGGAATCGCTAGTAATCGCGGATCAGCATGCCGCGGTGAATACGTTCCCGGGCCTTGTACACACCGCCCGTCACACCACGAGAGTTGGTAACACCCGAAGTCGGTGAGGTAACCTTTTGGAGCCAGCCGCCGAAGGTGGGATCAATGATTGGGGTGAAGTCGTAACAAGGTAGCCGTATCGGAAGGTGCGGCTGGATCACCTCCTTTCTAAGGATAATTGGAACTG
>NZ_FMZB01000020.1:1938-4971 GCF_900101385.1 Terribacillus halophilus
TAATATATGAACCTTGAAAACTAGATAAGAAACAACATGCCAGAACATCAAACTTTAAAGCAAGACAATTTTTATTGTCGCAAATTTTTAGCATCATGCGTTATTAGTTAAGTGAAGAAGGGCGCACGGTGGATGCCTTGGCACTAGGAGCCGATGAAGGACGGGACTAACACCGATATGCTTCGGGGAGCTGTAAGTAAGCTTTGATCCGGAGATTTCCGAATGGGGGAACCCGCTATCCGTTGTTGGATAGTACGTATTACTGAATACATAGGTAATACGAGGCAGACCCGGGGAACTGAAACATCTCATTACCCGGAGGAAGAGAAAGCAAATGCGATTTCCCAAGTAGCGGCGAGCGAAACGGAATCAGCCCAAACCAGAAGGCTTGCCTTCTGGGGTTGTAGGACACTCCTTTGGAGTTACAAAGAAACCATGTAGACGAAGCGGCTTGGAATGGCCCGCCATAGAAGGTAAGAGCCCTGTACTTGAAATATGGTTTCCTCCGGAGTGTATCCTGAGTACGGCGGAACACGTGAAATTCCGTCGGAATCCGGGAGGACCATCTCCCAAGGCTAAATACTCCCTAGTGACCGATAGTGAACCAGTACCGTGAGGGAAAGGTGAAAAGCACCCCGGAAGGGGAGTGAAATAGAACCTGAAACCGTGTGCCTACAAGTAGTCGAAGCCCGTTAATGGGTGACGGCGTACCTTTTGTAGAATGGACCGGCGAGTTACGATCCCCTGCAAGGTTAAGTTGTATAGACGGAGCCGCAGCGAAAGCGAGTCTGAATAGGGCGATATAGTAGGTGGTCGTAGACCCGAAACCGTGTGATCTACCCATGTCCAGGGTGAAGGTCAGGTAACACTGACTGGAGGCCCGAACCCACGCACGTTGAAAAGTGCGGGGATGAGGTGTGGGTAGGGGTGAAATGCCAATCGAACACGGAGATAGCTGGTTCTCTCCGAAATAGCTTTAGGGCTAGCCTCAAAGGATGATGGTTGGAGGTAGAGCACTGATTGGACTAGGGGCCCTCATCGGGTTACCGAATTCAGTCAAACTCCGAATGCCAATCAATCTACTTTGGGAGTCAGACCATGGGTGATAAGGTTCATGGTCGAAAGGGAAACAGCCCAGACCGCCAGCTAAGGTCCCAAAGTGTGTGTTAAGTGGAAAAGGATGTGGCGTTGCTTAGACAACCAGGATGTTGGCTTAGAAGCAGCCATCATTGAAAGAGTGCGTAATAGCTCACTGGTCGAGTGACGCTGCGCCGAAAATATACCGGGGCTAAACACACCACCGAAGCTGCGGATTGACATCTACGATGTCAGTGGTAGGAGAGCGTTCTAAGGGCGGTGAAGGTCGATCGTGAGGACGGCTGGAGCGCTTAGAAGTGAGAATGCCGGTATGAGTAGCGAAAAAAGAGTGAGAATCTCTTTCATCGAAAGCCCAAGGTTTCCTGAGGAAGGCTCGTCCGCTCAGGGTTAGTCGGGGCCTAAGCCGAGGCCGAAAGGCGTAGGCGATGGATAACAGGTTGATATTCCTGTACCACCTAAATCCGCTTGAACGATGGGGGGACGCAGGAGGATAGGGAAAGCGCGCTGCTGGTCATGCGCGTCCAAGCCGTGAGGAAGTTGAGCAGGCAAATCCACTCAACACAATTCCAGGCGGTTATGGGGAGGGAAATTTAGTACCGAAGTTCCTGATTTCACACTGCCAAGAAAAGCCTCTAGTGAGGAAATAGGTGCCCGTACCGCAAACCGACACAGGTAGGCACGGTGAGTAACCGAAGATGATCGGGAGAACTCTCGTTAAGGAACTCGGCAAAATGACCCCGTAACTTCGGGAGAAGGGGTGCTTCTTTTTAGGAGAAGCCGCAGTGAAAAGGCCCAAGCGACTGTTTAGCAAAAACACAGGTCTCTGCAAAGCCGTAAGGCGAAGTATAGGGGCTGACACCTGCCCGGTGCTGGAAGGTTAAGGGGAATGGTTAGGGACTTCGTCCCGAAGCTGTGAACCGAAGCCCCAGTAAACGGCGGCCGTAACTATAACGGTCCTAAGGTAGCGAAATTCCTTGTCGGGTAAGTTCCGACCCGCACGAAAGGTGCAACGACTTGGGCACTGTCTCAACGAGAGACCCGGTGAAATTATACTATGCGTGAAGATGCGCATTACCCGCGACAGGACGGAAAGACCCCGTGGAGCTTTACTGTAGCCTGATATGGAATGTTGGTACAGCTTGTACAGGATAGGTGGGAGCCTTAGAAGCCGGAGCGCCAGCTTCGGTGGAGGCATCCGTGGGATACCACCCTGGCTGTATTGACATTCTAACCCAGAACCGTGATCCGGTTCGGAGACAGTGTCAGGTGGGCAGTTTGACTGGGGCGGTCGCCTCCCAAAGAGTAACGGAGGCGCCCAAAGGTTCCCTCAGAATGGTTGGAAATCATTCGTAGCGTGCAAAGGCAGAAGGGAGCTTGACTGCGAGACCTACAAGTCGAGCAGGGACGAAAGTCGGGCTTAGTGATCCGGCGGTGCCGTATGGAAGGGCCGTCGCTCAACGGATAAAAGCTACCCCGGGGATAACAGGCTTATCTCCCCCAAGAGTCCACATCGACGGGGAGGTTTGGCACCTCGATGTCGGCTCATCGCATCCTGGGGCTGTAGTCGGTCCCAAGGGTTGGGCTGTTCGCCCATTAAAGCGGTACGCGAGCTGGGTTCAGAACGTCGTGAGACAGTTCGGTCCCTATCCGTCGTGGGCGTTGGAAGTTTGAGAGGAGCTGTCCTTAGTACGAGAGGACCGGGATGGACGCACCGCTGGTGCACCAGTTGTTCCGCCAGGAGCACAGCTGGGTAGCTACGTGCGGAAGGGATAAGTGCTGAAAGCATCTAAGCATGAAGCCCCCCTCAAGATGAGACTTCCCATCATTTTAAATGAGTAAGATCCCTCAGAGACGATGAGGTAGATAGGTTCGAGGTGGAAGCGTGGTGACACGTGCAGCTGACGAATACTAATCGATCGAGGACTTAACTAAAAA
>NZ_FMZB01000013.1 GCF_900101385.1 Terribacillus halophilus
TTCCGAGAAAGTCGTTGAACTATCAAACACCATTGGAAGTATTTTTGAGTCACCTGGATGATGCTGTTTTGTCTAGCTTATATTGACAATTGAGATTACATAAAAAGGGGGCGGGCGGATGGTAAATAAAGAAAGACTTCGACAAGAGGCGCTTCGGCTGCTGAAAGAGATGCCGCAAACAGATAAGTTGCAAGTTGAGCGTAAGCTGGCAGAGTTTCTTTTTGCTTCCACCGTTTGGAAGGATGCCTCCAGCATCGGTCTTACGATGGCTCTTTCCCATGAATGGGATACAACAAGGCTGATTCAGCAAGCCTGGCTGGGAGAGAAGAAAGTATGTGTACCGCTCACCACAGAAAACAGGGGTATGCAGTTTTTTTATATCGAAAGCTATGATCAACTGACAGATGGGGCTTTCCGCATCAAAGAACCGATTCCGGAACTTTGTACACCCGCTTCGAAGGATTCCATTGATCTTCTTATTGTTCCTGGTCTTTTCTTTACAGAAACGGGTTATCGGCTCGGTTATGGAGGGGGTTATTATGACCGCTATTTAACCGATTTTAAAAATACGACATTGGCCTTGGCAAGCAAACAGCAAATCAAGCGGTCGCTGCCGATAGCCCCATTTGATCTGCCGGTCGATCATCTTTTGACAGATGATGGTTTTCTGTTTTGACCGAATAGGAGGGTTCTCTTTCGGGTTACACTATGGTTATCCCATAGGAAAGGAAGGGTGCTGATGTGGAAATCCCTCATCACGACGGTGACATTGGCAGCTAGTGTCGTATTTTTAGTACGGGAGCGGTATCGGGTGCTGAATGCACTTTTAGCTGTAACGGTCCTGCGCAAAGGGCTGATTCGGCTTTCAATGGGATTTGAGCCCCTGCGTTCTCGGATGCTGCCGATTTTATTTAAACGCTCAGTGTAAACTGAGCGTTTTTCCATGATTTTTTTGATAAACTGTAGGCAGAGGGGGAGAGGTATGACCTACAACGAAGAAACGGCGTATTATAGAATGATCAATCGTCTGCTTGCCGTTCACGGTTTCACATTTATAAGAGCTGATGAAGACTTGCGTGTCGCTTGGCTGGAAAAGAAGCAGGATGGGATAACCCACATCGTAAAACTTTCACTTAAGACATTCACTTGGGCGAACCATCTGAAACAGGATATTCTGAAGACTGCTAATCAAATCCAAAATATGAATAAAAGCTTATTTCCCAAAAAGACACGGATACATAATGTCTATTTTGGTGATCAGGAACCAGCTGATGATTGGTCAAAGCTGAAAAAGCCCATGATTATCAAAAGCAGACGACCGATCCCGATGCAGCTTTATTATTTGGATCGCGTATCGCATGATGCCCAGATGCAAAAGCTTTTTCGTCATTTGAAGCTGGAGGATACCTTATCATTGGCAACGGATGACGAACAGGAGCTCGAAATGGAGAAAGGCAGGCTGCGGGGTTTGCTTGTGAAGCAGCAACAGGCCGATCAAGCCGTTTTCCATCGAAAAAAACCACTTCTGGTTTATATTCTGATCGGGATTTGTTTGGTGATGTTCCTTTTGGAGACATTGCTTGGCGGTTCTACCGATTCGGCAGTGCTTATTGAGCTTGGGGCGAAGTACAACCTGCTCATTTTGTCGGAAAATGAATGGTGGCGTATCGCTTCATCCATGTTTCTGCATATCGGCGCACTGCATCTTTTGACAAATATGCTGTCACTGTATTATCTCGGAACTTTGACGGAGCAAGTTTTCGGCCATCGACGCTTCTTCTTGATTTACCTGTTAAGTGGAATCGTTGGCGGCTTGGCGAGTTTCGCATTCTCCGAAAACTTGAGTGCAGGGGCCTCAGGTGCTATTTTTGGGCTGTTTGGTGCTTTGCTTTATTTTGGGGTTGTATATCCGAAGCTGTTCTGGCGGACCATTGGGAACGGTTTGATTGTCATTCTGCTTATCAACTTGGTGATCAGTTTCTCCGCGAGCCACGTTATTGATGTGTTCGCTCATTTAGGCGGATTGGTCGGAGGATTTGCAGTTTCACTTCTTGTCGGGCTGCCTGGAAAGAAGAACAAGAAAGCCCGGCTTGGCGGACTTCTTTTGACTGTCATATTGCTGGTTGGACTTATTTGGTACGGTTTATCCAGTCCTGTCAATGAATCGGTTCGTCAGCTGCTACAAGTGGAAGAAGCAGTTGAACACATGGATTATGATGCGATTATCGCGCAGACGACAGCGGCACTCCATGACGCCGATACTCCTTATGAGCCGGCACTGTTGTTTTATCGAGGCGCAGCATATTACGATACGGGAGATATCGATAAAAGCATCGATGATTATGAGCGCCTCGTTGAGTTACAGCCAGAAAATGACTCAGCTCATTATCTGCTCGCTGCAGCGTTACATGCGCAAGGAGATGACGATGAAGCGCTGGAGCATGTTACAAAGGCGGCTGATATCGACCCGGATAATCCTGATTACAAACAGCTTCAGCAAGAGATCTCTCAGTAATATTGCAGCAGTTCTCTATGCTGCCCATTTTCATCTTGGTAAAGGACACGCAGATGTTTTCCTGATTTATCGAAAAGCAGCAATGGGACATAAGTGTTCACAGTTCCATCCGCTACAGCTGGACCGATTGGCACGATATAATTGCGGTAAAGTCCTTCCCAAAGCCGGCTGATGATTTCCTGCCTTTTATTATTTTCCGAAAGACCGTTGATTTGCGATAGATCGGCATGCGGGAGAGCTGTGAGCGGTATTTCGGTGTATTGATTGGCTGGAATGGATAACTGTTGTTTGGCTTCTGTCCATATTCGCTGCAGGGTCTTATTCGTAGCTGTTTTTGCGGTGTACCTTGATTGTGTTTCTTTTTCGTTCTTAGGAAACGAAAAAAGTTCGAATGTATCGGATGTGTAGGAACGAATGCCGGTCAGCTTGAAAGAGCTGGTGATTTCGTTTTTGTGCAGTTCAGCAAAATGGAAGGATACTGCATCCAACTGCTTGCTTGGCTGAAGGATAAGTGTTTTTTCCTGTATCAAACTGCGGGCAGGATGCATCCATTTATTCATGACTCCTACCAATCTGCCGTTTTCAAATAGCAGTCCGACATCCTGGCGTAAGTAGGCTTCTCTGTCGAGGATGCTTTCGATTCGCCAATGGACCCTCCGAAAATCCACCTTCTTCAATGAGGTGGATGTTTCGGTGAAAGTGGCAGTGTCATCAATAGGGAAATGCTGGATTACGGGCTGAGGCTGTTGCGTGCGAATGATAAAGGTGGAACAAAGGATAACGGCAAAAAAGATACATCCGATAAATAGCAGTTTTCGCATACATTGCCCTCCTCATTGGACAAACTCTCACTTATTGATACTATGTAAGAGACCGAAATGTTATGAAAGAAGGGATAGCATTGCAAAGAATTGATCGTATTGCAGAAACATTGGAAAAGCTTGTACATATACCTAGTCCTTCCGGATATACGGAGCAGGCGATTGATTTTTGCCGCAGTTTTGCCGATTCTCTAGGACTTTCCTCCAAGGTGACCAATAAAGGAGGATTGCTGATCACGGTACCAGGCAAAGATACAGCAAACCATCGTTTGTTGACAGCGCATGTTGATACCTTGGGTGCGATGGTAAAAGAGATAAAAGCGGACGGTACTTTGTCCTTGGCAATGGTGGGCGGCTTTCGCTGGAACAGTGTCGAGGGAGAATATTGTACGATACATAGCAAAGACAAAGCTTATAGCGGCACAATCCTGATGCACCAGACTTCCGTACATGTGTACCGTGACGCAGGGGAGGCGAAACGGAATGAGAAAAACATCGAAGTCCGGATCGATGAACAGACCGTTTCACGTGAAGAAACAGAAGCACTCGGCATCCGTGTAGGTGATTTCATATCGTTCGACCCCCGCTTTGAACGTACCGATTCGGGCTTCATAAAATCAAGGCATTTGGATGATAAAGCAAGTGTTGCCATCCTGCTTGAATTGCTCCGGGAGTTGAAGGAAGACAATTGGATGCTGCCATACACCACACATGTGTTCATTTCAAATAATGAAGAAATCGGTTACGGTGGGAATTCGAGTATACCACCAGAGGTAGTGGAATATATCGCTGTCGATATGGGAGCGATCGGTGACGGACAAGCAACTACCGAATACGATGTATCCATTTGCGTGAAAGATTCCAGCGGACCTTATCATTATGCGTTAAGGGAGCAGTTGGCTGAGCTTGCACAATCAAACGATTTACAGTATAAGCTGGATATTTACCCATATTACTCATCGGATGCATCCGCTGCGATACGAGCAGGGTATGATATCCGCCATGGTTTGATCGGGCCGGGCATAGCCGCATCCCATGCCTTCGAGCGGACACATGAAAAGGCTCTGGCAGCAACTTATGCATTGTTGGAAGCTTATTTCCAAAGCAAAATGTTATAATTGTAAAGATATGACCTGAAGTCAATTGTCTTCAGGTTATTTTTTTTACAATAAGGCATATTGTTAAGAAGGTGTGAACGTATTCTTAAATCATTTTCAATTTTAGGTGAAGGTTGTTATAATATGTTAGGTGATATGAATGAAAACGGTTTATGATGTAATGCAGCTATTGAAATCGTATGGCATTTTTGTATACATCGGAGACCGCAAGCTCGATTTGAGCATGATGCAAGAAGAGCTGCGGGAGCTGTATGACAATAAACTATTATCTTTAAAGGAATATGGACAAGCGAATGTAATTTTAAAAAAAGAGATAAGTGCTTTATCGGATAGTCGTGAAGGAGCGGGAAACAATGAGTAAGGATGGATTATTGGTCGGTGTCGATATCGGAGGCACGACAATCAAGCTCGCCATCATCGATGATACGAGCGAAATCGTAGAAAAATGGGAAATCAAGA
Organism: Terribacillus halophilus; assembly: GCF_900101385.1. Lineage (GTDB taxonomy): Bacteria > Bacillota > Bacilli > Bacillales > Amphibacillaceae > Terribacillus > Terribacillus halophilus. The sequence continues at coordinate 4,914 of NZ_FMZB01000013.1, forward strand.
CAGATAAATTCGAGCAAGGTTTGCACATACCGAAGCAAATCTGGGAAACGATCCAATTGAAGCTATCCGAACTCGGCATTGCCAAAGAAAGGATCCAAGGCATTGGTGTCGGAGCTCCGGGTTTCGTTGTCCCGCGAAATGGTGTCATCGCAGAAGCGGTCAATGTCGGCTGGCGAGACTTTCCTCTTTCGGCTGAGCTTGGGGTATTATCTGGTTTACCTGTATTTATCGACAATGATGCTAACCTGGCGGCGCTGGGTGAAGTGTGGAAGGGTGCAGGAGCCCAGCAGGAAAATATCATTGCCATTACATTGGGAACAGGTGTGGGAGCCGGCCTGATTGCTAATGGTCATATCATCAATGGTATCAATGGTACTGCCGGGGAAATCGGCCATGTCACGGTCGAGGAAAATGGTGCACCATGCAATTGCGGGCGCAAAGGATGTTTGGAAACAGTCTCTTCTGCTACCGGAATCAGCCGTCTGGCAACTGAGGCTGCAGCTGCGCATCCAAAGAGCGGTTTGGGCAAGCGTCTTGCCGATAACGGTCAAGTTTCTTCGAAAGACGTTTTCGAGCTCGCTGCCAAAGGAGATGAACAAGCCAATGGGATTGTGGATAGAGCAACCACTGTCTTGGCACAAGTTTTATCCAATGCGGCTATCCTTACGAATCCTTCTCGGATCATCATCGGGGGCGGCGTATCAAGAGCAGGGGATGCTTTGATCGGTCCTATCAAGGAAGCATTCAAAAAAGCTGCACTGCCGCGTACAACATATGAATGTGAAATCGTGCCGGCACAGCTCGGCAATGATGCTGGTGTTTACGGTGCTGCGTACCTTGTCAAACAGCACTTGGAAGAGGCTGCAAAATAAAGAAAGAAATGCGTGCATGGCAGCAGCGCAAGTTGCTGCCGTCTGTTTTACGCTTGGTTCTATAATGAGGAGGATTTTTACTTGAAACGAACATTCACTGCACCATTATATATTTTGGCGACAGTTTTGTTTGGACTGAAGACGTATATCATATATCGTTTCCTATTCAACATCAGTTTGGATAATGCCATGCAGGAGTTCATTCTGCTGCTCAATCCGTTTGTAAGTGCTTTTTTGGCATTTGGCCTCAGTGTATTATTCTCACGTAAATGGCAGGTACGGTACATCCGGTCGATCAGCCTCGTGGGTTCTGTCATCTTGTACATCAACTTGATTTTCTACCGTCACTTCAGTGATTTCCTCACAGTGCCGGTCCTCATGCAAGGAAGCAATGCCGCAGACCTTGGCGGCAGTATTCTCAGCCTCATCTATCCACAGGATATCCTGCTGTTTTTGGATTTGGCTATCATCTGGTTCTTCAGCTACCGTTATAAAGATACTATGACAGTCGGTTATCTTCGCAGAAAGAAAGTTTCGACCATGGCTGCTATCGCGGCTGTCGTCATCATAAACATCGGGCTGGCAGAAGCCGAGCGTCCACAGCTATTCACCCGCGGATTTGACCGGGAATACTTGGTCAAGAACATCGGTTTGTTCAACTTCCACATCTATGATGCTGTCATGCAATCAAAGACAGAAGCACAGCGCGTTTTTGCCGACGGGAATGAACTTCCGGAGATCCTCTCTTATGTGAATGAAGAAGTAGAAACAGACAAATCGGCTAAATTCGGGCAGGCGGAAGGGAAGAATATCATCTTCATTTCCTTAGAGTCGATGCAAAGCTTCCTGATCAACAACGAATTGAATGGAGAAGAAGTCACGCCATTCCTTAACAGTCTGACAGAAGATAAAGATACGTATTATTTTGAGAATTTCTATCACCAGACCGAACAAGGGAAAACTTCCGATTCTGAATTCCTGGTAGAAAATTCCCTCTATCCATTGCCGCGTGGTGCTGTATTTTTCACGCATGGACAGAATGAATATAACGGAACACCAGAAATTCTCGGACAACACAATTATACTACTGCTGTCTTCCATTCAAACAATTCCAGTTTCTGGAATCGCGATGTGATGTACGACAGTCTCGGCTACGATACATTCTATGATGAAAATAGCTACGACGTCATCCCGGAAGGCGAGGATCAGAACACAGTCGGTTGGGGACTGATGGATAAGCCATTCTTTGAACAGTCCATTCCATACTTGCAAGAGATGGAACAGCCGTATTATACGAAGTTCATCACGTTGACGAACCACCACCCATTCGATTTGCCGGAAGAGGAAGCAACTATCGATCAGTTTGATTCCAATTCCCAGACATTAAATAAGTATTTCCAAACAGCACGCTATACAGACGAGGCAGTGCAGCAATTTTTTGAGCAGCTGAAAGAATCTGGCGAATACGAGGATTCCATCATCGTCATGATGGGCGATCACTATGGCATCAGTGAATATCACAACAAAGCAATGAGCCAGTACTTGGGCAAAGATATCACGCCATATCAGCAAGTACAGAATCAGCGCGTGCCATTCTTCATCCACATTCCAGGTGATGGAAATGGACAGGTGATGGAGAAGGTAGCCGGACAGATTGATGTGAAACCGACGATACTTGGTTTGTTGGGCATTGAATCCGAACATGACATCCAATTCGGTAATGATGTATTTGCAGAAGATCGTAAAGAGTACATTGCATTGCGAAATGGAGATTTCATCAGTGATGATTATGTGTTCACCAATGATATGTGCTATGACAGGCTGACAGGAGAACCAGCCGATGACAAAGAAGGAGAAGAAGCAGAGATATCCGGGGAAACCGGTGAACAGATCGAAAGTGTCTGTGAACCAATACAGGAACAAGTGACAAAAGAACTGAATTACTCCGATCGGATCATCTATGGTGACTTACTCAGATTTTATGATTTCGAAGAAGGCAAAGAAAAAGCAAGCTGAAAAAAGGATCGTTGCATCTGCAACGATCCTTTTTGATAGGCCTATAATAAATTGATAATGGAAATAGCCGTGATTACAGCCGCATAAATAAAGGTAATGATTGCCTGTGCCACTTGTTTTTTTTTGCATTCCATGATAAATGTGCGCACACAAAGAAATACAATAAAGAACAAGATGATGGATAAAATCACTTGCCTGCCCTCCTATGAGCAAAATAATTGGTTTCCTGCTATACTTGTATTAAAAGTAGCTTGGTAAATACTTTCTATATAGTAGTACACTAACATATACTTGTCGAGCGAACTTTTAGTTTTTCTGGAAAGGAGCAGCCAAAAAATGAAAATACATACAATAAGTCTCGGACCTATGGGAACGAACTGTTACATAGTGGAATCAAAAAACGACTGCCTGATTATCGATCCAGGCGGTGATAGCGTCAAATTGATTGAATGGATCAAGCAGAAAGAACTACGGCCGCAAGCAATCCTTTTGACACATGCCCACTTCGATCATATTGGGGCAGTGGATGATGCCAGGGATATATATCATATTCCTGTTTATCTGCATGAAGAAGAAACCGATTGGCTTGGTGATCCAGGCAAGAATGGATCGAAAATGTTTCCGGTCAAGCAAATTACGGCAAGGGATGCTGATGAATATTTGAAACCCGGTGAGATGAAAATTGGGCAATTTGCTTTTGAAATCCGTCATACACCCGGACATTCCCCTGGAAGTGTCACGTTGGTCTTCCACGAACAGAAGCGTGCAATCGTTGGCGATGCATTGTTCCAGCGCGGTATTGGACGAACCGATTTGTACCGAGGTGATCTGCCGACTTTGATGCAAAGCATAACGGATCAATTATTGGCATTGCCGGATGATTATGAAGTCTATCCAGGACATGGTCCGAAAACGACAATAGGGGAAGAGCAAGCCAAAAATCCATTCCTGACATAAAAAAATCCCGCCATATCGGCGGGATTCATTTTACTGGGCTAGCTGGATTCGAACCAACGATAACGGGACCAAAACCCGCTGCCTTACCACTTGGCTATAGCCCATCGTACAAAGATTAGTTTGTACGATTGTAACGATCTTATTCATGAAGAGTGATATTTTTTATAAAAAATCATCGGTTTTTCCGTATAATCTGTTTTGATTACATAATGCACAACAATCTGTTCATCATTCTTGCTGATCGTTACATCGGCTTCTACAGCATCGTTATGAATTTGAAGCGTTTTTTCCTCTGCATTCAGATTTTGGAGATAGTGTTTTTCGACAGTATTGGTTGCAATGGACGCAGCTTGCTCTAATTTGTATTGCTCGAACAGAAGTTCCGTTGATTGTACTCTAATGGTAAGAAGCAAGCTGCCGGAAGTGATCAAGAGCAGGAAAAAAGCTGTAAGGAAAAGGAGGAAAGGGTGGAGGAATCCTTTTTCATTCCGTAATAATCCGCTTTTCATACAACCTTCCCTCTTTTCCTCGAACTATAGCAGTTATTATGCTTCCATCCAGATGAAATTCCAAATTCTCAATATGATGAAGGTAGATTTCATGGCCTTTACCGTTAACGCGTCTTCGTATCATATCCTTATATTGTTCAAAAACAGCTAACCTTCCTTGCTGGTCCTCAATGAAAAGCTTATTTTCCTCTATGCTTACAACGTTTCCTTTGTGTACTTCCATTGAAATGAAGTGCAGAGCTTGTCGGATTGATAATGACTCTGTTTCTGTATTTTGCGTCATGGTTCCAAGCAGGGGAGGAATGGATGAGAGGATTAGAATCAAAATACTTAGTGCGATCAATACTTCCAGTAGTGTGAAGCCTTTATTACTCGAGATACCCATATAAGCAGCTGCTCTCCTTTCTTCCACCTCCTTTTAATTCAAGACATCCTTTTTTCATGCCATCCTCGATACTGAATGCCAACTCTACTACTAACTCGCCTTCATACGACTTTTGATTTTTCGGATTGGGTTTGGCCAGTTCATTTTGGAGCAGGCTATAATAAGTGGCCTTTGTTTCTTGGATGAGTTGTTCTTTTCGCAAATCTATCCATAAGGGTAGCAGCAAGGTACACAAAAGCAGGAACATACCGAAGCTGAACAAAGCATCCAATAAAAGAAAACCACTTTGTTTAGGAGCTGTTTTCATAGCGTCCCCTTCCTTTGCCGAGCTGAAAAACAAGCTTTTCAGTTCCTGTTGGTGTGGATAAGGTCAGACTGCCTGGATTTAGTGCAGTACCTGATTGGTTGAAAGCAAATGTCATGGCTTCAGGATAAATTTTGATTGTATAACCTTCTGGGATTTTCCGGACTAATAGATCTTTCTTCAGTTGCCCGGAGTATATCTCGTATTTATCTTTTTCCAGGTAAAGCTTGGCTGTCCTGTCGAACCGGGTGTATTGCTGGAGATAAAGAAGGTCTTGTTCCAGTTGTTGTTTGAATTGGTTCACTTCTGCTTTTACGAGAAGATGGTGATAGATTCCAGTACCGATTGCAATCAAAAAGGAAGACAAACCCAACACGATCATCAATTCAAGTAAACTGTAACCTCCATTTTTATTATCCTGATACATCTGTTAACGAAACTCCGCCTCCAGGACTGATCACCAAGGTGCGTTTACCGCCTTGACATGTCGTCTCCGTCAAGTATCCGTCTTGAAGCTGGGACAGAGAGGAAGGGGCTGTTCCATGATCGATTTTATATGTTTGGACTTGGCTTTCGGCTAATTTTACTAACGCATCGCAGCCTTGCGTTTGGACACGATCATTTTTATCAGCCAGATTCGGTACAACCAGGATCATCAAAACAGAAATGACGAGTAAGACTATAAGCATTTCAACCAATGTGAATCCCTTTTCGTTTCTCACTAGTGAACCTCTTTCTATAATGTATTGACCATCTGGAACATGGGCAGCAGCAAAGATAGATAAACGATAATGATACAAAGGGCCATGATGCATAGCAGAATAGGCTGCAGGAGATGAAGGTAGGTCTTCGTGCGTTCCTCCATTTTGGAAGTCATGATTTCTGCATACATCAGCAGATCCTTCGATTGGGATGCGACATCTCCCTGATTTATAAGAATGCTCTGAAGTTGCGCATCGAGCAGCGGCAAACCAGGCAGGCACTCGTCCATCGTCCGGCCGGAAGACAGCTGGGAAAGCAATATGCTGCTGTACAGCTGCAGCATGTCGTGATAATGCTGTTTGGATAAAAGCTGAAGACTTTCATATAGCGAAAGTCCTGCTGTAAGAAGATTTCCAAGCTGAATGGCGAACTGAAAACTTGTCCGTGTACGAGCTATCCGATGAATGCCAGGCAGTCTTTCCAGGTAATACCGTTTCTTTTCTGATGATAATCGTTTCCGGAGATGATCTTGAGAGAGGAATAGTCCGATGCCAATCGCACCGAAAGCCAAGCTGCCATACAAAAACAAATTCACCAAACTGGAAAAGAAGCCAAGAAGGTCTGCAGAATCTGCTGAATAAGTGAATAGGGAAAGAAAAGAAGGGTAAACGTACAACTTGACGAAGAGCAGAAGCAAAAAGATACTGATGAGAAGAAAAACAGGATAGCGGGTAACTTTCTTGAATTTCGTCAGCTGCAGCATCTGTTTTTGCAAAGTGGTATAGCTTCGTTCCAATGCATCTCCCAGGTTTCCATCGTGATGGGCCACATAGAGATGGATGACGATAAAAGGTGAAAAACGAGCGTGAGAGAATGCTTCATCCAGTCTGAGACCTTGTTGTAGACCTTCTTGTAACTTCCGGGTTATGGTTTGCCATTTCGGCTGCCAGTGCAGGAAATCCAATGAATGAGCCATATCATAGCCTTGCATTCGCATTCGGTGAAGCTGTTGTAGGAAAAGCATCTGCTGTTCCATAGATAGCAGTTTGTCTTCCTTCTTGAACCTGATAATTTTCTTCCGTGATAAAACCATATGCATAGGCTTTCCTCCTAAGTTTCGCAAATGTCAGGAAAGACGTGTTGTACGCTTTCAGCAAGCAGCTGATTTGACCAGAATCTGCCAGCTCCATAATGGCAGCGCGAGAAGAACGTGGCGCAGTGACAGGAAGCAGCTCCAGTGAAGCCACACCGATCAAGGTATGTTGTAAATCTGCTTCTGGTATCCCCATTTCTCTTAATCGATGAATGGCGCCTGCGGCATTTTTGGCGTGCAGCGTACTGATGACCAGATGTCCTGTCCTGGCCGTTTCAAAAGCAAAACTCGCGGTGGATTCGTCCCGGATTTCTCCGATCATCAGCACATCGGGATCATGACGCAACGCCGCTTTCAACCCTGCTTGGTAGGTAAGGCCAGCCTTTTCATTCACTTGTACTTGCAGCATATTCTCCATTCTTTTTTCAATTGGGTCTTCCAAAGTGATGGCTTGATATGCTTTCATTTGCAATAAATCCTGGAGAAGGGCATACATCGTCGTCGTTTTCCCGCTGCCTGTAGGTCCGGTAAACAACAGGATTCCTGTATTTTCCACCAACAACTGGCGCAACTTGTGGATTTGAAAAGGAAACAAAAAGAGCTGATCGAGCAAAGGAGCTTCACTCTGAGGTAGGATTCGAATTGCCAAGCTCTCCGTTTGCTTAAGGGGCAAGGTGGATAGCCGGAGGGAATATTGTTTTTGTCCTTTATAGGAAAATGGCATCGCCCCGTCCTGAGGTTTTTGCATTTCCCCAATATCCATCCCGCTGACGAACTTGTAGTAGGCGATAAGCTTGCGAAAGCGCATGGCCGAAAGACGGCTGTGAAGGATTCGTTTTCCATGGATTCGTATATAAACGCTTATTTCATTCGCCTCTGGTGTAAAGTGTATATCTGATGCGTGCTGCCTTATTGCTTCCTCCATTAGATTTTCTGCGTAATACGAAGGACTGTCCTGCAAGTATGTCACCTCCTTAGCGGATACTTTACTACAAGACAACAGGGTCGTCATATCGAGAAAATGCTGAAATCAACCATGCAAGCATGCTTAAAAACAATTTACCCTGAAACGTACAGGCATCTTGGTTCATGCTGTATGGAAAGAATTGAAATTGGCCACGCTAATAAATAAAAGTAAGGGGGTTAGGAGTTGTCCTCTAATGATTATTTCCGATTCGTAGCACAGGAGCTGGTGAAAAAAATGGACGCACCGAAGCAGGAAAAGAAACCAAAGGATAAGGAGAAGCATCAGCTGCATGGAAAGTGGTTTGGTGTTCTGCCATTTGCTTTCAAATTATTTTTCCGTCGTAAAAAGTAAGAGGCCTGAACGTGCTTCAGGCCTCTTTTTTATGGAGCAGTCTCTGTGCTGTCTCTTCAGATAGATAAAAGATGCCGGCATTGATCGTTTCCATTTGAATGGATGGTATTAGTCTTTTGTGCACTGCATCCAACTCGTTTTTATACAATGCAGCTCTTTCTTCTCGTATCTCCGGCTCAAGCTCTTCCTGACCGCTTTGATCAAAGAAATGTGCCAGTAATTCTTCTTCTTGTTTGAGCGTTTCTGCTGTTTCCTTCACCCAGCTATCATCGACAGTCTCCAAATAAGACTGCATATAGCTGCTGATTCGCTGGTAGCCGCTTTGGTATCGGATGATGGGGGAGAGGCAATAGCATTGATCGCTAATCTGCTGTTTGAATTCCACCTGTGAGAAATTCTCCATCCAATCGGTTGCAAGCTGACCATTCAATAGCTGTAATCCAACAGAATGTGTTTCCGTACGTTTGCGTTTGCCGGAAAAATGCACGCTTATATTACGGATGAGCCATGGGTACAACGGTGTCCGAGAAGCTGTATCCACCTTTTCATATAGACGGGCAACTTGAGCGGAGTCACGAATGAGACGGAAAATCTTGTGCAGGCGCGGGCTCCCGAAATGTATATACTCTGCTTTTTCGGCGGTCTCGTTTGGGTCAGTCAGGAGAGTCAGTTCCATCGGATCGCCTTCTTGACCAAGTCTTTTTTTATAACGCCAATAAAACGGCCGATTCATCAATTCCTCATCCAATTCGGGTGTCAGCAGGAACCGGAGCAGCCCCTCCTTTTCTTCCAGAAGCTTACAGCCATTCGATACGAAAAATTTTCGCAAAAACTGATGGAGTGTTTGTTTATCCATGTAATTTCTCCCTTTCCAGCTGTTGTCCGGTTTCGGTGATGACCGCAGTCAGATTGTCGAGCTTGACTTTGACCTCACCGTCGGATCGTGAATCAGCGAAGATTTTTTTGATTTCTTTTTCCATATCGGATAATTGAAGTTCGGCAAGGATATGATCGAGATTACCGATTACCCGTTCGAATAAATTGATTTTCTTATACAGTAACTCGAGTATATGTGCTTCCAGTGTGTCTCGAACTGCAAAATTATAGATTTGCACATCCTTCTGTTGACCGAAACGATGGATACGGCCGATACGCTGCTCCAGCCGCATCGGATTCCACGGCAAGTCATAGTTGATCATATTGCTGCAAAATTGCAAGTTGATTCCTTCGCCTCCGGCCTCGGTTGCGATCAGAACTTGGGCGTGTTTTTCGAACAGCTCACGCATCCAGTCCTTTTTGCCGGCTTTGAAGCCGCCGCGGAAAGGAACAGACGAGATGTCATGCTGTTTCAGTGTCCATTGCAAATAAAATTGCGTTGCACGATATTCTGTGAAGATGATGAATTTCTCTCCTGGCGGCGCTGCCTTGATCAGCTCGACAACTTTCAATGCTTTGCTGTGCTGGGGGAGCTGTTCGATTTCTTTCATAAGCGGCAAATAGGCATGATCTGTCTCGGGATTTTCCTCCACCATCTTTTTCATGGATAAATAGGCTGCTTCCCTGGAGCTGCATAATTCGCGGAGCAGGGTGATTTTCGCAAAAGTTGCTGCAGCGCTTGTGGAATCTTGCATATGCTCATACACCCGTCGCTCGGCTTCGGTGAAATCGATCCAAATGGTTTCGACTTTCCGCTTTGTCCATTGCAGCCCTGTTTCTTCGCGGCGGTTGCGAACCATCACTTTACGGATGAGTTCCTTCAAATAATGATGCTCTTCTGCATCTTTGCGATTATCTCCATATGTATCTTTGAATTGCTTATAACTGCCTAAATAGCCAGGCTTAAGCAAGGATACGAGATTATAAATGTCACTCAGTCTGTTTTGAACTGGCGTTGCAGTCAGCAGCAGACAATATTTCTTTTTTAGAGCCTGGATGAAGGCGTAGTTCTTTGTACGGCTGTTCTTCAGTTTGTGTGCCTCATCGATAAGTACGAAATCGTAGTCCTGTTCCAAGATGATCTCCCGGTGAGGTGAGCGCTTTGCCAGGTCGATGGAGGAGACGATCACGTCGTAATGCTCCCACACATACTGCTTGCGCTGGGAAGCGGCTGGTATATGGAATTTGGAATTCAATTCATTCACCCACTGGTTGACAAGGGATGCAGGGACAAGAAGGAGTACTTTTTTCACTAAGCCGCGAATCATCAATTCCTTCAATACAAGACCTGCTTCAATCGTTTTCCCCAGGCCTACTTCATCTGCCAGGATGGCGCGTCCGTTCATCTCCTCGACTACCCGCCGGCTCGCTTGGAGCTGGTGCGGATGGAAGGTCATGTGGGGCAGATACCCGGGAGCGACCAAACCAGTGAAGGTGTCGATATTCGTTTCTTTGGCAGCTGTATAAGCCATTTGAAAATGCTCCCAGGATGCTGTATCTCCTTCGTGCTGCAGCACCTCATCCATCATATCGATAAATTGCTTATCATCGTGTATTTCCGTATGCATCGTAAACTCATCTCCTTATTTTCGGAGTATCATGAAAAAGCATAAAAAGATAGACACAATCTAAAATTGTTATGTTATAATGAGGCTGAAACCAAACATTATTAATATTTTTTGTTAGAATGTTTGGATTTTGCTTTTTTATAGGTTGATTGTCTGTTAGTATGCCCGCGATTTACAATTTCATAAACCGCGAGTGAATGTTGGAGGAGAGACCGCTGTTATGCGGCGCCGAAGGAGCAAATATTGAGTGAATCTCTCAGGCAAAAGAACTCCAGCACGACGCAACTCTGGAGAGTGTTTCCATAGTGGAAGCCACCCAAGAAGCAATTATGGTCCAAGTGACGATAAGAAACTTTCTGGTAAATGGACAGAGCCCCTCAAAATGTATTTGAGATGGGCTCTGTTTTTTGTTGCGAGGTACATAAGAGAGGAGAAGGATGATGAGTGAGTTGAAAAGAACACCGCTTTATCCTGCTTATCAGGCAAACAGCAAGACGATCGATTTTGGAGGCTGGGAACTGCCGGTACATTTCAGCAGCATCCAGGAAGAGCATCATGCTGTCAGGCAAGCTGCTGGTTTATTCGATGTTTCCCATATGGGGGAGATTCTGGTTCATGGACCGGCGAGTAAGGATTTCCTGCAGTATGTCTTGACGAATGACCTGGATATGCTCGTCCCGAATAAAGCACAGTACAGCGTCATGTGTCATGAAGACGGGGGAACAGTGGACGATCTGATTGTTTATATGCTGGAGGAAAATCGTTATCTATTGGTTGTCAATGCCGCCAATACCGAAAAGGATTTCAAATGGCTGATTAGCCATAAGCGTGATGGCGTGGAAATCGAGAATCAGTCAGAAGCTTACATGCAGGTTGCCCTCCAAGGACCCCATGCGGAGCAAATCCTTCAGCAGGTGACAGCGGCAAAATTATCGGAAATTTCATTTTTTCGATTTGCTTACCCTGCGAAATTGGAAGACATTGAAGGGGATTTTCTAATCTCTCGCACAGGCTATACGGGTGAAGATGGTTTTGAGATCTATGGGCCGGCTGCAAGCGGGCAAGCTGTCTGGGAACTGCTGTTAAAGACAGGCCAGCCATATAACCTACAGCCAGTCGGACTTGGAGCAAGGGACACATTGCGTTTTGAAGCGAATTTGCCTTTGTATGGAAATGAATTGACAAAGGAAATCACGCCAGTCGAAGCAGGTATCGGCTTTGCGGTGAAAACGAATAAATCTGCCGACTTCATCGGCAAAGAAGTCTTAAAAAAGCAAAAAGAGAACGGAACTGAGCGAAAACTAGTCGGTATCGAGATGCTGGATAAAGGCATTCCTCGTCATGGGTATCCGGTCTTCAGCGAAGATGAACAGATTGGGGAGATAACGACTGGCACCAAGTCGCCTACACTTGATAAATCTATCGGCCTTGCCCTTATACAAGCAGATGCTGCAGAACAAGGCAATGTTGTAGAGGTGCAGATCCGGAAAAAGAGATTACAGGCCAAGGTTGTCGCAATACCATTCTATAAGCGGAAATAGGGGGATACGCCATGGAATTCAGATACTTACCGATGACAGAGCAAGACAAAGAAGAAATGCTGCAAATGATCGGTGTGGAGGACACAGAGGAGCTTTTCTCTGATATTCCGGAGGAGGTTCGTCTGAGAGCGCCGCTTGGGATCAAAGAACCGAAGAGCGAAGGAGAACTGAAAGCGGAACTTGCTGGCTTGGCAAATCGCAATGTCACCATGAAAACACATGCTTCCTTCCTTGGTGCGGGTGTGTACGATCATTACATTCCTTCCATCGTGGATCATGTTATTTCCAGATCAGAGTTTTATACAGCTTATACACCTTATCAGCCTGAAATATCCCAAGGTGAGCTGCAGGCCATTTTTGAATTCCAGACAATGATAGCCGAGCTGACTGGAATGGATGTAGCGAATAGTTCCATGTACGACGGCGGAACAGCTCTTGCCGAAGCAGCCACATTGAGCGCGGGTCATACAAAGAAGAGAAAGATCATTGTGTCTGAAGCGGTTCATCCGGAATCGCGTCAAGTGATTGATTCCTATGGCAGAGGACAGCACTTGGAAATCGTCACTGTCCCGCATAAGGAAGGATTGACTGATTTACAAGCGTTGGAAGAGTTAGTGGATGAAAATACGGCAAGCGTCATCATCCAGTACCCAAATTTCTTCGGTCAAGTCGAACCACTTGCCGACATTCGAAAAATCATTGATACACAGCCAAAAACGATGATGGTTGTGTCCAGCAATCCTTTGGCGCTGGGATACTTGACACCGCCAGGCAGCTTCGGAGCCGATATTGTAGTTGGTGATACACAAGTATTCGGCATTCCGGCACAGTTCGGAGGTCCTCACTGCGGTTATTTCGCAAGCACGGCTAAATTGATGCGTAAACTGCCGGGAAGGCTTGTCGGACAAACGAAGGATGAAGAAGGCAGACGCGGATTTGTCCTGACACTGCAAGCTCGGGAGCAGCATATCCGCCGGGATAAGGCAACATCGAATATTTGTTCCAATCAGGCACTGAATGCGTTGGCTTCTTCCGTCGCAATGAGTGCACTAGGGAAAAAAGGTGTGGCTGAGATGGCGCACTTGAATATACAAAAAGCCCAATATATGAAAAAGCAGCTTGAAGCACACGGGCTGCAAGTCGTATTCCAAGGCGCCTTCTTTAATGAATTGGTAATTAAAATAGACGACGATGCGGATGCACTGAATGATCATCTGGTTACACAAGGGTTTATCGGGGGGTATCACTTGGGACGGACAGATGATCGTTTGAAGAACCACATACTTGTTGCTGTGACGGAGCAGCGCACGAAAGAACAGATTGATACATTCGTAAGAGAGGTGGCGGCAGTCCATGCAAAACAACACTGATTTCCCATTGTTATTCGAACAAACGAAACCAGGCAGGACCGGATACAGTTTGCCGCCGCTTGATGTTCCAGAAACGGATCTATCGGAAGTTTTCGAGTCAGATTATATCCGCAGTGAACAAGCCGAATTGCCGGAGTTAAGCGAGCTGCAGATCATCCGGCATTATACAGCACTGTCCCGAAGAAATTATGGTGTCGACTCCGGATTCTATCCGCTTGGCTCCTGTACGATGAAGTATAATCCGAAAATCAATGAAGATGTTATCCGAATGGATGGATTTAGCCATGTGCATCCATACCAAGACCCCAAAACAGCACAAGGTGCGCTGGAGCTTATGTTTGATCTGCAGGAGCAGCTGAAAGAAATCACTGGTATGCATGAGGTTAGTTTGCAGCCAGCAGCAGGAGCTCACGGGGAATGGACCGGACTGATGATGATCCGTGCCTTACATGAGAAGAATGGGGAGACGCAGCGGACCAAGGTCATCGTGCCGGACTCTGCCCATGGTACGAATCCTGCTTCGGCAACTGTTGCTGGATTCGAATCTGTCACTGTTAAATCGAACGAACAGGGACTAGTTGATTTGGATGATTTGCGCCGTGTCGTTGGAGAAGATACAGCAGCACTGATGCTCACGAATCCGAATACACTCGGGCTGTTCGAAAAAGACATTTTGGAAATGGCCAAGATCGTCCATGAAGCAGGCGGTAAATTGTATTATGACGGTGCCAACTTGAATGCCATCATGGGATACACACGCCCTGGTGATATGGGCTTTGATGTCGTGCATTTGAACCTGCATAAAACGTTCACCGGCCCGCATGGCGGCGGTGGTCCAGGCTCGGGACCTGTGGGTGTATCGGAGGAGCTGGCTGCCTTTTTGCCGAAGCCAATCGTACGCAGATCGGGAGGAGAAATCATCCTTGACGAAGACCGTCCAGATTCAATCGGACGCGTGAAGCCTTATTACGGAAACTTTGGTATCAATGTCCGTGCATATACATACATCCGGACGATGGGGCCAGAAGGACTGAAACGGGTAAGTGAATATGCTGTCTTGAATGCCAACTACATGATGCGTCGCTTGAGTGAAGCATTTGATTTACCATATGCGCAGCATTGTAAGCATGAATTCGTACTTTCCGGACGCAGGCAGAAAAAGCTTGGTGTCCGGACACTCGATATGGCCAAACGGCTGCTTGATTTTGGCTATCACCCACCGACTATTTACTTCCCGCTCAACGTAGAGGAAGCGCTGATGATCGAGCCGACCGAAACGGAAGCAAAAGAAACATTGGATAGTTTCATCGATACGATGCTGGAGATCGCTGCAGATGCAGAACAAAATCCAGAGATCGTCCAGGAAGCACCGCACACGACAGTCGTCAGCAGAATGGATGAGACGACTGCTGCCAGAAAGCCGATCCTTCGTTATATACCTGAATGAAAAAAGAGCTTTGCACCTTACGTGCAAAGCTCTTTTTCAATCGCCTTTACGCTTGATTTTACCACTCCAGGCCTTGAAGCCGCCTTTAAGCTGGTTAAGATCCTGGCATCCTTTTTTATGCAGCATAGCTGCAGCTCGTACGGTACGTGTACCATTTTGATCATACAAGTAAACAGGCTTGTCCTTTCGGATCTCTGCCATCCGGTAGCGAAGTTGTGTCAGCGGGATATTGCGGGCCCCCAGGATATGTCCTCCGTCGAACTCCTTCGGCTCGCGAACATCGATCAGCTGCGCTTTACGGTAGCCAGCTTTGAATTCTTCCTCTGTAAGAGTTTTTAAATGTTTCTTCTGAATAAAATAACGGATTACACTGTAAAGAATGAATACAACGAGTGCAATGCCGATAACCAGTACTGCTTCCATGTCATTTCCCCCATCTGCTGATACTCCAGCTTATATTATAGCAAGCAAGTACTTATTTTCAAAGAATTTTTACACCCGTTCAAATAAGTGTAACACTTTTGTCCGGATTCAACTTTGTTGGCTTGTTTGTCCGCTGAAAAAAGTGTATCATGTAAAGATGTAGAAGCCGCAGTGGTTTGAATGGAGGAGTATTATGCCTACACCCAGTATGGAGGACTATATCGAACAAATTTACATATTAATGGAGCAAAAAGGGTACGCTCGTGTATCGGATATAGCAGAGAATCTGCAAGTCCATCCTTCCTCTGTCACAAAAATGGTGCAGAAGCTGGATAAAGATGAATATTTGAAGTATGAAAAATATCGAGGATTGATTTTGACCGATAAAGGGGAACAGGTCGGCAAACGGCTCGTATACCGGCATGAACTATTGGAAGATTTCCTTCGGATCATCGGTGTCGAGGAAGGGAATATCTATCACGATGTAGAAGGGATCGAGCATCACTTGAGTTGGAATTCCATCGAACGGATCGGTAATCTCGTTCAATTCTTCCAGGCAGACAAGGAACGCCAAGAAGCACTGATCAAAATTAGGCATGACCAAAAGTCTTAACCAGCCATCCAATTCGGATGGTTTTTTTGTTCTAAAAGAACAGCTCCTTGATTAGGTATAATAAAAAGTCATCATGGAGCGTGCTTATGAAAATAGACGGCGTTTTCTCAGGTGGCGGGGTGAAGGCCTTTGCTTTCATCGGTGCCATTCAGGCTGTTGAGAAGGAGAAATACGAGTTTGAGAACGTAGCGGGTACTTCCGCCGGTGCGATCGTTGCAGGTTTGCTGGCAGCTGGTTACGATGGGAAAGAGATGGAAGCATTGCTGCAAGAAACCGATATCAGCAAATTCACAGATCCAATCAAGCTGACGAAGTTCATCCCATTCGCTAACTGGCTGACGCTTTATTTTAAGATGGGTTTATACAAAGGGAATGCCTTGGAAAGATGGTTATACGAAGCATTGGCGAAAAAGCAGGTATACACCTTTCAAGATTTGAAGCCAAAAACGCTGAAAGTGATTGCAGCCGATGTAACGCTCGGCCGCTTGATCGTATTCCCGGATGATCTGGCTGAGACTTATGGGATCGATGGCGACAGTTTTCCAGTTGCACGTGCCATTCGGATGAGTGCAGGTATTCCGTATATTTTCATGCCGGCAAGACTCATATACAGGAATCGAAAACGGAGCTTGCTGCTGGATGGGGGACTGCTCAGTAACTTTCCGCTTTGGACTTTGGAAGGGGATGAAAGGCTCTTGAGGCGCCCGATTTTGGGAATGAAGCTGAGTGAAGCTGTACAAAAAATTCCTGTGCAGAAAGTTCATCAATCCTTTGATTTGTTTTATGCACTCTTTAAGACGATGAAGGTAGCGCATGATATGCGACATATCAATCAGGGTACGGCAAAGGATATCATCTTCATTCCGGTAGAGGGTATCGGAATGGCAGATTTCACTATCTCTGCTGATGAAAAGGAAAAGCTGATAGCAGTTGGCAGGGACAAGGCGGAGCGGTTCCTGAAACGCTGGCCATAAAAAAAGTCGGGCATCAGATGCTCGACTTTTTCCGTTTTTGTTTGTTGCCTTCGATGACACGAAGCTGCGGACCACGAGACCGATCTTTGATGGATCGCTTTCTTTTGGCAGCAGATGCTTTTTTTATGCTTGCAGCTGATTTTGCAGGTTTATTGACAGGGCGGGCTTTTGGCTGCTTATATTTTTGCTTTGACTGCTTCACTGCTTTTTTATATTTCTGCATATCGTTGCTGCTGCCGCCAGCTGTGGCACGGCCGCGCAGGCGTGTAAGAATGAAGTAGAGCAAAGCACCGAATAGAACGGCACCACCAACCCAAACAAGCACATTCTGGAAAAATGCGCCTGGACTCGTCACGAGCTGCATGACGACCCCGATGGCAGCAAGCCCAATCAAAACAAAAACGATGATGGAAGACCCAGATCTACGCAACCCATTTTCCTCCTTTCCATGCCTCGAAAGAAACATGGTTTCGTTATCTTACTATCTTTATACCACTATTCACCTGTACAGAATCATTTTCCAGCACTTTTTTGAAAGAAGCGAGCGCAACTTCCACTTGGTCATCCTTTGGCTCTTTTGTCGTGATCAGCTGGAGCCACAATCCTGGATACCCAAGGAAGCGAAGGACAGGAATATTCCGGACCTTATTCGTGAGCTGGAGCACTTCGAACGATAGCCCGATGACAACCGGCAGAAGCAGGATCCGGTTTACCATGCGCCACCATAGCGGGTCTGTTGCAACGAACATATATACGATCACACCTACTATGACAGTGAACAGCATGAAGCTTGATCCGCATCGATAATGAAGACGGGATTGTTTTTGGACATTCTCGACCGTAAGCGGCAACCCGTTTTCGTAACAGTTGATCACCTTATGTTCGGCGCCATGATATTGGAATACACGTTTAATTATCGGTGTCAATGACACAAGATAAACGTATGCAAGAAGAAGAATCAGCTTCAGGAACCCTTCCAATGCAACTTGTTCAAAGCGGGAAGGCAGCCATTTGTCGAAGAAATCGGCGACTAATGCAGGCGTAAGTGTGAAAATCAGTTTCCCGAAAATGAAAGAAAGAACACCGACTGCGCCGATTCCGATGATCATTGCCAATTTGGATTTCTTCTCTTCCGGTACAATTTCTGCATCGTCTTCGGGGTTGACACCATAACGCTCTGAAGAAAAATTCAAATGTTTCGTGCCATTGGCGCTGGCCTGTATGATGGCTGCGAGGCCCCGCAATATAGGTATCTTTTTCAATTTGGATAGTTTCGGGTTATCTTTCCGTTCGACGGTTAAGTAATCAATGCTGTCGTCATTTCTGCGAACGGCAGTCACGAAGCTGTTTTTTCCCGCAAACATGACACCTTCAACGACGGCTTGCCCGCCATAGGTATTGGTTTGTTTATCTGACATAATTTCACCAGCCTCGTATCGATTTCCTTCTATTTTACTAAAAAAATACAGAGAACACTAGATGCGAGCTATGATTAAAATTGCATATTCAAGGCATGCTACGTAATGAGGTGAGGAATATGCAGCAAAATCGGAAAACTGCATCGCGTTTCAATAGAAGTGCCGTCGTGACCGGATTCGCCGGGGGCGTGCTCTGGTCAGCAATTGCCTGGTTAGCCTACTTTTTTCATTTCACCGATTTATCGGTGGCGGATTTCGTCTTGCGCTCATGGGTATGGATGCCATGGGCCGATACCTGGGTGGCCGAACTGATCAGTATCATCCTAGTCGGGCTTCTTTCGATTCTCATTGCTTTTCTTTATTTCCTATTTTTGAAGCAGCAGGAAGGAATTATGCCAAGCTTGATCTTCGGCGCGGTGCTTTGGGTCCTTGTCCAACTTTTGCTCGCCCCGCTCATCCATGGTGTGGATAGTGCTTTTCAAGCAGATCGGAATGCAAATATTACGACAATGTGCCTGTATTTGCTTTATGCTGTATTTATCGGATACAGTATCAGCTTTGAATACCAGCAAAGCGAGGCATACCAGGAGAAGGGTTAAGCATTTCGAATTTTCAATCACAAAATCTTCGTCTTATGTTACACTATGTGAAAGTTAAAATCTTGTAACCAAAGGATGAAAAAAGTGAATCGCTTAATGTTAATCAATGGACCCAATTTGAACTTACTCGGTACGAGGGAACCTGGCATTTATGGAAGTCACACGCTGTCTGATGTGGTGGCGGAAGTCAAGAAGGTGACGGATGATTTTGGTTACGAACTGGTAGACTTTCAGTCGAATCACGAAGGAGCGATCGTGGATAAGATCCAGGAAGCGGGTCGCACATGCAGTGGGATCATCCTGAATGCTGCTGCTTATACGCATACGAGCATTGCCATCAGGGATGCGATTGCCAGTATCCCGATACCGGTGATGGAAGTCCACATTTCCAATATCCATACCCGCGAGGAGTTCAGGCATCATTCGATGCTGGCATCCGTGTGCAAGGCGCAAATCGTCGGTCTGGGTATCAAAGGCTACCGATATGCAGCTATGGCACTGCTGGAGAAATAAGGGGAGAGGAAGAAACAGATGGAGAAACTCGAGAAATTACGTGGTTTGATGGAAAAAAAGAATCTGGATGCACTTGTCGTGACAAGCGGGCAAAACCGCCGATACATATCAGGCTTTACCGGAAGTGCGGGACTGCTTGTCATCACAAAATCCAAACAGCTTTTCATTACGGATTTTCGCTATATCGAACAGGCAACAGAGCAAGCGCCTGACTTTGAAATCATTGAGCATAAGCAGTCCATCGTCCAGGAAGCTTGTGCCCAACTGTTGAAAGAAGGAGCGCAGCAGGTAGGTTTTGAGCATGAAGATGTCACTTTCGCGCTATATCAGCAGTTCCAGGACGCTATCAAAGCAGATCTCGTCCCTGCTTCGGGATTGATCGAGGAATTGCGTCTGATCAAATCAGAAGCAGAGCTTCGCATCATGAAAACTGCTGCAGAAATTGCCGATGCAGCCTATACACATATCCTGACTTTCGTGAAGCCAGGTATGAAGGAGATCGAGGTTTCCAATGAGCTGGAGTTCTTCATGCGCAAACAAGGCGCAACACAGTCCAGCTTCGATACGATCGTCGCTTCCGGCTATCGTTCCGCTTTGCCGCATGGCGTGGCATCCGAAAAACAAATCCAAAAGGGCGAATTGGTCACACTTGATTATGGTGCCCTTTACAATGGATATTGCTCTGATATCACCCGAACTTTCGCAGTAGGTGAGATAAGTGACAAATTACGCGAGATTTATGATATAGTACTAGAGGCGAATCTTCGAGGAGTAGCAGGCGTGAAACCGGGTATTACTGGTAAGGAAGCCGATGCGCTCACACGAGACTATATCACCGAAAAAGGCTATGGCCAATATTTCGGACATTCTACCGGTCATGGACTCGGTATGGATGTACACGAATCGCCAGCTCTATCCTTCCGCTCCGATACGGTATTAAAGCCAGGAATGGTCGTGACGGTAGAGCCGGGGATCTACATACCGGAAGTAGGCGGATGCCGCATCGAGGATGATCTTGTGCTGACAGCTGAGGGCAGTGAGCGCCTGACGTTCTCCACTAAAGATTTAATTACTTTGTAACAGCCGTTTTTCGAAGGAGGAAAACAATGATTTCAGTTAACGATTTTCGTACGGGCCTTACAATCGAAGTAGATAATGGCCTATGGCAGGTAATTGATTTCCAGCACGTAAAACCTGGAAAAGGTGCGGCATTTGTCCGTTCCAAACTGCGTAACCTGCGCAATGGTAACATCCAGGAGAAAACATTCCGTGCAGGAGAAAAGGTTTCCCGTGCGCATATCGAACACAAAAAAATGCAGTATCTTTATTCTGCTGGTGATACGCATACTTTCATGGATAACGAGTCTTTCGAACAGCTGGAGCTTCAAACGGCACAGATCGAATATGAACTTAAATTCCTGAAAGAAAATATGGAAATCAGCGTGATGACATTTGGCGGCGAAACACTTGGTGTGGATCTGCCGAACAACGTGGAATTGAAAGTTGTAGAAACAGAACCTGGTATCAAAGGTGATACAGCAAGCGGCGGTACGAAGCCAGCTATCGTTGAAACAGGTTTGAGCGTACAAGTTCCATTCTTCATCAATGAAGGTGATGTACTGATCATCAGCACATCTGATGGCAAATACGTATCACGTGCGTAAGGCAACTTAAAGAGCCTCTTCCCAACCTTGGGGAGAGGCTCTTTTTTGTGCATAAACCAATCGGAGGCACATACATTACAGTATGGACAACATGTCCAATCGAAGCCAGAGGTGAACAACAATGAAGGAGATCCAAAACTTGTTTCGAACGCCTGTACAAGCAATGTTGTCGGAAAAAATCGGGGATCGATGGGATAAGCTGCAGGAAATACGATGCCGGACGAATCAACAGCTTGAATTATGCTTCGATGATACGACCGAGTGGATTGATACATCGTTCATAACGGCGGATGATGCACGTTTCATGCTGAATCAACTGAGTGATTTCTCTTTATATGCACTTGAAAATGAATTACGGGAAGGGTACATCACGATTGCTGGAGGGCATCGTATCGGACTGAGCGGCCAAGTGAATACAGAAGGCGGTATGGTCAAAGCACTTAAGCATATATCTTCTTTCAACATCAGAATCGCAAAGGCAAAACCGGGTGCAGCCAAACAAATTATGCCGTCTTTGTACAATTTAGATGGTTCCTGCCGGCACACGCTTGTCATAGGGCCGCCCAAGTCCGGGAAAACGACCATTCTACGGGATATTGTCCGATTCCTTTCCACCGGCTGGCAGCAATATCCGGCGTTGAAAACAGCAGTCGTTGACGAACGGTCGGAAATTGGAGGCAGTATCAATGGGATTCCGCAGCATGACTTGGGAAGAAGAACAGATATCATGGACGCGTGCCCGAAAGCTGATGGGTTGATGATGCTGATACGATCGATGTCCCCTGATGTGATTGTGGCAGATGAAATCGGGAGCGGGCGGGACGTGCAAGCATTATTGGAAGCATTGCATGCAGGCGTGAAGATTGTATGCAGTGTTCATGGTGATGGTTTTGATTCCATCCGTCACAGACCATCGCTGCGTCCGCTGTTTCAACATAAAGTGTTCGAACGCATCGTCATTTTGAACAAAGGCAATTCCCCTGGAGTGGTACAAGCCCTGCTTGATACATCCAGGCTGGCAGGTGCCAACGCATGAAGCTGATAGGAGCGATCCTTGTGCTGATTGCTGCGACTTGGGCAGGTTTTGATTTATCCCGAAGACTGCAGCAGCGTCCGAAACAAATTCGTCAGCTGATCAGCAGTCTGCAAGTGATGGAAGCAGAAATCCTGTACAGCCAAACGAGCATTATCGAAACGAGCGATAATTTAGCCAAGCAAATCCCGCAACCTGCAGCTGCTTTTTTCCGGTCGCTTTCGGATAAGCTGCAGCTGCACCCGGCAGGACTGTATGACTGCTGGGAAGAGATAACCGAAAATTGGATAGGCAATACCGCTTTGAAACCTGCTGAGAAGGATGTCTGGCTGCAATTCGGCCGTACGCTCGGCCAGCATGATTTCGAGCAGCAGCAAAAACATATCCAGTTAGCCAGAACCCATTTGGAACGCGAGCTGGAGGAATCGGAAGAAGCAAACCAGCGATATGGAAAGATGATCCGCAACCTTGGCTTCCTGACCGGCTTGCTGATCGTGCTGCTGCTTATCTGAACGGAGTAGGAAAGGAGTCCGCTATGCTCTCAGAAGCAATGATTCTATTTCAAATTGCAGGTATCGGGATGATCGTCGCCATCATTCATACAGTACTGAAGCAAATGGGGAAGGAAGAAATTGCACAATTTACGACACTGATGGGATTCATCCTTGTACTGCTCATTGTCTTGGGCAAATTATCGGAGTTGTTCCAGCAGATCAAGTCGGTGTTTTTATTCCAGGGATGAGGCGATCAAGATGGATATCATCATAATCGTATCCATTGGTATTGTGGCAAGCCTGCTTGCCTTGATTGTAAAGGAACAGAATTCTTCCATCGCATTCTTTGTCGTCGTGGTGACAGGTATCATCATTTTCCTGTTCATCCTGCAGAAAATCGCTGGTATCCTGCTTTTGATCGAGCAGCTGGGTGAAAGGGCGAATGTAGAAGGACTTTATATCAAAACAATTTTGAAAATCATCGGCATTGCTTACATCACGGAATTCGGGGCACATCTGACCCGGGATGCCGGCTTGTCAGCCATTGCCGCCAAGATAGAACTTGCCGGGAAAATCATCATCATTACGGTGGCCATCCCGATTCTGACAGCAGTCATCGAAACAATAATCAGTTTCATGCCGGGCGGATAAGGAGCTGGATACGTTGAAACGCTGCTTGGTCATTCTTTTCGCATTATGCATCTTACTTGTATATCCGTCAGCAGCCTTTGGAGAGACAAATCAGACAGTAGATGAGGAAGCAGCAGTCACAGCCTTTGAAAGCTTGCCGACAGATGAACTCAGTGGATATTGGGAGCTGCTTTCTGATAAATACGGTCAATATATCCCGGAACTGGAAAAAGGCTCACTGCTTGAATTTATCCAACAGCAAGGCGATATTTCCATTGAATCCTGGCTAAAGGGACTTTTTGAATATTTGCTGTATGAACTGCTGCTCAACGGTAAGCTGCTTGGTATTTTAATTCTTCTGACGCTGTTCAGCAGTATCCTGCAGACGATTCAAACCGCTTTCAATAAAGGCTCCATCAGTAAAGTGGCTTATTTGATCGTCTGTATGGTCCTGCTGACACTTCTTTTGAATAGTTTTCGTCTATCGGTGAGCTATACGATGGAAGCGATCAATGGGATGAGTGATTTCATGCTCGCTTTGATTCCGCTTTTGCTTGGGCTGATGGCATCATTCGGAAGTCTTTCGGCTGTCGCTTTCTTTCATCCGATCATCGTATTCCTCATCCATGCCAGCGGCTTATTGATCTCCAAAGTAATCATCCCATTATTCCTCATGAGTGCTCTTTTACATCTAGTCAGTACGATCAACAAAGAATATCCCGTCACCCAGCTCGCTGATTTATTGAAAAATGTCGCACTTTGGCTTTTGGGTATTTTCTTTTCTGTTTTTCTCGGCGTCATCTCGGTTCAAGGGGCCGTCACAGCCGTTCAAGATGGAGTAGCGATGAAAACCGCCAAATTCATCACCGGCAACTTCATCCCGGTGATCGGCCGTATGTTCACCGATGCCACGGATACGGTATTGAGTGCTTCACTCCTTTTAAAGAACGCCATCGGAATTGTCGGGGTGCTGATCGTTTTGGCCATCGCCTTGTTCCCGGCAATCAAGATCCTTGCCATTGCGCTTATTTATAAGATAGCCGCCGCTCTGCTGCAGCCGCTGGGTGACGGACCGATCATTAAATCCATGCAAGTGATGAGTAAGTACATCCTGTATATCTTCGCTTGCTTGCTCGTTGTCGCATTCATGTTCTTTATCGCCATTGTCATCATTGTCGCCACGAGCAATGTCACATTAATGCTGAGATAGGAGCTGATCACTTGGAAACATTGCAATCCTGGGTGATGCAGATCATTTTGTTCATCCTCCTTGCTTTTGTTCTGGATATGGTTCTGCCGGACACTGACATGCGCAAATACGTCAAATTGGTCATGGGGCTGATGCTTTTGCTGTTATTCCTCAAACCGGTCTTTGCCTTATTCCAAGTCGACTCAAGCCGGGCAGTACAGGAAGCGATGGAAGGTTTTGCTGCTTTGACGGATGCGCCTTCCATGGAAAATTCGATAGAACAGAAGAAAAGTGAAATAGATTCGGTGCAACGTGCATATATTGAGGAACAGATGGCTGTCCAATTAAAGGACCAAGCAAATCCAACGCTGCAAGAGAATTTTCATATGCTAATCACGGACATCGCAGTCGCCTTTAAGGAGGGAGAGGATGAGGAAACGGCCGAAGCAATCGAATCCATCCATGTAACGGTGCAGACGACCGAGCAGGACTTACCAGAAGGAGATATTCGCGACGTGGTTATCGACAGTTCCCGTCCGATTGAAACAAACGAACAGACCGAGGATTTGGAAAAAGTGAAATCCCATCTGGCTGACATCTGGGAGCTCGAGGATCTGCCGCTTGAGGTCACCCAAAAAGGGGGGACAGGATGAAAAAGTTACTAGACAAGCTTTCCGAACAATGGAAACTGAAAGATTCCCAGAATAAGAAACCGACGAAGCTTGGATATTTGGTCATCGTTGGATTGCTCGGTGCTTTGCTTTTGCTCGTAAGCGGCTTATTCACAGAACAGACAGAGAAGGGTGGACAAACACCCCAGCAGAAGCAGGATACCGTGACAGAGAAAACAGAAGAGACTTTTGCAAAAAAGGAAAGTGACACTTCTGCTTCATCAGCTGATCTGGAAGCGGCATATGAACAAGACTTAGTCGGGCTGCTAGAAAAGATCAAAGGTGTTTCAGAAGTGGAAGTGATGGTCAATCTCAACAGCACGCATCAGAAAATCTACGAAAAAAACTTGATCATCGGCCAGCAAACATCTGAAGAAACGGATCAAAACGGCGGTGAACGTGTCGTGGAAGACGAAAACGAGGAACAGCAGGTCGTGCTCGTCAGACAAGGTGACCAAGAAGTGCCGCTGCTGGTGGAAACAAGAAAGCCGGAAGTGAGGGGAGTGCTTGTCGTTGCCAAAGGTGCCGATCAAGCAACTGTACGGGAATGGGTTGTGGAAGCAGTATCACGAGTGCTCGACGTACCGACACATCGAATTTCGGTCATGCCGAAAAATTGAGGGGGAATTGGGATGTTGAAGAAACAAACAGTGTGGCTATTGACGATGCTGAGCTTGCTGATCGTATTGAGTGTCTATTATATGACTTCTCCGAATGGGGATGAACTAGCTTTTATCAACGATAATGCAGAGGAAAATGGGACAAGCACGACTGCTGGTGATTCAAAAGACACAAAAGACTCAGGAGAGTCTGGTGATGCTGGTTCCGATGAAGAAGGCGAAGCAGATGTAACGACTGAACCGGCCGATGTCGATGAACTATTTGCCAGCATCCGGATGCAGACGACAGATCAGCGCAGCGAAGCAAAAACCAGACTTGAAGAGATTGTTGCAAGCTCATCAACGAGCACCGAAGAAAAAAATGAAGCAGTCAATCAAATTGAACTGATGGAGCAATTCGCATCAAAAGAGTCCATCCTGGAGGAATCCATCATTGCAGAGAAAGGTTATGAGGAAGTGCTCGTCCGGGCTGAAGAAGGACATGTACAAATAACAGTGAAAACAGATAAAATGACAGCACAAGAAGCAAACAGCATCATGCAGATGGCTTCCGATGAATTCGCCGGTGCCAATGTCGATGTCAAATACATTCCGCAGAAATAAAGAGTGAAGAGGCTGGGACAAAAGTGTTTTAGCTAAATGAAAACCCGAACTATTGACGTGAATCTTGAACCAAAGATACGCGTAAGTTCGGGTTTTTTGACGTTAATCTATACCAGCGTAGGCAGAATGCGGAGACTCTAACGGGAACAGCGCAAGCTGAAGACCCCGCAGTGTTGATCTTTCCACGAGGAGGCTGAGGCCGTGCCCGTGGAAAGCGGAGTATTCTGCCGAAGCGGCAGCAATGTTCGCTTTTAAGCAATGGTATTTTAGTTATGTCTCAGCTTGTTTTTCTTTTTGCAGAGGTGTTTAGTACGATTTTGTTTCAAGTGGTGGTATGCTAGGGGATGATTAGCAACAGGCTATACATATGCAGGGAGAAGGCGCGAAGCAGTGAAGACAGTATTCAGTTATCTTAAACCTTATTGGCTTGTCATCGTCACTTCTTTGATTTTTATCCTGATGGAACTTTCCGTGGAACTATTGCAGCCATTCCTTTTACAAAAGCTGATCGATGATGGTATTGCAACTGGCGATAACAGACTTGTGATGGAGATTGGGCTGGGTATGGTGACTATCGCGATAATCGGCTTCGGAGCTGGAATCATCAACATATTTTTTGCCGACCACCTCGGTCAGAGTGTCGGAAAAGAGCTGCGCGATCACATGTTTGAGCGGCTGCAGCAAGCAGATTTGCAGGATATCCAGCGATTTGGTACGAGCACGCTTCTAACCCGGCTTACAAATGATGTCAACCAGATACAGCTGACGCTTGTCATGTTCTTCCGGTTCATGATCAGAGCCCCTTTCCTGATCATCGGCGGAACAGTCATGGCTTTTGTCGTACATGCGAAAATAGCGCTTATTTTATTGGTTGTGATCCCGATTCTTTTGTTTGTCCTCCGTATCATCATGAAGCGAAGCATCCGTTATTTCGGTATTGTGCAGCGGAGTGTGGACAAGGTGAATCATGTGATGCGGGAAAACCTTGTGGGACTGCGTCTGATCAGGATTTTCGTCAGGGAAGAGCACGAACGGAAGCGATTTGAAAATACAAGCAATGAACTGCGGCAAAATATGCTTCGGGCATTCCGATATACAGAGTTGTCGGTGCCGCTGCTCACTTTGGTGATGAATATCGCCATTCTGGCTATTCTTTATGTTGGCGGGGTCCAGCAGCAAACGAATGTCGGGGATATAGTAGCAATCGTGAACTATGCCACCAGGATCACCGGGGCATTGAGCGTCGTCGGAATGCTGATAACTTTTTATGCCAGGGCAAAAGCGTCCAGTGAACGGATCAGCGATGTCCTTGCATTGGATACTTTGGCGGATGACGGGCATGGGACTTCTGAGATTTTTCGCGGTCGTATCGACATGGATCACGTGACTTTCCGATATCCAAATGGCAAGGTGCCGGTGATTGAAGATTTCACGATTCAAATCAAACCTGGCGAACGGGTCGCCATACTAGGTGAAACAGGCTCCGGAAAATCGACCTTGTTACATCTGATGATTGGTTTGTATGATCCGGACGATGGGCAAGTGATGGCAGACGGCATACCGCTGCCGGATTTGGATGATAAATCCTTCAGAAAACAAATCGGTTTCGTTTCCCAGGAGGTACAGCTGTTTTCCGGGACGATTCGGGAAAATATTTCTTGGGGAGTCCCAGACGCCACTGATGAAGCTATTACCCGGGCTGCAAAGGATGCGCAGATTTACGACACGATTGCCAAACTGCCTGACAAGTTTGCTACAAGGCTCGGCCAGAATGGCATCAACCTCTCCGGAGGACAGAAGCAGCGGCTGACAATTGCAAGAGCTTTGCTGATGGAACCCTCGCTATTGCTGATGGATGATAGCACGAGTGCACTGGATCTGCAGACAGAACGCAAACTATTAGAGGCTCTCAAACAATATGAGTGTACGACTGTGCTGGTGACACAAAAGCTTAGCACGGCCATGCAATGCGATCGGATCCTGATTGTGGAGGATGGGAAACGAACAGCGTATGGTACAGCGGAAGAACTTTTGGAACAATCAGCGTTATTCCGTGCAATCCAGGCTTCGCAGCTGCAAAGGGGGGCTACATCATGAAAAAGCTATCCGCAGCATTCCGTTACAAACGGCCGGAGTATTCGGCAAGTTCCCGCAAACAAAAATCTAATGTTGATAACCCAACAGAGACACTACTAAGAATCTGGCGTTATATGCTTCTGGAAAAAAGGCTGCTTTTCAGCACGTTTGGCATGATAGTTGTCAGCTCTTTACTGGCGTTGATCGGTCCGGTCATTCTTGGTCATATCGTTGACCGTTTTGTCAGTGGGGATTTTACGGCAGGGGATTTGCTAAGGCTGCTGGGCTGGCTGGTGCTCATTTATACTGCTGTTGCCGTGATGACATTTTTACAAGGGTATTGGATGATCACGATTTCCCAGACTGCAGTGTACGCGATCAGGAAGGATCTGTTTAGGCATCTGCAACAATTAAAGCTTGCCTTCTTTGATAAACGGCAGCATGGGGAATTGATGAGTCGGATGACCAATGATGTCGATAATATCTCGACGACGCTGAATACGTCCATGGTCCAGATCGTCTCCAGTATCATCACATTCATCGGCATACTGGCAGTCATGTTGATGCTGAGTCCGATACTGACGATCATTACGCTGCTAGTGGTGCCGGTCATGTTCATCGGGATCAAATGGATCACCAACCGTACTCGTCACGCCTTCCGGATACAGCAGCAAGCTGTCAGCAGCGTGAATGGTTTTGCAGAGGAGAGCATTTCCGGTCAAGCTGTCATCAAAGCCTACGCCCAGGAAAGCAAAGTGGTCGGTGTGTTCCGTGACAAGACAAGGCAGCTGCAGCAAGCGGGTTTTTGGGCTCAAACATTCTCCGGGTTCATTCCGAAGTGGATGAATATGCTGAATAACATCAGCTTTGCAGTCATTGCCGGTGTCGGCGCGCTTTTGATTGGATTTGGCGGGGCAGGTATTACAGTCGGAACGATCGTTATCTTCCTGGAATATTCGAGGCAGTTCACACGTCCGCTGAACGACTTGGCAAACCAATTCAATTCATTGTATTCGGCTCTTGCCGGTGCAGAAAGAGTTTTTGGGATCCTTGATGAGCAGGAAGAACACGAAAACATGGCGAAACAAACAGTATCACAACTTCAAGGAGATATTCACTTTGCTAATGTGACATTTGCTTATGAAGAAGAACCGGCTTTGAAGGACATCAGCTTCTCTGTCCGACCGGGACAAACAGCGGCATTTGTCGGTCCTACCGGTTCCGGTAAAACAACGATCATGAATCTGATTGCTGGATTTTATCAGCCGGATGACGGTCAGATCATGATAGATGGAAAGCCGCTTTCTGAGCTCGATTCAGACAGCTACCGAAATCGGATCGGGGTCGTTTTACAGCAAGATTTCCTATTCAAGGGAACAATTATGGAAAATATCCGCTATGGCAGATTGGATGCCACGGATGAACAAGTATTCGAGGCTGCCAAAGCGGCCAATGCCCATCGGTTCATCACTCGGCTGCCGGACGGATATGGAACGTTAATCGGTCAGGATGGCGGTGGACTCAGCCATGGGCAGCGTCAGCTGCTTTCCATCGCCAAAGCACTGCTGCGGGATCCGGACATCCTTTTGCTGGATGAAGCTACTTCCAGTATCGATACGATAACGGAATATAGGATACAGCAAGCGATGCAGGTATTGATGAAGGGACGCACGAGTATCGTGGTGGCGCATCGCCTCAATACAATCGAGCAGGCTGATAATATTTTTGTATTGCAGGATGGTAAACTAATCGAACAAGGGAACCATCAAGAGCTTATGAAGCAAAAGGGCTTTTATTCAGCACTTCAAAACGAAAAAAAGAACCACGTTTCCTCCAGTTGAAGCCTTGCTGAATCGTTAGGTGTTGCGATTTTTATTGCATTTGCGTAAAATATGTTAGGGATAATCATGTATGAATGATCATGCAGGACCATTGTAAAGGAGTGCCAATATGCTTAAATTAGAAGAATTGAAAGAACTTATTACCTTAATTGACCAATCTTCGATAGATGAATTCGATTATGAAACAGAAGGGGAAAAAGTCTCCCTTCGCAAAAAGAATGAGATTGTACAAGTGGCAGCTGCCCCAGCACCTATCCAGCCGGCAGCAAGCGCTCCGCAAGCTCCTGCAGCTGCAGCCCAGCCGGAACCGGCAGCACAAGCTCCAGAAGCTACTGCAAAGAATTACGATCATGAAATCACTTCACTAATGGTCGGAACGTTCTATAGCAAACCGAATCCAGATTCCGATGTATTCGTCAAAGTAGGCGATCGAGTAGAAAAAGACACGGTCGTGTGCATCGTGGAAGCGATGAAATTATTCAATGAAATCACTGCAGATGTATCTGGTGAAATCGTCGAAGTGCTTGTGGATAACGGAGAGCTTGTTGAATACGGACAACCTCTGTTCAGAGTGAAAGCTAACTAAGGGGTTGACTCGTTGTGATTAAGAAATTATTGATTGCCAACCGAGGAGAGATTGCTGTCCGGATTATCCGTGCCTGTAAGGAAATGGGCATTGAGACAGTGGCTATCTATTCGGAGGCTGATAAAGAAGCATTGCATGTCCAGCTGGCGGATGAAGCATATTGTGTCGGTCCGGCAGCAAGTAAAGAAAGTTACTTGAATTTTTCCAATATCATCAGTGTGGCAACATTGACTGGTGTCGATGCCATCCATCCCGGTTATGGGTTCCTGGCGGAGAATCCTGATTTCGCAGAGCTGTGCGCCGAGTGTAACATCACGTTCGTCGGCCCAAGCGCTTATGCCATCAATAAAATGGGAACAAAGGATGTTGCGCGTGAAACGATGCGTGAAGCCGGAGTTCCAGTCGTACCGGGATCCAACGGTATCGTGGCAGATGCAGAAGAAGGCAAACAAGTTGCCCAAGAGATCGGTTATCCGGTCATTATCAAAGCAACTGCCGGCGGCGGTGGTAAAGGTATCCGCATAGCCCGCACCGAAGAAGAACTCGTAAAAGGAATCAGTGTCACCCAACAGGAAGCAGCTACCGCTTTTGGAAACCCTGGTGTCTACTTGGAGAAATACATAGAAGATTTCCGTCATGTGGAGATCCAGGTGCTTGCTGATAACCATGGTAATGCCATTCACCTTGGTGAACGTGATTGTACGGTACAGCGTCGTATGCAGAAGCTGATCGAAGAATCCCCTTCGCCTGCGGTTACACCTGATATCCGCGAAAAAATGGGAGAAGCAGCTGTGAAAGCGGCGCTTGCTGTTGATTATTCCGGAGCAGGTACGATCGAATTCATCTTTGACCGGAAAGATCACACTTTCTATTTCATGGAGATGAATACGCGTATCCAGGTGGAACATCCGGTAACAGAGCTTGTGACTGGAGTGGATTTGATCAAGGAACAGATTCACATCGCCAACAACGAAGCTTTGCGTTATGCACAAGAGGACATCACTTTCGAGGGATGGGCGATCGAGTGCCGGATCAATGCAGAGAATCCGTTCAAAAACTTCATGCCTTCACCAGGTAAAATTGATCTTTACCTTGCTCCTGGCGGTTACGGTGTCCGTGTCGATGGAGCAGCTTATCCGGGCTATAGCATCCCGCCATTCTATGACAGTATGGTTGCGAAGCTGATTGCATATGGTAAAACACGTGAGGAAGCTGTTGCCCGGATGAAACGGGCATTGGGTGAATTCGTCATTGAAGGTGTTCATACAACAATTCCGTTCCATGCTCGAATGATGGAGCATCCGGTATTTGTGGAAGGGGATTTCAATACGAACTTCCTTGAGAACTACACAATCATGGAGTAAAAAACCTAAAGGATGTGAGATCTTTGCAAGAGCAATCTTTCGTATCGATCGGTCATAAAGGCGAGCTCGGCAATGTCATGCTATCACCTGCTGTCATTGAGGTGATAGCAGGTATTGCAGCGAGTGAAGTGAAAGGTGTCACGTCGATGCGCGGCGGGTTTGCTACTGGTGTCGCAGAGAGGCTGGGCAAGAAAGCACATGGGAAAGGTATCAAAGTCGAACTTACGGAGCAAGGAGTCGCCATTGACGTCTATGTGACTGCACGAGCCGATTGCAGGATGCCTGATGTGGCCAAAGACATCCAGCAGCACATCCGACAGGCTTTGCAGACAATGACAGCTCTAGCGACAAAAGAGATCAATGTCCATATTGTAGGTATACAACTCGATCAAAAAGCGGACACTGTCGAATAGACTGTATGCGCTGGAAAAGACCTTGGCTGGTTCGCCCCGAGGTCTTTTCTTTTGTTCAATGATAGATTTAAGCCTATATATCATGTTATGATTTGGTGAGATGAGTTAAAAGGAGATAGAATATGAAACGACGTACGGCACGGGAAACTGCCTTCCAAGTCCTCTTTCAGATGGACATGAACGATATCCAGCCACAAGAGGCTGTGGAAAATGTATTAGGAGAGCCGCTTGAAAATGCTTTTTTGGCAAGCCTAATCAACGGAGTATTGGAGCATAAAGACGCAATCGATGCAAAAATTGCCGATCACTTGGAGAATTGGTCATTCGATCGGCTTGCAAGCGTGGAGAAGACGGCATTGCGTATTGCTGTATATGAGCTGCTTTATCACACGGATGTACCCCAAGGCGTGGTCATCAATGAAGCGATTGAGATATCCAATTTGTTCGGGGATGAAAAATCCGGGAAATTTGTCAACGGCGTACTATCAAGAATAATCAAAAACTAAGGGAGCGGATGAGCATGACAGCAGAATTGATCTATGGGAAAGAACTTGCGGCAACGATTCGGAAAGAACTGAAACAAGAAGCAGCAGCACTGAAAGAACAAGATATTCTGCCTCATCTGACCGTTGTTTTGGTCGGAGACGATCCTGCCTCCAGGTCTTATGTAAAAGGAAAAGAGAAGGCATCTGCAGAAATCGGTATCAGCTCTGAGCTGATCGAGCTGCCAAGCTCGACGACGCAGACCGAACTACTGGATCTTATCCAGCGTTTGAACCTGGATAAGGCTGTGAACGGTATCCTAGTTCAATTACCACTTCCTTCACATATCGATGAACAAGCGGTCATCAACAGCATCAATCCCGAAAAGGATGTTGATGGTTTTCATCCTGCCAATGTAGGGAAAATGATGCTCGGGGAAGATACATATTATCCATGCACACCTTATGGAATCATTCAGATGCTCAAGTCGAAAAATGTCGAAATTGCTGGCAAGACGGCTGTCATCGTCGGTCGAAGCAATATTGTCGGTAAGCCTATCGGTCAACTTTTACTTAACGAGCATGCGACTGTCATCCATACACACTCCCGCACACCGGACCTTAGAAGCTTCACTAAGCAAGCTGACATCCTCGTTGTAGCTGTCGGCCGGGAGCAGATGATCAAGGCTGACGATATAAAAGACGGCGCCATTGTCATTGATGTCGGTGTCAATCGGAATGCAGAAGGCAAGCTGACCGGAGATGTCGACTTCGAACATGCGAAAGAAGTTGCTTCGATTATTACCCCAGTGCCTGGAGGCGTGGGACCGATGACGATCACGATGCTGATGCTTAATACGATCAAAGCAGCAAGGCGCCAAGCAGCGGCTGTATAAGGAGTTTTGTTAGCATGAGCGAAGACCGTTATTTGACCGTTACTGCCCTGACCCGATACATGAAGCGGAGGCTTGAAACGGACAAGCATTTAAAGGATATCTGGCTCAGGGCGGAGATATCCAACTTCAAGCATCACAGCCGCGGTCATATGTACATGACATTGAAGGATGACGGGGCAAGGATTCAGTCCGTCATGTTTGCCGGCCAAAATAAAGGTCTGAAATTTGTCCCAGAGAATGGTATGACCGTTCTTATTCGCGGTGAAATTGGTTTGTATGAGCCGCAGGGGCAATATCAGCTTTACATCAAGCAGATGGAGCCGGATGGTGTGGGGGCGCTTTATCAAGCCTATGAACAGCTGAAAGAGAAGCTGGAAAAAGAAGGTTTGTTTTCGCCTGAACATAAAAAACCGCTTCCTGCTTACCCTGAGCATATCGGCGTCATTACATCCCCGACAGGAGCTGCTATTCGAGATATCTTGACGACGATCAAGCGGCGCTATCCGATTGTCAAAGTGACGGTGCTGCCGGTTTCTGTTCAAGGTGAACGCTCTGCTCCGTCACTCGTCCATGCTCTTTCTTATGCGGAAGAGCATGATTTCGATGTACTCATCATTGGACGGGGTGGCGGCTCGATCGAAGAGCTTTGGAGTTTTAACGAAGAAATCGTCGCACGGGCGATTCACCGGGTAAGTGTACCAGTCATCTCGGCTGTTGGACACGAAACCGACTTCACGATCAGTGATTTTGTGGCCGATGTCAGAGCGGCTACCCCGACAGGTGCGGCCGAATTGGCTGTTCCGGCCCAGGAAGAGCTGCAGCACCGTTTGGCGCAGCTGAGAAACAGGATGCAATACGTTATCAGTCAGTCGTATCGACAGGAAGCGAACAGATTGGCCAAGCTGAGGGGTTCATATGCTTTCCGCTATCCGGAACAGCTTTTAAGGCAGAAGGAAATAGAGCTAGACAAGCTTTCCGACCGGCTGGCCAGGGCAGGGACGACGGCTGTTTCGACAAGGAGACAGCATTTTACGACACTGGTAAACCGTCTTGCACTCGTACATCCGGGCAAGCAGGTCCAAAATTACGGCCAGCAGCTGGCTGTCTTGCAAAACAGACTGCAGCAGGCAATGGTAAAAAGACATGAAAGAGAGCAGCAGAAATTCTTTCATCAAATCAATAAGCTTTCTTTGTTGAATCCATTGGAGACGATGAAACGGGGATATAGTATCTCCTATAAACAGGAAACCCTTTTAAAGAGCATAAATCAGGTTACAGAAGGCGACGATGTGCAAATCCATCTTGCAGATGGCACGATAGATTGTATCGTTAAGGAAGTGAAGGAGGATACGAATGGCTGAAGAGAAAAAGCAAAGCTTTGAGGAAGCGATGCAGCAGCTGGAGGAGATTGTGAGCAAGCTCGAGCAAGGTGATGTACCGCTTGAACAGGCGATCGGTTATTACCAGGAAGGTATGAAGCTCTCCAAGATTTGCGGCGATAAACTCGAACAAGTCGAGAAGCAAATGGTGGAAATCGTGAATAATGCCGGCGAAACCGAGCCATTCACCGTACAGGAGGAAGACTGAGTGAGTGAATCGTTGCAGGATTATTTGAAGACAGGGCAGTACCGCTTGAACGAATATATCATGGAATTACTTGAAAAGGACAAGATGCTTCCCGATACATTAGCGGAATCCGTCATGTACAGTATGCGGGCTGGAGGAAAGCGGCTCCGCCCGATTCTGATGCTGGCAGCATTCGAATCTTTTGGCGGACAAGGTGAGAAAGTCCTGCCAGTGGCAGCTGCACTTGAAATGGTACACACATACTCATTGATTCATGATGATTTGCCGGCAATGGACGATGACGATTACCGGCGCGGACAGCTGACGAATCACAAGAAGTTCGGGGAGGCTACAGCCATTCTGGCAGGTGATGCCCTCCTGACAAGAAGCTTCTCTGTCATCGGACAAGCGAGTGAGATTCGGCCGGATGAAAAGGTATACCTTATGTCCTATCTGTCGGAAGCAGCTGGTGCAACCGGCATGATCGCCGGTCAAGCGCTTGATATGGAAGCGGAAGACAAAGAAAGTACGTTGTATGAATTAGAGCAAATACATAATCTGAAAACGGGCAAGTTATTAACATATGCAATCGTTGCCGGTGCCTTTTTGGCTGGAGTCAAACCAGAAACACTGGAACTGATGAAGCGGTTCGGTACATATATCGGCCTGATCTTCCAAATACAGGATGATATTTTGGACGTGACTGGTGATGAGTCTGTACTCGGCAAACCGGTGGGCAGTGATGAGGTAAACAATAAAAGTACGTATCCGAAACTGCTTGGGTTAAACGGAGCAAAAGCACAAATGGAGAAATACGTGGATCTTGCCCACCAATGCCTGGAACAAGCGGATATCAAGTCTTCCAGACTGCATGAACTGACTGTCTATCTGAGCACAAGGACAAGCTGACCGTTATTGATTGTAAGCTTGTGGCCAACTGTGATATATTGCTACTAGGAATATAGGACAGGACTGATACGTACGAACATAGAAAACGCCGTTATCACATATGTGCTAGCGGCTATTTTTAAATAGGCTCCTGCACGGCCGAAAGTGCAGAAATTGTCTGAAATTGATGTAGGTGAGATGAAAACAGGGTATATGCCTACAGGAATGATTTCTTCGTCCGGCGCAGAAATGTACCTATTTATACTATGCTGTCAGGCTGATCAGGCCGGTGACAAAAGGGGAAGGTAATATGGATTTAACAGCAATTAAGAATCCGGCATTCTTGAAGGAAATGTCCAATGAGGAGCTTGGTGAGCTTGCAGCTTCCATCCGGACGTTCCTGATCGAAAAGCTGTCCATCACAGGAGGACACCTTGGAGCAAATCTTGGTGTTGTGGAACTCACACTTGCTTTGCATAAAGCATACAACAGTCCGCAGGATAAATTCATTTGGGATGTGGGGCATCAGGCATATATCCATAAGATATTGACTGGCAGAACAGCTGACTTCGATACACTGCGGCAATACAAAGGAATGTGCGGCTTCCCGAAAAGAATCGAAAGCAAGCATGACGTATGGGAAACTGGACATAGTTCCACTTCGCTTTCGGCTGCAATGGGAATGGCCACGGCAAGGGATATGATGGATGAGGATTACGAGGTAGTACCGATCATCGGTGATGGTGCGCTTACTGGCGGAATGGCCTTGGAAGCACTGAACAACATCGGTGATGAAAAAAAGAACATCACCGTCATCCTCAACGATAATGAGATGTCGATAGCGAATAATGTCGGTGCCCTGCATCATGTACTTGGCAGAATGCGCAGTGCCGGTAAGTACAAGCGTGCAAAGGACGAAATGGAAACGCTGCTCAAAAAAATCCCTGCTGTGGGCGGCAAACTGGCTAACGCTGCGGAGCGGATGAAAGATAGCATGAAGTATTTCATGGTTCCTGGTATGTTTTTTGAGGAGTTGGGATTCACGTATTTCGGACCAGTCGATGGACATAACTTCCAGGACTTGGAGGAAGCGATAAGCTACGCCAAAAAGACAAAAGGACCGAAAATCATTCATGTTGTCACCCGGAAAGGGAAAGGATATCAACCTGCCGAAACAGATAAGACAGACAATTGGCATGGTGTCGGACCATATAAAATCGAATCCGGAGAAAAGATCAAAAGCGCTGCTACTGCACCTGCATGGAGCAAAGTGATCAGTGAAGCGGTATTGGAAAAAGCACGTACAGATAAACGGATTGCAGTGATCACACCGGCTATGATCCTAGGGTCGAAGCTGGATAATTTCAAAAAGGAAATGCCGGATCGCCTGTTTGATGTCGGCATAGCGGAGCAGCATGCTGCCACAATGGCTGCTGGCATGGCGACTCAAGGTGTAAAACCTTTCCTCGCCATTTATTCCACTTTCCTACAGCGGGCTTATGATCAACTGCTTCATGATATAGCAAGACAAAATCTTAACGTCTTTGTCGGAATTGACCGGGCTGGTTTCGTCGGTGCTGATGGGGAGACGCATCAAGGAGTGTATGATATTTCATTTCTGCGGGCGATGCCGAATTTCACTATCATGATGCCAAAAGATGAAAATGAAGCGCAGCATATGGTGCATACCGCCTTGGCACATGAAGAAGGGCCAATCGCTTTACGGTATCCGCGCGGTAATGCACTTGGTGTAGCGGTTGATGATGCAACGCATGCATTGCCAATCGGCAGCTGGGAAGTGCTGAAAGAAGGAACGGATGCTGTCATCCTGACATTCGGGACAACCATCCCGCTTGCTTTGGATGCAAGTGAGTCGCTGGAAGCAGATGGGATTTCTGTTCGTGTAGTGAACGCGCGATTCATCAAACCAATGGACGAATCAATGCTGCATGGTATTTTTGGCTCGGCGTTACCGATTTTGACTATTGAAGAAGCAGTCTTAAAAGGCGGCTTCGGCAGCGGTGTGATGGAATTCGCCGAAGAGAATGGCTATGATGCCTCTTCTGTCAGACGGATGGGTGTGCCTGATTATTTCGTAGAGCATGGCAGTGTACCGGAACAGATGGAGGAAGTTGGATTGACGAAGGAAAATACAATCGACAAACTCCGACAAATAGTACGAATGAATGAACAGCAAAGGGCTTGAGTGAATGGCAAAAGTGAGATTGGATGTTCTCCTCGTCGAGAGGGGATTAA
Organism: Terribacillus halophilus; assembly: GCF_900101385.1. Classification (GTDB taxonomy): domain Bacteria; phylum Bacillota; class Bacilli; order Bacillales; family Amphibacillaceae; genus Terribacillus; species Terribacillus halophilus. The sequence goes on from NZ_FMZB01000013.1 coordinate 43,744, forward strand.
TTGAAACAAGGGAAAAAGCAAAACGGACCATCATGGCCGGCCTCGTATACGCTGGCCCGGATCGTCTTGATAAACCAGGTATGAAGGTCGATGATACAGCAGAACTTACTGTCAAAGGCAAAGTCATCCCTTACGTAGGACGAGGCGGCCTCAAACTGGAGAAGGCCTTGGACCATTTTGGTATTGATGTCAGGGAGCGGACAATGGTTGATATCGGTTCCTCGACAGGCGGTTTTACCGATTGTGCCTTGCAGCGTGGTGCTGCACGCAGCTATGCCATCGACGTCGGTTACAATCAGCTTGACTGGAAACTTCGCAATGATCCGCGCGTTGTGGTCATGGAAAGGACAAATTTCCGTTATGTCACACCGGATATGCTGACGGAAGGACTGCCCGATTTTGCATCGATTGATGTATCGTTCATATCCTTGCGTTTGATTTTACCTGCACTGAAAGACATTCTCGCTTCCGAAAGTGATGTGGTGGCGCTCATTAAACCGCAATTCGAAGCAGGACGGGAACAAGTCGGTAAAAAAGGAATCGTACGTGACCGGAAAGTCCACATGGAAGTATTGGAAGACACCTTGAAATTCAGTGAATCACTTGGTTTTCAGTTTGTTGGGCTGACTTTTTCGCCAATAACCGGAGGGGATGGCAATATCGAATTTCTGGCTCACTTGGCTTGGGGGAAAGATACTGCAAGTGATTTCCCTGATACAGAGGCGATCAAATCAGTCGTCGACGATGCGCATTTGCAATTAGCTGCGAAAAAGAGCGTGTCTGAAGAAGTGATGGAGGAAGACAATGAGTAAAATTCAACGGCATATCAAAATTCGCGAATTGATTACTAATAACGATATCGAAACACAGGATGAATTGGTCGACCACTTGAAGGACCTGGGATTCAATGTGACCCAGGCAACCGTTTCCCGTGACATCAAGGAATTGCATCTTGTCAAGGTCCCGACATTGGAGGGAACTTATAAGTACAGCTTGCCTGCGGATAACCGATTCAATCCACTCGAAAAACTGAAGCGACTCATCATGGATGTATTTGTCAGCATCGATACGACAAGCCATTTCATTGTCCTTAAAACGCTTCCAGGTAATGGGAATGCGTTGGCCGTCCTATTGGACAACTTAGATTGGGATGAAATTCTCGGTACAATCAGCGGAGATGACACGATATTGATTATTTGCCGTACAGAAGCTGATACAGAATTAATCAAAGACAAACTGCTGTCCATGCTGTAAACGGAAGTGAAATGAGGGGATACAATGCTTACAGAGCTTTCGATAAAGGATTTTGCGATTATCGACCACATACGAATCCATTTTAAGGAAGGGCTTACTGTGCTGACTGGAGAAACAGGCGCAGGTAAGTCCATTGTCATTGATGCTGTCCAGCTGCTTAGCGGCGGAAGAGGATCAATTGAATTTATCCGCCATGGGCAGAAGAAAGCCGAATTGGAAGGACTCTTCATCGTTGATGCATCTGATCATCCGATTTATGCCGTAGGGGAACAATTCGGTGTCGATATCGATGATGGGATGATTGTGCTGGAGAGGACAATGACAACTAGCGGAAAAAGCATTTGCCGCGTCAATGGCAAGCTGGTGACTTTGGCGATTTTGCGTGAATTCGGTAAAACATTGATAGATATCCATACCCAGCATGAAACCCAATCGTTGATGGATGCGGATAAGCATATCGAGTTGCTTGATTTGTACGATGCAGATGCAATCGGTAAAGCAAAAGATGCTTACACACTTCAATTCAAAGAACTTCAAAAATTGAAGAAACGCTATAAAGAATGGAATACGAATGAACAGGAGATGGCACAGCGTCTTGACCTGCTTCAATTTCAATACAATGAATTGAAAGAAGCGGCGCTTCAGCCGGGTGAGGACGAACAGCTTACAGAAGAACGGACCAAGCTGATGAACTTCGAGCGGATATATCAATCGCTTCATGATGCTTATAATGCCCTTTACGGTGAGCAAAAAGGCTTGGACTGGGTTGGGCATGCTTTAGCCAGCCTTGAATCGGCGAGTTCCTATGATGATGATATTCAAAAACATCATCAAATGATCAGCGAGCAATATTACTTGCTGGAGGATCTTACTTTCCAATTGAGCAGCCAGCTGGATTCGCTCTCGTATGATCCAGAACGCTTGAATGAAATTGAAATGCGATTGAACGAAATAAACCGATTGAAGAAGAAATATGGGCAATCGGTCGAAGAGATTTTGGAATATGCTGCGAGCATCGAGGATGAAATCGATCGGATTCAGAATCGTGATTCCCATATACATCAGCTGGAGCAGCAAATTGCGGAACTCAGTGAAGACACTTTGCTGGAAGCAAGGCAACTACACGATTTACGTGTACAAGCAGCTATTCAGCTGACGGATGCGATTCATGAGGAACTGAAGGATCTTTATTTGGAGAAAGCTCGTTTCCATGTTGACGTGCAGCATAAAGTAGGTAGTCCTGGTGATCCTGAACTGGATGGGAGACCTATTCAATTGACAGCGGAAGGGTTTGACTCCATTGTCTTCCATATATCAACAAACCCCGGAGAACCTTTGAAAGAGCTGCACAAAGTTGCATCAGGAGGGGAATTATCCCGTATCATGTTGGCCCTGAAGCGTATATTCTCACGTCATCAAGGTGTGACGAGTGTCATTTTCGATGAGGTGGATACAGGTGTCAGCGGTCGAGTTGCCCAGGCGATAGGAGAGAAAATTTACGGTATCTCTGTAGGTTCTCAAGTATTGTGCATCACGCATCTGCCGCAAGTAGCATCGATGGCCGATACGCATCTGCTGATTGAAAAGCATGTGGAAAACAACAGTACGCATACTTCTGTGACGGAGCTTGCTCAGGACGCGGCAGTCGAGGAAATCAGCAGGATGATGACCGGAACGGTGCTTACCGAAAAGACAAAAGAGCATGCGAAGGAACTCATCACGCTTGCCGGCCAATACAAACAATCATGATCCTGCCTGATGCGGCAGGATTTTTCGTTTATACATAGGAAAAGATAGGCGCTTTTTCTGATGTTTTCTGGGTTTAAAATGTTCCTGTGAAAGTCAAACTAGAAGTACATAAACAAGCATGAACTGCTGTGGGGTAGGACTTCTAGGAGATGAGAAAATGAAGAAAAGGATAGCAGCATTACGCATCGCCATTGGTCTTTGCCTGCTTGCGTTGTTAGTAGCGGCGCCATTGACCCAACCTGTACAGTCCTTTCTGAGCATACCCAAAACATTGACCTTGTTTTCAAATAACGATCCTTCCGATGCTCTTCCGGTTTTTGGTGATGGCAAAGCGGTCGAAGCACTAGATCAAGAAGCTTTCCGCGGCCAGTCTGGTGGTAAGCAAGACCTGGTCTATACGGTAGGCAGCATACCTGTCAAAAAGGTCGCTGTAAACGTCCTTCCGGATATTCGTATCATCCCAGGGGGCCATTCGGTTGGGGTGAAGCTCCATACACTCGGTGTTCTCGTTGTCGGCCATCATCAAGTGCGGACTGCACAAGAAACCGTATCACCTGGTGAAGATGCGGCCATTTATACCGGAGACATCCTTTTGGAAATCGATGAGCAGGAAATACACAATATGGAAGAAGTAGCTCCGCTGATCGAGAAAGCCGGAAAGGCAGGAAAACCTATCAGCATCAAAGTGAAACGCGGCAGTCAGACATTGACAACCGAATTGAACCCAGCTCTTGATGATAAGGATAAACAATATCGGATGGGTCTTTATATCCGGGATTCAGCCGCTGGTATCGGGACGATGACCTTCTATGATCCACAATCGAAAAATTATGGTGCTTTGGGACATGTCATTTCGGATATGGATACACAAAAGCCAATCGAGATACATGATGGAACAATCGTCAGATCCAATGTAACGAGCATCCAAAAAGGAAACAATGGCAAGCCAGGGGAAAAACTCGCTGAATTCAGCATGAATCGCAATCATATCGGAACCATAACGAAAAATAGCCCTTTTGGTATTTTTGGCAAATTGGACAGTGATATGCGTCAAAACGAAGAAGCAAAAGCACTGCCAATTGCATTAAGCGAGGAAGTGAAGAAAGGACCAGCAATCATCCGAACGGTTGTGGATGGAGAAAAAATTGAAGAATTCGATGTGGAAATCGTCAATAGTGTACCGCAGGATCACCCAGCAACAAAGGGGATGATCATCAAGGTGACCGACAAGCGTCTGCTTGCTAAAACCGGCGGGATCGTCCAAGGAATGAGCGGAAGTCCGATCATCCAGGATGGTAAACTAATCGGTGCCGTAACACATGTATTCGTTAATGATCCGACATCTGGCTATGGCGTGCATATTGAATGGATGCTGCAGGAAGCAGGTATCGACATTTATAAAACCGATAAGAAAGCTAGCTGAAAAAGGCAATTCCTGTTCGTTTACGAATAGGATTGTCTTTTTCTTTTTCAAGTCATACGGTATACTGTAAAGACAAGAAACATCTGTTCGGAGCAAGCCTCGTCGCATACTGTCGAATGATGGGCAGAGTTTCATCCATTTGAATTAAAAGCGAGGTTTTTTTCAATTTGGCAGGAATTGACCTTGATGTGTCGAAACTATAACGTGGAATCATAAGGGATATTAAGGGAGGAAGCTGGGAATGGAAAAGATAAAAGCAGTTTTGGTCGATGACAATCGAGAGCTAGTGCAGCTTATGGAGGAATATTTCGAAGACCAATCCGATATAGAAGTAATTGGAACGGCTTATAATGGAAAAGATTGTTTAGATATGCTGGAAGATCTCCAGCCGTCCTCGACATCATCATGCCGCATGTCGATGGTCTGGCCGTTCTTCGCACATTACGGGAAAGAACGTCCGCCCCGATGCCGCATGTGATTATGCTGACAGCCTTCGGTCAGGAAGAAGTCACCAAGAAGGCAGTCGACCTCGGCGCTGCTTACTTTATCCTTAAGCCTTTCGATTTGGAGAACCTGGCAGCACAAATCCGTCAAGTAAGCGGTCATGGCGGAAATTATGAAGCAAGTCCAATCCGCGTCACAAAAGAGAAAAAACGGGATAAGAAGCCGAATCTGGAAGCAAGCATCACAAATATCATCCACGAAATTGGTGTGCCTGCACATATCAAAGGCTATATGTACCTGCGTGAGGCAATCACGATGGTTTACAATGATATTGACCTGCTCGGATCGATCACCAAAGTGCTTTATCCGGACATCGCCAAAACATATAATACAACTGCTTCCCGCGTGGAAAGGGCAATCCGCCATGCAATCGAAGTAGCATGGAACCGCGGCAACATGGATTCCATCTCCTCTCTGTTCGGATACACTGTGAGCATCTCGAAAGCAAAGCCGACAAATTCAGAATTCATTGCAATGGTGGCAGATCGCCTGCGACTTGAACACCGTGCGTCCTAAGCCCGGTATCATGCGATTTTTGCGTTAAACTCTGCGGGAATAAGCCGATAAACTCTTATCGGAAATGTATAAATATATATTCGGAAATGTATGAGCGCTCTAATTTATCGGGTCTGTCCGGTGAAGGGGGCGTTTTTTGTATGGACATTTTTTTAATCGAATTGGACCGCTATATGATCGAATGTCAGAGCCGTGGATTATCGAATAAGACGATGAGTAGTTACGATCAAACCTTGCGATTATTCCATCGATATTTAATCGAGCAGCAAGACGTAAACAATCCGGCGAAAGTAAAGCGGGATCATATTACGGAGTATTTTATCTATATACGACAGAGGGGAAAGTACGGTGCATTTTCTAACGATATGTCGGCTCGGCAAAATAGACCGCATAATCGTTCGGATTTTGGTAGGGAAGTTAGTGAAACAACACTTGCTAATTATCAACGCAACATCAATGCGTTTTTCAATTATCTTTACCGAAATAAAATCATCAAGAAAAATCCCTGCGAAGGTATAGAGAAAATTCGGCCAGTGCGAAAGGTAAAATCGCTGCTTACCGAAAATGAACTGAAGCTATTCTTTACTACGTTCGATGTTTCGCGATTCCATGAATACCGGAACTGGATCATTGCGCGGCTCATTTTAGACACCGGCGCCAGGATCGGAGAATTATTGGAGACGTTACCTACCGATATAGATATAAGAAACGGAGCAATGCTCCTCCGAATGACAAAAAGCGGAAAAGAGAGGATTGTTTATTTTTCTCAGAAGATGGGCCGAGAACTGAAGTCATGGTTGGAGTATAAGGACCGATATTCCGATAGCCCCCACGTATTTCCATCGACCAGAGGCAAGAAGATGGACGTCAGAAATATAGAGACTGCCTTTAAGAAGCATTCGAGGATGGTTGGGTTAGATGTTCAGCCTCACCAACTCCGGAATAATTTTGCGAAATATTACTTGGTAAACGGACGAGAATTAGCTGAGGCAAGGCGTCGATAATTCCTATTTTTCCCGGTCGGACTTGTATTAATGTGGGTTAGTAAGAAATGGAATACGATTATTAGATCAGTCGTCACAGCAGTCATTATATTGCTTGCTATAATTGGTTTTGCTACGAGTCCGGATACCTTAAAGTCGGCTAGTACGGAAGAAGTAAAGAGTGATGAAAAGGCGGAGCCGGTGGCTGGGGTAGATAAGAAAGAAGACAAAGCTGCTGAAAAGCAGAAGAAAGCAGAAGCAAAGGCTGCGGAAGAAGAAGCTGCGAAGGAGAAGGAAGAAGCGGAGAAAAAAGCTAAAGAGGAAGAGCAGGCAGCTAAAGAGAAGGCTGAGAAAGAAAAAGCCGAAAAGGCAGAAGCTAAGAAGAAAGCTGAACCTTCTCTCGAGGAGACTATTTTTTTATGCGATGATGTTGCGGAAGATGGCGGAGGATGCCGGGTGTGCGGCGAGGGTTATCACGTTATAAACATTGCGACGTCGCAAGGTAAGGTCAGGTATTGCCGAAATAGGGTTGCGGGGTTACGGATAGATATATATATTACACAGTAATATCGCCGAACAACGGAATATACCAAACTAGCGTGGACAACGCGGAATAACAACGTTCGGAATATTCCGGCGGACTATTCACCCTCGGACACGCGGCGGAATAGCGAACAGCATAGAGAACAGAATATACTTCGGAATAGTCTTCAGAGTAGAATTACTGCTTGCCTCAGAGAAAGCGAGCATAATTGTAACAGTACAAACATAAAAATAATATTTCGGAAATAAACGGAAACACCTTGCAACTTCGTTAATTTCGCAATAAAGCCCATAAACTTGTACGGATAGACCGATAAACTACCGGTCATACAAGCCGATAAATTTATACATAAACTCCCGACAAATGTACCGGTAAATGTACCGGAAACAGCTTCATACCAACGCTTTGAACCGTCGGATACACTGTGAGCATCTCGAAAGCAAAGCCGACAAATTCAGAATTCATTGCAATGGTGGCAGATCGCCTGCGACTTGAACACCGTGCCAGTTGATGCTGATTTAGGTCGATCTTAACTATAATTAGACCGCCATTAAAATATGTTTAAAGGTCTTAACGCTTCTGTTATCGGATTGCCGATTTAGGGAGCGTTTTTGTTTTGGGAAAATATCTTATCTGCATGGTTGACTATCAGCTGTTAAAAGGGTATAAAATAAGTTCATCGTCTTAGAGAGGAAGATAAGTACGAATAACGATCATTACCGTTCCTTACCGCCTCCCTGATTTTATCCATTTATATTAGTTAAAAATAAATTTTCAGGGAGTTATATGAAATGATTACTGCATTGATAGGAATTTTAATTGGGACAGGGTTGTCCATTCAAACAGCTGTGAATTCGCAATTGAGAAAGTTTGTTATCTCCCCTTACTTGGCTTCGATGATTTCATTTGTGATTGGTGCTCTCTTTTTGACTGTTATTTCCTTGGTGATCGGTTCACCACTGGGTTTATCCTGGGAGTTAATGGTACATGAGCCCATTTGGATTTGGCTTGGGGGAGTACTCGGTGTCATTTTCCTTACTGTCAATATTTTGTTATTTCCTAAGCTGGGAAGTGTGCAGACTGCCATCATGCCCATTCTCGGTCAAATCATCATGGGAATGCTGATTGATAATTTCGGATGGTTCCATTCCAGGAGAGAAGCCTTTGATGGTTATCGATTAATTGGGATATGTTTGGTGTTGGTGGGGGTATTTTTTGCAATTGCGATACAGGAAGTAAGGCACAGACAGGAAAAAAGCAGTGAAAACAACTTTAATTTATGGATTTGGCGTCTTATCGGCATCGTGTCTGGTATGTTGATGTCGACACAAGTAGCAATCAATGGGCAGCTTGGTGTGGTGCTGGATTCCTCCATACAAGCAGCTTTTGTTTCCTTTTTCGTTGGGGCGATTACCTTGATCATTGTAGTCGGCTTAAAGGAGCGCTCATTTGTCAAAGTCAGCAATCCAATTAAACAAAAAGCTTCTTGGTGGGTTTGGTTCGGCGGATTTTTGGGAGCGGCATATGTATTGATTAACATTTACTTAGTTGGACAAGTCGGCACAGGACAAACGGTTGTACTGGTTCTGTTTGGCCAGATAGCGGGAAGCTTGCTTATCCAGCGTTTTGGATGGATGGGTGCTCAAAAAACGCTGATTGACTGGATACAAGTCGTTGGACTGTTCTTGATTTTGGCGGGTGTAATTTTAATAAGAATGTTTTAATCATATGGTATGCCGGTAATGCCCGGATTTGGATAATTAAGCATTGCTTCAATCAGAGGAATGACCTGTAATCAAAAACCTGTACCATCAGTAAATCGATGGTGCAGGTTTTATAATTGAAATGAGTTTATCATAATAAAATTATGTAAACTAAAGGACATCTTAAGATATGGCCAAAAAACAAAATAAATAGAAGTAAATAAACACAATCAAAACTAATTAGTGTATAATTCAGTCATAAAGTTCTATGTAAGCGCTTTTAAAAGGTGAGTTGTTATTATGTAGCGTTTGAAAAGTACAGGAGGGGAAGAACAATGGCGGCAAAACAAGGGAGTTTGAAGGCGACCATCACGGTGGCAATGTCCAATTATCTAGAGGCGGGTTCAATTGTTGCCGGTGCTGGCGGTTTGACATTATGGATGGAGTATTTGCATCTCAATGATGCCAAGCTTGGTCTGCTTGGTGCGTTGAGTGCCAATGGTTTTGGCTCGGCGATTGGTGCGTTTCTTGGTGGTATTCTGGTGGACAAGTTCGGCAGGAAATTCATCTATAAATATGACCTGCTTGTATACATGCTGGGAATTCTGCTCATCACATTTGCGTTCAATTTCCCGATGCTCTTAATTGGGTATGTTGTAACGGGCATTGCAGTTGGTGCAGCAATACCTGCTGCTTGGACTTACATAGCCGAAGAGGCTCCGAAGGGGGAGAGGGCTGCTCGTGTCGGCTGGGGGCAGTTTGCTTGGTCGATCGGACCGGCAATCACGCTGTTTCTGTCCGTATTACTGGCTCCTTTAGGTTTGCTTGGCAGTCGCATCATTTTTGCCCAGCTCTTCGTTGTCGCACTGATTACGTGGATACTGCAGCAGCAGATCAATGAATCGACTATTTGGACCGAGGAAAAAGAGAAAAGCCGTAAATTTTCAGGTTCACAAGATGTGTCCTGGAAGCAGCTGTTTACTGTGAAAGCGAATCTAAAGGCAATCGTACTGCTAGTCGGAATCTATGTATTCTGGAATCTAGTCGCGGGAGTGATGGGCTATTTCATGCCTTATATTTACGAAACAGTCGGAGGTTTATCTGCATCGCAGGCAAATTTACTGCAAGGCTTCCTTTGGACATTGACTGTGGCAGGTACGTATTTCGTCTTCATTAAGCTTGGTGACCGGGTGAATCGCAAGCTTCTATATGGAATTGGCGCAGCTATGGGAATCGCTGCTTGGCTAGTTCTTACGTTTGGCGGAATGGGAATGTTTGAATTGTTCACCTTTGTCGTCCTGTGGGGGATTGCTGCTGGTTTTGGCGCTCAGGCTTTCTATGGTTTATGGGCCGGGGAGTTATTCCATACACGTTATCGGGCCAAGGCACAAGGGTTTATTTTTGCCCTGGCGCGGATAGCTGTCGGATTGATTTCGCTCGTTGTTCCGGTGATGATCAGTTCGCTGGGTTTCCAGACGGCAGGTTTGATCATGATAGGATTCCTTCTCATCGCTGCTGTAGTTGGCCTGGTTATGGCTCCTGAAACTCGAGGCAAGTCACTGGAAGAGATACAGGAAGAGCGTTATGGAACCGTGCCGGAAAATACTCGTGAAGCAAGAAAATAACAAAACAAAAATAAACAAATAAAAATAAAGATAAATACACAAAAGTAAGGTAGTTTGTTATATAATGAGTGTAGATTTTGAAAGCGCTTCATCAAATGTAAAAGGAGTGTTAGAATTGGTACAGAATAAATGGAATGAATCAGATGCGAAGCAGTTTGAAGGACTAGAGGAGCTGGTATATCGCTCCAATTTGATCGGAAGCGACCGTTCTGTGTGTAACTGGGGCGGCGGTAATACGTCGATGAAAACGACGGTGGAGGACTTTCGAGGACGTCCGGTGGAAGTGATGTATGTCAAAGGCAGCGGTTCTGATTTGGCAACGATGGGAGCACATAACTTCACTGGTTTGCGGATGGAAGATATTCGTCCGCTGATCGAGAAGGAGTCTATGACTGATGAAGAGATGGTTGCCTACTTGGGTAAATGCATGATTGATGCCAGCCACCCTCGCGCTTCAATTGAAACATTGCTGCATGCATTCCTTCCATTCAAACATGTCGATCATACACATCCCGACAGCATCATCAGTCTGTGCTGTGCGGATAATGGACAGGAAATCGCCAAGGAGATTTTCGGGGACCGATTTGTTTGGGTGCCTTATATCCGTCCAGGATTCACACTTTCCAAGATGATTGCGGAAGCAGTGGCTGCGAATCCGCATGCTGAGCTTGTATTGATGGAAAAGCACGGGCTGGTTGTTTGGGGAGATACAGCACAGGAGAGCTATGATCGGACGATTGCCGTCATCAATGAAGCGGAGGACTATATCAGCCGACAACAGTCTGAAACAAAAGCCTTCGGCGGAGCAAAGGTTTCTGCTTTGGATAAAGAAGAACGTGAAAAGCTGATCACGAAGGTGATGCCAGCCATAAGGGGAGCGGTGAGCGGAGAGAAGAAAATGATCCTGAGTTTCGATGACAGTGATGATGTGCTGGAATTCGTGAATAGTGAACAGGCGCAGCAGCTGAGCCAGGTAGGTGCAGCTTGTCCGGATCATCTTGTACATACAAAGCGGACGCCTTTGTACATTGCATTTGATCCGTCTACTGACAATGCGGAGGATCTGTCACGGAAAGTGGCAGAAGGTATCCAAAACTTCGCTGAAGATTACGAAGATTATTTTAACCGTCTTGCATCCGAGGGGGATGTGATGTTCGAACCTGTGCCTAGAGTGGTTCTCATTCCTGGTGTCGGAATGGTCACAACAGGAAAAGACAAAAAAGCTGCTGATATCAGTGCTGCATTGTATCATCGTGCCATTGCGGTCATGAAGGGAGCAACTGCACTAGGTGACTTCGTGTCATTGTCTGAAGGAGAATCGTTCCAAGTGGAATATTGGCCATTGGAGCTGTATAAGCTGTCCTTGGCTCCACCAGAGGCAAGATTCAGCCGCTCGGTTGTTCTTGTCACAGGCGGTGCAGGCGGTATCGGCAGTGCGACATTGCGTGTATTCCTTGAAGGAGGCGCTCATGCTGTCGTGACAGACATCAATATCGAAGGAGCCCAAAAGGTTGCCAGGGAACTTAATGAAACATACGGTGCAGGCCGTGCGCTTGCCGTCAAAATGGACGTAACCGATGAAGCGGCAATCGCTGAAGCATTCGAAACAGCTGTACGGCAGTATGGAGGAGTCGACCATATAGTCAATAACGCAGGACTTGCCACAAGCAGTCCTTTTGATGAAACGACATTAAAAGAATGGCAGCTTAATATGGATGTATTGGGAACAGGCTATTTCCTCGTTGCCCGGGAAGCCTTCCGCTTGATGAAGCAGCAAGGAATCGGGGGCAGCATGGTATTTGTCGGCTCGAAAAACTCTGTTTATGCCGGAAAGAATGCAGCGGCTTACAGCGCAGTCAAAGCAATGGAAATGCATTTGGCCAGGTGTATCGCTGCAGAAGGCGGCAGCTATGGTATTCGGGTAAACGGTGTTCTGCCTGATGCCGTGCTGCAAGGATCAGCGATTTGGGGCTCCAAATGGCGTGAGGAAAGAGCAGCTGCGTATAATATTTCGCCTGATGAGCTGGAGGAGCATTATCGCAAACGTACAACACTAGGTGTCAATATTTTCCCAAGTGATATTGCAGAATCGATTGCATTCTTCGCCTCGGATGCAGCGGCGAAGACAACTGGCTGCATGATCACGGTTGATGGCGGCGTACCAGCTGCCTTCACAAGATAGGGGGGCGCAAGATGCATATTGCAGTCGATATTGGAGCATCAAGCGGCCGTCTCGTCACTGGTGAATTGAAAGAGGGGAAGCTTGTCATACAGGAGATTCACCGGTTTGCGAATGGCTATCAGAAACAGGGGGCTTATCAGTGCTGGGATATTGATCATTTGGAAGAACAAATTTTACGTGGGCTTCAAATTGCCAAGCGGCAGGGTATCCAATCATGTACGCTTGGAATCGATACATGGGCAGTGGATTATGTTTTACTAGGGAAGGATGGTGAGCGGTTGCGTGAGGTAATCGCTTACCGGGATTCCCGGACGGATGATGTGATGGAGCAGGTATGGAAAACGGTACCTAAGCATGATATCTACCGGAAAACAGGCATCCAATTCCAACCCTTCAATACAATCTATCAGCTTTTTACTGAAAATGAGGAGCTGATCGGGCGGACCGAAACAGTGCTGCTTGTACCAGATTATCTTCATTACCGGCTGACCGGTAAAAAAGTGATGGAAGCAACCAATGCTTCCACGATGCAATTATTTGATCCACTCACACGTGACTTCGACGAAGATTTGCTTGCCTTGACCAGTTTTCAATCCAAGCAGTTTGCCCCGTTGGTAGAAGCCGGTACAGTAATCGGCGAAATCAAAGGGACATTGCAAAAGCAATATGACCTGCCTGCCTGCACTGTGATTGCTGTCGGATCCCATGATACTGCATCTGCCATTGCTGGTGTACCAGCAGCCGGGGAAGGGTGGGCCTATCTTAGCAGCGGCACCTGGTCTTTGATCGGGACCGAACGAAGCGAGCCTATCTTGGACGACAGCAGCTTGGATAAAAATTTCACGAATGAGTGGGGAATCAACAAAACTTACCGATATCTAAAAAATATCATCGGGATGTGGATGATTCAGGAGATAAGAAGATTATACCCGGTGGATTACAATTTTGGTGAGATGGCCGAGGAAGCTAGTCGGACAGACTTGAAACAGGTGCCTTCCATAGACCTGAATGATCCAAGGTTTTTGAAGCCGGCCAATATGATTGAGGAATTGCAGGATTATTGCCGTGAAACCGATCAATATGTGCCGACTAACATCGGAGAACTGGGTCTGACGGTCTATCATAATCTAGCCATGCTTTATAGTGAAGCATTGGAAGAGCTGGAACTGCTGACGGGAACAAGCATCCGAACTTTGCACATCGTCGGCGGCGGTTCACAGAATCAAGTGCTCAATCAGCTGACAGCCGATTACAGCGGTTTACAGGTAATTACAGGTCCAACAGAAGCGACTGCGCTAGGTAACTTGATCGTCCAAATAATAGCGGCAGGGGAGCTGGATTCCTTGGAAGCAGGCAGACAGCTTATCCGCAGCTCCTTCCCTGTGCGAACCTATCTGCCGGCAGATCAAGGTTTGCTGGATAAGGAAAGGAGGAGAATTCATGATTCGAAAAGCTAGTGTGATGTATGTTTATCAGGATAAATTCGCTGAGTACAAAAAACGCCATGATGAGCTATGGCCGGAGATGGAGCAAGTGCTCAAGGAGCATGGTGTCAGCAACTACAGCATTTTCCTGCACGAGCCGACTGCAATGCTGTTTGCCTATCTGGAAGCGGAATCCGAGGAAATGCATGCCAGGATTGCACAGACGGAGACGTGTCAGCGATGGTGGGCATACATGAAGGATATCATGCAGACCAATCCCGATAATAGTCCGGTCAGTGAAGCGATGAAAGAAGTATTCCATTTACATTAAGGAGGAAGACAAATGACAGTGATAAAAGCGTTTGAAATGGCAAAATCAGTGTATGAGTCACTAGGAGTCGATGTAGAAGCGGCATTGGCAAAATTGAAAACGATACCAATAAGCATTCACTGCTGGCAGGGGGACGATATCGGCGGCTTTGAAGTGCAGCAGAATGAACTTTCAGGCGGTATCGATGTGACTGGCAACTACCCTGGAAAGGCGACAACGCCAAAAGAGCTGCGTGCCGACCTGGAAATGGCGCTCAGCCTGATTCCTGGCAAGCATCGCATCAACCTGCACGCTATCTATGCAGAAACCGATGGCCAGCATGTCGAGCGAAATGAAATAAAGCCGGAGCATTTCCGCAACTGGGTGGAGTGGGCGAAGCAGCATGGTCTAGGATTGGATTTTAATCCGACTGTCTTCTCGCACGAAAAAGCAGCCGATGGTCTGACACTTGCTCATCCCGATGAAGAAATCCGACAGTTCTGGATCGAGCATTGTATCGCTTCGCGCCGGATCGGGGAATATTTCGGCAAAGAGCTAGGAACGGCGAGTCTTACAAATATTTGGGTCCCTGATGGTTATAAGGATGTGCCGAGTGACCGTCTGACGCCAAGGGAGCGCCTGAAACGATCACTCGATCAAATATTTGCTGTCGAAATCGATGAAACCTACAATATCGATGCCGTGGAAAGCAAATTATTCGGTATCGGTTCCGAGTCCTATGTTGTCGGGTCCCATGAATTCTACGTGGGTTATAGTCTGACCCGCGGCAAACATCTGCTGATGGATACCGGTCATTATCATCCGACAGAGATGGTTTCCAACAAAATAAGCGGCATGCTTCCGTTTACGGATAAAATTGCTTTGCATGTTTCCCGGCCAGTTCGATGGGACAGTGATCATGTGGTGACATTTGACGATGAATTGAAGGAAATCGCACTTGAGCTAGTCCGCAATGATGCGCTTGAAAACATTCGCATCGGGCTTGATTTCTTCGATGCCAGCATCAATCGCGTTGCCGCTTGGGTAATCGGCACCCGTAATATGCAAAAGGCATTGCTTTATGCGCTTCTGACACCTCATAAAGAATTGAAAGAATACCAGGAGAAGGGACAATTCACGGATAGACTCATGCTGATGGAAGAACTGAAAAGCTATCCATTCGGCGCCATCTGGGATTATTTCTGCCAGGAAATGCAAGTACCGCGCGGAACTGCCTGGTGGCAGCATGTTCAGGAGTATGAAAGAAATGAAATGGCACATCGGTAACACGCAAGATTATGCTACACTATAATCAAAACGTGGTAAAGGCAGGAAAAGGTATGTTAGTTGCAGAAAGACAAAGGAAGATCGTCGAACTGGTGAACGAACGGGCAAGCGTCCGGGTCACCGAGCTTAGCTCGCTCTTCCATGTGACCGAGGAGACAATACGGCGTGACCTGGAAAAGCTGGAGAAGGAACAGCTGCTGCATCGCAGCCATGGCGGAGCTGTGCGGATCGAAGAAGGAGCTACGGAAATTGCCCATGAAGCACGCGAAGTGATGCATATGCAACAAAAGCAGGCAATTGCCAGAGCAGCAGTCGCCGATATCCATACCGGGGAACGAATCATTCTCGATGCCAGTACGACGGCATGGTATATGGCAAAAGAATTGCCGAATATGCCGCTGACGATCATCACCAACAGCATCAAAGTGGCACTTGCCTGCAGTACAAAGGATCAGATTCGGGTCATTTCGCTCGGCGGGCAGCTTCTGTCCAAATCTTTATCCTTTGTTGGTCCGCTGACAGAGAGATCATTGACGACATATTACGTGGATAAGACTTTCCTATCTTGCAAGAGTGTGCACCTCGAGCATGGCTTGAGCGATTCGAACGAACAGCAGGCAATCGTTAAGAAACAGATGATCGAGATAGCAGGACAAACAATCCTTCTAGCTGATTCCAGTAAATTCGGAAAGCGCGCTTTTGCCACCATTACCGGGCTGAATAAAATTTCGAAGGTCTACACAGATACAGGCATAGATTCGATCACGAGAAGCTATTTTGAAAAACAGAACATGGAGTTCCAAGCTGTGAACTAATCAACCGACCCCTAAGGATGATTTCATGTATAAAAAATGATTGTCCTGCTTATCTTGTTGACTTTTGTAAGCGTTTGCAACAAAAGCGAGATTCTTTATGTGCAAGAAACTCCAGCCCCTGAAGCCAAGCCGGTTCAAGAGGAGAAAATTGATATCGCAGTTGTACCGAAGGTGATGGACATACCTTACTTCCAGGCTGTCCGGGAGGGAGTGGAGGAAGCAGCCAAGTCATCCGGAGCCATTATCCATTTCAAATGGCAAATCCAGCTCAGCAAGAAGAAATCATTGATACATTCAAAAAACAAGAGGTCGATGTCCTGGCAGTCAGCGTAATCGACCCGGATCGCCTGACACCGATCCTGACAGGAGTCAGGCGAAAGGGGATAACTGTGCTGACATGGGATGCGGATTCACACCCAGAGGGCAGGGATTTCTTTATCAATATGGTCGATGCCGAAAAACTGGCAGAGCACCTGCTGGATAGTTTGGCAGCACAAATCGGGGAAGAAGGCGAGTATGGATCGAATGGATGAAAAAGGAACTTGAAAAAGAAGAATACAAGGATATCGAACTTGTCAAAGTAGCTTACGGAGATGATTTGCGCGATAAGAGTGTATCCGAAACAGAAGCATTGTTGAAATCTTATCCAGATCTAAAAGCAATCATCGCACCTACGACTGTCGGTATTGCCGCAGCAGGCAAAGTGCTTACCGATAAAGGTTTGGAAGGAGAAGTGGTCCTGACTGGCTTGGGGTTGCCGAGTGAAATGGCGACATATATTGAAAGCGGCGTCAGCCCATGGATGTATCTGTGGAATCCGATTGATGTTGGAAAAGGCGCTGCATATGCTGCCTACGAATTAGGTGAAGGCAACATCACTGGCGAATTAGGAGAGAAAGTAGATTTGCGTGATCTTGGTGAAGTGGAAGTAGTCGAAGATGACGAGGGCACACGGATCATGCTGGGTGATCCGTTTAAATTCGATGAATCCAATATAGATGAATGGAAAGATGTATATTGACTGACATGTGACCGGGGACTTTGCATCCCCCGGTTTTTTTGGTGGGGAAAATCGATCTTGTTTATGTTTTCGAATAGGCATATCCGTTACAGGAAAATACGTGAAAAAGAACGTATGTATATAAAAATGAGTACAACTCAGAAACATATCTGAAATTTTGTAAGCGCTCTTATCAATTAGAGAATGAAAGCGGAGAATGGATGATGAGGGAGGAATGTGCGATTATAAAGTATTTAAAACTCATGAAAATGCGCCATCGATATTTTATTGCAATAACGCTTATTTCGATCATCCCGCTGGCTGTACTTGGCATAACTTCGTATTATGTTGCGAAGACAACATTGATGAATCAACAAATCAATACAATGCAGACTCAAGTGAAAGCATCTAGTGAGCGTGCGGATGTCCTGTTGAAGAATATCATCAATATGCAGCGATTGATAGCTTGGAACAGTGATATGCAAGCGGAGTTAAAAAAGAGCGCCGATATAACTTCCGACTCTTCCCGGGAGATGGAGAAAAGTATGGGGGAACGGATGGAGCATCTTTTATACAGCTATTTTATCGATACGCAGGATGTGGATTCCGTTTGTATATTCGATAAGCATTTTCGTGCTTTTTGTTATGGGAACAGCAGCAGTATGGGAAAGTATGATACAAGCGGAGGTGCAGTTCATGGAATAGATTCGCAGGATTGGTACAGACAAACGGAGGCGGCGGAAGGAAAAGTTTTGTTTTTTAGCCGCAATGTACTGCTGGATGATCCGTCCTCGAATACGTTTTCGTCCGTAAAGCTGCTGCGTGATTCGGATAATGTTTTTGAACAGCAAATTCTCGGAGTCCTGGTCGTGAACATTCATAAGTCTATTTTTTCGAGAGTCATAGAAGAGAGCCCAAATAGTGAATCTGTCATTCTGGACCAAGCAGAGACATCGAATCGAGTTGTTTATACGGAGCCGATTGCCAATCCAGAAAAGAAAAGCAAGCTTTCTCTCCTTCAAAGAGATGATTTTCCAGAAGAGAATCATTTAATCAGCAGCTATCGGAATGAAACGACAGGATGGGCTTTTGTTCATATTATCGAAAAAGATGTTTTATTCAATGAAACTTACTTTATACGGAATGCAACGGGAATACTCGTTGGATTGATGGCGTTCTTGGCACTGATACTTTCCTTTATTACCTCTGGCAGAATTATGCATCCTCTGACGCAACTGAAAAAGTTGATTGTGGACTGGATGAAAACGACAAAAGAAAGACAGGCGGAAATAGCTTCTGATGACATAAGTTTGATAAGTAATACATTCAAACAAGTGACTTCCGAAAACATGGAGCTGAATCATTTGCTGATCCGCTCGAAACTGGAGATCAAAGAGGCAGAGCTTAACCTCCTGCAAGCCCAAATAAAGCCGCATTTTTTGTACAACACATTGGACGCTATCTATTGGATGGCGATCATGAATGATAATCAAGACATTGCCAAAATGACGAGTGCTCTTTCAGAAACTTTTAAGCTTAGCTTGAGTAAAGGGAAAGAAATGATAACCGTAGATGATGAATTGGCTCATATTCGTCACTATGTAACGATTCAGCAGCTGCGATTTCCTAATCGTATTACTTATGAAGAAGACGTTGACGATGCGCTCCTTGATATGGAATTTCTAAAACTATTGCTGCAGCCGTTAGTCGAAAATGCCATCTATCATGGACTGGAACCGAAAATGAGTCCGGGAATAGTTCGGTTGACTGGAAAAATCAACAACGATGAAACGATTTTTATCATTGAAGATAATGGTGTAGGAATAGAAGAGATGTCGAATACGACCAAGGGCTTTGGACTGAAAAATGTGCAGCAGCGCATGGAATTATATTACCCCTCCTCCACTTTTTCCATAAGGAGTGAAATGAATCTTGGTACTACTGTAGAGCTTCGTTTTCCAATCAAGACAAGGGGGGATTCCTGATGTTTCGTGCAGCTCTTTTTGATGATGAATTCATTGTTGTGCAAGGGCTTCAAACAATGGTATGTTGGGATAAATTTGGAATCGAGCTGATCGGTACTGCTCAAAATGGGGTGGAAGCGCTTGATTTCTTTGAAGCAAATAAACCGGATATCATCTTGACCGACATTCGAATGCCCGGGTTGGATGGTCTAGCTCTCATCGAAAGGATTTTGGAGATAGAACCGACCACCTTATGTATTGTATTCAGTGGATTTAACGATACAGCATATTTAAAGAAAGCGATTAAGCTGGGAGTTGTTGATTATCTTGAAAAACCGGTAACTTTATCTAAAGTAGAGGATGTCCTGGAACGAACGATAAAAAAAGCAAATCAGATCCAGCGGGTTAAGACATTGGAGACAGACTGGGAATTAAATCAGCAAGAACGTTTAAAACGCGCCCTGCTTCAGTTGATGCTTCACCATGAAGAAGGGGAGAGGGAATGGGAGCAAGTGATGCAGAACTATCCTAAAAAGGTGTACGGATTCACGGTTCTGGCACTTGCTACGGAAGATGCTATCCAACTGAAGAAACCTAATCTTAATAGCGTTACGATTCGTTCGGGAAAAGAGTACTTTCTCGTCCTTCTTCATCTTACAGCACTATCATGTCAACAAGATTTGGTCACATCAAGTGTAAAAGGTAAGGTAGGGGTAGGCCGGACCTATACGGAGCCAAGGGAACTGTATAAAAGCTATCAACAAGCACAAAAAGCATGCCGTTATGCAAAATTCTTGGAAGTGCCTTTACTTCATTATGATGATCTTGATACAGATAATACTGCCCCGCAAGACTTCTCAGGCATGGAAAAGTCAATCTTTGTTTGTTTACGGACAATTGATGAAGCCAGTATGAAGGAACATGTAATGGATTGGATGAAAGAACTCTGTCAAACACGTCAGCTTGAAATTATGGAAAGAGAAATTCTTCGTCTTGTTTACCTAGGACTGGAAGTTGCAAAAGAAAATGGCGCACAAGTCCCCATTTACGATTATTACCAAGAAATCAAAACATTGGATACAAGCGAAGCAATGGAGAATTGGCTGTTATCCAAGATGATCAGTTTTTTAGATGGAATCCGACAAGCCAAGCAGACAGAAAGCCAGGGGACGGTCGAATGGGCGAAAGTGTTTCTCGAAAATCATTACCACAAAGACATCACACTGCAGGATGTCGCAGCTCGAGCAGGCATGAATACCACATACTTCAGCTTGCTGTTCAAGGAGACTACAGGCACCACCTATATCAAATACTTGACCAGCCTACGGATTGAAAAAGCAAAGGAATTGCTGCTTGATGGGGGGAAAGTGAAGGACGTCAGTGAGAAGGTGGGGTATCATAGCTATCGTCATTTCACGGAAGTGTTTAAAAAACATACTGGTATAAGTCCTGGATTGTACAAAGAGAAGCAAGGAAAAAGCGCTACATGAAAAAATCGGATACCTTTCCAAATTATCCGGACTTAAATCCCCTTTTGTAAGCGTTTACAATAGAGGTGTAAAGAAATTAATCAAAAGCAATGGAGGGATAAAATGAACAAGTTAAAGAAGTTTCTTTCCTTGTTTTGTGTAACAGTGCTTCTCGTTGGCTTATTAGCAGGATGCGGAGGTGCAAATTCTTCATCAACTTCAGGTGAAGAGGATACGGTGACCGTCCTTATTTCCAATGATTCGTCTAGGACTGCAATCGAGGCAGTAACAGATTATATAGAAGAAGAGTATGGAATCAAAACCGTATTCGAAACAAGACCTGGTGGTACAGAAGGCGATAATATCATGAAAACGCGCCTAGCCACTGGTGATATGGCTGATATTGCCTTCTACAACTCTGGATCTTTACTGCAAGCGTTGAATCCAGCGCAGAATTTTGTCGATTTAAGCAAAGAACCGTATATGGATAAAGTACTTGATACGTTTAAAGATACTGTTTCCGATGATAGTGGTGCGATCTATGGTATTCCAGCTACCTCTGTCATGGTGGGGGCTTGGTTTTATAATAAAAAAGTGTATGAGGAGCTAGGCTTAGAGGTTCCGAAAACATGGGATGAACTCATGGCCAATAATGAAAAGATCAAAGAGGCAGGTAAAACGGCTGTCATTGGAACATACAAAGAAACGTGGACCAGTCAGCTGATTGTATTAGGTGATAACTACAATGTTTTGGCGGAGAATCCGTCCTTCCCGGAAGAATATACGGCAAACAAAGCGAAATTGGCAACTACTCCTGCTGCCCTGCGCAGCTTTGAAAAATTGCAGGAAGTCTATGACGAGGGGTACATGAATGATGATTTCCTGGCAACCAACTATGATGCTGGAATCAAAATGCTCGCTGAAGGCACCGGCGCGCATTATCCCATGCTGTCACAGGTGTTACCGCTCCTTGCAACAAATTACCCGGACCAGCTGAATGATATCGGAGTATTTCCTCAGCCAGGTGATAGTCTGGAAAAAAATGGATTTACGGCCTGGATGCCGCATGCCTTCTATTTGAATAAAAAAGGTGAAAAAGTGGAGACTGCGAAGAAATGGGCCGAAGCTTTCCTTTCCGATGAGGGAGTAAAGAGATTCGTCGAGGCAGCTTCCCTGGACGGACCATTGGCAGTGGAAGGAGTGGAACTCCCGGACGATGTTCCACAGGCGGTAAAAGATATGCTTCCATATTTTGAAGAAGGGAATACGGCTCCTGCCCTCGAATTTTTGAGCCCGCTTAAAGGACCGAATCTTGAACAAATCACAACCGAAGTAGGCAGCGGCGGCAAGACGGCAAAAGAAGGAGCGGAACTTTACGATCAAGATGTAGAGAAACAAGCAAAACAACTTGGATTGGAAGGATGGTAGGAAGGACTAGCAGGGGAGCCCGCTCGTACGGGGTGCCCTTGATTAAAAGGAGAGACTAAAAATCGTGCGAAAAAAAATGAAATCGAACCCATACACGTACTTCTTTTTACTGCCGGCTGCCGCTGTTTATCTTATCTTCTTCATCTTACCGACTATATTGTCCTTTTTCTTCAGCATGACATGGTGGACGTTAACGGATTGGAAGTTTATCGGTCTGGAGAATTTTAAAGTATTCCTATCAGAACCTTCCATGAACATCGGCTTTAAAAATACAGTCATTTATGCAGTCGTTACAAGCGGTTTGAAAGTCATTCTGGGGCTGCTGCTCGGTGTATTCCTTAGTATGCGCCTGCGGTCGGTTGGTTTCATCCGCTCGATGGTTTTTTTTCCTGCCCTCCTCAGTACCATAGCCGTCGGAATTGCATTTTCCACCTTGATGCATCCGTCACAGGGAATGATCAATGCCGCGCTCTCATTTTTCGGTGTCGCAGGTCCTGACTGGCTCGGTGATACAAAGATCGCCTTGTTATCTGTCGCTTTAGTCGATGTGTGGAAAGGGGTCGGCATCGCGACGGTCATCTTCATCGCAGGCATCATGTCCATTCCGCAGGAGTATCATGAAGCACTCTCGATTGATGGTGGAAATGCTTGGCATCGATTTCGGAATATCACGCTGCCTCTTAGCCGGCCTGCTATGAATACGGTGATCATTTTATCCTTTATTGGTGGTCTTCGTACGTTCGATTTGATTTGGACCATGACAAAGGGAGGTCCAGGATTCAGCACGGATATCATCGCTTCTATCATTTACAAGCAATATCAAGCAGGTTTTTACGGGATTTCAACGGCAGGTAATGTGATCCTGTTCATCGTGGTAGCTGCACTAGCCTTTCCGTTATATCTCTATTTGAACAGAAAAGAGGTGGATATGTAATGGCTAAAATGATGGCCCCCTCATCTATGCTGGAAAGGAAGTCCAATGCTCACAGAACGGCTAAACAGAAAAAGAGCAGAACAGCAGGAAGATTAATTGCAGAAGTATTTGCGGTGGCAGTGACCATTCTGCTATTTGGCATTCCGTTGTATTTTGTATTTGTAAATGCTGCAAAAGACACACAAGAGTCCTCCTTGCTCAATATGTCATGGCCAAGTACATTTCAGCTGATGGAGAATATTCAGCTGGTATTTGCAGCTGAAAATGGAATGATTCTACGTGCGTTTTTCAATAGTGCCATGATTACGATTGTTTCAATCGTATTGCTCATCCTTTTCGGTGCAATGGCGGGCTATGTGTTACACCGTAAACGTACAAAAAGCACCCCGTTCATCAATTTTTTGATTTTGGTGGGACTTATCATTCCGCCCGCAGTGGTACCGACTATCTGGGTGTTGGAAAGTATCGGTCTTTTCAAGACGATGCCGGGCATCATCCTGGTAGAAGTCGCACTGCATCTACCATTCACCGTCATGCTTTATCGAGCCTTTATGGCAACCATACCAAAACAGCTGGATGAGGCGGCAGTGATAGACGGCTGCGGAAAGCTGAGGCTGTTTTTCTCTATCATTCTGCCGCTGTTAAAACCTGTGTCGGCAACTGTTATCGTGCTTACGGCAGTCGGAGTCTACAACGATTTCGTTAATCCGCTTTACTTTTTCCCAGGGGCAGAAAATGCGACCTTACAGCTGACGCTTTACAATTTTATGAGTTTGTACAGCACACAATGGAATTTGCTGTTTACAAATATTCTTCTCATTTCGCTGCCACCGCTTGTATTGTTTATTTTCTTCAATAAACGGATTGTAGCGGGGATGACAGCAGGTTCGATCAAGTAATCATTTTGAGGGAGGTTTCTTTATGAGAAAACAAGCAACAGTTGTAGGTGATTTAAGGGTGGAATATCGAATCAAGCCAATGGGAATTGATGCAGAAAAACCACGTTTCAGCTGGAAAATGACATCTGCTGGCTCAGGTCAAAAGCAAACAGCATATCAAATCTTAGTCGCACAGAGTCCGGACCGCTTGACTCCTCAGGCTGCAGACTATTGGGATAGCGGGAAAGTAAAATCCGATAAATCTGTTGCCGTACATTATGCAGGGAAGGAACTCCTGCCTTCTTATAAGTACTACTGGAAAGTCCTCGTTTGGGATGAAAAAGAAACACTGATAGAGTCAGAGGAAAGCTATTTTGAAACAGGGCTGTTCAGTGATCATGCAATGGAAAATTGGAGCAAAGCTAAATGGATAGCCATGGCTGGGAAGAAGGATAAAAAAGCAAGTGCCGTGATGTTTCGCAGGGAAGTGAGGCTTCCTAAAAGAGTGAAAGAAGCAAGGCTTTATGTAACTGCACTCGGGGCTTATACAATTTATGTAAACGGAAATAAAATGGGATTCCTTCAAGAAGATAACACAGTTGCCGAGGAACTGCTGACACCAGGCTGGACGAATTATGATAAAATCATTCATTATTTCACTTACGACGTTACCAAGCATCTTGCCCCCGGGGATAATATATTAGCTGCTCAACTTGGTAATGGCTGGTATAACAGCAGGATCGGGGAGGGAAGCACCTACCATAAAGAGGATGGGAACGACCTGGGGCTGCTTGTGAAATTAGCGGTGACTTTTGAAGATGGTTCGGCGGAAATAATCATTTCAGATACAAACGGTCAATGGAAAGCAACAGATCAAGGACCTATTCGAGAAAATGATATATACGATGGCGAAGTGTATGATGCAACTATGGAGCTGGATGGATGGCTGGAAAAAGGATATGATGACGCGGCATGGTCTTCGGTTAAGGAGCACTCTTTCCCGGCATCCTTCCCGAAGGCAAAACTTAAAGCTTATCCGGCAAAGCCGGCTCTCATAATGTCAGAACTTGAACAGCAGCCGGAGTCCATTACTGTATATCATGGTGTTCTGCCAGATTACCAAGGTGAAAATGGCCGTGGAAAGATTAAAGTCGTAAAAGAGTACCAGCCTTCCGACTTGGACACAGGCTTTGCATTAAAGCATGGGGAAACTGCAATCATTGACTTGGGACAGAATATGGTCGGTGTACCAAGCTATACGGTAAAGGGAGAAATGGGAACGCAAATTCAAATACGATTCGGTGAAATCACGAATGATGATAGTAAGGGTGCGGATGGTCCTGAAGGCTCTGTTTATTTTGAGAATCTGAGGACTGCCAAGCAAACAAGTCTTTATACGTTAAAAGGGGAAGCAGCTGGAGAAATTCATCAGGATTCCATGACTTTCTATGGTTTTCGGTTTGCAGAGATTAAGGTGCTGACAGCCGATGCATCGGTGGAAATTTTACAATTTACCGGGAAGGTGGCATCTTCGTCCATTGATGACACGGGGAAATTACTAACTTCTAATGATGCTGTGAATCAGCTTTATCATAATGTGAAGTGGGGACACAGAGGAAATTACTTCTGGGTTCCAACCGACTGTCCGCAGCGCGACGAACGCTTAGGCTGGACTGGTGATACACAAGTTTTTGCCAACACTGCTCTATATAATGCAGAATCTGTCCTGTTTTTGGAAACGTATATGGATACCCTCGTAGATTCACAGGACTTGTATGGATTCGATCGAGCTTCCTTCACTTCCGTTGCCCCCGGAGGCAAGTGGGCAAACCTCAATAGTTATGCCAGGACTGGGAAGGGGCCAAAAGGCCAAGCAGGCTGGGCCGAAGTAGGAATCATCCTTCCGTGGACAATCTGGCAAATGACAGGTGATGACAGCAGTATCAAGAAGCATTACCCTTCCATGGTGAAGTACATGGACTGGCTGTACAGCTTATCTGGTGACAGCTATCGTGGCGCTGCAGGTATCGGTGACTGGCTGGCATTTCAAGGAAGCGGCAATCAATTTGTGAGTGATATTTATTACGCCTATGCTGCCGATTTGATGAGCAGCATGGCGAGACATATTGGCAAAGATGAGGACGCGGGAAAATACGAAGTGCTGTTCACGAACATCAAAGCGGCTTTTATCAAGCGTTATATTGCAGAGGATGATCACAAGAACCCTGTAATCAAATCATCCCTGATGGAAAATCCAGAAGATATATTCGAAGAAGGGATAGACGTATATAAAGCAACGAAAGAGGATAACAGCCAATTTGCATTACTTTGGGTATTAAAGCTTGGCCTCTATGAGAACCAGGAGCAAAAAGCGAAATTTATAGAGGTATTAAAGGAAAATATCAAAAATGATGCAGCATACAAAGCTGCGCATCCAGACAGCACGCGCGTAAAGTATGCGGAGAATACTTTATCTGTAGGATTTCTTGGTGTTCATGTGATAGCCCCTGTTTTATCGGATGTTGGCAGTTCCGATCTTGCTTATAGTTTATTGCTTCAAGATCAGATGCCTTCTTGGCTGTATTCTGTAAAAAATGGTGCTACAACGATTTGGGAGCGATGGAATTCATACTCCAAGGAAGATGGTTTCGGTTATGTTGGGATGAATTCATTTAATCACTATGCGTATGGAGCTATTGCCGAATGGATGTATAAGTATATGGCAGGCATCAGCAATGATCCGGATAAGCCAGGATTCAAGCATATCCTATTACAGCCTGTCGTTGATGGAAGCAAACGAATCACGGTCGTTCAAGGGGAATATGATTCTGTTTATGGAGTCATTAAAAGCGGATGGAGAATAAATGGTGATAGCGTATCTTATAAAGTGACGATTCCAGCAAACACGACAGCAACTTTAAAACTCCCAGCCGGAAAAGAGACACAGGAAGCGGACGATGCGGGCGTTACCTTTAAAGGAATTCAAGAAGGAAAAGCTGTGTACGAATTGGACTCTGGAAGTTACGAATTCAAAATGAAGCTATATTAAAAAAGAGGGAAGCTGTCAAATAGGGACTGACCCCATAGGCTGAGACAAATAAAAAACACCTTCAAGGTTGAAAACGGATGATTGTTATCCGAAATAATACTTGGAGGTGTTTTTTCT
>NZ_FMZB01000014.1 GCF_900101385.1 Terribacillus halophilus
ATCTGGTTTCCTGCGCTCGACTTGCATGTATTAGGCACGCCGCCAGCGTTCGTCCTGAGCCAAGATCAAACTCTCCATGAAAGTGTTGATGCTTTGCTCGTTAGAGCTGACGTTGATCTTAATGATCATGTCGTTTAGTTCGTAATTGGTTGTTTTGTTCAGTTTTCAAGAATCAAGTTGTTGCCGCTTGTTTCAGCGACTAGAACATCTTATCATGTCTCAGTTGTTTTTGTCAACGACTTTTTATAAAAAACTTGATAATCTGTTTGGCGTGTTTTTTCGTCTTACCTTAGCGCCGTTTAACAGTATACGACCTATTTCGATATGAGTCAACAGCTTTTTTCTATTAAATTTCAAAAGCCGCCCAGAGGCCCTTGTATGAAGCTCTCTGGCCTTAGGAGAATAATGGTGTTCCCAACTCTAATCAGCTTATTTTAGCATAAAAAAAGCCCCGTGCATAACGGAGCTCTCCTGGTTTTATCTGATTCTATTGCGTATAGCTTTGATGATTTCCATCAAGATGACAGCTGCCAGGGCAAGCCCTGCGGCAATGGACAATTCCTCCAACCGAAAGCTTCCGGAATTGAAAAGATACTGCGCACCCCCGGCAATATGTAATCCCGTAAAGTAAGAAGCAAATAGCTACTGCACCGAGTACGTACTTATTTAGTCAGAAAACCTACTTTGAAAATCGTCTGCGTGTTTGATCTTGCAGAAAATGTCTGAAGTGTCCTTGCAAGTATAAGCGTCGCTCATCACTTAATGGCTGTTCCATTCCATCAATCAAGATGTGGGTGCATCTTTCGAACATGACATCGGATTCGCCTTTAGTCAGCATCAATCTTTTTTTCATCCAAATGATAGACAGTCGACATCATTTTCCGGTCAGAATCGAATGGCAGCTCCATTCCCGCTCATTTTTCTTCTCGCAGGCGAGCGGGATCCAGTCCCATATTCTTACCGAAATGAATCAGCGCCGTTTCTGTGGGATCTCCAATTTTGGGCTCCTTCCTCACTTACACTGGAGTCGTTACAGAGTACCGCGATGTCAAGAAGCAACTGCTCCGATTTACTCCGCTGGGATGCATCTTCTATCGTTTGCCCTGATTGTCCTGGAATGAATGTATCGGTTACGGTCATTTTGTTTTGCGTCAGCGTCCCTGTCTTATCGGTACAGATAACGCGTGTGGAACCTAACGTCTCTACAGCCCGGAGCCTGCGTATGATCGCCTGCTGCTTGGCCATCTTGGTCGTCCCGACAGCCATGACGATTGTAAAAATGGAGGATAATGCTAATGCTTCCGGTATGGCCGCCACCGCGACTGCAACCGAGAAAGTAAAGGCATTTAGGAAACCCTGGGTCATATCCGCTTGACCATCCCCGAACCAAAGCCGGGCAGCTTGGGAAGCGAAGATCAAAATACACAGTATCAGGACAGCAATCCCCAGTTTCTTACTGAATTCATCCCGCTTCTTCTGCAGGGGCGTCTGCTTGGATTCAGCTGTCTCGATCATATCGGCAATCCGGCCAATCTCCGTATCCTGGGCATAATAGCAGTTACGACAAAATTTCCTCTGCCATTTACTACAAGTGATCCGCTATGTACCATATTGACACGATCACCAATAGAAGCTTCTTCATCAATCACTTCGGTATTCTTCTCTGCTGCTTCCGACTCTCCGGAGAGCATACCTTCATTGATCTTCAACGCTTCACCGCTTATCAGCCTTCCATCAGCAGGCACGTAGTCCCCTGCATCAAGTTGGACGACCCCCCCTTTGTCAACTCTTTGGCGGGCACCGTCTTACTTTCTCCATTACGTACGACTTTAGCTGATGGAGCCGATTTCCAATGAGCTTTCTGCTTTCTTTGTCTGAACCACACTGATGACGCTATTGAGTATAATCACCAAGAAGATGATGACGGATTCGACCACTTCCCCCAATGCCAGCTGTACCGCAGCTGCGACAAGCAGGACGATGACCATCGCATCCTCAAAAGTGCCAAGGAACAGCTTCCATACCGGATCCTTTTCCTTCCCTTTTAATTCATTGTATCCATCCGATTCAAGTCTCCGCCGAGCTTCCTCTTCCAATAACCCTTCTTTCAAGGTCCCTAATTCCTGTAAGACTGCTTCTGTATCCATGCCGTGCGCCTTCACTTCATCGCTCCTTTCTAAGTTTCCCTCCTATTTGTTTCCACCAACTGACCGAAATGGAATCAACTTTTTTGTAAAGATACTGTCAGTTGTATTATCAGATAGCAGACAAGCATCATGTTTGAGGACAGGCATGCATAGAATGGAACTACTACGGGAGCAGCGAAGGGAATGATATGCATGCAGCACTTTTATGTATTCCGTTTCAACAAATGGAAAAGATGGGCGTTCGTCGTGGCAGCAGCAATGTTCACGGCATTGATCATCTGGATGGAGACGAGCAGTTCATTATCCGTCTTTTCTTCAAAGGAAAAGCCGGCAGCATTGACACAAGGAAGCAAGGATGAGCCCAATATCGCCCTCACCTTCAATATAAGCTGGGGAGATACACAAGCTATCCCTATACTGGATGAATTGAAGGAACAGAATGTGAAAGCAACCTTCTTCGTCAGCGGCGAATGGGCGGAGCGTCATCCGCAGATTGTCGACCGGATCGTCGAGGATAAGCATGAACTGGGAATGATGGGATACCGCTACAAGAGTTATATCGAACAAGAGCCCGCTCAAATCAGAAAAGATCTCTCCTACGCAAAAGAGATTTTCCGTAAACTCGGGCACGAAGATATCGAATTGCTTCGTGCACCAGCAGGAGATTTCAATACCGAAATCATTCAATTGTCTGAAACACTCGGCATGAAAGTGATCCAATACAGCGTGAATCCACAGGACTGGCGCAACCCAGGCACGCAGCTCATCGTGGATGAAGTCATGGAAGAAGCAAGCAATGGCGATATCATCCAGCTGCATGCTTCTGATTCAGTCAAACAGACCGAAAAGGCCTTGGAAACCATCCTGCCGGCACTGAAGAATAAAGGCTACCATTACGTGACCGTCAGTGAATTGATTGCCGGGGGATCTCCGGAACTGAAAGAAGTGAACTGATGCATAATCATTGCTCCTTCTGCGCAAAGTAAGAGTACTTACTATAGAGGAAGGAGCACGTGATTATGTTTGTAAGGTTAGTGCCGATCCTGATATTATCCCTGTTCGTGCTTGCTTCATGTACAGGCGGCCAAGCCGCAGAAAACAGCCAGCCGGATTATGATACGACCAAGCAGATGGTCGCAGATA
The DNA here is from genome assembly GCF_900101385.1 of Terribacillus halophilus. GTDB lineage: Bacteria > Bacillota > Bacilli > Bacillales > Amphibacillaceae > Terribacillus > Terribacillus halophilus. The sequence continues at coordinate 3,291 of NZ_FMZB01000014.1, forward strand.
TATTGAAAACAGACGAAGGCAAGAAAGCCATTTCGGAAGTGATGTCTGATGAGACGATGCAGGATTTGGTTTCATTGGATGCCAGCAAAGTAGAAGATGCTATCAATAAATCGTGGACCTCGGAGGAAGGACAGAAATTTTGGAAAGAGCGCTTTGAGGATCCGGAATTTGTCGCCGCCTTTGCGAAGAATATCGGACCCGAGCAGAAAAAGCTCGTCAAAGATCTAATGAATGATTCCGATTTCCAAAAACAGATGCTGCAGCTCTTACAAGACCCGAAAGTACAGGAGCAAATGCTCCATGTCATGAAAAGCCAGGATTTCCGCAAAGAGCTGGAAAAGACCATCCAGGAATCAGCCGAAACGCCGATGTTTGAACAAAAGCTGATGCAAACTGTCCAAAAGGCATTGGAAGAAGCACAGTCCAAACAAAAAGAAAAACAATCATAAATAGCTTCCCCAAATAAAAATAGCTGAGAGCAAATCGCTCTCAGCTATTTTTATTGCATGTATTTTTCCAAGATCGCTCTTGCCAAGTCATCGTACGCATCTCCAAGCGGATGATCCTCCTGGTAGACAGCCGGCGCAAAAACATCTTCTTCTTTATAAGGCTGTGCAAGCGGCAAGCGGCCGATCACTTCTGTATCAAGTGCATCCGCGAGCTTGTCCCCTCCGCCTTGTCCGAATACATATTCCTTCTCACCCGTTGCCTGTACTTCGTAGTACGCCATGTTTTCCACTACACCTAGGATTTCATGCTCGGTGCGGATCGCCATCTGTCCCGCGCGTGCTGCGACGAAGGCCGCATTTGGATGCGGTGTAGTGACGATGATTTCCTTGGAGGACGGCAGCATTGTGTGGATATCCAATGCGACATCCCCTGTTCCTGGTGGCAGGTCGACAAGCAAGTAATCCAGATCATCGCCCCATTGTACTTCCTTGAAGAAGCTTGTCAGCATCTTACCGAGCATTGGTCCACGCCAGATGACTGGGCCGTTGTCCTCGACGAAGAAGCCCATGGAAATGACCTTCACGCCAAAGCGCTCCACTGGTGTGATTTTGTCATCGACAACTTCCGGCCGTTTCTCGATACCCATCATTTCCGGAACACTGAAACCATATATGTCCGCATCGATGATACCGACTTTGAAGCCGATTCGTGCCAGCGCCACTGCCAAGTTAACAGTTACAGTTGATTTGCCGACACCGCCTTTGCCGCTGGCGATGTTGATGAATTTCGTTTTCGTATCCTGGTCCAGCAACGATTTCTGTTTACCGGATGATTGCGTTTGGCTGTAGCGCTCGACTATTTCCTGTGGAAGCTGGTCGAAGCGCAATCCCACTGTTGCAGCACCCGCACTTTTCAGGACATTAACAATTTCTTGCTGCAGCTGCATCTGTTCTGCTGTATTCGTTTTACCAACCAAGATTTTCACGCTGACATGCCGTTTCTCTTCTTTGATCCGGATATCGGCGATGGCGCCGGTTTCCCCCAGCGTCGTATGTAGAAAAGGATCTTCGATATCATTCAGAAGCTCCCTTACTTTTTCTTCTGTCACCATGTGAACGCCCCCTACCTAGCTTGTTCCGGAAAACGGTTTCCAGACTGCTTTTACCGCTAGTATAACACATTCTGAACAAGGCTAGGCAAGCGGCGCTCGGTCATTCATCTTCCGGCATCTTCTCAGTTGTATAGCGGAGGATACCTTCATAAATACTGAAGGCCATTTTGTCCTGATAAACGCTGTCCTTCAAAAGCTCCAACTCCCGCGGGTTCGACATGAAGCCAATCTCGACAAGCGCACCCGTAGGTTCCGTATGTTTCAGAAGATACATCGTATTCAATGACAGCGGTACTCGTTTCGTATTCTCCAGATTGCGTTTGATTTCATCCTGGATGAATGTTGCCAACGCTTTACTACCTGTTCTATCTTCATTATAAAACGTCTGGGCTCCTGACCATTTGGTAGAGAGCAATGCATTTGTATGGATGCTGATATAAAAGTCCGCTTCCTTTTCTTCAATAAAAGCCACTCGATTCCGGATATCCTCTGATTTCCGATTGGAAAGCCCTTTTGTATCTTCATCCGCAAGATCCACATCATCTTCCCGGGTTAAATAGACAAGTGCTCCGCCCTGTTGCAAATAGTCCCGCAACATTTGCGAAACCGCTAAAGTTATACCCGCTTCCTGCGTTCCATCTGCACCTTCTGCACCGCCATCCACACCGCCATGGCCCGGGTCGATTACGATTGTCTTCCCGGCCAATGGCAAGGACCAGGAATGAGATGACTCTTCCGTCGTGACGATTTTCGGTACATAGTACGCGAGCAGCATGATAAACAGCGCAGCTGCTATTGCTCCTGCAATCCATCTTCTAGTCATTCATACTTCCTCCCATACCGCGCATTTGTACACTATATGGGACAACCATTCCGGATATACGCTCTTCTTTGGAAATCATGCCGGCACTGGTATAATGAAGCTAGCATTACCAAGTATGATAGAAAAGGACGTACAACATGAAATTCGATAATCAAACGAAACGCTTATATTTGAATGTTGGCATTTATATCGTGTTGGGTGGTTTGAGTGTTTTGCTCTACTTGCTCCATGACAACTTGATCATTGTGGGTATCTGTTTGCTTGTCAGCTACTTGATCAGTTACGGTATCTCCAATTCACTTTTTCCTCGCAGCAAAGATACTTTCTACCCAAAAGATGAAAGGAAGTAGTTAGGTTGGCAAACTATATCATGGATTTACGCGAAATGGTCGGCAGACGTCCGCTCGTCATGGCTGGTGCCGGTGTCATTGTCCGGAATAAGGAAGGCGAGCTGCTGTTGCAGCTGAGATCGGATACAAAAGATTGGGGACTTCCAGGGGGTGCGCTGGAGCTCGGAGAATCATTGGAAGGTACAGCCAGACGCGAGCTTTTCGAGGAGACGGGGCTGCACGCAGAACGCTTCAGCTTTTTGCGAATATGTTCAGGGCCCGAGTTCTATGCTCAGTATCCAAACGGAGACGAAGTGTACAATGTTATCTCTGTTTATGAGGCCAACGGCATTTCAGGTGAATTCTCCATGACTGATGGCGAAAGCTTAGACCTCCGCTATTTCCCGCTTGATGATCTACCTGAACTCAACCATATCACCCGGAAGATGCTTACAGACTTACTCATTCCATAAAGGGGCACGAGCATGACAAGAAAAACGTGGATGTACTTATTCATCATGCTGAGCGGTTTTGCAATCGGCATCTACAACAACTTCACCAACATCGGAACACTGCTGCTCATGACGGTGCTCATTGCAGCCGCAGTAATCATGATCCTTGTCAACATCAGTGTATTGCTTAAGAACCGGCGACAAAAAAAACGATAGGAGTGTTTACCGTGAATCAAATCAATCTTATTTGTTTAGGCGTCAAAGACATGCAAGCCTCACTCGCATTCTACCGCAATGGCCTGGATTTTGAGACAAGCGTCAAGGAAAACTCACCGAATATCGTATTTTTCAATAACAGAGGGACGAAGCTGGAACTGTATCCGCTTGAAGAATTGCAAAAAGATATCCATGCTGCTACCCCGCCCCAAGCAACTGCCGGATTCCCGGGATTTACACTGGCTTATAATGCCAAAACCGCGCAAGAAGTCGATTACGTGATTGACAAGGCGGCACGAGCTGGTGCCACAATCGTCAAGCAGCCACAGCGTGTCGATTGGGGCGGCTACAGCGGTTACTTCACTGATCCTGATGGGTATTATTGGGAAGTTGCATTCAGCGAGCATTGGAAGTTCGACGAAAACAATATGTTGATCATTGATTAAAGCAAAAAGCCAGAAGCATGTACGCTTCTGGCTTTTTATTGCGGCTCGACATGGACATTGACCCAATAGACACCGTGTTCCCGTTTCAGCGTCTTCTCGACTGTCGTCGCCACATCATGGGCTTTTCGGATATCCAGAGTGGAGTTGACCAAGATTTCTGTATCGACAATGGTATTATTGCCATAGCTTCTTGCTTTCATTGTCTTTATGCCCTTTACCCCTTGAATTTGCATAATGGTTTCTGTATAAGCTGCCATCAAGGTTTCATCAAAACCATCGGTGAGCTGGTGGGAAGAGGAAGTGAAAATTTCCCACGCTGTCTTACAGATAATCAAACCGACAATGATTGCTGCCAACGGATCCAGCCATGGCAAGCCTAGCTGGGAGCCAATAATACCAATAACCGTTCCAATACTTACAAGTGCATCCGATAGATTATCCTTTGCCGCTGCCTTAACAGATTGACTGTTTATTTTTGTTCCTAATCGCATATTGTACCGGTATACGAGGAACATGACGATTGCCCCGAATATGCCTGTCCAAGCCGCCATCATATCCGGCGCCTCATTAGAACCGTCAAACACATTCAATACCGCTGTATACAATACTTGCAGGCCGACTGTCATCATGATGAAGGAAGCAATGAGACTTGCTACTGTCTCCGCTTTCCAATGTCCGTATGGGTGATCGGCATCCGGCGGTTTCCGCGCCAGCTTCAACCCAATCAGCACAGCAACAGAAGCCACGATATCCGTAGCATTATTCAAACCGTCCGCCCGCAAAGCAGCCGATCCGCTTATGAATGCAATGATCAATTTTAAACAGGACAAGACAAGATAAGCACCGATGCTGATATAGACTCCGCGCTCTCCCATCCTCAGTTCCTTGTATTTTTCATTTTCCAACGCCTCGTCAGCCCTTTCATTCCAGTTCCATCATCATATCAGTCAACCAACAGGTGGGTCTATAGCAACGTTTTTTCAAGCTGCCATATGAATAGACGCCAGCTAATAGTTTTTCCTTGGGCAAAAGCGCAGACAATTCCTAAAATGTGAGCTAATCAAACGATTGATCAAAATAGGCACCATCCGCCCATCCGCGCATAAGCTAGCGTGAGGAAGGAGCGATGATCAGTTGAATAACAATAATACTGTCATTGTCGATGAGGAAAGATATGAGTTCATCGCAACAGTCATTTCTTATATAGGCTTGATTCTGACAGTGATTGGCGCAACGATTGCCTTGTATATTTCGTATGCCTCCTATAAAAGATCAATAAAGAATGCTGGTAGCGGAGACGGATATGACGCTGTTACAACTGCTGTTATTGCATAAGCATGAAGATGCCTCTTGTTTGCTACAATGGTAACAGAGGCTCTTTTTATGAAGAGTTTCGAAGGCAAGCCTAAGGAGGATGAAGAATGAAGGAAGACTTGGAACAACGCATCCGATTGCTCGAGCTCGAGGTAGAGAAAATGAAAGAAGAAAACAAACAATCCAGACACACCTGGATATGGGCCTTCGTTCCAATCCTTGCATTGTTAATCCCGATAGCAGCCATCTTTCGCGATACCTTCAATTAAAAAAGTAACTTCATTAGGCTGCTGTACTGCGCCTTCCGCTCTTGCCCTTCATACAATGGCACAGAAAGGAAGGTGTTTTTCATGCAAGAACAAAACCATACGCTTGTACCATATCAAGCTGACGAACAAGTTCACTATTCGTATCCGGTTTACACGGATGAATACCGACGTCGCCCAGGATTTGGCTTCGGTGGCTTCGGTCGCCCGGGATTCGGCTATGGACGTCCCGGTTTCGGTTATGGCGCCCCATTCCTTGGTGGTGTCGTTGGTGGATTGATCGGCAGCAGTTTGCTTTATCCGCCTTATTATTACCGGCCACGACCTTACCCATACTATCCTTATCCATACCCGTATTACAATTACCCTTATTACGGATACGGATATTAATATACGAAAGAGGGACGACACTCCCTCTTTTTATTTTTGTATCGTATTCAGAACCCTTTCAGTGATAGTTAGAATATCGTTTTCATCTCTTATGACGAATAGATAATCTGCCTAATCTGCCGAAGGCTCACTCGCTTCATTCATCTGCCTGTCCAAAACCTGCTCGAATCCGGGAACTGTCCGGAGTATGGCTGTGTCCCGATTTCCTTTAGCCATCCGTTTCCTGAGCGTCATAGTGAAGAATCTCTCCATATTCCCCTCCAATACACCAATCCACAATTTGGATTTTCGTGTTATATTTAGTGTGTCAGAGAGGTGGAATGTATGAAAAGATTCCTGATTATTTTCATTCCGTTATTCCTGCTTGCCACATCTCTTGGTGTGGGCGGACAAGACCTTGCATACTGGATGCAAAACCACGTGTATGATATGTGGCCAATCTATTATGTGACCATTTTTTGCGTGATTAGTATTGTGTTATACCTTATTGGGATCATTCTTTTAATCGTTTATCTTTATAAACAAAAGAAACAGATCTTTATATACATATTAGGTTATCTGATCATAGCCGGTAATGTATCGTTTTGGTCCTTCATCGCGACTGTTATGTGGTGGGGTTGAGAAAATGAAATTGAGTATAAACTTTGAATTCAACTCTGATTTCAATCATCTCTCCTCCCGTGAGAGAAGACAATTCGCCAACTTCCTGCTTGTTGAAGGTCTGTTGGAAATCAAGATAGATGGTATTGCATATTTTTACGAGGAAGGATGTCCCTTGCTGGAGTTATATTTGCAATTGGAGAGATGGCTGAGGAAGCCTTTCTCGAAACGCGGTGACTTCCTTTATCATACGCTGGAGCTGGATGGGGAGGAACCTTATTTAGCTATCCTTCACTTTCAGGATTTTGCCCGCCTGCGTGTCATTTGGCCGGAAACAGAATTGTACAATGTCTTTCATGCCACATACTTGCATAAGAAATTGGAAGAGCTTCGAGATCGGCTCGGACCCGTGATAGAGCAGCATTATCATTTAAAACTGAGACATTTCCGCTGAAGAAAGCACACCGATGTCTGCGGTATGCTTCCTTCAGTAACTGCTTCCTCTGCGGCTCATTTTCACAAATGCCGCGATGAGCATCAATGCACCCGGCACGAGAAAGTATAATAGCACGCCATAAATACCGACTGCTGCTGCCACAATCAAGAGAAATCCAGCGAGCATCGGTTTCCGCTCAATCAAGATAGCAGCGATGATACCAAGAATACCAGCTGCAATTCCAAGCAGTCCAAAGTTGCCTACAGTATACGAATCGTCGATTAAGGTGAAAAACATAGCGAGGAGTGAAGCGATGATCCCGAATATGCTTCCCACGGTTGCGACTGTTTTCATAGAAAAACTCCCTTCTTTGCTGCATAATATCTCTATATCACCCCAGACCGAAGCTAAACATACCGCCACAAAAAAAGGAATAAATCACTAGCTATGATCTATTCCTTCATCACATTCATCAAATATGCCGGATTATCAGAGAAGATACCATCTACTTCATGTTGGAGCATTCTCTTGGTCCACTCTCTTTCGTCACCTCGGTAATAAGCATGGATCTCCAATTCGTGCTGCTGAATCAGGTCCACTGTTGCTTCGTCCAAGATTCCTGCATAAATCCCGACACCAAATGCTGTCTCTTTCAATGCTTGAAGATCCTTTTCATTCAACTGCTCTGCGTCTTTCTTTTTCAGCAGCTGTACAAGCGTAAGTTCCGGATCCAGTTCATGCAAGGTGCGAATGCTGTCTTTACTGAACGACTGCAGGATCACTTGATTCCTCGGGATAGCATATTGATCCAGCAATTGCAGTAATCCCTCCTCCATCACAAGCTCTCCTGCTTCATCCTCCCGTGTCTCGATATAATAATACACTCCACTGCCATACCAATCCAGAATTTCTCCCAACGTAGGTACCGTTTGCCCTTCTCCGGCATCGAGTGCCTTTACCTCCTCCAAGGTCAGCTCCTCGACCAAGCCCTTGCCGTCAGTCGTCCTATCGACAGTTTCGTCATGCATTGCAACCAGTTCACCATCCGCCGTCCTGCGCAAATCGATCTCGATATAATCTGCTCCATCTTCCAGCGCCTGATCATAAGCAAAAAACGTATGCTCAGGCTGGACGGCCGAAGCTCCGCGATGTGCGATGATCAATGGTTCATAGTCCGTAACGCCTGAAGCCTCCGATTGAATCGAGGAACAGCCAGTCAGCAGCAACAGACCTGCCAATAATAATGTAATAGATTGTCTCATACTGCTAACTTAATGGAGCACGATACGAATTACCATGCAGGCAGTGTTAAGATTAAAAACACAGGCCGATTACAATTTACATTGTCTTTATATTGGAATGATATGTATCGATGATTGGATGGAATTCGCTGCATATTTCTCTTAACTTCCCTTGATCCGTCATAGCCAAGTCCAACACATCGGCACTGATATATAACACACGATCTTCTGTATGGAACATTAGATTGGAACACTTTCTGCCTTGGGCGGTTTGTTTACATAGGGCATACACAGCGTCTGCGGTAATGTCTTTAACCGTCATGGCCATGTATTTAGTTCCTCCCTCGTCTGTCAGGTAAGTTTCCTTCCAATTGGAAATTCTGACGGCATCCTTCAAGTGCTGCTTCTCCCAAATTCGCGTCGAGCCTATATAGTAACCAATAATGCCTGTCATAGATATGAGTGAATGTACAGGAAAGATAGAGTGAACAAAAGCCCGAAGTATAGGCAGATTCGAATTATTCTCGAAATCAGAAGTCAACAGCCGCAGCCGATGGGAAGCGGGCGTTTGAAAATAGATCGTAGTATCAATATTGAGGAAATCCAGTTGTTCAATCGAAAAGCTCATGTAGAACTCCTTGTCTTTTAAGTGAATTATGTTATGTTGCTAGTAAAAGGAGGGATTTCCATGACCGCATCCGAATGGCTGCTGGCACAAGGTCTATCTTTAAGAGATATCGATTTCATTGAAACGATGATCGTAAATCAATCTGTCTACGAACAAGGAGGATTGCATCAAGAACAATTAGTGACACTCATGCTCCGGCAATTCCCACACCATACATATTGTGTCTATCCAATCATGACCATGACTGATTTCAGCAAGCTGCTGGTAACGAACAAGCTTTCCGTCAATGGTCGGGAAATCATCAGCCGTTTTCGTGAACAGGGCTTATGTACAGCATTATGTATCCGTATGCTCGAAGAATGAGTGATATCTTTTCGTTGATAGGCAAATTATGATTTTTTCACCTCGTAATGCAGTTCCACAAACTGATTGAATGTCCTCGTCTGTTTTAAATTAAGGCTAGCCTGGTACTCTCCTTCTTTGAACAAAGGTATTCCACTGCCAAGAAGTACAGGTGCCAGTGTAAGAATCAATTCATCGACTAACTGCACTTTCATAAATGCAGAGAGAAGTTCCCCGCCGCCAACAATCCATATACTTTTTCCCTCTTGCTGTTTCAGCTGATTGGTAAAGGATACAATATCCCCATGGACAAACTGTACATGTTCCGTACCTTTTTCATCGGTACGCGTAAAGACATAACAAGCTTTATTCTGATAGGGAAAGTCTTCTGCATGGTCCATTATCCAATCATATGTCCGCTTCCCCATCAACACCGTATCAACCGATTCATAGAATTCTGTATAGCCGTTATCTCCTTCCACCGAAAAAAGCCAATCCAATGAATCTTCCTTGGTTGCTATATAGCCGTCAAGACTTGCTGCGATAAATAGTATTAGTTTGCGAGTTTGCATTACAGATCCTCCTCAAAACTAGAATCCTTTATTCAAGTTTATCAAAATATGCAATACGTTAGTCATATAAGTAAGAGATTGTCACACTACCCGTACTTTTAGATAAAACAGCCAACCAAATGGTATTCGATTAAAGGTATTAATGATTATATGGAAATATAGAGAATTAGTATTTAATTGAATATGATTACACATAAACTCACTTCTATTATAGGAAAGCGACCTTTTAGTGATTTCATCAAACTTTTCACTTTTAGTTCCTTCACCACCCCTAAAATGGTTTGACTATTCAGTTGAACTGTATTATCCTTTTATTAAGTTGAACTATATAGTCAAACTGAATAAAGGATGAGCTTATGAAACATAAATTATTACCGTTATCCGAAACCATGCACTATATCTTATTAGCTCTGCGTGAGCCGCTCCATGGCTATGCTGTAATGCAGAAAATAGAAAAAATAAGTAACGGTTCAGTCATTTTAGCAGCTGGAACGTTATACGGCGCAATCGAGAACTTGCATAAGCATGGTTGGATTGAACCTGTTGGAGAGTCCGGTCGAAGAAAAGTCTATATGATAACTTCAGAAGGAAATGCCATTTTGAAGATGGAACAAAATAGGTTATTGCATATTTTATCTCTTTACGAAAGAAGTGAATCGAATGAGAAAATTTAAGATGTTCTTTGATATTGAAAAACAAGAACAATGGCTGAACAAGCAGTTGCACAAAGGCTATCGTTGTACCCATATCAGCGGGTTAGGAATATACACGTTCGAGGAAACTGATAAAAGATATGTAATGCGAATGGACTATCAAGATTATCTATCAAAGCAAAAATTCAAAGATTATAAAGGGCTATATGAAGATTTTGGTTGGGTATATATAGCTGGATCTCGGCTTGGCGGGCATTATTGGCAAAAAGAAGATGATAATCAAAATGAAATCTTCTCAGATCGCCAATCAAGGAGTAATTATTATAAAAGGCTGATGAATTATTCAGCTGGCTTCGGTTTAATGCTTCTATTCATTTCTTATCTTATTTTCAATGATTCAGGATTATATTTAGCTGATGGCCTTTGGAGTATGGAAGGTACTTTATTTTGGAAAGCATTTTTATTTGAAACTCCATTTGTACTTTTGAGATCGATTCCCTTTCTGATGGCCGTTTTCTTTGGCTGCAGTTTCTATAAAGCTTTTCGAAAGTATTCAACGTTGAGGGAAGGATAAAACAAGGAATACGTAATACTTTAAATCATATAGATAACAAAAAAAGACCCCCAACCAAATGGTTGAGAGTCTTTCGTCCGTATCCCAAAATTAACGTTTTGAGAACTGTGGAGCGCGACGTGCACCTTTAAGACCGTATTTTTTACGCTCTTTCATACGTGCGTCACGAGTTAGGAAGCCAGCTTTTTTAAGTGTTCCGCGGTACTCAGGATCTGCTTCAAGAAGCGCACGAGAGATACCGTGACGGATAGCACCTGCTTGTCCTGTGAATCCACCACCCTGTACAGTTACAAGAACATCGTAGTTGCCAGCAGTTTCTGTTGCAACTAGAGGTTGGTTGATGATTGTACGAAGTGTTTCGTATGGGAAGTAATCTTCCGCACTACGGTTGTTTACTGTTACTTGACCTGTGCCTGGTACTAGACGTACGCGGGCAGTAGAGCTTTTACGGCGACCGGTGCCGTAGTATTGTACTTGTGCCACTATCGTTTACCTCCTTTTTAATTAACCGCGAAGTGTATAAGCTTCTGGTTGTTGTGCTTGGTGTTTGTGCTCAGCGCCACGGTATACGTGAAGCTTTTTGATCATTTTACGTGCAAGTGGTCCCTTAGGAAGCATGCCTTTAACAGCAAGCTCAAGCATTTGCTCAGGGTATTTTGTACGCATTTCGTCAGCTGTACGTTGTTTCAAACCACCTGGGTGGTTTGAGTGACGGTAGTAGATCTTGTCAGCAAGTTTGTTACCAGTAAGTTCAATTTTCTCAGCGTTGATGATGATTACGTTATCACCAGTGTCGGCATGTGGAGTGTAAGTTGGTTTGTGCTTACCGCGCAGGATAGCAGCAACTTCACTTGCAAGACGACCAAGAGTTTGGCCTTCTGCATCCACAACAAGCCATTTGCGTTCGATATTGCTTTCGTTCGCCATGAATGTTGTACGCATGTCATTTCCTCCATTTTTTCGATTGAATCGTTCATTTATTATTCTACACAATTAGTCTTCCGGGGCTAATCGTGGTATAGAAATAAAATGCCATGAACCATAGTATATCATCACAGACCCACATGTCAAGAGCATGTAACACCCGAACGCGTTGTTTTAGAAAAAAGTTTTCAGTAGTCCACTTTCCACAGGCACAGGCCGCTCGCTGCAGCGGTTTTGCTTGCCTCGTGCCGGTCCTTGGACGCGAGGATCCTAGCCATGTCTTCGGGCTCCTTGCGGCCGTTCCCGATGTCGATCAGTGTACCTGCTAAAATACGCACCATATTATAGAGAAAACCGCTGCCCGTAAACGTGAAGACAAGCATGTCCTCTTGCTTTTCACATACGGCTCCATAGATGGTCCGGATTTTATCTCCTTTGACTCCTGTCCTGGCGGAGCAAAAAGCGCTGAAATCATGTGTTCCTTCGATTGCTTTGATTGCCTGCTGTATCCTGGATGTCTCCAGCTGATAGGGTACATGATGCACATAGTGCCGCTTGAACACATCCTGCTCAGGCGCATTATGGACAAAGTACTTGTACTGCTTGCGCTTCACGCTGTAGCGCGCATGGAAACCTTCCTCTGCTTCCGTTATATCCGTTATCCTGACATCATCCGCAAGCAGCGTATTAAGTGCCTTGCGCCAGTTGTAGTCGCCCATTCGGAGTTCCGTATCAAAATGGATGACCTGGCCTCTGGCATGCACCCCCGCATCTGTGCGGCCTGATGCTTGGATCCTGATTGGCTGGCCTTTATGGATTTTCATAAGCGCCTTTTCCAGCTCACCCTGCACCGTACGGTTTTTCTCCTGCACCTGGAAGCCGGAAAAATGCGTGCCATCATAGCTGACTGTCGCCTTCATTCGTTGCGTCATCTTCGTAACTCCTAACTGTAATCTCTCGTTATCAAGGCCGCAGCGACCACCACAATGAAAAGGATAAGTGCCGCAACATCCCGCTTCATCACGCGCAGTTCCCGGAGCTTGGTCCGTCCTTCTCCGCCGCGATAGCCTCGAGCCTCCATTGCCATAGCAAGCTCCTCTGCCCGCTTAAACGCACTGACAAACAAAGGCACCAATAATGGGATAACGGCCCGTACACGCTCCCTGAATGGGCCTGTACGGAAGTCCACACCTCTGGAGGCTTGCGCATTGGATATCTTTTCGGTTTCCTGAAGCAAAGTCGGGATGAACCGCAAGGAAATGGACATCATCAATGCCAGTTCATGCACCGGGAACTTGAATCGGCGAAGTGGTCCAAGCAAGGACTCGACGCCATCAGTGATTTCAATCGGTGTTGTCGTCAGCGTAAGCAGCGATGTCAAAAGGATAAGCAAAAAGAATCGCAGCGAGATGACAGCTCCTTGCTCCAGTGCTCCGCTATAGATCGGCAGCCCGAATATATTCACTAATACAGTGCCTTCCTTTGTGACAAATAAGTGCAAGATAAAAGTAAAAACGATCAGGAACCATACCGGTGTTAATCCTTTGGCAATGAAACGCCATGGCACCTTCGTCAAGAGCGTACCCCCGATCGCAAACACCGTGAAAAGCGCATAACTAAAGACATTATTGGCAAAGAAAATGAAAATCACATAAAAGAAGATGATCAGCATCTTGATCCGTGGATCCATTCGGTGAACGATGCTGTTTGTTGGAACATATTGACCGATAATCAATAGATTGTTCATTCTCTCTCACCTGCCAAATCCGCCAGCTGCTTCGCTAGCCTGTCGATATCCTCTCCTTCATAAACGACCGTTTTACCGAAACGCTCAGATACTTTCTGAAGGAATTGAAATATCTCCGGCACATCAAGCTGCACTTTTTGAAGAGCCTGCCGCTGCTGGAATACTTCGACAGGAGGTCCTTCCATATACTTTTCCCCCTTATCGAGTACAAGCATATGATCAGCATAGGTGAGCGCATCCTCCATACTGTGCGTCACCAATATCGTCGTCAGCTCCTGTTCCTTATGAAGGCGATGGAACATGTCCATGATCTCCCGCTGACCACGTGGATCCAGTCCTGCCGTAGGTTCGTCCAGGACGAGAACACGCGGCCGGACGGCAAGCACACCCGCAATGGCTACGCGACGCATTTGACCACCGCTCAGCTCGAAGGGGGATCTGCTTAGCAAGGATAAATCCAACCCTACCGCTTCTGCACTTTCTTCTACCCGCTTGTGAATCTCTTTTTCCGGTACCCCGAAGTTACGCGGTCCGAAGGCAATGTCTTTCTCCACCGTCTCTTCGAATAGCTGATGTTCCGGATATTGGAATACGATCCCGACTTGTTTGCGGAGCTCTTTGGCTTGCTTGGGCTTCTTATTCGGTTCCAGCGTATGCCCCCCGATCCGCACGCTTCCGCTGGTAGGTCTGACGAGTCCGTTCAAGTGCTGCAGCAAGGTGGATTTGCCGCTGCCAGTGTGTCCGACGATGGCGGTGAAGCTCCCTCCGGGCAGATGGAAGGATAAATCTTTCAGTGCCTTGTGCTCAAACGGGGAGTTGGCCTGATACGTATAATCTACTTGTTCAAATGTAATGTCCATAGTGCATCCAACAACTCCTCGTGATCAATCGGCTGCTCAGTCAGGCTGATGCCCTGACTTTCCAAAGCATGAGCAAGCTGGGTGACAAACGGCACATCCAAGCCAATCTGCTGTAATTCTGACTGCCTTTTCACTAATTCCCTTGGCACAGTAGTCGTCCATATTTCCCCATCATTCATCACCAGCACCCGATGCGCCTGCATCACTTCATTCAAGTCATGGGTGATCGTAATCAAACCAAGTTGCTGCGCTGCTTGAACACGGTGAACAGTATCAAGTATTTCTTTCCTCCCAAGAGGATCAAGCATCGCAGTGGCTTCATCCAGTATGATGACGCTTGGCGAAATAGCCAATACACCTGCAATGGCCACACGCTGCTTTTGTCCGCCTGATAAACGATATGGCTCGTGCAGTAAGTATTCCTGCATCCGCACCTGCTCTAGAGAAGAAGTGATTCGGTTCATCATCTCCGAACGAGGCACGCCACGATTTTCTAAACCGAAAGCTACATCATCCCGCACAGTCGTACCGACGAATTGATTATCGGGGTTTTGGAATACCATACCGACCTGGCGCCTTATCTCCCAAATACTCTCTTCACTCAGCGGTATACCATTGATGAGAATTTCCCCTTCAGTCGGAAATAACAGTCCATTCATCAGTTTAGCAATCGTTGACTTGCCTGAACCATTATGTCCAATGATCGCCAGCCATTCCCCAGCTTTCACTTGGAAACTGACGTTGCGAAGTACATAGGGCTGCTCCTCTTCATAGCGGAAAGAAACATTCTTGAATTCAATCGCGTACATGCATTTCGTGCTCCTTCGTCATTACCCGACTATTTCCGGGGAAATACTTAAACGTGTCTGTCCGTTCCTGTCATTTCTATAGCTAGTATAAAGAAATCAGGCCAAAAAGAAAAGCAAGCGCACGTTAAAGGCGCTTGCTTCGTCTGTAAAAGAAAAAGGGCCGGAATACACCTCGTGGTAGAGATTTTCCTGCCCTTGTATTGCTTTATACTAGTTCAATGATTGCCATAGCCGCACCGTCACCACGACGCTGTCCAAGTTTCAACACGCGTGTGTAACCTCCTTGACGTTCTTCATAACGTCCGGCAATATCGCTGAATAGTTTTTGTACTGCGTCTTGGTTCTCATCTGCTTTAGTACCGTATAGGAAAGCTGCAGCTTGACGACGAGCGTGAAGATCTCCACGTTTGCCAAGAGTGATCATTTTTTCTACTACAGAACGAAGCTCCTTCGCTTTCGCCTCCGTTGTTTCCAATCTTTCGTGAACGATAAGATCAGTTGCAAGGTTGCGCAAAAGCGCCATACGAGCATCAGTAGTACGTCCTAACTTTCTAGCCATAGGTTATCCCTCCCTTTCCTGGTGTCAAAATGCTCCGCTAGACGGGATCAGTCTTCTTTACGAAGACCAAGTCCTAAATCGATTAGTTTCTTTTTAACTTCTTCTAATGATTTACGTCCTAGGTTACGCACTTTCATCATATCTTCTTCAGATTTATTAGCAAGCTCTTGCACCGTGTTGATACCAGCACGTTTCAGACAGTTGTAGGAACGGACAGACAAGTCCAATTCTTCGATCGTCATCTCAAGAACTTTTTCTTTTTGGTCTTCTTCTTTTTCAACCATGATTTCGGCATTCTGTGCTTCATCTGTAAGACCTACGAAGATATTCAAATGCTCCGTATAAATCTTCGCACCAAGAGAAACTGCCTCTTCAGGTCGGATACTGCCGTCAGTGTAAACGTCCAACGTCAGTTTATCGAAGTTAGCCAGCTGGCCAACGCGCGTGTTCTCCACTTGATACGTCACTTTTGAAACTGGCGTAAAGATGGAATCGATCGGAATGACACCAATCGGCTGATCTTCATGTTTATTCTGATCAGCTGGACGGTAGCCACGGCCGCGTTCAGCCGTTAGCTTCATATGGAAATGAGCGTTTTTGCCCAATGTCGCAATATGAAGATCCGGATTCAACACTTCCACATCACTATCGAATGTGATGTCAGCAGCGGTTACTTTCCCTTCACCTTGTACATCGATCTCCAACGTTTTTTCTTCATCGGAGTAGATTTTGAGAGCCAGTTTCTTCAAGTTCAAAATGATGGTTGTCACGTCTTCTACTACGCCTTCAATCGTAGAGAATTCATGGAGCACGCCATCAATTTGAATGGATGTTACAGCAGCGCCAGGAAGTGAGGATAATAGGATACGACGCAAGGAGTTTCCTAGTGTAGTACCATATCCACGTTCAAGCGGTTCTACAACGAACTTTCCAAATGTAGCATCATCGCTGATCTCAACCGTTTCAATCTTTGGTTTTTCAATTTCGATCATTTATAAAGCCCTCCTTTAAAACGTCGAAACCCCGGTTAGAATCGCTCCTAACCGAAATTCCCCATATTGCGGTTCCCGTTTCTGCATCTTGACGATACGGTCTTACTGTATGACCTGATCGCTTTTAAGCTATCATAACCCATTATAGACACGGATACAAATTCTATACAGCAAGCAGGAAAAACTTATACGCGACGACGTTTTGGCGGACGGCAGCCGTTATGTGGAACTGGAGTGACGTCACGGATCGCTGTCACTTCAAGACCTGCAGCTTGAAGGGAACGAATCGCAGCTTCACGACCAGCACCAGGGCCTTTAACTGTTACTTCCAAAGACTTCATGCCGTTTTCGACAGAACCTTTAGCAGCAGCTTCAGCAGCCATTTGTGCAGCAAATGGAGTAGATTTACGGGAACCTTTAAAACCAAGGGAACCTGAGCTGCTCCAGCTGATTACGTTACCTTGTACATCAGTAATCGTAACGATTGTGTTGTTGAAAGTAGAACGGATGTGAGCAATACCTGTTTCGATATTCTTTTTCACACGACGTTTACGAGTTTGTTGTTTACGAGCCATGTTCATTTACCTCCTTACTTATTTTTTCTTGTTAGCGATTGTGCGGCGTGGGCCTTTACGAGTACGAGAGTTGTTCTTCGTTTTCTGACCACGAACCGGCAATCCGCGACGGTGGCGAAGACCACGATAAGAACCGATCTCAATCAAACGTTTGATGTTAAGGGATACTTCACGGCGAAGATCACCTTCAGTAGTGTAGCTGTCAATTGCCTGACGGATTCTGGATAGTTCGTCTTCTGTAAGATCACGAACGCGCGTATCTTCAGAAACACCAGCTTCTTTTAGTACGTTTTTAGCTGTAGTTTTTCCAATACCATAGATGTATGTTAGGGAAATAACTACGCGTTTGTCACGTGGAATATCAATACCTGCTATACGTGCCATTAGCTACGTGCACCTCCTTGTATTATCCTTGTTTTTGCTTATGCTTAGGATTTTCACAGATTACCATTACTTTGCCTTTACGACGAATGACTTTGCATTTTTCGCAAATCGGCTTTACAGATGGTCTTACCTTCATCATCTATTCCTCCTTTAGTATCGGAGCTAGTCAAATTATTTATAACGGTACGTAATACGTCCTTTAGTCAAGTCGTAAGGGGAAAGCTCTACCGTTACTTTATCTCCAGGAAGAATTCGAATGAAGTGCATACGAATTTTACCGGAAACATGTGCTAAAACGGTGTGGCCATTCTCTAACTCCACCTTGAATTGCGCATTCGGCAATGTATCGGTGACAGTTCCTTCTACTTCAATTGCATCATCTTTCGCCATCGGTCTATCTCCCTTCTTCAAATCTCTTCACGGTATGATTGACATAAGTAGATATCGCAAATCGCAGTTTACCATTGGTTACGCGACCAGCTTCTAGAAGGCTGCGGCGGACTTCCGGTGATACGTAAGGCAGCAGATCCACATGGCGCAAAGCCTTGCGCTTCGGTGAATCGAACCTGCGTTTCTCCCCGTCGGCAAGCAACACAAAACGACTGTCAATTATTCGAATGACAATCGCAAGCTGGCCTGCTTCTCGCCCATGTACGATACGAACAACCTGACCGATCCGTGGACTTGCATCCGTTTCGCTCAAACATGATCACCTTCATCATAGCTTATTTCGAAGCTGTGCGTAAGTTAGCATTATATGCTGCAAACAAAGAGCATATTCTACCACTTTTCTGCCTGGAAGTCCAGGTTAGAAAAGCTGCATGTTAGGGAATCTATATTAAGTCCACAAATTGAATCACAATTTGTTTCATGATTGTTCATATTCAGCCTTGTCAATTAGCGTCAGGATATCAGTAAGGCTCGGTTCCGATGATGGAAGCTTGAACGAATCTCATATTGCAGATCGTTTCAACTCTACCACGAGGTCTATTATACTCTATCAAGGGACAGAATGCATCCTTACGCTATCTCGAGTGCAAAGAGCGATTCCATCCGTACAAAAGAGTATAGTTTGCACACCTGTATCAGCGAAGATTTTTCAAGCGCTGATCGATGTCGTGGAAGACCTGATCGATTGCTTGGTCACCGTTCACTGTTACAAGATAGCCCTTATCGTTGTAAAAGTCCAATATCGGCTTTTGCTGTTCGATATTGACTTCTAAACGTTTTTTCACCGTTTCCGGCTTATCGTCGTCTCGCTGGATCAGCGCCGTACCATCCTTGTTACAGACCCCTTCTTCTTTCGGAGGATTGAAAACAGTATGATACGTAGTGCCGCATGTCGGACAAACCCATCTGCCAGATAAACGCTCCACCAATTTCTCCTGCGGAACCTCTACATGTAAGACGTAATCTACATTAGCATTCAATTCGTCCAGCAATGCGTCAAGCGCCTGGGCCTGAGCAAGCGTACGAGGAAAACCGTCAAGTAAAAATCCGTTATTGGTGTCATCCTTGCCCAAACGGTCTCGGACTATACCAATTGTTACTTCATCCGGAACTAGTTTCCCCTGGTCCATGTAAGCTTTCGCTTCACGGCCAAGCTCCGTTCCTTCTTTTATTGCAGCTCGGAACATATCTCCTGTTGAGATATGAGGGATGCTATATTTATCAACAATCTTATCTGCCTGAGTACCTTTACCGGCACCTGGCAGACCCATAAGAATCAAGTTCAACGAAATTCCCCTCGCTCTCGTCTGTTTGTAGACTGTTCTCTATTTCATGAAGCCTTTGTAATGACGCTTCACTAACTGGCTTTCTAACTGCTTCATCGTCTGTAACGCTACCCCTACCACGATCAGTAGGCTCGTTCCTCCGATTTGGACAGAAGTCGGCAAGTTGGCAATAGAGCCTAATATGATAGGCAATACAGCTACAGCAGCCAAGAAGAGAGACCCAACGAAGGTTAAACGATACATCACACTGGTGAGGTACGTTTCCGTGCTTTTCCCTGGGCGTATACCCGGGATGTAGCCACCTTGCTTGTTTAAGTTCTCTGCCATTTGTTCCGGGTTCACCTGAACAAATGTGTAGAAATAACTAAATGCAAGAATCAGGACTACATAGATGACCATCCCAATTGGTTGCGTATAATCGAATACGTTCTCGATCGTAGTTGCTACATTTCCTTCAAAGAAGCTCGCGATGGTACGCGGTGCATAAATAAAGGAAACTGCGAAAATTACAGGGATTACTCCAGCAGCGTTCACTTTAATCGGTAAGTGGGTGGACTGTCCGCCTACTTGTGCACGATTGGAAGTACGCTTCGAATACTGGATTGGAATTTTACGAAGTGCCTGCGTGATATAAATCACACCTACAATTACGGCAATGATCACAATAGCGATGATTGCAACGATCACGACATTCAGGAATAGATCATCCCCTGGATTGCTGAAATACTGTTCCCAAAGCTGGTTCAAACCATTCGGGATCGCAGCAGCGATACCGCCGAAGATGATAATGGAAATCCCATTACCTACACCATGAGCTGTGATCTGTTCTCCTAACCACATCAAGAATGCTGTTCCCGCAGTCAAAACAAGTGCTATGACAGCGAATTTGTAGAAACTTGGATCGGATATCAGCATGCCGCCGGACAACTGGTTGAAGCCGATGGACATACCGACCGCCTGTATTAACGCTAGCACGATGGTGGCATAACGAGTCACCTGTGCCAACTTACGACGACCCATCTCCCCTTGCTTTTTCCACTCACTGAATGTCGGTACGACATCCATTTGCAGAAGCTGCATGATGATCGAGGCAGTGATGTATGGCATGATACCCATTGCTAAGATGGAGAAATTCTGCAATGCACCGCCGCCAAAAGTATTCAGGAAGCCGAATACGTTCTGCTGGTTCATGAAATCGATCGCTGTACGATCGGTGAACGGAACCGGAATGAACGTACCGATCCTGAAGATAATCAGCATAAGCAATGTGAAGATGATTTTATTTCGTATATCTTTTACACGCATAAAATTGGAGATTGTACGAAACATTAGATCACCTCTGTTTGACCGCCCGCTGCCTCGATAGCTTCTTTAGCAGAAGATGAGAACTTGTGAGCTTTAACAGTAAGTTTCTTTTCGAGTTTCCCGTTTCCAAGAACTTTGATACCGGCTCTCAATTTGCTTACAACTCCGCTTTCAAGTAGAAGCTCTGGAGTTACCTCTGTACCCTCTTCAAAACGGTTAAGGGTTTCAAGGTTGACAATTGAGTACTCAGTACGATGGATGTTAGTGAATCCACGTTTAGGAAGACGTTGGAATAGTGGCATTTGTCCACCTTCGAAACCTAGACGTACACCGCCGCCAGAACGTGCTTTTTGTCCTTTATGTCCACGGCCGGATGTTTTACCGTTACCAGAAGACATACCGCGACCTACACGATTGCGAGTTTTACGTGTTCCTTCTGCTGACTTCAATTCATGAAGTTTCATACTGGCACCTCCTCTTATTTACATTAAAATCATTATACTTCTTTAACTGATACTAGATGAGAAACTCTGTTGATCATGCCGCGAACAGTTGGATTGTCTTCCAATACAACTGTTTGACGGATCTTTTTAAGACCTAGAGCAGCGACAGTTTTGCGCTGTTTGTCAAGTCTTCCGATCGTACTGCGCGTGAGGGTGATTTCTAATTTGTTAGCCATGTGCTTTCCCTCCTTATCCTAACAGTTCTTCTACAGACTTTCCACGAAGTTTCGCAACTTCTTCTGCACGTTTCAATCTGCTAAGTCCGTTTAGAGTAGCACGAACCATGTTGATTGGTGTGTTGGAACCTAGTGATTTGGAAAGGATGTCTCCGATGCCACCAAGCTCAAGTACCGCACGTACAGGTCCACCGGCGATAACTCCAGTACCTTCTGCAGCTGGCTTCATCAAGATGTTGCCCGCGCCGAATTCACCGATGATTTCATGTGGAATAGTTGTACCGACGATAGGTATAGTGATTAGATTTTTCTTCGCGTCTTCAATAGCTTTACGGATTGCTTCTGGTACTTCTTGTGCTTTACCAGTACCGAAACCTACATGGCCGTTTTTGTCACCCACTACTACAAGAGCAGCGAAGCGGAAACGACGACCACCTTTTACTACTTTAGCAACACGGTTAACCGTTACTACGCGTTCTTCAAGATCAAGTTTGTTCGGGTCAATGTTTGTACGCAAGTTGTGTCCCTCCTTTTTGGATTAGAATTTAAGACCAGCTTCACGAGCTGCTTCAGCCAATGCTTTAACACGTCCGTGGTAAAGGTAGCCTCCACGGTCAAATACGATTGTTGTTACGCCAGCTTCTTTCGCACGGTTAGCAACTGCTTCTCCGACCTTTTGAGCTGCTTCAACATTGCTAGTAGCTTCCAAGTTAAGGCTAGCATCCTTAGTAGAAGCATTTGCAAGTGTTTTACCTGTTGTATCATCGATCAACTGTGCGTAGATGTGCTTGTTGGAACGGTAAACGTTCAAACGAGGACGCTCAGATGTTCCTGAAATGCTTTTACGAACACGATTGTGTCTTCTCTTACGCAATTCGTTTTTTGCAGGTTTTGTAATCATTCAGGTCACTCCTTTCTGGTTTAACAAAAACCTTATTTCGCTGTTTTACCTTCTTTACGACGTACGAATTCACCTTCGTAACGGATTCCTTTACCTTTGTAAGGCTCTGGAGGACGGATTGCACGGATGTTAGCAGCTACTGCGCCAACTGCTTCCTTATCGATACCTTTAACAACTACACGAGTGTTAGCAGGAACTTCGATTTCAATACCATCACGGTTCTCAACTTCAACTGGATGAGAGTAACCAGCGTTGATCACAACTTTGTTGCCTTGTTTTGTGGCACGGTAACCTACACCAATGATTTCAAGAGCTTTCTCAAAACCAGTGTGTACGCCTTGTACCATGTTTCCGATAACGGCACGAGTAGTACCGTGAAGAGTACGGTGTTCTTTACTGTCAGATGGGCGTTCAACAGTTAGAACGTTCTCTTCGATTTTAATCACCATATCTTGGTGGAATGTACGAGTCAATTCCCCTTTAGGACCTTTAACAGTCAACGTATTGTTATCATTTTTGATTTCAACACCAGCAGGGATTTCAAGAATCTTTTTACCTACGCGGGACATATGTGCACCTCCTTACTAATTGTTGGGAATTACCAAACGTATGCTAGCACTTCGCCGCCGACAGCTTGCTCACGTGCTTCTTTATCAGACAATACGCCTTTGGAAGTTGAAACTACTGCAATACCAAGTCCGTTAAGGACACGTGGGATTTCAGTGGATTTCGCGTAAACACGAAGACCAGGTTTACTGATACGTTTGATACCAGTGATAACACGCTCGTCGTTTTTACCGTATTTCAAAAAGATGCGTAGTACACCTTGTTTGTCATCTTCTACGAATTCGTAATCGCGAATAAAGCCTTCACGCTTAAGGATATCAGCAACATCCTTTTTCAACTTAGAAGCAGGAAGCTCCAGTTTTTCATGACGAACAGTATTTGCATTACGAATACGAGTTAGCATATCTGCGATAGGATCTGTCATAACCATTAATCATTACCTCCTTCCCTGATTTAGGGGATTACCAGCTTGCTTTTTTAACGCCAGGAATTTGACCTTTATAGGCTAGTTCACGGAAACAAATACGGCATAGCTTGAATTTACGTAGTACAGAGTGTGGACGTCCGCAACGTTCGCAGCGAGTGTACTCTTGTACTTTGAATTTCTGTGGGCGCTGTTGTTTCGCGATCATAGATTTTTTAGCCACAATATTCCCTCCTTTTTACCTTTATTTTTGGAAAGGCATGCCTAGCTGAGTAAGTAGCTCACGAGCTTCTTCGTCAGTGTTGGCTGTAGTTACGATAACGATGTCCATTCCACGTACTTTGCTTACTTTATCGTAATTGATTTCTGGGAAGATTAGCTGTTCTTTAACACCTAGCGTATAGTTTCCACGACCGTCAAACGCTTTGTTTGAGATCCCACGGAAGTCACGTACACGTGGAAGGGAAACTGCGATTAGCTTTTGAAGGAATTCGTACATACGCTCACCGCGCAATGTAACTTTCGCCCCGATTGGCATACCTTCACGAAGACGGAAACCGGCGATGGATTTCTTCGCTTTCGTGATGATTGGCTGCTGACCAGCAAGCAAAGCCAATTCCTCCACTGCAGAATCAAGTGCTTTTGAGTTTTGAACGGCGTCACCGACACCCATATTTACAACGATCTTTTCGATCTTTGGTACTTGCATAACAGATTTATAGCTGAATTTTTCCATTAGGGATGGAGAAATTTCACCTTGGTATCTTTGTTTCAATTCATTCATCGAGTAGCCCTCCTTTCAGAAGAAATTATTTATCGATAGCTTGACCGGATTTCTTAGCGATACGGACTTTTTTGCCGTCTTTCACTTCGTAGCCTACGCGAGTTGGCTCTCCAGTTTTAGGATCGATCAGCATTACGTTAGAAACGTGAATGGCTGCTTCGATTTCAAGGATTCCGCCTTGCGGGTTATCCTGGGAAGGTTTCGCGTGTTTTTTGACGATGTTTACACCTTCGACAAGAACACGGTCTTTCTTCGGATAAGCTTCAAGGATGGTACCTTCTTTACCACGATCTTTACCAGTGATTACTTTAACTTTGTCACCTTTTTTTACATGCATGTGTACTGCACCTCCTTAACAAGGCATTGAGTTGTATTACAATACTTCAGGAGCAAGGGATACGATCTTCATGAACTTAGCGTCACGCAATTCACGTGCAACTGGTCCGAAGATACGAGTACCTCTTGGGCTCTTGTCATCTCTTATGATAACAGCTGCATTCTCATCGAATTTGATGTAAGAACCATCTTTACGACGAACACCGCTTTTCGTACGTACGATTACCGCTTTAACAACTTCACCTTTTTTGACAACGCCACCAGGTGTTGCTTGTTTCACCGTACAAACGATCACGTCACCAATGTTAGCTGTTTTACGGCCAGATCCGCCTAGAACTTTAATAGTTAGGACTTCACGAGCACCAGAGTTATCAGCGACTTTCAAACGAGTCTCTTGTTGAATCATACGAGTGTTACCTCCCTTCGGAATCCTTCCGAGCGATCTTTAATTAGATAATTACTGCTTCTTCTACTACTTCAACCAAACGGAAACGTTTCGTTGCAGACAATGGACGAGTCTCCATGATACGAACCAAGTCACCAGTTTTTGCTGTGCCGTTCTCATCATGTGCTTTGAACTTTTTAGAGTACTTAACACGCTTGCCGTACAGCTTGTGAGTTTTGTAGGTTTCAACAAGAACAGTGATTGTTTTATCCATTTTATCGGATACAACACGTCCAACGTAGACTTTACGATTGTTACGTTCACTCATGTCGCGAACCTCCTCTCGGAATTTAGTTATTTACGCTTAATTCTCTTTCACGAACAACTGTCTTCATGCGAGCAATTGTCTTGCGGACTGTGCGAATACGTGCAGTATTCTCAAGTTGTCCTGTAGCTAATTGGAAGCGCAGGTTGAAAAGTTCTTCTTTAAGAGACTTAACTTTTTGTTCAATTTCGGCAGTGGTCAGTTCTTTGATTTCATTAGCCTTCATTGATTTCACCACCAATTTCTTCACGTTTTACGATCTTTGTTCTTACTGGCAGTTTGTGAGAAGCAAGACGCAATGCTTCACGAGCCACCTCTTCAGATACTCCAGCGATTTCGAACATGATCTTACCAGGTTTCGTTACAGCTACCCAGCCTTCAGGAGAACCTTTACCGGAACCCATTCGGACTTCTAGAGGTTTTTTCGTGTATGGCTTATCCGGGAAGATTTTAATCCATACTTTACCGCCACGTTTCATGTAACGAGTCATAGCGATACGGGCAGATTCGATTTGACGGCTAGTGATCCAAGCTGGATCAAGAGCTTGAAGACCCCATTCACCAAATGCGACTTCTGTACCGCCTTTGGCACGGCCATTCAATTTACCACGGTGTTGTCTACGATATTTTACGCGTTTAGGCATTAACATAATGCTTTTCCCCCTTCCTTATCGGTTGTTTTTAGTTGGAAGGACTTCGCCACGGTAGATCCATACTTTAACGCCAAGCTTACCATAAGTTGTATCAGCTTCGGCTGTGCCATAGTCGATGTCAGCACGTAGAGTATGAAGTGGAACTGTTCCTTCGCTGTAAGATTCTGCACGAGCGATATCTGCTCCGCCTAGACGACCGGAAACTTGTGTACGGATACCTTTGGCACCAGCACGGATTGCACGTTGCAATGTTTGTTTCTGAGCACGACGGAATGAGATACGGTTTTCAAGTTGACGAGCGATGTTGTCTGCTACCAATTTAGCATCAAGATCGACACGTTTCACTTCTACGATGTTAATGTGAACACGTTTGCCAGTAAGGCTGTTCAATGCTTTACGAAGTGCTTCCACTTCGGAACCGCCTTTACCGATAACCATACCAGGTTTACCAGTATGAATAGAGATATTTACACGGTTAGCAGCACGTTCGATTTCCACTTTGGAAAGCGCAGCATCTTTCAAACGTTGTTCTAGATAATCACGGATTCTAATATCTTCGTGTAGCAAATCGGCGTAATCTTTGCCACCGTACCACTTGGAATCCCAGTCACGGATGACGCCGACGCGAAGACCTGTCGGATTTACTTTTTGACCCACTGCTTAACCCTCCTTCTTTTCTGTAACAACCACTGTGATGTGGCTAGTACGTTTGTTGATTTGGCTTGCACGGCCTTGTGCACGTGGACGGAAACGTTTCAATGTAGCACCTTCGTTGACGAATGCTTCAGAGATAACAAGGTTATCCGTATCCATTTCATAGTTGTGCTCTGCGTTAGCAACTGCAGAACGAAGTACTTTCTCTACTGCCAATGATGCACCACGTTGAGTGTGACGCAGGATTGCAATAGCTTCTCCGACATTTTTTCCTCGAATTAAATCAACAACTAAGCGAACCTTACGAGGAGCAATGCGAACTGATTTTGCCATAGCTTTTGCTTGCATTTAGGATTGCCTCCCCTCTTAGCGTTTTGTTTTCTTGTCGTCCGCTGCGTGTCCTCTGTACGTGCGAGTTGGCGCGAATTCACCAAGTTTATGACCTACCATATCTTCAGTAACATAAACAGGTACGTGTTTACGGCCATCGTACACAGCGATCGTGTGTCCAACGAATGTTGGGAAAATAGTAGAACGACGAGACCAAGTTCTGATTACTTGTTTTTTGTCGTCTTCATTCAATTTGTCGACTTTCTTTAGCAAATGGTCATCTGCGAAAGGTCCTTTTTTCAAGCTGCGACCCATACATAAACCTCCCTTTGCGATATGGAGACGGGTGAAAATCCCCGCCTTGCTACCACATTATTTTTTACGCTTACGTACGATAAATTTATCGGACTGCTTGTTACGTTTACGTGTTTTGTAACCAAGTGTCGGTTTGCCCCATGGAGACATTGGTGATTTACGTCCGATTGGAGCGCGTCCTTCACCACCACCGTGTGGGTGATCATTAGGGTTCATTACAGATCCGCGAACTGTAGGGCGTTTGCCTAACCAGCGAGAGCGTCCTGCTTTACCAACAGTGAGTAGTTCATGTTCCAAGTTACCAACCTGACCGATTGTCGCACGGCAAGTACCTAGTACTAGACGTACTTCACCAGAAGTTAGTCTTACAAGAACATATTTACCTTCACGGCCAAGGATTTGTGCTTGTGCACCAGCAGAACGAGCCAGCTGCGCACCGCGGCCTGGTTTCAACTCGATGTTGTGGATGATCGTACCAACTGGGATTGTAGCAAGCTCCATAGCGTTACCCACTTTGAAGTCAGCACCTTCACCAGAATAGATCTCCATTCCTACTTCCAAGCCTTTCGGAGCAAGGATGTAGCGTTTTTCACCATCTACATAGTGAATTAGAGCGATATTCGCAGTACGGTTTGGATCGTACTCGATTGTAGCAACGCGTCCTGGTATTCCATCTTTGTCGCGTTTGAAGTCGATGATACGGTATTGACGTTTGTGTCCACCACCTTGGTGACGTACTGTCAATCTACCTTGGTTGTTACGTCCGCCACGTTTATGAAGCGGTGCAAGCAATGATTTCTCAGGCTTGTCAGTTGTGATTTCAGCAAAATCCGATACAGACATGTTACGACGTCCGTTAGAGGTCGGTTTATACTTTTTGATCGCCATCGTTGTTTCCCTCCTTCTCTTTTAGTTCTTAAACACCTTCGAAGAAGTCGATTTCTTTACTGTCTTCTGTAAGTGTCACTACTGCTTTTTTACGATCTGGGCGGTATCCACCATAACGTCCTTGACGTTTGAATTTACCTTTTAGGTTAAGAGTGTTCACTTGTTCCACTTTCACACCAAAGATTACTTCAACCGCTTGTTTGATTTCGATTTTGTTGGCACGTTTGTCAACTTCGAAAGTGTATTTCTTATCGACCATAAGGTCAGAAGAATGTTCCGTAATTACAGGGCGCTTAATAATATCACGTGGTTCTCTCATTATGCAAGCACCTCCCCTGCTTTTTCAGCTGCCTCTTTCGTTAAGATCAGCTTATCATGCGTAAGCAAGTCAAGAACGTTAACTTCGCTTTGAGTCAACACTTTAACGTTTTTAAGGTTGTTTGCAGAACGTGCAACAGTTTCGTCTTTATCTGCAGTAACGATCAATACCTTGCTATCTACGTTCAGTGCGTTAAGCATAGCAACGACATCTTTCGTTTTTGGAGCATCGAATGCAAGGTTCTCCAATACTAAGATGTTTTCTTCTTGTACTTTAGAAGATAGTGCTGATTTAAGCGCTAGACGACGAACTTTTTTAGGTAGTTTGTAGCTGTAGCTGCGTGGAGTCGGTCCGAAAACTGTTCCACCGCCAACCCATTGTGGCGAACGGATGGATCCTTGACGCGCGCGGCCAGTACCTTTTTGACGCCATGGCTTTCTTCCACCGCCTCGTACTTCAGAACGTCCTTTTACTTTATGCGTACCTTGACGCATGGAAGCACGCTGCATTAGTACTGCTTCGTGTAATACATGTGTGTGTGGCTCGATACCGAAAACGGAATCGTTCAATTCGATTTCACCGACTTGAGATCCGCTCTGGTTGAATAGTGCTACTTTAGGCATGATATATCCTCCCTTCGTATTGTGAATTAGTTACCTTTAACGGCACTTGATACTTTCACGTAAGATTTTTTCGCACCAGGTACGTTACCTTTAACAAGGATAAGGTTGCGCTCAGCGTCAACTTTAACGATCTCAAGGTTTTGAACAGTGATTTGCTCTCCGCCCATTTGCCCTGGTAGTGCTTTACCTTTGAAAACGCGCATAGGGTCAATTACACCCATGGAACCTGGTCCTCTGTGGTAACGGGAACCGTGTGACATAGGTCCGCGGGATTGGTTGTGGCGCTTGATCGAACCTTGGAATCCTTTACCTTTAGAAGTACCTGTTACATCTACTACGTCTCCAGCTGCGAAAATCTCTACGCTAACCTCTTGCCCAACTTCGTGTTCGTCAAGAGCAGCGTCACGGATTTCACGAATGTAGCGCTTAGGTGTTGTGTTTGCTTTCTCAGCATGGCCCTTTGCGGGTTTGTTAGAGTTGTTTGCTTTCTGATCAGCAAATCCTAGTTGCAATGCGTTGTAACCATCAGTTTCGACAGTTTTCTTTTGAAGAATTACGTTTGGTTCAGCTTGGATAACTGTTACAGCTTGAAGTTCACCACTTTCAGTGAATAGCTGTGTCATGCCGATCTTGCGTCCCAAGATTCCTTTCGTCATCCGTTACACCTCCTATTTTGTGTAAAATTATAGTTTAATTTCGATGTCCACACCGGACGGTAAGTCAAGTCTCATCAAAGAATCAACTGTTTGCGGTGTCGGACTAACGATATCGATAAGACGTTTGTGAGTGCGCATTTCGAACTGCTCACGAGAGTCTTTGTATTTGTGCACCGCACGTAGAATTGTGTATACAGATTTCTCTGTAGGAAGCGGAATCGGACCTGATACGTTAGCACCAGAGCGTTTCGCTGTATCTACGATTTTTTCTGCAGACTGATCAAGAATTCTGTGATCGTATGCTTTCAAACGGATTCTGATTTTCTCTTTTGCCATTATTTTCCCTCCTTTATCGCCCTTATTATTTAGGACATTCTCAGCGGAAATTAACTTGACCACCCTGCCATGGCAAAGGGGCCTGGTGTGCCAACAACCTCCCGCATCATCGCCTTTAAATGACCAACATTATAATTATATAGAAAAAACGTGGTCAATGCAAGTCTTATCTAAGTTTACAGCCTAATAGACTGCAATCCCCATAAGATGACACTTTATGTATTATACAGAGCCTGCAGTGGGTTTTCAAGTCATTTCAGCATTTTTTACATTTATCTGGTGTTGCCAATCTCTGGATTTTCATATACATAGAAAAAACAGACAGCACGTCTGCTGTCTGTTTTTTCTATAGTGTTATATCAGCTTACGCTTCGATAACAGATACAACGCCTGATCCAACAGTACGGCCACCCTCACGGATAGAGAAGCGAGTACCGTCTTCGATAGCGATTGGAGAGATAAGCTCAACGGACATCTCTGTGTTATCGCCAGGCATTACCATTTCAGTACCTTCTGGAAGGTTAACTACGCCAGTTACGTCAGTTGTACGGAAGTAGAACTGCGGACGGTAGTTAGTGAAGAATGGAGTGTGACGTCCACCTTCATCTTTAGAAAGAACATAAACTTCTGCTTTGAACTTTGTGTGTGGAGTGATTGTACCTGGTTTAGCAAGTACTTGACCACGGTTTACATCATCACGGGAGATACCGCGAAGAAGTGCACCGATGTTGTCTCCAGCTTCAGCGTAGTCAAGAAGCTTACGGAACATTTCTACACCAGTAACAGTTGTTTTCTTAGGCTCGTCGTTAAGACCGATGATGTCGATTTCGTCACCGACTCTAACTTCACCGCGCTCAACACGACCAGTTGCTACTGTACCACGACCAGTGATGGAGAATACGTCCTCAACTGGCATCATGAATGGTTTTTCTTTGTCGCGCTCTGGAGTTGGGATGTATGCATCAACCGCATCCATAAGTTCGAAGATTTTAGCTTCCCAATCAGCTTCGCCTTCAAGTGCTTTAAGAGCAGAACCTTTGATAACTGGTACATCGTCACCAGGGAAGTCGTATTCGCTTAGTAGATCGCGAACTTCCATTTCAACAAGCTCAAGAAGCTCTTCGTCGTCAACCATGTCACATTTGTTAAGGAATACAACGATCGCAGGTACACCTACGTTACGGGAAAGTAGGATGTGCTCGCGAGTTTGTGGCATTGGACCATCAGCAGCAGATACTACTAGGATAGCTCCGTCCATCTGTGCAGCACCAGTGATCATGTTTTTAACATAGTCAGCGTGACCTGGGCAGTCAACGTGCGCATAGTGGCGAGTTTCAGTTTCGTACTCAACGTGTGCAGTAGAGATTGTGATACCACGTTCTCTTTCTTCTGGAGCACCATCGATTTGATCGTAAGCCATCGCTTCACCAGAACCGGATTTCTTGTGAAGTACAGTTGTGATAGCTGCAGTTAGTGTTGTTTTACCATGGTCAACGTGTCCGATTGTACCAACGTTAACGTGGGATTTGGAGCGGTCGAATTTTTCTTTACCCATTAGTAATTCCTCCTTAAATATGGAAATATCTCATGTAATAGATAGTATGTTTCTTGTACTTCGGAAGCATACGCGTACGCACGCTTCCAATACAAGTTATACTTGATTACTGGCAAAAAATCAATTATTGACCAGCGTTTTTCTTGATAATTTCTTCTCCAACGCTTTTCGGCACTTCTTCATAGTGGTCGAATGTCATTGTGTAAGTTCCGCGACCTTGTGTGTTGGAACGCAACGCTGTTGCGTAACCGAACATTTCAGCAAGCGGCACGAATGCATTGACAACCTGAGAAGCTCCGCGTGTATCCATACCTTCTACACGTCCGCGACGGGAAGTGATGTCTCCCATGATGTCTCCCATGTATTCTTCAGGGATGACAACTTCCACTTTTACAAGTGGTTCCAAGATGACTGGGTTACATTTGTTCTTGGCGTTTTTAAGCGCCATGGAAGCTGCAACTTTAAAGGCCATCTCGTTGGAATCGACATCGTGGTAGCTTCCATCAAATAGAGATGCTTTAACGTCGATTAGCGGATAACCAGCCAATACGCCGTTTTCCATTGCTTCTTTGATACCAGCTTCAACAGATGGGATGTATTCACGTGGAACTACACCACCAACGATTTTGTTTTCGAATTCGAAACCAGCGCCTTCTTCGTTTGGCTCGAATTTGATCCAAACGTGTCCGAACTGACCGCGACCACCGGACTGACGTACGAATTTACCTTCGACTTCAGCAGCTGCACGGAATGTTTCGCGGTAAGCAACCTGTGGAGCACCTACATTTGCTTCTACTTTGAATTCACGACGCATACGGTCGACGATGATATCCAAGTGAAGCTCACCCATACCGGAGATGATAGTCTGACCAGTTTCAGGGTTTGTTTCAGTTCTGAATGTAGGATCTTCCTCAGCAAGTTTACCAAGGGCAACGGACATCTTATCTTGGTCCGCTTTTGTTTTTGGTTCGATCGCAACAGAGATAACTGGCTCTGGGAATACCATGGACTCAAGGATAACAAGTGATTTTTCATCACATAGAGTATCACCAGTCGTAGTATCTTTCAAACCAACTGCTCCGGCGATATCACCAGCGTAAACTTTGGAAATCTCTTCACGGCTGTTAGCGTGCATTTGCAGGATACGGCCTACGCGCTCACGCTTGTCCTTCGTGGAGTTTTTCACGTAAGAACCAGCTTCCAATGTACCAGAGTACACGCGGAAGAAAGTAAGTTTACCAACGAACGGATCAGTTGCAACTTTGAAGGCAAGTGCACTGAATGGTTCACTGTCACTTGATTTACGTACGATTTTCTCTTCAGTACCAGGAACGATACCTTCGATAGCCGCTACGTCTGTTGGTGCCGGAAGATAATCGACAACACCGTCGATTAGGAGCTGAACACCTTTGTTTTTGAATGCTGATCCACAGAATACTGGGTAGAATTCAACGGAAAGAGTCGCTTTACGAACAGCATTTTTAAGCTCTTCGTTAGAGATCTCTTCTCCTTCAAGATAGCGTTCCATAAGATCTTCATCTTGCTCCGCTACTGCTTCAATTAGATTCGTGCGGTATTCTTCCACAAGATCTTGCATGTCAGCAGGGATTTCGCGAGTCTCGAACTTTTGTCCAAGATCATCGAGATAGAAATGAGCTTCCAATGTAATCAAGTCGATAATTCCTTCGAAATTATCTTCTGCACCAATTGGAAGTTGTACCGGGTGCGCGTTAGCGCCCAAGCGCTCGTGCATCGTCTTAACGGAATAAAGGAAGTCTGCACCTGTTTTATCCATTTTGTTGACGAATACGATACGAGGTACACCGTATGTTGTAGCCTGACGCCAAACCGTTTCAGTTTGCGGCTCAACACCGGACTGTGCATCAAGAACAGTTACCGCACCATCAAGTACACGGAGAGAACGTTCTACTTCAACTGTGAAGTCTACGTGTCCTGGTGTATCGATGATGTTGATACGGTGACCTTTCCATGAAGCAGTTGTTGCAGCGGATGTGATTGTGATACCACGCTCCTGCTCCTGCTCCATCCAGTCCATCTGAGAAGCACCTTCATGAGTTTCTCCGATTTTGTGGATACGTCCTGTATAGAATAGAATACGCTCTGTTGCAGTTGTTTTACCAGCATCGATGTGAGCCATGATACCGATATTACGCGTATTTTCTAGGGAGAACTCTCTAGCCATTCGGTATTTCTCCTTCCTAGAGTTAATTTAAAATAGATCTTACCAGCGGTAGTGAGCAAACGCTTTGTTCGCTTCCGCCATTTTATGCATATCTTCGCGTTTTTTAACGGATGCACCAGTGTTGTTGGAAGCATCAAGAATTTCGTTGGCAAGACGTTCTTCCATTGTCTTCTCGCCGCGTAGACGGGAGTAGTTCACAATGTAACGAAGACCTAGTGCTTGACGACGCTCTGGACGTACTTCAACCGGTACTTGGTAGTTGGAACCACCTACACGACGTGCACGTACTTCAAGTACAGGCATGACGTTCTTCATGGACTGTTCGAAAACCTCCATTGGATCGTTTCCACTACGTTCTTTAACTAGTTCAAATGCTGCATAAAGAATCTTTTGAGCTTTACCGCGTTGTCCGTCAACCATGATTTGGTTGATCAAACGAGTTACCAATTTGGAGTTATACAACGGATCTGGCAACACATCACGTTTCGCTACAGGACCTTTTCTTGGCATATGTTCTCCTCCTTTCCTATGATGGTTAATTTATTTGAGTTTTATTTTTTAGGGCGTTTCGTACCATATTTGGAACGACCTTGCGCGCGGCCGTCAACACCTGAAGTATCAAGCGCACCACGTACGATATGGTAACGTACACCCGGTAAGTCTTTTACACGTCCGCCGCGAATCAAAACAACACTGTGCTCTTGCAAGTTGTGTCCGATACCAGGAATGTAGGCAGTAACCTCGATTCCGTTTGTCAAACGTACACGTGCATATTTACGCAATGCGGAGTTCGGTTTCTTCGGAGTCATTGTACCAACACGAGTACAAACACCACGTTTTTGTGGAGAAGACTGGTTAGTCAAAGATTTCTTGAAGCTGTTGTACCCTCTGTTCAATGCTGGAGAGTCAGATTTCTTTGTTTTGCTTACGCGACCTTTGCGTACTAATTGGTTAATAGTAGGCATGTTTTTTCCTCCTTTCAAAGCTTTTTGTAATACCACACATCCAGGTGGTTCATTTTTGGGCAAAAAACAAAGCTTTCACGAGCTGAGCTAGCATCAGCTGCGCCAAAACTATTTTTTGATTGCCACAGTAGCTGTCCCTACATCTATGCCACAAGCTTCACCTAATCGTTTCATAGAATCGACTTGGATCGCCAGTATGCCTAATTCTTCTGCCAGCTTTCTCACCTGGCTGGTAATATGCTTGGCAGCGTCATCTGCAATGACAACTGATTTCACTTGGCCTTGCTTCATGGCCTTGAGTGTTTGCTTGGTTCCGATAACGATTCCCGTTTTAGCTTGTGCTACTTTTTCATAAGACATCTGCATATCCTCCAAAGTATACAAGGAGAATCGGAAGCACCTTGAATATATTATCACTCAAGCAAGCTGATGTCAATCACCTTTACGAGAGATTTATAGTGCTTCCGACATTTTTTTGTTTCCTTGTTTATTAGGGACCGTTACGGTGTTACAGATTCGATTTCCTGTTCCTCTGTCACTTCTTCAGGCGTTTCCAATTTCGCTTTGATCTTGCGGTACTGCGGCATACCAGTACCAGCAGGAACGAGCTTACCGATGATGACATTCTCTTTCAAGCCGAGAAGTTCATCGCGCTTACCTTTTATGGCTGCATCGGTAAGGACACGAGTTGTTTCCTGGAAGGAAGCAGCAGACAAGAAGGAATCCGTTTCAAGAGAAGCTTTTGTGATACCAAGCAATACTGGCTTACCGC
Organism: Terribacillus halophilus; assembly: GCF_900101385.1. Taxonomy (GTDB): domain Bacteria; phylum Bacillota; class Bacilli; order Bacillales; family Amphibacillaceae; genus Terribacillus; species Terribacillus halophilus. The sequence continues at coordinate 38,695 of NZ_FMZB01000014.1, forward strand.
TGGCTGGCTGGAAACCTTCTCGCAAGACTTCACGGTTTGCTTCTTTGAATTGGTGGATCTCAAGAAGTGATCCTGGCAATACATCTGTTTGACCAGAGTCGATGACACGTACTTTACGAAGCATTTGGCGAACCATAACTTCGACGTGTTTATCGCCGATTTCTACCCCTTGCATGCGGTATACTTTCTGCACTTCTTTCAATAGATACTGCTGAACGCCGGCTACACCACGAACGCGAAGCAATTCTTTCGGATCGACAGAACCCTCTGTAAGTTCCTGACCAGCTTCGATCGCATCTCCTTCGGCTACACGCAGACGTGCACCATATGGAGCTGTGTATGTCTTTGTTTCAACTGTACCTTGAATAACGATCTCTTGTTTTTCTTTCACTTCATTGATCTCGATGACTGTACCTTTGATCTCAGAGATGACAGCCTGACCTTTAGGGTTACGCGCCTCGAACAATTCCTGGATACGCGGCAAACCTTGTGTAATATCGTCACCGGCTACCCCACCTGTGTGGAATGTACGCATTGTAAGCTGTGTTCCTGGCTCACCGATGGATTGTGCAGCGATGATACCGACTGCTTCGCCGACTTCCACGTCGCTACCAGTTGCAAGGTTGCGGCCGTAACATTTCTTACATGCACCGTGTTTTGTGTTACATGTGAAGACTGTACGGATGGCAACTTCTTCGATACCTGCATCAACGATTTGTCTTGCTGTATCTTCATCTATCAATTCGTTCTTTTCGATGATCACATTGCCTGTTTCCGGATGTTTGACATTCTCGAACGCAGTACGGCCGACAAGGCGATCATACAATGGCTCGATCATTTCAGTTCCTTCTGTCAGTGCACGGACTCTCAAGCTGCGGTCGGTTCCGCAATCTTCTTCACGGATGATGACATCTTGCGCTACGTCAACAAGACGACGAGTCAAGTAACCGGAATCGGCAGTTTTCAGGGCTGTATCGGCAAGACCTTTACGCGCACCATGTGTAGAGATGAAGTACTCGAGTACTGTCAGACCCTCACGGAAACTGGACTTGATCGGCAACTCAATGATCCGACCAGCCGGGTTGGCCATCAAACCACGCATACCAGCAAGCTGCGTGAAGTTGGACGCGTTACCACGCGCACCGGAATCACTCATCATAAAGATTGGGTTACGGTTGCTCAAGGACTTCATCAAACGTTCCTGGATGTCATCCTTCGCTTTGGACCAAATGGAGATGACACGGTCATAACGCTCTTCTTCCGTGATCAAACCACGACGGAACTGTTTCAGCACTTTATCCACACGGGATTGTGCTTCATCAAGGATTTCCGTTTTCTCTTTCAATACGACGATATCGGAGATACCAACCGTAATACCTGCTTTAGTGGAATAACTGAATCCAAGGTCTTTCATGCGGTCAAGCATTTTAGACGTTTCACTGATCTTGAAGCGTTTGAACACTTCTGCAATGATGTCGCCTAGGAAACCTTTTTTGAACGGGGAGATAATGTCGCGTTTTGCGATCTCCTCTTTGATATTCGCACCCTTCTCAACGAAGTAGTGTACAGGTGTTTTTTCTTCCAAGTTTTCGCGAGTCGGTTCGTTCATGTAAGGGAACGAGCTCGGCAAAATCGTGTTGAAGATAAGTTTACCTACTGTTGTAAGCAGGATTTGGTTGTTTTGCTCTTCTGTGAACGTTTCATTGTTCAAAGAGCCGGCATCTACTGCTACACGTGTGTGTAGGTGCACATAACCGTTCTGATAAGCAAGCATTGCTTCATTAACATCTTTGAAGACTTTACCTTCGCCGATTGCACCTTCACGCTCAAGAGTAAGGTAGTAGTTACCTAGTACCATATCCTGAGACGGTGTTACGACTGGTTTACCGTCTTTCGGGTTCAAGATGTTCTGTGCAGCAAGCATAAGGATGCGAGCCTCTGCTTGTGCTTCTGCAGATAGAGGTACGTGAACAGCCATCTGGTCACCATCGAAGTCAGCGTTATAAGCTGTACATACAAGCGGGTGAAGACGGATCGCACGGCCTTCCACCAATGTCGGTTCGAATGCCTGGATACCTAGGCGGTGAAGCGTAGGTGCACGGTTAAGCAATACTGGATGCTCGCGGATGACTTCCTCGAGTACATCCCATACTTCCGGATGCAGGCGCTCGATTTTCCGTTTTGCGGATTTGATGTTATGCGCAAGTCCTTTTTCAACCAATTCTTTCATGATGAATGGTTTGAATAGCTCAAGCGCCATTTCTTTCGGAAGACCACACTGATACATCTTCAGATGCGGACCTACGACGATTACGGAACGTCCGGAGTAGTCTACCCGTTTACCAAGCAAGTTCTGACGGAAACGTCCTTGTTTCCCTTTCAGCATATGAGAAAGAGATTTCAATGGACGGTTACCAGGACCTGTAACAGGACGACCGCGGCGGCCGTTATCGATCAACGCATCAACAGCTTCCTGCAGCATACGTTTTTCATTTTGTACGATGATGCTAGGTGCACCAAGGTCCAATAGACGCTTCAGACGGTTGTTACGGTTGATTACCCGACGATAAAGATCATTCAAGTCGGATGTAGCAAAACGTCCACCGTCAAGCTGTACCATTGGACGAAGCTCAGGAGGGATGATTGGAAGTACATCCAACACCATCCAAGAAGGTTCGTTACCGGAATGACGGAATGCTTCCATCACTTCCAAGCGCTTGATCGCACGCGTTCTGCGTTGCCCTTGTGCTGTTTTCAATTCTTCGCGAAGTGTCTCCACTTCTTTTTCCAAGTCGATGTCTGAAAGAAGCTTGCGGATCGCTTCTGCACCCATTTGAGCTTGGAATGTGTTGCCGTATTTCTCACGATAGAGGCGGTATTCTTTCTCGGAAAGAAGCTGCTTCTTCTCAAGAGCGGTATCACCGGCGTCTGTCACGATGTACGCTGCGAAATAAATAACTTCTTCCAGTGCACGAGGAGACATATCCAGTACAAGACCCATACGGCTCGGAATACCTTTGAAGTACCAAATGTGAGACACAGGAGCTGCTAGCTCGATGTGTCCCATACGCTCACGGCGTACTTTGGCTTTGGTAACTTCCACGCCGCAGCGATCACATACGACGCCTTTATAGCGAACGCGTTTGTATTTACCGCAATGACATTCCCAGTCCTTTTGGGGACCGAAGATGCGCTCACAGAACAAACCGTCTTTTTCAGGCTTCAACGTACGGTAGTTGATCGTTTCCGGCTTTTTAACTTCTCCGTAAGACCAAGAACGAATCTTATCAGGTGAAGCCAAACCTATTTTCATAAACTCAAAATTATTAACATCTATCAAGGGGCCTACCTCCCTTTTAGTATCCCATTACTGCCCTGCAGTCGATGTTTTGGGCGCCTTAACCTTCCTGTACATCAAGATTGATGCGGTCAGGTACTTGCGTCTCGTCTTCATCTTCGAGTTCTCGCATTTCTACTTCTTCTTCATCGCCATTGAGGATCTTGACATCCATACCAAGACTTTGAAGCTCTTTAATCAATACTTTGAACGATTCTGGTACACCAGGTTCCGGTACATTATCACCTTTGACAATCGATTCATACGTCTTCACACGTCCGACTACGTCATCGGATTTGACAGTAAGAATCTCTTGAAGGGTATATGCTGCACCGTATGCTTCCAGTGCCCATACCTCCATCTCACCGAAACGCTGTCCACCGAACTGTGCTTTACCACCGAGCGGCTGCTGCGTAACTAGTGAATAAGGACCTGTGGAACGCGCATGCAGCTTGTCATCAACCATGTGGGCAAGCTTGATCATGTACGATACACCGACAGATACACGGTTATCGAACGGTTCACCAGTTCTGCCATCATAAAGGATCGTCTTCGCATCACGCGGCATGCCAGCTTCTTCGAGCGTTTCCCAAACATCTTCTTCACGCGCACCATCAAATACCGGTGTTGCAACGTGGATGCCCAGCGCACGGGCTGCCATACCCAAGTGAAGCTCAAACACCTGTCCGATGTTCATACGAGATGGTACCCCTAGTGGGTTAAGCATGATATCTACAGGTGTACCGTCCGGCATGAACGGCATATCTTCTTCAGGAAGAATTTTGGAGATAACCCCTTTGTTACCGTGACGTCCAGCCATTTTATCCCCTTCAGAAATCTTACGTTTCTGAACGATATAAACACGAACAAGCTGGTTTACACCTGGAGGAAGTTCATCGCCATCTTCACGATTGAAGATCTTGACATCCAATACAATACCGCCGGCACCATGAGGCACACGAAGGGATGTATCACGGACTTCGCGGGCTTTCTCACCGAAGATCGCATGTAATAGACGTTCTTCTGCAGATAGCTCCGTTACACCTTTAGGCGTTACTTTACCAACTAACAGATCACCATCGGAAACTTCAGCACCAACACGGATGATTCCGCGCTCATCAAGGTTCTTCAATGCGTCTTCCCCAACGTTCGGGATGTCGCGAGTGATTTCTTCTGGTCCAAGCTTCGTATCTCGTGCTTCTGATTCGTATTCCTCGATATGGATGGATGTGTATACATCATCTTTCACAAGGCGTTCGCTCATGATGATGGCATCCTCGTAGTTGTAACCTTCCCATGTCATGAAGGCAACAAGTACGTTGCGTCCAAGCGCAAGTTCACCGTCCTGCATGGAAGGTCCATCGGCAAGGATTTCACCTTTTGTCACACGGTCGCCGACGCTGACGATTGGACGTTGGTTATAACAAGTTCCTTGGTTGGAACGATTGAATTTTTGCAGACGATAGCGATCTGTATCGCCTTTGACTTCACTGCCGCCAACTTCCGTGATACGGCGAACAATGATTTCTTTTGCTTCGACGCGTTCTACGATACCTTCTGCTCTGCAGATGACCGCTGCACCGGAGTCTTTACCGGATACATATTCCATACCAGTACCTACGATTGGTGCTTCTGGCTGCATCAACGGTACTGCTTGTCGCTGCATGTTCGCACCCATCAATGCACGGTTGGAGTCATCGTTTTCCAAGAACGGGATACACGCTGTCGCGGCGGATACAACCTGTTTCGGTGATACGTCCATGTAATCGATACGCTCACGGGCAACAATTGTATTCTCTTCACGGAAACGGGCAACGACTTCTTCGTTTTCAAAGCCGCCTTCTTCTGTCAGTGGAGAGTTCGCCTGTGCGATCACGTAGTTATCCTGCTCATCGGCAGTCAGGTAATCAATTTGTTCCGTTACACGGTTCGTTTCCGGATCGACGCGGCGATAAGGTGTCTCGATAAAACCGAATTTGTTCACTTTCGCATAAGTGGAAAGAGAGTTGATCAACCCGATGTTCGGACCCTCCGGCGTTTCGATCGGACACATTCTGCCGTAGTGGGAATAGTGTACGTCACGCACTTCGAAGCCTGCACGTTCCCGAGTCAAACCACCAGGCCCCAAAGCAGAAAGACGACGTTTGTGTGTCAATTCACCTAGCGGGTTGGTCTGGTCCATGAACTGGGAAAGCTGGGAGCTTCCAAAGAATTCTTTGATGGATGCAATCACCGGACGGATATTGATCAGCTGCTGCGGCGTGATGGCGGATGTATCCTGAATGGACATGCGCTCACGTACCACACGCTCCATACGGGATAGCCCGATACGGAATTGGTTCTGAAGCAATTCACCGACAGAACGCAATCTTCTGTTACCAAGGTGATCGATGTCATCTGTGTCGCCAACTTCATAAAGTAGATTGAAGAAGTAGCTGACTGCTGCCACGATATCGGCAGGGTCAAGATTCTTCACGCTGTCGTCAACGGAAGCGTTACCGGTGACGTTCAACGTACGTTCGCCTTCCGGATCTGTTGGGTCGACGATTTTGATCGTCTGAACCATGATTTGATCTTCCACTACACCATCATGCGGCTCTAGGATGTTCTCACCGAATTTACCATTCGTACCATCAAGATGAGGAAGAATCTTATCAAGCAGACGACGGTCCAGTTTGTCGCCTTTTTGTGCAAGCACTTCGCCAGTCTCTTCATCAACGATAGGCTGAGCCAATGTCTGATTGAATAGACGGTTTTTGATATGAAGCTTTTTATTCATTTTATAACGACCTACATGCGCAAGGTCGTAACGCTTTGGATCGAAGAAACGGGAAACAAGCAAGCTCTTCGCATTCTCTACGGTAGGCGGCTCTCCCGGACGAAGACGCTCATAGATTTCAAGCAATGCTTTTTCGGTAGTTTCCGTGTTATCTTTCTCCAATGTGTTGCGAAGGTACTCATTCTCGCCTATGAGATCGATGATTTCCTGATCGCTTCCGAATCCAAGCGCACGAAGCAGGACAGTGATAGGAAGCTTACGCGTACGGTCGATGCGGACATGGACTACATCCTTTGCATCCGTCTCGAACTCAAGCCATGCACCACGGTTAGGAATGACAGTCGCTGTATGGCCGCGTTTCCCGTTTTTGTCGAATTTCTCACTGAAATAAACACTAGGGGAGCGAACAAGCTGTGATACGATTACGCGTTCAGCACCGTTGATGATGAACGTACCTGTATCTGTCATCAATGGGAAGTCGCCCATGAATACTTCCTGTTCTTTTACTTCGCCTGTCTCGTTGTTCAACAAGCGGACTTTCACACGAAGCGGAGCGTTATAGGTAACGTCTCTTTCTTTTGCTTCATCTACTGGATATTTCGGTTCGCCAAGGCTATAGTCGACAAATTCCAGCGATAAATTACCCGCGAAATCCTCGATCGGGGAAATATCCTGGAACATCTCTCGTAATCCTTCTTCTAAGAACCATTCATAAGAAGCGGTTTGAATCTCGATAAGATTCGGTAACTCTAGCACTTCACTAATACGTGCATAGCTTCTGCGCTGGCGGTGTCGTCCATACTGAACTACTTGACCTGTCAACAGCTTCACCCCTCAAATCAAACATTAGTAATGTATTCAAGCTGCAATCTTAAAGACCGCAGTAAATCAACATCCTGCAGCAAGTTTCCCTTGCTGTCTACTTCCTGTGCGACCAACCTTTTTCGGATAAAGGTCTGCCTGAATTGCCGGAATGCCGATTGACTTTCCAAGCAATAAATTATATATTGTAGCTAACATAAATGAATCGCCACAATATTTGCATTGTTCACATCTTCCGTTTACATAGAAAAGCATTCGCATAAATACGAATGTGATGTGAATGTTGTAATGAGACGGGCTTTTCCTTCCTGTTTAACAAACATCAGAAAGTGGTATAGTTCCAACAGCGAAACACTCCGACTGTCCTTCCTGCGTCGCCTACAAGCTAAAAGCGAAAAAGGTTTTTTCATAAAAACCGTTAAAAATTCAGCTTGCTAGCTCCTCCGAAATGGCGACATAACCCTGATCATACATATTTAGATAAAATCGACAAAGGCAAAAATACAATATTGATAGCAGTCTTGCCAATTGGCCGACAGTTTAAACACGACCCCCAAAGAAAATTATAATCCTCTCCGAGTATCGTTATCTATTGGCATTTTACAATACTACCACAAGCTTTTATGCGAGTCAATCTTTTTTGGCTAATAGAATGTAATAGCCTTTATCCTTCTTCACGATTTCGCATGAGCCGAACAGCTGATTCAATTTTTCCTGAGCAGATGGGGCACCTTGTTTCTTTTGAATGACAACCCAGAGCTCACCTTGAGGGAGCAATGCCTGGTAGCTCTCTTCAAATATCTGATGTACAACCTTCTTGCCTGCCCGGATTGGAGGGTTGGTAGCAATTGCCGCGAATTTCCGGTCCGAAAAAGCGGTCAAGCGATTACTCACATAAAATTGTGTATTACTCGCCTCATTCGCTTCAGCATTCTGTTTTGCAAGTGATACTGCACGTTCATTGACATCACTCATCACAATAGAACGATCTGCGAAAGCTTTTGCAAATGAAATGCCGATCGGTCCATATCCACAACCAAGGTCCAGTATATCCCCTTCTATTTCCGGCTCTCTGAAAACATCAATCAAAACCCTGGACCCGAAATCCACTTCCTTCTTGGAAAATACTCCGCTATCCGAAGTGAACACAAGTTCATTGTCTTTCAGTGTGAAGCGCCATGTAGCAGGAGCACTCTTAGATTGCGGCTGATTGGTATAATAATGATCCGACATAATTGGTCACCTTCTTTTCAGGATCCATTCACGATTGCCATGGAGAGATAGATAAAAGGAAAGCTCGCCCGAGGGCGAGCTTTCGTGTTATTACTTAACTTCTACAGAAGCTCCAGCTTCTTCAAGTTTAGCTTTAAGTTCTTCAGCTTCGTCTTTAGATACGCCTTCTTTGATGTTGCCAGGAGCGTTATCTACAAGATCTTTAGCGTCTTTAAGACCTAGGCCAGTTGCTTCGCGTACAGCTTTAACAACTTTGATTTTGGAAGCGCCAGCGCTTGTAAGAACAACGTCAAATTCAGTTTGCTCTTCAGCAGCTTCAGCAGCACCGCCACCAGCAACTGCTACAGGAGCTGCAGCAGTAACGCCGAATTCTTCTTCGATAGCTTTAACAAGATCGTTCAATTCTAGAACGGACATACCTTTAATCTCTTCAATGATTGTCTCTTTGGACATGATATTTCCTCCTTGGAAAATGTTTTATTTTGTATGGAAGCCTCAGGCAGCCTTAAGCGCCTTGCTCTTCTTTTTGTTCTGCGATTGCTTTCGCTGCATAAGCGAAGTTGCGAACCGGTGCTTGTAGCACGCTAAGCAACATAGAAAGCAAACCTTCGTAGTTCGGTAGATCCGCAAGTTCTTTAACTTGTTCTACAGAAGCTACATTACCTTGGATGACACCAGCTTTGATTTCAAGCGCTTCGTTCTTTTTAGCGAACTCGTTCAAGATCTTAGCAGGAGCAATTACGTCTTCATTACTGAAGGCGATAGCAGTTGGGCCTGTCAAGTTCTCGTCTAGTTCAGTCAAACCAGCTACTTCAGTAGCACGGCGAGTCAACGTGTTTTTGTAGACTTTGAAATCCACACCAGCTTCACGAAGCTGTTTACGAAGTTCTGTCACCTCAGAAACAGTAAGACCGCGGTAGTCTACTACGATTGTAGATTGGCTCGCTTGGAATTTCTCAGCGATTTCATTTACAACCTGTTTCTTTTGTTCGATGATCTTGGACATATGTTCCACCTCCTGTTAGCTTGTTCACCATTATACCTGGAGTTAACATGAAAAATGCCTCCATTCGACATGGAGGCATGATCATAAGGAACAGTCGGAACAGACTGCCTGTTTTATCTCACACACCTCGGCAGGAAATTAAGCCCTAGGGCACCTGCTGTCTTAGGTATAACGTTTATTAGGTTTTAACCACAGTTGATTATATAGTGTTTCCAATTAGATGTCAACAGACAATTAACGGAAAGGAGCTACGTCAACTTTGATTCCAGGACCCATAGTAGAAGCAACGGCTGCGTTCTTCATGTAAAGGCCTTTGGAAGCTTGTGGTTTCACTTTAATAAGCTGCTCGATCAATGCAACAAGGTTTTCTTCCAATTTCTCTTCAGAGAAGGAAGCTTTACCGATTGGTACATGGATGTTGGACTGTTTGTCAACGCGGTATTCTACTTTACCAGCTTTGATTTCCTGGATAGCTTTTTCCACGTCAAATGTAACAGTGCCAGTTTTCGGGTTAGGCATCAGACCTTTTGGTCCTAGCACACGGCCCAATTTACCAACTTCAGCCATCATGTCCGGAGTTGCAACGATAACGTCAAACTCGAACCAGCCGTCGTTGATTTTCGCGATTAGATCTTGTTCGCCGACGAAGTCAGCACCAGCAGCTTCCGCTTCTTTTGCTTTGTCGCCTTTAGCGAATACCAATACACGTTGTGATTTACCAGTACCATGCGGCAATACCATTGCACCGCGAATTTGCTGGTCAGCTTTCTTAGGGTCTACACCCAAACGGAAAGCAGCTTCGATAGTTTCATCGAATTTAGCAGTTGCAGTCTTTTTGACAAGGGCAACAGCCTCTTTCACTTCGTACAATTGCGTACGATCAACAAGCTTAAGTGCTTCTTGTTTCTTTTTGCTTTTTACAGCCATTTCCTTTTCCTCCTCGGATTGTGGTTTTAACGGTAGGACCTCCCACTTGTTAAAGCGGAACGGACAGAGTCCGTCATTGCCGGAAATGCCGGCTTTTAAAAAGGCTGCGAAATGGGATCCTCCATTCACGCAACCTCGTCATTTTCCTTGGTTGAAATGGAATTAGTCTTCGATGACGATTCCCATACTGCGAGCAGTACCTTCAACCATACGCATTGCTGCTTCAACACTTGCAGCATTCAAATCAGGCATTTTAGTTTCCGCAATCTCTTTAACTTTATCGCGTTTAAGTGTAGCGACTTTGTTACGGTTTGGTTCACCAGATGCTGATTCGATACCAGCTGCTTTCTTAAGCAAGACTGCAGCAGGCGGAGTTTTGGTGATGAATGTAAATGAACGGTCTTCGAATACCGTGATTTCAACTGGAATGATCAAGCCAGCTTGTTCTTGCGTGCGGGCGTTAAATTCCTTACAGAATCCCATGATGTTCACACCTGCTTGACCTAGTGCCGGTCCTACTGGTGGAGCTGGATTCGCTTTCGCTGCAGGAATCTGCAATTTTACAACTTTGATTACTTTTTTAGCCACGAGACACACCTCCTTAAGTCCGTGATGTGGTAATAGGGCTTGTCACCCTCCCACTCAACATGTCTGTATAGCTATAGATAGCATAACACTATAGTCAATAACATTAAGATTCTAGCATTTATCCATAAACAATGCAAGGGGCTTCCAAATAAATTCCGATTGCAGGATTATAATTTCTCGATTTGTGAGAAATCAAGCTCCACCGGTGTTTCGCGTCCGAACATATTGACGTGGACTTTGACCTTCTGTTTATCCATGTCGATATTTTCGATTGTTCCTGTGAAGTCTGTGAATGGTCCGTCGGTGACACGAACACTTTCCTTCTCTTCGAAATCGAACTCTGTCAATGTCTCATCCATGCCCATCCGTTTTAGGATGACTTCCACTTCCTCATCCAAAAGCGGTGTTGGCTTGGAGCCCGAACCAGTCGATCCGACGAAACCTGTAACACCTGGTGTGTTCCGTACGACATACCAGGAATCATCCGTCATGATCATTTCCGTCAATACGTAACCAGGGAAGACTTTCTTCATCGCTGTTTTACGTTTACCGTTCTTGATCTCTGTCTCTTCATCTTCAGGGACGACGACACGGAAGATCTTATCTTCCATACCCATGGAATCGAGTCTTTTCTCCAGGTTGGCTTTTACTTTGTTTTCATATCCAGAATAAGTGTGTACGACATACCATCTTTTTTCCATGTTGTCAGGACAAGCGCTTGTCCTTCCCTCCCTTTGTTTAGTTATTGCCGATACTGGGCAAAAAAGACCAATTTAAAAAACCCGTACGCAACGGGTTTTTCTCTACGAGCAATATTTAATACCATTATAGCATATATCAGTGAGTATTATTCAAAAGAATAAATTTAAAATCTCAGAGATCCCTAAATCAACCAAGCCGAAGAATATAGCAGCGAACACGACGGTTAAAACTGTCACGATCGTGTAGCGATACAGCTCTTTGCCAGTTGGCCAGCTGACCTTCTTCATCTCTTTTGATACATTTTTCAAAAACGTAACAGGATTCACGGTACTACCCCCAAACTCTCGCCGACAGGCATTGTTGTCTATTTTGTCTCCCGATGGACGGTATGCTTGTCGCATCGTTTGCAGAATTTCCTAGTCTCTAAGCGTTGTGATTGATTTCCACTTTTGGCGGTGGAATAGTTGCGGCTCAAGCATTCCGAGCACGCTAATGTAACTGTTTTACGCAAAAATCTTCACCCTCTCGGGTATTTTGACACAATTTTACTCTAGCACGCATGAAATCGCTTGTCAACGGAGCTATAATGTCACTTCGCTGATCTCAAGATAGCGTTCCAGCTTTCGTTTCACCCGCTGCAAGGCATTGTCGATCGACTTGACATGCCGCTTCAATTCCTCGGAAATCTCTTGATAAGATCTGCCATCCAAATAAAGAGCAAGCACCTGTCTTTCAAGTTCACTCAGGAGCTGGGCCATCTTCTCCTCCATATCAAGGAATCGCTCCTGATTTATCAGGACATCTTGCGGATCCCCGGCTTTGGAGCTGACGATGATATCAAGCAGCGTCCTGTCCGATTCCTCGTCATAGATCGGCTTGTCCAACGATACATAAGAGTTGAGTGGTATATGCTTCTGTCTGGTCGCCGTCTTGATTGCTGTGATGATTTGTCTCGTCACACAAAGTTCGGCGAATGCCTTGAATGAAGCAAGTTTCTCTCCATTAAAGTCACGGATGGCCTTATAAAGGCCGATCATCCCTTCCTGGACAATGTCTTCCCGGTCGGCTCCGATCAGAAAATACGTACGAGCTTTCGCTCTGACAAAATTTCGATACTTGTTAATCAGAAAATCTAGGGCATCAACATGACCTGCTTTAACTAAATCTACAAGAACACTATCTTCCATCACTGCGTAATCCTGGTCTTCTGTCCGCTGTTTGACAATTGTCACTTAAGGATTCCCCCTGACCATGTATACCGCGAATTTATACGGTCATTATACAGGCGCCCCAAATAACCGTCAATATACTACTTTGGTTATTTCTTCCTTCTGCGCCATGCTTCGAGCGTATCCCGAACTTCGGGTTTCAAGGGTATTTTTGGCTGAAATTGTCGACTATTGTATTCCCTGATTTCCTGGTTGATTTCCCGTTCGATCTGCTTGATTTCCAGATATAGTTCCCTGGAAGATTTACGAAGTGCTCCTTGCCCAAATATAGTACGCTGCTCCGCATAATCGCTTGTTGCGACATAGACTTGGGTCTTGACATTTTTCAACGTTTTAATCAATTTTTCGATACGGTCATCTGCTGTCTCTTTTTCTTTTGTATAAACAACTTCAATCTTAAAGTTTTCGTATTTTTTCTCCAAGCCTCTCACGTGATAAGCATCGAATACGACGATGACTCGATGACCTGTGTATGCCTGATACTCGGCCAGCTTCTCAATCAGCAGCTGGCGGGACTGTTCAAAATCTTTATCGCGGAGTGCATGAAGTTCTTCCCATGCCCCGATGACATTATAGCCATCGACCACCAAGATGACCATGATTATTCCCCTAGCGGATGACGCTGGCGGTTTACTTCATACATGAGAAGACTAGCCGCAACACTGGCATTGAGCGATGTGACTTTGCCTTGCATCGGTAGTGAAACTGTCCAGTCACATTTCTCCCGGACCAGCCGGCTGATACCTTTTCCTTCATTTCCAATGACAAGGGCGATTGCTCCTACTGCATCGAGACGGCGGTAATCAATCGCCCCCTCCGCTGCTGTCCCGGCAATCCATACATTCCGTTCCTTGAGCTGATCGATCGTCTTAGCCAAATTCGTTACACGCGCCACCGGAATGTATTCAATCGCACCAGCGGAAGTCTTCGCTACAGTAGCTGTCAGACTGACGGAACGACGCTTCGGAATGATGACACCGTGCGCTCCGACCGCATCCGCTGTCCTCAGGATCGAACCGAGATTATGCGGATCCTCCATTTCATCCAAGATGATGAAGAACGGCTCCTCTCCCCGTTCCTCTGCCACATGGAATAAATCATCCACTGTACTGTATTCATAGGCTGCAACCGAAGCAACAATCCCCTGATGGTTCCCCTCGATCAATTGATCCAATTTCCGTTTCGGCACTTTTTGCACAATGGTACCATGCGTTTTTGCAAGCTCCTGTATCGACTGCCATGTCTTTGGCTGCAAATGTTCCGAAACCATGATTTTGTTGATTGATCGTCCGGATCGCAACGCTTCTGTGACAGGATTCTTACCGATTATCCATTCATCTGCCATGCTTGTGACTCCTTTCTTCTACGTATGTGATAGCTGCTTGTATAAGGCTCTCGAGACGATCTGTATTTTCCAGCAGATAGTGATACCCGATAAGCGCTTCAAAGCCTGTACTATATCTATAAGTCTGTACATCCGTGTTTTTAGGCACCGTACCGGACTTGGCATTACGCCCTCTCCGAAAGACCGCCTGTTCTTCCTCCGACAGCATGTCCTGCTCGAGCCAATCCCGAATCACCTTCGCTTGCGACTTGGCGGAAACGAAGGTGACAGCCGCATGATGCAGCTGATTTGGTTTGACCTCTCCCTTTTGCAGCAGATGCCGGCGGACATAGATCTCATAAACAGCGTCCCCCATATAAGCGAGTGCCAGACTTTTCATTTGTTTGACGTTCATGCATTATCCTCTTTTCCAGCGCGTACCCTGCGATGTATCCTCCAGGATAATATTTTTCTCCTTGAGCAAATCCCGGATCCGGTCCGCTTCCTGAAAATCGCGGTTTTTGCGTGCTTTTACTCGCTGAGCCAGCAAGTCTTCGATTTCATCATCCAGCAGTTCTGTTTCAGCAGCGAAAGTGACGCCAAGAACGCCGCCAAGGTCTTCGAATGCTTTGGTGAAGGCTTCGATGACCTGTTCGGATGTTTGTTCCTGCTGCAAGTAAACATTCGCTTCTCTAGCTAGATCGAATAACACAGAAACTGCATTGGCTGTATTGAAATCGTCATCCATCTCTTCTTCGAAACGAGCGATGAGCTCTTGGATTGTCTCCATTACTTCTTTGACACTGCTATCCTGGTTCGTGCTGGCAGCTTTTCGATGCTGCAGATTATCATAGGCATTCTTGATTCGCGCCAACCCTGATTTGGCACTTTCCAATAATTCATCTGTAAAATTGATCGGGTTGCGGTAATGTACGCTCAACATGAAGAATCGCAATACTTGCGGATCATGTTTCTTGATCAAATCATGCGCCAGGATGAAGTTGCCGAGTGACTTGGACATTTTCTCGTTATCAATATTGATGTGTCCATTATGCATCCAATAATTCGCAAATGACTTCCCATTGAGTGCCTCTGATTGAGCGATCTCATTTTCATGGTGCGGGAAAGTGAGATCCGTTCCGCCTGCATGGATATCGATGGTGTCACCAAGATGCTTTTTCACCATCGCCGAGCATTCGATATGCCAGCCCGGACGTCCTTTGCCCCATGGTGTATCCCAGGAAATCTCGCCCGGCTTTGCATTTTTCCATAGTGCGAAATCAAGAGGATCATCCTTCTGTTCCCCGACACGGATGCGGGCACCTGAACGTAATTCATCAATGGACTGATGAGATAACTTTCCATACCCATCAAAAGAACGGGTGCGGAAATAAACATCACCTTCGGATACATAGGCATAGCCTTTATCGATCAAGCCTTGGACGAAATCGATGATCTCTTCCATGCTCTCCGTCACACGCGGGTGAAGTGCTCCTTCCTTCACTCCTAGTGCAGATGTATCTTCCTTATACGCTTGGATGAATTTCTCTGCTACTGCGTAGACATCTTCCCCCATTTCTTTCGCTGCGTTTATGATTTTGTCATCGACATCCGTGAAGTTCATGACGTACTTAACATCATATCCGCGATACTCCAAATAACGGCGGACTGTATCGAATACGATCGGCGGTCTTGCATTACCGATATGAATGTAATTGTAAACAGTCGGTCCGCAGACGTACATGCTTACTTTCCCTTCTTCAATCGGAACGAATGGCTCCTTTTTCCGGCTCAATGTATTATAAATTTTTACCGACATGCTGTTTCTCTCCTTTTGCTGCGGCTAACTCCCGCTGCAGTTCTTTGATTTCCAGATCCATTTTCCTTAGCTTCTCCGCAACTGGGTCCGGCAAATCCTGATGATTCAAATCTCTCCTGATACGTTCACCATCTTTTATGACGACGCGCCCCGGGATGCCGACGACCGTCGAACAGTCCGGAACATCCTGCAAAACAACAGAGCCTGCTCCTATCTTGGAATTGGCACCAATCGTGATCGAACCTAATACCTTGGCTCCTGACGCGATAAGCGCATTATCCTTGACAGTCGGATGCCGCTTGCCTTTTTCCTTCCCAGTACCCCCAAGCGTCACCCCTTGGAAGATTGTCACATTATTACCGATTTCACATGTCTCCCCGATGACGACACCCATGCCGTGATCAATAAAGAAACGTCGGCCGATCGTAGCTCCAGGATGTATTTCAATGCCAGTGAAGAAACGGCTCACTTGTGAAACAACACGGGCAAGGAAATAGAATTTATACTTATACAATTGGTGTGCAATCCGATGTGCCCAGATGGCATGTAAGCCCGAATACGTAAGGATAACTTCCAGATAGGAGCGAGCAGCTGGATCTTGGTCGAAGACGACCATAACATCCTCTTTAAGCATCTTAAAAAATCCCATTTTGCCCTTCCTTTCCGCATGTATTGTTTCACGAAAAAAAGCGTCCCTGTACAACGACAGAGACGCTTTTTGCGCGGTTCCACTCTATTTGGGCGAGCCTATTGGCTTCCCCAGCTTCACTCTGATAACGGTGAGAACCGCTTTTACCTACTAACAGTTCGGCAAAAGACTCCGAGGTGCATTTCAGCAAAAACTTTCCAAAGCCGCTCGCAGCGTATGCGGCTCTCTCTGAATGGAAAGGCAGATGCGTACTTCTCCTCTTCTACGTTCAAATGTGTAGTAATACTATATTATATTTCAGTGAAAAAGTGAATATTTTACTTTGTCAGTTGCTCGATTGCTGCACGAAGACGGTTCTGTACAACTGTCTCACCAAGCAGGTGGATGGAATTCGGCAGTTCCGGACCATGCGTGGCACCTGTTGTCGCTACACGGATAGGCATGAAGAGCTTCTTGCCTTTTTGGCCAGTCTGTTTCTGTGTCGCTTTGATTGCACCTTTGATTGCATCCGGCTCGAATGCTTCCAATGCAGCAAGCTGTTCAGAGAATGCTGCCAGGACATCCGGCACTTGCTCATCCTGCAGCACTGCCATTGCCTCTTCATCATATGAAATCTCATCCTGGAAGAATAGCTCTGTCAGCTCGACAATCTCCGCGCCATAATTCATTTGTTCTTTATAGAGCGCGATAAGCTCAGTGGCCCATTCCCGACGGGAGTCTTCCATGTTCTCAGGCAGCTTGCCCGCTTGAATCAAATGCGGCAAAGTCAATTTCTCGATGCGATCGGCATCCTCAGACTTGATATATTGGTTATTCATCCATTTCAGCTTCTGCGGATCAAAGATTGCGGCAGAAGTGGATAGACGGTTCGGATCAAAAATCTTGATGATTTCCTCTTTGGAGAAAATCTCTTCTTCACCGACCGGCGACCAGCCGAGCAGGCTGATGAAGTTGAACATCGCTTCCGGCAGATATCCTAGGTTCTTGTATTGCTCGATGAACTGTAGAATATGCTCATCGCGTTTGGAAAGCTTCTTGCGGTTTTCGTTCAGGATCAATGTCATATGACCAAATTGAGGCGGCTCCCAGCCGAAAGCTTCATAAATCATCAGCTGCTTCGGCGTATTGGAAATATGTTCTTCCCCGCGAAGGATATGTGAAATTTCCATCAAATGGTCATCGATTGCCACAGCAAAGTTATATGTCGGAATGCCATTTTTCTTCACGATGACCCAATCACCGAAATCACTGGATTCGAAGCTGATTTCATTACGAACGATGTCGTTGAACTTGTATGTTTTGTTCTCCGGCACGCGGAAGCGGATGCTCGGCTGTCTGCCTTCTGCTTCGAATTGCTCTTGCTGTTCCGGTGTCAGATCACGGTGTGCACCAGAATACTTGGGAACTTGTCCATTCGCCTTTTGTTCCTCGCGCTCTTTCTCCAGTTCCTCTTCCGTCACATAGCATTTATAAGCAAGACCGCGATCGAGCAATTCATCTACGTACTTTTTATAGATATCCAAACGCTCCAATTGACGGTACGGACCGTACTCGCCGCCGATATCAGCACCTTCGTCCCATTTAATACCAAGCCATTTCAAATAGCTGAACTGGCTCTCCTCGCCGCCCTCCACATTTCGTTTCTGATCCGTATCTTCTGTGCGGACGATGAATTTGCCATCATGATGACGTGCATATAAGTAGTTGAATAGTGCAGTTCGTGCGTTTCCAATATGCAAATGTCCAGTCGGACTCGGCGCATAGCGCACACGTACAGGTTTTGACATATGAATAACTCCCTTTCGATTATGTTAGGCTTGCTGCAAAAGAACGACTGCTTGCGCAGCGATTCCTTCCTTTCGGCCAGTAAAGCCAAGCTGTTCTGTTGTTGTTGCTTTCACATTGATCTGTCCCGGTTCCGCCTCAAGCATCCCCGCTACGTTTTCACGAATCTGATCGATATATGGTGCCATTTTCGGTGCTTGTGCAATAACAGTGCAATCCAAATTCCCGAGTTTGTAGCCTTTTTCTTTTACAAGCTGCCATACATGACGCAGCAATACTTCCGAGTTCGCATCCTTGAAAGCAGGATCTGTATCCGGGAAATGTTTGCCGATGTCGCCCAGTGCCAAGGCACCAAGACATGCATCAGCAATCGTATGTAATAGTACATCCGCATCCGAGTGACCAAGCAATCCTAGCTCGTAAGGAATTGTAATCCCGCCGATGATACACGGTCTATCCTCTGCAAATGCATGTACATCAAATCCTTGTCCAATTCGAAACATAATGTGACCTCGCTTTATTTGCCATTTAGAAATGCTTCCGCTTTGTATAAATCCTCTGGTGTCGTAAGCTTCATGTTGTCGTAGCTGCCTTCTACGATGAAGACATCTTGGTCGATCCGCTCGACCAAGGACGCATCATCTGTACCAAGCATTCCGTCGACCTTTGCTGACACATGGGCGTCATAGATAAGCTGATAATCAAAGGCCTGCGGTGTCTGAGCAGCCCACAGCAGCCCGCGATCCATCGTCTCCAGACGATTGCCCCGACGAAGCTTGATCGTGTCGGTGACAGGAACCGCCAGGATAGCAGCGCGATGCTGCTGACACGCTTCGGCCAGAGCATGGAGCCTGTCGATTGTAACAAATGGCCGGGCGCCATCGTGTATGAATACCATACCGGACTTCTCAGGTAATGCTTCCAGCCCCATCAGGACACTCTCCTGCCGCTCGCTTCCGCCTTCTGTCAGGTTGATCGGTGTCGACCATTTTTGAGCTGTCAGCAGCTGAAGCATCAATTTGCGATCAGCCTCGCTTACAACAAGCGTGATGGATGCACACCAAGGATCCTTGTCGAAAACTGTCAGCGTATGGACAATGAGCGGCTTTTGTCCAATTGTGAGAAATTGCTTATTGCGGCCGGTCTGCATCCGCTTTCCTTGCCCGGCAGCTAACACGATAGCTTGATAATACATCTATTTTACCGCCTTATTTTATATCGAATCCAAACAAAAGCGATAACATCCCATGTTATCACTTTTGTCTACTTCTATCATGTTATACTTTTTCACAATGCTTTTTCAAGTAATTTAGGCTTTGCGAAGATCATTCGGCCGGCAGAAGTTTGCAAGACACTTGTAATAAGCACTTCGATCGTCTTGCCAATATAGTTCTTCCCTTCCTCGACAACGATCATCGTTCCGTCATCCAAGTAAGCCACGCCTTGATTATGCTCTTTCCCGTCTTTGATCACCTGGACAGTCAATTCCTCTCCAGGAATGACAACCGGCTTCACCGCATTAGCCAAATCATTAATATTCAGCACCGGTACATTCTGGAATTCACATACTTTATTCAAATTGAAATCATTCGTAACGACGATACCATCGATGACTTTTGCCAATTTGACAAGCTTGGAATCCACTTCCGGAATATCCTCGAAGTCACCTTCGTAAAATTCCACTTTGACACCAGGCATATCCTTTTGAATCCGGTTCAGGACATCCAGACCACGACGACCGCGATTTCGCTTCAATGCATCTGATGAATCCGCAATATGCTGGAGCTCGTTCAATACGAATTGCGGAATGACGATCGTACCCTCGAGGAAATTCGTTTCGCAAATATCAGCAATTCGGCCATCGATGATGACACTCGTATCCAGCAGCTTAGATTTAGGCTGGATAGCTTGGACTTTCTCTTCTCCAACTTCTTGCTCATCTGCAGCCTTTTTCTTGTCCTTTTTCGCCAGCGTCATCATATTCAGGAATTCATCCCGACGTTTGAAACCGACCTGGAACCCGATGTAACCGAGGAAAATGGTCACAAACAGCGGCAGCACTTCCGAAACAAGTACAAAACCGATACCGCGAATCGGGATTGTAATCAAGTACGCAACGACCAATCCGATAATGAGCCCGATGCTGCCAAAGAACAAATCAGCAGCAGGTGTCTTGACCAGTGAGTCCTCCACCCAATGGATGAAGCCGACTATATAATCGACCACCCAAAACAGTAATAAGAATAATAGAATAGCTCCGCCAATCAATCCGACGATCGGGGAATTCAGCCAACCAATGTTGGTAAGGTTCGCTAGATCCATCAATTTAGGGATGTAGAGGAACCCGACCATACCGCCTGCAACGATAATGAATAATTGCACGATTCGCTTTAACATTACTGTCACCTCCTAACAGAAAGTATTGCCTGAAATAAAATATATTAGACGTAAAAATAAATAATTGCAGTTTAACCGTAGCACGTTTTAGAATACCAGTCAATTTAGTAAATATTACATAGTAGCATAGTTTTATATTAAATGTCAAAAAATATTACCATTTTAAGGAGAGGTTAATCCTCTCCCAACACAATTCGGAGTGCTTCACTTACTGAGTTGACTCCAACAACTTTGATACTCGATGGGACCGTCCAGCCGTCCAGATTCTTCTTCGGTACGATTGCCCGCTTGAAACCGAGCTTGGCCGCTTCCTGAACGCGCTGCTCTATACGGGATACACGTCTCACTTCCCCTGTCAAACCTACCTCACCGATCAATACATCATCCGGCTTGGTCGGCTTGTCCTTGAAACTGGATGCAATGCTTGCAGCCACCGCCAGATCGATCGCTGGCTCATCTAAACGCATACCTCCGGCAATCTTGACATATGCATCCTGGTTCTGAAGCATAAGTCCGACCCGCTTCTCCAGTACTGCCATCAACAACGGCACCCGGTTATGATCCGTACCAGTAGCCATACGCCGCGGATTTCCGAAGCTAGTCGGTGAGATAAGTGCCTGAATTTCAACGAGGACCGGCCGTGTTCCTTCCATCGATGCCACGACTGTCGATCCTGCTGCCCCCTGGGACCTTTCCTCCAGGAAGATTTCAGATGGATTCAATACTTCCCTCAATCCCTCTTCCTTCATCTCGAAGATACCCATTTCGTTTGTACTTCCAAACCGGTTCTTCACGCTTCGTAAAATTCGGAATGTATGATGCCGTTCCCCTTCAAAATAAAGTACAGCATCCACCATATGTTCAAGAAGTCTCGGACCGGCAATTGCGCCTTCTTTCGTTACATGACCGACGAGGAAAATCGGTATGCCATTCGTTTTGGCAACCCGCATCAGCTCACTGGTACACTCCCTCACCTGCGAAACACTCCCGGGCGCACTCGTGACTTCTTCTCGGTAAACAGTCTGGATGGAGTCGACAACGA
This sequence comes from Terribacillus halophilus, assembly GCF_900101385.1. Classification (GTDB taxonomy): domain Bacteria; phylum Bacillota; class Bacilli; order Bacillales; family Amphibacillaceae; genus Terribacillus; species Terribacillus halophilus. The sequence goes on from NZ_FMZB01000014.1 coordinate 60,334, forward strand.
CAAACGCCGGTTTCACATCCTCTATATGCCGCGTAATATCCTGCAGATTGGTCTCGGATAATACATAAAGCTGATCAGCTTTTACACCAAGACGATCGGCCCTCAGTTTCGTCTGTCGTGCAGATTCCTCTCCCGAGATATACAGGACAGGCAATTCCTTTTCTGCCAGCTGTGCGCTGACCTGCAGCAGCAAGGTCGATTTACCGATACCCGGGTCGCCACCGATAAGTACAAGCGATCCTGCTACGATGCCGCCGCCGAGTACCCTGTTGAATTCAGGAAGATTCGTCGTTACCCGCGGCTCCTTTTCGGAATGGATGGCTGTAATCGATTGAGGCTTTGCAGCGGTCGTTGTATTTGAATGACGAAAAGCACCGCTGCCAGCTGGTGAAACCACTTCTTCCGTAAAGGTATTCCAATTATTGCAGCTTGGGCATTTGCCCATCCATTTAGCGGATTCATATCCGCATTCCTGACAAACATACTTTGTCTTTCTCTTTGCCAAACCTATCAAATCCTTCTCTATCATTTTATACGATAATTACGGCATAAAAGTTACAGAAATATATCAAATAAAATCATTAATATAGAAATAATTACACAAATATAATAGCAAAAAGGGAGGCGTATACACCTCCCTATTCATTATTTGCCAGTAACGACATACTTACCTTCTTTATCAACATCTATATTCACTTGTTGCCCTTTGCGGATATTCTCGCGCAGGAGTTCCTCTGATAATAGATCTTCGATGTTCTTCTGGATTGCACGGCGTAATGGACGAGCTCCATATTCCGCATCGAAGCCGTCATTAGCGATCTTCTCAATAACAGCATCCGTCAGCGTGAACTCGATATCCTGCTGTGCAAGACGTTTTTTTAGCTGGTCTGCCATCAATGTGACGATATCTTTCATGTGTTTCTTCTCCAGCGGATGGAACACAATCGTTTCATCGATTCGGTTCAAGAACTCCGGACGGAATGCTTTCTTCAGTTCCTCTGTAACTTTCGCCTTCATATCCTTGAAGTTCTGATCTTCACTATCCAATGTGAAACCAAGTGACTTGCTGCGCTTCAGTTCACTAGCGCCGACATTGGAGGTCATGATCAGAATCGTATTGCGGAAATCGACCAGACGACCTTTCGAATCAGTCAGACGGCCATCTTCCAACACTTGAAGCAAGATGTTGAAGACCTCTGGGTGTGCTTTTTCCACCTCATCCAGCAAGACAACGGAGTACGGTTTGCGACGAACTTTCTCGGTAAGCTGACCACCCTCTTCATACCCGACATATCCCGGAGGGGAACCAACAAGACGTGCAGTGGAGTGGCGTTCCATGTATTCGGACATATCGATACGGATCATCGCATCTTCATCACCGAACATGGAATCAGCCAAAGCTCGCGCTAATTCTGTTTTACCGACACCTGTTGGACCAAGGAAGATGAAGGAACCGATCGGACGTTTCGGATCCTTGAGACCTGCACGCGCCCGGCGAATCGCTTTGGAGATAGCGACAACCGCTTCCTCTTGGCCGATGACACGGCCATGCAATGTCTGCTCCATATTGAGCAAACGTTCCGATTCATCCTTTGTCAGCTTGGCTACCGGCACTCCAGTCCAGATGGAAACGACTGAAGCGATGTCCTCCACAGTGACTTCACTGCTTTCCTGACCTTGCTTTTCTTTCCATTGATCCTTCGTCTGATCCAGCTGATCACGCAGGCGCTGCTCTGTATCGCGCAAGGAAGCCGCTTTTTCGAATTCCTGGCTTTGAACGGCGGCGTCTTTCTCTTTGCGTACTTCCTCCAGCTTCTGCTCAAGCTCTTTCAAGTTGGGCGGAGCTGTGTAAGAACGAAGACGTACTTTGGAAGCTGCTTCATCAATCAAGTCTATCGCTTTATCCGGCAGGAAACGATCTGTGATATAACGATCAGAGAACTCTGCTGCTGCACGAATCGCATCATCCGTGATTGTTACACGGTGGTGGGCTTCATATCGATCACGCAGGCCTGTGAGAATCTGAATGGATTCCTCAACTGATGGTTCATCGACTTGGATCGGCTGGAAGCGGCGTTCCAATGCTGCATCCTTCTCGATGTATTTGCGGTACTCATCCAATGTAGTAGCACCGATGCATTGCAGTTCCCCGCGTGCCAAGGATGGTTTTAAGATATTGGAAGCATCGATTGCCCCTTCTGCTCCACCTGCACCGATTAGTGTATGCAGTTCATCGATGAAGAGAATGATATTACCTGCTTGGCGGATCTCCTCCATCACTTTTTTCAAGCGATCCTCGAATTCCCCGCGATATTTCGTACCTGCCACGACTGTACCCATATCAAGCGTCATGACACGTTTATCCCGCAAGATCTCCGGAATCTCATTGTTAATGATCTGCTGCGCAAGACCTTCGGCAACTGCCGTTTTACCTACACCTGGCTCCCCGATCAAGACAGGGTTATTCTTGGTACGGCGACTGAGGACTTGAATGACACGCTCGATTTCTTTTTCACGGCCGATCACCGGGTCAATATTGCCTTCTTTGGCAATCGCCGTAAGATCTCTTGCCAAAGAATCAAGTGTCGGCGTATTCGCTCTGGCAGACTGACTGCCGCGCTGTTTCCCTGCAGATGACTCATTACTGCCCAGAAGCTGCAATACTTGCTGACGAGCCTTATTCAAGCTCACTCCAAGATTATTCAGCACACGTGCTGCGACGCCTTCTCCTTCGCGAATCAATCCGAGAAGGATATGCTCAGTACCCACGTAGGAATGACCCAGCTTTCTCGCTTCGTCCAAGGAAAGCTCGATCACTTTCTTCGCACGCGGCGTGTAGTAAGGTGTACCAGTGATTTTCTGGCCGCGCCCGATCAGCTGCTCAACCTCTTCCTGAATACGCTCTGTTTCCAACCCCAGTGTCGTCAGAGCCTTAGCAGCGATTCCTTCACCTTCGCTCACTAGACCCAATAAAATATGTTCTGTTCCAATATTGTTATGCCCAAGACGCACTGCCTCTTCTTGTGCAAGTGCAAGGACCTTTTGCGCTCTTTCCGTGAAACGTCCAAACATCATAGGAATTCCTCCTCGATCAATCAGTTATTTTCCAAATGCATCCGTTCTCTGATGAGGGATGCACGTAATACATCTCGTTCTCTGCCAGACAGACTCCTATTCGCATAATGCTGAAGGAAGCCGGGCTGTATCAATACCATTAATTCATTAAGTATAGATTGAGGCATATCTTCTATATACCCAAGATCAATGCCTAACCTAACATCGGATAAGCAGGTTGCAGCTTCCTTGGATTCGATGATACGGCTATACCGCAGCGTGCCATAAGAACGGAAAATCCGATCCTCCAGCTGAATGCTCAGCTCCTCTGTCAATGTCTGACGAGCCTGCCTTTCCTGCTCGACCAGTTGGCTGACCACACTTTCCAGATCCTCGACAATATCCTGTTCGGATTTTCCCAGGGTGATCTGGTTAGATATCTGATAGATATTGCCTTGAGCTTCGCTGCCTTCTCCATAAATGCCGCGAACCACAAGCCCAAGCTGGTTGATTGCCGGTGTCAGCCGGTTCATCTGATGCGTCATGGTCAAAGCAGGCAGATGCATCATGACCGAAGCTCGAAGCCCCGTCCCTACATTCGTCGGACAAGTCGTCAGATAACCCCTTTCTTCATCGAAAGCATATGTTATCTTCTGCTCAAGCCAATCATCGACTTCGAATGCCTCTTGCAGTGCCTTTTGCAGCTGGAAGCCTGGTAAGTATAGCTGAATGCGCAGGTGATCCTCTTCATTTACCATGATAGAGACTTGTTCGCTTTCAGAGAGCAAAACTCCTGCTTCCTCTGCGTGTTCTGCCAAATGAGGGCTTATTAAGTGTTTCTCGACAAAAACTTTTTTCTCGATCGGTGACAGATCGGCAATACGAACGAATTGCATCTGTCCGCGATCTTTGAAGGAAGCATCTTGGTAGCTGTCTTGGAAGAAATTGAGCACGTCGTCCAAATCCTCCGCTTTAGCAATCAAAGGGAAAGTGCGATTCTCAAAGTTTCTGGCTAACCGGATACGGCTGCTCATAACGATATCACAATCTGGTCCATTCTCTTTCATCCATGGGCTGATTGCATCACTCATGAATTTCTCAAGTGACATTAGCTCTCACCCTCTTCCCGTTCATCTGACTGCTGCTCCAAAGAACGTATCTTATCGCGGAGCTCTGCTGCTTTTTCGAATTCTTCTGCTTGGATGTATTGCTGCATGGATTCCCGATATGCAGCAATCTTCCGTTTCTTCTCTATACCGCCGCCCATCCGCTTTGGTATCTTGCCTTCGTGTTTAGTATTACCGCTGTGTACACGACGGAAGACAGGATTCAGATTATCCTCGAAAGTTTCATAACAGGATGCACATCCGAATTTTCCTATACGGGTAAATTCATTATATGTGAGTCCGCACTTCGGACAAGCAAGTGTGGGTTGCGCTTGAGAGAAATGTTTATGTCCTTGAACAGTCGATGGATTCATATGAAATAGACCAGATAATAAGTTATGCAGGGAATACCCTTCTTGGCCATAGGAGACATATCCGTTCTCTTTCGCACATTGTTCACAAACATGCATTTCCGTCTTCTGCCCATTGACGACATTCGTCAAATGTAATGTAGCTGGTCTAATATGACATTCTTGACATTCCATCCTAATGCCCTCCTTATCTGACTAGTACTTGATAGCAGTCAGCATTGAAACCAGGATACGAGACCTGACCTCATCTCGAAGAGGAAGAGGGAAGGCTAGAGTTTCCCGGCTGGTTGCTCTAAGCATGATCTTTGCTTCCCGTTGTGTCAGGATACCCTCTTCTGCCAGCCGTTCAATCACGCTGTTGGCGGTCTGCTGTGACACGCGTGGCTGCACCATTTCGATCACATCATCTATCAAACTTGCTTCTGTATGATGCTTTACCCGAATTATACGAATATAACCGCCGCCACCGCGCTTGCTTTCGACCAGATATCCCTTTTCAATGGTGAATCTCGTTTTAATGACGTAGTTGATTTGCGAGGGCACGCACTGAAAACGATTGGCTACTTCGCTTCGCTTTATCTCCACTTCCTGCGTATCCGTTGATTGAAGAATCTGCTTTAAATATGCCTCGATTATGTCAGATATATTATTGCTCACACAAGTTTCCCCCCTTCTTTTGACTTTGACTATCTTTGACTATATTATATACATTTTGCAAGTGGAATGCAAAGCTCTTCTTCTTTAGCATAGCCCCCAAAAACAGAAAAAAACCCTTAAAAAGGGTTTTAACTTTTCACTGTACTGACTGATCTAATATTCGTCAGGTCAGTCAATTCCTCAAAGAGCTCTATTTCATTTATAGCGTGACGTGTTTCCAGCTCGACATGCAGCAATCTGCTATCATGGTGGTGTTTTTTCATTTTCATATTTGCCAATGCCAGATGATGACGCTCGAGTATTTCCATAATAGGAGCTATGCTTTCTTCTCTATCCAGTTCGATATCTAGACGATATGCTTTCTGCTTTTTACTGGATAAAAACAGTTTTTCAAAATTATTCAGGAATATAAGGACCAATAGAATGATGATAGTTGTGAATACAGCTTCCATATACATTCCTGCCCCTATCACCAGACCAAGACCTGCTACGGTCCAGACAGATGCGGCTGTCGTGAGGCCTCGTACGGTCGTTCCATTGACCAGGATCGTTCCTGCTCCCAAGAAACCAATGCCGCTGATGACATAAGAAGGTATACGTGCGGGATCGAATCGCACATAGGCATGCTCTTCACTGAATTCCGTAAAACCGTACAAGGATAAAATCATCATAAGACAAGATCCTACCCCTACGAGGATATGAGTCCTTAAACCAGCATGGTGATTACCCATCCCACGTTCCATCCCGATTGCACCTGACAAGAATATTGCTATTATTATTTTAAACATCACAGTTAAAAATTGATCATTAAAGTACTGCTCCATCTATGCTTCCCTTCTTTCTCTAAGCAGTATATGAAAATCCCCACGTTAGTATGAAGTAAAATATTTATATTCCCTGATTGACAGAAAGATAAGGCAAGACATAAAAAATCCCTGATCCATATAAGGATCAGGGATTTTATCTTGCCTGGCAGCGTCCTACTCTCGCAGGGGCGAACCCAACTACCATCGGCGCTGAAGAGCTTAACTGCTGTGTTCGGCATGGGAACAGGTGTGACCTCTTCGCTATTACCACCAGACAATGCAAGCATTCATATGGAATGAACCCTCAAAACTAGATAAGAAACTTTTCATGCCTTACATCTCATGCGTGCCAAGCACCGGAGTGCTTGGTCTTTGGCGTTGACTTACTAAGTCTAGCGCTGCGGCTAGATCCAGCTCCAGAAACCAGAAACTGCGGCCTAAGCGATAGCCCTGCAAGGGTAAAACCACCCTTTCCGGCCTCTCACTTATTCCTCCGTTTCTAAACGGTTTCCTGCGCTTTTCGTTT
>NZ_FMZB01000016.1 GCF_900101385.1 Terribacillus halophilus
TTTCTGCATAAAAAATACCCTCCAAATTGACACTTAGTTTAAGTGTACCACTTGAAGGGTGTTTTTTTATGTCCCATTTGACTAGGTTAGTCTAATTGCTTCCCGGCTTTTTTCCTTTCTAAAAAATTCGTAGAAACCCTAGTTAATGTGAAACAGCATGTTTTAACCCAGCAAACAGGGAGTTATGTAGCAGATAATTGGGCGGAAATATCACCGGATTGTAAACGCTTACATAAACTACTGTAAATCCGTTGAGGGGGTACAGTCATGAGTAAAGTGAATCGATTACTGGAGGAAAAAGTAATGCCTGCTGCTGCAAAGGTGGCACAGCAGCGCCATTTGAATGCACTTCGTGATGGCCTTATTTTATCGATGCCGCTTATCATCATCGGCTCATTCTTTTTGATCCTTGCTAATTTCCCAATTCAGTCATATATGGATTTCCTGGCTGATCGGCCCCAGCTAAAGGAAAGCTTGCTTTATCCGTATCGCGGCACATTTGAATTGATGACGTTGATTGCAGTCTTTGGGATCGGCTACCGTTTGGCTGAATCATACAAAGTGGATCCGCTTGCGGCTGGAGCTGTATCTTTATCCGCATTCTTTGTAGGTACACCATATGTGACTTATATTATCGGCAAGACACCAGAAGGCGTCGACATCACCGAGACTGCCTATCAAACGGCAATGTTCACAAGCAAGGGATTGTTCGTCGGGATGCTGATTGCACTAATGTGTACGGAGATATATCGATTGATTGTACAGCGAAATTTGGTCATCAAGCTGCCCGATGGCGTACCGCCAGCTGTTGCACGCTCCTTTACTGCATTGATACCAGGATTTTTTGCCATCATCGCAATCTGGGTGATCCGTCTGTTGGTAGAGAATGTCGGTTCTTTCGGCAGCATCCATAATGTCATTACTGTGCTGCTGCAAAAACCGCTCACATCAATCGGAACGAGTCTTGTTGGTACAATGATCATTTTCCTGTTGATTACTTTGCTATGGAGTACTGGTTTGCATGGAGCGACAATTGTCGGAGCGGTGACAGGGCCGATTTGGCTGACATTGACAGCTGAGAATGCTAAATCCTTTGAGCTGGACGAACCGGTGCAGCATATCGTTACGAATGAAATCAATGATATCGTCTTCATCGGGGGTTCTGGAACGACGCTCGGGCTGGTACTGGCAATGTTATTGTTCGCGAAAAGCCAGCAGATGAAACAGCTTGGCAGGTTGAGTATCGGGCCAGGTATATTCAATATCAATGAACCGGTATTGTTCGGGATGCCTATCGTCATGAACCCGCTATTGATTGTCCCCTTCATCGTGACACCGCTTATCTCGGTACTCATTACGTATTTAGCCATGGATTGGGGTCTTGTGGCAAAACCAATCGGAATCGTACCTCCTTGGACAATGCCGCCTATTTTACAGGGATATCTGATTACAGGCAGTATATCGGGGGCAATATTACAAGTTATCATTCTCACCTTATCGTTTCTGATTTACTACCCATTTTTCCGGCTATGGGATAAACAAAAAGCAGCCGAAGAATCGGGAGGAGAGGAGCAATGACTGCTCTTCTTCTTACATAGAAAAGCCTTATGTAAAGAAGGTGTGAAAAGATAAGGATAGTGGAATGGTGACTATAAGAATCTTTCAATATAGAAAAAATTGAAATTCATGCAGGAAATAGTGCGAATAATAGAGAAACAAATAGAAAAAGGCTATGGGAGGGGAATCATGACGACTTCTTACGAGGAATTAGTAGCGGAAATGGAACGTATATCGACAGTAATACAAAAATTTCCGGAGAATCTGCAAGGCAAGGTTTTCGATATCATGGTGAAGAGCTATCTCGGGGAGCATGTATTGGAAGCAGCAGCTGTGGAAGAACCGGAACCAGAAACAGTACAGCATATATCGGTCGTCGACCCCAATCGAGTTCAATCCATCAAAAAGCGTCCGATTCGCCGGAACAAAGACTCCTATAGCATGGTGAAAGACTTGGATCTCCTGGGCAAGAGCGGGGTGGAACCATTCCGTGATTTCCTGGAGCGATATGAAGTGAATTCCAATATCAAGTTCAATACAGTGGCAGTCTACTATTTGAAAAATGTCCTGCATATACCTGATGTGACGATCGATCATATCTATACATGCTATAAGAATGGCGAGCGAAAAGTGCCAGGTAATCTCAGGCAGAGTATCACAGATACATCGAGCTCTAAATATGGCTATATCAACATGAGTGACAACCATATCACACTCAGTGTCCTTGGGGAGAATCTTGTCGAGTTTGAACTGAAGCAGGAAGCTTGATAGTTTGAAGCAAGCGCAAACAAGGAATATATAACGAGAGCACAACCGAACACAAATGAGTGGAGGGAAGTAACAATGAAGAAAAATATCGGATGGATCGCAGGAGGAACAGTTGCACTAGCCGCAGCAGCAGGTACCTTTTCTTATTTGAAACGCAAGAAGAACGCTGATCAAAAGGTGACAGGTTCGAATCTGCAGGATAAAGAGCGGGAAGACAAGCTGCCGAGCCCGGATGCCAAAACAGACGACGAGGAAAAAGGCTTGAGTGCATTGGATCATGCATACCGCGAAGAATGGGTGGCAAATACAATCACTCCGACTGAAGAAGAAATCAAACAAGCAGAAGAAAAAGTGAATAAATGATCGAAACCCGGCAATCAGCCGGGTTTTTGTGATTTCAGATTAAAGTTATTCTTGGTTAATCGAGAGGTTTCTATCTATAATGGAAGTAATTAAATGAAGAAGGAGTAACAAACTTATGACGGCGTTATCCTTTTATACCGTTGCCATCATTGCTTTTATTCTGTTGCTTGTAATGGGCGCGATGATTGGAATCTATCTGATATGCAGTACTTACAATCGAAGACGTGAGCGAGCTGTCATGGCAGAATGGCAAGCAGCTCGGAAGCACAGGGTATGACAATGTATAAAATTGTATCGATGACTCAATCACAAGCTGAATTGATTGTAAACCATTGGAAATACAAGGGCATCTATGCCTTTTATAATATGGACCAAGACAAAGAGGATATGGTGGAGTTTCTCAATCCAAAAGCAAGAGTTGGAAAGGTTTTTGCTGTTAAAAAAGCGGAGGAGCTTGTCGGATTCTGCGAGATAGCATCAAATCATGGGGAAGCAGAAATTGGGTTTGGCATGCGTCCGGATCTAACAGGAAAAGGTTATGGGCAGGAATTTGTTGCTTTTTTAGTCGATTACATCATAAGTGTATACGAGGCGAAAAGAATTTATCTATCGGTAGCAGTATTCAATAAGCGGGCTATCACTGTATACGAGCGGATCGGATTCCGTTGCACCGAAAGTTTCAAGCAGGAGACAAATGGTTCGCTGTATCCTTTTGTTCGAATGATACTTGAAGTAAAGAACCTCCCCAAGTAAAGGGGAGGTTCGCTATTTTAAATGATTTGTTTACCCATTTGCCCAAGCGCATAATGGATACCGTGCTGTAACGTCTGAAAACAATCAAAGGAGGCCAGCGAGATTCCAGAGTTGGATATTTTCAAACCAAGATCCGGAGAAATCCCCACAAGCAATGTCTTTGTTCCGATCATGGATGCAGCGGAACCAACCTTGCTGATCAGGTTTGCTGTGTACTGGCCGATATCTTTATCCAGTCCTGTTAAATCAAGCAGCAAGTACCTTGCTTTATATGCCGGCAAGTTTTCCAGTGTTTTAAAGAGCAGCTCCTCAGATCGCTCTTCGTCATATTTCCCTATCAGCGGGACGACAACGACATGGTCAAGTACTGGAATGATCGGAGATGACAAATCGCGTACAAGATTCTTCAATTCTCTGGTTTTATCTTCGACAATTGCTTCCAACTCCATAATCTGCTGTGATTCTTTTTTTCGGGCCAGCTGGTGGATATTTTCTGCAACAGTAATCTCTGAAGGGAAATAGTGGATGATAGTACTTTCATGACCTTCCAATTGATAACGTTCTACCTTGTACCAAATATTCGTTCCGAACATGCCGCTGAAGATACCGGCATAATGAGCAGGAAGGAAGAGGCCGCCTGCGGTCTTACCTTGTGCCACATTTATTTTGTGCTCCCAGCTGTCGATCAGCTCTGCTGTCAGCGTACGTTTTTCAGGATCCAGATTTGTGATTTTCGTTCTGCCCCATCCCGCTGATGCATATGTATTCGTAATCAGTTCTGCAGCTTTCTGAAGACCGACATCCGGTTTGTTTTGAAAGTAATTCCCTACAACGACCCCTTGCCTGTATCCAGTCGTTTCAAAAACAAGATTGGAGACTTCTTCTCCCGAGATTTCCTCGATCGTATCAAAAAATTCTCTCATGGCACTGGAAATCCAAAAAAGTACCGCATCTTCATTTTCATATGTGAATCTGCCTTTTTCCAGTTCCCAACCAAACTGAAGGCCGCCGATCTCTATCTTATCCAATGATTCCGTACTCCTTCTTGGTACATTTTATAATCCATACTTCATTATAGATTTTCTGGGCATACAATGCCAGTCCTATGCAAACGCACGATGCTTCAAAAAGCCCTAAGAAAAAAGCGTACCCAGATCTTGAGTACGCTCTATTCATTTTGTAATATCCATGAATCCTTCACCAAATACATCTCGTACGTCGTACAACGTGATGAATGCTTTTGTATCGATAGAGCGGACAATTTTCTTCAATGGAAGCAATTCCTGTTTATTGATGACAACATACAATATCTCTTTCTGGTTCTGCGTATAATACCCGCGTCCTTCCAGCAGTGTGACACCTCTGTCAAGCTGCGTGGATATCGTTTGGGCAATCATATCTTTTTGATTGGAAATGATGAAGACTGCTTTCTTCGGATTCAATCCTTCAATGACGAATTCCATCACTTTAGTGGCAATGTACAGCATGATTACCGTAATCAGCAGTTTCTCTGTGCCGATGATGAACCATGAGGCTGCCACGACGATCAAATCGAAGAAAAGTAAGGCAAAGCTTGTATTCCAGTCCAGATACTTATTCGCCAGCCGGGCAAGGATCGCAGTACCTGCTGTCGTTCCGCCGACTTTAAGTACAAGTCCGATCCCGACACCGGCAAATACGCCGCCGAAGACTGCGTTCACAAGTACTTGGTCTGAAGCAATCTCCCAGTTCTCGGTTAAATGAAGAAAGAAAGAGTTCAATAGGATTACAATGATTGTATAGAAAACGGTTTGTTTATCGAGAAAACGATATCCTATGATGAGCAAAAGCCCATTCAGGATCAGGTTCATGACACTCGGCGCCCAGCCCAGTGCATAGAATAAGATGATAGTGATACCTGTAACACCGCCTTCGCCCAGCTCACTCGGGATGGCAAAAATGTTTACTGCCAGAGCGAACAGAAAGGAACCGGCTATGAGGAATACCAGGTCTCTGAGGAAGTGCTTCTTAATCTGTTTCATCTGATAACCCCCTTCAAGTATTTGTTTCTTTACTGATAGACCACGAGATTATATCATACTGCACTATGCCTTGCCATATTACTTGACAAGAATTCAAAAGAATATTTATCGTTTTGATTGAGATATGGAAAGGGTATAAGATTCTGGATCAAATGCGCATAAATTGTATCTGAATATGAAAAAGATTAGTATGAGATATATAGTAGGAGGGGTTTTGCAGATGAAAGGATCATTCAAAGCATTAATTGCAGAAAAGCAGGGAGAAGATTTCTCTGTACAAGTGAAAAAACTGACAGTCGATCAATTGCCGGCTGGGGAAGTACTGATCAAGGTACATTATTCTGGTGTCAACTATAAGGATAGTCTGGCGACGATACCAAATGGAAATGTAGTCAAGTCTTACCCGATCGTTCCGGGGATCGATTTGGCTGGAGAAGTTGTGTCTTCTGAAGATGAGCGCTTCAAACAAGGTGATCATGTCATTGCAACGAGTTATGAAATCGGAGTTTCCCGTCACGGAGGTTATAGCGAGTACGCCAAGGTGCCTGCGGATTATATCGTACCGCTGCCGGCAGGGATGACCACAAGGGAAGCAATGATCATGGGTACTGCAGGTTTTACGGCTGCACTTTCAGTCCAGCGCTTGTTGGAAAATGGTCTGGATAAAGAGAACGGTCCGGTGCTCGTTACCGGCGCAACAGGTGGAGTCGGGAGTTTTGCAGTAGCGATTCTTTCCAAGCTTGGTTTCGAGGTCGAAGCGAGTACCGGCAAACAGACAGAAGAGGATTATCTGAAAGAACTAGGAGCAGACCGAATCATTTCCCGGGATGAAGTCTACGACGGAAACCTCAAGCAGCTTGCCAGTCAGAGATGGGCAGCTGCAGTCGATCCAGTAGGCGGAGAGCCACTAGCATCAGTCCTCAGCCAGCTTAAGTATAACGGGTCTGCTGCTGTAAGCGGTTTGACAGCTGGAGGCAACGTGCCAACGACTGTCTATCCATTCATCCTGCGCGGCATCAACTTACTTGGAATCGATTCGGTTTATTGTCCGAAACAAACTCGTGAAAAAATTTGGATGCAGCTGGCTACTGCTTTCAAACCAGGTGATTTAGAGCGTTTCGTACTCGAAGAATTGACGCTTGATCAATTACCGGAAGCATTACCGAAGTTATTGGAAGGAAATGCCCGAGGCAGGTACTTGGTTAAAATCAGCGGCTGATGTGACAAGAATGTGTCCGGTAAATTTGAAAGATTTGTGAATAGAGTCACAAATGCTTTCCCGCTGTGCAAATCCATGACATAATCATAGTCAAATGACTATGGTGAGGTGCACAAATGATTTATCTCTTGATTGTGTTCGCGGTAGTTTGTGTTATTGGATGTTTTGCATCTTGGATGAAAATGGTCAAACGGGACGGAAACCGATTTGCAAATGTGCCAGAAACAGAAACCGAGACAAAAACATATAAGAAAGCCAATTAAGTATTAGCGCACTGCTTGAGCAGTGCGCTTTTTTAGTCTAGATGACTTACATGAACAAAGTAAAGAATCTTGTATACATTAAAGATATTGCATTGGATATATATAAAATCAAATGCCGTTTTTCGTATTGAAGAACGGTTTTTTATGTTTAAAAGGACAATCTATCGCTTAAATAATTGACCGATTTCACGCAAATTGGTGAACTTAATCAATTCAAAAAAGCCATAATGTCAACTATCGTTCATTGTATTGAATTAAATAGTTCACAGTGGTAATATCAAATCCAATAAAGAAAGCGCTTTCAAACCGGTGAGGAGGAATGAGATGGACTTCACGTCTATGTTAGATAAGCGTAATTTTGTTTTTAACTGTGACATTCAAACTAAAAAGGAATTATTTACTTGTTTGGCTGAAACCCTTGAAAGAAATGGATATCTAACAAATAAGAGGAGATTTGTTAAGGATCTGGAAAGAAGGGAGAAGGAATCATCAACTGGTATTGAAGATGGGATTGGCATTCCCCATGCAAAAAGTAAAGTGGTCAAACAACCAGTGATTGCTTTCGCTCATACTAGTGGGTTAAATGACTATCATGCACTAGATGGATCATTGGTGGAATGTGTATTCATGATTGCAGTTCCAGAAAAAGCGAATGATTTGCACTTAGATACACTTAGCTTACTAGCCAGGAAATTAATGAGTGAGCAGATAAGGTCTGAACTTAAAAAAGCAAAAAATGGAGAAGAATTACGACTTATATTAACGAATATGGGAGGGTAATAAAATGAAAATTGTTGGGGTGACTTCTTGTCCTACAGGAATTGCTCATACCTATATGGCTGCTGAAAAACTTCAGATCACTGCAGAAAAGAAAGGGCATGAAGCAAAATTTGAAACCCAGGGAGCCAAGACTGAAAATGTTTTATCCTCACAAGAGATAGAAGAAGCAGATGTTATCATTTTAGCGATTGACAAGGATGTTGACATGGATAAATTCGCTGGTAAAAAGATCAAGAAAGTCTCTACCTCAAGAGCTATAAAAGAATCCGATAAAGTGATAGATGAGGCAATAAATGGCATAGGTACCTTCATTCATAATGAGAGTAGTAAAAACGAAAATAAGGAAGTAAAGAAGAAGAGCCTATATAATCATTTCATGAGCGGCGTAAATTACATGCTACCTTTTGTCATCGCAGGAGGTATCTTAATTGCACTGAGCTTTGCCTTTGGAATTGAGGCATCGGATCCTGATAGTGATAGTTATAATATAATAGCTGGAGCTTTATCAAAAATAGGTGGAGATACTGCCTTTGCATTAATGATTCCGGCTTTAGCTGCTGGAATAGCATCTTCTATTGCTGGAAGAGCAGGATTTGCTCCTGGATTAACTGCGGGTACTTTGGCTATAGCTGGAGGATCTGGGTTTTTAGGCGGTATGATAGGTGGTATTTTAGCAGGATACGTTACTGATATCCTGGCAAATAGAATAAATATGAAAAAATCCGTTCAAGCGATATACCAGCTCATAGCGGTTCCTTTAGTAGCAATAACAATAGTTGGTATGTCAATGGTATTTTTAATCGATACTCCAATTTCGTGGCTTTTAAGTACGTTGACAGCATTTTTGAATGGGCTCGGAACAACATCTGGACTTATGTTTGGGTTGTTGATTGGTTTGATGATGGCAGCTGATATGGGGGGACCTATTAACAAATCCATCTCGACATTTTCTGTCGGATTAATGTCAGCAGGAGTTAATGCGCCAGTAGCCGCATGTATGATAGCGGGAATGACACCGCCATTAGGTCTGGCATTAGCGACTGTTTTATTTAAACATAAATTTAACAAAGAGGAGAGAACGTCTGGTAAATCTTGTTGGGTATTAGGAGCCTCTTATATTACAGAGGGTGCCATACCGTTCGCAGTAGCTGATCCACTGAGAGTAATTCCTAGTTTGATGGCGGGCTCAGCTGTTGCTGCTGCTATATCGATGTCAGCAGGAGTGACATCTTTGGCTCCGCATGGAGGAATATGGGTCATGTTTATACCTAATGTTATAAATAATTTACCAATGTATATTTTTTCTTTAGTAGCAGGATCATTCGTCACAGCAATTACGGTTGGACTGCTAAAGAAACCAGTGACAGCAAAAGGAGAAAAAACAAATAAAACTCAATCAGAGAAAGAAGGTATCGCATAAATAATGTTATATACAATGAAGGATCTATTAAAAGTGGCTAAGGAGAATAAGTTTGCTGTACCTGCTTTTAATATTTGTAGTTTTGATATGTTAAAAGCTATTATGGACGAAGTCGAAGAACAGCGCTCACCTGTAATAATTGAAATACACCCTAATGAAATCGAATATTTAGGAGATTTCTTTATTGCAGCTGTGAAAGAATATGCGTTGTATAGTAAAATTCCTGTCGTTATTCATCTCGACCATGGAGGCAGTGTTTATGATGTAATGAGGGCTATAAAAAATGGATATACATCCGTTATGATTGATGCATCTACTTCTAACTATGAGGAAAACATAAAGATTACAAAGAAAGTAGTAGATTTAGCTCACGCGGTCGGTGTGTCTGTTGAAGCGGAACTGGGCACGATTGGAAATAATGGTTCGTATGAAGGGGGAGCTGAATCTTTTATTTATACAGATCCGGATCAAGCCGTAGATTTTGTGGAGAGAACTAACGTTGACACTTTAGCAGTTGCAATAGGAACGTCACACGGATTATATCCCAAAGATGTGATACCTAAACTGAATCTCCCGCTACTAAAAGAACTGTATGAACGAATTGACATTCCTTTCGTTTTACACGGCGGCTCTGGTAATCCTGACTCAGAAGTAAGAGCATCTATTGATTATGGTGTATCTAAGGTAAACTTATCCTCCGATTTAAAGAGTGTATTTTTTAAAGAAATACGCAAAGTATTAACTGAAGATTCTGATATTTATGAACCGAACCAAGTGTATATGCAGCCAAATGAGAAGGTTAAAAGTGTAGTACGGCAGAAGTTACATGTATTAAATACATTGGGCAAGGCTGATTTGTATTAAATTGGTCCAGGAGGTATGGGTATAATTCACCCATGCCTCTTCTACAATGGAGGAATTTAAATGCCAACTTCTATTCAAAAAGAGAGACAAGATAAAATAATCAATTACTTAAAATCGGAAAACTTTATAAAGACAAGTGATTTAATGGACTTACTTAATTATAGTGAAGCTACAATCAAAAGAGACTTAATAGAGTTACAAAACAAAGGATTAATTCGTAGAACACGCGGCGGTGCCGTAATTATCGATCGTCATAAGATTGACATACCATATCTTATGAAAGTCGATAAATTTAACGAAGAAAAAGAAAAGGAAAAGATAGCCAAGCTTGCTGTGGAATTAATACAAGACGATATGAGTCTGTTTATGGATTCCAGCACGACAGTCCTTCATTTGGTTAATCATTTACATAAATTCAAAGGTTTAAAGGTTATAACAAATGGTGTTATTACCGCAAGTTTATTAACTGAATATACTTCGGCGGATGTTAATATCCTTGGTGGCTCAATTGCCCCCAAACGATTCACAGTTAATGGCTCTAGGGCGTTTAATGATGCATTAACCTATCATGTTGATCTTGCATTTGTTTCATGCAGAGGGTTTGATTTTTCTTTAGGAACTAGCGAAACAACAGAAGGAGAGGCACTTATAAAGCATTCATTTCGAAAACGATCAAAAGAATTAGTGTTAATGGTCACGCATGATAAGTTAAATCAGAAATACTTAAACCAAAGTTTAAGTTGTTCAGACATAGACTATATCATTCTTGATCAACCCTTATCTGTAGAAGAATTAGATAGTCTAAATACTTATAAGGTTAAAGTTATGTACTAAAATAAAGCTATATTTAAAAGTATTTAATAGTGCAGGCACAACACCACTAATTAAAGAATTTTAATATTTCACGATAATTAACAAAGGAAAAGTTACCAAAATGATAACAAAGATCCGAATTCTAATGAGATCTTTTTTATATGCAGGACTTAATTTGGAGAAGCGAGAAACGTTTGTAAAGAGGACGGGACAAGAATAATTTAGCTTATTGAAAAACCGAACTTCAGGGCAAATCAAATTAGATTTTGCTCGGAAGTTCGGTTTATTTATTTAGAAGTATTCCTTCGTTATTCAGCGACATTTGGTATCCAGGTAATGGTAAAATAAGGAGGGGTTAAGTGGAGAAATCGCTCTTTTAAAACCAGGATGTGTAACCGAGCGATGCTTCGTCAAAGGAGGAAGCAAGATTGAGAATCAAACAGGAGAGCAGTGAAGAGGCTAGGGAATATATCCGGCAAAGACTGATTGAATATAATGTTGGGCAGCTTCCGGAAGAAGCAAAATCAAATAAAGAAACTGCTACATTTACAGTGCGTGATGATACAGGGGATATCATCGGAGGTATCACCTGTATGTATTATTGGCAGCATCTCTATATCGATTTTCTTTGGGTGGAGAAGTCTATGCGGAAAGAAGGTATTGGCGCAAAGCTGTTGGCCGAAGCGGAGAATTTTGCCAAACAAAAAGGTGCCAGACTTATCAAATTGGATAGCTTCAGCTTCCAGGCACCCGCTTTCTATCAAAAGTACGGTTACGCAGTGTTCGGGAAAGTGGAAGATCATCCTGTTGGCTGTACCCAATACTATTTGATGAAGAAGCTGTAGGAAACCTTTTGAAGCTCTTATCCGTAAGAAAGGAAAGGGGGAAACAAATATGATGAATTATGCATTTGAAACGATTGAGATGAAGGCGCTCTCTGGGAAAATGAAGTCAGATTACCGGAAAGTTGTCCAAGAATATGCACGAAACGGCTGGCGTTTACATAGCATGAACCCAATTCCGGGATATGACGGTATGGCAGCCAGCATAGAATTGATTTTTGAAAGAGAAGCTTGAGAGGTAAAAGAATGAACATCAGAGAAATAGCAGAAAAAGACAATCTGCCAGTCGAGAAGTTGATTCGGACTTGCTTGAAAGAATTTGGTGCCGATAAGCCCGGTACAGCTTGGAGTGATCCTGATCTTGGCCGTTTCCATTCCTTGTATCAAAAGCCCGGTTCGAGATACTGGGTTGTGGAACAAGAAGGAGAAATCATTGCCGGCTGCGGAATCGGACCTGTTCCCGGGCATCCGGATGTTTGTGAGCTGCAAAAAATGTATGCAGCAAAAGAAACTCGAGGAACAGGAATAGCTGATGATTTATTGCAGACAGCCCTGTCCTTTGCCAGCCAGCACTATAGCCGCTGCTATCTGGAAACATTAAGCAATATGGCTGCTGCAAACCGTTTTTATTTAAAAAAGGGATTCCAGCGGATGGACAAACCATTAAGCCAAACGGAACATTATGCATGTGATGTGTGGTATATCAAAGATCTGTAATCCAATGGAAGGAAGGCGATCCATTGCATTTTAAACCGGTTCTAGAATTGCTGGAGGCCCGGGATGTTCCCTATTCCATCGGCGGTTCACTGCTCCTACACCTGAAAGGACTCCCTGTATCTCCGAATGATGTCGATATAATAGTAGAACGAGAGCTGTTTGCTACAGCGAAGGAAGTGCTTCAAGAAAGAGCAGTCAAATACGAAGACAAGCCTGCTCAGGGTCGCTTTTTAACGAGGGCTTGTACAACCTTCGAGATGTCGGATGGTTTACAGGTGGATTTGATGACTGACTTTGCTGTTTTATATGAAAAAAGTGTTGTTCGGATGCCATACACTGCTGTCACGGAACAAACAAAGGATGGACTATTGCCGCTTGGAAGCATGGAAGCTTGGTATGTTATGTATTGGCTGTTACCAGGTAAGGAAAGTAAGAGAGATTTAATGGAAGATTATTTTCACCGTAATGGTTTCGCAGATCCTCGATACTTAAAGCAGGCACTCACGTTCGATTTACCGGAAGCTGCAAATAAGACGATTAATCGTTTATTAGCCGCTGCACGCAAGAAGTAATGTCAAAATAAATTCATATCAGCTACTTGAAAATCCCTTTCTGAAGGGATTTTTTTATTTGTTAACAAAGCTGTTACGATTATGCCACAAATTGTTCAATGTTTCACAATCGCAAATAGGAAAGCGGGAGTATACTAAATGTAACAGGACCATGTGACTAATTTCACATAGTTTCCGGTAAAATTATGATAAAGAAAGAAGGCGGCAAAATGGATGTTGTAGAGCTTTCGCGTATCCAGTTTGCATCAACGACATTGTTCCACTTCCTATTCGTTCCGTTGAGTATAGGATTGGTATTCATCATTGCAATCATGGAGACTCTGTATGTTGTCAAAAAAGATGATAAGTACAAAAAAATGGCGAAATTCTGGGGGCATTTGTTCCTGATCAACTTTGCAGTCGGTGTCGTAACCGGTATCCTGCAAGAATTCCAATTCGGAATGAACTGGTCGGAATATTCCCGTTTCGTAGGGGATGTCTTCGGTGCACCGCTTGCAATAGAAGCATTATTAGCGTTTTTCATGGAATCGACTTTCCTAGGTTTGTGGATTTTTGGCTGGGATCGTCTGCCGAAATGGCTGCATGCACTATGTATTTGGCTTGTTTCCCTAGGTACGATTTTCTCCGCATTCTTCATTCTGTCTGCGAACTCATTCATGCAGCATCCAGTGGGAGAAGTGCTGCAAAACGGCAGACTTGAAATGAATGATTTCTTGGCAATCCTGACGAATGGACAGCTGTGGGTCGAATTCCCGCATACGGTCTTCGGTTCATTTGCGACCGGTGCATTGTTCATCATCGGTATCAGTGCCATTGCCTTTTTACGCAAAAAACATGTTGAATTTTATAAAGGTTCCTTTAAAGTAGCCATAGTCGTCGCGTTGATCAGTGGTATCGGTATTGCATTATCCGGACATGAGCAAGCACTTTACTTGGTAGAAACACAGCCGATGAAGATGGCTGCCAGTGAAGGTCTCTGGGAAGACAGTGCCGACCCTGCACCTTGGACAGTATTAGCCAATATTGATACGGAAGCGAAGGAAAATACAGGTGAACTTAAAATCCCGTATCTATTGAGTTTCCTATCTTATGGTGAGTTCAGCGGATCAGTGGAAGGGATGAATACGCTCCAGGAACGTTACACCGAACTCTATGGTCCGGGTAATTATATTCCGCCAGTCAAAACCACGTTCTGGAGTTTCCGTGTCATGACGGTATTAGGCGGAGCAGTTCTTGCTTTATCCATCTGGGGTGCGTATCTTTATGCCCGCAAGAAACTCGTCAATAGCAAATGGTATTTGCGCTTGATGATCATTGCAATCAGCTTCCCGTTCATCGGCAACTCTGCCGGTTGGATCATGACGGAAATCGGTCGCCAGCCATGGGTTGTGTTCGGTTATATGAAAACGGAGGATGCGGTCAGTGCTGGGGTCACAGCAGGTGAAGTCCTGTTCTCCCTTATCACTTTCTCTGCTTTGTATTTGATCTTGTTCGCGGTCATGATTACTTTGTTCGTTCGTGAAATCAAGAAAGGGCCGGAGCACGATATCGAAAAAACAGATCCGATAGCGGATCCGTTTACGAAGGAGGGTCAACATGCTTTCTCTTAATGAATTCTGGTTCATTCTCGTCGCTGTCTTGTTCGTTGGCTTCTTCTTTCTGGAAGGCTTCGACTTCGGCGTCGGGATTGCAAGTAAGTTCGTAGCTAAAGATGATTTGGAGCGACGCGCTTTCATCAATTCGATCGGTCCATACTGGGATGCGAATGAAGTATGGCTAATTACAGCTATTGGTGCGATGTTCGCAGCATTCCCTAACTGGTATGCGTCCATGCTTAGTGGTTTTTATCTTTGCTTTGCTTTCATTTTGTTCGGTTTGATCGGGCGCGGGGTCGCGTTCGAGTTCCGCGGCAAAGCAGAGCACCCGACGTGGCGCAAGACTTGGGATTGGGTGATTCTCTTTGGCAGTATCATTCCGCCGCTGACTTTCGGTATAATGTTCACTGCGTTGATCCAAGGTGTACCAATTGATGAGAATATGCACATGCACGCTGGTGTGTCCGATGTCATCAACGTCTATACAGTACTTGGCGGAGTGACATTGACAATGCTTTGCGTATGGCACGGTCTTATCTTCGGAACACTACGTTTGATGGACACATTACGGGAACGCTGTCGCCGTGCTGCTAAAAACTTGCTGCCAATCAACGCGGTTTTATTGGTCGCATTCCTTGGAATGACATTCTTTAATACAGATATGTTCAGTGTACATGGCAATATTTTAGAGTATCTATTCATGGTCGGTATTCTTGTTTATATCGCATCCGGCTATTTCATCACACGTAAACGTGATGGCTGGGCATTCTTGATGTCTGGCTTGATCATGATCTTGCTGATTGCTTCCGTGTTTATCGGACTATTCCCGCGGGTAATGATCAGTTCCATCAGTGAAGCGTATAGCTTGACCGTGCAGACAGCATCATCAGGAGATTATTCTTTGAAAGTCATGACCTATATCAGTTTGGCATTGCTGCCATTCGTATTAGGCTATCAAATCTGGAGCTACTACGTTTTCCGTAAACGTGTAGATCATAAGGAGCATATGGAATACTAATGGGCAGAAATTTAATGGCGTACAAAGGAATAAAAACGGTGCTGCTAGGGCTCTCCGCATTGACGCTTATGCAAGCTGTGGCCATTATCTTTCAGGCGAAATGGCTGGCGGAGGCCATCACGCACCTATTCCATGGCGAAAGTTTTACTTCACAAATACCACTTATAGGCTGCTTTATAGCAGCCTTTCTTGCTAGACAGCTTTTGCAGCTCATCATTAAAAAAATATGTTTCCGCTTCGCAGAAGCAACTGTCGAGGATATGCGAAAAGCATTTTTGGAAAGTGTATTCAAGCTGGGTCCACGATACACCAGACAGCAAGGAACCGGCAATCTGGTTACCTTTTTACTGGAGGGAGCAGGTAAGCTGCGGGACTATCTGGAGCTGTTTTTGCCGAAGCTTGTTTCCAATATGATCACGCCATGGCTGGTACTGATTTATATTTGGATGCACGATGATATCTCTGCAGTTATCTTGTTGGTTACCATTCCAATATTGATTGCTTTCATGATTCTGCTGGGATTGGCTGCACAGAAGAAAATGGACAGTCAGTGGAAAGCATACCGTATGCTTTCCAATCACTTTGTTGATTCGCTAAGAGGATTGGAAACGTTGAAATTCCTCGGTCGGAGCAAGGAGCATGGTGAGACAATTGAAAAAGTGAGCGGGCAATATCGCAAATCTACCTTAGGTACATTGCGGATTGCGTTCCTTTCCTCGTTTGCGCTGGACCTCTTCACGCAGCTTGCGATTGCTTTTGTAGCTGTAACACTCGGTCTGCGGTTGATTGATGGCACACTTCTGCTTGAACCTGCTTTGATGATCCTGCTGTTGGCACCGGAATATTTCCTCCCGATCCGTGAGGTGGGGAATGATTATCATGCGACGCTCGATGGGAAGGATGCTGGGGACCAAATGCTTGCTGTCATCAAGCTGGCTGATGAAAAGCACAAGGGCAATGAAGCGGGTACCTGGACAGAAAATAGTGAACTTGTCTTAAACGATGTGATGGTTACGTACGACAATAATCACCCTGCGCTTTCAGATATAGAGCTGAAAATCAAAGGGAACCAGAAAATAGGATTGATCGGAGCAAGCGGTGCAGGGAAATCGACTTTCATTGACCTGCTCAGTGGTTTTATTGATCCTGTTTCAGGTCAAATGGAATTGGACGGGAAGCCTGTGGATTTCACAGCTGAAGCGTGGCAGAAACAGACTGCATACATTCCGCAGCATCCATTCATATTCCAAGGCAGCATCAAGGACAATGTAAGATTTTATGCGCCGGAAGCATCAGATGATCGAGTAGAAGAAGCGATTGATTATGCAGGTCTCAGAGAAGTTGTCGATAACCTGCCTGAAGGATCCGACACCTTGATTGGAGAAGGAGCCCGCAGCTTAAGCGGCGGTCAGGCGCAGCGTGTTGTGTTGGCGCGGGCATTCTTGAGTGACCGTTCGATTGTGCTGCTGGATGAACCGACAGCGCAGCTTGATATTGAAACAGAATATGAATTGAAAGAAGTAATCGAGGAGCTTGCTGCAAATAAATTGTTGTTCTTCGCATCTCATCGACTTCATTGGATGCAGGAAATGGATCTTATTGTTGTCATGGATAACGGCAGAATTGCAGAGTGTGGCACGCATGAACAATTAATGGCAAACGATGGCTTATATGTCCGTTTGCTGGAAGCACAAATGGGGGATAATCATGAAGCATCGTGACTGGATCATGCCATATGTTAAACAATATAAATATCGCATGCTGACCATTCTGCTGCTTAGTATGCTGACGGTAGGATCAGCTGCGGCATTGATGTTCACATCTGGCTTTTTGATTTCTAAATCTTCACTTCGTCCTGAGAATATCCTGCTCGTGTACGTTCCGATTGTCCTTGTCCGGGCATTCGGGCTTGGGCGCTCGGTATTCCGCTATTCCGAACGACTGGTGAGTCATGATTTCATTCTCCGTGTGCTGGCAAAGATGCGGACCAGGCTTTATCATCTAGTTGAGCCGAAAGCAGCAACGAGCAAGTCGATGAAAACCGGAGAGGTGCTCGGTATATTGGCAGAGGATATTGAAAGTCTGCAGGATTTGTACTTGCGTACAATTCTGCCTACTGCATCTGCTGTTCTTTTATATGTGATCAGTATTTGTGCACTTGGTTACTTCAGTGTTGGATTTGCCTTGCTCATGGCGATTTACTTCTTTGTGCTGGTTGTCGTTATGCCGATCTTCTCGCTTCTGCACATGCGTGCAGCCAATCAGGCTTACAAGAAGGATAAAGATCAGCTTTATCAATATGTGACAGATGGTTTCCTTGGTATCCATGACTGGCTGCTGAGCGGACAAAAACAGCATTTCTTCAGTCGCTTCTTCCAGCGTCAGGAAACACAGGACAAAGCTGATAAACGGTCGAAGAACTGGTCCTATTATCGGGAATTCATCGGACAGATTGTTGTTGCAGCCATGCTTGTCACAATGCTTGCTTTTGGAGCAAGTCTGTTTACGGATGATAGAATAGCGGATGTCTTCATTGCTGCTTTTGTGCTTGTCATCATTCCATTATCAGAAGCGATTTTACCCGTTTCAAATGCAGTGGAAAAATATCCTCGGTATGAGGAATCACTCAATCGGGTCACCGAGCTGGAATCAGATCAGGAAACAGCTGTAGAGGCTGTATCCTATCAAGGCTCGTTTGAGAATGCTCAGTTGACGATGGATAGAGTGGGTTTTGGGTATGAGGAACAGGATAGTGTCATCAAGAACTTATCACTCGAACTGACGCAAGGTAAGAAGATTGCCATTATCGGAAAGAGTGGTGCGGGTAAATCTACCCTGCTCAAGCTTCTGCAAGGGATGCTTGTGCCGGATTCCGGATCTGTACGAATCAATGGATATGAAGCATCTTCCATTCGCCCTTATATGACAAAGCTTGTCTCTGTATTGAATCAAAATCCATATCTTTTCTATACAAGTGTCGCCAATAACCTGCTTTTGGCAAATGAAACAGCAACGGAAGCACAAGTGAAAGCTGTTATGAAACAAGTCAAACTGCATGATTTAGTAGCCAGTCAGCCTGAAGGGTATCAGACATCCATGCAGGAAACCGGGCAGCGATTTTCTGGCGGCGAACGTCAGCGTATTGCGCTGGCGCGGGTGCTGCTCCAGGATACGCCGATTGTCATGCTGGATGAGCCGACTGTAGGGCTTGATCCAATCACGGAACGTGAATTGCTGGATACGATTTTTAATAGTTTGACCGGCAAATCCTTACTGTGGGTGACACACCATCTAGTCGGAATGGAACAGATGGATGAGATTATTTTCCTGGAAGAAGGAAAAATCAAAATGCGCGGAACGCATGCACAATTGCTGCAGGAATCCTTGCATTATCGAAGATTATACGAGCTGGACCGTCCTGCGGTACTCCAGCATGTTTGATCCAAAGCGTAAACGCTTTGGATTTTTTTATGCATAAGATGCCATTCAGTCCGTCATACTACGGTTAAGCATAATTGAAATGGAGTGACGTGATGGACATCCTTCTTGCCGTCCTGCCTGCCTTGTTTTGGGGCAGTATCGTATTATTCAATGTCAAGCTTGGCGGAAGCCCTTATCATCAGATTCTCGGTACGACGATTGGAGCACTGCTGCTTTCCATCGTTTTGTATTTCTTCGTTCGCCCGGAATTGACGGGATTCATCTTTTTAATTGGATTCATATCTGGGTTGTTCTGGTCGCTTGGCCAAACCTTCCAGCTGAAAAGCATCCATGCGATCGGTGTTTCCAGGACAATGCCGATTTCGACAGGCGCCCAGCTTGTTTCCACATCATTGTTTGGCGTGATTGTATTTGGAGAATGGAATACAACCCGTTCTGTTATTCTCGGAATCCTGGCGTTATTGTTGATCATCGTTGGGGCAATACTTACTTCAAGGCGCGCCAAGGGAGAGCAAGAGGACGAGGGGAGTCGGGGGGCTTTCCGTAAAGGGCTGGTATTCATTGCCATCTCGACTGTCGGCTATCTTGTATATGTTGTCATCGCCAGGCTGTTTGGAGTGGATGGCTGGACTGCTTTATTCCCGCAAGCTGTCGGCATGGTGGCAGGCGGAATCATATTGACGGTGAAATACAAGCCGTATGATTTGTACACAGTGAAGAATATAATCCCTGGTCTGATATGGGCTACAGGGAATATGTTCCTGTTCATTTCGCAGCCTCGTGTCGGGGTCGCAACAAGTTTTTCCTTATCCCAGATGGGCATCATCATTTCCACACTGGGCGGTATCTTCATCTTAGGTGAGAAGAAAACAAGGGGACAGCTAATCAGTATCAGTATCGGGATTGTCCTGATCGTTGTTGCTGGGTTCCTCTTAGGTTATACAAAATCATGAATGAGGAGTGTTTCTTATGTATCCAAGTTTGCAAGGAAAAGTAGTGGTCATCACAGGTGCCTCCACTGGTCTGGGGAGATCTATGGCGCAGCGTTTCGGCCAGGAAGGTGCGAAGGTTGTCGTAAATTATTACAATAATGGCGAAAAGGCGGATGAGGTTGTCCGAGAAATCAAGGACAGCGGCAGTGATGCGGTAGCCATTCAAGGTAATGTAATGGAAGAAGAGGATGTTAAGAAACTTGTCCAGACAGCTATCGATTCATTCGGTAAACTTGATATCATGATTAACAATGCCGGTGTCGAAAATCCAGTCCCATCCCATGAACTGCCATTGAAAGACTGGGATCGTGTCATCGGAACGAATCTGACAGGTGCTTTCTTGGGATCGCGAGAGGCATTGAAGTATTTTGTCGAAAACAACGTCAAAGGGAATATCATCAACATGTCAAGTGTCCATGAAGTTATCCCTTGGCCATTGTTCGCGCATTATGCAGCGAGTAAGGGCGGCGTGAAGCTTTTGACGGAAACATTGGCGCTTGAGTATGCCCCAAGGCAAATCCGAGTGAACAATATCGGACCGGGTGCCATCAATACGCCGATCAATGCAGAGAAGTTCGCGGATCCAAAGCAGAAAGCCGACGTGGAAAGTATGATTCCGATGGGGTATATCGGTAAGCCCGAGGAAATTGCGGCAGTTGCTGCTTGGCTCGCATCTGACGAATCCAGCTATGTAACAGGTATTACATTATTTGCCGATGGCGGTATGACCAAATATCCGAGCTTCCAAGCAGGAAGAGGCTAAAAAAGAAGACAATGCCCGCGGGCATTGTCTTTTTAATGTTCATACATCATTTTCCTGGTCATGCCGCCATCTACTACAAGATTTTCGCCGTTGATGAAATTATTCTCCGCTGATGTAAGGAATAGACACGCTCTTGCAATATCAGATGGTGTCCCGACCCGCTTGGATGGATGCTGATCATGATCGACAGGACGGAGGCTGTCATATTCCTTTGTTTCGATCCAGCCGGGGCTGATGCTGTTCACAGTGATGTAGTCATTCTGCAAGGACATTGCCAGTGCATGCGTGAGGGCTGTGATGCCGCCTTTGGTTGCAGCATAAGCCTCGGTGTCCGGCTCTGACATCGTTGCACGAGTCGAGGCGATATTAACGATCGAGCCGCCTTTTCCGCTATCTTTCATATATGTTGCTGCTTCCCTGCTTGCCAGGAAGGTACCGCGCAAATTGGTATTAATGATAGAGTCCCATTCCTCGACCGATAGCTCAAACATATTTTTAAATGCACTGATACCAGCATTATTGATCAGGATATCAATTTGACCGAAATGGTCGAAGGCTTGCTTCATGAGTTGTCTCACTTCTTTATGAAGCCGTATATCTGCTTGGAGGGCAAGTCCCTCACCCGCCATTTCCTGAACAGTCTGTTCGACAGCAGCTTGTTCCAAGTCAATTGCAGCCACTTTTGCACCTGCATGGGAATACGCAAGGGCAACAGCCTTTCCGATTCCATTTCCGGCGCCGGTTACAACCACGACTTTTTCTGTGAAATCCATTTTTTTCATCCTTTCTTATCTCTATAGAAAATATGCCCAAGGGACCATATACCATCTTTTTCCACAATGAGCTCTCCGAACGAGAATTGCGCCTGTCGCCGTTTATCCGTTGGAGATCCTGGATTGAACACGACAAGATCCGATTCTTTCTTATGAACAGGGATATGGGAATGTCCATAAATCAGCAGATCGATTGCTTCCTTGTCAAATTCCGCTCTCGCCCGCTGTTCAGTCGTTTTTCCTTTTCCATGTCCATGAGTCAGACCGATTTTGAGACCATGAAAATTCAGCAGCTGCTTTTTAGGCAATTTATCAATCAATTCAGGGCTGTCTATGTTTCCAGAAACAGCTGTAACGGGGGCGAAAGAGGCAAGTGAATCCAAAACACGGGTGTCCTGGAAATCTCCTGCATGGATGATGTGGTCAGTCTGTTCCAGATAAGGAAGCAATGCTGCCGGCCATGACTTTGCCATACGAGGCATATGGGTATCTGCCAAGATGGTGATCCGCATCGAATTCTCCTCCTAACACTGTCATAATACCCAAAAGCACGTTTCACCAATCATAAAAAACCGCTCACCCTGAATGGGAGAGCGGTCCAGGTCAATGCTGTACCTGATGTTCGGGCTGATGCAGGGTGATATCGGCACCAAGCTGTGTGAACAGCCCGACGATATCTTCGTACCCGCGTTGTATGTGTTTGACATCTGTGATCTTGGTCATCCCATCGGCAGCGAGACCTGCGAGTATCAAGGAAGTACCCGCGCGCACGTCATGTGCCTTTACCGTTGCGCCTTTCAGTTTGGCTCCGCCATTGATGACAATCTGATGCTCGACTACGTGAATGTCTGCGCCAAGTTTTTTCAGTTCCCCAACGTGCCCATTACGGTTTGGATACACTTTATCTAGAATCGTACTAGGACCAGCAGCCAAAGTCAGCAATGTGGTCAGCGGCTGCTGAAGATCGGTGGCGAGTTCAGGATACATGCCAGTCTGGATGCGTGTACCTTGCAGTGCAGTGCCGGAAGCTGTCATCGAGTCATCGTCTTCTGTGATTGTCATACCAAGCTCAATCAACTTGTTTGTGCAGCTTGCCAAGTGCTCAGGAATGACGTTTTTAACCGTGATACGTCCGTTTGTCACACCTGCAGCCATCAAAAATGCTCCAGCAATCAAACGGTCCGGGATTACCGTATGCTCGATTCCGCCATGGAGGGATTCTACACCGTCAATGGTAATTTTCTCCGTGCCGGCGCCTTTGATTTTTGCTCCCATCAAATTCAGGAGATTAGCTAAGTCCACGACTTCCGGATCTTTGGCAGCATTATGCAGAGTTGTCCGCCCTTCAGCTTTGACCGCAGCCAGCATAGCATTGATCGTAGCGCCGGATGTGATGACATCGAACGTGATCTCTGCGCCTGTGAGTTTCTCACAAGTGACTTCATAATATTGCTGCTTGAACTCGAATGCCGCACCAAGTGCGGAAAGTGCCTTCACATGCTGATCGATTGGGCGCGAACCAAAATCATCTCCGCCTGGATAACCGATTTGGACGGTTTTGACCTTATGCAGCAAAGCTCCGACAAAATAATATGAAGCTCGGAAATCTGACGTTTTTGCCAAATCGAGTTTTCCGGATGTAATATGCCTTCCGGTCAGCTCATATGTGTTTTTTTCTATTTCCTTCATATTCAAACCGATATCCTCGGCAATGTCTTTTATCAATAAAATATCCCGTATAGCGGGAATATCATGTAATGTAATTATCTCATCTGTCAAACAGCCTGCTGCTACCAGTGCAAGTGCACTGTTCTTGGCACCAGGTATTGTGACTTCCCCAGTCAGCGGGCCGCTTTTTCTGACTTCAAACCATGCATTGTCCACTCTATTACGCTCCTTGTCTAATTTCCAGCTCTGAAAGTCAGAAGCAAAAAGACCCGAAGATCAGGAAAACATTCCTGGGCTTCTTCGTAATCCAACATTTCTGAACCCTCTTCAGCGCTTTTTATCTGCTCTCATATGCACATAAAATTCATTTTACCATTAATCAGCCAAGAAGTAGATAGGGAATAAGTATTCCTATATGCAGTTTTTACCTTTATCTTCGAACCTCTCCGTGCAGAGCTTCATATACTAGCGGTAACGGACTTTTATGCTACAATGAAACAGACTGGACTATACCGAGGGAAAGGCAGGCTCATCATGAAAGGAAAAAAAGTTGTCAAGAGCATGGCTATCGGGCTGCTTGTACTTTTTCTGTTTTGGTTTGTCCGGGAACATATCAACCTCTCACCTGAGGAAATTCAAGGATGGATAGTTTCTTTCGGGATCATTTCCCCGTTAATTTATATGGGAATATATACAATTAAACCCGTCATCTTTTTCCCGTCCTCTGTATTATCGATTGCCGGCGGTTTGGCCTTTGGCTTTATCAAGGGAACAATCTTCATTTTGATTGGTTCCGCTGGTGCTGCAATCGTCGCATATTTTCTTGCGCACTTCTTTTCCGAACGATTCGGGGATAAGGATTTAGGTGAACGAGTGGAGAAAATCAAGCAGAAATTGCATGATGAAGGATTCTTCTATGTATTGGTCATGCGTGTACTGCCGGTTTTCAATTATGATCTGGTCAGTTATGTTGCCGGTCTGACAAATGTTAAATTCAAGCAATATATGGCCGCCAGTATAGTGGGCGTGCTCCCGGGAACGATGACTTATGCATTGGTTGGGTCAAGTATCGTATCCTTTAATTATATGTATCTCGCTATTATTCTATTGATTATATTGATTTGTGCTTTGATCGGTTTCTGGAAACGAGACAAGATCAAGGAAATACTGACATAAGGCAGCTGAGGCTGTCTTTTTTTTGCTTCAAACGGAGAAGGAGCGTCAATTTTTGAAAGAATACAAGCTTTCGAGGGGAAAAAGACCAAAAGGCGAAGGATTGACCTCTGCCTCTTGGTCTTTTGTTCATGCAAATGCTGTCGCATGTATGCCGCTTTCATTCTCATAGGCGCGCTGCAAGACACGGGTTTTATCGCCTGGCACACCGTTGCTGATAGTTTTCCCCTCTACTTCAATGATCGGCATGATTTCGCTGGTTGTACTGGTGATGAATATTTCATCGGCGTGAAGCAGTTGATCGATTGTGAAAGCTGTTTCCGCCACTTGCAGCCCGGCTCTGGATGCGAGTGCCAATACCTTTTTCCGGACACAGCCATGCAGGATATTATCAGCTGCTGGATGCGTGTAGAGAATTTGTCCCTTGATCATGAATACATTTGATGACGAGCCTTCGGTAACAATGCCTTGTTTATGAAGGATGGCTTCGAAGGCCCCTTTTTCTTTAGCTGTTTGCTTTGCCAATATGTTTGGCAGCAGGTTAAGACTTTTGATGTAACATAAATCCCATCTGATATCATCTGCCAGAATTGCACGTACGCCATGCTGAAGCAGGGAGACAGGTCTGTCACTTTGTTCGATATAAGCATAGAAGTTACTCGGAACATCGGGGAAGCTATGTTCACGAGGAGCTGAACCGCGGGTGACTTGTAGATATAGTTTGGCATCCGTTTGTACGTCGTTTCGGTCCGTCAGCTTTTGGAGCGAAGTAATCAATTCATCTTTCATAAATGGTACCTCGAGCCGGATAGCTTCAGCGGAACGGAATAGCCGGTCGATATGTTCTTCCAGCAGGTCGTACTTTCCTTGATAAATTCGGATGACCTCATATACGCCGTCACCGAATTGCAAGCCTCTTTCTTCGAAGGGATATAAAAGTGATTCTTTCGCAATTAATCCATCTTGTGTCAGCACATGATCAAATAAGCTCATATCCATACCTCCCTTTATTAACATCCAGTATAGCAGAGCTGATAGCCAGTGGCGGAAAAGAAATTTGTCGAATTTTGTATAGAATGTTGCGCGCATGTAAAAACCTTGTTATACTACCTAACATACTATTAATAAACCGGGGTATTCATTTAGCTCTTCATGCACTTGTTCATTACCCCTGAGCCAACGCAGTGTCTCGTTTTAAACGTAACGAGGCATTGCGTTTTTACTATGTATAATATGGAAATAATGATATAAGGAAGGAGGCAGTAGAATGGATGCAGAAAAGCTGAAGCAGGAGCTGATTGCATACAGCAAGACCATCGGGGTGGACAAAATCAGGTTCACAACGGCAGATGTCTTTCAAGAATTAAAGGAAAGACTGAAACAGCAGCAGGAAAACAATTATCAGTCTGGCTTTGAAAAAGGGACGATTGAAGAACGGACCGAACCGAAGAAGCTCATGCCCTCCGCTAAATCCATAATTGCTATTGCACTCGCGTATCCTTCCAGATTGCCGAACGCTCCAAAGAGTACGAAGGAAGAACCGCGTGGGCTGTTCTGCCGTGCCTCCTGGGGAATGGATTATCATGAGGTGCTGCGGGACCGTCTGAATAAACTGGCTGCATTTCTGGCAGAAAGGGTGGACGGCTTCACCTATCGCTCGATGGTTGATACGGGAGAGTTATCCGATCGTGCTGTAGCAGAACGGGCAGGTATTGGTTTCAGTGCGAAAAACAGCTTTGTCATCACACCTGAATTTGGCTCTTATGTGTACCTTGGTGAAATGATCACCAATATACCATTCCTGCCGGATGAGCCGGTAGAAGATAGCTGCGGTACATGTACGAAATGTATAGATTCCTGTCCCACAGGGGCTCTTGTCCAAGGCGGCCAGCTGAACGCCCAGCGCTGTATTGCCTACCTTACTCAGACAAAAGATTTCCTGCCTGATGAATTTCGTTCCAAAATCGGAAATAGGGTCTATGGCTGTGATACTTGTCAGCTTGTCTGTCCAAAGAATAAGGGAATGGACTTTCATTTACATGAAGAGATGGAGCCAGATCCAGAAATAGTGAAACCGCTCCTGAAGCCTTTGCTTAAAATGTCCAATAAAGAATTCAAAGCAAAATTTGGCTTGATTTCCGGCTCGTGGCGTGGCAAGAAACCGATCCAGCGAAATGCAATCTTGGCAATTGGACATTATAAGAGTACATCAGCTGTGCCAGATCTGATAGAGCTTATGGAACAAGATCCACGACCTGTCATTCGTGGAACAGCGGCTTGGGCGATTGGCAAAATCGGATTGCCTGAAGGATATGAGGCCATTCGAAATGCGCTGGTTAAAGAGCGGGAGGAACAAGTTCGCGAAGAAATGGAAAAAGGGCTGCAGTTCGAGCAGCAATATGCAGAAACACATTAAGGAGCACTTTGCTCCTTAGGCTGTCGAGAAAGTCTCGACTGCCAGCGAGGAGAACATGAGCGACATGATTTCCATCTTGGATCGGCAAAGCGAACTGCTAGGCAAAGGCAAAACCAGCTGCAAGAAACCAACAGCCAAACAGTCGAGAAACTGGCAGAGCTGCAAGAGAGCAATCAAATGCAATTGAGCAGCATGAACGAGCAAAATACAGAAAGATCTCGATGATGTAGTAAGAGAACGAAAAAAAAAGAGACCAAGAAATTAGTCTCTAACGCAAAAGCGGGTGCAATGGCTGCTTTCTTAGGTGATGCTTTGTAAATACGGATTGGCTACAAGTGTTTTAACGGTTCCGGTTATTTTGATAATAAACGAGTTAATCCTAAAGAGAAAAAGGTTGCCTTTATGGCAGCCCTTAGTCTTTAGGCTTTGCAGTACGGAACTTCTTTGCTTCAATGGTAATCGTTGCAATACTAATTCCTAAAGTGATTACCGAAATACCAGAAGTTAACCATGGCATCAAATCGCAACCACAACCAGTCACCCAAAATCGGGATCTTACTTCAACTATCCGTCAATCCCTGCCACTGAACCGTTTTATTGCTTCCTCGGTTACTGGCTCAAAGAGGTTAACGAGGTTGCCGTCAGGATCACGGAACAGTATAGCACGGTTTCCCCACGGCATCGTGGTTGGTTCCTTTACCCATTCTTCGATAAACGGCTGCAATCGTTCGTATTCGGCATCGACATCGTGGACACGGAACTCTATGATGACAGAATGATTGTCAGCCGCCACTGCTGAACCTTCACCGAAAAGTGGTACTGTCTGCGAGTGGCCGATCGCCAGGGTGCACGATGGCATAACGAGTTCGGCAAAGACGGGCGCGGGGCGCTCTGCTGAAACACCGAAGACTTTCTCATAGAAATTGACAAGACGATCCACATCGTCAGTAATAATGCGCACAGAAGCAAAATTCACAAAATACCATCCTTCCAATAGTAAATGATACAATACCGTATCACTTCATTTTTTGTTGTAAACGTTCAAGAACTTACCCATTTGATTCTACGATCACCTTTCCTTGCCTGGCTGCTCAATTGATTCATAGTGAAATGAATGAATTTCTGGATGTTGATTGGCAGTGTCCTCCTGAACCGAAACCAGATATACGTCGCATTGATCTCTCACCTCTTTATGTTCACTGAGACCAATTATAAAATAACGCTACTGACAACAGTATGTCAGTAGCGTTTCAACATTTTTTGGGCTTCGTCACGAATCCGATTTCGGAATGATTCAGGCTCCAATACAACCACGCCGGCTCCCCAGCCAAGCACCCATTGCAGCAATTCGTCCAGTTGACGAACGCGTAAGACCACATGCAATCCGTCTTGATGCTCTTCCATATCCTCTATGTAATGATTGTTTGATTGCTTCACCTTATCTGCGATGTCATGGTTAAATCGGAGTCGAATTCGCAAATGCCGATCATCCGGAGGGGTATACTCCCTTAAGTTAAAATGCGCCGGTCGTTCGAATCGTTCCTCCAGATCGATCAGTTCCGACATTCGGGACAATCGAAAATGGCGAATGTCTTGGCGCAGATCACACCGGGCAACGAGCATCCACGAGCCTTGAACGAGCACCAATCCATAGGGAGCCACCGTACGAACACTATGTCGTTTACCTTCGGAATCAGTAAGTCTTTTTACATAGTGAAAGTTGATCTTTCGTTCGTCTACTATCGCTCGGCGAATACTTTTTAAATATTCTTTTTCTTTTGATGGCGTGACCTGTTTATCGGAGATGAGCAAACGGATAGCCTTACGTACACGAGACGTTTCATTGCGAACGCTCTCCGGTAGAATAGCCTTGATTTTGCCGCGAGCAGCTTGCGCCCTAATACGGTAATCATCATCAAATTGTTGTTCGATAAAGTCCGTTCCAATCAGCAAGCTCACAACTTCGGGTACCGTGAAACTGATCGGCGGCAGGAAATAGCCTTCCATCAAGGAATATCCTTTTCCGGGAGCGCCTATGATCGGCACACTTGCTTCACTTAGCGCTTGAATGTCGCGGTAGATGGTTCGCGTACTGGTTTCAAATCGAGTGGCCAAATCTTCGGCACGCACAACTTCTTTACGTTGCAACTCCAGCACGATCGCTAACAATCGATCTGTTTTGTTCATTGGTTACCCACCTTGATGTTTATTGAAAATAATAGTACCACATCTTAATGGAGAAGATAATGGAGTGAATTATTGGCTGGCATCTATCGGGGATCTCTACAAAATAAGGGCAATGCTTCCGTTGGCGTTAATCCGTTAACTGGCCCGTTTCTTGCAAAGGCTTTACTCTATTAAAAAATCAAGTTCATTCAAGATACCCATACCGCATGGCCGGAAGTCGTGTCTTATTTACTGACTCCAACTCACTTAACAGCCAATGTGAATAGACGAAAATTTATCAAGAAGGAAGTGCAGGAATCTACTCGTTCCTATTTGGTAGAATAGGACAATACAATCCAGGAAGAACGCACAAAACAGAAAAAAGTTTTAAATCAGCAATTGGATGACAGAGAAGAAGGAATTCAAGGAAAGGACGACTGACCCTGAAAGCGGCTTTATGTACAGGGAAGGGCAGCCAAAACGATGGGTGTTACGAAAAGCATGAGCGTCTCTCCGGGAAATATTAGGGATAATATCACTGCCTTATCCAGCTGTGTTGATCAAATACACTATGCTCCGGAGAGCAAGCAGATCTGGATAACAGCTTCAGCTAGCTCATTGACCACTTACATCATTAGGGGGGGCAATTTTGGAACGATCACATTTACATGAAAGAAGACCGCTGCTGCGGCCTTCTTAATGTTTTGCCCAACCCTTTTGTGTAATGAAATCCTTCATATAAACTCGCTTCGGTATCCGCAATTTATCAGTAGCCTGCTCGGTCCACGTTGTTTCCCGGCTGTTATCGGGGCGCTCCACATAATAAGCTTGGATGGTACGATCGTATTCTTCCAGCTGAGCATTGAGCATGCCCTTATCCACATTGTATCTATTTTCATGATAGACACTTTCAAACGGCAGCCGTGGTTTTTTCTCGCTCACTTTTTCTGGATATCCGACAGCGATCCCGAACAGAGGCAGTACATGTGCAGGAACACCCAGACTAGCAGAAACACCGGCCAGATTATTCCGGAGCCCGCCGATGTAGCAGATGCCCAGCCCCATCGATTCCGCGGCAATAGCAAGGTTCTGAGCGGCTAATGAGGCATCGATCGTACCGATTAGCAAGGCTTCGGTTCCTTGGATTGTTTCGGAAATATCTGCCCGCAGATTGCTGGCCATTTCCTTATGGCGATAGAAATCAGCGCAAAAAACGAAAAAGTGGCCGTTTTTAACGACGTATTTCTGACTGCCAGCATAAGTGCTGAGTTCCTTTTTCACCAAAGGATCGCTTACCCCAATGATTGAGTATGCTTGGAGGAAGCTCGACGTGGATGCTGCTTGTGCAGCGGAGACGAGTTCCCTGATTTGCTCCCCTGAAAGTTGTTCGGACGTAAATGATCTTACTGATTTGTGACTCAAGATGGTTTGCAAGACATCAGACATCGTATTCTCCCCCTTTTTTATAAGGATACACAAATTCGTCACATTTGTAACTAAAAATGTTTGCGCTTTCATGGACGGAATCAGCCAAGCTCATGAAGCATATACTGCCATGATTCTACATACATACAAGTGAGGTGGGAGCATGGAGACATTCATGACTATATTATCTGTATTTGTCGTGGGAGGCTTGCTCCTTCTGCGCGGATATGCTATGTCATATCGGAGGAAGAACAGGAGGGATAGAGATGGGGAAGAGTGAACAGCTGGCGGATTATTGGATACAGGAAGTCGAAGGGAAGAAAGCTGGAAATTGGCTCGTCAACCGGATTGCATCCCATGAGAAAGACGGGGCAAAGGTTGCGCAGATTCGCGGAGAAGGCATGATTTTGAGAGAAGAACATGATGGGGAAGAAGACATCATCACTTATCGGCTATGTGCAACTTTCCTCATTCATAAGCAGCATGCGACGTATCATGAAGAGGAAGTGCATACGCATGTAGCCCGTTTGCGCGACGGACAGATCATTCAGGATGAACGCATCGAGGATGCTGTGCAGCCGCATGTCCCGGGGCTAGTCGTTTATGAAAGCAATGATGAAGATTTTGACCGCCAGTTCAACTATGACAGACGTGCGGCTGTACAATATGCCGAACGATGGTGGAATGACTATAATCCTGCTTATAAGAAATTTGAAGTCGACTGCACGAATTATGTTTCCCAGTGTTTGCGGGCAGGGGGGGCGCCGATGAGGGGAGAGCCGGATCGGAATTCGGGATGGTGGTTCAACGGACAAAGCTGGAGCTATAGTTTCACAGTGGCAAATGCCTTGCGATGGTACTTGAGCGGTTCGACGCAAGGTTTGCGCGGTCAGGAAGTAGCCGATGCAAGGCTGCTCCGGCCTGGAGATGTGATTTGCTATGATTTTGAAGGGGATGGCAATTTTAATCATAATACCATTGTGGTAGCCCGCAATGCACAAGGTGAGCCGCTGGTCAATGCTCATACAGCCAACAGCAGGATGCGGCATTGGGCTTATCTTGATTCTCCTGCCTATACAGAAAATGTTGTTTATAAATTTTTCCAGATTGGGGTATGATCTCTGCTTATGCTATACTAGCAAGGTTGAAAGTTAAAAGCAGAGGTGAAAGTATATGCCAAGACATATCGTACTATTCCAGCCAGAGATACCGGCTAATACAGGAAATATCGCTCGTACCTGCCTTGCAACAGATACGACTTTGCATCTGATTCGTCCGCTCGGTTTCTCGACGGATGACAAAATGCTGAGAAGATCAGGATTGGACTATTGGCATGATGTGGATATCCATTATTACGATAGTATAGAAGCGTTATATGAACGATTTCCAGAAGGTGTCTTTTATTATATAGAGAACTTCGGTACCAAGCATTATACGGATTATGATTTCAGTGATACCGACCAAGACCTTCTATTTGTCTTTGGACGCGAGTCGACCGGTATTCCGAAAGATTTGCTGATAGGAAAAGAGGAGCAATGTCTCCGGGTTCATATGACAGATAAAGTCCGTTCTTTGAATCTTTCCAATACTGCTGCAATCATTATATACGAAGCTCTTCGTCAGCAAGGCTTTGATAAGCTATCTTAAACTGCACCTAGCGTGCAGTTTATTTTTTTACTAGTTGTTTAGACATAGATGAATTAGGGATAATGTAGTACTTTTACCGGTTTTATTTGGTAGCAATATACTAATGTCACTTATATCCGGTGGATTTACTGATATGAGGCGGTATAATGGAGTGCATGAATAATGTGAAAGATTACACGTTATTGCTTCGCGCATTTGGGGATAAACTGCGTTATCTGAGGAAAGAACAGATGTTGACACAGGAAGAATTGGCTGGCATGGCGGGTTTTAATCGTTCGTACTATTCCGATATCGAAAACGGAAAGCGGAATATATCTTTTGTAGGCATCAGTAAATTGGCCATCGCGCTGAATGTGGAGATGGCGGAATTATTGCCAACAAAAGAGGAATATAATAAGCTGCTCGATTTGGAAGCAAGACACAGCCAGGAATCGATTACATACATATACGGCAACTGTTGAAAGGCACTTGCGCAAAACATGAGGGGCTGAGATAGGGATTCTTTGGCAGCCAGTTGCTAAATGGAATCACAGGCTGTAAGATACGGCAGTTTTTTGTAAAAGGAGAATGGAATTGATTTTAAAACGAAAACGCATCCAAGATATACTGCTTGGTGATATCATGGGCAATGATATCGTTCTGGCGGATAAGACAAGAGTGGAGAAAGGGACAGTCATTACGGCAGCATTACTCGATCAGCTGAAACAAAACAGAGTGCCGTCTGTCATTGTCGAGACCGAAGAGGAAGCTGCTGCTGACCTATTCAGCAAGTCAGACCGTCTTCAGCAGATGATTCAGGCGCTGCAAGAGAAAGAAACCGATCACCAAGCCACATATAAGCGGAGCATGGAAAAGCATTTCTACACGAACCTGTCTTATATTGCATTCGAGTATCGCTACGGTAAGTTGCTCTATGAAGAAGAGAATATCCGTTTCTTGAAGGATCTTTACGTAAAAAGCTTGAAGACAATGGGACGCAGCAGTCTTTGGCATCTTCTCGAGCAGCGTGATCCATATGCTTTCATTCATTCCTTGGATGTTTTCGTCATCGGTACCATGCTTGCTTATCATATGAATGTCGTCCAATTGGATCTGTGTGCAACAGGATATTTATTCCATGATATCGGAAAACTGGAAATACCAAGGGAGATCCTGGATAAAACATCCACATTGACGAAAGAGGAATACGAAATCGTTCAGACACATACGGTCAAAGGAGAGACACTTTTGAACCAAGCGGGCGAACCATTGCTTGGACGCTATGCCAGAAGCCATCATGAACGACTGAATCGAAAAGGATATCCGGATGGTGCCTATTTGCCGGAACTGGGAGTGGACCTGCAAATCTTGGCAGTGGTCGATACCTTTTCAGCACTCACGCTATCCCGTACCTATCGGGAAGTGCTGCCAGCAACGGAAGCCATCCAGCTGATGTTGGAGATGTCAGAAGCATACCCGAAAAAAATCGTTAAAAAACTAGCGCAGCTCATGCATATATTTCCAAGTGATATGAGAACAGTTCAGCTGGATGATGTCATGATGAATGAATACACGAATGAAGCACATATGGAAATAGGATGGAAGCAAAAGCCGTAAACACCGTTTGCGAATTGCTGGCATGATAGCTCAATCCCGGGCATACATTAAGGTAATCGCCTTTTGTTTAACAATGCCTGGGAGGTTAATGAATGATGAATATATTGGATAAGGTACAGCAGTATCGCCAGGAACAAGAGAAACTTCACTGGGAAGGAACGCTCGCCGATTATCTGCGTTTATTGAAGGACCGTCCTTATCTTGCTCAATCTGCACATTCCCGTGTATATAATATGATCAAGCATAAAGGCATTGAAGAGGAGGATGGTGTAAAAAGCTATAGCTTCTTCAAGGACTCATTGTTCGGTTTGGAGGAGCCGCTTGAGAAGCTGGTTGAAGAATACTTCCATCCGGCAGCCAGGCGACTGGATGTACGCAAACGGATTCTGTTGCTCATGGGTCCTGTAAGCGGAGGTAAATCCACGCTTGTCAGCCTGCTCAAACGAGGGCTTGAGGAATATACACTGACAGATGAAGGGGCCGTTTATGCTATCAAGGGCTGTCCGATGCATGAAGATCCGCTTCATTTGATTCCGGTTCATCTGCGCAAGGATTTTGAGGATGAGTATGGTATTCGGATAGAAGGAAATCTATCACCTCTGAACTTGATGCGGCTGGAAGAAGAATATGATGGCAGGATTGAAGATGTTGTCGTGGAGCGGATCTTCTTTTCCGAAGACAAACGCTCGGGTATCGGTACATTCAGTCCTTCTGATCCGAAGTCGCAGGATATTGCGGATTTGACCGGTTCCATTGACTTCTCCACCATCGCGGAATATGGATCGGAATCGGATCCGAGGGCTTATCGATTTGATGGGGAGCTCAATAAAGCCAACCGTGGGCTGATGGAATTCCAGGAGATGCTCAAATGTGATGAGAAGTTTCTTTGGCATCTGCTTTCGCTGACGCAGGAAGGCAACTTCAAGGCTGGTCGATTCGCTTTGATCAGTGCTGATGAACTTATCGTGGCGCATACCAACGAATCTGAATATCGTTCTTTTATCTCAAATAAAAAGAATGAAGCATTGCACTCCCGGATGATCGTCATGCCTGTTCCTTATAATCTTAAAGTTGATGAAGAAGAGAAGATTTATCAGAAGATGATTGCTGAGAGTGATATCAAGGATGTTCATATCGCCCCGCATACACTGAAGATTGCTGCAATGTTCACGATTCTTACTAGATTGAAGGAATCGAATCAAGGCGGTATCAGCTTATTGAAGAAAATGCATCTGTATAATGGGAAGCTTCTGGAAGGCTTCAGTGATGCAGATATTCAGGAACTCAAAAAAGAACACAGCGATGAAGGTATGAGTGGAATCGACCCGCGTTATGTGATCAACCGCATCTCCAGTACGATCATCAAAAAAGAAATGCGTTCCATCAATGCATTGGATGTACTTCGTTCTTTGAAGGATGGTCTCAGCAGTCATGCATCCATCTCAAAAGAAGATCGAGAACGTTATTTGAACTACATTGCAGTAGCGCGGAAAGAATACGATGAGATGGCGAAGAAGGAAGTGCAGAAAGCATTTGTCTATTCCTATGAAGAATCTGCCAAGACATTGATGGATAATTATCTGGATAATGTTGAAGCTTATTGCAATAAAACAAAGCTCCATGATCCGCTTACAGGGGATGAAATTCCTTCTGATGAAAAATTGATGCGGTCGATCGAGGAGCAAATCGGCATTTCTGAAAATGCCAAAAAGGCATTCCGGGAAGAAATCCTTATCCGAATTTCGGCTTATGCCCGCAAAGGGAAAAAGTTCGATTATCAATCTCATGAACGGCTGCGGGAAGCAATCCAGAAAAAGCTGTTTGCGGATTTGAAGGATATAGTTAAAATTACGACATCGACCAAAACACCGGATGAGCAGCAGCTGAAAAAGATGAATGAAGTAGTTGCAACATTGATAGATGAGTATGGCTATAACTCCACATCGGCAAACGATCTTCTCCGCTATGTAGGAAGTTTGCTGAACAGATAAAATAAACCGCCGGGTTTCCCTGGCGGTTTATTTGTATGGTTAGGCGGATAAAAGCAAAAATCCAGCGAATATAGGCAGCAGTACCATTGCCGTTTTTAAATAGACTGGACGGACACGCTTTGTGAACTTGGCTCCGATATAAGAACCGATCATTGTTCCTGCGACTACTTCCAGCAATAGTTTGATGTCCAAAAAACCAAGCTGCGCATAACCGACGCCTCCTGCCAAAGCAATCGGAATAATGATCATCATCGTTGTACCGGCAGATTGCTGTGCGGACAATCCCAGTAGAATCAAAAGACCGATTTGGATGAATGGGGCGGAACCAATTCCGAATAATCCAGACAGAGCTCCAGTAAGTATGCCAAGCAGTGCAGCCACAATGAAGTAGACAACGTTGTTTTTGTAAATGAATGCACGCAGCGTATTTTCTTTGTCGGCAGGTTTACCCATTAGTAAAAGGCGGATGCAAAGCACCACACCGGATAGGACGAGCATGCCGGCTGTAAGGTAGTTCAAAATATCTTCCGGGATGATGCCGGAAAAGTGGGAACTGATGAAAGCGCCAACTGCGCCGAAGACTCCGATGATAAGGCCGGCCCGCATCGTCACATTACCCTCGCGGTAATGACTGACAGCACCTGAGAAAGAAGAGAATAACATGGATGCAAGCGCCGTTCCCAGTGCAACATGAATCGGAAAACCGAACAGCACTGTCAAAATGCTGATGATGAATCCGGATCCGCCAGCCCCGACAAAGCCGATGATAAGACCGGCAGCAATCATAATTAAAATAATTTCAATAGCCATAATAATACTTCCCTCATTTCTAGTTGTAATTTTATTTAATCATAGTAAAATGCTGTTGTATAATGCATAAAAAACATACAACCAATGCAGAAAGGTTATGGGTGATCTGATGGAATGGCAGCAACTGGTTTATTTTAAGGAAGTAGCAGAGCGGGAGCATTACCTAAAGGCAGCTAAAGCTTTGGCCATATCCCAGCCAGCCTTGAGCCGATCAATCCAGAAGCTGGAGGAACAACTTGGAGTCCCGCTTTTTGAGAAAAGAGGAAGAGGAATTGTTCAAAGCCGCTATGGGAAAGCTTTCTATACGCACTCAGTCAACATACTGGGGGAGATGGAGAAGGCGGAGAAGCATTTACGTAAAATGAAGGATCCGCACTATGGAGAGATCACCCTCGGGTTTATGAGATCGCAGGGTCTTCAGCATATACCACGGCTGCTGAAGCAGTTTAAAGAACGTTATCCATCAGTGGAGTTTTCTCTGAATCAAGGCTCGACAGAAGAACTGATTAACCAGTTAAGGGAAGGGAAGCTTGATTTGTGTATATGTAATATGGATCAGGGAATGGAAGGACTGGCCTGGCGGAAGCTATGGACGGACCAGCTTTATGTATATGTCTCTGATACACATCCGCTTGCACAAGAAGAGCAGCTGGCATTAAAGCAAATAGAAAAAGAGCCTTTCCTGCTCATTCGGCCAGGGTACAGTGCCAGAGTGATGTTTGAACAGATAGTGGAAAAGTACGGTTTGGAACCAAAAATAGCATTCGAAAGTGAAGATATGATGACCATACTAGGCTTTGTCGCTGCCGGACAAGGAATTGCCCTGCTTCCATCCATGGAAACGCTTCATATGCATCATGTCAAAAGCATTCCCCTGATGGAACCAACAGAAAGGCAAATTGGCGTTGCCTGGCGGGAAGGAAGTGTACGTTCCCCGGCAAGCGAACATTTTGTTGAACAGCTTGTTACTTACTCGACCCGATTTAGGAAATAAAGCGATGTATTGTCGTTTTATTTTATTATGGTTAACTATTTGATGAATTTTGTCGAAGTATTGTGACAACAATTTACAGCTTATTTATAAAACCTTAATACATAAGTTCTAGAATGAATGCGGGAGGACGATTCCAATAAAAG
This sequence comes from Terribacillus halophilus, assembly GCF_900101385.1. Taxonomy (GTDB): domain Bacteria; phylum Bacillota; class Bacilli; order Bacillales; family Amphibacillaceae; genus Terribacillus; species Terribacillus halophilus. The sequence continues at coordinate 37,564 of NZ_FMZB01000016.1, forward strand.
ATAGGGGGAGCTATATGAAGCGTTCATATCGAGTGGCTGCCGGTCTCAGTGCATGTTTGCTGCTCATGCAGGCAGTCGTGCCCGCATCCATTCCAGTAGCAAAGGCAGAGGAGAAACTTCGTGAGAACAAGGTTTCGATCACGGAAGTGTATGGAAGTAAGAAACAAGATGTGGAAGGTTTCTCTTTTATTGAAGTACATAATGGAACAGAGGAAGCGAAAACCTGGAAGGAGCTTGCGCTTACCTACACAACAGACCATGATAAGAAGCTCGAATTCCAAGAGCCGGATGAGCAAATCCCAGCCGGAGGCTATGCCGTACTTGCTTTGGACAATGAGGCTACAGTCGAAACTTTCAATAATCATTTTGGAACTGAGCTGACCGGGGCGGCATTCACTAATGTAACAGAACCTTACATATTCCAAGATGGAGAGCAGCAGCTAGCCATCACCGACACTGCAACCGATCAAACTTCCGTGTCTGTATTCCACTTTCAGGATGTGGAGCAGGCAGAAAGCATCCATTTCGCAAATGATCAGAAAACACCAACCATCCTGGCAGCGCCATCACCAGGTAACGAAAAAATAGAACAAGTCCAAAAAGAAGATACACGGGAAGATACAACGGAAAGTCCACAGCCGGATGCACCGGAGCAGGACGTGAAGGACGATCCTTCGGATGAGGACGAGCAAGCAGCAGATGCCAAGACAAAAGATCAAGAACAGCAAGAGCAAGCCGAGGCTTCAGATGAAAAACAGCAGGCTGCAGAAAATGAAGGCGAAGATGAAAAGCAAACAACAGAAGAAACCGAAGCAAATAAAGAAACGGCACAAGAGGGACAACGCTCTCTAATCCATGAAGCGATCACCAGTGCTGATGGAAGCAGTGATCTTACAATTCGTGCTTCCATAGAGAACGGGAACGCAGATTCCGCTGTGCTTACTTATATTACAGCCCCAGGCATGGCGGAACAGAAAGTGGATATGACAGACAAAGGCGATGGAACTTGGGAAGCCGTCGTTCCTAAAGAAGTGCTTTGGAGCCCGTCGTTCCAATACAGCATTGAGGCGGTTAGCGGAGATTCCGCATTACGTTTTCCTGAAAGTGGTTTGCAGCAAACGGATATAGCGATAGTTGAAGCTGATTCGCAGACGCAGCCGCCGGTCCTCATCACGGAAATAGTTCCTGATAGTGATAACGTCAATGGTTCGGATGCATATGAGTTTATCGAAGTGTATAACAACTCCGATCAGCCGATGGATCTCAAGGATTACAAGTTATCCTATCAATATCCTGATGGCAGGCAGACAGATTGGGATATCGATCGTGCTGTCACGCTGGAGCCTAAAGGTAAAGTCGTAATCTGGATCAAGAATGGTGCCAATCAATCACTTGGATTAACTGATTTCAACAGCCATTATCAGACTGATCTGACAGAAAATCAAGTTATTGAAATTCATAATGACGGGATGGCAAATGGATCAGCCCGAACGATTGCGTTCCAAACTGACAGTGGAGCGCAGCTTGTAGCAGCCAGCTACAATGACGCAGAAGGAATCGATGACACGTATCCGAATCAGGGTATTACTTACAAAGCTTCGGGTTCGGCACAAATGACAAAGGTGGGGCTACAGCTAAAAGCTTCTCCAGGCAGTTTGATTGCAGGACAAGTTCCATCGGAAACGGTGAAGATGGAAAAGGATGAAACTGCGCCGGAAATTACACACGAGCCAGTGAATACCGTCACCATTCCCGCACCGCTTCGCATTGAAGCGCAAATAAACGAAGAGAATTTCATTCAGCACGTCACACTTTACATCAAGAAAGAAGGCGCAAATGACTTTGAGCAGTTCAGTATGCAGCAAACTGGAGAATCCTATCAAGCGGAGATCCCGACTGCTGAACTGGAAGCAGGGACACTGGAATATTACATCGAAACATCTGATGGTTTCAACAGCTCCAAAACAGATACGTTCAAGGTGGAAGTGAAGCAACCGGATACGGATTATACAGCCCTTCCTTCCCTGCTGGTCACGGAGTTGGTTCCTGATTCCACCAATGTGAACGGTGCAGATGGTTATGAATTCATCGAAGTCTATAACAATACGACAGCACCGGTCGATATGCAGGACTATGATTTGGCATATGTGTATCCGGATACGAGAGTGACTGCTTGGAGACCTGATGAAAGTCCAATCATCCAGCCTGGTGAAACAGCTGTATTCTGGGTTATCAACGGTTCCAATAATGATTTGACAGCTGATGATTTCAACGCAAATTATGGCACGAATCTGACACTTGGTGAAAACTTGTTCAAAGTTCAAACCGGCGGTATGGCCAATGGCAGCCAGCGTGGGGTTGGTGTTGCTACCAAGACAGGCAATACGATTGCGATGGCAACATATAACGAGGTGACCGGTGTCAAGGATACGGTTGCCAATATGGGAATCAACTACAAGTATCCACTTGATGGTTCGACAAATATGCTGAAGCTGAACGCTGGTACCATTGTCGGTACCCCTGGAAGTGTCACCTCTGACCAAGTGCCAGGTGAGCCTATACAAGTGGAAGAAGACACAGTCGCACCGGAAGTGAAGGATCTGACGGAAATAGACACCATCAACCAAACAGAAGATTTGCAGCTTACGGTCGAAGCTTCTGATGATAAAGGTGTGAAACGTGTAACGGTTTATTATCGAACTGACGAAAACGGCGAGTTCAAGCAAGTCGATCTCACGAAGAATGAGCAGACAGGCTATTACCACCATTCTGTTTACACGCCGGAGCTGATCGCAAAGGACTATGTGGAGTACTATGTAACGGCAACGGATGGATTCAATCAAACAAAGACCAAGACAAAACGAGTCAATATTGAGCGTGACCAAAAGGAAACAAGTCCGCGATTGAATGTGGAGGAAGGGCAGCTTCTTTCTGGAACATACAAGCTGAAAGCAACCTCGGATACCGAACAGGAAACTACACTGCTGATCGATGGAAAAGAAGTTGCGCAGACAGACAAAGCATTGGAAACAAAGGCGTATTTTGCTTTTGATGTGAATGGCATCAATACGTATTTCCAAAATGCAGTTGTACAGGACGGAGAAGTTCTGCACATATTTGATGATTGGATCGATACGTATACAACCATTACAGTTCCTGTGGATCCGGATACACTGAAGGCTGGGGAAAACACAATCAGTATCCATTCCGGAAATAAAGCTTCCCCATTTCAATTGGAATCCCCGGAGAACAGGGATGACTTCGATGCGAAAAATGTTCGTCTGGTTCTGGGGGATGGCACAGTCTTGTACGATCCGGCATTTGCTGATCCTAACCAAGTGATTGACATTGGTGATAACGGAAATTATCGTCCGGTTCAAGACTTTACATTTACTATCGATCCGGAGAAATTCAAAGCGAAAGCCTACGATTGGGATACAACGAAAACCGAAGACGGTACACATACGATTGAGGCAAAAGATGGAGAAGCATCCGACAAAGTATCTGTGACGGTTGATAACACTGTTCCTGTTATTGAGACGGCAATGGAAGACGGGCAATCTTACAAAGGGCCATTCACGATCGAGGCAAGTGCAGAAGATGCATTGAGCGGACTGGATAGCCTTACGGCCGAATTGGATGGGGAAGAAATCCAGCTTCCATATGAGACTTCTTCTGCGACTTTATCAGCGGGTGACCATAAGCTCGTGCTACGGGCTGTTGATAAAGCTGGGAATGAGGAAGTGCACACAATTAATTTCTCAACTCCGGACGAGCATCCTGTTGCACCCGAACTGATCCAACCGGAAGATGAAGCGGGCAATGTAGGGAAGAATCCAGAGCTTGAAGTGAAAGTAACGGATCCAACCGGAGATGATATGGACGTTACTTTCTACCAAGGACATAAATATAAAGTAAGCCAGGATAGTGAAATCAAAGCCTACAAGAATGCTGCAGATTATGAACCGCCATCCGACTATGCGCCGGAAGGGGAAGAAGCATTCAGCAGCGAGGATATCGATAAGGTTGCGGATGTAGATGACAAATATCTCATCAATGACAGTGAAACGCAGTTCCCTTATCATCGATTCGAGGTTCCTGTTTCCAAGGATGTTGACGACAAAAATGTCGTTGAAGTCAATTGGAGCGGTAATTCCCTGCCAGGACGAAAGGTTTCCATGTATGCATGGAACCACCAAGAAGAAGATTGGCAGCTAATCGATTACAAAGTGGCAGGGGACGAGGACTTTGATTTACAAGGTTCTGTAAATGTTGATGCCTTTGTGAAGGATTACAAGATCAATATCCTGATTCAGGATGAAATTGCGATCGAAGATGAAGATTATGATTATTCCTTCGTCTGGATGTCCGATACGCAGTATTATTCTGAAAGCTATCCGCACATTTACAACGATCAAGTGAACTGGATTGCGGAAAATAAGGACAAGTACAATATCGACTATGTCATCCATACAGGTGATTTGGTGAACTTCTCAGACCAGCCGTACCAGTGGGAAGTTGCGGATAAAGCAATGCAGGTATTAGATGATGCAGGCATTCCTTACGGCGTTCTTGCTGGTAACCATGATGTGGAACAGAAAAGTAACGACTATACAGAGTACTACAAATATTTCGGAGCGGACCGCTTCGAAGATAAGCCTTGGTATGGTGGTTCATACAAAAATAACAGGGGACATTATGATTTGATTTCCTCGAATGGCAATGACTATATCATGGTCTATCTTGGCTGGGGCATCGAGGAAGAAGGTATTGCATGGGCCGATGCAGTACTGAAAGCACATCCAGATAGAAAAGCTATTCTGAACTTCCACGAGTATCTGCTGTCATCAGGCAACCGTCATCCGATAGGTGAACAACTCTATCAGGAGCTTGTCCTGGATAATGAAAATGTATTTGCGGTTCTTTGCGGTCACTATCATGCTGCCGACATGCTTGTTGATGAAATCGATGATGATGGCGATGGTGTGACAGATCGCAAAGTATACCAAATGCTGGCTGATTATCAGGCAGGTCCTGAAGGTGGTCAAGGTTATATGCGTATTCTTTTATTTGATGCCGAAACGGATCAAATAAAAGTTAAAACTTACTCTCCGTATATGGATGATTACAACTACTACGACGAAGAGGAATTCCCTGGTGTAGACGAATTCTCTATCGGTTTGGAATTGGATGCTCAGAAAAAACGTGTGGCAACCAACTATGTCGAAGTGAATGTCTTCGGAACAAAAGAAATTGGGAAAGCTGAAGATGTGAAAAGTGGTGAAAGTGCTTCTGTAACATGGGATGGACTAACTTCCGATCATGAGTATGCTTGGTATGCCATAGCAGAGGATGCACATGGCGGAAAAACAAAATCCGACCTTTGGACCTTCACTACGGAAGGGGGAGCTCCTGATCCTGGAGACAATGGCAATGAACCACCGGCGGAAAACCCGCCAGGCGGAGATGATAACGGGCAAGAGGATCCAATCATCGACGATGGAGAGAACCCTCCTGGCGACAATGAGGAAAATCCACCTGCCAATAACGGTAAGAATCCACCAACAAATAACGGCAGCAATGGGCAGGGGGGTAATACGATTACACCGACTGCCGGAAATGTTTCAAATGTACCTGGGGATTCCAAAAAAACGACACCATTCGGCGGAATCCTGCCTGATACAGCCAGTCATCTATATAACTACCTTTTGGCTGGTGCAGTACTTCTGGCTCTAGGGGGAGCATTGTATTGGTTCAATAAAAGAAGAACAAGCAACAAATGAAGTTGGAGGATAATTGGAAAAAGACTTTCCAATTATCCTCTTTTTTTAATTTAAAAAAGCAAAGAATTTTTCTTCCTGAAACTAAAATGTAAAAACGCTTTCAAAATAATGATATTTATGAAATACGTTAGCATAAACCCTTATATATCAATAAAGAAAGCGTTTCAAAAAATTTCTTGTTTTAGTTGTAACTTTTGTCTCGTTACGGTATATTGAGAGTGTAAAAACGCATCAAGCTACTTAAATAAATTTCCAATTTCCTAGTCTTTTCTTAATTTAAAAAAGTTACTTCTATTGGGGGGAACAGTCGTGGGACAAAAGGAATCTAGCGAAAGATTCTGGGAGAACTTCCATGGACCGAATATGGGTTATGTGGAGGAGCAATACGACAAATACAGGCAAGATCCGGAATCAGTGGAAGCTTCATTGAAAGAGTTGTTCGATACACATGGAGAGCCGCGGTTGTCACAGCGTCAAGGGGAAGGCGTTCCATCCGCAGGACTTTCCGAAACATCAATTAAAAAAATTACGTCAGCAATTCAGCTTGTGGAGGCTATTCGCCGTTATGGGCATCTGGAAGCAGATATCTATCCAGTAGGCGGGGAACACGAAGAAGCAGCAGTACTAACGAAAATGGAGGATTTCCAGCTTGGTGAATCGGACTTAAAGGATATTCCGGCAAGCTTTGTTTGGGAAGACGCTCCAAAAGATGTACATACGGCATGGGATGCCGTACAGCAATTGAAGGAAAGATATGCAGGAACTACTTCCTTCGAGTATGATCATGTGGCTAATAACGAAGAACGTAAATGGCTTCAGGAACAAATTGAGACTGCCTCTTATATTCCGAAGTGGAGCGAAGCTGATAAGAAGGAAATTTTGAAACGGCTTACAGATGTGGAAGGCTTTGAATCCTTCCTATCCCGTACATTCGTTGGGCAGAAACGTTTCTCCATCGAGGGTCTTGAAGCGATGGTGCCGATGCTTGATGCAATCATCAAGGAAGCATGCCTTGCTGATACGAATGATGTGATGCTGGGCATGGCGCATAGGGGAAGGCTCTCTGTTCTTGCACATGTTTTAGGCAAGCCATTCGATCTCATTTTCTCTGAATTCAATCACACGGGTGAGAAAGAACTGCTCCCGTCTGAAGGATCAAAAGGGCTGCATGGCGGGTGGACAGGTGATGTAAAGTATCATTTCGGTGCGGTTGCAGAACACCATGAAGGACAAGAGAAGCACACGACAATCACATTGGCAAATAACCCTTCCCACCTGGAATTCGTAAATCCGGTTGTCGAAGGTTTTACTCGAGCGGCTCAGGATGATACTTCCAAGCCAGGATATCCGGAACAAGATCCTTCCAAGGCACTTAGTATCCTCATCCATGGTGATGCTGCTTTTATCGGGGAAGGCATTGTAGCTGAAACGCTTAACCTCGGAGTTCTTCCAGGGTATAGTACAGCAGGATCGGTTCATATCATCGCTAACAATCAGGTTGGCTTCACGACGAATCGCAGGGATGGACGTTCCACTCGATACGCAAGTGATTTAGCGAAAGGTTTCGAAATTCCCGTCGTGCATGTGAATGCTGATGATCCGCTGGCTTGTGTTGCGGCTGCATCGCTTGCTTTTCAATACCGCCAGCGTTTCCATAAGGACTTCTTGATTGATCTTGTCGGATATCGCCGTTACGGTCATAACGAGATGGATGAACCGCGTTCGACACAGCCGATCCTCTATCAAGATATCGATGCACATGATACCGTAGCCAAAATCTTTTCTGCAAAGCTTGCAAAAGAGAACGTCATCAATGAGCAGGAAGGTTACGAAGTGCTGAGCGAACAAGTCGGTGAACATTTGAAGGATATCTTCCAAAATATGAAGGAAGAAGAGGCGAAGGAAAAAATGCCGAAACCGGAACCGGAAGCATTGAAATGTGACCTGCCTGAGATCAAGACCAGTGTCCCGGCGGATACATTGTTCTCGCTCAATAGACAGCTTCAGAAACGGCCGGAAGAATTCCAAGTCTTTAAAAAGCTGATCAAAATCTTATCCAAACGGCATCAGGCTTTTGAAGAAGAAGGGAAAGCAGATTGGGCTGTCGGCGAAATACTTGCTTATGCCAGCATTTTGCAGGAAGGTACTCCTATCAGACTGACAGGTCAGGATTCAGAGCGCGGTACATTCGCCCACCGGCACGCGGTACTGCATGATGTCGAAACGGATGCGACCTATTCCCCGCTACATGGATTGGACGAAGCGAAATCGTTTGCGCTGCATAATAGTCCATTATCAGAAGCTGGGGTCATCGGCTTTGAATATGGCTACAGCGTGCATAATCCGGATGCTTTTGTCCTATGGGAAGCACAATTCGGTGACTTTGCCAATACAGGGCAGGTGCTTTTCGATCAGTTCATTGCCGCAGGACGTGCTAAATGGGGAGAAAAGTCGAATATGGCCATGCTGCTGCCGCATGGTTACGAAGGACAAGGACCGGAGCATTCAAGCGGGCGGGTCGAAAGATTCCTGCAGCTGGCAGCAGAGAACAACTTGATCATCGCGAATGTGACAAGTGCCGCTCAGCTCTTCCATCTTCTGCGCAGACAAGCGAAACTTGGCGGGAGGGAAGAGGCAAGACCGCTCGTACTCATGACGCCGAAAAGCTTAATGCGAAGTGCGCGTTTGGCAAGTAAGCTGGAAGAATTCACGGAAGGAAGTTTTTCTTCCTTACGCGTTCAGCCTAACAATGAGGCAACATCCGAAACAGCGAGAACTCTCGTATTAGGCAGTGGAAAAGTGATGGTGGACTTGGAAGAGGCAATGGAAAATGAAGCGGGTTCATTCGAAGAGCTCCACATCGTCCGTCTGGAACAGGTTTATCCATTCCCAGCCCAAAAGATCAAACAAATCCTGAAAGACTACCCGTCCATCAGTGAAGTGAGATGGGTTCAGGAAGAACCGCGTAATATGGGGGCGTGGACATTTGTTCGCGATAGAATCGAAGTAATTCTGTCAGAGGATCAAACGCTTGAATATATCGGACGTCCGGATCGGGCATCACCAGCAGTCGGAAAGCCTGCTGTCCATAAAACAGAACAAAAGCAGATCATTAACCAAGCCTTAAAGCTGTCCAAGGGAGGAGTTAGCGTATGAAGGAACTAAAAGTACCAGAGCTGGCAGAATCAATTACAGAAGGAACAATTTCTGAGTGGTTGGTCAACCCGGGTGACCACGTTGAAAAAGGGGACCCTGTCCTGGAGTTGGAAACAGATAAGGTAAATGTGGAAGTGAACGCAGAGTATGGCGGTGTGGTCAAGGAATTGCTGAAGGACGCTGGCGATGATGTCGAAGTAGGCGATATTATTGCAACGGTTGATGAGAATGGCGAAGCTGGCGGTGAAGCTGCTGTTTCTGCAGCCGAAGAGACAAAAGCAGAAACAGCAGCTGTTGCAGAAGCTCCAGCTGATGAGAAAAAAGCAGAAACGAAAGTCGAAGCTGCTGAGCCTGCTGCTTCCAACAAAAATACACTCGCCACTCCTGCAGCTCGTAAACGTGCACGTGAATTGGGTATCAGTTTGGAAGAGATTTCAGCACGGGATCCATTTGGCAGGATTCGTCCAGAAGATGTCGAAGAGGCAGCAAAGCCGAAAGAAAAGCCTGCCAAACAGGCAAAAGCTGATAAACCGAAGCAGTCGGAAAAAACGGAATTCGATAAGCCTGTCGAGCGTGTGAAAATGACCCGGCGCCGCCAGACAATCGCCAACAGGCTTGTGGAAGCACAGCATACATCTGCAATGCTGACCACATTCAATGAAGTGGATATGACAGCTGTCATGCAGCTGCGCAGTGAACGCAAAGATAAGTTTCTTGAAAAGCACGATGTGAAGCTTGGATTTATGTCCTTCTTTACAAAAGCAGTCGTTGGCGCGTTGAAGGAATTCCCATACATCAATGCAGAAATCCAGGATAATGAAATCGTCCTCAAGAAATTTTATGATGTGGGTATTGCCGTATCTACTGACGATGGACTGGTTGTGCCGGTCGTACGGGATGCTGACCGACTCGACTTTGCTGGCATTGAAAGCGAGATTTCCCGATTGGGCAAGAAAGCTCGAAACAAAGAGCTTAGCTTGGATGAATTGAACGGAGGTTCCTTCACCATCACAAACGGCGGTATCTTTGGATCGCTTGTTTCCACACCGATCCTGAACACACCGCAAGTTGGTATCCTTGGAATGCATGCTATCCAAAAACGTCCGATAGCGATGCCGGATGATACGATTCAGATCCGCCCGATGATGTATCTTGCATTGTCTTATGATCACCGTATCGTCGATGGAAAAGATGCAGTACAGTTCCTTGTACGCATCAAGCAATTGCTTGAAGATCCATATGATCTACTATTGGAAGGTTAAATTCATTGGACCACCCTCTTGATGGAGGGTGGTTTTTTTATGTTCTTTTTCCACATATCTTTATTGCTGCTGTACAAACTAATGTAAATCGAATTACTGGAGGGGTGCGTCGCCATGGGTTTTTTCAAGCAAAAGAAACACCAGCCGGTACAGGAAAAAGTTATACGGGAAGACAAGATGCCGCCGCATCGATCCACAGCATCCCTGGAAAAGAATATTCAATATTTACAACAGGAATTACGGAATTCGACTGATCTTAAAATACGTCTGCTTCCAGGTAATAAACAAGCATTGGTCTATTTGGATGATATAACGGATCCGGACAAGATCCAGCGTTATATTTTCGAACCCTTACTGAAGACGGAAGGGGATATAACCAAAATTAAAGATCGAGAAGAAAGCAAGGATCTAAACGAGGCCGTATCTTCCCTTCTGGAAGGCAAGGCTCTTTATTTGATAGAAGGTCAATCTACCTGTTATTTCTTCAATGTCCAGCAGAATGTGACTCGGGCTATCACGGAGCCGATGAATGAAAAGGTCATCAAAGGCTCACATGATGGATTCAATGAGGATATCAAGCAAAATATCAACCTCATACGCCGGCGCATCCAGCATCGGAGCTTGACGATAAAGAAGCAGACAGTCGGGGATTATACAGAGTCTGAAATTGCCTTGATTTATGTGGAAGGCGTAGTCAATCCGGATGTGGTGAAGGAACTTGAAACAAGGGTGAAAAATATCAGCAATGATGCATTATTAAGCGCAGGGGCGTTCAGTGAATATATAGAGGATCGCACTTATAGCATCTTTCCACAGTTCCTGAGCACAGAAAGGCCGGATAAAACTGTCGCACAATTGATGGAAGGCAGAATAGCAATCTTGTTTGCCAATAACCCTACATGTCTTATTGCACCGGTTACCTTTTTTGCTTTTTATCAGTCACCGGATGATTATAATACACGATGGCTCGTAGCAACTTATATTCGTTTGATTCGTTTGTTCAGTTTCATCCTGGCGATAACATTGCCGTCGTTTTATATTGCTGTTGTAGGCTTCCATTTCGAAGTGATTCCGGAAGATCTTATTTCTCCGGTATTGGGGGCCATACGGGATATTGCTTATCCACCTATCATCGAGGCAGTCATGATGGTGGTCGTCATCGAATTAATACGGGAATCTGGTATTCGGCTGCCGTCCCCGATTGGATCCACGATTGGTATAGTGGGAGGTCTTGTTATCGGCGATGCGATTGTGACAGCGGGATTAGTGTCCAATCTGATGGTAATCGTCATTGCCCTCACATCTCTGGCCTCATTTGTTGTGCCATCGAACGAAATGAGTGATTCATTAAGGCTATTGACTTTCCCATTGATCATCCTGAGCTCCATCCTTGGTTTCATCGGTATTGCTTTTGGTTTACTGATGGTTCTCATTCATCTGTGCCGGATGGAATCATTGGGACTTAGCTATTTTACACCAATCCAGTTCCGGGATTTAAAAGATACTGTCATACGAGTTCCGCAATTTTTGATGAAGCGTCGGCCAGAGCAATTACAATCACCGCGTCCATACAAGTCCAATGAACTGAGTGATGACGATGGCAAAAAGTGATACGAATCCGAAAATCACCTTATCGCAGCTTTCTTATATATTTATCCAAAGTCAGGTCGGTGTCGATATCCTGAACCTTTCTACTGTCCTGCATAAAGAGGTGGGAGCGGATGGATGGATTTCCCTATTGATTGGCGGAGCTATTTCCATTGTCTTTGTCCTGATGATGGTGCATATAAACAAATGCTACCCAGGTGAAGGTCTGTTCGATGTTCTCAGAAGCAGTTTTGGGAAAACGCTGGGCAATGTAGCGGGGTTTGGCTATTATGTATATTTTCTCGTGGTGGCTATATACCTTCTCACGTCTTATGGTGAGTTGATCAACCAATGGCTACTTCCGGAAACACCGATCATGGTACTTTACCTGCTCTTGCTCATTAGTGCGCTCTATACTATTTCAGGTGGTCTTACCGTTATTGCCAAGGTATTCACCTTCTTTGCGGTGATTTTATTCGTTATTTCCGTGTTGTTTCTATTCGGTTTCGTGGAAGCGAAGTTCATTTACTTGCTGCCGATCGGTCAGGCTTCCTTATCAGCTTACATAGAAGGAATCCGTGTTACCATCTACTCTTTGAGCAGTTATGTGCTGTTGTTGCTGTTCCTTCCGTATACACAGGGCAGCATCAAGCAGAAAACTAAAACACTGATCGGAACCAACTTGATCGTTATCTTTTTCTACTTGTATACAGTCATCGTTTCCTATGCACATTTCGGTTCAGACCAGATTGAGCATGTGTCACAGCCCGTTCTTTATATGCTTCGGACAGCTGATTCCGTCATTATCACAAGGATCGATATCTTTGTCCTTTCCTTGTGGACCGTTTTTGCCATGACAGCTTTTGCAGCTTATCTGTATGGTGCAGAAAGGGCTTTTGCTCAAATTCCGAAGTCTAAAAAGAAGATGCTGAATATTTATACGGCTTCCATCATCGTCCTTGCCGTATCTTTTTGGGGAGGACTTAATGAAGAGAATATCAGAAGTATCATTGATTTCCAGGATGTGATCACGGAATACTTCACAATATATATTCCGATTTTATTATTCCTTCTATCTTTCTTGCGCCGCAAGGATAAGAAAAAGGAGGCAGCCCAATGAAAAAGCTGACGATCATACTGATAAGCTGTACGCTTATATTATCAGGTTGCTGGGATATGAGGGAGTTTAAGGAAGTGAAACTGGGCATTACAGCTGCTTATGATCTGACGGATGATGGTGTCTATACGAATACGATACTCATACCGAATGTACAGAACAGTGCCCAAGGACCCGGGCAGGAATCAACCCAATTCCTGACGGCAACCGGAAGTACAGCCTCCGAAGCACGAACGAATATCGACAGGAGATTATCCTCTACTTACAGCCCGGCCCAGCTTGATGTGTTACTTTTTGGAGATAAGCTTGCCCGTCAGGATATTTATCCGTATGTGGATGCTTATTACCGCGATCCAAGAATGCATCTCGATGTAGTACCCGTGGTGGTCAAGGGGAATGCAGAACAAGCGCTAAAAGTGGTTCCTAAATCGGAGATACGTCCGAGTGAATATATAGAAGGAATAATTGAATCGGAAGTCGAGACAACGAACACGCTCGAGACCAGTTTGCAGGCGATAGGTTCGGAGCTTTATGAGGAAGGGGAAGATTTTGCCTTACCGCTCTTGCAAGTCGGGGACGGAGGCAAGACAGTATCTTATGAAGGATTGGCGCTTTTCCATGGATCAAGTTATACCGGTAAGGATATCCCGTTCGGTCATACGACACTCTTCTTGCTGATGAAGAGGGTGAAGGGGAAGGTGGCACGAATCACAGTGAAAATATTTGATGGGGAGAAACCTGAAACGAATAACAATACAACCATAAATATCGAGGACTATTCGAGTAAAATTAAAACCAAACCAGATAAACAGAACAAAGTCAGAGCGGACATTACAATGGATGTAACGGTAATGATCCAAGAATACCCACAGGATCATCTCAGTTTAAGTAAATTGCCTGAAGTCAAAAAGAACCTGGAACAGGCATTGACTGATCAGGCCAAGGAAACTATCCGCATTATTCAAGAGGCAAATAGCGATGTATTCGGAATTGGTCGCAGTATCTATGGTCACTATCCTGACTATTGGAAGAAACTTGATTGGGAGCAGGATTTCAAAAATATAAAAATTGAGCCGCATATTCGTGTAAACATCCGTTCTCGCGGAATTTTCAGATAATTTATCGCTTTTCTATAGTTTGTTTAATCAATGCCAGCACTTCCGCATAAGATAGACTAATTATCTTAAGGGAGGCTGGCAGATGAGCGATTCCAATCATTTTGCAGTGTCGGAAGAAGACTGGTCCCTCCACCGAAAAGGATATGATGATCAAAAGCGGCATCAGGAGAAGGTCCAGGAAGTATTGAAGAACAAGCTGCCCGATTTGATCACGGAAGAAAATATTATCATGTCAAATGGGAAGGATCTGATCAAGATACCGATCAGATCATTGGATGAATACAAAATCCGTTATAGTCAGGACAAGAATAAGCATGCAGGCCAAGGAAAGGGCGGCAGTAAAGTCGGTGATGTCCTCGGTCGTGCCGGCGGTCAGCAGAAAGCACCCGGAAAAGGTCAAGGTGAAGCTGGAGATCAGCCTGGTCAGGACTATTACGAAGCTGAAGTATCTTTTGAAGAACTGGAAGAGAATTTCTACAGTCAGCTGGAGCTGCCGAACCTGGAACAAAAAGATGAAAAGCAGATGATCGTGACGGATATTGCGTTCCACGATATCCGCAAGACAGGGCTTGTCGGGAATATCGACAAAAAAAGAACGATGCTCGAGGCATTCAAACGAAATGCGCTTGGCGGTACTGCTGCATTCGCTCCAATCTATCCTGAAGATGTACGCTATAAGACTTGGGACACAATTGAAAAACCTGATTCGAAAGCCGTCGTTCTTGCAATGCTCGATACTAGCGGCAGTATGGGAAATTGGGAAAAATACGTCGCAAGAAGTTTTTTCTTTTGGATGACACGCTTTCTCCGGACAAAATATGAGACGGTAGATATTGAATTCATAGCTCATCATACCGAAGCAAATGTCGTTGACGAAGAATCCTTTTTCTCGAAAGGGGAAAGTGGGGGTACCATCTGTTCCTCAGCCTATAAAAAAGCATTACAGCTGATCGATGAAAAATACCCGCCATCGGCATACAATATTTACCCCTTCCATTTTTCGGACGGGGATAACCTCACTTCTGATAATGGCCGCTGTGTCGGTCTCATCAATCAGCTGCTTGAGAAATCAAGTATGTTCGGATACGGGGAAGTGAACCAATATAATCGCCATTCCACACTGATGCAAATATTCCGCAAGATGGAACACCCCAAATTCAGATATTATGTCCTGCGTAAAAAAACCGATGTATTTTATGCCATGCAGCGCTTTTTCTCGAATGAGGAAACCGAAGTTTCTGTCTGAAACAGCAGTGATTCCACTGCTGTTCTTTTTTGGTTTCTGGAAATAATGTAACCAAAAAAGCATATATTGGTCATATGCCAAAAAGCCCTTTCTTTTTTCTAAGATATCCTTTAGGATAGAGAAGGCGATAAAATGTTTCGTTTATATTACAAATAAATTACAGATATATTAAATAGAGAAGTGCTTTTAATGGGAAAGGGAAGGATTTACAACATGAAGGAAAAACGGATTCTATTTACGGGGGGCGGCACTGCCGGCCATGTAATCGTGAACGTGGCCTTGATTCCTGTATTCAGACAGGAAGGGTGGAAGATCGATTACATTGGTTCAAAGAAAGGAATAGAGCGTGATCTGATTGAGCCGATGGAAGGCGTGACATATCACAGCATTTCTACCGGTAAATTAAGACGTTATATGTCCAAGGAGAACTTCAAGGATCCTTTCAAAGTAATGAAAGGGACCATGCAGGCTTATCGGATTATAGGAAAAGTGAAGCCGGATGTCATCTTCTCCAAGGGCGGATTCGTTTCGGTGCCGGTGCTGTTTGCGTCTTGGCTGCGCCATATTCCTGCTGTCATCCATGAATCGGACATTACACCGGGATTGGCGAATAAGCTGGCGATGCCATTTGCCAAGAAAATAGTGACGACATTTGCAGAAACGGTATCCCATGTCTCTGCCAAGAAAGCAGAATGGGTCGGAGCGGTCGTCCGTGATGAGCTGATTCAAGGGAATCGACGAGTTGGTTTGGAGAATCTGGGCTTTTCACCTGATAAAGCTGTTTTGCTGATCATGGGAGGAAGCGGTGGATCTCAAGTGATCAACGAAGCAGTCCGCTCCAGTTTGGACACCTTACTCCAAGAATTTCAGATCATCCACATTTGCGGTAAGGATCAGCTGGATGAGGCAATCAAAAAAGATGGCTACGTGCAATTCGAATATGTGAACGAAGGTTTGAATGATTTGTTCGCAGCTTCTGATTTTGTACTGTCGCGTGCTGGGTCCAATGCTATTTTCGAATTCTTGGCGCTGCGCAAGCCGATGCTGCTGGTGCCATTATCCAAGAAAGCCAGCCGTGGAGATCAGCTGCTTAATGCGAGCTCCTTCAAGAAACAAGGTTATGCGGATGTCTTGGAAGAAGAAGATTTGACAAGTGCGTCCTTGATTCAGCATTTGCAGGATCTCAAAGAACATAAAAATGAAATCTTGCGTGCAATGAGTCATTATGAAAGCCAAGAAGCAAAACAACGTGTAATTGAAATCATAAAAGAACATGCAAAAAAAACCAACTGACATGGGACTGACCCCATAGGCTGAGACAAATAAAAAACACCTTCAAGGTTGAAAACGGATGATTGTTATCCGAAATAATACTTGGAGGTGTTTTTTCT
>NZ_FMZB01000009.1 GCF_900101385.1 Terribacillus halophilus
ATCTGGTTTCCTGCGCTCGACTTGCATGTATTAGGCACGCCGCCAGCGTTCGTCCTGAGCCAAGATCAAACTCTCCATGAAAGTGTTGATGCTTTGTGCTCGTTAGAGCTGACGTTGATCTTAATGATCATGTCGTTTAGTTCGTAATTGGTTGTTTTGTTCAGTTTTCAAAGATCAATTTCGTTCCATCGCTCATTTGGCGACTAGAACATCATATCATGTTTTAACTTGCCTTGTCAACAAGTTTTTTTGTTTCTTTATCGTCAGCCGTTGTGCTCGCTGGCGACGCATATAAATATAACACGCTAGATAAATCGCCGTCAACACTTTTTTATAAAAATCTTACATTCATTTTCAACAGGCTGTTTACAGCTAGAACAGCTTAGCACATATAATCTCCCTACACCATATGAAATCGGTAATTTTTAAAAGAGGGCAGGTTAACCCCGAACCAGCACCCCTCTCGCATCTTTTATCAAAATTCTTTGATTCGGTATTCCCGATGGTATATTGCTTTACCTTTTGTTTCTGTCAGTACCGCTTCAATGATCTCCTTCTCCTCTAAGTAATTGAGGAGTGCACTCAGATGCGCTGCATAGGCTTCCACTTCTGGTCTATTCTTTAATTCCCCGAAGGTCCATGCCTCTTTCTTCACACGCATGACACGCAGCAGATGCTCTGCGGCCGAGTGGGATCTGGCATTGATGGCGACATTGACGGCAAGGAGCATAAGCTGTACGCGCTGATCTGTCTCTTCCTTGCTCTGGATGAACTCTTCACAAAGCTTATATACTTCCGAATCTATTCTACGCACTTGATTCCAAACGGTGACTTCCGGGTGGTGTCCTTTTTCTATAATGGACAGTCGAGCCAGGTAGTGCAGGCATCGAACCATTCGCGTATATGCATCGAGATACTGCCCGCTGTCATGAAGATCCTTTGTCTCGGCATAAGCACTGATCAGTTTCGCAAATTCAATCGTCATTTTCAGCTTCCGCTTTTCATATGGAAAACCAGCCAGTTCTTTTTTTAGTTTGTCGATATATTCATTACGATCAAAAACAACTTTCCCTTCGAAGATCCATTCAACCGCCCGCCGATACGTACTAGTATCAATCCAATAATGAAGCAGCGACTCCTCTACGATATGCATCGCCGCTATTTTCCCTTCATAACTATAATGCTTCGTAAACCACGGCTCGGCTGCCTGTTTGACGATCACCAACAGAATCATATCGAAATTATCCGTGGTCGGGCTCACTGGTCTTGTTTTTTCCACTAAGATGATCCCCAATGTATTCGGCATACTAGCACGTTCTTGATAAATCGGACGAAGAATGTTCTCCAAGGCAATCCCTCCGCTTGTAATTCTATATATTTTAGTAGTAATTCAACACATTTCTCCAAAATCCTTTTTTACCTGACAAAAGAAAAGCCTTCATCACGAAGGTGACAAAGGCAATTTCTATCTATAGAAGAACTCCGCTCGAGGTTAATGCTTGGTTGTTTGCTGACAATCCGGGCACGTACCATACAATTCCATCCGATGGTGAGTTACATCAAAATTAGTTACCTGGGCAGCGAGCTTCTCTACTTCATAAAGACTTGGATAATGGAAATCGACAATCTTCCCACATGAATCGCAAATCAAGTGGTAGTGTTCTTCTGTATCACAATCGAATCGGCTGGAGGAATCTCCATAAGTCAACTCCCGTACCAACCCGTTCTCACGGAACACACGAAGGTTGTTGTAGACCGTTGCTACGCTCATATTAGGAAACTTATCCTCTAGCGCTCGATATATATCATCAGCGGTAGGATGGATCTTGGAATTCAGCAAGAACTCAAGCACCGCATGACGCTGTGGTGTAATTCTGACGCCGGATTCTTTTAATCGCTCCACTGCTGCTTGTAATCTCTGTTCAGACACCGTCATGCACCTCGCTTTCACTTGTAAATAATACATTTGTCTAAACAATGACTATTATTACATTATACTTCTTCTAAATTGTAAAGGGCTTTCCCTGATCTTGTCAATATAAAACCCTGGTTTCCTTTAAATATCCGGGACAAGGGGATTCTCTTCTGTCCCTTGGAGGTGATTCGCGTATCTTGCAGCTACAAAAAGATAATCCGACAAACGATTGATAAAAGAAAGTGTCTTACCGCTTCTATCTCCCTCCGCCAACGCGACAATCAATCTTTCTGCACGCCGTACAATGGTACGCGCTTGATGCAAAGCAGCGGAACTCGGGCAGCCTCCGGGCAAAATGAATTGTTGCAGCGATGGCAGCTCCTCTGACCAACAATCGATATCCGACTCCAAAATGGAAATGTGCTTGGATTCCAGCTTCCATTGAACTTCTTTATCTGGTGGCGTTGCAAGTTCAGCCCCTGCATGAAAGAGCAGTGTCTGGACACGCTGCAGTGATTGGCGGAAGGGATCGTTTTCGGCCGCTAAAAGACTGAGTGCCATCCCAATGGCCGCATTTGCTTCATCCAACGTACCATAAGCTTCGACACGGGGATGATTTTTCGGTACCCGCGTTCCATAGATAAGTGAAGTTTCCCCTTTATCGCCTGTTTTTGTGTAAATCTTCATTAGTATCCTCTGTCCAAATCAATTTTATTTATATACTGCTTATCAGCTGCTTCATCTGTATATACCGCTAGATTCTTTTCGAAAATATCCATTGCCCGTTCATTATAATGAGGGGATTTACCTGCCATATGCGGAGTCAGCACAACACGTTCATGATCCCAAAACGGATGATCCCCCGGAAGCGGCTCTTCCTCGAAAACATCCAGCACAGCAGCCTTTATCTTCTCTTTGTTCAATGCATCCAGCAGGACATCCGTCGCCACCGCATCTCCGCGTCCCATATTAAGGAAGACCGCATGCTTTGGCATAAGGTCGAAGTGACTTTCTTTATAGAAATACTTCGTTTCCTTCGTACTTGGCAGAATGGAAATCAAATAATCTGCATGCGGAAGTACTGTTTCGATATCTTTTTGCTTATATACTTCATCAAAATGGTCTTTCGGTGACCCGCTGCGACTCACGCCGATTGTATGCATGCGGAAGGCTTTCCCTAGACGAGCCACTTCTTGACCGATAGCACCAGCACCGACGACCACAAGTTTTTTCGCTGTGATTTCATCTATCATCAGATTCTTATCCCATACATGTTCCTCCTGTTTCTTCAGGAAAGCACGCTCGTTGCGGGCAACTGCCAGGATGGATGAAATCGCATATTCCGCCATTTGGATGCGATGGATACCGTTGGCGTTTGTCAGCATAATGCCTTTTTCCGCCATCACATCAAGCGGCAGGTTATCGACACCGGCAGAAATGACCATGATCCATTTCAGCTTATCCGCTTTTTGTAGTGATGCCTCATCCGCACCTCTTCCGCCAGTCACCAAAATTTCCGCTTCCTTGATGAGTTCTTCCGTCTCTTCCTTTGAGGAACTGAAGTGGAAAGTAATACCTGGATAAGAGCTTTCAAAATGCTGTTTCATTTGCTGATCTAATTTCACCGCTACAAGAACTTGCATCTGCATCCCCTCCAAAAGTGTATGTATTTGTTTTCTCCCTTTACTATACCCCTTTTGCGGTGGGCACGAAAAGCGACATCCTCCACAAAAAAAGCCCAGACACTGAATGTCTGAGCCAATATCATGTAGGGGAGGTTTCATAGTGTACTATATGCCAGCGATTCCTCCCCCGTATATGCACTTGTCACGGATTGTGCCCTTTCAGTTCATCCAGTACAAATAATCCGTCCTTACGTATAAGCACATCATCGAAATAAATCTCAGCTTCCCCCGCTTGTTTGTTCAACCGAAGATCTTTCATCGGATCACCTCTCTTTTAATACCCATTATTACAAAAAACGACCCAATGCGTGTGCATTGAGTCGTGGATATTATTGAAGGTTTTCCCGAATGAACTGCAGTGCTTCTTCGGTATGTCCGTCCACTTTCACCTTACGGAACTCCTTCTGAAGGTTTCCTTCTTTGTCGATGATAAAAGTAGAGCGTTCGATTCCGTAATACTCTTTACCGAAGTTCTTTTTCAGCTTCCAGCATTCATAATCTTCTGCTACAGCATGGTCTACGTCTGCAAGCAAAAGGAATGGCAGGTCGAACTTATTGATGAATTTTTCATGGCTTTCGATCGGGTCTGGGCTGACACCGATGATGACTGCATCCAAGTCAGTAAATTTATCATGATTATCCCGGAAGCTGCACGCTTCTGTCGTACAGCCTGGTGTATTATCTTTTGGATAAAAATAAAGTACGATATTTTTTCCTTTAAAGTCATGCAGCGAAACGATATCTCCGTTTGTCGCAGGCAGAGTGAAACTTGGTGCTGCTTTGCCGATTTCCGTTGTCATGGATAGGCCTCCTTTAATTTCTGATATGTCTTAGCGTATCCGATTTAAGCAAGAAGCACAACTAATCTCCTTCGCCATTCATCTTCTGCCTTACGACTGTGTGCTGCCACACTTTCAGCACCAATCCAGATGGCAGCAAATATCCGATCAAGGCCTCTATCAAGGCAAGGAAGCGACCGACACCTACAGGCAGGATATCGCCGTAGCCGACAGTGAGTAACGTAACGCCGCTAAAATAGATGGAGTGCAGCAAAGAACCCGCAAGTGATGAATCGATCAAGTCACCGCCTTCTGCCAGTACGATGCCCTCGATTGACAAGATGAAATAAATCAAGCCAAATGCGAGCATCACACTCACATACAGAAATAACAAAGACAGGAATAAATCGATGGAAAATATCGAGGAGGATTTCACCTCGTGTTTAAAAAAGGAATACATACAGCCGATCAAGGCAATGAATATCAGAATCACCAATACAAACACCATGTCCATCCCTCCGGTCCAGCTGCAAAAGCCAAACTGCTTTCTCCGCTTGTCTAATTAGTTTACGAGCGGCATGTCCCGACTATGTGTCCCAAGGCGCTTTTTTCGATGGTCCAAGGCACATATGCTATACTGTATAAGAGAATGATACGGA
Organism: Terribacillus halophilus; assembly: GCF_900101385.1. Taxonomy (GTDB): domain Bacteria; phylum Bacillota; class Bacilli; order Bacillales; family Amphibacillaceae; genus Terribacillus; species Terribacillus halophilus. The sequence goes on from NZ_FMZB01000009.1 coordinate 5,039, forward strand.
GGTTCACCTATATGAATAAGACTAAATCAGAACAGTTACATAAAGAAGCACAGGAGCATATCGTCGGCGGTGTGAATTCCCCATCCCGTTCGTTCAAAGCAGTCGGCGGCGGTTCTCCAATATATATGGAAAAAGCACAAGGAGCTTATTTTTGGGATGTAGATGGCAACAAGTATATTGATTATCTGGCTGCATACGGTCCGATCATCACTGGTCATGCGCATCCGCATATTACAGAAGCCATCACCAAAGCTGCCCATAACGGCGTGCTGTACGGAACACCGACGCGTCTGGAGAACCAATTCGCGCAAATGCTGAAAGAAGCAATCCCTTCCTTGCATAAAGTGCGCTTCACAAACTCCGGTACGGAAGCGGTCATGACGACGATCCGGGTCGCTCGTGCCTTTACCGGACGCAATAAACTGATCAAGTTTGCCGGCTGCTATCATGGGCATTCCGATCCAGTGCTCGTGGAAGCAGGATCAGGTCCATCCACTTTGGGTACACCTGACTCTGCCGGAGTACCAGCATCGATTGCTGCAGATATGATCACTGTCCCATTCAATGATCCAGAAGCATTACACGACGCTCTGGAAAAATGGGGCGACCAGATCGCCGGTATCCTAGTCGAACCGATTGTCGGCAACTTCGGTATCGTGACACCAGAGCCTGGATTCCTGGAAAAAGTGAATGAGTACGCTCATGCCAAAGGTGCCCTTGTCATCTATGATGAGGTCATCACAGCCTTCCGCTTCACATACGGCAGTGCTCAGCAGCTTCTCGGTGTTGAACCGGATTTGACAGCGATGGGCAAAATCATCGGCGGCGGTCTGCCAATCGGTGCATATGGCGGTAAAAAAGAGATCATGGATCAAGTAGCTCCGCTCGGACCTGCATATCAAGCTGGTACAATGGCTGGAAACCCAGCTTCTATGGCAGCGGGTATCGCTTGTCTGGAAGTGCTGAAGCAGCCAGGTATTTATGAGCGTTTCGAAGAGCTCGGCGCGAAACTGGAAGCCGGTATCTTACAGCATGCAGCTGATGCAGGTGTGACGATAACTGTCAACCGTTTGAAAGGGGCACTTGCGGTCTACTTCACCGATGAGAAAGTCACCAATTACGCACAAGCTTCCGCCTCCGACGGCGAGAAATTCGCACAGTTCTTCCAGCTGATGCTGGCACAAGGAATCAATCTTGCGCCTTCCAAATATGAAGCATGGTTCATAACGACTGCCCATACAGAAGAAGATATCGACCGGACACTCGAAGCGGTAAAAACAAGCTTCGAACAAATGAAATAAGGGTATGCTAAAAGGCATCAGCACTTTCGCTGATGCCTTTTTTTGGTCTGAAATATTTATTCAGTTAATACTTTATTATCTCAGGGCATTCGTGTAACATCATATAGGATAATCTTTCATGGAAAGAACGGAGGATCCAAGAAATGAAACTTGGTGCCAGAATGCTAAAAACTGGCGTGGCAATCACTATTGCCTTATATGCAGCGACCTTACTTCAACTGACGCCGGTATTCGCTGCCATCGGAGCTGCCTTTTCAATGCGGCAGTCCGTCTATCAATCCTATATCGGACTCATGGATCAAGTGAAAGGGAATATTGTCGGTCTGGTCGTTGCCGTTACAATGTATTATACCTTCGGGACGGAACCAATCATCATCGGGGTTTCCGCCATCTTGACCATTGGTCTTTGTGTAAGCTTGAAAATACGGGAGAGTGTCATTGCAATCGTATCTCTAGTTTCTGTTATGGAGAATACAAGCGGTATGGATTTTCTACCATTCGCCCTGCTGCGGTTCTCGACATTGACATTGGGTATTTTATCCGCCTTCTTTGTGAACCTGGTTTTTCTTCCACCTAAATATGAAGTTGTATTATTGCAGAAAATCGATCAATTCAGCACTGAAATCCTCCAGTGGCTGCGTGTCGCTACGCGTAACTGGTCGGACCAGCCAGCTTTGAAGGATGAGATTGCCAGGATCGAATCTGAAATCCAGAAAATTGACGATATCTATACCCGATTCACAGAAGAACGAACTTATACGAAAAAACAAAAGCTCGTGAAAGCTCGAAAACTCGTTGTCATCCGCCAGCTCATTACGACCTTGAAACAGTCACATGGCATCCTTGAAGAAGTATATGATCTTGGAGAAAAGATGTCAGAGCTTCCGACTTGTTCAAGCGATAAATTCGTCGAAGAACTCGATAAAGCAATCATGTCACATGAGAAACTTATCCTGAGCGCAATGGGCCGCATCAAGCACCAGCAGGAAGAAAGCAATATCCGCGAAACACTGGATCCCGATATCCCGGCACTTGTTGACTTGCTGATCCATGTTTTCGAAAACAAGGAAAACGATGAGAAGATGATCTTCCTTCCGCTTGCTTCGCGACTGATGGAATATCACAGGGAACAGGATAGACTGAAGCGGCTTTTGAACAGTTACCTCAGATACCATAACGAAGACTTTACAGTGGTTATGCCAAAGGAATAAAGTACATCACTTTTTTATCAAGTGATGTACTTTATTTATATCCATTTAACGGAAAATGATAAAATGGATATACAAAACTTATCAGGGGGTTTTCTGACTGAGGACAAATCACGACATGATGGAGTTAATACAAAACGTAGCAAAAAAAGACGAACGAATCCGCGCGGTATATATGAATGGTTCCAAGACCAATCCCCAAGCACCAAAAGATATCTTTCAGGATTATGACATTGTCTATGTAGTAACTGATCTGACTTCCTATCTCGATAACCCGCAATGGATCGATGTGTTTGGAGAACGGCTGATGATGCAGGAACCAGATAAACTGGATATCCAAAGAGGCCTTCATGTCAATACGAATAGTTACGGATACCTTATGCTTTTCCAGGATGGAAATCGACTTGATCTGCGTTTGCAGACGATTGAAGAAATGCAAAATACATATGAAACCGACAGCCTTACTGTTCCGGTTTTAGATAAAGACGGGATGCTTCCACTTATCCCTCCTGCCTCCGATAAAGACTATCACGTCCACCAGCCGTCAGAAGCTGATTATTATGCCTGTACCAATAATTTCTGGTGGTGTTTGCAAAATGTCGCTAAAGGTATTTGGCGAAGGGAACTTCCATATGCGAAGCAAATGTTCGAACTAGTCATACGCCCTTGCTTGGACCAAATGGTGAATTGGTGGATTGGCTGCAAGTATGCATTTCAAGTGAGTCCAGGAAAAATGGGGAAGTATTTTAGTACATACCTTCCTCCTGACTATTGGCAGCTTTACTTATCGACCTATTCCAGCAGCTTGGAGCAGCATTTTTGGGACAGCGTATTCTCGACTTGCAGATTATTCCGATGCTTAGCTCTAGACGTAGCATCTAATTTAGGATTCTCGTATGCCGAAGAGGAGGAAAAAGCAATGCTCCTTTTTCTTTATAAGGTTAAAGATTTACCCGATGGTGCATCATCAATTTTTTAACAAAACCTTTATCATTATGGGAATCTCTACCCAAGCTTCTATAATGCACTAAGGAAATGATTACCCTATGCACATTTACTAGAAAGCGGCTATAAACATGTCAAAATGATGTCCAGAGAGACAAAAAAGACTGTTGAGTTCTACTCCTCAACAGTCTTCTTCTGTAGTTTTTCCAATCTCTCTTTCCTTCTTTTAATAATTTCTTTGTAGTTAAAATAGGAGCTATTATACGTTTTCCCGAATACTCGCTGTGCCTGCAAAGCCGAGATAAGCGCCAACCCAGTCATCAAAAAGGAAGAGCTGAAAATTCCTGCTATTAACAACCCCGCACTTATAAAAATCCATAACTGAATGGAGTATTTCATTACTATTCCTCCAAATTATAGGTATGCACTTCTTCTGAACGCTTTGAGATATTTAATGCTTCAAATAAGAGGGCTTTTGAGGCGACATACGCATTATACTCAATTCGCTCAAGCATGTCATACGCTTTCCGAAGTGTTTTATCTACGACGAGTATGCCGTGCTTATTCAATAGCATCGCTTTAGGGAGCGCTTCATCTGACAAATCACTTAGATGATCTTTTACAATAGCTGCCAGCTCTTTAGAAGTTGCTGGTGCAAACGGTAATGTCGGAATTTGACCAAGCTTTTGCGTAGCCTCCGTTAAGTTAGGCAACTCCATTCCTAATGTGGCAAATACCATAGATTCCTTTGGATGTGCATGTAAGACACAACCAATATCTGAACGTTGTTTATAACAGGCCATATGCATGTTTATCTCACGTGTTATATTTCCTTCACCTTCTATTTTTTGCTCATTCATATCTACTACTAATATTTCATAAGGTTTTAAATCGCAGAACTTTTCCTGAGACATCAAAGTAGGGGTCATGATGATATGGTCATCATTCATACGTACACTCACATTGCCGCCTGCTGCATTTGTCTCATAGCGATCAAACATAATCTTTACAACCTTACATAAGTCCTCGCGTTCTTTACGATATAGCATCTGGGTTTACCTCCATTTTTTTAATTTCTATCATTGGCAGCATCTGCTCTGCTTGGTTTAAATCAAAATCAGTGCAATTCCGTTTTGTTACCTTGGATGCAGAACAAACTGTAGCATATGCGATTGCTGTTTCCAGATTGGCCTTTTGTGCTAATTGTGCAAGGAAACTCCCAACGAACACATCCCCTGCACCTGTATCATTTACTTCTTTAACCTTTGGCGGGACCACACGGTAAACTTCACCAGCATGAACAATATAACTTCCTTCTTTCCCCATGGAAGCAGCCACATATGGAATGCTTTTATTTAAAGCTAATAAACGATTTTTTATAGAATCTATTCCTGGAGTTAGTAGTTCTTCTAGTTCAAACTGATTCGGCTTAATAAAATCCACTTGCATCTCTACCGCTAATCGGAGCGCATCACCAGAAAGATCACACGCAATAAAGCTCCCTGCCATTTTGCCAACATCAATTATTTCTTTAAGTCGTTCCAGTGAATAATTAGGGGGAAGCGAGCCCGCTAAAACAAGCATATCTTCTTTTCGCAATAATCTTTGCAGTTGGGAGATCAATTTTTTATGATTAGCTCTTGAAATTTGAAAGCCGCTATCCGTCACCATCGTACTACCCTGGCTCTCCTCATCTATTAACACGATACACTCCCTGGTTGATGCATTTTTTTCGACAATCAACTGATGAGTCACTTGTTTCGCTTGCAGAATTTTTTCCATCTGCTGTTGATTCTCAGACCCTATAAAACCTAACGCAATATTTTCAATACCAAATTTGCTTAACACATGCGAAACGTGGAGTCCTTTTCCGCCTAGATCGTACTCTACCGTTTTTACGCGATTCGTTTTCTTTTTCATTAATAAACCGCTTGTTTGGATAAGCCGATCGATGGCCGGATTAAGCGTGACGGTGTAAATCATTTTTTATCGCCTCCTTACGCTACTTCTTCCTCCTTCTTTAATGCTTCCGTACGTTTTTTCATCATTCTGTAGTACACAACAAGCAACACAATCCATACTGCTCCAAAGAAGATTCCTAGAATGCTGCCGCTTGATGCATCTGCAAATATATAACGGAAAACGGGATATTCTAATGTACTCCAGGAAAGAAGCTGGCCGTCTGCAATATTTACGGCATTAGTATCTCGAGCAAGCTGTGTAATGGTTGGTGCGAATCCTGTAGCAATATATAAGAATATTGGAGTTGTAACAATACCGAGTAATATCATCCGAAGCAAGTTTCCTCCTGTGATGATTAAGGCCGGAACTGCTAACGATGTATTGATAATCCCCGCAAACGGAAGAACATTGTTACCTGGCAGGATGATCGCATAAATAAGGGTGATCGGTACTAGGATGATCATCGCTACCCATACTTCGTTACTTCCTGCTAGTATTGGCCAATCGAGACCAATGAACAGTTGTCTGTTTTGAAACTTCTTTCTCATAAAATCGGAGACAGCTTCTGATAAAGGAGATAACGCCTGCATAAACAATTTTGCTACCATCGGAAAAAGTGTTAGCGCAGTAGCCGCCTGAACCGCAAGCGTCAAAGTTGCCTGAACAGAATAACCAGCAACAATACCTAACAATAGACCAATGATAAAACCCATCACATGGTTTTCCGCAAAGATGCCAATTCTTTCTTTTAAAGTATCTGCATCTACATGTTTATCCAGAAATGGCACTTTACTAATAAGCCAGTTAAACGGAAGCAGAAAAGCCCCGAATATCATCATACTGTGCGACACCGTAACTCCAGGGATGCCGGTTATTTTTTCTATTTGCTTTTGATTCACGTCCCCTAAAAGCAGTTCGATGACCATTTGGAAAGCTGCTACTAAAAATGCGAGGACGACATTTCCGCTTACTCCAATAACTAGTACTGCCGTAAGGATTTTTCCCCATACATTCCACAAGTCCACGTTTAGCGTCTGGGTCTTGTTGATGATCAACATCACTGCATTGACAGCCATTTGCAACGGAAACATAAGGAAGGCTAAAGGCCACGCCCAAGCTAAAGTTGCCAAAGAAGTCCAGCCGCCATCAATGATATTGAGCTCAATACCTGTACGTTCCACAAGCCCTTGCGCTGCGGGCGTTAGTGCATTAAGCATAAAGCCGATAACAATGTTCATTCCAATAAAAGCTACGCCAAGAATGACAGCTGCACTAAAGGCTTCTTTCCATTTCATTTTTGCTGCTATCCCTACAATAAACATCAGTAACGGTACGAAAACTGCCGCTCCTAGATCTAATACATATTGAAAGATTTGTTGTAAAAGATCCATCCTCTCCACCTCCTACGATTTTAAAAGCGAGATTAGTTTTTCGGTTTCTTCCTTCATTCCCATACCTGTTAAAAAGGCAATTCCATTTAAAGTAGGGATATCATATTCTTTCTTGGCCTTTGTAATTGCGATATATACATGGCTAGTCTTGATATACTGATCCAATGACTTAATATCCACCGCTTCCACGTTTGCTTTCACACCATTTTCATTCAATATCTTTTTTACTTTGGACGCTACCGTCTGACTCGTTGCTACACCGGAACCACATGCAACAATAACTGTTTTCATCTTGCTCACTCCTCAAATTTATTTTTAATAAAGGAAAATAACGTATGCTGTTCATGATTAGACTGAAGTCCCTGAATAAACTCGACATTTGAAAACTTCTCCATCAAAAGTTGAAGCAGCTTTACTTGGTCTGCCGGATCTTTAATGCCAAGGATAAAAAAATAATCGATTAAAATTTGTTGATTATTCGTGCCCATATGAATGAAAGGAAGCTTATATTTATTTTTGACCACTGCTACAAAACCTGTATTTACGTGCATCGGGTCTGTATGCGGAATACCTATATTAATTCGCTCCAAGGCCAAGCCAGTTGGGTACAGTGCTTCCCTCTCTATGATTGCACGTGTAAAAGTGGATTTTACATATCCCCTCTTTTCCAGCTCCTCCCCTACAAATAAGAAAAGATCTTCAGTTTTTCTCGCATCAACATCCAGAAACACGAGCTCTTCATGTAACAAATCCACTTCACTCATGTGGGTCACCTCCTTTTTCCTTGTTTATAATTTTCAGTGCATCTTCTGTATTTAAAGCGCTTACAATTTTGTTGAAACTATCTTCTTCTAAAAACAGTTCATTTAAATGTAATAGTGTAGGAACATGGAGATGATAATCACTTGGAGCTAAAACAACTATTATCTTAGCAAAACGGGTATCGGGCATTTGAATTTGATTCCTGCAAATAAGTATGGAGAAATCCTGCTTGTGTACTCCATCAGACGGCTGTGCATGCGGGAGATAAACGTGTGGACCAAGCATCATTCTGTCGCTTTCCCGTTCGAATATCTCATATAATTTTTGTGAATAATTCTTTGTTATGGAGCCTCTGGATAGTAAGGGTTTAATAGCAAACGCTAGAGCGTCCTGCCAATGAATGGTTTCATCTAGAAATAAAATATGTTCTTTCTTAAAAGAAAAAAGACGTGAGTTTGTACTGCGCTCCATTTTTAAGTTTGGAGATTTATTAAAAAAGTCCACAATTTTATCATGAACAAACTGATAATTCTCTTCGTTGATATGTTCTTTCAAATAGTAGGTTAGTTCCCTGGCTTTCTTATCCGCGTTATGGTTAATATGTTTATCGATGGCATTTCGTATCTCTAATCTAGCAGCTCGATTTAAAAAAGGTTTTACTATAAATGTTTTCTTCGGCGTATTAAGAGGAACTGTGGAAAAGATAAAATCCACCTCTTGTTCATGTTCTTTGAAATGTCTTTCTGCATAAGCTCCCATAAATTGAATATGACTGAACATATCTTTTAACGTTTCTAATAGCAGCTTGGAGACGGAGGTTCCATTTCTGCATACCACTAATGCTCGAAAAGCATATTCTTGCTTTTCTTCCGTTCGATAGATCCATGCTTGAATAATCATAGCTAGATAAACCAGTTCTTCCTTGGAAATAGATGCATCAATACACTTTTCAATCGGAAAAACCGATTTTGAAATGATAGCAAACATTGCAGGATATTCCGCGATAAATTGCTCAGTTAAAGGATTTTGAATTGGAAGATTGAATCTTATCCTGTATATTGCTGGTCTAAGATGAAGCAATATTTTAGTCAAAAGCTCGGTTTTATTAAGTAAGTTAGTTGCAAGCTGAGTATCTACCATGTCAATTGTAGTTCGGACTGCCATTGACAATTCATTGCTCGAAGATATTGCCAATACAGATTCAAGCATATTGGATGACAGGACCTGTAAAGCTAAATATGTTTTATCTTCATCATCCAGATGACTATCCCAGAACATACGTTTCAAGGTTTGGATTTCATTGGATTGTTCCATATCTGCTAAATCAAATTCTGCTTGCCAAGATGCATTTGAATGTTTCATTCGCTGAATAAGGAGGTACAATACAACAGGTAAATCATCAATTTGCTCATCAGTTAAAGCGATTGACAACTTTTTCTCCATGTTAATTAATCGCTGTCGTAAGAAAAAGATATCCTCCTTGTTAAGGAAACCAAGACGCCAGAGGAAGGAGAAACCAAATTGTGCTGCTAAAACCCTTTTAATTTCCTCAATAAATAGTTTTCGTATCTTGAACTCTTCTCCACTGACACTGTATCCATTTTTTCTAGTGTAGTTTAACTCAATCAACTTTTCAGATAGTATGTTTTTTATTCGTTTTAAGTCTTGGAGAGCCGTATTCTTGCTTACCTGAACCAAATCAGCTAAGTCTTGAAGTGCAGGATTTTCATCTGTAATGCAAAGCTTGATAAGCAGCAAACTTTCTCGCATTTCAGGAGCAATATAATTCAGTTCGATCATTTTGCCGTGCTTTAGAATATAATACAAGCCCTCCCTTGTACTTTCATTAATCGTAATATTACCGTTCATAGTATCAATTCTAATGACTTCTCTGTTTTCTTTTATTAGATACTGATTCACATCGTCTATACAGGCTTGAAGACTGCGTTTATTTCTGCATACCTCTTCTTCAACTGCTGTTACTGATGATGAATGGTGTTCTAAAAAATACAGGACTAAATCACTCACTTCCTTTTTCATTTTTTCACTCCCTTCGTACTCTTTCTAATTTCATTATATTCGAAGAAAAATCAAGTGAAGTTGGATATATCACAACTTAAGTAAGCGCTTCCATTTTAAATTGTGATGAAATTGGATAATAAAGAACTAGTCAATGCTTGTTCTCTCATTTTCGCCTTTCCATAACGTTCATTTAAACTGTTTCCATGCGTGAATATGTAGTTTCTTCTCCTCTGTATAAGCATAAACCTCCATTTATCATGGATCGACAATACAACAAATTCAAAATATTGCCTTCAGCTGAATGCTTGCTTTTTCGATCCTAATTAAAAAGCAGTTTGCAAAACATAACAAAAAGGATAGATGGCCGTCCATCTATCCTCTTTCCGTAGTACTCAATGTACCTGCATCCTCATCCAGATGCTGTATTTGATATAGATTGAAGTAATTGCCCTGCAGTGCCATCAAATCAACATGAGATCCTTGCTCGACTATCTGACCATCCTGTACAACGACGATTCGGTCTGCATGTGTGATTGTTGCCAGCCTATGGGCAACGATGAATGTCGTTCGATCTGATGCCAGCTTCTCGAGCGCCTCCTGAATGAGATGTTCGCTCTCCAAATCGAGTGCTGATGTCGCTTCATCCAAAATAAGGATCGGTGGATTTTTGAGGAAGATACGGGCGATGGCAATCCGTTGCTTCTGGCCACCGGACAGCTTGACGCCGCGTTCTCCAACCAATGTTCTGTAGCCTTCCGGTAGATGCTCGATGAAGTCGTGTGCGTTGGCTGCTTTTGCTGCCGCCACTACTTCTTCATGCGTAGCCTCTGGCCTTCCAAGTTTGATGTTCATCTCGACTGATTCACTGAACAGGATATTATCCTGCAGTACCATTCCGATTTTATCCCGCAAAGAGCGTGATTGAACATCCCGGATATCGGTACCATCGATCGTGATCCGGCCGCCTGTCACATCATAGAACCGCGGAATGAGGCTGACGATCGTTGATTTTCCACCCCCGCTCATCCCGACAAAAGCGATGGTCTCCCCTTGTTTAACATCGAGCGAAATATCCTTGAGCACAAGCCCTTCCTCTTCGCCGTAACGAAACGAAACATTCTCGAAGGATACATGACCATCGACTTTTGTGAGTTTCGCAGCTTCGGGTTTATCTTCGATATCATATTTCTCATCGATGAATTCAAATACCCTGTCCATGGAAGCAACCGCTTGTGTCAGTGTTGTGGAAGAGTTCACCAGTCGGCGGAGCGGACTGTATACGCGGTCCATGAAGCCGGCGAAAGCCACCATTGTACCTAATGTAAGATTCCCTTGGATAACTTCATACGCTGCATACGCAATGACAATTAAGGGCGCCAAGTCTGTGATCGTATTCGTTACGGCAAAGGTCTTGGCATTCCAGGTCGTATGCTCAATTGCACTATCGAGAAAATTACGATTTTGTATATCAAACTGCTTTTGTTCATAATCCTCCAAAGCAAAACTTCGTGTGACGGGGATGCCTTGCACGCGTTCATGCAAATGCCCCTGTACTTCAGCCAAAGCTTGGGACCGCTTCCTCGTCAAACTGCGGAGTCGCTCATAGAAATACTTGATTGCCACACCATATACGGGAAACAGCACGATTGCCACCAGCGTCAGCGACACATCCATCGTAAACATGATACAAACGGCAATGACGATCGTGGCCAAGTCAAGCCATACGTTCATCAAACCAGTCATGATGAAGTTCTTTGTCTGCTCAACATCATTGATCACACGGGAGATGATTTCCCCCGTTTTCGTCTGGGAATAATACCGAAGGCTCAGACGCTGGATATGATCGAACAACTGGTTCCGGATGTCATATAGCACGCGGTTGCCTGTCCATTGCGCCAAGTATTGCCGATAATACTCCACTGGCGGTCTCAATATGAGAAAGACAATCAAGGAACCGCCAAGCAGCCAGAACAAGCGCTGCACCTTGTCTGCTGTCGATAAATCCGCATTGACGACATGATCGACTACATACCCTAAAATCAACGGAATAAGTAAAGGTATGGCGAATTTTACTATACCGATTATGATCGTCAAGATAATTTTCCATTTGTACGGTTTTACAAAACGTAAATACCGTCTCGTACTGCTCAACACAATCACCTCTCTGTTGTGCACAACGATAAATCCCTGTCGGTACCGGCAAGGATTCATAGCTTATGTTATTTATCTGTAGGTTAGGAACAGCTCATACCATGTATCGATGAAATCAGGTGAGAACGGCCCTTTTCCTTGTCTAATCCAACTGATCAGAACATCGACCTGATTCCATAGGATTTTCTCAATTTCAGGAGGATAATTCATCTGTCGCTTGTGTACATCGAATTCATCTTCATCCAAGAGCTTAAACGTCATATCAGGATATATCTTGATATCCAGATCATAATCGATATACTTCAGTGCCTCTCCATCATATACATACGGAGAACTGATATTGCAATAATAATAAATCCCATCCGTACGCAGCATACCGATAATGTTGAACCAGTGCTTCGCATGGAAATAAACAATGGCCGGTTCACGTGTAATCCACGTCCTCCCATCGCTTTCCGTGACCATCGTCCGGTCATTGGCACCGATCAGGATTTCTGCCGTACTCTTCAATACTGTGCTGCTTTCCCATACCCGATGGAGCTGGCCGTTATGTTTATAGCTGTGTATCTGAATTTTCGTTCCTGCCTCTGGGCCAGCCATGCGAATCTTCCTTCCTTTGTATTGTCCTATATGTAAGATCGTTTCTTTATATTATAAAGATATTTCAGACACAATGGAAATGAAAAACGCTGATTGCCGCCCATACATCGACAAAAGAGCCCCCCAGCGTCCGCTGAAGGGCTCCGTTCATACGAAAGTAACAATTCAGACGATGTCCGTCTTACTTGCGGGATTGTTGATTTTGCTGCTGAACTTGCTGTACATCTGTCTCAGAAGCAAATTCAGTTCCGAATTGGCTGGAACCGCCTTTTGCTTTCTGACGAGACTGCTGGTTCTGCTGTTGAACCTGCTGTACGTCTGTTTCAGAAGCAAATTCAGTTCCAAATTGGCTGGAACCGCCTTGACGTGACTTCTGGTTTTGTTGTTTAACGTGATTTACCTCAGTACCAGATTGTGTCTTTTTGTTCATTGTTATCACCTCCGCCACATTACTTTCTCCTGAATGCGGCGTTGTTATCCAAAAAAATTCAAAAAGCTACTGGTTTATTCTGGTACATGGATTTGCTGCAGTAGTTTCTGATGCGGCACCGGCAATGGGTAGTCATTTATATCCGATAAGCTGACGAATCTGCCCTGTTCCGTTGTTGCATCCGCGGTTTTCGCATGCAGAACGATGATTTCCCATATGATATGGGAAAAAACATGACGGACAGGTTGCAGCGTTTCGCCAAGCTCGATTTGAATGCCATACTCCAGCTTGAACCAATACGCCAGCTGTTCCACAGAAACCTCCGCCGCATCAGCCATTGGAAATTGCCATAAGTTCGCAAGCAGTCCTTCTTCCGGTCTTTTCTCAATAAGTACTTCGCCTTGTGCGTTCTCCACGATAACAGAAAGATACGGCATCGTCTTTTGTTTCTTGCCCTTGGACTTGATTGGCAGCTCTTCCTGGAGCCCTTGCTGGAATGCGGCACAATGCTCCTGTACTGGACATAACATACAAGCGGGTTTTTTCGGTGTACAAATTAGCGCTCCAAGTTCCATTAATCCTTGATTGAAGGATGATGGATCCTCCCTCGAAATCAATTCTTCGACTGCTGCCTCAAAGATCTTCCTTGCTTTAGGCTTCGCAATATCTTCCGTAATCAACAGGATTCGGGATAAAACCCTCATGACATTCCCATCGACAGCCGGCTGCGGAATGCCGTAAGCGATACTGAGGATAGCACCCTTTGTGTAGGGGCCGACACCTTTGAGTTTACCCAACTCGTCCACGTTGTCCGGTACCTTGCCGCCATACGCCTGGGCCACCTCACGCACGGCTGTTTGAAGATTGCGCGCTCGGGAATAGTAACCTAAGCCTTCCCACGCTTTGAGGACGTCCTGTTCATCCGCTTTGGCCAATGCCTGGATTGTCGGAAAGCGTTCCATGAAACGATGAAAGTAAGGAATGACGGTATCCACCTTCGTCTGCTGGAGCATGATTTCCGAAACCCAAATCCGATACGGATCCCGGTTTTCACGCCACGGCAGGGAACGTTTTTCCTGCTGGAACCAATTAATCAAATCATTTTGAAATAAATCTATCGAAAAATGTTGAAACTTAACATGTAGATCGTCTAATTGCAAATTCACTCACGCTCCGTGTTACAATAATTAATGTATTAGGTGGTTTGGTTTCATCAGAAGGAGGACATGAAGATGGACACTGGTACCCATATTGTCATGGGAATAGCCCTAGGCGGGCTTGCCACGCTCGATCCTGCTGTTCACCAAGACCCTGTATTGTTCAATGCAGTACTTGCTGGCACGATTCTTGGTTCACAGGCACCCGACTTTGATACAGTACTGAAATTACGCAACAATGCTTCTTATTTACGAAACCACCGGGGAATCACGCATTCCATCCCCGCTGTCATATTGTGGGGATTGGCGATTTCCCTGCTGCTGTACGTGTTAGTACCGAATATCAACTTTCTGCATCTATGGCTTTGGACTTTCGGTGCCGTTGTATTGCATGTATTTGTCGATGTATTCAATGCTTACGGCACACAGGCTTACCGGCCGTTCTCCAGACGATGGGTCGCTTATGGCTTCATCAATACCTTCGATCCTTTCATCTTTGCGATGCATGTGATCGGTATCGGTCTCTGGCTGATCGGTTTGGAACCTGGTCAGACCTTTGCAGTCATATACGCGATCCTTGTCCTGTATTATGTGAAGCGTTACTTGGATAAACGGCGGATCATCAAACAAGTGAAAGAAAGAATACCCGATGCCCAGATCATTGCCACTTCACCAACAATGAAGCAAGCATACTGGCGTGTTGCCATTACAGCACCCGATCATTTTTATGTCGGCAAAGTCGAGAATTGGCAGCTCCGTATCATCGATGAATTCGCAAGGAAACCACTGCCCGATAGCAAGCTGATGGAAGTTGCCAGAGAAGACAAGAATATTGCAGCCTTCCTTAGCTTTTCCCCTGTTTACACATGGGAAGTGAATTTGTATGATGATTTCACCGAGCTGCGGCTGATCGATTTGCGCTATCATAACAGCGCACAGCATTATCCATTCAAGGCAGTCGTTCAAATTGATGATAATCATCAAGTGATGAGCTCCTATACCGGATGGATCTTTTCCGAACAGAAACTGCAGCGAAAGCTTGTTACCGACGACAATCCATCTGCATTATAAAACCTGGAGATTTGATTCTCCAGGTTTTTTTATTGTTGTCTTCTTTCCATGAATAGATGATGGTACTTAGGATTGCGGTCGAGAAATTCATCCAGTTTCGGACCATAATGCTGTATCCACTGACGCACAATTGCTTCTGTCATGTCCTGCCCTTGATACTTACGACCGGCCTTTGCACGTGTGGCCTCGAAATCCTCCCAAAGAATCTCGACCCATGTCCGAGCCTCATCTATTGTCAGCCGTTCGTTCTGCTGCTGCAAAAGCGCAGCAAGTTCGCGGAATTTATTTTCCATTCATTCTTCTTCCTTTCCATCAGAAACCCAACATAATCTCAAAAAAATAAGCACAAGCTAGAAGTACTGCGGCGCATTAAATCTTGAGGAGGCAGATATATGTCCAAGTTTGATCGTTTTTCCAGAACTGGCACTATCAATTCCGTTATTCAGTCACCCCGCACCACTGCAAAACATGCGAATAACCAGGTGAATGGGGAAACACAGCAAACACAGACTGATATCATCATCCGTACTCAAGCAGTCAAGAAAAACCGCAGATAAAATATACCTCGGCTCTTAAAGCCGAGGCAATTACATAGTCGCCCTCCCGAGCACACTGATCGGCAAAGCTTCCAGCTCTTGTCCTGTTTCGGCGCCCTGACGGCGGTAGCCCCAAGCAAAGACGCCATTCAAATAATCGATCGTGAATACATGTGACCGGTCACCTTTTATCTGATACGTGCCGCCAGGCTTGAAATCATCCGGATTCATCGTATAAGCCTTGGCCATTTGCCGCTTGCGTTCCAGAATTTGATATTCACTGAAATTGCCCATCTGTTCTGCCTTTTGCTGCTGGATTTTCAATTGTTTCATTTCTTCTTTCAGCTGTTCCACTGTCAAATCACTATAACGTACTTGCATCCTCGCACCTGCTTTCCATTAATAAAGGTCTTTTTCTTTCGCTTCCTCTATATACTTCTGGATCAGCTCCATCGGGAAACCCTTTCGATAAAGCGCCATCTTGATTTTTTGATCGAGTTCATAGCCCTCTGCTTTTTGCGAATACTTGCGCCAAAGCTTGTCTCCTTGAAACTTGACAGCCTCCAGCTCAGCGTCCGTATCCTGATCGGTGTCTTTCAATGCCAGTGATACAGCTTCCTTGGCAGCAGCACTCGAGAAACCCTTTGAAAGCAATTGCTGCTGAGCAAGCTGGATTTTCTCCTGATGTGATTTCTTTGCTTTGGTATGCAGTTTGCCGCCTGCAAGCTTGATGGCTTTTTCCAGTTCTTTGTCAAACGTATAATACGCCATCGCTTGGTCTGCAGCTGCCCCCGTAATCCCTTTTTCCTGCAATTCTTTCCGGATGATTAGCGGACCTTTGCTCGTGGTGTTCACTTTCGTCCGGACAAAAGCACCAGCAAAGGCAGCATCGTCTATATAACCTTGCTCATCAAGTCTGTTCAAGGCTTCTTCGATATGTGTAGGATTCTGTTCTTTTTTGAGCAAATAACTTCTTATTTCTTTTTTTGAACGCATCCGGTAGCTTAAATATTGTAAAGCCAGGGTAAAACATTTATGAGCTGTATCTTTTTCGATGATGGTCTGCAACGATTCTTCGGATATTTCCTGTCCTTTGGTGATACCACTTGAAATCAGGATATCCTCATCAAGACCAAAGCCGAACTTTTCGCCTTTACCTTCATCGATAAAGACATTATAACGTCCGATTGTATTTTTTTGGGTCGTGATTTTCGTGATTTTCACCATTTTCGACACCTCTTATTTGTTATTCTACCATGAAATCATTGTCTGCAAAATCGTAAGCTCAACATACAGAAGGAGGATGCAAACATGAACATCGTCATCAGCGGCGGAACAGGATTCGTCGGAAAACAACTGGCAGAGAACCTGATTGAGAAAGGGCATCATGTATATATCCTTACTCGTTCACCTGAGCAAAAGCTCGACACGAAACAAGTCACTTATGTCGGCTGGCTCAAGAAAGGATTTGATCCTCTTTCCCAGCTTCCAGAGATTGATGCTGTTGTCAACTTAGCCGGAACCAGCCTTTTCGGCAAGTGGACGAAGGAGAAAAAAGCGCAGATACGCAGCAGTCGATTGGAAGCCACCGAAACATTGGTGGATATGATCGAAAAAATGCCGAAGAAGCCAAAAGTTTTTGTAAGCGGGTCTGCTGTAGGATATTACGGAACGAGCGAACAAGATGCGTTCACGGAGGATACAACGAAACGAGGTCAGGATTTTTTGGCAGACGTGACATATGATTGGGAAGAGGCTGCTATGCAAGCAAAAGGTCTTGGGGTCCGCATCGTGCTTGCACGTTTTGGAATCGTATTGGGTGACAAGGGAGCCCTGCCGCTTATGCAGCTGCCTTTCCGTTATTTCGCTGGCGGAAAGATCGGCAGCGGAGAGCAATGGCTGTCCTGGATTCATGTCCGGGATGCTGCAGGTTTGATTGCATATGCAATTGAAAATGAGTCGATCGAAGGACCATTGAATGTCACTGCACCTTCTCCGCGGCGGAACAAAGATTTCAGCAAGACACTAGCACTGACACTGCACCGTCCTTATTGGACGACAGCACCTGCATCGATTGTCGAAAAAGCATTAGGTGAAATGAGCATTTTGGTTCTGGAAGGACAATGTGTCTATCCGAAAAAAGCAATCGACAATGGATACCACTTCCGTTTCTCCAGCTTATCCGAAGCATTGGAACAAGCTTTATAATATTCGCTGTTATGGAAATAAGTGACTTGTGCACAATCACCCCTTCAAGACTTGTGGATTATGTGCATAAGTCTTTTTTTCGTTTATCTTATAGTTAATATATTGTTTATAACATTGTTGATAATTTAAGCCGATAAAATTATCTGCCTGTTTCTCGCTTACATTAGAATACGTGAGTAGATTAATTTGTTCCATAGGATTAAAATAAATATGACGGTTATTAGCCTTCATATTGGGCTATAATGATAGAACACTAGAATTAAGGAACAGCGGGCCAAAGAGGAGAGGATTGCCATGCAAGACTTACAGCGTAACAAGCAAGGGAAGTTCAGTAAGTTCTTCCTGAATAATAAATTTGTCATCGCGATGCTGATTCTTTTCATCATCGGGCTGAATATACTAGTTTATTCGCGTGTATCATTCATTTTCACACCAATTGTCGTTATCGTGAAAACAGTGATATTGCCCATCATTTTAACTGGTATTGTCTATTATTTGACAGTTCCAATCGTCAATTACTTGGAGAAAAAGCGTATAAAACGCATATATTCCATCATTGTTCTCTACCTTGTCATCATCGGATTGCTGACTATTCTCATAAGTTCTGTCATTCCGGTTTTGAAAGAACAGACATTGAGCCTGATCGATAATAGTACGGAATACTTTGAACAAGGCATTGAGATGGTCCAATCCATAACAGGGAGCAACATCGTCAATCAGATTCAGCAATCAGGCAATTTCGATTTCAACCAGATACTAAATGAATTACAGACTCGCGGAACAAGCATGCTGAATAATTTGTTCTCTAATTTGACTAGCTTCGTCGGAGCAGTTACCGAAGTGATCATCTCTATCGTGACAGTGCCTTTCATCCTCTTCTATTTATTGAAAGATGGCAAGAAACTGCCGGTCTATATCTTAAAATTGCTTCCGGTACGTTTCCGCAGTCAGACTTATGAAGTGATGTCCGAGATGAATCATCAGATCAGTTCTTACATACGAGGTCAGATTATCGTCAGCTTCGTCATTGGTGTTTTGCTGTATATTGGTTATTTGATCATCGGACTTGATTACGCACCGGTACTTGCTGTCATTGCAGCTTTCACGAGTGTCGTTCCCTATCTTGGTCCAGCAATCGCCATTACACCCGCAATCATCATCGCGATTGTTACTTCGCCGTTCATGCTTTTGAAGCTGATAGTTGTCTGGACGGTTGTTCAATTAGTTGAAGGAAAGCTGATTACACCTCAGATTATGGGGCGAAACATACGGGTTCACCCGATTACCATCATTTTCGTTATCCTGACTGCCGGAAACCTATTTGGTGTTGTCGGCGTTATACTCGCTGTACCTGGATATGCGATTCTGAAAGTTATCGTCACCCATACCTTCCATTGGTTCAAGAAGAGATCACATTTATATGATGAACAAACCAATACAAACTAAAATGGAGCTGCCCTTGGCAGCTCTTTTCTTTACGGCTTCATCAACTTATGCTTCTTTAAATGTTATCCTCTGACGCCATTTGGTGTGTGCTTTTGCATCGGCAGCCCACGTTGAATGGAGTGACAACACGATCACCTTTTTTGAAGTTCTTCATCTAATCCAAATTCCCACGATTTCCATTGGTTCGTGACCGATGATATAGTCTTTTTTAGATATGATCTCTCAGGTACAAATTGCAGATTGGAACCACAAATACCAAACGCAGTTATACGTACCGTCATACTGTAAGGCAAAAATCAGAAATTCTTTTTTAAAAAACGAAACCATCGGCTGCTTACTTCCGTCTATATAATGGAGAACGAAAAAAATATGTTTTCTAACAACATTACCTCCCACATATTTTATTCGTCTCGCCACATCTATATCTAACAA
This sequence comes from Terribacillus halophilus, assembly GCF_900101385.1. GTDB lineage: Bacteria > Bacillota > Bacilli > Bacillales > Amphibacillaceae > Terribacillus > Terribacillus halophilus. The sequence goes on from NZ_FMZB01000009.1 coordinate 24,661, forward strand.
CAACAGAAAAGCAGGCAGCCCCCGCTGCCTGCTTTTCCCGTTTTGATATTCTTGCTTCCTCTCTTTGCCCACTTTATTTATAATATAAAAGTGAACTATTTTTCACGCCAATTTTTCCATTGAAATTATTTTATCAATTGAGTCATTCGAGCTGGAAATCCCTGTTAACTCAGCTCTTTCTGACAGTGCCGAATGGTGCCGGTCATTTGAAAGGAGAACAATATGTTCAAAGTCATTGCAGTCGACTCAAACCAAGTGAAGCTTGAATTCGTCGGAAAGGACGGAGAAGTGTTCACTTTTGACACATATGAAGCGGCAGAATCCTTCATGCGAGAAGTAAAAGCAAAAGATACGCTGCCCGAACGATATCGGGTGCTTGTAAAGAAAATAGATTGAAAGCCCCTTCCTTGCATGATGGGGAATTGTTCCTCATAATAGGATAGAGAAGGTAACAAGGAGGCACACCTTATGAAATGGAACCTAACACAGCTCCTGGAGAAACGGCATGCTTACACACCGAAGGCAAAAGCATTGCTGCAGGATAAGGAAAAATCGAAGGAGCTCCTTGCTAATGTATCGACGAAAGCGACAGATAACAAAGGAAAACTCGCAGAAATATGGTCAGACCTGCAGTTAATGGTGGACATGCTTCGCGATTGGCGTAAAGGTGCTTACAAGCAGCTGCCGAAAAAGTCACTGCTTATGATAGCTGCAACCTTCCTCTATTTCCTGAGCCCGGTCGACTTTGTCCCGGATTTCATTCCAGGCGGCCTGCTTGATGACGTCGCGCTTATCGCTTTCACATTTAAGCAGATACAGCTGGATGTAGCAGCATACAAGCAATGGAAACATCAACAGCCAATTGACACCCAATTAGGTGCTTTGTAAAAAAAGAGTGCAGACGCGCTCTTTTTTTCTGGGCAAATATCCCATTTTGCTTTTTCAGTGGAATCTGTTATATTTATAGATTATGAGCCCCAATATTGTTTCTGGGTTTTAGTTGTGTTTAAGTCTGTAAATTTGATAGAATCAATGTCGTTGTTTCATTCAATAGACGCCTGATAAGAAAATGAAGAGGTGAAAGATAATGAAGAAGCTTCTGGCTTCAAGGAAAGGATTTTTTGCGCTGGCCGTTATTTTCTTATGGGCCAAGACGTATTTAACCTACCAAACGGAATTTAAATTAGATATAACGAACGCCATGCAGGAATTCCTGCTCGTAATCAACCCGTTCAGTGCGAGCATCGTGTTCCTCGGACTCGCATTCCTGGCAAAGGGCAAGCGGATGGGAATCTGGCTGCTGGTCATCGATTTCTTCATGAGCTTCCTGCTTTATGCCAATGTCCTGTACTATCGATTCTTTAATGATTTCATTACGCTGCCAACTTTAAAGCAGACGGATAACTTAAGCTCCGGTATGGGCGGCAGCATCTTCGGGCTGATGGAAGGCTTTGATTTCGTTTACTTCCTGGACATCATCCTGTTGATTGTATTGTATGTTTACACTAGAAAGAACTGGACTACGGAGCGTCTTGCTTTCCGGAAGACGGCTATGGTCATCGTTTCCGGTATTGCACTATTCGCAGTCAACCTAGGATTGGCTGAGGTTGATCGACCGCAGCTGCTGCAGCGTACATTCGACCGTACGTACTTGGTGAAATACCTCGGTCCATATAACTATACAATCTATGATGCGGTACAAAATGCGAAAACTTCCACACAGCGCGTCATGGCTAGTCCGAATGACGTAACGGAAGTGAAGGAGTTCGTAGACAAGAATTATGCAGAACCGAATCCAGAATACTTCGGTAAAGCAGAAGGCATGAATATCATCAAGATTCATTTGGAAAGCTTCCAAAGCTTCCTGATCAATTATAAATTGAATGGTGAAGAAGTGACGCCGTTCCTGAATTCACTGGTGAATGATAAGGAACTCACTTATTTCGACAACTTCTTCCACCAGACAGAACAAGGTAAGACAGCCGATGCGGAGCTATTGATGGATAACTCCCTCTACGGTCTTCCGCAGGGTTCTGCCTTTTCTGTAAAAGGTACGAACACATATCAAGCAGCAACTGCCATACTGAACCAGGAACAAGGCTATACGAGCGCAGTATTCCACGGTGATGAGAAAACATTCTGGAACCGTGATGAGATTTACAAGCAATTCGGAGTCGATCATTTCTTCGATTCCACGTATTACAACATGGAAAACTCGATCAACTATGGTTTGAAGGATAAGCCTTTCTTCGAGGAATCCATGCCGATGCTAGAATCACTCGATCAGCCGTTCTATGCCCATATGATCACGTTGACGAACCATTATCCGTTCACGCTCGATCCAGAGGATGCAACGATTGATAAAGCGACAACAGGGGATTCCACTGTGGATAACTATTTCCAGACAGCACGTTACCTGGATGAAGCACTTGAGCAATTCTTCAATGACTTGAAGGAATCCGGCATGTATGACAATTCCGTCATCCTGCTTTACGGGGACCATTACGGTATTTCAACGAACCATAATAAAGCAATGGAGCAAATCATCGGTACAGAAATCACCGATTATGAGAATGCACAATTGCAGCGTGTCCCGCTTATGATCAAGGCGCCAGGTCTTAAAGGCGGCGTGAACCACACGTACGGCGGTGAACTTGATGTTCTTCCGACACTCGAGCATTTGCTTGGCATCGACTCTTCGAAATATATTCAGTTCGGTACAGATTTATTATCCGAAGAGCATAACGGTGTAGTCGGCCTCCGAAACGGTGACTATATCAGTAAAGATTACACAGTACTTGGTGATGATTATTATGATACAAAAACCGGTGAAGTAATCGAAGACGAAGATAAGATCAAAGAAATCGAGTCCGAAAAAGATAAACTAGCCGAGAAATTGAGTCTCAATGACAAAATCCTCTATGGCGACCTGCTACGCTTCTACGATCCAGAAGGATGGACGCCTGTAAACCCAAGCGATTATGATTATAATCACCGCTCAGAGGAAGAGGATAAATAATGTTGAAACACCTGTCTGCCATGACAGGTGTTTTTTTATACAAGCCCAATTCACTAATTTCTTTAGACAATACAAAGCAATATCGATACAATTGAGAATGCTGTATATAATAGAAATTAGGGAATACATCATGTAGCATTTCAGCTGAAAGGAGGTATGATTTTATCGGAAGCTTCATTTACGCCGTATCCATCATACTCATCGGACTTATCATCGGCAGGGCCATCCGGATCATCGCCGAGAAATATCGGCTTCCGGAATGGTTCTCGCTCAATTATTTTATGAACGCATTGATTCGGGTCGTTTTGCTCGTCCTGAATCCCATCATCTTAATCAGTGCCTTTTGGTCAGCTGATCTGACTAATGTCAGGCTGATTTACTTACCGGTTTTCGGAATCGTAACCATTTTTCTTGGTGCTGGTTTGGCATTGCTATATTCTAAATGGAGACAGCTTCCAAAAGACCAGATTGGTTCCATGTTTGTATCTGGTGCATTTCTGAACCTAGGTAGCTTCGGTGTACTTTTTTGTGTGCTCTTCATTGGCGAAAAAGCAGTTGCCTATGCAGCCATGTTCCGATTACTCGAGGAATTCACCTATTATACGATCATTTATCCGATTGCAAAATCATACGGGTCAATCGAAGAGAATACATCAGGATCACGTGTGATGCGGATTGTGAAAGATCCATTCATCATGATCACTTTCTGTTCGATTGTCATCGGAGCTGCACTGAATTTATCTCCAATCGATAGATTTGAATGGCTGGGTGCAAGCAATTCGGCACTTGTTGCATTGGCTTCCATCCTGTTATTGGTTCCGATCGGCTTCAGCATGCGTATTGCTTCCGTAAAAAAATACTGGAATCTCAGCATGTGGCTGATCCCGATTAAGTTCCTGGCTGTTCCGCTTGTCATCACAGGCAGCGCGTACTTGATTGGTCTTGGCAACTTGTATGACGGCATTCTTTTGCAAGTACTCCTCATCATGTCCGCCATGCCGCCGGCAGTCGCTTCACTTGTGCCGCCGAGGCTGTATAAGCTGGATATGGAGCTTGCCAACTCCAATTGGATCGTCGCGACATCTTCGTTGATTTTTGTCTTGCCGATTTTGTTTATGCTCGTTAACTGGATGAAATGAAAAAAAGCTGCTGCCTCATTGGAGGCATCAGCTTTTTTTAGTCTTCCTTGACAGAAATATATTCGTTTTCCGCATCGCCTGACCCATTGACGTTATTCTTGAACTGACTCAATCGACCATTCCGCTTTTCGCCATGGTTCTTGTTTTCTTTGAATTGATGATCATTATTGGGCTTTTTCTTCGGCATGACAGAACCCCCTTTTCGTCTATTATGCGAAAAGAGGGATTCATTTATTCCATTTTACCCGCCAAAAGCTGCTGCTGTGATGCGAACTCACGATACAGATCGTGCTGCTTGAATAATGCTTCATGGGTTCCGATACCGGTTATTCTTCCTTTTTCAATGAACACGATTTGGTCTGCCTCCACAATTGTCGACAATCGGTGAGCTATCACAAAGGTAGTCCGATTCTGCATTAGATTTTGCAATGCTTGCTGGACATAGATTTCCGAGCTGCTATCCAGACTCGATGTCGCTTCATCCAACATCAAGATCTGCGGATCACGCAAGAGCGCCCTGGCGATCGCTATACGTTGACGCTGTCCGCCAGAGAGTTTGACCCCCCGTTCGCCTACCGTCGTTTCAAAACCATCAGGCAGCTCTTCGATGAACTGCTTGGCATAAGCCATCTCCGATACGCGTTCAAGTTCCTCATCGGACACCTCTCGCTCCAATCCATAACAGATGTTTTCGCGGATTGTACCGGAAAGCAGCGCTGTTTCTTGCGCTACGTAGCCAATCTGTCGTCTCCAGTCATGGAGCTTATAATCCTGGATAGGTGTATCATCAAGCCGAATCGTCCCTTCTGTCGGTTCGTAATACCGCTCCAGCAAGCCAAATAGGGTCGATTTCCCCCCGCCGCTTGGTCCTGCGATGGCCGTCACCTTTCCAGCAGGAGCTGTAAAACTAAGATCGTGCAAGACTTGATCAGACTGATACGCGAAGCTCACATGCTCGATATGCAAATCCCCATCCACACGCTGAATGGATTTCCCTTTATCTGCATCCTCTGTCTCTTCCCCAAGCACATCATAAATACGTTCAGTTGCGCCCATCGCTTTTTGCAGATGTGTGAAGAACATGGATAGCTGCGTCATCGGCATGATGATTTGGAACAGGTATAGGATGAAAGCTACCATGTCGCCCGCTGACAATGCACCGGATGCAACGCGGACACCGCCATAACCGATGATCGTTACTAGCAGAAGCATCATGACGAACAGCATGAGCGGTGAAAGCAGCGCTTGAATTTTTGCTTCCTTCAACCCATACGTAAATAATGTCCGGATACCTTTGTTACCGCGTTCCAGCTCGACATGCTCTGCATTTGAAGCTTTGACGAGTTTCATTTCCGGGAGCACCTGATTCAATACCGCTGTGAATTTAGCCGTCTCTTCCTGCATCGTCTTTGATACCCGATACATCTGGCGTCCAAGCACCATGATGATGATGATAGCAACTGGGACAGCCAACAGCATCACAATCGTCATCTTCCAATCAAGAATCAGCAAAATGATGATAGAACCAACAATGGATATGATACCAGTTACGAAGCTAGTCAAATGATCCGTGATCAACTCTTTTAGTATACCCGTATCATTCGTCACCCGGCTTAGTGTCTGTCCTGTTTCATTATTATGGTGAAAACGAATCGGCAGGTGCAACAGTTTCTCCCACAAACGCTCCCTAAGCTTAGCTACGACATGATGACCGACTTTAGCCAGTAAGTAAATGGACAAGCCGCTCGCCAATGCCTGCAGAACGAAAGCAATTACCAATATGGTAATCTGTCCGCCGGTAAACGATTGTCCGCTGAACCCATCCACAAGATTTTTCGTGAATAGTGGCACAGCGAACCCGACACCTGTTGTCATCAAACTCATGAGGAGTGCTGTTATGACTATTCCAAGCGGTGGTTCGGTCCCTTTTACCAGTGCCAGGAATAAACGCCAGTCAAACTTTTTATTCTCTAATTGGTTCTGCTCCATTTTGTACCTCCAAGTTCTAATACATATCTATCTTCTGCGAAAAGCATCGCATATCCTTCATGCGCATTCATTGTGAAGTATTCCTTATCCTTCCTTAGAAAGGATATATCCTCCGGGAGCAGCGGCTGCTGCCAATAAAAAAGACTGTCTGCAGCATCCACGATCAACCGCAGAGATTCTTTGTTAAAATGATAGTAATAATTCGGAACAGATATATGCGCTTGAAATAAGTTGGCACGTGTACCATTCGTATATTCTATCTTTTTAAGATACGGCTCTAGGCTCTCCAGCAGTGTATGGAGCGTTTGTTTCTGACCCATCATCTTTTTCGGCAGTACAGCAAAAGTGAATGTGTCACAGACATCGCATAATCTTTCCATCAATGACTCATATGCCTCTGCCAGTATATCGGTTTCTATTATTTCAAACATCATACTATCCCCTCAATAAAACAAGGAGTCCTCTCGATGGAGAACTCCTTACACCAATGATAGGAATTTTTCTTCAGATATGATTCGCAAAGGCCGCCCGTTCTCGATCATTCGCTCCGCTTGCACAAGCTTGCTCGTTTTCTTTCCGGCAGCGAACTTCTCATAATCCTTCGCTCCGACAACGAGATACTGCGTAGACGCATCCATCTTGTCAGTGTGCACGCCGCCTACATTGACCAGCTTTTGGATGGCGTCTTTCCGTTTCAGGCCTTTCATAGTCCCGGTAAACATCACTTGCTTCCGGTAAAACGGATGTGACGAGTCGAATTGATCCGTTTGCGGCTTAATATCGCCGTAACGTGATCTACTGCCAGAGGAGCTTGTATCATGGATGCTTTTTTGCTTCACCTTCAATACCTTAGTCAGTTCCTCGATGCTCTGTACTCCAGAATCAGCCATCGCATGAAGGAAGATATTCGCTGCCACCCGTGCATCTTCCATAGCATTATGATGCTCGAAGCTGATTTCCTTGCTGGCAGCCAATGTATTAAGCCGATGGTTCTCCATATCCGGCCAAACCTTCTTGCCGATGATCCGCGTACAAAGATAAGCAAAATCCGGCATCTCCAAACCAAAACGTGCCACTGCCTTACGGATGACGCCCATATCAAAGCTCGCATTATGCGCAATAACGACATTACCTGCCAGATAGCTGCCAAGCTTGGGCCAGATTTCCTTGAACGTCGGCGCATCCTCCACATCACGCGGAAGAATGCCATGCACCTGGATATTCTGATCTTCAAAATCCATCAGCGGATTGATCAGGGTGTACCACTCCTCAACCACCCCTGTCTCATCCGCTACAGCAACACCCACTGAACAAGCACTGGACCAATATCGATTCGCCGTCTCGAAATCTATACTCACAAACCGCACTGCATCGTCCTCCAAATCGACTTTATGTTACATAAATTATATCACAGCAGCCGATAGAGTCCCTCAATTGTGCTTGTTGAAAAAGATATTGTCAGCAGGAGAGATAAGCGTTATAATATTTTTGTGACGAAATAATATATTATACGGGGCATTAGCTCAGCTGGGAGAGCGCTTCGCTGGCAGCGAAGAGGTCAGCGGTTCGAGCCCGCTATGCTCCATCTATATAAACCCTCTAAATAACAGCTTTTAATGTTATTAGAGGGTTTTATTATTACATATTTAAGTATGACATTTATTGAATGGTCATACTATTGGTCATGCTAGGGAATTATTACTCACTCTCTTGTTTATCATAAACATTCACATTCATTTCCAATCCCATTTTTCTCCACGAGATACTTCGTTCACCTGATGCTCTTTTAAGATCTTCTTCAAGGAAGAAATTTGGAAATATTAAATTAGTAAAGATGTTCTACTAGATGAACAACAGATAATTCAGAATAAAAATCGTGTAATAATCATACTGCCCCCTCCATATCTAGGATATAGAGGGGGCAGTATAATTATCACATTATTAAAAAAATGCGTTTTTCAATGATTGAAGAAACATTCAAGCAGACTTACAATCATTATGTCCATGTGCTTTTTCAGTTCACTAAAAAAGCTGCGTAAATAAGATAATCGTTTCACTGAGATACCAAATATAACTCATTTATTCTATATAAAACTATGATTCTTAATGAGGCCTTGCTAGATAAACAGCAACAAGAATGAGAATGATTCCTAGCACTATGAAAATCTTATATAAAAAATTCTGTTTTCTACGAGAAGCACCAAGAATGGTGAAGAATATGCCAAGGATGAATGACATGATCATTATATAGAATCCCATTTTATTCATTCCTTTCGAGAGTAATTATTCGTTCATGGCGATTGGCTAAATCTAAATCATGAGTCACTGTAATAACAGTAGTATTAAATTCTTTATTCATATCAAAAAGTAGATTGATAATTTTTTCTTTATTTTCTAAGTCTAAAGACGCAGTTGGTTCATCTGATAAAATTATTTGGGGATTCATAATTACAGCCCTAGCAAAAACAGCTCTAGATCGTTGGCCACCAGAACAATCAAGTGGTTTTTTTTTCAAAATGGGCTCAATCCCAATTTTATTAGTAATTCGTTTAAAGTGATCTTGGACAGTTAGGTCTTTTTCAGTTTTAGCATACATAAGCGGCAATTTAATATTATCCTCTATGGTCAAAGAATTAATTAGTGAGGACTCCTGAAGAACAAAACCAATTTTTTGATTACGCCACTCAGCTAGTTTATTTCGTGATAAATCCTTAACAGATGAATCAAAAAGCTTATAGCTCCCTTGATATTGTGTATCAAGTAGACCAATAATATTAAGCAAAGAAGTTTTTCCAACTCCAGACTCTCCTATAATAGAAAGTCTTTCCCCAGGTTCAACTTCCAAATCAAAATCATTTAAGATAGAAAAACCTTTCTTCTTGAATGTTTTTTTCTGGATTTCTAGTTTAATTATACTATTCATTGTAACACCCCTACGGAAATCGGAATACTTTTAATTTTTCTTATCGTAAGTTCAACAATCGTAAATCCAATAATAAAATCTATAAAAAGAACAATAAGTAAAGCCATCCAATCCATACTTATTAAGCCAAATATTCCGTAAGTAGCAAAAGTTGAGTCTTTGTTTAACCAAAAGCCGTATCTATTGAAAGCGGTTATTGCAAATAATATGGCTAGAATAATAGAAAACAATATTCCAAAATAACTATAAAAAATTACTCTTAGTTTTGAATAACTTAATCCAACTAATAAATTGATTGTAAAATCTTTTATCATCAACCGAATACTGACCAGGGTATTCCAGATTGCTAAACAAACAATGATTATGAGTAAAATAAAGGTGATAGTACAGATGATTTTTAATGAATTAACATAATAATCTTCAAAGTAATTAAAGTTTTCTTGTTGATTAAAAAAGTTAAATTCTAAACCTAGATTTTCCTGGATATGTTCTTTTAAATTCATTGCTTTCTCTTTTGACGAATCAAGAAGCACAATGTCCATCAAACCATTAACGTGGAGGTCAAGACCCGCACTTTGAATAAATTCTTCATTAACAGGTAGAAAAATTGAAAAATTGAAGTAATTCTTTGAATTGGGAGCATAAAAATTAGAACGATGAGTATTCTCCTTCAAGACTCCTTGAACTTTTAAATTGACTAATTGTTGGGTGACAGGATCTGTAATCTCAAAATTTGATCCTACAGGATATGTTGTGGCTAGACCTGCACCTACTAAAACAGGTATTTCTTCTTTATTAAATTTATAATTGAAGTTTAATTGGTTTCCTTGAGATAATCTAAATTGATTTATCTTATAAGCCTCTTCGTTGATATAATTGAAAGGAACTTCCATCTTATGTTTATTATGTAATGAAGTGACAAAACCATCGACTTGAAGAGCATAAGTATAATTGTTGTTTAAATATTCATATACCTTTTGTGTATCATCTATTTCAATTTTAGTAAAATCAGCTTCACTATTTGGGTCTAGATTAGCAATAAAAGTTCCTTCTTGATTCAGAGTTTCTATTTCTTGATAACCTTGAAAAGTTGAAATAACTGAACGAGCAGTAGTAAAAGAAAGATAATTAGCTAAAAAAAGTAATATTATCATACCCAAAACAAGTATCCATCTTTTTAAAAGTATTCTAATTATAAAAAAACGTAAAATTCTCATTCTTTTTCCACCTTACCTGCACTAATTAATATATATATAATAAAAATAAAAACTAAGTAGAGATTGCTGGTTACATTGAGCTCTAAATAGAAGTTTAATAAGAGTGATAGTAAAAAACTAAACACTAATATAGCTAGACTATTCAAGATATATCGAATTATAATATTTACCATTGTATCTCCTACAAGTATTCGGCAGGATATTTCTGTTTTTTTACGATTTAGAAATTGATAGTGAAATACTATTATAATAAATGTAAGAAAAATATTTATTATAAGCTGATAATCTATAATACTTTTTAAAAAAGACTTTAAAATATAAGAACCTTCTAAATTCAAAGTTTGTACATAAATAAATATCAAGTTTGAAGCAAAACAGATTAGATAGCTAGCAAACGCCTCAAAAACGTCGATAAATCTAAATAAAGAATATTTCAATAGTATCACCTTTTAATAAATACCAACTACGTAGTTATTATTCATAATTAAAGTAATGCGGTACTTTATAAGATTTAAAAGTCGAATTCGGGCCCTGTAGGGAAATACCTATCAGGCCCGAACCATTTCCTATAATTCAATAATAATAAATCTCATAGATATTTCATTAAAATTTGTTAATAGAATATTTCAAAAATTTAAACTAAGAAAAATTATTTTTTTGCTCCACGGCTCCAAGTAAATTTCGTAGTATACTTGTCTCCCCATCTTAAATCGTCCCAAACAGAACCTGTCACTTTGCTAGTATAGGCTGTTTTACTTAGTAAAGTTCTACCATTTCGTGTATATTTAAACGAAGTAGACTTATAGGCCGAATTAGAGTAATTCCAGGCGGCACCATTATATTTAATTTGGAAAGACTCTACAGAGGAGGCTCCACTAGAAGAATTTCCGAAAGATGCCGCATCCGCTGTACTTGCACCTAATCCAATTGTGCCAACTACCAACATCGAGCAAATAAACTGTCTCGTTTTCTTTTTCATAGTACATCCCTCCTTTCTATTAGTATTTACTACGAATATAAACTAACATATTTTTCATTAAAGTACAATAAATTGGAAAATAATTATAATAATTTACAGAAAATTATTATATTATAACGGAAATGGTTCACGAATACAGTAAGATGGAAGTTCCTTTTACCCTTTTCAGACGTTTTCCAAGGGAAGTCATTGACAACCGAGCATCTGATTGTAAACGCATTAGTATATCTCTATCGATACTCTCCATATTAAGTACCCCTTCATATAATAATTGTATTTTGTTTATAACTAATTAAAATTCTATCATTCTTCTTCATCTAAAAGGCATACACAGTGGCGATTATGAGTGCTTTAACCCTCAATTTCCATTTATTCCTTAGATATCATCATCAAAAAAACTGTAATTGGAGTACTAGATGTCATACAACGCACATTGAATTTTAGCTAAATCACTGAAGCATCTTTACAACTATGGTCATAAATTGGTCACAAACCTAAGAATACAAGAGATAATCAAAGATAATAAGAATGATTATTATTTCAAAAACACACACAACTAATACTCAGTATTTCTTATAAGGAACTAGAGATTACAGTGCTCTCTACGCTGGCAGCGAAGAGGTCAGCGGTTCGAGCCCGCTATGCTCCACTAAGAACGATAGCAAATCGGAGGCATAATTTATTTATGCCTCTTTTTTGTTTTAATTCCATCCACTTTGTACTTGCTACTTAAGATACATATGCATTTACACGATGACCTATTACTCATCTCATTTCCTGAATAACATTCGCAAAATACTTCTTTTTTTCTAACTTTCTCCATCGTATTATCCAATTCTCGACAAAAATCGACATAAACGTAGGTGCATCGCTGATCATGCATAACGGTAGTGAGAATTCATCCGCTTCTACTGCCAACGGGGAAGCTGTACAGCACACGCAATCAGGATTCATGATTCCGACACCTGTGTTGTGGGGCTTGGTTATTTCCCTGATCGTTGGGGTTATTTTATCGTATATATTAGGAAAAGCGATTGAAAAACCCATTGAGAAGGTAACGGAGATTGCCGGAAAAACTGCTGATTTAGATTTGGTGGATACAGACGAAGATTTAGAAAAATTGTTGAAAGCAAAAGACCAAACCGGTGATATGGCAAAAGCTTTATATGAAACAAGAAAAGCACTCAAGGATATGATTTCTAAACTCCAGATGTTTTCTTCCACTGTTACGAACCACTCAGATAAACTTACTAAAAATACATATGAAAATGTGAACTCGATTACACAGGTAGTCACTACATTGGATCAACTTGCTGCAGGAAACGCAGAAGAAGCAGAGACAATGAGCGGTATTAGCAGGACATTCTCGGATGTGGTCTCGCTGATGGACGATATAGCTACAAATACGTCCGAAAGTGCAGAACAAGCATCTAAATCGATAGAATCGATCAATGAAGGTCAAAAAAGTGTCGATATGCAAACGAAGAAGATGGACGATACCCTTCATGTTTCACATGAAGTCAATTATTCAATAAATGAACTAAAAGAAATGATAAATCAAGTAACAAGTTTTGTCGGTATTATTAAATCCATCGCCGAACAGACAAATTTATTAGCACTGAATGCATCCATTGAAGCAGCAAGAGCCGGCGAAGCGGGTAAAGGATTCGCCATAGTAGCAGATGAAATAAGGAAACTCGCCGAAGAAACTTCTATTTCAGCTGGCGAAATAACAACTATCATCGAAAAGACTTCAAACAAAACAGATTTAGCCGTTACAAATATCAGCAAATCAAACCAATTAGTGAACGAGTAAAGAGATGCATTAAAAGTTACAAAAGACGCATTTGAAAAAATCAAGAGTATGTATGAAGGTATTGTAAATCACTTTAACCAAACGGCAGAAGCCATTCGAACTGTGAACGCAAACTCAAAAACAATATCTAACCAAATTCAAGACCTGACATCACAAGTGGAAGACTTTGCAGCAAGTACGGAAGAATTATCTGCTGCTGGACAAGAACAATTGGCATCAACTGAGATTACCGCAAATTCCGCTAAAGATTTAGATGGATTAGCAATCCAATTAAATGAACAGCTTAATAAATTCAGAATTAAATAGCAGTAAAAGCCAAAGCGTTTTCAGACTTACAATCAAAATGCTTCATAACTTAAATTATATGAAAAAACCGAATATACGTGAATCCTGGTTAAAGAATTCACGTCATAGTTCGGTTTTTGTTCTAGCTACATCATTTTTGTCCCAGTGAAATTATTTATATATCTGATGCTCCTTAATATACTGATAACAGCTCTCCGGCAGCAAGTACCTCGGCTCTCCGCCGACAGCAAACTCATCGCGGATGTAAGTAGAGCTGATTTCCATCGCGAGCCCTTTATCAATCAGATGAAAGGTTTGCCCGTCATCATGATTGCGCAGCAGCGGGGAATGACTGATCACTTTCAGCATATCGATATCGTTACGGGCCATGACAATGAATCGATTGTCACGTACCAATGCTTCACTGTTCCCCCATTTTCCCGCTCCAATATCTTCGAGCAGGTCTGCACCCATGATGAAGTATATCTCATCCTCAGGATAGACTTCCTTGAAATGCTTCAGTGTCTGCTCGGTATACACATTCCATGCTTCTTGCTTCATTTCGTAATCATCGGCAATATAACAATCATTATCCTGGATAGCCATCTGGACCATTTGCCAACGATGTTCGTCGGTTGTATTGAGTTTTTTATCCTTCCGCTTACTCGAGCAAGGCAGGAAGATCACCTTATCCAGCTTGCAGCGATGGGCTACCGTGCTGGCAGTCCACAAATGGACATTTGTAATCGGATCGAAGGAAGAACCATAAATGCCGATTTTCCCCATGTCACTTCTCCTCCAGCTGTGACTTGATGCGTTCGATCAATTCCATCTTATTGTTCCAGCAAGCTGTGCTCAAGTCGACAGGATATGCCTCGGGGTTATGTGTCCGTTTATATTCGTCCCATAGGTAAGTGAGGCTGTGTTTCACATATTCACGCATCTCTTTCAGGGATGGAAGCTTGTAGACGAGCTCACCGTTTTGGAAAATTGGCTGCTGAAGCTCCTTCGCCTCGAAGTCCGTTACGAACTTGCTGATGTACGGGTAAGTCGGGTGGAACATCTTAAGCCTCTTTTCATCCTCTGGATTTTCATCCTTTAGCGCAATATAATCCCCTTCCGATTTCTGATTGGCCCGATTTATGATCCGGTAGACGCGTTTCAATCCAGGTGTCGAGACCTTTTCGGGATTGGCGCTGATTTTGATTGTATCAACCATGCTTCCATTGTCATCCTCGATGGAGACAATTTTATATACCGCTCCCAATGCTGGCTGATCATACGCAGTTATCAGCTTCGTACCAATGCCCCAGTTGTCAATTTTTGCTCCTTGTGCCTTCAGTGCCCCAATTGTCTCTTCATCTAAATCATTGGATGCCGTGATCTTGGTTTCCGTGAAACCTGCTTCATCCAGCATCTTGCGTGCTTGTTTTGATAAATAAGCAAGATCTCCGCTATCCAGACGAATGGCGTTGAAGCGTATTTTATCTCCCATTTCTTTTGCCACTTTGATGGCATTAGGCACCCCCGACTTCAATGTATCATACGTATCCACCAGGAAAGTGCAGTCCACATGGCTTTCTGCATACTTGCAAAAGGCCTCATACTCGTCAATATATGCCTGCACAAGTGCATGGGCGTGCGTACCGGCAACCGGTATCCCGAATTTCTTACCCGCCCGCACATTGGAAGTAGCATGGAATCCACCAATGTAGGCGGCCCTGGTCCCCCAAATGGCTGCATCCATCTCTTGGGCACGCCGGGAACCGAATTCCATTGCAGTCTCTCTCTCATCCAATACCTGCATGATACGAGCTGCTTTCGTAGCAATCAGCGTTTGATAGTTCACGATATTCAGTAATGCTGTTTCAATGAGCTGAGCCTGGGCCAGAGGCGCTTCCACCCGGATGATCGGTTCGGTCCCGAAAACAAGCTCTCCCTCCTGCATGCTATATAAATCCCCGGTAAAACGCAGCTCGCGTAAGTAGGCAATAAACGCTTCATCATAGCCAAGCTCCTGCTCCAGATAATCCAGATCCGAGTTCGAGAAGCGGAAATCCTTCAAGTAATCGATGACGCGTTCCAATCCGGCAAAGACGGCAAAGCCATTGCCAAATGGCTGCTTACGGAAAAACAGTTCGAATACCGCTTTACGATTGTGTTTTCCATCCTTCCAATACGTCTGGGCCATATTAATTTGATAAAGATCGGTATGCAATGCCGTGCTATCATCCTGATAATATGTCATCGTTCCTTTCCTCCTTCCACAACTTCAGCACCTAATACGTTTTTAAAATGATGCAGTGCATAGGCATGCCCTTCCTGGTGGAAGCTTGCCACCGCATCCGCATGGACGATGATTTTATAGCCATAGTTATAAGCATCGACAAGCGTGTGGAACACACAAATATCCGTCGCTACACCAACCACATGGATTTCTTCTATTCCGCGCTCATTCAACCGCTGCAGCAAGTCAGTACCAGCAAATGCGCTGTACCTTGTTTTATCCATAAAGTAGACATTCGATTCTTGTTCAGCCGCTTTATACACATCATCAAGCTTTCCGAACAATTGCCGTCCTTGTGTCCCTTCGATATTGTGCGGTGGATACAGCTTTGTTTCCGGGTGGAACACATCCCCCTCCTCATGCTTATCGATGGCGAAAACAACGTAGTCTGCCCTATTGATAAATGCGGAGGTAATCGCCACCAGCCGTTCCTCGATTTCACGTCCTGGCTCCCCGCAACTGAGCGCTCCATTTTCTGCTACAAAATCATTGGTATAATCGATATTGATCAATGCTTTCATCCTGCATCCTCCTTTGGATTAATGACGAGCTGTATAAATCGATTGCTTTATGTCTGTTTCAACGAAACGATAGAGCTGTGTCGGAAGTTTGGAGGTCCGCTGTGTCTTCTGCCCCTCAACTGCTTCGATAAAGGGCAGTGATTTGATTTTACGCGCAAACGCCTGCTCATTCCGGATTGCCTTGTCATCTGTGATGGTAAGCAGGACAGCCTGCAGCTCTGAATAGGTGAATGACTCGGGTAGGAATTGCTTTGCAACTGTAGTTTGCAATAAATCCCGCGAGATATGAGCGATTGCATCACAAATGATAGCCGAATGATCGAATGCCAATTGATTCCACTCAAGTTCCTCTACCGAAAATAATTCCACATCCGCAGCATCATCATTCGCTTTTCTGGAAAATAATTGATGTTCCGGTACAATTGCATAATGCGCATTCGAGATGATCCATCCGCGCGGATCCCTCTCAGGCTGATCATAAACGCCAAAATGCTTCACAGGAATACCATCGATACCTGTTTCTTCGCTCAACTCACGACTGGCAGCTTCTTGGGCGGTTTCTTCCGGTGTCACGAATCCGCCCGGCAACGCCCATTTCCCTGCTTCAATATTCGGATTCCCTTCTGTATCATAATCCGCGCGCTTGATGAGCATCAGCTTGAGCTCCATTTTGGGTGGGGCATAGGCTTTTGTCCTTTCTGAGGTGATTGTGAAAACGGCGATATCCGATGTATAACCATCAGGTGTACGATAGCGGCTGACATCATAGTGTTTCACTTCTTTATTCGACTTCAATCATGTAATCTCCTTTTAATTAACAATATGTTAAATGTTAATTGCATTATATGCAAGTTAACTCCATAATGTCAAGGATAAACAAAAAAGCCTCCTCTATGATGAAGGAGACTTACGTCTGTGTGAAAATCATGACAGTTGCACCCGCAACAATCACGAAGATGACCACATATAAACTGGCGATCAGCTTTCTTTTGTTCAAAATCGCCTCAATGGAAAACAATAAAAACATGAGTGATAATAGCGGCAGCATCAATTGGGGATTCACTTCATAGTCTTGATCGATATATCGGTAGACGCCGATTGCAATGACAATGACGGCGAGCAGAGCATTTATTTTTCGTAACATTTGCATTCTTCCTTTCCAAGGGGCATGATGAGTCATAGACAGTATAACAGGACGAAGCTCCTTATTGAATAGAAAGGGGTATGTAATATGCCGACTTATGACGAATGGCAAGTAACCTATAAAGAGACGGCCATCCGGGAGATTCAGAAATACTTCCGAATTTATGAAATAGGTAACGTCTCAGAAGCAGTTCTGGAAGCAGGATCTGCCAGGATTGCCCAACAGGCAGAACGCATTGAAGATGACACATTCGCTTCCTTGCTGGAACAAATCAGTCGCAGTTTAGCCAAAAATGATATCCAGGATGTCCGTAACAAATATTACGAATTGGAACAGCTGGCTATTTAGCTAATTTACTAAAGAATGCTTTGGTTCGACTCAGATATTTTTTCTGTTTCCCATCCTTTCTTTCCATGCCGCCGAACTCGAATATCTTCACTTTGCGAATGCCAACAAAATGAAACAGCGCTCGTTCCATCAGGATTTTATGTGCATTTCGCAAATAGAAGCGGCTATATAGAGAGGGACCTTTCATCGTTGAAACACATACTGCCTGCTTCCCTTTTAGAAGTCCTTCTGGCAAAAGTCCGTCATGCCGGTAAGCAAAATTTGCCGCAAAGACTTGATCGATGAATCCAAGTAGCATTGCTGGGGGCCGCCCCCAAAAGATTGGATAAATGAATACAAGCAAATCAGCCTGATTGACTTTCTCACGATATAATGCGAAATCCGGATCGGTGTGCATATCCCGGCGGCGCTTTTTCTCATGAAAAACCAAGGCAGGCTTAAAGTCTTCCTCATATAAATCAATTATTTCCGTTTTGCTGATGACAGGGTTGGCTTTGATCCCTGCTTGTACAGCTTCTAAAAAGCTATGGTTGAGTGATGCATGATTAGGATGTGCGTATACCAATAATGCGTTCATCGATTTCCTCCTGAAACCAAGATATCTCATATACACCAACCATATAAAAAAGTTCCAAAAAAAGAGTGTCAGCATTTTACGCTGCACTCTTTCCATTTATGCTGTCAAGACGAGAACGAGGAGAGCCACGATTTGATAGCCTGCACCAATGACACTTGTTGCCAAACCACCGATTGCCATCCTCCTCCCTGCCTTTTCTACATGCTCTGCTTTCCGTATCGTATGTATGGCAAGGACAAAACCAATGATACCGAAAAAGATACCGTATAGAGAAAGAAACAAACTGATGACCCCGAATACGAGCGAAACAAGTGCTGTTTTCTGCATGGATCAAAACTCCTTCTTCTAAGTTCTGTTTCCATTGTATCCCTAGTCTTCCCTCACTGTCCTGTTTCTTAACTTTTCTAAATTATTTTATCCTAAACAAAAAGGCATCCTCTCAAGAAGAGGATACCTTGGATTTGTCAGCTTGCTTTGCCCAAACATCTTCGTCTACGTTCGGAATCCCCGCTACGCTATCTGCATAGAATTGCGGATTTTTTCCAGCCTGCTTTTGTCCCATATAGTCTTTTAATGCACGGAAAGCGATTTTTCCAAGCAGCACAATCGCAATCAAGTTGATGAACGCCATGATTGCCATGAACAGATCGGCAATTCCCCATACGAAATCAAGACTTGCCATGGAACCAACTGCAACCATCGCAACTACCGCTACACGGTAGATGAATAGCCATGTTTTGCTACGCTTGATAAAATTGATGTTCGACTCACCATAAAAATAGTTACCGACTACAGATGAGAAGGCAAACAATAAGACGATCAACGCAATAAAGATTCCTGCCCAAGATCCAACAAGGGAACTTAGTGCATCTTGTGTCAGCACGATTCCATCAGATTCCGTACTTGTATAAAGTCCGGACAGAATGACGATGAATGCTGTAGCTGTACATACACCGAATGTATCGACATATACACCAAGTGATTGGATGAAACCTTGTTTCACCGGATGAGATACATTGGCAGTAGCCGCCGCTTGCGGTGCACTACCCATACCGGCTTCATTCGAAAACATACCTCGTTTGATACCTTGCATCATCGCAACACCAACGGCTCCGCCAGCAATTTCTTTGATACCGAATGCATCTTGGAAAATGATCATGAATGCATGCGGAATATCCGTGATATGGAAGATGATGATACCGATAGCCAGCAGGATATATCCTCCTGCCATGACCGGCACGATAATTTCAGATACTTTGACGATTACCTTTGTACCGCCGAAGATGATAAGTGCACTGATGACTGTCATAACAATCGCCAATAGTCCTTTGCTGATACCGAAGGAGCTATGGAATGCACTTACGATCGTATTGGCTTGAACGGAGTTAAAAGCAAGACCGAATGTCAAAGTGATGATTACGGCAAAAGTGACACCAAGCCAACGCTTACCTAAAGCTTTCTCCATATAGTAAGCTGGACCACCGCGGAAAGAAGCTTCTCCGTCTCGCGTCTTATAGATTTGTGCTAGTGTCGCTTCGACGAAACCAGACGCTGCACCAAGGAAAGCCATCAGCCACATCCAGAATACCGCCCCCGGACCACCGACAGAAATAGCAAGCGCGACACCAGCTAAGTTACCGGTACCTACACGTGCAGCAGCACTGATACAAAAAGCCTGAAAAGAGCTGACCCCTTTCCCATCGGCTGTCTTTTCACCGATCAATTTAAACATATGCGGTATTTGCGTGAATGTCGTCATCCTAAGCCTAAGGGTAAAATAAAGACCGACTAGGAGCAATAAACCCATCATGATATAAGTCCACATAAAATCACTTGCAGACTCTATTATTTTTAATAATATATCCATCTCTTTCTCTCCCCATTATAAATACACCTAACCAATGTAACAAAATCTAACATGATACGCAATGTTTTTTCCTTCCATCGTGATGCGTTTTCCATGATATACTGGGGTAATAAAGACAAGGTGGGATAGGAATTGAAGCAAGATAAGGAGAAAAAAACCTTTCGTTATCCATTGGCGATCACAGTAGGTGTTATGATGGCAATACTATTCGGAATTGCCCTGCAAAGCGTCGCTACTGGTATAGCAATGGGGGCTATTTGGGCCATCATTTTCGGATCGATGCCAAAAGGTACAAAAAAGGAGAAGAAATAATGATGACAATACGTCCCTATCAGGCAGGAGATCTAAACAGGATTATTACATTGTTAAAAGAAGAAGGCTGGACCACCCTTGCCGCTGATCCTGTCCGCTTCGATCAGGCTATGGAGGGATCAACAGCTCTCGTTGCCATGCTTGATGGCCAAATCTGCGGCTATATCCGCTGTATCACCGATAAAGTCATCACCCTTTTCGTTGCCGAATTGCTAGTGGATGACAAGGTGCGTGGACAAGGGATCGGCGGCAAACTGCTTCAAGCAGCACACGATCTTTATCCTTTGACACGTATGGAGCTGCTTGCCACAAGCACATCAAAATCGTACTATGAGCAGAAACATTTCCGACCTTTTTATGGTTTCCGCAAGACATATGCAGAGTAACTACTCGTTTATCTAGTACATATGATATATATTTAGCATTTGTTGTTTGTCAGTTTGTACACTGGGAATACATTACTAACTCAACTAGAGGAGGTAATGAGAATGGCACATGAAGATCGCGCACAACATGCTGCGAAAAATCTCTCTCAAGAAGATAAGAACGAGATTCTGAACAATTTCCAGAACTTCCAAGATTATTTAGGAAACAAAGTGAAACAAGGGGAACGACTTGGGTTGAGTGAAGAAGCTTTGACAAAAGCCGCTCAGCGCGTCGCTGATTTTTTAGCTGATAAAGAGGAACCTCGCAACCGTGAGGAGTATTTACTCAAACAACTGTGGTTGGTTGCTGATGAGGAAAATAAGAAGCCGCTTGCGAATACACTCGTGAAGCTGGCGGATCAAACGAATTAATGAAAAAAGCGGATCCGATCGGATCCGCTTTTTCATTTGACCCGATAAATCGGATCGGGCTTTTCACTGCTGATCTGACAAGACAGCCCATTCGTCTCAATACTGATTGTGCCGCCTTTGGCCGTTGCATACAGCACAGCACCGGCTTTTCGCAGATTACGCACAACTTCTTTTGTTGGATGTCCCAATTGATTGTCTTTCCCATAGGAAACAACGGCATAATCAGGTTTTACTTTTTTCAGGAAAGCGAGTGTATTACTTGTTCGGGAACCATGGTGTGCCACTTTATATACTTCCGATTCCACTTCAAAATTATTTTTCATCTTGTATTCCTGTTGTGATTCGGCATCACTCATCAGCAGGAAATCGACTGTGCGATACGTAAGCCGCAAAACGATGGATGCTTGATTATTCGTCGCTTTCGGGTGATTGGCGTTCAATACTTGGAGGGAAATAAGCGGATCAATTGATAAATAATGACCTTCTTTGGCAATTGTCACTGGTATTTTCTTTTCTGACAGGAGTTCTGTGTAGCGTTGATACGTTCTGGTCGTGTACAATTTCCCGCTATCCAGCACTTGCTTTACTTCTAGTTTTTCCAGCACAGGAAGGAGTCCGCCGATATGGTCGATGTCCGGGTGAGTGGCAACAACGAGATCTATTTTTTCCACTCCTTTGGCAGAAAGCGCTGATACCACCTTCTCCCCCGCTTCCCTGTCGCCTCCATCCACTAGAATATTATAATGTGATGGCGTTTGTATCAGCATGCTGTCCCCTTGACCAACATCGAGAAAATGAACTTGCAGGTTACCTGCTTCTTCAGTTTGCGAAAATATATAGTCCCAAATGGCATTCCCGCTTTCGGCAGCTGCACTTGTGGGGAAACTAAGTATCAACCAGATACAAGTCATACTTATCCATTTTTTCATTGCGTTCCGCCCCCTTTTCCATAGGATGCAATCCGCAATGCGATCGTATGCACGAAGGCTTTTCTCCTAATTTTAACAATCGCTTGGACATGCTATACTAAAAGCAATCGAAAGGAGCGACGAATCATGTTTACACATCGGATTGACTCAGCCACTTATATGAAGCTTTTGGAACAGCAGGACAGCGAGAAGCTGTTCCAGCTGATCGACAGCTCCCGGGAGCATTTGCGTCAATGGCTTCCGTGGGTAGATCAGAATACAACTGTCGAGCACAGCAGACAATTCATCCAGCGTACACTGGAGCAGTTCGCGGCCAATAACGGATTTACTGCAGGAATATGGTATCAAGGCGCTTTAGCCGGAGTGATTGGTTTCCATAAAATCGACTGGGAGAATCGCTCTACCAGCTTAGGCTATTGGCTGGGGGAAGATTATACTGGTCTTGGTTTGATGCAGAAGGCTGTCAGCAAATCCCTTGATTATGCCTTCCTTGAACTTCGGCTGAACCGGGTCGAAATCCGCTCCGCCATCGGGAACGTACGAAGCAGGAGAATCCCGGAAAAGCTTGGCTTCACGCATGAAGGTACAATCCGCCAAGCGGAAAAGCTTGTCTATGGGTTTGTGAATCATAATGTCTATGGCATGTTATTGGAGGAATGGGAAGAAAAAGAAAACAGCAAGACGGAAGATGATGAAGCACAAGGATAATCATCACATTTCAAATTATTACATTTTCATCTCATACGTTTAGTCTCATATTCCAAAGGTTATATAAACACCAAGGAGATGAGAAGAACAATGAAGAAGAAAATGCATATTGTATCATCGACAGACGACAACTACGCACAGCATTTGGGTATGACATTGGGTTCTTTACTTGAAAACACTTCAAACCCTGAGGATATGGTCATTTCAATCATCGATGGAGGAATTAGTCAGCAAAAGAAACAGTTGCTGAAAGAAACGGCGGCTGCCTATGGGACGCCATTGCATTTCCTCGATGTGGATTTGGATGCATATGGAGGCGCTATTGCCAGCCGACACATTTCAAAGGCGGCTTACTATCGTATATCCATCCCCGAGATGATGGATCCAGCTATTGAACGGACGCTGTATGTTGATTGCGATATGCTGATTTTGGATGATGTCAAAAAGCTTTTCGATGCTGATATGAATGGCAATATCATTGCAGCTGTCGGAGATTACGGCGAGCACCACCGACTTGAAAAGATGGGAATCACTAAAAAAGACCGCTATTTCAACTCTGGCCTGCTCCTGATCGACATGAAAGCATGGCGTGACAATGATATTACGGAGAAAGTGCTGACATTCATCAACGAAAATCCGGATAAACTGGCTTGGCATGACCAGGATGCACTGAATGCTATTCTTTGGAATGACTGGCTCATGCTCCATCCAAAATGGAATGCACAGACGCACGTTATCCTAAAAGAATACAAAGCGAAATCACTCAAGGAAGAGCGGGTATTGCGCACAGTAAGAGAAACACCATCCATCGTCCACTTCTGCGGGGAAGAGAAACCTTGGCAAGAAGGATCCATCCACCCCTACACTGATGGTTATTATGAATATCTGGCCAAAACCCCGTTTGGACAGCAAAATGCCACATCTAGAAATTCCTTATCTGTATAAATTGTTTGTTAAACCGGAGTTAAAAAAACTCCGGTTTTTTCTATGATCCCACCTTCTATGTTACACTGGTACTAAAGGAGGTGCTTTCCCTGAAAGCTAGACGCACACTATATACTGTGCTGCTGTCGGTTGGCATCGTCATTGTCGCTTTATTCATTTTCCGCTCTTTTTTCTATTTCCCCAGTACCGTATATGGCGAATCAATGGCCCCGACTTTGGAAGACCAAAACAAGATCATCATCAGCCGGATTGGAGAAATCAACCGTTTTGACGAAATCGTTTTCCATGCCCCAGACCAGGATGCAAGCTACGTAAAACGTGTAATCGGTGTGCCAGGAGACACGATTGAATACAAAAATGATGTACTCTATGTAAATGGCAAAAAGCATAAAGAGCCCTATCTGAAAGAAATGAAGGCAGCTATGCAGGGAGATGCGTTATTTACGAATAACTTCAAGCTTCGTGATGTCATTGGGGAAAATACAATTCCCGATGGTTACCTGTTCGTCATGGGAGATAATCGCAGAAATAGTAAAGACAGCAGGATGTTTGGCTTGATCCCACAAGACTCCGTCATCGGGGAAGTAAAGTTCCGCTATTATCCAATCCCCCAATTCGGATTGACCAACTGAATAATTATTAGTGACGAACAGTGCAGGCTATTGCACTGTTTTTTTATTTTCTCCAAGTTCTGGTTGACTTCCTCCTTCTTTGGTTATATAGTTAGTTACATGAGTAACGAACCAATTACCCCAATCTTATAAAGGAGCAATTCTATGCTTGATGAATCAAAACCAATTTTCATCCAGATAAAAGAACAGCTGGAAGATGCCATCCTGAACGGATCTATCCAAATAGGCGAAAGAGTACCCTCTACCAATGAATTTGCTCAACATTATAAAATAAACCCGGCCACAGCAGGAAAAGGCATCAACCAGCTTGTAGACGAAGGTATATTATTCAAGAAAAGAGGCGTAGGTATGTTTGTAACAGAAACAGCACCTGAAATTCTTTTAGGAAAACGAAAGCAGCAGTTTTATGATTCGTATATCATTCCGCTGAAACAAGAAGCGAATAAGCTAAACATTTCTCCAGAAGAGATAATTCGTATGCTAAGAGAGGATGAACGAAAATGACTATTGTTGCGGATGCTCTAACGAAAGAGTATAAATCAACCAAAGCTCTGAAGGGAATTGATATTCGTATTACCGAGCCTAAAATTTACGGTCTGCTAGGTCGTAACGGCGCTGGTAAGACTACCTTCATGCAGCTATTAGCTGGCTATGACAGACCTTCAAGCGGTGATTTATTTATTAATGGTATGAAACCCTTCGATAACCGAGCTGTTACAGAAAAAATCTGTTTGATAAAGGAAGCAGATAATTTTAAAAAGGATCTTACCGTTCAGCAGGTGCTGAAAATCGCTTCCATGTTCTATCCGCAATGGAATAAAGAACTCGCTGAAGAGTTGCTGGAAGGCTTCGATTTGAACAGGAGACGCCGCGTCAAAAGCCTTTCAAAAGGCATGGAATCAGCGCTAGGTATCATTGTAGGCCTAGCAAGCAATGCACCTGTCACTATGATGGATGAACCATATATCGGATTGGATGCTGCTTCCCGTGCTTATTTCTACGAGGTGTTGCTGGAAGAATTTCAAAGTAATCCTCGAATCATCATCCTGTCCACCCACTTGATTGATGAAGTCAGCAATTTATTCGAAGAAGTGATTATCTTCAATAAAGGCAGCATCCTTCTACAAAAAAGTGCTGAAGAACTTAGAGAACAGAGTTATTGCGTCTCAGGTCCAACAGATCAAATAAAAGCTTTTGTAGAAGGCAGACATATAATCAAAGAAAAGAGCTTCGCTGGAACTTCACAAGCATATTTTCTATCAGTGGAAGCACCGAAAGTGACTGGTGATCTTACGATTTCCGGTGTTCCGATGCAAGATATGATGGTTCATTTAACAGAAAAAAGAGGTGCGCGTGCATGATGAAACAAATTCAAGCTTTACTCTATTTCTTTTTTATTGATAGCAAGAGGACAATAACGATATTTTGTTCCATTCTTCTCTTCATCATTATTGTATTAGCAGCTTTTTCAGCCGGGTCGGATGAAATGTATATCGCGATTACTCCACCAGCATATATATTCATGGCTATCTTTGGCTTCCGTACTATCCAGGAAAGTCTCCCATTTGCAATCAAGCGCGGCGCTACAAGAAAAAGCTATCATACGTCAGTGGGGATTTTCACAATTGGAATCAGTTTCATCATGACAACCTTCCTTGCTGCGGTGCAATTATTGCTTCATGGTGTACTGCAAGTTGCCAGTATAACCAATATCCATATCATTCGACCGATTCACGAAAGTACCGAGTTGACTAGCATACTCTTGAGTCTGCCACTTGATTTCGCTATCATGCTTTTCAGCTTTGCTGCAGGCCTTTTACTTGGAATCATCGTTTACAAATTCGGGTTCCTTGGTGGTTCTGTCTTTGGAGCTATCGCTTTAGTTGGTATTACTCTCTCATTAACAAATCAACAGCGTATGATTGACTTGCTGGATTGGGTACAAAATCTATCTGTTCTTCCGGCATTTGGTTTGATTTTCGCTATCGCCTGCATTTGCTACTTGATCAGCTGGTTCTTCATCCGCACCAGTACCTCTATCGGTCAGCGTGCCATATAAAAAAAGAGACTCACGCCCCGGGGGCATGAGTCTCTTTCCTGCTTATTTACTTACTACTGTAATCTGTTCATCAACCAAATCCACTATCATATTGCTTACATCTTCTTCTTCAAGAATAAAATCAGTGATTTTATCTTCTACTTGACCCTGGATGACGCGGCGTAATGGGCGGGCACCAAAACGAGGATCATAGCCTTTTTTAGCCAAGAAGTGTTTCGCTGCGTCAGTCACTTCAAGCTGGTAGCCTTCTTCTTCCATGTTCTTCGTCAAATCTGTCAGCATAAGCTCGACGATTTGTACCAAGTCTTCCTCTTTCAATGCCTCAAAGCTGATGATGGAATCGAAACGGTTCAGGAATTCTGGTTTGAAGTATGCACCAAGCTTTTCCATGACGGATACAGCCTCATTGCTGGAATTTGTAAAGCCGACAGAGATCTGTTTATCTCCTGTACCAGCGTTACTTGTCATGATGATGACCGTATCCTTGAAGCTCACTTTTCGGCCTTGGCTGTCTGTCAAATGCCCGTCTTCCATGATTTGAAGGAACATATGCTGTACATCCGGGTGTGCTTTCTCGATTTCATCCAATAGGACGATAGTATACGGGTTGCGACGCACACGCTCTGTAAGCTGTCCAGCTTCTTCATGTCCGACATATCCTGGAGGGGAACCAATCAGTTTCGCAACAGAATGACGTTCCATGTACTCACTCATGTCCAAACGGATGAATGATTCACGTGTGCCGAACATTTCCTCTGCCAGCGCTTTTGTCAATTCCGTCTTACCTACCCCAGTTGGACCGACAAAGAGGAAGGAACCAATTGGACGCTGTTTGGATTTCAAGCCAGCTCGGCTGCGGCGGATTGCTTTGGCAACCCGTTCTACTGCCTGCTTTTGTCCGATGACTTTGCTGGATAGGTTCGCAGCCAAGTTCTTCATCTTATTCTGCTCTTCAGATTGGATCTTCGTTACAGGAATGCCCGTTTTCTCTTCGACAATCTGCTGGATCACTTCAACAGTCACTTCGCCTTTTTCTTCATTCTTCGGTTCTTCAAGCTTCTGTTCAAGCTGGATTTCCTCTTGGCGAAGGTATGCAGCTCGTTCGTAATCTTCACGACCGGCAGCTTCTTCCTTCTCTTTTGCAATCTGCGCAAGACGAGTTTGGATGGCATCTTCATCCGTTGTCACTGTCAGCAGATTGATACGAGATCCAGCTTCATCGAGCAAATCGATGGCTTTATCCGGCAAGAAGCGATCTTGAATATAACGCTGCGACAAGTTCACGCTCGCCTTGATTGCATCCGCTGAATAAGTAACTTGATGGTATGCTTCGTATTTTTCCTGCAAACCTTCCAGAATTTCGATAGCCTGCTCTGTTGTCGGCTCTTTCACCATGACTGGCTGGAAGCGACGTTCCAGTGCAGCATCTTTTTCAATCTGACGATACTCTTTCAAAGTAGTGGCACCTATCAGCTGTAACTCACCACGTGCAAGCGCTGGTTTCAGGATATTCCCTGCATCCATTTGGGAACCTTCTGCAGTTCCAGCTCCGACTAGCAGGTGAATTTCGTCCACAAACAGGATGACGTTCTTACGCTGCTGCAATTCGGAGATAAGCTGTTTCATCTTTTCTTCGAATTGACCGCGAACACCGGTGTTTGCAACTAGTGAAGCGACATCGAGCAAGTAAATTTCTTTATTTTGCAGTTTTACTGGTACATTGCCTTCGACAATCTGCAAAGCTAGTCCTTCTGCAATCGCCGTTTTACCTACCCCAGGCTCGCCTATCAGGACTGGATTGTTTTTATTGCGTCGGTTCAGTGTCTCGATGACACGTTTCACTTCCTGCTCACGGCCGATTACTGGATCGATCAGACCGGCACGTGCACCATCTGTCAAATTCTTACCAATTGAGTCCAGCAAGCCCCCGCGTCCGCGGCCATTACCGCCAGCTTGGGTTTGATGATTCGCACCAGCTTGGAAGCCGGATTGTGCTCCACCACCGAAGATATTCTTAAAGAAATCATCCATTGTTCCGCCATTGTTCGCGAAACCTGCAGGATTCTTAGATGTATTTTTCATTTCATTATAGCAAGTATGGCAGAGCTGTAATTGTTGTTTTTGGTTATTGAATTGCATAAGTAAGTTCACATTTGCTTCTCGTTCACCACAATGTTGGCATTTCATAATTACAATTACCTCCCTAATAGGTTTGTTTAATTTAGTTGGTCAAGTGTCTTGCTTTGACTTTGACTATCTTTGACCTTGTGATCTCATTATAGTCTGACCTTCTTTGACTTTCAAGTGTTTTGTTTCCTTTTTTATATTTTTTTATAAATCCTTTCTCTCTATAGAAATAAGCAAGAACAAAAAAAGCACCGCCTATAATAGGCGATGCTCCTCTTTTATTTTGCGTTTTGTTTTTCTTGATTACGTAGTTCTACGCGTCTGATTTTACCAGAAGAAGTCTTCGGCAAATCTTTGACGAACTCAATTTTACGCGGGTACTTGTAAGGTGCAGTTGTATTTTTTACATGTGTCTGTAATTCCTTGACAAGGCCAGGATCGTTTTCATCCACCCCTTCACGGAGGATGACGAATGCTTTGACGACATTTCCTCGGATTTCATCAGGACTGGCGACAACTGCGCATTCTGCTACAGCTGGGTGTTTGACCAAGGCGTCCTCTACTTCGAATGGTCCGATCGTATAACCGGAACTGATAATAATGTCATCGCTACGGCCTTCAAACCAGAAATAGCCGTCTTCATCGACAGAAGCCTGGTCACCAGTGACAAAGTATCCGTTTCTTTCCGCTTGTTCACGGCGTTCAGGTTCACGGAAATATGTTTTGAACAATGCCGGACTATCAAGTTTCAGAGCTATATCACCGACTTCACCTGTTTTGACCTGCTTACCTTCTTCATCGATTACGACTACTTCGTTACCAGGTGTTGGCTTGCCCATGGAACCCGGTCTAGGCTCCATACCTTTCATGATACCAAGCAGCAGCGTGCTCTCCGTCTGTCCATAGCCGTCTCGTACAATGATGTTAAAATGCTTTTGGAAAACATCAATGACTTCCCGGTTCAATGGTTCACCAGCGGATACCGCACTATGCAATGCACTTAGGTTATAACTTCCCAAATCTGACACTTTCGCCATTAGGCGATACTCAGTCGGTGTACAGCATAGTATGTTGACTTTGTAATCCTCCAATAAGGACAGATAAGTTTTGGCGTCGAAGCGTCCCATGTAAACGAAGCCAGTAGCACCTGTTCCCAATACAGAAAGGAACGGACTCCATACCCATTTTTGCCAGCCAGGTGCCGCTGTCGCCCATACGACATCACCTTCGGAAGCAGACAGCCAGTTTTCAGCCGCTGTGCGCAAATGCGCATATCCCCAGCCATGTGTATGCACGACCCCTTTTGGATTGCCTGTCGTACCACTTGTGTAGGACATTAGTGCAATATCTTCACGGGAGGTTTCTACTGTTTCCAGTTCTGCTGAGGCTGCCGCTTTGAGCTTCCCGAGATCCTCCCATCCAGCTGCAGCTCCGCCGACTGCAAGTTTGATCAAGCTATCTTGATTCTCAATCTTTTCAAATTGTCCAGTGAAGGCATGATAGCTGATGATGCTCTTCACTCTTCCATGATCGATTCGGTATTGCAAGTCCTTCGTCTTCAGCATTTCGGAGCTAGGGATGATTACAAGTCCGAGCTTCAAAGCTGCCGCATAAATATGATATGCCTCCACGACACGCGGTACCATCACGAGAATGGAATCGCCCTTTACCAAGCCCAGTTGTTTCAGAACATTACCTGTGCGGTTTACGTCCTGGAATAACGTCTTATACGTCACTTCCTTCTTATTGCCCGCCTCGTCCATCCAAATGAGCGCTTTACGATCTTCGTCTGTAACATATCGCTCCATTTCATCAACGATGTTGTATTGCTCTGGTGCAATCAAATCTTTTCTTTCCATATTTACGCCTCCTAAATGGCTGCCTGATTTACCTAATGGACTTATTATAGCAGACAAAAGCACGGCTTCCCAGTAATAATTGTTACCAAATTATAAAACTTGATATTAGTATCAGGTCTCAATACTTCTCCAAAGCGTAACAGCCGCATAACTACGGTAAGGAGACCATCTTTCTCCACGTTCATGAATTGCTGCTGGTGTCGGCTTTTCAGCGAGATTGCCATAGGTCTTCAAAGCGTTTTGCACCCCGATATCAGCAGCAGGTAATAAATCAGCTCGCCCTAACCCGAACAGCATCCAGTTTTGAGCTGACCAGCTGCCAAGCCCCCTAATTTCCGTCAATGCTGCAGCGATTTCTTCATCAGATGCGGCAGCAAGCTGCATCAGATCTAATTTCCCCTCTGCAATCAAACGGCTTGTATCAATCACATATTCTGCCTTCCGCTGCGAAAACTGCATCGCACGTAAGTCTTCGTACGCCAAGGAAGCAACAACATCCGGCGACGGATAGAACCAGATGTCATCTTCCTTTGTTCCGAATGTCTCCACGAATCGATTCGTCAGCGTGTAGGCAAACTTCAAATTCAATTGCTGGTGGATGATTGTCTTCATCAAGCAGTAATACAAGTCCGTATCTTTTACGATTGGGGTTCCTGCATGTGCGTAAAATAGTTGTTCCAGATCCGAACCGACAAAATGCGCAGCTACCCCCGCAAGATCGATATCCCACTGGAGCCAGCTCTCCACCCAAGCAAGTATATCTGCTTGTCTCAAAGAATCCACGCTAGAAACGTTAACAACAGGAGCTGTGATAGGTCCGCCGAACTTTAATAAAACAATATGGCGGGACCCATCCTTTAAAACAACCGGAAGCTTCATTACATGACTTTCCGGATCAACTACATTCAGCTGATCCATACTCCATCTTTTCATCAAATAATGATAATTGTATGTATGTGTTCCTTTAAGCTGTTTTTCCCACATGATTATTCTCTCCTATCCTATATGTTTTATTGAAAAGTCAATGACATCCTGTACCACTTTCGTCATTCGTTTATCTTTATGCCAAAGCAGTTTCGTTATAGGCTGATTGATCGGGGCATCAATCCGGATTGAGCTTAATTCCCCTGATTCCAATTCATTCCGTACAGTCATAAGCGGCAAATAGGAAAAACCAAGCCCAGCCTTCACACATTGTTTAATCGCTTCGATACTGCCGAATTCAATGATGTTTTCTAAATGTAAATTCTGTTCCTCCAGTACCTGCTCCAACTCCGTCCTGTAAGAACACCCTTTCTCAGTCAGTATTAAAGGATGCTGCATCACCTCAGACAAAGCAGCGGATGATTGAACTGATAATGGATGATTCGCCGATCCTATCAGGACGATATCCTCCTGAAATAGGGAAACGGATTCCAGGAAGTCATACTGCTGGTCCCGATCCATGATAAAAGCTAGATCCAATTCGCCCTTTTGCAGCATCTGTTCCGAGGTTTTACTGGATGGTACAGGTTTCAGGACGACCTGTACTTGCGGATATCGGGAACGGATGAAACGAAGCAATTTAGGCAGACGATAGATGCATTGACTCTCACAGGCGCCTATTAGAATTGTGCCTTTTTCCTCCATCCCCTCATCGAATTCCCGGCTCATTTCATCATGCAAAGCCAGGATCCTTTCAGCATAGCTTTGCATTTTTATTCCCGCTTCAGTCAAATAAATCCTCTTTCCCAGACGCTGAAACAGCTCGACACCGTATGCTTTCTCCAATGCTTTTATCTGGGCAGTGACACTGGATTGAGCATAATCAAGCCGTTGGGCTGTCTTCGTAAAATTAAGTGTGTCTGCTGCTACAGTGAATGTCTTTAAATGATTGATGTGCATTTGCACTCACTCCTAAATCGCTTTTTCCGATTATAATAATCAAATAATTCAGCTTTTCCTATGCATGAGTGCAGTATACACTTTTTATATAAATATTGGAAAGGGCGTGATAGCTTGTCTATCGGATTGATTCTTGGCAGCAGCCGTACGAAGAGCAACAGCAAAATACTCGCTGAAGCCCTTATAGAAAATATGGAACATGAAACACTTGATATCAGCGAATTATCCTTGACGGATTTTGAAGACTTCCGTCATGAATCAGTACATGCACCCCTGGATGAAAGCACTCAGATCTTACTGGATTTCCTTCTAAAACATGATATTATCATTATTTTTGCACCAATTTACTGGTACGGCATACCCGGAAAACTGAAAGTTCTTCTTGATCGGCTCAGCTATGTTTTCAGACAACCGGCATTCGAGAACAAGAAACCAAAGGAAGCCATCGTACTTGCAGTCGGTGGGGATCGACCACGAGTAAAAGGTTTGCCGATGATATTGCAATTCCAGCAGATATTCGACTTTATCGATATTCCCTTTGATCATTATGTATTGGCTGAGGGCAATAAACCAGGAGATGTAAGATCCGATAGTAGAGCCATGGCTGAAATAGCTTGGCTGCGCCAATATTTGCAGAAAGGGAACACACATGAAGGACACAACTGAAAAAACGTGGCGGGACTACTTCATGGAAATCGTCATAGCGATCATCCAAACCAAATGAAAAAGCTGATCCTCGTTCGGATCAGCTTAAAACTGCGTAATCGCCTTCGGTAGGATATCCTGTTTGACCAAGTCATCCAGTGTACGGAAAGAATATCCTTGTTTCTTCAATTCTATGATCAGTTTCTCCAGTGCCACGGCATTATCTTCAGATACGGAATGCAAAAGCACCACTGCTCCTGGATGCATCTGAGCCATCACTTGATCATACGCATACTGCCACCCTTTTTGTTCGCCCGTTCTCCAATCAGCATAGGCGAGAGACCAGAATACGTTCGTATAACCAAGATCTTCGGACCATTTCAGTGAACGGGCACTAAAGGTGCCACGCGGGGCTCGCAAATAATGCATCTCATCCTGATCCGTCAGATCTGCCACCGCATCTTCCAGCATCTCCAGTTCCCGCTGCATCTTTTCTTTGGAGACTTTCGTCAGGTCAGGGTGATGATATGAATGATTGCCCACGATATGTCCTTCTTCCACCATCCTTTTCACCAAATCAGGCGCTGATGATACATAATGACCTGTGATAAAGAATGCAGCTGGAACGTCGTGCTTCTTCAATACATCCAGGATGTCTCCTGTATATCCTTGTTCATATCCGTTATCGAAAGTGATATAGACTGTTTTTTCCCCGGAATCATCCAGATAATAGCTGTGGTATTTATCCAATAGCTGCTGGTATTTGCCAGTTTCCGGTATGCTGCCATCCTTGCTCTTTACAAAGCCCCATCCATAGCTCACAGAACTTTCAGCAGCTACGAATGATGGCATGACAAACAGCAAAACAAGCAGGGCTAACATTGATTTCCATCGCATATGACACACTCTCCTTACCGATAGATTGTGCCAAATCCCCACCCTCTATGCGACGAAAAAACAGAAAAGACCGTGCCCAGGCACGATCTCACTTCAGTTTATTTTCCATTTCATCAAGCATCCGGAGCATTTCATCGATTTCATCCAAGGAAGCCTCTTCCGGTTCGATATTATCCAAATAATCCATGAATGCAGCCAGACGCTGCTTCAAATCATCCACTTTACTTGCTGCCAAATATAAAACCCCTTTACCGCTTCATCTGGCTCTTAGTATATCACAGCGGCATTCGTTATTGAACGTTGAAAGTGAAGGACAAGTGGTCTTGAATCGGAATCCATGCACCTATGCCTTGCTTGGTCACATTCTTGACTACAATCTGTTTTTTAGATCCCTTCAATTCCAAATAGACTTCCCCGAAAGTGATCGTACCCTTTTCATTGACTGCTGGCGCATAAGCCGTCAATATCCCGGACTTATTCAACGGAACTCCATAAGCATTTTCCTTATTCGTCCCTTTACCGATGACAGTCTGGAAGGAAAGCGGAAGCTTCGTATTCTTCTGTGCCTGCTGTAGCATCATCAGCTTGATGTCTTTCGGATTTTCGATTTCAGCTGTCAATCCGCCTTTTACATAGCGTTCTTCCTGCTGTTCGTAATTCATTTGCGTTGCTGATTCGCCTCCTGCATTGCTCAGCTGGTTCGTATTCACTTTTTGATATTGCCAATTGATATTCGTTTCGGCAGACTGGTACTCCAGCGGCCAATGCCCCATGTAAATCATTCCGCGGTATCCAATTGCAAGCGGTGATGGTTTCAGTGTAGATTCATTGAGAATGCGGATCAGCTCTGGGTTTTGGATGACAATGTCACTATCTTCCGTCAGTTCCCTGACAAGTTCACTTGGTTCCAGAACTATCTGATCCTTATTTGAGTTCGGGTAAGTATTTTCTTTGGATATATTCAAGACATGATTCGGGATTTCGGTATCCTTCTTCTGTACTTTCTCTGCTTTCCCTGCCAGGGAGAAAGGAAGAGTCAGCAAAGCCAGTGCCATGATTGTTATGAGGATTCTAGCGAATTTCATAAGAAAAGCCCCTGCCTTTCAGATTTTTTTCTAGTATCTGAAGTCAGGAGCCATCCTATACATCTCAATAATGATTCAAATGATTCAGATGGACAAGGTCCAATCGCTCTTCGATTTCCATGCAATCCTTCACCGTTTGCACCATGGAACAGTTTTTTTGTGCAAGCTCCAGGTCCTTCTCCAGCTGCCCTCTATCCAAATGATAGCCACGTACAATGAATGTCAATGTGATTTTGGAAATGCGATTAGCAGCCAATTCATCCCGTTCCACTTCTGCCGCCACTTCCAAATCATCTATCTCAAGCCGCTGCTTTTCGATGATTTTTCGGAAGACAGCGGCACTGCATCCTGCTATCGAAGAAACCATCAGCTCATAAGGCCGGATACCAAAGAGCTCATTTCCGTCGATATCCAATGTTTGATGGGGCAGTTCGATACGGAATCCATGCTGTTTCATTGTCAGCCTCAATTCCTTCACCTCTCCTTGCTATATCTTTATAGCTTATATTCCCAAGGAGATCAGCTTTTAACCCTCGACCTTGATTGACCAATTCCAGGAAAAACTATACAGTAGGATGGGGAAATCATCTTACATACAGGGGTAATGACATATGAGAAATGCATACAGTTTTTGGATTCTTGTCAGTATTGTGGCAGTTTCCGGTTTCAGCCAGGGGCTGCTGCTTCCGCTCATCGCCATTATATTTGAGCAGGACGGTCTTTCTTCATCGATGAATGGATTGAATGCCGTTGCCATTTATATCGGCATTTTGCTTGTATCTCCATTCATGGAAGCCCCTTTGCGTAAATTCGGATACCGTCCAGTCATCATGGCCGGCGGACTGCTCGTTGTTGTGGCGTTGCTAGCCTTCCCGCTATGGAAGTCCTTTTGGTTCTGGTTTATCCTGCGGTTATTGATCGGAATTGGAGATAATGCGCTTCATTTCGGTACGCAGACTTGGATTACATCCTCTTCTCCTGAAGCAGTGCGCGGACGGAACATTTCCATTTATGGGCTTTTCTTCGGAATTGGGTTTGCTGTCGGTCCGCTCATGACATCGCTTGTCAAGGTTTCAGAATCTCTGCCATTCATCTTATCAGGCGGACTTTGCTTGATCGCTTGGTTCACTCTTTTTCAGCTGCGCAATGAATTCCCAGCAGAAGAGAATAACCAAGCTGTACAGCAGCAAGGGTTGCTGCAGCGTTTCGGCTCGACACTGAAATATGCTTGGGTTGCCTTTTTGCCGCCACTTGGATACGGCTTTTTGGAATCCTCCTTGAATGGAAGTTTTCCTATATATGGATTGCGTCAGGATATTGGTGTATCAGAAGTGTCCATATTGCTGACTGGCTTCGCCATCGGAGGTATTGTGTTCCAAATTCCACTAGGTATGCTCAGCGACAAATTCGGCCGTAAATATACGCTCCTGACCGTAACGCTTCTCGGTACGATGTGTTTTGGGGCTGCCGTATTGACAGAGCAGCATTATATCACCTTATTCGTTAGTTTATTCGCCGCCGGGATGCTGCTTGGTTCAACCTTCTCGCTCGGCATAAGTTATATGACTGATTTGACACCGCGGCATTTACTGCCGACAGGAAATCTGCTTTGCAGTATCACCTTCAGCATCGGCAGTCTTGGCGGCCCTTATCTTAGCGGTGTGTTTATCGAAAAGATGCCGGATGTCAGTTTCTTTCTCATCATGACAGTCATCTTCGCTGGTATTTTCATAACCTTGCTCGTCCATGCAGTTTTCACTAAGCGTACAGTAGTTGCAGGACAGCATTAAAGGGATGCGCCCAAGCGGGCACATCCCTTCTTTTAATTGATATAACGGGAGAATCGCTTCTCCAGACGCTCCTGGAAATAAGAAATGATGATACATAACGGCCAATATACTAGCGCCACTGTAATATACATCGTCATCGAATCAAAAGTCCGGCCAGCCACAATCTGTGCCTTTTGGAACATTTCCGGAACAGTGATAACCGCCGCCAGACTAGTCGCCTTCACCAAATCAAGGAACACATTTGTCAGTGGCGGCATCGCTACCCGTGCTGCTTGCGGGACGATTACTCTAGTCAGTGTTTGCCAATAATTGAGACCAAGCGCATAGGCGGATTCCCATTGACCATATGAAATACTGTTCAGCGCCCCTCTATTTACTTCGGAGATATAAGCTGCACTATTCAATCCGAAAGCGAGGACAGCGCATGTAAATGCATCCAGCCTGATTTGAACAACCGGCAACCCTTGATAAAGGATGAACAAAAACACGAGTATCGGTGTCCCGCGCATAAAAGAGATATAAAAGCGCGACGGCCACCGAAGGAAAAAGAATCGGGAACTGCGGCCGATGGCCAGAAAAAAACCTAAGAGCAGCCCCATCCCCATACCGGCAAAAGCAACTGCTATCGTCATTGGCAATCCTTCCAATATGAACGGCAAGTTCTCCCATGCCAATTCTGCATCAAAGAATTTACCGATATTCGCCATCTCGAATGGAATCATTTTTCTTCTTCCTGCTGCTGTTTCAATACTTCATCGATTGTCGGGATATCCTCATCCGGCTGCTGGGAAACGTCCGCACCACCGAAGAACTC
Organism: Terribacillus halophilus; assembly: GCF_900101385.1. Taxonomy (GTDB): domain Bacteria; phylum Bacillota; class Bacilli; order Bacillales; family Amphibacillaceae; genus Terribacillus; species Terribacillus halophilus. The sequence goes on from NZ_FMZB01000009.1 coordinate 62,255, forward strand.
CTCGGAAAGTTTCGTCAGTGTACCATCTTCCTGCATCTCTCCGAGAACCTTGTCGACTTGTTTCTTCAATTCCGTTGCATCTTTCGGCATGATGGCAGCATTGGCTGTTGCATCGAATTTGAAATCTGGGTGGATTGTGATATTAAAATCCGGAAAAGCTTGCAGTGCCAGCGACTGCAGGTAATAATCATTGATGATCAGATCGGTACGGCCATTGTCCACATCACGCAAATAAACATCATTGGTTGTATTGCCATATGCCACTACCTCAGCACCTAGCTGTTCTGCAATCTTGCTGTAGCCGGTCGTTGCCTCACCGCCTGCCTTTTTCCCTTTAAAATCTTTTAAAGAATGAATGCCAGAAAGGTCATCTTTACGCACGATCATCGTTGTATACGAATATTTATAAGGATTGGTATAAGCAAACTTATCCTTACGCTCATCTGTCACACCAATATCATTGGCAGCCATATCGACACGCCCATTTTGAACAGACGCAAGCATATTATTAAAATCAGAAGTTTTAAACTCTACTTCCAAATCGAGTCGTTTGGCGATTTCTTTTACTACTTCTACATCATATCCAGTAATTTCATCCGATCCTTCTGGATAGTAACTTGCCGGATACAATGTGCCGGAAGTTCCGATAGTGATCTTCCCGGAATCCTGAATTGCTTCCCATACTTTATCCTCTGACACTTGCTCGGCACTGTCATTATCAGAAGAACCGCAAGCACTTAAAATAAGGACGGCCAGTAAACCACTTAATAACAGTAATCGTTTCTTCATGATGATGTTTCTCCTTTATCGATTCACTTATTACCTTCTTGTTCCAATAATTCATCCACTGTCGGCAATTTTTCATCTGGCTTTTGGGAAACATCCGCTCCGCCATAGAACTCCTCTGACAGTTTGGACAATGTACCATCTTCCCGCATTTCGTTAAGAGCCTTGTCCATTTGTTTCTTAAGCTCGGGTGCATCCTTTGAAAGGATGGCGCCTTGTTCTATTTGGTCAAATTTAAAGTCAGGATGGATCATGATATTGAAATCAGGAAAAGCCTGCAACGCTAATGACTGCAAATAATAGTCATTGATGATTAGGTCCGTCCGGCCATTATCGACGTCGCGCAAGTACACATCATTAGTTGCATTGCTGTATGTGACAACCTCAGCTCCAAGCTGCTCGGCAACCTTGCTGTGGTTTGTCGAAGCTTCTCCGCCGGCACGTTTTCCTTTTAGATCGGCCAGGCTGTGAATACCAGACAAATCATCTTTCCGGACGATCATGGATGTATAGGAATATTTATATGGCTCCGCAAAAGCGAATTGCTCCTTTCTTTCATCAGTTATTTCGATATCATTTGCCGCCACGTCAATTCTGCCGTTTTGAATAGAAGCAAGCATATTGTTAAAATCAGATGTCTTGAATTCCACTTCCAGATTCAATCGCTTCGCAATCTCCTTGATTACTTCCACATCATAACCTGTAAGTTCATCAGATCCATCTGGATAGTAAGACGCCGCAAAAAGCGTACCAGAAGTACCGACTACCAGCTTGCCGGAGTCTTGAATCTTCTCCCATGTCTTATCATTGCCAGCGCTTTCAGAATCTTCCTCTCCACTGGTCCCACAAGCTCCTAGAAGTAGCACAATCATAAATAAACTACATATAATACCTAATCTCTTCCCCATGAACCTACACACTCTCCCCTTGTTATATTTTCATATATCCTAAAAGATAACAGGTAATCACTTCTATTTCAACATTTTTCTGAACTGTTTCATTTTTTCCCTTTAACTGTTATACAAATAAATAAAAATTATTTCTTTTTTATATTGATTTTAAACTAGCTATGTAATATAGTATAATCACTATTACATTATAATAATTATAAACAAGCTGCATATCAATTGGAGGTTTTAACCGAATGAAGAGACATTTCGAACTGCTTGCCGCATTATTAAGCGGTGCAATCATCATCATCACATATTTATTATTTCATGACACAGAAGCAGCCCCTTTCCTTTATATAGCCGCATATCTAATCGGTGGTTATTACAAAGCAAAGGAAGGAATTACCGAAACAATTTTGGAACGGAAGCTGAATGTGGAGATGCTGATGATTTTCGCTGCAATTGGAGCTGCCATCATCGGTCATTGGCTGGAAGGCGCTTTGCTCATTTTCATCTTTGCCCTTTCCGGTGCATTGGAAACTTACACGGAAAATAGAAGCAGTCAGGAATTGCGTGCATTGCTTTCACTTCAACCTGATGAAGCAACCAGATTGACTGGGACCAGCAAAGAAATTGTCCCTGTCGATCAACTAAAAGTGAATGATCAGGTACTGGTACTGCCTGGAGATCGCATACCAGCCGATGGCGTCATCACGAAAGGTACAACAAGCATCGATGAAAGTGCCATCACCGGAGAAGGTATACCTGTAACAAAATCAGAAGGTCACGAAGTATTCGCCGGCACCGTCAACAGCAGCGCTGTCTTGGAAATCCGTGTCATGAAGCCTTCAGAAGATACATTGTTCCAGCGGATCATCACAATGGTGCAAACTGCCCAGGCACAAAAATCACCCGCTCAGCAATTCATCGAGCGATTTGAAGGACCTTATGTCAAAATCGTCCTGTTACTAGTATTGCTATTATTCCTAGTTCCTCCTATCTTTACGGCCTGGTCTTTCACCGAATCATTTTATCGAGCAATGATTCTGCTGGTTGTCGCCTCCCCATGCGCTCTTGTGGCATCAGTCATGCCGGCGACCTTATCGGCAATTTCCAAAGGCGCGCGAAATGGGATTCTGGTCAAAGGCGGGGTACATCTGGAATCACTTGGTCAAGTAAAAGCAGTCGCCTTCGATAAAACCGGCAGTTTGACAGTTGGTAAACCGGCCGTGACAGATTTTCTTGTCGGTAAAACAGCTGAATCTTCCCAAGTGCTGTCTGCTGCTCATGCCATTCAATCCCAATCCTCCCACCCGCTCGCAAAAGCAGTGGCAGCATACACAAACACTGACTCCATCGAGCCTGCCGAACACGTAACAGATGCTACCGGTCAAGGCATGGAAGGAGTATGGCAGGGACAGAAGTGGCGGATCGGAAAAGCATCTTATATGAACAGTACAGTTGACCAACTATTCGCAGAGCAAGCGAATGCGCTGGCTACTGCCGGAAAATCGCTTGTTTTTATAGAAAACGAAGATGGGATTGCCGGGGTATTTGCTCTTCAGGATACATTGAGACCCGAAGCCAAAGCAGCCATCCGTTCCTTAACGAAGCTCGGGATAGCAACCATCATGCTGACAGGAGATAACGAGCAGACTGCAAAGGCAATAGCCGCTCAAGCAGGCATCACAACTTATCGCGCCAATTGCTTGCCAGAGGAGAAAGTCACGGAAATCAAAAAGCTGGAAAGAAATCACGGAATGATTGCCATGGTAGGAGATGGGATCAATGATGCTCCTGCTATCGCTACTGCACAGGTTGGGATCGCTATGGGGAATGGGACCGATGCAGCACTGGAAACCGCTGATATGGTCCTGATCAAGAATGACTTAGGAAAGCTGGCTGATGCCATCAGGCTCTCAAAGCGGATGCGCCGGATCATCAAGCAAAACGTCATCTTCTCCGTCAGCGTCATTCTGCTGCTGATTTTGGCAAATGTGACTCAATACCTAGGTTTACCTCTCGGTGTGGTCGGACACGAAGGCAGTACGATTCTTGTGATTTTGAATGGTCTGCGGCTATTGAAATAAAAAAGGCTTCCTTCATCAGGAAGCCTTTTTCGCTTTCTTTCGCTCATCCAGCATCGCATTGATTTCCCCACCGGTAATGATGATGATGCCGGAAAGATAAAACCAGATCATCAGGACGATGACCGCTCCAAGAGATCCATAAGTCGCGGAATAATTGCCGAAGTTATCTACGTAAAAGGAGAATAACAGAGATGCAATCATCCAGCCGATCGCCGCAAAGGCTGCACCGATCATTGATTCCTTGATCGAGATTTTCTTACTTGGCGCCAGCACATACAATGCAAGCAATACAATGAAGAATATAACAAAGGAGATCACCCAACGTAATGCACCCCATACAGTCAGGAAACCTTCGTCCAACCCGAAAATGGAAAAGATATAAAGTCCAATCGATTTACCAAAGATCGGCAGCAGGAAAGCAACCGAGATAACGAGTACCATTGCGATTGTCAGTACGACAGCTACGCCTCTGGCTACGATGAAAGATCGATCTTCATTGACATCGTATGCCCTATTCAAAGCACGAATGATGGCGTTGACACCATTTGATGCAGACCAAAGCGTTGCCAAAATACCGATCGATAAAAGCCCGCCGTTGCGGTCATTGACCAGCCCCGTTATATTTTCTTCCAAAAGTTCCATGGTCGATTCAGGAGCAAATGTCGATAATGTATTCATGATATCTTGTTGACTGACTGGCAAAAATGCGATCAAGGATACCAGAAAGATGATAAATGGAAATAGTGATAGCAATAAAAAATAAGCCAGCTGGGCAGACAGACCAGTCACTTCATCATTGCCGATCCGCTGCCCAAGCTGTTTCAAAAAGCTCCCCATGGCTTCTCCTCCTTCTCTCTCTAAACAGCTCTAATCTTTATCTAGCTGCTGTCGTTGTGCCTGCCAATTGTTTCGGACGTTCTGCAGCAGGCAATTCAATCTGATCATCCAGCTTGCTTACTTTTTGTAATGCATGCTGGACTTCCTCCAACCCTCTCAGGCCCTTATCGGCCGAAGTGGATAAACTGGTCGCCACTCGTGCATAAGACGTTTTTACATCATCCACGAAAACACCAGGATTACGGAGGTAAAAAACTGCCTCAGAACCAGCACGCATTAAGTTGCCGCGGACATGGTCCCTTGTCTGTGCATCACATAACGAAATCAAGCCGCCGACAGTAGCACCAATCGTTAAACCTAACGTGAACTTACTCTTCATCAAACCGGCTCCTTCCATCTTATCTGTTGTTTTATTGTCTCGCACAATTCCGCACACCCCGCATCCGGCATCAGCAATTCATACACAGCTTCAAACCACCGGTGAAGAACGGATCGTCACCTGTGCTGTCTTTCATGAATTCGGACAAAAGCTGATAACGGAACGAAAGGGCAGAAGGATGTAACTTTTCCCACGTGCCAGTGACCGATTCAGGCAGAGTCGATGATAACAAGCCCGGATAAACCCGCTTTCTCTATCCGTTTGCGTAAAATCTCCTTTGCCATCGGCGCAGCATGCGTTGCCTAAACAAATAAACAACACGTTTATCATTCACTCAACTCCCTTGTTTTATAAATGCGAATATGTGCGGATGTCTGCTATTCCATTCCCCGCGTAACATCTATTCAAACAGCAGAACACCCATGCTATAATATGGAAAAGAAAGGATGATACGGATGTCGACCATCTTTCCAACTGCTCTCACACCCAACTCCACCTTTGCCATCACAGCACCATCCAGTGGAGTCCCTACTTCCCTTCATTCCCGAATACATAAAGCTAAAAATCAGCTGGAGAAGCTGGGAAAACATGTGATCATAGGGGATACCGTCTGGACTCAGAAAGCCGCCAGGAGCAGCTCTGCCGAAAGCCGGGCAGCCGAACTGATGAGCTACCTTACCGCTCCCGAAATCGATGCCATCATGCCGCCATGGGGCGGAGAACTGCTCGTTCAAGTATTGGCGAAACTCGACTGGGACAAACTAGCTTCAAGTAAACCAAAATGGCTGATCGGTTATTCCGATACAAGTACACTTCTCTGCAGTTATACTTTGCAAACAAATATCGCCACTGCCCATGCGACCAATTTCTTCGATTTGCATATGGAAGCACTCGATGAAACGACAAAGGAGTGGCATAAGGTTTTATCAGCACCGTCTCGTAAAAACTTTGTTCAGAACTCCTCGCCTATGTATCAGTCCTCTTGGGATAAGCTTTTCAAACAAGGAGATGCAGCAGGGTTTGATCTGGACAGTAAAACGCAATGGAAATCCACAGCTGGCGAATCACTGTCTTTTACCGGCCGATTGATTGGCGGGTGTCTGAATACACTGACCACTATCGCGGGTACAAAGTACGCACCGATCAAGAAATGGCGTGACTCATTCGAAGAGGATACGATCATCTATCTAGAATGGGCTGATTGGAAAACTGCCGAAGCCTACCGGAACCTTTGGCATCTGAAGGAACACGGCTGGTTCGATCAGGCAAGCGGTGTTTTACTCGGCAGACCCGCCCGGAGCACACCTTCAGAAGATTACACCGCGGAGCAAATGATCCATGAATTCGCCGATGAAATCGGATTGCCGATCGTCTACGATGCTGATATCGGCCATATGCCGCCGCAGTTGACAATGATAAATGGTGCTTTGGCAGCTGTTTCCTATCATGATGGCAGCGGCACTTTGACTTATCTGGAATAGAAAAGAAGAGCTGATGCTTCAGCCCTTCTTTTGTTTCGCCGGGTGTGCCCCGGAAAGATGCGGATGTCCATATAATTTCTCCCGGAATGTTCCTTCTGTATACTCCTTTTTGTATAATCCCCGCTCCTGCAGAATTGGCACGACTAATTCAACAAAGTCTTCCAAGTCCTTCGGCGTAATGTAATGCGTGAGATTAAAGCCATCTACTCCGCTTCGCACAAAGAATTCTTCTATCTTGTCAGCTACCTGTTCAGGACTGCCGACGATGATATCCATTTCAGCTGGCTTGCTGAATTTCTCCTGTATTTCTTTGACAGTAAAGGGCTTAGCAGCATCCTTTGTCAAATACGCAGCCCGCGATTGCCCTTGTTCTGTATGCTTGTATGTGAACAATTCATCTTCATTTTCATAGGAAGCTAAGTCATAACCAGTCGATCCGCCATACTGGGCTTTGGCTCCATCTGCACTCCAATATTTCTTGATTTCCTCATATTTCGCCTGCGCTTTCTCTTCCGTTTCGGCAACGACTACATTCAGGAAAGTGAATGCTTTGATTTCAGCACGGCTTCTATCATACGCTTCTGCCCGCGCTTTGATATCCTCGATATAGTAATTGATCTTTTCTGGTGTAGGTCCGCCAACGAATACACATTCAGCATGCCTGGCTGCGAATTCCCGTCCTTTTTCAGAAGTACCGGCTTGGTAAAGCACTGGCGTGCGCTGCGGTGACGGTTCACTGACATGCGGTCCTTCGACTGAGAAGTATTTGCCCTTGTGCTTGATACGATGCACCTTTTCCGGGTCCACGAGCACACCTCTTGCCGGATCCGACACAACCGCATCCTCTTCCCAGCTATCTTCAAGCAATTTATAAGAAACCTCCAGGAATTCCTCGGCCATTCTGTATCGTTCATCATGCTTGACCATTTTCTCCAATCCGAAATTCTGTGCCGCATTCGGCAGATAGGAAGTAACAATATTCCAAGCGACACGCCCTTTGGTCAAGTGGTCGAGCGTCGAGAATTTTCGTGCATTATGAAATGGCTGCTCATACGATGTGCTGACTGTGACAGCGAAGGAAAGATTCTCCGTAACGGCTGCCATGGCAGGAATTGCAAAAGCTGGATCATTCAGCGGCACTTGGACCCCGTCACGCAAAGCCGCCTTTTCATCCCCTCCATAAACATCATATACACCAAGCACATCAGCAAAAAACACTGCATCGAACTTTCCTTTTTCTAAAAGACGTGCAAGCTCGATCCAGTAGTCCAGCGACTTATATTCCCGATGTCGTCTGTTCTCCGGATGCTTCCATAAGCCATGGGCGTTATGATTGGCTGCTGTCATATCAAATGCTTGCAGGATAATTTGTTTTGTCATTATTCTCCACTCCTCTGCATATGTAAAAAAGCCTCTTCTGTTTTACAGAAGAGGCTCCTTATCCAAGGTAAAAGCTCCTCTTATCTGTCAGACTTTATCGTCTGCTGGAATTGGCACAGTGCATCACTGCCTGTTGCCGAGGCTTCCAAGGGCCAGTCCCTCCACCTCTCGTGATAAGAAAATACTATTTGATTATCTTAGTTTGTTTTCAATCCGTTTCCGGTATTGATTCAGTGCACTTGGCGAATTTCTCTTGAGTTTCTGAAGCAATGCTTCGTATTGAATCTCCTTTTCGCTGATCCGTTTCCGATAATCCGCTCGCTCCGAATCATCCGTACAGGCACGCAGTAAATCCCGCAGTGCTACAATCTCTTTTTGCAGCTCCATTTCGGGTGGGATATAGCCGGCATTCTTCAGAACCTTATAGCTCATCCGCATATCCTCCGGTACACCGGATAAATCCTCCAGTTCCAAAGGTTTTCCTGTACCAGGAAGGTTGCGGAATTCTCCACGTTCTTCCGCCTTTTTTATCCGTTCTTCCGCAAGCAGCGAAATCAGATCCATACAATCCCTCCAAAAATGCAAAAAAGCAACCGATTCAGAATCGGTTGCTTTTCATTATACAATAATCTGAATTATTTACCAATGAATTGCTGTGTCCAATAGTTACCGTTTTCCACATACCCTACACCGATGTTAGTGTAATCCGGGTTAAGGATGTTTTCACGGTGACCTTGGCTGTTCATCCAAGCTTCCACAACTTCTTCTGGAGTCTTTTGACCTTGGGCGATGTTTTCACCTGCAGTTTTATAAGAGATTCCGAAAGATTTCATCATGTCGAACGGAGAACCGTAAGTCGGGCTATTATGATCGAAGTAGCCTTTGTCCGCCATATCCTGGGATTTTGCACGTGCTACTTTGCTTAGTTCAGCATCTGCTTTCAACGGCTTGAGACCAGCTTTTTCACGCTCTTTGTTAGTCAAGTCCACTACTTGTTGTTCGAATGCACTTAGGCCTTCAGTAGCTTGCTTGTCTTCTGTTTGTTTGCTGTCAGAAGCAGTTTCTTGTTTTTGTGCTGGAGCTTGTGCTTTTTGTTCAGTTGCTTGCTCATCAGCTTTTTCTTCTTTTTGCTCTTTTTTATTAGAAGCAGGTGCTTTTGCTTCTTCTTGCTTAGGTGCTTGAGTTTGTGCTTTCTCTTGTTGTTCAGGCTGTTGCTTATTATACTTCGCTAGCAAGCTATCAACATTAATGTTAATGTTATAAGCTGATAGATAGTCATTCACCCATTTATTTAAATCTTCGATAGAAGAGAAAGATCCGCTTTTCACTACTTGTGCTACATGGACTTGAGCTTCTTCTTTAGTTGGTTGTGCTGGTGCAGCATTAGCTGTTCCTGCCAAAGCGCCACCTGCTAGGATAGCTGTAGATAGTGTTGTTACTAGTACTTTCTTGAACATGATGTTGCTCCTTTCAGATGTGTGTTTTCTGTTGCAGCAACATCATAGCATGGGTTTTTGTGTAATATTGCAGCCTGGATTTTCCAATTGGCGCTCATCACTGGACAATCCAGCAAAAAGTCGGATATTACGCGAAATCATATCCGCTTATCCTGCTCTGAAACTAGTAATAAACAGTCATCTTTCTATTTATTGGTTATAAATTAGGATTGACACCTTTTTTCCTTCCTAGTTTTTGTAACAATCCCTCATTATTTGTAATCTATCTGTAAATTGTCTTAGTACTCCCCTCTTCATATAATTCCATCTCCCTAAACTTATTAGTTTAATCTGCCAAATTAGGATAAAGGTATCTCTTTAACACCTCTATACCAGGTGATAAAATGAACTATGTCGAATTTAGAAGTTTTTTGGCACTTTGACGTATCTACCCCCATAAAAAAATAAACGGGTGAGAATGAATATAGTAGAAATATGTCATCATTGGAGGAAATATAATGTTTGCTAATCCTGAAATCGGAATAGACCTTGGCACTGCAAATATACTTGTGTATACAAAACAAAAAGGAATCGTATTGAATGAACCTTCTGTCGTAGCGATCGATTTGGAAACAAAAAATGTTGTGGCGGTTGGAGCTGAAGCAAAAGAAATGGTCGGTAAGACTCCCCAGAATATCGTACCGATCCGTCCATTGAAAGATGGCGTAATCGCAGATTATGATGTAACAGCTCAACTATTGAAAGAAATATTGAAAAAAGTAAGCAAAGTGATGGGCGCTTCCCTTCGCAAACCTACTATTGTTGTATGTACGCCTTCTGGCAGTACTTCCGTTGAAAGACGCGCTATACATAATGCCGTCAAATCGTATGGTGCAAAAAATGTTCATTTGATCGAAGAACCGATTGCTGCAGCGATCGGAGCAGACTTGCCAGTAGACGAGCCGGTGGCAAATGTGATCGTCGACATCGGCGGCGGCACTAGCGAAGTTGGTATCATCTCCTTCGGCGGCGTTGTTTCCTGCCGATCCGTGCGAATCGGCGGGGATTCCATGGATGAAGAAATTGTTCAATACATCCGCAAGCACTACAACATTTTAATTGGGGAAAGAACGGCAGAACAAATCAAGATGGAAATCGGTCATGCTTTGATCGAGCACGATGAACTGATGATGGATGTCCGTGGCCGCGATATGGTAACAGGACTTCCTAAAACGATCGGCATTTCCTCAAAAGAAGTACAGGTTGCCCTTAAGGAATCATTGGAACAAATCCTTGAAACCATCCGCATGACATTAGAAGACTGCCCACCGGAACTAAGCGGGGATATCGTTGACCATGGTGTCATTTTGACAGGCGGAGGCGCCTTGCTAAAAGGCATGCAGCAATGGCTTGCTTCTGAAATTTCCGTTCCTGTTCACTTGGCTCCAAACCCATTGGAATCTGTTGCAATCGGTACAGGCCGTGCCTTGCAAATGATCACAAAACTGCAAAAAGCAGCAAAATAATAAAGAAAGGCGTATCAGTCAGCTGATACGCCTGTTTTTTTATGGAAAAGCGGAGAAGACCGCTTTAGAAGAGGTGCCTTTTCCTCACGCAAGGCTTTATCGCTTCGGCCGCAGTTTCTGGTCATTGCTATACTGCACCAATCCAATGCCAACTCCGACCGGGTCAACCAAATAAGCAAGATGGAATGATTCAAAGTCCATTTTTTCGCGAACGACCACTGCTCCTTCCTCTTTGGCAGCTTGGATCGCTTTATCCAAATCCTCCACCTCAATCTGAATCCTGGCTCCATGCGGAAAATCATGCGGTCCCTTACTTATTCCGCCATCAATTCCTCCGTCCGTCTTCACTTCTTGATAGCCCCAATTCGGCTCCCCTATCTTCCAGCCGAAAACATTGGCGTAGAAACTGGCCGCCTTGGATGGGTCTTGACTGTTCAGCTCAAATCCAACCACTTTGCCTTTGATTTTCTCCATGGTTCCTCTCCTTATCTGCGCAAAAGTTCGCGAATCTTATATGCATGTTCCTCGATCACCGGCCGCAATCCCGGATTGTAAAACACAGACGCAGGATGGTATGTCGGGAAAATACGATATATTTTCTCGGAAAGAATGAAAGAATCCTCCTCTAAGCTTTTTAATTGCTGAATCGGTTGTTCTATCAGTTTGCCTGCAACTTCTGTGATCTTCTCCTTCGAACCAGTCACCCTTTCCCAGCCGATTCTGCCTAATGTGACAAGGATATCCGGCTTTGCATGCGAGATTTCATAATCGAGTACGGGCGCATGCGCAAGCACCTCGGCCTTAGTAGGCGTCCGATTGTATTTCTTTGTAACCGTCTCACCGCGGATCTGCTTTGTCTTATATTGATAAGGTCTGCTTCTCACGGAGCTAGAGATGAATACTTCTGATCGATCGACTCCAGCTCGCTCCAAAAACAAATCCAGCTCCTTGCCAGCTCGTCCGCTGAATGGGACTAGATTATGTATTTCCGTTTCTCCCGGTGCTTCACCAACAAAGAAAAGAACCGGATGCTTCGGTCCTCTGCCAGGCAGGAATCCTTCACAAGGATATGGAGCCATCCTTTCTTTGGCTAGCTGAACCAACTCCTCCGGCAGCATGTCAATCAAGCCCCTGCAGCAGACCGCGCAATGTACTGACTTCCTCAGCTGATAAAGTAATTCCTTTACCCATCTTCTCATGATCCGGCGCCCAGTCCCTGATATCATACTTCGGTTCGCGTCCATTCCAGCTAATCAGATTCAGCTCCTTCTGCCACCCCTTCGGTGATACAGAAATCACTCCCAGTTCCTTCACAATCTCATAAGATAATTCAGCCATCATTGCTCCCACCTTTTCCCTTTTCTAAAGTCTAGCAGAATTATTTGTTATAATGAAACGAAATATTCCAACGGAGGGATAAGCCTATGCAACAGCCGATTAAATTGAATGAAAGACAGCGCAGTGAAATGATCGATTCCTTACAAACTTATTTCGACCAAGAAAAAGACGAGCAGCTAGGCGACCTGGCCGCAGGTCTGCTGCTTGACTTCATCGTCGAGGAACTGGGTCCCATCTTTTATAATGCTGGGATTGAAGCATCTTATCAGTTTATGAATGAGAAGATTGAGGATCTATTCGGGATACAGGTGAGGGAGCGTTGATGCTTCCTTTTTTAGCCGATATCCGAAAATGTCGCCAGTTCTACTTGCTGACTTTGCTTTATCCAATCAACAGTTCTTCTGGATGTCAGCAGCTCCACCTCATCAAGACGCGGATAATTATAGGAAGAACCTGTGTAGATAACTTTATCCAAATATCCAGGATGACTCATTACTTCCAGCGAATTGGCATCACCGAAGATAGAAAGCAGGGAGGCTTCGTCCGCCAAAGCATTCTCCAGAGAAAGTTCAAACTTCTCCGTTGAAATATGTCCCATCGGCAGTTCCATATTATGTCGCACAGGCAGGTTGTATTTTTGTGCCAGCTGGAGGAACACTTGAGCAATATCTTTATAAGCATTGATATGGTGATGACTATCTAGATGTGTAGGTTTTAAACCGAATGACAGGAACCGCTTAATTTGCGCCTCCCACTCTGCTTCTACTTCCTCTGGATCAATTGTATAGGATCCCTGATAAAATGCCAGGTTCCGGAATAAACCGTCGCTATCGACAATGGTCTTATGCGTTGATAATAGCGGCTCTCCGCATGTCAGCACTAAATGAATACCGACTCCAAGCCCTTTTTGTTCACGAGCTAGTTCAGCCGCATGTTCAGCACCTGGCATATTTACCATCATCGTAGCAGATGTCAATACACCCCTTTGATAGCAATCGTAGATACCATAGTTCACGGCTCTTGAATAACCGAAATCATCCGCATTAATAATCAACTTCTTCATTAAATCCTCTCTCCTTTACGTCAGCTGTTGCAGGTTACGTATTACTTCTCTGAAACACAAAGAATTCCCTCCTATGTATCCACATCTATAACCGCTTCAACCAGTAAATAAATAAAAGATGCTGGGACATAACTAAAATACCATTGCTTAAAAGCGAACATTGCTCATAAGTACCACTTCGGCAGAATACTCCGCTTTCCACGGGCACGGCCTCAGCCTCCTCGTGGAAAGATCACCACTGCGGGGTCTTCAGCTCGCGCTGTTCCCGTTGGAGTCTCCGTATTCTGCCTACGCTGGTATAGATTAACGTCAAAAAACCCGAACTTACGCGTATCTTTGTTTCAAGATTCACGTCAATAGTTCGGGTTTTCATTTAGCTAAAACACTTTTGTCCCAGCCTCTTGTCATTGTGGGATATATGCCGTACTGGACTCCGATTCCAATTCGTCCAGTTCCTTTAAATCTTCTGTCAGCTGTAAGAACCAGTCCTTATCCCCCGAAATGAGGGATAAATCGATAAGGTTCAAAAGATGTGCCTTGCTCGGCTCTACGCTTGGCGGAAAATATTTTATCTTGCTCTGGAAGGTCTCGATCGTTTTGCCGACCGTATTTTTATGATCACTTTCTGTAACATATACTTTCACCGTATTCAGTTTCGCATTCACCGCTTCGACGAAGCCAGTGAATAATTCATCGTTTATCGAATGTCCTGTTACCCAGTCACCAACAGTTACAAAGCTTTGATTATCAGACATAACATTGTCCTCCTTCAGCTTAACCGGCCGGCTAAGCAATGGTGATTGTTGTAGGTTGTTGAATACTATAAAAGATTCGCCGCAAAAGCGCAATACTTTTGCATACAATGTTTTAAAATATTCAGACAAATGTCCCTTCAGCACTTTCACAACTGTTACAACTAATGGCTGTCTATTCATTTTATACCCCGTAGCCCTTTTCTTTAATCCAACGGCTTGCCGTTTTCTCTCACCCTCCGAATACGTTATAATGTGGCTATATATTGCAGGAGGTTGTACCATGATACGCAGCATAGCGGTAACACGTGACAAAAAAATACGTAAAGATCTGCCGTATCAGGAATTGAATAGTCCCGATATAATATGGTATTGGGTTGATTTCAGCGTACCGACAGATGCAGAATCGAATAAACTCGGCGAGATTTTTCATTTTCACCCATTGGCAATCGAAGACTGCTTTCACTTCCTTCAGCGACCGAAACTCGATGAATATGATGGCTATCATTTCCTCGTCCTCCATGAACTGAATCATGAGACGTTCGTCTCGGATGAGTTGGATATTTTCCTTTCCGATCGCTATGTCATCACCTTCCACTTGGAGGAATCAATGGCAGCAGACCATGTATGGCAGCGAGTGATATGCGAAGGACCTGCAGAAAATACGCCTTCGAAAATCGTTTATCATTTAATTGATAAGTTGGTCGATGATTACTTCCCCCCTCTATATAAGATGGAGGATCGACTGAATGAAATTGAAGATGAGGAGAGTCACAAATCACCGCAAACAATGATAAATGAGGTATTTGATATACGAAGTGACCTGCTTAGGACCCGTCGAACGATTGCACCAATGCGGGATCTGATCTACCGGTTGCTCAGTATACAGAAACTCGATTTCGTCCAGGAACAAAGGGCTTATTTCAATGACATTTATGACCATCTGCTGAAACTTACGGAACTTGTTGATTCCAACCGGGAGCTTACATCGGATATGCGGGACAGTTACGAGTCGATCAATTCGAATCGAATGAATGCCATCATGATGACATTGACGATTGTTTCGACTATTTTCATTCCGCTCACTTTCATCGCCGGTGTATATGGAATGAATTTTGCTCATATGCCAGAGCTTCATTGGAAATACGGTTATCTTGCAGTGATGCTATTGATGGCAATCATTGCATTGGTGATGCTATGGCGCTTCAAACGCAAGGGATGGTTCAATATATTCAAATAAAAAATGCGTGCAGACTATCTGCACGCATTTTTTATTGGTCGTCGACTACCTCTTTTAGTAACGACATAGCTTTTAGCGAAGGCGGAAACCCATTCAATAATGCACAATGTTGGATTGTCTCCATTATCTCTTGGACAGAGATGCCGGATAGGAGAGCCACTTCGAATTGCTGCCGAAGGGCACGCTCATCTCCGTTCGTTACAAAAACAGCGATATTGAGCAATGCCTGGAATCTACCGTTCAGTCCGGTATACTCTTTCTCTCCACTGTCAGCAGCAAGGTTCTCTTCTTCCTTCATCAGCTTGGCCACCAACGCCCAACCTTGATTTTTCGCTTCCTTCATGGGGGACCCTCCGCTTATACTTGAGCAAATCTAGATCTATTTTCCTAGTTGCACAATTCTATTATCGGTAGAATCCATCACTTATGAACTCTTTATAAGAAAAAAATC
Organism: Terribacillus halophilus; assembly: GCF_900101385.1. Lineage (GTDB taxonomy): Bacteria > Bacillota > Bacilli > Bacillales > Amphibacillaceae > Terribacillus > Terribacillus halophilus. Next base: position 77,904 of record NZ_FMZB01000009.1, read on the forward strand.
AATTTTGTATAAAGAGAAATCGAATTTTATGGTCTGGCGCTCCATGGCCAGACTGTCCCAACAATGCAGCGAGGTTGCGGATGTTTGACAGCTTGACTTATTCCATCTGCAATTTCCTGATTCGTCAGCCATCTCGAAAACCCTTCCGTGATCCGGAAACCAAGAATGACTTCATGATAATCAATATTTTCTGCAAATTTAGGAATATAGTTGTGTCGAGGATCCTGGGCGCTACTTCCTTTTATATGAAAAAATGATATCGGCTTTTGTAATGTACCATAAAGGTCACACATGGCCTGTACTGCATCGTTACCGCTGCTATGAATCCAGCTGATAATGATATCTGGAGCTGAAAGATGTTTAAGTTGGTTTTGGAAACTTGGCAGCTGAAGATAATCTGCTTGTATCGTATGCAGACGATCTGGCTGTTCTGCTCGTTTGGATAAACGCAGCAAGCTCTCTTTTGTTCGAGCAACCACGGTCACTTCATGGCCTTCCTCGATCCAGTTGAGAACAGCTGCCTGCAGCATACCCGTTCCTCCGATAACTAAATAATGTGTCATACGTTCTCCTTTAAAAGGTAAGAGCCTGCCATTGGCAGACTCCGATTAATTTATTTCCATGACTCAGGATACACATTCAAATCGAGTCCCCACAGTGGTCCGACCAGTGCAAAGACACCCAGTATGAGAAGTATAAGAGTGAAGATATTCAAAATAAAGCCTATCTTCGCCATTTCCGCTATTGTTATTTTACCAGATGCAAATATGATAGCATTCGGTGGCGTTCCAACCGGCAGCATGAAAGCGCAGTTGGCGGCCATCGCTGCCGGAACCATGATCGCATATGGATGAACATCCAAAGCCAATGCCAATGATGCCATCACTGGCAGAATCATCGTGGCAGTTGCTGTATTGGACGTAATCTCCGTCAAGAACAATACTAGTGTCGTTGAAATAATGATGATCAAGAGGATATTCATACCTTCCAAGACCGTCAGTTGGTCTCCGATCCATTGTGAAAGCCCAGAACTAGTGAATCCAGCTGCGATTGCAAGCCCCCCGCCGAATAGAAGCAACACTCCCCACGGCAGTTCTTTGGAAACGTCCCAATCAAGAATTCTCTGTCCCTTTTTATTTACACTTGGAATCAAGAATAATAATACCCCTGCCAATACCGCAATGAATGTATCACTGATGCCAGGTATAGCGATAATCTCAAGCACTGCATCCGCTTCCCAAAGGAAAGTGCGGCTTACCCACATAAAAGCCGCGAAAGTGAATACAGTGAGAACGGCTTTTTCCTCGAAGGACATTTTACCGAGATCTTGTTTTTGTTTAAGTATGAGGTCTTTTCCTCCTGGCAGCTCCTTCATCTTGATTCGGAAGACAACCTTGGTAAGATAAATCCATGACGAAAACAAGAGAATTACTACAATCGGTACCGCAATCAGCATCCAGCCGCCAAAGGAGATTTCCACTCCGAACAAGCTGCTTGCCATCGCTGCCAGGATAATATTCGGAGGTGTTCCGATCAGCGTTCCAAGACCACCGATTGTACCAGCATAACCGATGGCGAAGACCAGCGATTTCTCAAATTTACGATTATCTTCCCCAATTTCCTGTCTGCTGGCTTTTGCAGCTTGACTAGCTTGATAAATGATAGCCGTCCCTATCGGCAGCATCATCATGACTGCCGCCGTGTTGGAAACCCACATCGAAAGGAAGCCGGTCGCAATCATGAAACCAAGCACAATCCGTGATGTACTCGTTCCGACAACACTGATGATATTCAGTGCAATTCGTTTATGCAGATTCCATTTCTCCATTGCCATGGCAATCAGGAATCCACCGAGAAAAAGGAAAACGATTGGATCGCCATAGCTTGAGGCTGCTGTATCTCCATCCAGCCCTTGTGTCACTGGAAGAAGAAGGAGCGGCAATAAACTAGTTGCCGGAATGGGAATCGCTTCTGTGATCCACCATGTCGCTACCCATAAAGTAGTGGCCAATACCATACGTCCTTCGTAACTCAGACCTTCGGGGTAATAAAACAAAATGACAGACAAAAACAAGAGAGGACCTAAAAATAATCCAATCAACTGAGGGCGTTTATACGTTCGAGGTGCTTTGTTGGAAGTGCCAGACTGCTCCAGGGTTTTAGTTTGTGCTGTGTTTTTCGAAGTAGGTACAGCAAACAGCAATAATTTCTTTGTCTTGTCATGGGTATTCCATAGACCATTCCAAACGGATAACATACTAGATTTCATCCAATCGCCTCCTTTTATTTAAGCGCTTACATAGCGATGTAAGCAAATACAGATGATTACATGATAAGCCTATTCGACACTGGGTTGTTCTGTCAAATATTTGTACAAAAAACAGCGGACATATGCCCGCTGTCAGCTTGTAATTCCAGCCTCGACGGAAAGCTGCTTCTTCAGCTCCCCCACCTGGATGATCGTCATTATATTATCCGTATTAGTAAGCGAAGTTCTGTTTCTCTGAACGAACAATTACCGAATCTGCTAATTCCTTCTCTGCTTTTGTTCCGATTTTCTTTTTCCTGTTTAACACCAGTAATCTTTGCCCGGGAAATAATCGACTAAAATTCTCCCAGTTCGATAATTATCAGGATGATCAGCTTCACTGTTGCAGCAGTGATGCCTGTTCCACCTATTCCATTACCAACTCTTCAGCAATCGCAAGGAACATATTTGCCCCATTGCTCAAAGCCGCTTCGTCGATAAGGAATTTTGGATGATGATGTGGCGCCGGCGAATGGTTATCAGGGGAGCAAGCACCGACGAACACAAAGCAGCCAGGTACAACGTTTGAAAAAGCTGAGAAATCTTCGCCTCCCATGATTGCCTCTCCTTCAACAGCTGCCCCATCGCCCAATTTTCGTCGGATAGCTTTACATGCAATAGCAGTTGCTTCCTTTTCATTGACGACAGAGTCATAGCCATACGTATAATTCAATTCATACTGGCAGCCATTCGCAGCAGAAACGCCTTTGATGATCTGTTCGATTGCTTCGACTGCCCGTTTTCGTACATCCTGACTGTAGGAACGGACAGATGCTCCAATCTTCACTTCTTCGGGGATGACATTGACCGCATCACCTGCTTGTAATGTCGTGACGGATACAACTAATTCATCCTTCGGGCTTGTGATACGTGAAACGACAGTCTGCAGGCTAGTGATAATCTGCGCACTCGTGACAACCGGATCGATCGTATTCTCCGGCTGTGAAGAGTGACCGCCTTTTCCTTTTATCGTGACGTGGAACATGTCCGAATTGGAAGTAGCAGCTCCCGGTGTGATCGACAGCTGGCCTAATGGTGTAAGAGAAGAAAGATGCAAACCGAACACATAATCCAAACCTTCTGTCACGCCAGCCGCAACCATTTCCCTGGCACCCCCCGGCAACAGCTCTTCAGCGTGCTGGAAGAAAAAGCGTATTTCACCATGAATCTTCTCCTGCTGCGCACTTAAAGCTTTGGCGACACCAAGCAAAATAGCTGTATGTCCGTCATGTCCGCATGCATGCATGACACCCTCGTTTTCGGATGCAAAAGGTAGACCGGTTTCTTCCTGGATCGGCAATGCATCCATATCAGCCCGGAAACCGATCGTCTTTCCAGGATGCGCTCCCTTGAGCACGGCCATTACACTTGTTTCCGTAGGCCTGGTCACTTCCAAATTAGGAAAAGTGCTTAATGTTTCATAAAGGAAAGCAGATGTTTTATACTCCTGAAAAGATAACTCCGGATGCTGATGCAGATATCTCCTCCAGCTGACAATTTCCTCTATCTGCTCGTTGGTCAATTCAATTACGGTTTTTTTCGCTAGCATAAAATCTCTCCTTCCGGTTTGGAATAATTGAATATTTCAGAAAAATTATGCTAACTATGATAGCACTCTTGCTATTCGCTTTAAACCCCCAATAAAAATCTCCATTCTACAATTCTAATAAGAACATTGTTTGAGACTAGCTATAAAATGTTTTTATGTCAGAACATGATAGCGTAAAATTAATCCGCTGCGATCGCATCTGACAACATATCTCCCTCGAAGTCCGGCCAATACGCCTTAATGAAAACTAATTTTGCATTGGCTGCTTGCAACAGCAGGAAATTGCTTAAACGCTGTTCCCCGCTTGTCCGGATCAGTACGTCCACATCTGGCATCTCTTTTGTCCAAAAGAACTGTCGCAGTTCTTCATATTCCTGTATCCTTTGACTATTTGATTGAGCCATTTCTTTTAATCCTTCCACAATCTCATCCTTGCTTCCGTAGTTGAGCGCAATCCGAAGAATCAACGTTTGGTTCTGTATCGTTTCCTCCATCGTTTTCTTTACCACTGCCAAAGTCTTCGGTGGCAATGCTTGCAGATTTCCGAAAAATTCTACCCTGACTCCTGCTTTTTTGAGTGCTTTCATCTCTGTGTTATAAAAAATGCCAGGCAAACGCATGATATAATCCACTTCCTGTTTCGGGCGCTTCCAGTTCTCTGATGAGAAAGCATATAACGTCAGATTTTGTATACCTAGCCGGATTGCCGCTTCGATGGTCCTTCTTACTGCAAGCATTCCGGCATAATGTCCAGCACTGCGAGGTTTTCCCTGCTCTGTCGCCCATCTTCCATTTCCATCCATCATGATTGCCACATGCTCCGGTATCCTGTTCATACCATCCCCTCCTGCTTTGTAGCTTAAGATATGTTACAAAAATTGTAAACAAAAAGAGGAGTGCGATGACTCCCCTTTAAAATACAAGTTCCTCTGCAACACCAAGAAAGAAGTCGACACCATCCTCCATCGCATCCTCTTCGATTCGGAATTGCGGATGATGATGGGGTGCGGGAGCCGGATTATCTTTTTCCTTTGCACCAACAAAGACAAAGCAGCCAGGGACGGCATTGGCAAAGGCAGCAAAGTCTTCTCCTCCCATGATTGCACTGCCGCGAAGAACTGCATCCTCGCCCAGTTTTCGCTTCAGGGCACGCTCTGCTATTGCAGTAGCACCCTCATCGTTGATAACAGAATCATAACCGTATGTAATCTCTAATTCATATGCAGCTCCATTAGCTTCGGTTATGCCTTTCACCATACGTTCCAATGCAGTGATCGCATTTTTTCGTACATCTTGCGTGAGCGAACGTACAGATGCTCCAATACGTACTTCATTCGGTATGACATTGACTGCTTCACCTGCATGCAGCGTCGTGATGGAGACGACCAGCTCTTCTTTCGGACTAGTCATCCGGGAGACTATTGATTGCACGTTGGTAATGATCTGCGCACTGATGATAACTGGATCTACTGTTTTGTCAGGTTGTGAGGAATGTCCGCCTTTTCCCCTTACTGTTAATTGGAACTGATCCGAATTGGACGTTGCTGGTCCATAGATGACACCAACCTTACCTTGTGGCAGCTGTGAGGCCACGTGCAGTCCAAATACCATCTCCACACCGTCAGTGACACCAGCTTCCACCATTTCCTTGGCACCGCCAGGGAATAATTCTTCTGCGTGCTGGAAAAAGAAGCGTATTTCTCCGCATAGTTCTTGCTGCTTGGCACTCAGAATCTCTGCCACAGTAAGCAGGATTGCAGTATGGGCATCATGGCCGCAGGCGTGCATCACACCCTCGACTTTTGAAGCAAAAGGCAAGTCAGTTTCTTCTTGGATTGGCAAAGCATCCATGTCTGCTCGGAAGCCGATCACTTTACCCGGCCTCGCTCCCTTCAGCTTCGCCATCACACTCGTTTTTGTCGGCCTGCTCAATTCCAGGTTCCCAAAAGATGCCAGCGTATCGTAAACAAATTGAGATGTACGCTCTTCCTGGAAAGAAAGCTCTGGATTTGCATGCAGATGTCTCCTCCACTCTCTTAGATGCTGTTTGTGCAATTCAGTAACGTCCTTCATATTAATCCTCCCTCAATTACTATCGCTCTTTATTTAACTTAAGTGAATTATTTAATTGTATAAACCATATGCGTAAGCTACAAGAGACAAAGGATCGAGTACTGACGCCTAGATTTTTTCCAAAAATATCCTGGTTTGATTCTCCTCCACGCCTAAAGAATGCCCCCACCTTTTTATTTACGGATGAGGTAAAATAACATCAACTCTGCCCTAACTAAAAAGAAAAGCTCCCACACCGGGAGCCTTCATTTAAGCAATCGTTTTAACGGATGTTCGGATACGGGTTGCAAGCATCCTCGTCCATTCACGCTCCAAAACCCCGAATCCATTCAATTTCGCATAAGGGGAAAAAGCTTCTTTGCTGTAAGCCAATGCTTTGTTTAAATCCTGTCTGGACCAAGCCAGCATTGCTTGCATTCGGCTGTATGTACCATCGCTGAACATCGTCACGCCTTCAGCGTACTTGTGCAGTGTCTTATCATCCAACGTACCGCTTATGGCATCGGCAAGCATGCGCCATTCCAGGAAGGGGCCGTGATAGACAGCCATCCTCTTATCGGATTCTATCCGGAAGTGATGGAAAAGACGCTCTATCGCTGGCTTTATTCCATCTCTATCTGCCTCCACGTAAAAGACAAACATAGACTCTATAAATACATCTTTAAGCTCCGCTGCTGTCTCCACTTTCTTTTTACACTGCTCGTATAGGGAAGACGACCAATACACGGGACGCTTCGCTCCATACATTTCGGCCATCAGCTTGGCAGATTGAATCTGGCGCTCCCCTGCTTCCGTTTGCCTGATTAATCGATAGAAGGCTGAGCCGTCTGTCTGAAAATCACCATTTGGCAACGGCAGAATGGTAGCTACCAGAATTCCCCCATGTAACATGCTGCAAAAAGCAAAGAATTCAATAGTACTAAAATGCCACATCGCCAGAAATAGAACACATAGACTACTGCTCATGATAGGGCCGCTGATCGTCATGACTGACAAGTCCTTCCGAAGTCTATCTTCCGTATGTCCTGGAGTCGGAAGCATTAAGGCGACTCCTCCGATAAGTCCCCAATTACGATTTTCACGCAATCTTATGCCTTTCTTTCCTTTTTCAATATGAAAAGGCCCTGCAACAACGTACCCAAAATTCATTCCCATCAGCTTTCCGCCGATAACATGACCAAGCTCATGCAGCGCTATTGCCAAGAAGCCTGCCGCAGCAAGCTGTGCATATGTGATGACTTCCGACTGCAAATTCGGCAGGAAGAAATATACACCCGTAAACACAAACACTGCGAAAGCAAATCCGAACAACGGTCTTCTATGCATCAGTCTTTCCCCTTTCTCATCAGCTTGATGGAGCGATAGTAAAAGGCTGCTGTCATCATCAAACTCAACACAGCTAAGATGAACAGCAGTAAGCAAACTATCGAGGCTATCCAGCTATCTGTTACGCGGACGATAAAGAAACCAATAAGAGTCAATATGGTTGTTACCAATGCCATTTTCGGAATGAAAGTCGCTGCTCGCTTTAATTTATCCTGCTTAGTATCTGCGTCAGTATAAATCGGTGCTGCTTCGACAGAAGCCTCAAAGATGTACATTCCATATGAGCTACATACCAATGTCCAGCCAGAAAACTTGAACATTTCCAAGTACTCTTGTTCTTCTGCTTCATCCAATGTGCGGTAATCAATCATGTATTGCACTTGCTTCGGTTCACCGCGTATCAGTCGATAACCCATAAAGGCAAAATCCTGCAGATGCCAGCCTTTCGCTGCTTGCTTGGCAAGCTTCTTCATATCCTTTTTCTCCGAAAAGGCAAGTCCGCCTGAACTTACATACTTTGTTTGTCTCATCGTCCCTTCCTCCCCTTCGTCTGTAAAACTTCTTTCGCCAAGTCGACCATTCTGCTCCGCCTTTTGATTTCCTCTTCGAGCTTCGAAATACCAGCTGCTGTTGTTACATATGTTTTCCGCCGCGGTTCGCTGTCTGGTTCAGCTTCAATCAAATCAGCATCCACCAATTTCTTGATGATGGTGTACAACGTGGCTGGACCAATCTTAAACATTCCATTCGTTTCTTCTTCTACATATTGCATGATGGCGTATCCATGCCTTGGCTCCACCAATGCAACCAAGATGTAGAAAACGGGATCCGTCAATTCATCCAACGATTTTCCTTTCGCCATAATCAGTTCTCCTTTATATCCGTTTTTGATATATCACTTATGGATATAATACTGTGTATGGAAGTTGCTGACAATAGGTATAAATTTTTTCTATAGAAAAAAGCAGAGCAACGTTTGCTCTGCTTTTTAAATCACCTTGATTTAGATGTGAATAGTTTCGGAATATCGGATACGAACCTGAGCGGCATACCATTGACTGGATGTTCAAAATTCAGCTTGCGGGCATGCAGGCAAAGACGTTTCATGCTACGATCCTGCGCCCCGTACTTTTTGTCTCCCGCAATCGGATGCCCGATATCTGACATATGAACACGAATCTGGTTTTTCCGTCCTGTTTCCAGGCTTATTTCCATCAAGGTAAAGTCCTTGTTCCCTTGAAGTACTTGGTAGTGTGTCACAGCTTTCAATCCGTCGTTCTCGTACTTACTGGAATACATCTTATGTGTACTCGTTTCTTTCAGCCAAGAAGTAATGGTTCCTTCTGACTTGGAGACGTCACCTTCCACAAGGGCCACATAAGCTCGTTCCTTCGTTGTTTTCCACGATTCCTGCATTCTTTGTTTAATTTTCTCTGATCGGGCGAATACCATCACACCGGATGTATCGCGGTCCAGCCGATGAACGACAAAAATCTTATTATCACTATGCTGCGCTTTCACATAATCAGATAATTGGCGGTAAGCTGTATTCGCTTTTTCATTATCGGAAGCGATTGACAACAGGCCGGAAGCCTTCTCAATGACGATGATCGTATCATCTTCATACATAATCGTAATGCCTTGAAGCGGTGCTGCTTCCGTTACCATATCTGTCCGGATGGTCACTTCCTGACCTGGCTTCAGCTTGTCGTTGAATTGTGTGGAAACCCGGCCATCAATGGACACCTGACCGCGAGCCAAGATGGATTTGACTGAATTTCGGCTCTTGCCGACAACCTTCAATAAGAAAGGTAATAGTTCTTCTGTTTCTGTTACTTTATATACTTTCGGCTTCGCAGGTCGGAAACCTCGAGAGCGCGGACGTTTATTTTTCATTTTTGGATCCTTTCTGTACCATTCGTGATGGCGTCATTCGTGCATCCTTTCATCTTAAGTGTTCTCGATTGGAAATACAAGTTCTGCTTTTCTAGATAAAGGAATTTTGCAAAGATTCCTATACATTTTGTGTAAAAAAATATAAGATGGACAAGTATAGAACGGCAGGAGTGAAGGAACATGAATATTGACGGACTGGAGTCATTTCTAGCAGTAGTCTCCAATAAAAGTATTTCCAAAGCATCAAAAGCCTTGCATATTACACAGCCTACATTAAGTACACGAATACGGAAACTGGAAGAAGAACTTGACTTCGTCTTGTTGACTCGCAGTTGGGATGGTATCGAGTTGACAGAAGAAGGCTACTTTTTCCTTCCTTATGCAATTGAACTGCTCGGGGAACTGCAAGATGCGTCATTTGCACTCACAGGGGATAACAAAATAAGTTATCAGCTACTCAGCAAAATCAATGCCGGAAAAGATGAATTCAGGATCGGCATCAATATTTGGTTGGCTCCGGTATTCAACCACATCATCATCCCCTACATGCGGGAAAACTTTCCCCACATTCGTTTCAAATTCATAACGAGGCCGACGAACGTTTTGAAAAAATTATTGGAATATGGCAGCATTCAGTTCTCCATCCATTATGAGAATTTGGCAAAGACTCCATTTCTTTGTGAACCGCTGCTTCAAGATAAATTTGTCATCCTTTGTCATAAGGAGGATGTTCCGATTCTCGACGGTAAGCTCGCAAATGCAAATAAGCTGGATAAGAAATTGATTGTCTTCGAGCATGCAGCATTGACGAATAATCTGGAAAAGATCAGCTCCCTTTTAGGCTTATTGCAGGCCAAAGAATATCAGATGGTTGATGATGTACAGAATATGCTTTCATTTATCGAGAGCGGCTATGGATATACAGCCCTGCCGCGCTCCATCCTTTACCATATGAGTGAGCAAAGAATGACCAACATCGCCATCATGCCTATAGACGATTTGGACCTAACAGCTTCAGTGGCTCTAGAATATCAGGCAAACAACCGTTTCCAGGATGCCATCAGCGGGCTGACGAATGAACTCAAACGCTTCGTCCAAGTCATGTACAAGGAAAAAGAGCTAAGCGAATGACTCGCTTGGCTCTTTCTTTTGGACAGCTGTATTCAGGCCCCGCGGTTTGCCTCTTAAAGTGTTCCATCTGCTTGGCCCCGTCAGTATGCTATATACCCTTACCCCCCATTATCTACTGCCTGCAAACAGGCATGATCGATTCAAGTATGAACTTCTCTCGTACTCTAGAGCTTCCAATGACTTCATTCATAAGCGCTTCTGGTAGAACTTCACAATTAATCCCTCATATAACAGCTTTGCGGCCGGAGCATACCCACAGATGACTGATAGATTGGCTGCGTCAATTAATTAGTATGTTGACAATTTTCTGAATATAGTTTAGTTTTTAATAATATTCTTACATAGAAACTGGAGGAGGATGTAGATGTGGAGTGAGATAAGTAGCAACCCCGTCATGATTACCTTATTATTGATTGCTGTTTTAGGTTTGGGAGAACTCATCTCCATTTGGACGAAAGCACGCATCCCTATGCTGCTGGCTGCTTTGCTGCTTTATGTTGCACTCCTTTGGACCGGAATCATACCGACTGGGCTTATGTCTGATTCTGCCATTACCGCGTTAGGTTCGCTTATTGTGGCCCCATTTGTCGTGCACCTAGGTACAGTGGTGCCTTTCTCCCTGATTAAAGGACAGCTAAAACCAATCCTGATTGCTTTGATTGGTTCGATTACTGCGGTAGCACTAGTATTGGGAGTCGTTCCGATATTTTTTGATTATGAAACTGCAGTCGCCGGAGCTGGTCCAGTAGTCGGCGGGATTGTAGCTTATCTTGTGACAAGCGAAAAACTGACTGAACTGGGATTAGCCAGCCTTGTGATCATCCCCGCATTGGTATTAAGCATCCATAAATTATTCGGTATCCCGCTTGCTTCCTTTTTCCTGAAAAAACATGCCGTCACGGTAAAACAGCAAGTACAGGCACGCCTCCAAAGCGGTGCTGCTTTGGAAAAAGAGGCAGCTGTAGAAGAACGGTCCAATACAGTGGTCAAAGCACAAAATGGGCGAAAACTGCTTCTGCCTGAAAAATATCAGACATCGCTTATCTTCATCCTCCAGCTTTATTTAGGCAGTGGTATTGCCATCATCCTTGATGCCCTCACCGGTATCAACTACACTATTTTCTGTCTGATCATAGGGGTCATCGGCGCTTATATCGGCTTCTATCCAGCAAAAACGATGGAAAAAGCCAATGCAACCGGCCTTGCTATGATTGCCGTGATCTTCATCGTCATCTCCTCCATGGATGATGTGACACCAGCTGATTTGGCCGGCTATATCCCGGAGATTCTCTTAATCTGTGTGCTTGGTACAGCAGGTGTGACATTGGGTGGTCTTTTGGCATCCAAGCTTTTGGGCGTCGGCAAGTATCTTGGTATGCCGGTTGCATTGACTGCGCTTTTCGGATTCCCTGCGGATTATATCCTTTGTGAGGAAATCAGCCGTGAAGTCGGGGATACAGAAGAAGAACGGGAAGCCATCATGAATGAGATAGTGACGCCGATGCTTATGGGTGGATTTACAACCGTGACGACTTGCTCGATCCTGATTGCCACCATATTAATCGGTACACTCAACTAAGAGACAAAGGAGAATTTGATGGACACGAATGCATTGAAAAACTTTATCCAAACAAATAAACAACATTTCCTCGACCAGCTTTTCACTTTGCTCAGACAGCGCAGCATCAGTACGCAGGATGACGGCATCGAGGAATGCGCAGAACTTTTGAAGGGTATGATGGAGGAGCTCGGAATCGAGACAAAGATCATCCCAACCGCCGGTCATCCCGTTGTCTATGGTGAACTGATCAAAGATCCTGAAGCTTTTACTTTGCTCATTTATGGCCATTATGATGTCCAGCCTCCAGAGCCTTATGATGCGTGGGATTCTCCGCCATTCGAACCAAAGATCCGCAACGGCAAAATTTATGCCCGAGGTGTCGGCGATAATAAGGGGCAGCTGATGGCACAGCTCTTTGGCGTAAAAAGCTATCAAGAGACAGCTGGTGAGCTGCCCATCAATATCAAATTCGTCTTCGAGGGAGAGGAAGAAAAAGGCAGTACCAATCTAGCCGCATTTGTGGAGGCACATAAGGATTTGCTTACGGCCGACCTTGTGTACACGTCCGATGGTCCATCCCACAACAGCTCTTCTCCGCTCGTACTGCTTGGAGTGCGCGGCATGCTATCGATTCAATTCGATGCCAAAGGAGCTGATCGGGATAACCATTCCGGCAACACAGGCAATATCGTACCTAATCCGGCCTGGAAACTGATCGAACTGATGCAAACGATGCGTGATGTTGACGGACACGTAAAAATTGAAGGCTTTTATGACAGCATCCGTCCATTTACAGCCTACGAAGAACAGCTGCTCACAAAGCTGCCTTACGATCAAAAGACACTAGGCGAAAAGATTGGCTATCCAGCACTAGCCCTGGATGGTCCCTCCTATTATCAGAAGATGACCGGTGAACCTACCTTCAATATCTTTGGCATGGAAAGCGGCTACACAGGGGAAGGAACAAAAACGATCATCCCTTCTACAGCCAGACTCAAAATGGATATTCGTCTTGTCGTCGATCAAAATCCTCTAGACATTTTTGAAAAAATCAAAAACCACGTCCAGACCTACGCACCAGATGTTGAAGTTACATATCTAGGCAGTATGCAGCCATCCCGCACCAAGGCTGAACTTCCCATCATTCAGAAAGTCATCAGCGCTGTCGAGGCTGCTTATGAAACAAATCCTCTCATCCAGCCGAGCATGGGCGGTTCCCTTCCGGATTATGTGTGGACAGGAATCTTAGGCCTGCCGTCTGTCATTGTGCCTTATGCAAACTTCGATCAGCATAATCACTCACCGAACGAGAACTTGGATGTGGACTATTTCCTGAATGGCATCCATTGCACAGCCCACGTGATCCACACATTGGGGAATTATAACTAACCAATTGATTTAACTTAAAAACCGGACTGTGACGTGAATCCTTGAAGCAGGATTCGCGTACGTTCGGTTTTTGTTTTTATAGTTTACGTAGCCTCTTTTAAGATATTTACAACCATATTTGAGAACCCACTGCCTCGTCTAATAAGATTTGACCTTCCCTTCTGCAATATCATGAAAACGCTTCAATAAAAAGGAGAGGAATGATCATATGAAAAAATGTCTGCTTTTCCTGCTCGTCCTGCTTCTGACATTCGCAATCCCCTTCTCTGCTGACGCCAAGAAACTACCTAAACGGCAAATGGAATATTTGGAACGAGGCGCTGTTGCCGTCCAGACAGAAGATGGTATTTTCTTAAGCTGGAGATTCCTCGGGAATGATACGAAAAAAACCTCCTTCCATATTTATCGGGATGGTAAGAAAATTACCCGGAAACCCGTAAAGCACAGCACGAACTTCCTCGACAAAGATGGTACAGCGGAAAGCGTCTATCGTGTAGAAGCAATCGGGAAAGGCGTAGACCAGGATAACATTAAAGTGTGGCAGGACAATCAGCTGCATATCCCTCTCCAAAAGCCAGCGGATGGCAAAACACCAGATGGGAAGTCCTATACCTATGCTGCCAATGATGCCAGCGTCGGCGATCTGGATGGTGACGGAGAATGGGAAATCATTTTGAAATGGGATCCCTCCAATGCACAGGATAATTCCCGCTCCGGCTACACAGGCAATGTTTTAATCGATGCTTATGAAATGGATGGGACGCATAAATGGCGAATTGATCTTGGGCCTAATATCCGCGCAGGCGCTCATTACACCCAAATGCTCGTTTATGATTTTGATGGTAACGGAAAATCTGAGCTCGTCGTCAAAACAGCTGACGGAACAAAAGATGCAAAAGGAAAAGTCATCGGCGATGCAGATGCAGATTACCGCAATGCATCAGGCTATATACTCGAAGGACCAGAATATTTGACCGTATTCGAAGGCAACACAGGTAAAATCAAACAAACAATCGATTACGAACCAGCCCGCGGCGATATTTGTGATTGGGGTGACTGCTATGGAAACCGAGGCGACCGCTTCCTTGCCGGAGTCGCATATCTGGATGGCAAAACACCGAGTATCATTGAGGCAAGAGGCTATTATGAAAAAACGGTAATTGCAGCATATACCTATAAAGACGGCAAATTGAAAAAGCAATGGATGTTCAATAGTGAAACACCAGGAAATGAAGCCTATGCACAGCAGGGAAATCATAATTTGAGTATCGGTGACGTGGATGAAGACGGCAAAGACGAAATCATCTATGGTGCCATGGCATTGGACGATGATGGCACTGGTCTTTATTCGACTGGTCTTGGTCACGGAGATGCGATGCACCTTAGCGATTTAGATCCTAATCGTCCAGGGCTTGAAGTTTTCCAAGTCCATGAACCGTATCCGAATGAAGCTGGTATCGAATTCCGCGATGCCCGGACAGGAGAACTGATCTGGGGCATCCCAACCAATATAGATGTAGGGCGCGGACTTGCATCTGACATCGACCCACGCTATCCAGGAGCCGAGATGTGGGCAATTGATGGCGCATGGAACAGCCCGACAGGCGGTCTATACGCTGCTTCAGGGGAGAAAATATCCACGAATATCCCTCCTGCCAACTTTGCCATCTGGTGGGACGGCGATTTGTCTCGTGAAATCCTTGATCATACTTTCGATGAAAGCATCCAGACTGGCACTGGCGTGATCGGAAAATGGAACCCAGAAACAGAAAAATTGGACACATTACTCGATGCAGAAGGAACTTACTCCAACAATGGAACCAAAGGAAATCCTGCACTCCAGGCTGATTTGATCGGCGACTGGCGTGAAGAAGCCATCTGGCGTACAGAAGACAGCAGTGCTCTTGTCCTTTATACAACAACAGATCTAACCGAAGAAAAACTTCCTACTTTAATGCACGATCCTGTCTACCGCTTAGGAGTTGCTTGGCAGAATGTAGCCTATAACCAGCCTCCTCATACAAGTTATTTCTTGGGAAACGATATGGAGCAGCCAGATATGCCACGAATCGACGTGATAAAAGCTAAATGATCTTTTTCAGAGTACAGGTAAAACTCCTGTACTCTTTCATTTTGCTTTTCTAATTTGAACCCGCAGTAGACAACTGCATAGGATAAGATATAACAGCATCAAAGGAGAATAAAAAATGTATGATAGAAATCCTCACAACCACTGGCATCACATTCCAAACGATTGGCGTAATTATCAGTGGCAGCAGCCAACACATGATCACGGAAATTCACCATATGTTGTTGATATCGAACAAGTTACCGAAAATAATCATTTCTTCCGGACCACTATATGGACAGGAACACATCTTCAAGTGACATTGATGAGTATACGCCCAGGAGAAGATATCGGATTGGAAAGGCATCCGAATGTCGATCAATTCCTTCGCATAGAATCCGGACGGGGGCTAGTACAAATGGGCCCTAGGAAAGACAACTTACATTATCAGCAATATGTCCAAGATGATTTTGCCATCATTGTGCCTGCAGGAACATGGCACAACATTATAAATACTGGTCATACCCCTTTGAAACTATACAGCATTTATGCACCGCCTGAGCATCCATTTGGAACAGTCCATCGAACGAAACAAGATGCCATGGCTGCAGAATAGCAAAAGACCCCCTGCCTTCCAAGCTGGGGGTCTTCTGCTATTAGCTATATGGATATTGTCTGCGATCGTGCTGGATGCTGATCCATTTTGTCGTTGTGAATGCATCAAGGCTCCACTCGCCGTTCAGACGGCCAAGGCCGGAATTCTTCACGCCGCCAAATGCGACAGTAGGTTCATCATTGATCGTACCATCGTTGATGTGGATCATACCTGTATCCATTTGCTTCGCAAGCTCAGCTCCGCGCTCCACGTCTCTCGTATGGATTGCGCCGCTCAAGCCATAATCACTGTTATTTGCATAAGCTAACACTTCTTCATCGCTTTTCACTTTCAAAATACTAACGACTGGCGCAAACAGCTCTTCGTTTGCAAGTGTCATATCTGGTGTCACATCGCCGAAGACTACTGGTTCGACAATGTTGCCTTCCACTTTACCTTTGATTAGCGGCGTTGCACCTTCTTCGATACCTTTTTCAATCAACGCTACAGTCGTTTTTACTTGCTGTTCATTGATAAGCGGTCCGATGATTGTGCTTGGATCTTTTGGATCACCGCAAGTAAGCGTGGAAACCTTCGCCAAATACTTTTCAACGAATTCATCATACACATCTTCGTGCACAATCAGACGATTGGCAGACATACAGATTTGACCTTGGTGTGTGAAACGGCTGAATACAGCTGCACTAACTGCAAGTTCCATATCTGCATCCTCCAAAACGACCAATGCACTGTTACCGCCAAGCTCCAGATGCGCTTCTTTCAAATTCTTACCGGCTACCATTCCGATATGTTTACCGACTTTTGTAGATCCTGTGAAGGAAACAGCACGCGGGATCGGATGCTCTACGAAATTATCGCCGATTTCACTGATTTCTGTCACGATGACATTCAGCAAGCCCTTCGGAAGACCGGCTTCCTCGAAAAGCTTCGCAATCATCGTACCGCCAGTGATAGCTGTATGCTCATGCGGTTTCAATACAACACCATTGCCAGCTGCCAATGCAGTCGCAACAGATTTCATGGAAAGGAAGAATGGGAAGTTGAATGGGCTTATAACACCCACCACACCTACAGGCACACGATAGACACGGTTTTCCTTGCCATCGATCGGGGACGGCAAAATCTGACCATTCATGCGGAATGGAAATGTGGATGCTTCCTTGATGATATTCGTTACAAGACCGATTTCGAATTCAGCTTTTAGTCTAGTACCGCCGATTTCTTCGATGATAGTTGCAACAAAAGCTTCGTGATTGGCTTCGAGATACGCAACCGCTTTTTCAAAGACAGCGCGTTGTGCCACCGGATTGGTTTTTGCCCATTCCTTTTGAACACGCGCCGATGCCTCATACGCTTCGTTCAAGTCATCCAAATTCGCAGCTTGGTAAAGAGCGATTAGTTCACCGTCAAATGGATTGCGATTCTCCATTTTCACACTGCTCTGACCTTCTCGCCATTCTCCGTTGATATATTGACTGTTCAAGTGCTTGAAATTCTCCATGCCGGTCACCTCTATTAATCTTTGATTGAGATATTATCTTTTGCTAGTTTTGCCAGCGTTTTAACGTTTGTGTTAATTTCCTCCATCGTCGCTGTCAGCTCTTCGATGGCAGCTGATTGTGTATCCGATTCTGCATTTGCTTCTTGAATCGAATTGCCCAGCTTGCTAATCACCGTCTTGATTTTTTCTGTGATCTGATGGATCTCCGTTACCTGCTCCTTGGACCCGGCGGCCATCTTGCGAATCTCATCCGCTACTACGCTGAATCCCCGGCCATGTTCCCCTGCGCGAGCCGATTCAATTGCTGCATTGAGACCAAGCAAGTTACTTTGATCTGCTATACCTTTGACGACATTGGAAACTTCCTCGATGGTATCCACGCTCTCCGTAACCTCTGTTGCTTTTTTCGATATGTAAGACATGCCTTCTGCCAAACCGGAAATGGACTGTGCCATATCTTGAATCGTCGCTGTAACGTCACCGATAACTCCAGAAAGGTTGGAAGCTATGGTAGATAACTGATTTGCACTTTCAATGCTCAATCCAACACCTACACCGCCAATTACGTTTCCTGCTTCATCATGCAACGGTATCGCCCTGGCGATAATATTTACACCGAAAAGCTCCTCTGGCACAACTGCATACTGATTTTTATTCTGACGGATTGCTGCTGCTACGATATCCCCATCCATCAATGGATCGCCAGGCGTCACATTCAATGAGAAGGTTTTAGCAGGATAATTGATAATAAGCTTTTCTGTACTGTAAATCCCAATCGTGACATCTTCATTGATCAGATTCTGAAGAAAAGGCCCTACCTTCACAAAGGCATCCAACATCGGATGCAATGCCTGTTCCGCATGTTCTTGTACTTGCGCGCTCATCAGATCAAGCCCCTATTCATAAATTTTCACTCTATTACTATATATCGGCATTATTCCATATTTGTAAAGTAATATGGTAGAAATGGAGTGCTGATTTCACCGGGACTTATCACCTATAGCGGAAAGTTAAATAGATACAAAAACAGAAGCCGACTGATTCAGCTGCCAGCTTCCTTCGATCCGTCTTTTTTAATTCCTAATTACCACATGTAGCCAATGTCAATTTTGTTCGCTAGTTTATCTAGAGTGTGTCAATCATCAATGCCATCGGTAGATACATTATTTGTACACAGCTAATTAATATCCTGTTCACTCAGCCTGAATTCATCACCGTACATTTCCCAATGAATAGGCAAATCAAGTTCAAAATTATCTTGATTTATTAATTGCTCTTGAAAATTAATCCTGGATAAATCCTGATGTGCCTCCTCTTTAACCATTATCTTTGTTCTGGTTTTTAAGAAAGCTTTTAAATATTCCGCTTCCTTCCCCTTTTGAGACGGTGACTTACTTACTTTTAGTGCTTCTTTTCTAATCCCATTAAAGCTATCTGGATCTTCACCTGGTCCGTGAACAACAAGCGCATCATAATAAATATATTGACCTAATAAACCCAAACCATCTTCTTCAGCAAATTTTATCGCAGGATAAAGATATATTTTGTCGACAATATTATCTTGTGCTTGCATCATTTCTTTTGTCTGACCGACTTTTTCCCAGTCCTCTTCGAAAGCCGCCCCCAAACCTTCGTGGGAATCAGACCCCTCGACTGCTTCCAAAGGAGACAAGTATTTTACCAAGATATTATCAGCAGGTTTTATCTTTTGGTATTCCTTTACTACCTCAAGTAGGTCCCCAGTTCCAGAAGTAAAACCAATAATACCAGCTGTATACCCCCGGCCATCCTGGATATCCTCCATATATGAATATTGTTCTTCATAATCAGTGGAGGAATTCTCAGCGCTCGAAACAAATGAATAGACAATCTGACGATAATACCTATTTTCTATCGTTTTATCAGGGTTCTTCTTCTGCGTATTTATATCGGTATTTCCTTCCTTGCACTGGAAGAAATATATACCTCCAAAAATCACTAACAATGAAAATAATACATAACTGAATCTCTTTTTCATTCCGACACTTCTTTCTCTCAGCTGCATAACGGGTATTTTTAGAATCCTGAACCCTTTCTTTATAGGTGTCTTTATGGAAAAGCCAGTATTTCCTTACAACTGCCTAAGCAAGTACTAGGCTTCAATCATTCATAATGCTCCGTCTTGAACCAAAAAAATCCCCAATTTAATTGGGAATTTCTTTTGTCTTGGTCTAAAAGGTCCTACTCCTGATCAGTGCTGACCCTATCATATTCTCTTATTATTGCGAGCTTTTACAATCCGCCAATAACCGATTTGGAAAAGTACTATCCCTATTATGATAATTGCTATACCACAAATAATCGCAAACATATCATCAATACGCCAGAACAAAATCAATAGGATTCCGACTAACTCCAATAGTACGCCTGCTATTAGCAGCCATTTATTCATCATTTCCCTCTCCTTTACATGAGGTCCCGAGGGTTAATGATAGCAAGAGTTTGATGATCTTGCCACTTTCCATTGATTTTGACATTTTGTATAGCAATACCTTCTTTATGGAATCCTGCCTTTTGCAGCACTTTGATCGATCCGATATTATGCGGCATGACACCCGCTTCCAGCCGATGAAATTCCAATTCATCGAAAGCGATATCGACTACCTGACGAACCGCTTCCGTCATATATCCTTTACCGTTCTGCACTTTATCCAAGAAATAACCAATCCAGCAGCTTTGCAGATTCTCACGTACCACTTCCGATAACAATACAATACCGATGATTTTACTGTCCAAAAGAATCACATAATGATATCCGGTATCCTCGCCGGCTGATGCAATTGCCCGATTGATACGCTCACTTTGCCCAGCCAGTGTATAGAAATCCTTTTCGCGCTTACCTGTATAAAGCTGAAAGAATTCCTTATTACGCAGTTCCAGTGATAAGAGCTCTGCTGCATCCTGTTCTTTGACTAACCGCACTTCAATCATTGCTGCTTCCGCCTCCTTATCCATCCACAAGCCCACCCTCCACCCCAACCAGCGAATGTGACTTAAATGAAAGTGTCCAGGGTAATGCCATCGGTACCTTTGAATCGTTTCGTCTTGCAACCCTCGTCAATACTCTTTTTTCCGTACAAAGCGGAGCACATAAGCAGCTAGCGAGAGCACAATTGCTGCACATATCAAAAGATCCGGTATCCACAGGACATATCCATCGAGATTTGGCCGGATTCCAATCAGATAGATAACTGCAAATACCCAAAAACCTATTTCCTTCAACACTTGGATTGTCCGCAACTTGCAACTCCTCCTGTGATCTTATACATCTGATACGGAAAATTTATGGAAATGGTTTCAATTATTACACTATTTCAATTTGCTGTTCCGGAAATTCGCTATGTGAGATACTAGGAAGGCAGGAAAGGAGATGTTCCATGTACGCTTATTTCAATTTTGCTGATGCAGATGGACAGACCCGGCATCGGCGATTCACGGGGCAGCATACATTGCTGACTGCCCGCACAATAGAAGAAGTCATACCCTGTCTCGAGCAGGTGCAAGCATATACAAAAAGAGGATTCTACGCAGCTGGCTACCTTTCTTATGAGGCTGCAGGAGCATTTGATTCTAGCTATGCCACAGTCGAAGGATCAGCGCTGCCGCTTTTGCAATTTGGTATCTATAAAAGTTTTGGTGAACAACAGCCTTGCGTAACGGATGCTGCAGTTGAAAAACTGAATTGGGTGCCAGCCATCCAAAAAACAGTGTATGAGCAGGCTATTCAGACTATCAAAGAGGAGATTGCTGCCGGGAATACCTATCAAACGAATTACACAATGCGTCTGCGTACCCGTTTTACAGGTGATCCTGCTGCTCTTTTCCGCCAGATGCAGCGTGCGCAGCGTGCTGATTATACTGCCTATCTTGCTTGGGAAGATATGGCGGTGCTATCTGCTTCTCCTGAGTTATTTTTCCGCTGGGATGGCAAACGTATCACCACGAAGCCAATGAAAGGTACGATCAAACGCGGGGTTGCATACGAGCAGGATCTAAAACAGCGGGAAACCCTCGCAGCATCCGTTAAGGATCGTGCTGAAAATGTCATGATTGTCGATCTTTTGCGCAATGATATCAGCCGGGTTGCCAAGCTTGGTACTGTCCGCGTCCCGGCTTTATATACAATTGAGAAATACCCGACTGTCTACCAGATGACCTCAACTGTCGAAGCGGAAACCTTACCAAACACAACGATTATCGATATCATGCGTGCACTTTTTCCATGCGGGTCGATCACAGGTGCTCCCAAAGCAAGCACGATGAAAGTCATCTCTGAAATCGAACCGGAACCACGTGAAGTCTATTGCGGCGCCATCGGCTATATCGAGCCAAACGGTGAGGCTGTCTTTAATGTGCCCATCCGCACAGCGATAGTCAATAAAACTAACCAGCAGGCTACCTATAGCGTCGGCGGAGGCATCACCTGGGACTCCACTGCCGATGGAGAGTACGAGGAAGCTATCGCCAAATCGTCGGTGCTGCAGGAA
Organism: Terribacillus halophilus; assembly: GCF_900101385.1. GTDB lineage: Bacteria > Bacillota > Bacilli > Bacillales > Amphibacillaceae > Terribacillus > Terribacillus halophilus. The sequence continues at coordinate 99,848 of NZ_FMZB01000009.1, forward strand.
CAACTTCCTGACTTCGAACTGCTGGAAACAATCGCGTATGAAGATGGTGCTTTCGTGTTAGAGGATAGACATATTCATCGTCTGGTACAGTCAGCAGATTATTTCAGTATTCCAATCGAGGAAGCAGAGGTCCAGAATCTCTTGCGTAAACATCAAGCAGCGTATCCGGGACAATCCCATCGGATACGAATTTTAGCTGATCAACGCGGAAAGCTAGAACTTTTTTATAGTGCGATGCCAGCTCCAATAAAAGGTAAGCAAAAATTCGCATCGGCTGCCACACCTATCGACAAGACAAATCGATACTATTATCACAAGACGACTCATCGTAAAATATACGAAGATTACAAGATGGAGGAGCCAGATGTTTTTGACACGCTGCTCTGGAATGAAGCAGGCGAGCTGACGGAATTCACGATCGGCAATCTCGTCATGGAGCTGGATGGCAAACTGCTTACACCTCCATTGGCCTGTGGCTTGCTGCCAGGCACATTGCGGGAAGAATTAACGGTAAAAGGTACGATCAAAGAAGCTGTCTTGACGAAAAACGATCTCCAAGCTGCCTCACGCATCTGGCTGATCAATAGTGTCCGCGGCTGGGTGGAAATGGAGCCCGTCGATTAAGGACGGGCTGCTTTTCTTGCCTTCAAAATCAAAAAAGATGGACGGCGCAGCTCATGTTCGATGCGCGGAAGCTTAGCAATTGCTGCTTTATCCGGAATCGGTTCGATTACTTCTTCCAGACTGAAACCATTCCGGATAAGTCCATTGCATAACGCCGCAATCGATCGATGGTAGTAAATCACTCCGTCCACATACCATTTTGTCTCGCGCCTGCCTTGCTCGTGATAGTTGTCAACGGCGAAATGGAGCCGGTTCCCTTCTGCATCCGTGATCCATTTATCGCCTTCTTTTCTGGCAGTGCCGATTGGATGCTCGGTGGAAAACAAGAGGATAGCCCCTTCTTTCAAGGCAGCATGGATGGATTGGATGACTGCTTCATAGCCTGCAACGTAATGCATCACAAGTGAACTGACGGCAATATCGTAGCTTTCGCTTGCCATCACCGCATCCTCCAAAGCTGTCTGAACGTATTCAATTGCGGGGTGGGAATTTCTATTTTTCGCTTCCTGCAGCATGTTACTGGATGGATCAATCGCTGTCACACTTGCTGCTCCTTGCTCTGCACAATACCTTGCCAAGTCTCCCATGCCACAACCGATGTCCAGGACACGTTTGCCCTTCAAGTCGGGCAGCATCCGTTTGATTTCCGGCTGTTCCAGAAGTTCATTGTAATTCACCGGATCTTCCCGAAGAGCCTTGTAATTAGTAAAAAACACCTCATTGTCATAAATATTCTGCTTCATGATATCGCCTCCTAATCTATAATCGAATACAATTCCATTTTGGTATCAAATAAAAAAAATACTAGACTTATAATTCTGACTTTTGTATCATTTAGATTGAGGCGTATCTGCTTCAAGTAATAAAAAAGATCACCATCGTGACCTTTTCAAGATTTATCCTTCAGCTTCTCCATCTCTTTTTTCATCTGTTTCTTCACCTGCTTGAACAGCTTTTCACGCTCTTTCTTCACTGCTTTTTTCACTGCTTGCGAGATGAGCTTCTCCAATTCCTCCGAGGTTATATCCAGCTTTTTAGTTTCTGCCTTTTGCTCTTTTGTCTGGCTATGCCCAGTCAGCTGCTGGATCGCATCAGCGAATGACAGTTTTTCTCCAAGCAATCTCTTTAGTTCTTCCAAAGTAGCAATGTCTTGTTCCGTATAAATCCGCTGCCCTTTCTCATTTCGTTCGAATAAATAATGGGCACCTTCCAATGCAATCGCCCATCTTCTGAGCGTCGAGGTTGTTACATCCAATGAAGCAGCCAGATCCTTTGCTGTATACTGCATTTCTTGCGTGGACAAATACATTCCCCCTTAGCGTATGTATACTGGAAACACTTTCCTAAAGTATACTATAGAAAAGGTAGTTTCCAAAGCCCTGATAACCTATGGAAGTCCGTTCCATTTTCGGACCGCCCAGGCCTGGTGCTCATGTAACAATCCGCTTGCAGCTTCATCAGGCGGCAGCCAAATCAGCTCATGATCTTCCTCCACTGGCTCCATTTCTTTTAATCCGGGCGTACAGCTAAAAAAAGACGCTATATTCTGTATGTACTGACTACCATCCCTTGACTGGAAAAATTGTGTCGCTTCACATAGGAATGATGGCTTGCTAATCGAATATCCTGTTTCTTCCATGACCTCTCTCCTCAGGGTTTCCAACTCATTCTCTTCCTTTTCCATCCCTCCCCCTGGCAGAAAAAGCAACTTGTCGTATGTTCTTTGGATCACGCCTATTCTGCTGGAATGGTCGTACATTATCCCATATACCGCCAGCCTTTTTATATACTTTTGGTCAGGCTCTTTTGTACCGAACAGATGCATAGTCTCTCTCCTTATCATTGGTAAACGTAGTATACAGCAAAAAAGAAAAGCCCATAAAGGACTTTTCTCAGGATTTGGATAGACGAATCGTCTTTATCTCATAGGGAGTGAAGGATAACGCTATCTTACCTTTGTTAGGTTTTTTGTCTATTACTCTTTCCCGCAGATCGCATTCCTGCCAGCTCGTATACGCGAAGGCAAGCTGTATTATTACCTCCTGTGATCCCCCTGTGTATTCATGGAAGCGGATGATGATGTCGTCATTATCCTCCGCTTTTTTGATTGCATCGAGCTGTACATATGGATTATCAATAACAAATAGTTTTTCCAGGCTTTCCTTTTTACCTCCGCTGTATACTTGGAACGGCTGATTGAGCTTCCAAGCTTCCTGTACCGTATTTGCTTCCACCCATCCTTTTTCATGCGGATAAAGGGAATACGTAAAGAAGTGGCGGCCTTGATCTTGCTCGATATCCGGTGCGATTGCGGATTTTAGCAAGGACAGGCGAATCGTATGATCTTTGATATCGTGTCCATACTTGCCATCATTCAGCAAGCTGACCCCATAATTCTGCTCGGAGAAATCCACCCATTGATGGGCAACCGATTCAAACCTAGCTACATCCCAGGAAGTGTTCCAATGTGTCGGCCGCTTGACGTTGCCATATTGGATATCATACGTTGCTTCCGTAGCCCTGATCCGGACAGGGAAGGCCACTTTCAATAATTGCTGCCGTTCATGCCAATCCACTTCTGTCTTAAAATCGATCACCTTCCGATTGCGATAGAAAATGATATCTTGATGGATCGTCGAACTGCCATAATGCCAGTTTGCTTCCATGACAAGCTGGAGCGGCCCTGCTTCTTTCAAAGTAAAATCAAGCAGATTCGTAATCTCCTTCTTTTTCTCCTGATAGAACAAATCAATATCCCAGGCATCATAATCTAGCGGCTTATCCTCAAACACCTGAAATACATTTCCGGATTCTGATTTTGCTATGACATGCCTTTTTGCTTTTATATCAAACAATGACTCAATCTGACCATAATCATTGAATTTCACTTCATAGAACGGGGTTACCAGCTCGCGATTCTTCCATTCGAACCACTCTTCCTCTGATTCTGAATTTGCCTTTTCAGTATTCAGATAGATTTGTTTACAACCCGTCCCCGGAACCGCCGGGACATCGACCAGCCAGCCGGCCTTGTGCTTTTGGGCCAGCAAAACATCCCCGTCTTCATCCTCCCATACACCTGAATCCTCTGTATTTATTTTCACGATACCGTCTAATTCCCATGACGAGGAATTGACGATACTCCATGTGTGGTTCTTATCTGCAGTCAGTTCATCTGCTGCCCCTTTTTGTAACGTTTGAAGCTTTGCATATGCATCCTCATATTCCATCTTGCTGTCCTCATACACTTCCCGAATGGACGAGCCGGGAATGATATCGTGGAATTGGTTGCGCAATACGGTCCGCCATACTTCTTCCAGTGTAAGGGATGGGTATTTTAGAAAGTCATCTGCCTGTATCGCTTTGAAGACATGGAGGAATTCCATTTCACGCAATTCCAATTCCATTTTTCGATTCATTTTTTTATTGTAAGCCTGGCTTGTATAGGTGCCTCGGTGATACTCCAAGTATAGCTCCCCATCCCAAACCGGCATGAATTCCGATGTATGCTGGGTTTGGTGATGCAGCGATTCAAAGTAACTTTTCACATCGCCTGTTTTGACGTTCGGCAATCCTGGTATCCGATCCAGTCTCCGCCTCATCTCGAGCATCGTCCTATTGACGCCGCCACCGCCATCCCCATATCCATAGGAAAGGAGCAGCTCCTTTGCAAGTGCTTTATTTTTATAGTTATCCCAAGTACCTGTTACGGTATCTGGCAGAATTTGACCATTATAAGTGGCGAACCAGGTGTTTTCCCTTGGGGATGGATCCGGCGTCGTGATGAATTGCGTCAGGACTTCACTTCCATCCATACCACGCCATGTGAATGTATCATTCGGCATCCGATTGAATTGGTTCCAGCTGATTTTTGATGTCAGGAAGGTCTTGATTCCTGCTTTCGAAAGGATTTGCGGCAAGGCCCAGGAATAGCCGAACACATCCGGCAGCCACAGATAATGTACGTCTTTTCCGAATTCTTCCTGAATGAACTTGGCTCCCTGCAGGATCTGACGCACCAGGGATTCTCCTGAAGGCAAGTTGCAATCAGCCTCCAGCCACATCGCGCCATCCACTTCCCACTGCCCTTCGGCGATTTTCTCTTTAATCTGGGCGTACAATTCCGGGAAGTCTTGTTTCACATAACTATAAAGCTGTGGCTGTGTTTGCAGGAATGTATAGTCTGGATATTTCTCCATCAGACGCAAAACGGTGGAAAACGAACGGCCTGCTTTTTCCCTTGTATGTTTCAGACGCCAGAGCCACGCCACATCGATATGGGTATGGCCGATACAGCGAATGGTAATTGGTGATGTGCTGTCCATAGCATCCAGCTGCTCCTGAAGGTGATCATTTGCTTCATAGACAGACTGATAGAATGCGTCGCTGCCTGGTAAGCTCCAGTCAATCAATCGGATGGTATGGTCCAACAGTGATAAAAGCTGGACACGTTCTGCGGCATTTTCGTCCAGTATTCGTATCGTTTCTAAAATGGCGAAAGCCGTATAATATAAATCATCTGCTTGTTCATCGAAAACAGCTAGTTCAGCCTGTTTCAATTGATGCTCCTGATCTATCCTTTTACCGCCCCCTTCCAAGCCGGACCAAAGACGAAATGCCAGGAAGATAGAATCACCATGCCAATCATCCTCAAAGAATAATTCCTGATGATTGGAATCCACCGCTTGATGCATCACATTGTTCACATAACACTGTGATTCAAATCCTGAATTCCCTCCGCCGCCGGTTTTGCCGAAATCGAATAAACCAACGACCTGCTTTCCTGCCCACTTATCCGGAAGTTCGATTTCCTTTGCCAGCCAAAGATAACGATCACGACCTTTCCAATGATCACCTACATGCAGCTTTTCTTTGAAAGCCTCCAGTCCTGGAACTTCCGGGGACACCTTCTTCTCCAAATCCTCCATAGCTAAAAAGTGCTGTAAATCAATTCGGTCCTGATACCGGTATTTCTCCAATTCTTCTATTCTTCTTTCCAGCTGACGTTCTTTCAAACTAAACATACTGACACTCCTTTAGCCCTTGGAGGCTCCACCGAGGCTGAAGCCTTTGGACATATATTTTTGAGCAAAGATATAAAGAATGATCGATGGCATCGTATACAGCATCGAGAACGCTGCCAATTTGCCGTACTCGATGATGCCGTAATTCCCGAAAAACTGATACAGCGTCACGGATGCCGGCAGTTTTTCCTGTGTCTGCAGCAAAATATAAGGAACAAAGAAGTTCCCCCAGCTGCCTGTGAAGGTGAAGATGGCAATCGTGAAGATTCCCGGCAGCATCAGCGGTCCGACCACTTTTCTCATACTAGTCAATACAGATGCCCCATCCACCCAAGCGGATTCCTCCAACTCAATTGGCACTGCGTCCATGAAGTTCTTCATCATCCAGATTGCATACGGCAATCCTGAAGCAGCAAGGAAAATCGTCGTGAAGATAATGGAATCCTGGATGTTCAGGAAAAGGAACAGCTGATAAACAGGTACCATGACTGCTGTTATCGGCAAAGATGTCATAAATAAAATGGTGAGCAGGAATGATCGCTTATAACGCAGCCGATAGCGGGAAAGCGGATAAGCAGCCAATCCGGCAACAATCACGACGATCGTTGCCTGCCCAAGCGAGATGAACAAGCCGATGGCAAACGAGCGGATGTTACTTGGGTCTGAAAGAATGGCCGTAAAGTTATCCAATGTCCATTTCTCCGGTAGCTTGATGGCTTGTGTTGCTTGCTGATCAAAAGAAGCGAAAACAAGCCATAAGAAAGGCAGCAAGAAGCAGATGGCTAAAAAGACCAGCGCCAGATAGTGGACCACTAATTCTTTTTTTGATACCTTCATTCTGCATCCCTCCTCCTTATAGTTTCACTTTCATAAAACGCATGTATAGCAGGCTCGCAATTGTCCCGATGACGAGTAATACAAGAGAAATGGCTGTGCCGTATCCGAATTGGTAGTTTACGAACGCTTGATTGTACATGAAAATCGGGAGTATCTGCGTAGCGTTGCCCGGTCCTCCGCCTGTCATCGTATAAATCAATGTGAATACACCAAGTGTCTGAAGGGTTACAAGCATCATATTGGTCACGATCGACCCTTTGACAATCGGCAGTGTCACACGGAAAAAAACCTGCCAGCGTGATGCACCATCAATGACGGCTGCTTCTTGCACCGATTTTGGCACATCATCCAATGCTGCTTGGAATACCATCATCGAAAAAGCCGTCCCATGCCAGATATTCGCGATGATGACACTAACCATCGGGAAGGTGAACAACCAGGTGATTGGTTCAAAACCGATGCCTTGCAAAATGCTATTGAATGTACCTGCATCACTCAGGAAAGCCACCCAGCAAAAAGCAACGACAATCTCCGGCGTGACCCAGCCGGCAATCACAATGACACCGATGAATCGTCTAAAACCACGACGTTTTTCTTTCATCAGCAAAGCGATGATCAATCCTAATACAACCTGTCCGATTACAGCAGAGAAAAGTAAGAAGACAATTGTCCGAAACACACTGACCCGAAATTCCGGATCCTGAAACATGTTGGCGAAATTTTGAAATCCGATAAACTGAATATTGGCTGCGTCTGTTCCAGTCAGTGACAAATTCGTAAAAGCAAAACCAAAAGTCAGTAACATCGGAGTAATGAAAAACAACAATAAAAGGATCCAAGATGGGGACAAAAAAAGCATCGCTTTCCTATGCATACATATTCGTCACCTTTCTTCTGCCCGATCAGAGGGTACTGGAAAGTCCAGTACCCTCTGATGGGATGGTTTCCTATTCAGCTACCTTCGTATTTTCTTTGCCTACCACTCGTTCCACACCAGCTTTATATTGTTCGACTGCATCATCAGGAGATAGTTTGCCAGTGGCGACTGCTTCTACTACTGTCTGCAGCTGTGTGGAAACTGCCGGATATTTGTCATTAGCTGGTCTGAACTGCGCATTTTCCAGGAATGCTTGTGCTTCCTTGGCATAAGGACGATTCACATACGCTTCTACCTCAACGGCATCTGTACGGGTATTCAAGTTACCGTCCGTCAACGAACGACTGATGCTGTTCTCTTTCTCCATCAAGAATTGAATGAATTCCCAAGCTTCCTCCTTCATATCCGCTTTGGACGGAATTGCCCAAGCCCAGCCTCCGCTCATCGTAATCGTTCCAGGATCCTGCCCTTCTTGAGTCGGCATCGGTGCAAATCCGATTTTCTCTTCCACATTTTCAATCGGTGCGGCTCCGTTCTCTGCCCAGTTCCGGGCATTCCAGCTGCCGTCCAGTGCTATTGCCAGTTTCTTTTGCGGGAATAATTGCTGAAATGCTACGTTTCCAGACTGACCACTCATGACGACCGAGAAATCAGGTCCCAAATTTTCTTTGTTGTATACCTGTTCGATAAAACGGAACGAATCCAGCAACCCCGGACTATCCACGACCCATTTCTTATCGGTTTCATCATATAGTGTATCGCCGGTGCCATATAGCAGCATCTCCAGCGTCTGCATGGAAACCGCTTCTCCATTGGCCTTGCCTACTTGCATGAATAGCGGCGTCACTCCGTCTGTCTTCTCTTTGATTGTTATCGCTGCATCTAATACATCATTCCAGTTTTTCGGTTCCCAAGGTACAGGAAGACCTGCCTCCTGGAATAATTCCTTGCTGTACCAAAGCCCACGAGAATCGGAAGTCGAAGGAACCCCATACACCTTGCCATCTTCCGCTGTTACACCGGACTTTAGATTTTCAATGATATTACCCCATTCGTCCCAATCAGAGATACGATCATCCAAAGGCTCAAGGTAGCCGGCATTAGCATCGGAATTAAGCATGAATGTATCCTCCGATACAACATCCGGGGCCGTTTCCGCTGACTTCATCTGTAATGCAACCTTTGAGAAATAGTCTCCCTCACTCGCTGTAATCGGAGCTATTTTTACATCGATATCAGGATGTTCCTTTTCAAATTCATCCACCACGCCTGAATCGAAGAATTTTTTCAATGAATCTACTGATCCAGGTGATCGATAAACGACAGTTAATTCTTTCTTGCCATCCGGTGATTCTGTATTGCTGGAGCATGCTGCCATCGTTACTAGAATGAAAATAAGCATGAACAAGCATATACCTTTAGCACTCTTCCACATCTACAACTCCTCCTCCCGATTCCTCTCTTATCGGTAAATGAAAGCGTATACATATTGTTCCAAATGAAAAGTCAGGGGGTAACCTGACACCTATAACGGATTATATGCCTTGTTCCCTCCCTTATTCACATGATTAAACGAATTAACTTCAGACTATTCCAAATTTTAATGTTACGTTGACACTTATCACCCTGACACTTATTATTGGAAGAATATATAACAAGAGGACATCCAAAAAATTTAATATGTTCTCAGAAAGGAAACTATCATGACGCAGAAACAACCTCTTTTCATTCAAGCGCTGCTTCCGCTAGTCGCACTCGCAGTCGCTGCGTTTTTCTCCCTGTTCTACTGGAATGCGGGAATGCTCATGCCGTTGATAATCAGCTTGATTGTCACTTCGGTTTTAGGCGTATTACTTGGACACAAATGGAGTGATCTCGAGTCCTATATGGGCAAAGGAATCCAAAGGGCGTTGCCTGCTGTCTATATTCTGATCATCGTCGGTATCATTATCGGGTCGTGGATAAGCAGCGGGGTAATTCCGACGCTTATCTATTATGGTCTTGATCTTATTCATCCTTCTATTTTCATTCCGAGTGTGGCACTTGCTACCGGTGTTCTTTCTATGGCACTTGGCAGTTCATTCGCTTCGATCGGAACAGTGGGACTAGCCTTCATTGCTGTCGGAGACAGTATGGGCTTCCCATTAGCTTTAGTAGCTGGGGCAATTATTTCCGGAGCTTACCTTGGAGATAAATTCTCGCCATTATCCGAAACAACAAACGTTGCTGCATCCATGGCAAACGTCGACTTGTTCAGCCATATCCGGCATATGCTGTGGGACACTATACCGGCATTCTTACTGTCGGTACTGATTTATTGGATTGTTGGCTTGAACTATGCAAGTGAAGTAAAGAGTATTGAGGAAATTCGCACGATCAATACGCATTTGGCGGATACATTTGTCATTCATCCATTACTATTGCTTGTACCGGTTTTGACTGTAATCGCATTGATTAAAAAATATCCTACTCTACCTTCTTTGATATTGATAAGTTTTGTGGGAGCTATTCTCGCATACATTGTTCAAGGTGCGTCCGTAACAGAAATCATTGGAGCAATGACAAACGGCTACAGCGGCGATACTGGCTTGGAAAGTTTGAATAACCTGCTTCACCGCGGCGGCATCACGTCCATGATGGGCACAATCGGGCTCGTATTGGTTGCAACTGCACTTGGCGGTATGCTTGAGGATATTGGAGTATTGAAGACAATTACAGAGACGTTCATCAATCGCGTGAAAAGTACTGGCTCCTTGATAGGAAGCACCGTGCTTTCTGCGCTAGTCGTTGGTTTTGCAACTGGCGCACAAATCTTGGCAGTCATTCTGCCAATCCGTACCTTTAAACAAGCCTTTGAAGATCGTAATTTAGCAGCGAAAAATCTATCACGCTGTGTCGAGGCAGCTGGTGCCGTTGGTATCAACATGGTGCCTTGGAGCGTGCCGGCCTTCTTCGCTGCAGGTGTATTGGGTGTAAGCCCTTATGATTACATCCCATTCGCTTTCTTTATTTTTTTAGTTCCGCTTATCAACGTGATATATGGATACACAGGATTATCGATTGCAAAGAAAGAAAATGGGAAAGAAGAAGGTGCCAAACATGCCAGCTAATAACATTAAACTGCGGTTTTTAGGCAGTGCACAAGATGCGGGGGTCCCGCAAGCTAACTGTTATTGCACAAATTGCCAACGCGCTCATGCAGACCGTAATTATCGCCATTTTGCGGCAAGTCTGGCAATCATCACAGATGATTATACCTGGCACATGATTGATGCGACACCAGATTTCAGGGAGCAGCTGTACAGCATGCAGCAAGCCTATCCAGAAGCAGGCATCATGGACAGCATTATCCTGACGCATGCACATGCAGGGCATTATCCTGGTTTGCTTTTCTTAGGAAAAGAAGGTATGTCTACCTCTGCATTACCTGTTTATGCGTGTGAAAGCATGTCACATCTGTTAGCTAATGATGCTCCATGGAGCCAGCTGGTAGGTTTGAAGAATATCATTACAAAAACCATTTATGCCGATAAGGCGCAAGAGCTCGGGGATCATGTCCGTTTCACACCAGTTGAAGTGCCTCATCGGAATGAATACTCCGAAACGTTTGGCTTCCTCATTGAGGGGCCAAATAAAAAAGCGTTGTACATTCCGGATATTGATTCCTGGAAAGAATGGGAACACGATATCGGAGAAATAGCAAAAGACATGGATTATGTCATTGTAGACGCGACTTTTTACAGCAAGCAGGAAGTCGCGGGAGTCGGGCGGGACATCAGCCAAATCCCCCACCCTCCCATCACGGAGACGATGGACCGGCTTCAAGAGGCAGTCGATACTGCTGAAACGAGGGTTTATCTGACGCATCTTAATCATTCCAACCCGATACTGGATCCTGAGAGTGAAGAGCTCCAAACGATAAGGAATCGCGGTTACTTCCTGGCAGAAGAGGGATTGGAATTGGAACTATAACAAAAAGCTGCCAGCCGATCACGGCTGACAGCTTTTTTACTTATATAAAGAACACAGCCGTGAAGGCTTGAAAATAACAGTGAAATCGGGAAGTTCCTGCTGTAGTGAGGCATACAATAATCTGCCTTCCCTGTTGAAAACATCTTCCTTCTTAACCGCATCAAGCTCCAGTTTGTCCTGTTCCCAATCTATCCACTTTCCGTATCCTTCTGCCCATTTCTCTATATGCTGTTTCAATGTGTCGGTAACTGGTAATTCATCAAGATCCAAATTTTCTTTACAGCGCGCACACCAAATTGGATCGGCAAAATCTGCTTCCAAAAGAATCTCCGTTATTTTTTTACAGCTGCATTCCAATCATAATTCCTCTCTTTCGGCGGACATCAAGTGATCAAGCATACATCTGCATTTTCAGTTGGAAGTACTGCTGCCTTCCTTACTTCCTCACTCTGAACAAACATTCCGTCATACAGATATTCACTGTCATGCAAAAATTCCTCTACAACCTCAGTTCATAATGGTAGAACTGCTTGTCACGCTCGTAACCTTTCCGTTCATACAATCGCTGTGCCTTCTCATTGTCAGGAGCCGTACTTAGCGCAATGCTCCCCGCTCCGGTTTCTTTTGCAAAAGCCTCGGCTGCTGTAAGCAATCTTTCTCCTACACCTTGTTTCCTGGCACTTTCCACCACATACAGATCATTCAAAATCCAAGCACGTTTCATGCCGATCGAAGAGAAGGTAGGATAAAGCTGCATGAAACCAATACAATCATCACCGTCTTTTGCAAGGAAGATGACAGAATCCCCTTTCTCCAGCCTTTCTGCTATGTACGCCTCTGCCCCGCTTAAGTCATTAGCTTGTTTGTAAAACTGACGATACTGGTTGAATAAATCTGTTGCTTGTTTTACGTCTTGTAATGTTGCTTTCCTAATGTTCATTTGTTCCCCTCCGATTCCTTCCTGTCTTTTTTCTATTTATCATTCAATCCCTTGCCATCCAGAATATGCTTTACATATTTTTCAACCCTTGACTCCCGGGTTTTGGCTTGTTTAGCCTGGGAAAAATATAGAATGTATGCTCTTTGTCGTCCCGGTGTCAATGCTTCAAAAGCAGTCTTCAAGGCAGGGATTGCATTGAATTTATTGTGAAGCTCTTCAGGAATTATGTAATCTGTTTCCTTCTTGAACTCGATTTCCAAGCCCGCTTTTTCAACTTCGACAGCTTGACAAATATAGTCTTTCAGGATAGCTTCCAATTCAGCTATTTCCTGAGCGTTAGTGAAACGAATTTGGCGCGCTGCCTGCACATTTTCCGTTTGCTGGATCAAGATGCCATGCGGATCTTTCAACAATGCACCCTTGTGAAACAAAAGCGCACAATAATCTTTGAAGCCATGGATTAATACGACATTTTTCCCTTCAAAAGTGTAACAAGGATGCTTCCATTTGAACTCTTCTGTCAGGTCGCAATCCTGTACGATATTTCTCAATTTCTTATATTCTTCTTTCCACTGTTTCGCCTCATTTAAGAATGCATCAACCTTAGGATTCTTATTACTATTTGTCATTCGGGGTAGCCTCCTCTTCTTAATTTTAAAATTTCCAGTCAGCAACTGTTACAAATGATAATGCCCCATTTCCGCTAAGCTGTCCATAAGAAAACGTTTTGCCCATTTTTCACTTCTGGAATAAATGATGTAAAAGTCTGCCCCTATCCTCGAAAAACTGCTTCATGACACTGTAATGCTGTGTTTCTTCGAGCTGGACTTCTTCCATCCCTTCTGCATCCAGCTGCAGAATTTTCGCATCCGGATAAGCCATCAGCAACGGCGCATGTGTGGAGATGATGAATTGCGACCCTTTTTCCACCAGCTCATCAATCCGTGCAAGCATCGACAGCTGACGGATCGGGGATAAAGCCGCTTCCGGCTCATCGAGAATATATAATCCATTGCCAGCGAAACGCTCCATGAAAGCCGCGAAAAATGCCTCTCCATGGGATTGTTCATGCAAAGATGTCCCGCCATAGGAATCAATGATTTTACGTCCGAATCCCCCTTGATCCAGTTCTTCAATATGCGTCGCTACATTATAGAAAGTCTCTGCCCGGAAGAAGTATCCATCTTGCGGACGACTCCCACCGCGAACAACCCTTAATAATTCATGTAAATCTGAATGTGACGCGTAGCTGGAAAAGGAGAAGTTCTTCGATCCGCCTTCAGGGTTGAAGCCGAGCGCAACTGCAAGCGCTTCGAGCAAAGTCGACTTACCCATTCCATTTTCCCCGATGATATATGTAACGTTTGGATGGAAGGAAATATGTCCTAAGTTTTGAATAACTGGCAGGGAAAATGGGAATTGATTAGGGAGCAAGGAAGCATCTTCAATTAGACTCATTTGTCTCACATATTGATTGGTTTCTGTTAATTTCACACTATCATTCCTATCTTTATACATTCAGCTTGAGGAGGATTTATCATGCAAGAGTATATTCTGTTCGTGATACTGCTTGTCCTGTTTATAGCGGTCATCATTTTCACCCGCTATTTGAACAAACCTGTTAAAAGTCTATTCACCATTTACTATTTAGTAATCGGAGTCTTATTCATCATCGTCAAAGAACGGATTGACAGCGCCTATGAGGGAGTAGCGACGACACCCAATGTCAATTGGATCGTGAATAATGAATGGGTTGCAGATATCCGTCATTTGCTGTTTGTCCCAATGATCGGCTTACTGATATATCTGCTTTACAAGGGCTATCAAGATCCAAAAGGACCTTGGAAACGCTCCAATATCCTAGGAGTCACTATTCCATTAGCTACTCTGCTGGCAGTCTTGTATTTTTTGTTTACGTATATGTACGGTTATCACTTTTAAGCATATTCGTGCTCGAGTATGCTATAAAGCAGTGAATCCCTCCATCCCGTTTTCATACGCATATGTTCACGGATATACCCTTCCTTCTGCATACCGATTTTCTCCAATACAGCTGCAGAAGCGAAATTTTGGGGATCACAAGTAGCATAGATCCGATGCAGACTGAAAGTATGGAAGCCGATGGATAAGACTGCTTTGGCAGCTTCAGTGGCATAGCCTTTATTCCAGTAATCCGGATGGAGGATATAGCCAATCTCCCCTTCCCTATTATATTGGCTGGTAAGATAAAGCTCCACAGAACCGATCATATCCCCTTCACAAAGGATCGCGTATACGTATCGCTCTCGTGGATCTGCCTGTGTATCCTGCATTATTTGCTCGACATATTGCTTCGTTTCAGCCTCGGTGTTCGGACCCCAAGGCTGGTAGCGGCAAACTTGTTCTTGCGAAGCATATGCATGGACCGCTTTCCAGTCCTCTATTGTAAGCTCACGTAGCTGTATCCTCATATGCATCCCCTTTCCATTCCATTAACCAACAGTCTCGATAGCTGCCTTCATGCCACTCACGCTTAGGTAAGAGCTTCACTTTGCGGAAACCGCATTTCTCATAACAGCGGAGTGCACGTTCATTCCACGCTTGCGGGTCCATCACTACAATATCGGCTTGTTTTTCCTCTATAAGGAAACGGGTCATTGTTTGGACGAGCAATGTTCCGATGCCCCTATTCCAGTAAGCTGTTTCGCCGATGAACTGATCCATCCCGTATATTTGCTGCGTGCTCTCATAACCGAATTCTTCCTTCTCGTCATTGTCCAAATCGTAATATTGCACATAGCCAATCGGCTTATCTTCATAAAAGAAAATACATTTTTGTGCTGAATCTGCTGGATCAAAGAATACTTCTCTGACTTTTTGACTATCAAATGGGTTATCCCGGCCTTCATAGAAATTAAGCACATCTGGATCTGACAACCATTTGACCAGGTGGGAAACATCCGAACTTACAAGCGGCTGAATCATTGGTTTTTGCTTTGTCACGATTCCACAGCCTCCCGTATCGTTTTTAATAGCTTGATGAATTTCTTCGGCTCTTCGAGAAACGGACTATGCGCACTTTCTGCAAAAGTGTGGAATTGTTTAACAGGTGCTTCAAGTGCTGTATAGAAGTTGCATGCCTGCTGATAAGTAGTGTGATAATCATATTGCCCATGAAGGAAGTATGCCGGCACCTTCAGCTCGGGAACAGTTCGAATGAGATTGGCTGTACTGATCTCTTTTGCAAGCTTTTGATACGAAAGGTCGCTGCCTGCGAAGACATGGAATTTATCTTTCCATCTATACTCCGAACAGCCCATCACTTCCCGGATCAAGCGAAGGTTACTGTATCCATCTCGCGTAAAACCAATGTCATACTTTCTCGCATACTTGAATCGGACTGCCCCATAAGCACGGTTCAAGTAATATTCTTCATCAAATTTTATCCGAGCTAATTTACGTTTAGCTTTTTCATCGGCGCGGCGGCTCGCTTCCGAGACGAGGAATTCATATGCTTCTTTTTCCGATTCAAACTGAATACCAATTTGCCCGACTCCTATATAGGCATGGATATGTTCTGGCACTTTTTGCGCAGCCAAGGTTCCTAGAATACTGCCCCATGAATGGCCCAGTACATATATCTTTTCCTGTCCATATGTCTCCCTTAGAAAAGCAATCATTTCTACTGTATCGTCAAGCAATTGTTCCAACGTAAGCAATTTTCCGCCCTCAGCTGCTTTGTAGGAGGAACCAGTACCTCGCTGATCCCAGTAGCAAACGGTAAATACATCCTCCAGTCTGACATCATTCGCCTTTATTAATGGGTAAGCAGGAAATCCAGGACCACCATGGAGAAACAACAAGATAGGAGCAGATTCTTCCTTGTTATGCTTGATGATGGCACCTTGCTCTGCCCCATTCAAATCTACTAATAGTAAAGTCATCTATAACCACTCCCAATCAGAAAGGATAGAAGAAACGATGGATTTTCATAACACAAAAAATAAATGGAGTTATACTCAAAGAGATGCAAACTCCACATGGATTAGAACTTATTCCTCCCTCCTTGGAGATCATCCCATCCATCAAGCACTCGATATCGGCTGCGGCGGCGGGATTTATACGAAAGCTCTTGCTGCAATGGGTATACCGTCCGTGACAGGAGTAGATTCATCAGCAATCATGCTCGAGGCAGCAGCTGATAATTGTCAAGATCAGCATGGTATTCGTTTTCACAAGGGAAACGCTCAAGAAACCGGGCTGGAATCATTGAGCAGTGACCTTATCTTGGAACGCGCCTTGATTCATCACCTGCAAGAACTGCAGCCTTGTTTCTCTGAAGCGCATCGTTTGCTGCGTCCCGGCGGCACCTTGCTCATCCAGGATCGTACACCGGAAGATTGCCTGCTGCCTGGCAGTCCCGAGCATATCAGAGGTTATTTCTTCTCGTGTTTTCCAAGACTTGCAGAATTGGAGATCAGCAGAAGACATACCTCCGCTCAAGTTAGGAAGGATCTGAAAACTTGCGGCTTTCATGACATAGAGAAACATACATTATGGGAAGTTCGTCAGATACATGAATCGAAAGAAAAACTGCTGGCAGACATTCGTGCCAGACTGGGGAGAAGCATCCTGCATGCTTTAGAAGATGACGAACTGGAGAAGTTGGCTCTGTATATAGACGATTGTATCACACAGGAAAGGGATATTGTGGAAATGGATAGATGGACGATTTGGAAGGCGGTGAAGTAAAAAGAAGGAATCAATCCTTTACCCGGGAAGAATAATCGCGCCAATGTATAAGGATGTCCAGCATATCACTTTCTAAATGGTCAGCAATTTTTTGGAAGGCTGCGACTGATCTATCTTGATCAAGTCCGACGTTTCCATCAGCAAACGATGCACTATTTAAATAACCACTCAAAAGAAAAGCATCCGTCAGTGCCGGCTCTTCCCCACGCCCGTAGCAAGCTGGTCCAGTATCAGATTCTGCTGACAGAGGTCCGACCTTCAACATGCCGCCTTTATCAATCCCCAATTCATAGTTTTTACCACCCAACATACATCTCTCCCAAATAATAGCAATTTCTTATTACCCATAAATCTGATTATATTCATAGGGATTATACCGTTCGCAAATTATTTTGACAAATTTACAGCTTGAACTGGAATAATATTAACTCAGCCCCCCTATACAAAATGCATATGTGCCCCCGTAATCCCTATTAAAAAGAGGAACACTCCATATGGAATATTCCTCTGTACCTCCGTTTTTTTGCTTTCATAATACTGCCTTGAACATATAAAGTTAATGATCAATGTCAATTTACTATTTCCTAGTTTCCGGTAACTATCTAGCTCCATATAATACACAAATGTATATAACGGTCTACCTAATTAGAATGAAAATATCACGACGTATGCTGAAAAAGTACTTTCGCCATCGCAATGGAATATTCCGCTGCTTTATCTGCACCAATCAAGGTGGTCATAGAAGTAGTTCCTTCTAGAAGCAGGGTCAGCTGATTGGCCAAATCCATTGGGTTATTAACCCGGTTTTCTTGTGCCAGCTGTTGAAAATAATGAAGCAATCTTGTTTTATGTTCTCTAGCAATGTTTTCAATTTCTTCGTCTATGCCCGCATAATCTTCTATTGCTCTCAAAAACATATCCCCTTTATAAGAATGTTCCTTTAACCAACGACAATGCGCTTCTACAGCTAGAACGAAAGGAGAACTCAAACCTCTCTCTATATAAGAATCCAGATAAGACCAATAGCGTTCTTCTCGTCGCTTAAGTACTTCTTCAACTAATTTATTTTTGGAAGGGAAATGGTTATAAAGCGTCATCGTAGCGACATTTGCCTCCCTGATGATTTGCTTAAGACCTACACCGCGAAATCCATGTTCATAAAACAATCGTTCCGCTACTTGTAGTAATGCATCTTTTTTTGTAGATCGACTCATATGCTCAACTGCTCCTTTAATTAGACAGACCTAAAATACAAATTACAACCACAGTAATTACAAGTCAAACAATTTTCTTCAACCTTTTATAAATTTCATTCCTTCTTATTATTTCACCATTTAATTTATGAGATAACAGCGGTGACTGTGGGCTTTACAGCTTGTTTAGTATATAACAATAAATATTTTATTATAGGTCTTATTTGAAATTGAAATAGCTTTAACTGTTGATTGGAAAAGAATCTTATGTTAAAAATAGAAAGGTCGTTCTATATAGTTAGGTTAAGTTGCTATTATTTTTATGATTACGGAAGCTGTTTTAAATAGAGTAGAGATTAGCATCGCTAATAACTATAAAACAGCATGTAATTTTGAAAGGGGAATAAATTTATGAATAAAGTAGGCAATGTCTTTTGGATATCTTTAATCATTTGCGCTATTTTTGTTCTTTGGGGTGTGATAGCACCTGAGAATATGGATTATATTACTACCGAGGTCCAATCCTTTCTGACTTCGAAATTTGGTTGGTTCTATATTCTTTCCGTTGCTGTCTTTCTGATCTTTTCCATATACCTTATTTTTAGTCGTTTTGGATCTTTGCGTTTGGGAAAAGAAGGAGATAAGCCAGAATTCAAACGTGTTACATGGTTTGCCATGTTGTTCAGTGCTGGAATGGGTATAGGTATTGTGTTCTGGGGAACTGCAGAGCCACTTGCCCACTTTGCTTCACCACCTGAAGCAGATCCGGAAAGTATCGAAGCGGCTACCAATGCTCTCCGCTATTCTGTATTTCACTGGGGATTACAGACTTGGGGCGTGTACACCGTCATTGGTTTAGCTATCGCTTATTTCAAATTCCGCAAAGGTGCTCCTGGACTTATCAGTTCCACTTTCCAGCCCTTGATTGGAGATAGAACAAATGGATGGATAGGTAAACTGATTGATATTATTGCAGTTTTTGCCACTATCTTTGGTGTAGCTACATCTCTTGGATTGGGTGCTTCGCAAATCGCAGGCGGGTTGTCTTTCATCACTGATATTAAGAATAATTTTAGTACGCAGCTTGTCATTATTATCATTGTTACCATTTTGTTCATAGCATCTGCTTGGTCCGGAATTGGTAAAGGAATTAAATGGTTGAGTAACGCTAATATTGTGTTGGCAGTTCTATTGCTTTTACTAACTTTATGCTTAGGTCCAACTCAATTTATTCTTAATACGTTCATCTCTACCATGGGATCGTATGTGGAGTCCTTGCCGTCACTTAGTTTCCAGACAGGCTCATTTGATAATGATTTCAATAGTTGGGTTCAAAACTGGACTATATTCTATTGGGCATGGTTTATTGCGTGGTCACCTTTCGTAGGAACATTCATTGCGCGTGTTTCTAAAGGAAGAACAATTCGTGAATTCGTAATAGGTGTTTTGTTTATCCCATCTGTCTTCTGTGCATTCTGGTTTATTGTATTTGGCGGTACTGGTTTATTCCAAGAAATTCATGGGATTAATACGGGACTTACTGATCTAGCACAAGAAGAATCACTATTCGGGGTGTTCCAAGGATTGCCGATGTCTACCTTATTATCAGTCGTTGCGCTATTCTTAATCGGCACGTTCTTTATTACATCTGCCGACTCCGCAACGTTCGTACTAGGTATGCAAACTTCAGGAGGAAGTCTGAATCCAGCAAATAAAATTAAATTGACTTGGGGGATTATCCAAGCGGCAATTGCTTCCGTACTACTGGCAACTGGCGGACTTAACGCGTTACAGACAGCCTCCATTGTTTCTGCATTTCCTTTTGCCTTTATCCTCCTGTTTATGGTTTGGTCGCTCTTGAAGGTCATGAATGAGGACTGGAAGAAGGAAAAAAATAAAATGAAGCGATAAGTAGCACGACAAAAAAGCAATACTTGCAAGCTCTCTTCCGCTTATCGATAAGTCCTTCATGCACTAATAAAAAATAGACCTCTGGGAAGGTGTAATCACCTGCAGAGGTCTATTTTTCATTACAATTTTTCTCCATTCGAAGCAATCACTTGCTTATACCACTCAAATGAATCCTTCTTCGACCGTTTCATGCTGCCATTTCCTTCATTATCACGATCGACGTGAATCATGCCGTAGCGTTTTTTCATTTCACCAGTTGTGAAGGAAACAATGTCGATAATGCCCCACGGTGTGTAGCCAAGCAGATCGACGCCATCGTAGTTAACGGCTTTCATAAGCTCCTCAATATGGGAACGCAAGTAATCGATGCGCTGCGGATCGTGGATGGATCCGTCTTCTTCCACGGTATCCACTGCGCCGAAGCCATTCTCGACGATAAACAATGGAATTTGATAACGATCGTAAAAGCGATTCAATGTGTAGCGCAAGCCTGTTGGGTCAATGGACCAACCCCAGTCACTTGCTTTGATATATGGGTTCTCTACACTTTGTGCCAACCCGCCATTTGTCATATTTCTGTCTTGTTCCGTCTCTTTATCACTTTTGACAGTCGTACTCATGTAATAACTGAATCCAAGGTAATCAACCGTACCATTGCGAAGAATCTCTTCATCGCCATCTTCAAATACGATGTTATAGCCTTCACGTTCAAATTCCTTCAGCACATAGTTCGGGTAGTATCCACGAACATGTACATCTGGGAAGAAGTAACGTTCCCGCATCAGTTCTTCTGCCAGCATCACATCGCTCGGATTGGAGGTATATGGATAAATCGGTACGTGAGATACCATGGCGCCAATTTGGAATTCAGGGTTGATTTCCTTTCCTTTGCTGACAGCGAGTGCACTGGCAATTAGCTCATGGTGACCAGCCTGGTACATCACTTCACGGGCATTCTCGCCTTCCTTCACTGTGACACCGGAATTCGTCCAAAGGAACAATGGATTGTCAGTATCCATTTTGTTATTGATTTCGTTAAATGTCATCCAGTATTTAACTTTGTCTTTATAACGGTTGAAGCAGACTTCTGCGAACCGGACAAAGTGGCGGACAACCTCTCTGCTGCGGAATCCGCCGAACTCACGCGCCAAATGCAATGGCATTTCGAAGTGGGAAAGTGTGATAACTGGTTCAATGCCATGCTTTAATAGTTCATCGAAAAGATCGTCGTAGAACTTCAAACCAGCTTCGTTCGGCTCCGCTTCATCGCCTTTTGGGAAGATACGTGTCCAGCCGATGGATGTACGCAAGCATTTAAGTCCCATCTCTGCAAATAATGCCACATCCTCTTTGTAGCGATTGTAGAAATCGATAGCTTCATGGTTTGGATAAAACTTGTCCGGTTCGACCTTTTCCGTAAGTTCCCGGGGCACACCATGTGCACCAGCAGTCAAAACATCAATAACGCTTGGGCCTTTTCCGTCCTGGTTCCAGCCACCCTCGAATTGGTGAGCGGCAAGCGCGCCGCCCCATAAGAAGTCCTTCGGTAATGTATTCATCTCTATCTCCTCCTATTTCACGACTGTCAGCAATTCATTTCCTTGCGTCGTTGTCTCTGTTTCATCAATGATGATTTCGGTATAATTTGCCGGATTGGTCACGATGATCGGTGTGATTGTTTGTACACCTGAAGCTTCGATTGCACCAGTGTCAAACTCACTCAGCACATCCCCTTGTTTCACACTGTCGCCCTCTTTCACATGCAACGTGAATGGCTCACCATCCAGTTTTACTGTATCAAGACCTACGTGGATCAAGACTTCTGCACCAGACTTGGAGCGTAATCCGATTGCATGCTTTGTCGGTGCTAACATGACAATGGTTCCGTCAAATGGCGCATATACCTTATTATCGCTCGGCTCGATTGCCAATCCCTTCCCCATTGCTCCCGAACTGAATACTTCATCCGGTACTTCTTCCAAAGCAAGTAACTTACCACTTAGCGGTGCGTAAACCACTTCTTCATTATTTTCTGCTGCAGACGCTTCTGCTTTGGCATCTCCTTGCCCAACTGCCACACTGCTGTCAGCTTGTGCTGCAGCATCTTCGCCGAAGCCGAAGATTTGAATCAGGATAATCGGCAACACAATAGCTATTGCAGAGCCGATAAGTATGCCCCAGATACTAGTTGGATAGTCTGCATTGATGCCATTCACAATAGTCAACGGCCCTGGCAATCCAGCATAAGCGAAATAATATGGATTGAAGAAGCTTGCAACAATAGCGCCAACTGCACCAGAAATACATCCAAAAATAAATGGTTTCTTGAATCGTAATGTTACGCCGTAGATGGCTGGTTCTGTTATACCGAATATACCAGTAGTACCTGCGGAAACACCGATTTTCTTCACTTCTTTACTTTTCGCTTTCAAAATAACACCAATAACTGCCCCAACCTGTGCGATAACTGCAATCGTCTGATAAGCCTGGAACGAATCACGACCATATTGCTCGAAGTTTGCCAAGACCATCGGTGTGATTCCCCAGTGAACACCGAAGATGACGATAACCTGCCAAAGGGAACCGATGATTGCCCCAGCAAGCCATGGAGCATATTCAGCCAAGAAATTGTATCCGTTTGCGATTCCATTTGCTCCAAGAGAAGTCAATGGACCAATTGCAACAAGAGTCAGCGGAACCATGACTAGAATAGATATCAAAGGAACGAACAACGGACGGATGACTTCATTCATATGCTTGTTCAAGAAGCGCTCCAAGTAGGAAAGGATCCAAACAAGGAATAACGGCGGCAAGACAGATGAAGTATAAGTCGTTTCTGTCAAAGGCAGCCCAAGGAAATTCATGCTATTTCCGTCTGCAATGCTGGCAGCCATCGTTGCCCAATCAGGACTAACAAGCGCAGCGCAAGCAGCAACAGCAATATACGTATTTGTTTTAAAGTGCTTGGATGCCGTAATAGCAATGAAAATCGGCAGGAATGTGAACGGTGCCCATGAAATGAAGCTTAATACTTGGTATGTACTTGTTGTTTCAAAGTTTTTGAACGCAAGATTAATTAAAATAAGTGCACCTTGCAGAATACCAGCCGCTGCAAGCACATAGATGAATGGCGCAAATACAGCTGACATTGTCGCAATGATTCGGTTAAGGATTGAACCTTTGTTCTCGTTATCTGCTTCAGCAGTATCAACATTTACGAGTTTGGCAAACTCCTCATATACCTCACCTACATGCTGCCCGATAACAACCTGGAACTGACCACCGTTTTCTACTACTGTAATAACACCTGGCAGACTATTAACCTCTTGTTTAGCAGAAGGTTTGGAGCGTTTCAGAACTAAACGCAATCGAGTCGCACATCGGGCAGCGTTTACAATATTTTCTTCACCGCCGACAGCCTCCAATATATCACCAGCAAGTTTTGGATAATCCCTTACTTTTTCAGCCACTTAGAACACCTCTTTTTCTTTTAGTATACGCTTACATTATAATTATACCGGTATAATTTATCAAGTCTAAACTAATAAAATTAATAGAGTACTTCAAAATCGTAGGGTTTTCCTTGAAGACTTAATGTGCTAAAATCGCTCTATCTAAACAAATAAGGAATGTAGCTATGCTTAAATATCAGCAGATCGCCAATGAAATTCAACAGGATATTGAAAAGAATGATCTCCCGCAGGGCACCAAGCTTCCTGTGCTGGAAACCTTGATGTCCCAATATAAAACAAGCAAAAGCACCGTCATCAAAGCACTTAGCTTGCTTGAACGAAAGGGTCTTGTCTATCAAGTGCGCGGCAGCGGCATCTTTGTACGGCGCCACAACCGGAAAGGCTATATCAGCTTCTCCAACCAAGGCTTCAGTGATGAGTTGAGCGGATTCGATATAACTGCCAAAGTACTGGAACTCGATATCCAAAAACCTTCAGCAGAAGTAGCCTTTAATCTGAAAATTGACCCGGAAGACGACGTCTATTACGTCAAACGGATACGATATATCAACGGACAAACCCTTTGCCTCGAAGAATCCTATTACAATAAAGCAATTGTTACCTATCTGAATAACGAAATTGCAACCGGGTCTATCTTTGACTACATCAGCAATGGCTTAGGCGCCAAGATAGGCTTCTCCGATATGTACGTGCATATCCAGAAGCTGGATGAAAATGAAGCACAGCATCTTGGACTTCAAACAGGTGATCCAAAACTGTTCGTGGAAACAATCTTCTACTTGAACAATGGTCTGCCGTTCGACTTTTCACGGATTTCCTATAACTACGAGCAGTCGCAATTCTTTTTCCAGTCGACGGGGTATTCCTTATAAGATGAAAAATGAATTAATGAGGGTTTTTGAGGATTGGGAGACAGAGTTGACGAGAAATGAATGGTATTTTAGTGATTGCTATGAAGCGTTGACGAAGGACCTTTCTTCCTCCGATGCATTTGAAGCTATCCCCGATGTCATTATTGTACTCCTGACTGTTAAAGATACTTACCTGCTGAGCGAAACACTCGACTTCCTGGATACTGTGTACAACATAGCAAATACCACTGAAATACACCCTTTGCTTCGAGAGGAATGGAGAAATATAAAACAGCACATTCACAGACTTGGCGATGATTACAGCCATAATGTATGGAGAAAACTTAATAAGACACTTGGTGTATCCGAGCTGTTCTGACCATTGAAAAAGCAACCAAGCTGCTAGACGAAAGACTTGGTTGCCTTTTATTTTAAATATTCGGTTTCACCATATCTTCCGGCTTCACCATCTCATCAAACTGTGCTTCTGTCAGCAAGTTGAGCTTGACGGCCGCTTCTTTCAACGTCAGGCCTTCCTTATGCGCAAGCTTGGCGATTTTTGCTGCAAACTCATAGCCGATATGTGGATTCAATGCTGTCACGAGCATCAAGGAATTCGTTAAATTATCCTGGATGGTTTGTTCGTTCGGCTCAATTCCTACGGCACAATTATCATGGAAGGATACCATACTGTCACTCAATAGTTGAACGGATTGCAAGAAATTATAAATAATCACAGGTTTGAATACATTTAGTTCAAAATTACCCTGACTTGCCGCAAATCCGATTGTTGCGTCATTACCCATGACTTGAGCTGCCACCATCGTCACCGCTTCACATTGCGTCGGATTTACCTTGCCCGGCATGATGGAGCTGCCTGGCTCATTTTCAGGAATGATGATTTCGCCAATACCACAGCGTGGTCCGCTTGCCAGCCATCGTACATCATTGGCAATCTTCATCAAGTCCGCCGCAAGTGCCTTCAATGCACCATGGACATATGTCATTTCGTCATGGCTAGTCAATGCATGGAACTTATTCGGTGAGCTGATGAATGCTTGGCCGGTGAACTTGGTAATCTCCTCCGCGACAGTTTCACCAAATTGCGGATGTGCATTGATTCCGGTGCCCACTGCTGTACCGCCAATCGCCAAAGCACGCAGTTTTTCAGTAGCTTCAGAAATCATTTCTTTGGAACGGTCCAGCATATGCACCCAGCCACTTATCTCCTGTCCAAGTGTCAATGGCGTGGCATCCTGAAGATGTGTGCGTCCAATTTTCACGATGTCATTGTACTTTTCAGCTTTTTCATGCAGCGTGTGACGAAGCTGATCCAGCGCTGGAAGCAGTTGTTCATAAACTGCCAGCACACCTGCAACATGCATTGCTGTCGGGAATGTATCATTCGAGCTTTGACTGCGATTGACATCATCATTCGGATGTACCACCACTGCAGCACCTTTTTCTTTTAGCATAGCAGTAGCAAGATTTGCTACGACTTCGTTCATGTTCATATTACTTTGCGTACCGCTCCCTGTCTGCCATACGACAAGCGGGAAGTTGTCATCATACTTACCGGTGAGGATATCGTCACAAACAGCTGCGATTGCCTCTGCTTTTTCACTGTCCAGATTACCAAGACGTTGATTAGCGATAGCTGTGCTGCGCTTCAATATAGCGAAAGCCTTCACGACACGCTCCGGCATTTTTTCTAAACCTATCTTGAAGTTTTCTTTACTGCGCTGTGTTTGCGCACCCCAGAATTTATCTGCCGGTACTTTCACTTCCCCTAAAGTATCTCTTTCGATTCTGTAATCCATAATCCTCCTCAGCCTTCTTTTTATCAACATAAAAATCGTATCACGTCAATTACATAATGTATAATGCATAATAAATATGTTTTTAATTACTATATGTAATATAGAAGATGGAGGCTCACTTCATGGAATGGGAACAACTCGAATATTTTCAAACACTTGCACGCGAACAGCATGTCACAAGAGCAGCTCAACTACTTTCTATTACCCAGCCAGCTCTCTCCCGCTCGATCAATCGGCTGGAAAGCCAAATCGGCACGCCGCTTTTCGACCGCCAAGGCAGAACGATTAAATTGAATAAATACGGAGAATTATTATTGAAACGAGTAGATCTCATTTTAAAAGAATTCGAGGAAGGAAAAAACGAAATCCAATCATTACTCGACCCGGATAAGGGAGAAATTTCGCTCGGTTTTCTGCACACACTCGGCACAACCATTGTGCCAAATATAATTGGTGCATTTAAAGAAAAATATCCACAAGTTCGCTTTCATTTGAAGCAAAATCACTCTAACTGGCTGTTGGACAATCTGCAATCTGGTGATTTGGATCTATGCCTGCTCTCTTCTTTTCCAATGGAATCCAATATCGCCTGGACTCCGTTATGGCAGGAGGAACTGTTTTTGTTTTTCCCAAAGAATCATCCATTGGCCAAAAAAGAATCAATCACCTTGAAAGAAGTTGCAGACGAACCTTTTATCCTTATGGAAGAAGGTTATGCTCTGCGGGTAACAATCGATTCTATCTTTGAACAAGTCGGCATCCGACCCAAGATTATGTTTGAAGGAGAAGAAGTGACAACGATAGCCGGATTCGTCGGAGCCGGGATGGGCATCTCCATCCTTCCAGATGTCAAAAGCCTGGATCAAATGAAGATTGCAAAGGTACGAATCAGCTCACCGAAATGCGAACGAACTATTGGGATTGCCAGTATGGAAGGCAAGTTTTTATCACCTATTGCGGAGAAATTCATGCAATATATTGTGGATCATTTTCAGTGAGGAAGTTTTTAACAAGAAAGAAGAAGCATGTGCAAAATCGCATGCTTCTCTCAACTCATTTTATGACAGGTTCCTTTTGTAGACACCAACAGTCATATTATCATTCTTTCCATACATATCTATAGGGCGTAATTTCCTCCTCTTTTCCTGGTACATATAAAGAGATTGTCGGTCCACTGACTGACCCCAAATCAGGTGGGTAAATCTCCCCGTCTCTTGTCACATACTGCAAATTCTCAGGAAACGCCCAATCACGCACCCCTTTATACATAATTGCATTATGTTTCTCGCCTTTCTGCTCAACGACTTCCTGCACAGGAATAGACTGCATCATATCCAGCACATACTTCAGGTCATTCTCCGGTACATATGGATATCGATCATCATTCCATTCCTGTTTGTCGACTATCACGTTATCGCCGCCATCATTGTTATAGATTAAATAATTATGCCGGTGGACTTTGTTCTCGTCATATCCGTTTATAAACGCATAGATACTAGTCATCGTTCCATCTTCATCAAATTCTATTTCCAGACTATCCGTCATCAAATAAGGCTCCAGCCCCACTTTGTCATCCACCGCGCCGATGATACCTTCAATCCCTACCTCATAGAAATTATCGCTGCCAAGCTTTGCTCTTTCCTCCGACGCCATGCGTTCCAGTCTCCAACTGAGCGCGCCGTGAAAATCTGTTGCATTGTAATAGACTTTATAAGCTCCCATTACCGTGATGAGTAAAAACACAGCTAAGGCTAACAGCCAAAGCCCGGGTATCTTTGCCTTTCCCTTGAGGAATGAGATGTCTTGATTTCCCTCAACCGGGATCAAGATATTATTTTTGAAACGAAAAATAAAGCCCTTCCTATATGTACGGATATATTGTAGGTTTGCTAATGGAAATTTCTTTTCCCCAATACACAGATTCTCGTTCGTTAACACGATGGACCGATCCGATTCAAGTAAGAATCGTTGTTTGCGATATATCCAAAATACTCGGCATAACAGGGAAAGAATAACGATAGCACACAAAGCGAGCAAAGGGAGATTTGTCCGAAGCTGTCCAATATATGTAATGGTATCTATCAACCGCCAAGCCAACCAGTAAAACAACAGCAGCAAAATGGTATAGATACTGTCGAAAAGCAGATTCTTCCATATGAGTAACGAGTAGATTCTCTTAGAGCGATTCTTTTGTTTTGGCAAGTTATGACTCCTCTTACTGGAATTATTACACTACTAGAAAATCATACCATTTCACTGAAAGGTGAAGAAAGGCTAATCTTTGAATTCATTCTCTTTCCTTTGAAATCAGAGCAGCAATATCTAAGTATAAGAATCCAATACCTTGCTATGAATGGAGCTGGCATTATATAAAGGTTTTATGATAGCGAATGCTCCATGTTTTAATACGAGATTATATAGAAAGTGAACTTGTATGAAATGATTGAATACACTTCCCTTCCCTATACTCTTCCTCCATCTCTCCATTCGTAACATCGAAAATCAAGCTCCGCCAAAAGGCTTTCGCTGGATAATTCTTTTCTATTTGCGAGACCTTCCAGTATCCACTGAAAGATTCAAATAACTTTCTGGCCGCCGCTTTCCCGACTCCCTTACTTTGATAGCTTGCTAGGACAAAGAACTCAAGTACCCTATTTATTTCTTCAATATCAACCAAAGTAAAACCAATAATCTTTGCATCCAGGCAGATGAAAAAGGCATGATGAGTTTTCTCCTCCCAGTACTGACTTAGCTCAAACGGTTTATACGTACAGTCGTCCTCGAGTTTGATCTCGGAGATGTATTTACTAAAGTCATAAATGTAAAATTGCATAAGGTTATGAAGCATTGCTTCCTCAGACTTCTTTACTTTTCTTATATGAATCATGTCTATTCTCCAATAATCTAGTATACTTACATAATTTAATTAAATATAACAAAGAAGTATGTATGTATTTATCTCCACACGAAAAAACTGCATCTAATTAAAGATGCAGTTTTTTCATTAGGCCGTTTGATCGGCATTAACTTTTTTCCCAGCTTTACGTCTCTCCCTGTATTCAGCTGCAGCTGTGAACAGCACATCAGTAGAAGAATTGAGCGCTGTTTCGGCGGAGTCTTGCACGACGCCGATAATGAAGCCTACTCCCACTACTTGCATGGCAACGTCTGCCGGAATACCGAACAAGCTGCTTGCGAGCGGGATCAAAAGCAAGGAGCCACCTGCTACACCAGAAGCACCACACGCGCTGATAGCTGCCAGTAAACTCAGCAAGATTGCCGATACAATATCAATCTCGATATTCATTGTATGAACAGCAGCGAGCGTCAGTACCGAGATTGTAACTGCTGCACCGGCCATGTTGATCGTTGCACCGAGTGGAATCGACACCGAGTAGCTGTCCTTGTTCAAGCCAAGCTTTTCGCTCAGCTTCATATTCACCGGTATATTCGCCGCTGAACTGCGAGTGAAGAATGCTGTCACACCACTCTCTTTCAAGCAAGTGAACACAAGCGGATAAGGGTTCTGCCTGATTAGCAAGTAGACGATAAGCGGGTTGACAACAAGTGCTACGAAGAACATGCAGCCAAGCAGCAATGCCAGCAGCTGACCGTAGCTTGCTAGCGACGATAGGCCGTTCTCCGCAATGGATGTGAATACCAGACCCATGATTCCAACCGGAGCCAGTTTAATAACCCAAGTAACCACCTTGGACACAGCATCCGAGAAGTTAGTAATGACAGACTTTGTTGTATCGGATGTGTTACGCAGTGCCAATCCGAACAGGACTGCCCAAGCTAGGATCCCGATATAGTTAGCATTCACGAGCGCATTGACCGGGTTATCCACGATGTTCAATAACACCGCCTGCAGTACTTCGGCTATGCCGCCAGGAGCTGCCGCGACATCTTCAGGTCGTTCAGCAAGTGACAAGCTGATTGGAAAAATGAAGCTGGCAACTACCGCCACAACTGCTGCTGCGAAGGTACCTACAAGATAAAGGACGACTATAGACTTCATATTCGTCTGCTGCCCTTTTTTATGCTGTGCGATAGCCGCCATGACCAAGAACAGCACTAGAACTGGCGCAATTGCTTTTAAAGCACCGACGAACAAAGTGCCTAAAATGGTTACGGGCTGTGCAACATCCGGAGTAGCAACCCCCAGAATGATACCGACAATAAGACCAATAATAATCTGCTGCACCAGACTTAACCGGTTCCACAGTTTAAAAACGTTTCTCATGAAAATCCCCTCACTATCTTATGCTGTACTAAGGGAGAAGTAAGTTTAGTCCACCCTGAAAGGACAACTGTCTTTAAGATAAGAACAATTATAGTGTTATTTAAATGGGATTACAAGATAATTTGCTCATTTTCATATATTGTCAGACTGCTTGCGTATCGATGGATACATGACGATTGAATGTCAGGTCTGACAAGCCATCTATTAACTCATGCGCTTCTTTGCTTATTTCCGTTAAACGCTGTCCATTACATTGAGGTGCTTTTGCATAGATTTTACGGATATGGATAGGATAGCCCCGTGGCTCGGATATATTTATCTTGTCAGATTCATAGAGTAATGTACGAATGATGCGTTTAGCATGGAAGGAAGAGGAAGATTGCAGCATCGCTACCACATCCATATCAGTAAGCTTGGCAAAGACTTGCCTGTCAGCATCGCCTGATTGCTCATTCCAATGGGACTTGATTGCTTCTGCCAGTAATCGGTCCGCACCGACTAAAAAGGGGGATAGAAAGAGTTCGTGATCTTGTTTGATCAGCTTTAATAAATATAACCCCGTTTCCAAATCTGTATCGATGCCCTGCTCGGTGCATGTCAATTTAGGCAGTATATGATGCGGTGGCACTTCTGTATTGCAGAACATGTATGTATCCCGAAAAAAACTATCCAGATGGTCAATTCCAAGCACATGATTCCTTCCAGTCAGGACAGAGGGGTTGCGTAGATATTCAACTACATCTGCTGATTCAATGGATGCATTCCCCAAAATCTTGGTAATATCTTCCCCAAGAATATATTGTTCTGTAATCTGGTGATGATCATATTCGAGTGCTTCTTCCACAGCATGTGAAAATGGCAAATGACCTATATCATGAAGAATCGCCGCCGCTCTCAGCAAATCGTCATCAGGAAAGAAATGCGCCGCTAACTTCCAGACGCCCACGGTATGCTCAAACCTGCTGTGAACAACAGATGTAACAAGAGAACCAGCACCAAAGTGTGCCAGATGCTTCAAACGCCTGACCGATGTGCTTTGAAACAGTTCTCCTTCCCATTGATGGGGCTTTATCGGTGGATATAACGGCTCTTGTATGAGTGTATCTCGTTTCATACTTACCTCCTTATTCCAGTATTTACAATCTAATCATGATCCCTCCCCATCACCTTCGTCAAGACCCAAGCGCTTACCCCGGCTATTGCTATCCGAGTAAGTACAGGATGCTTAGCCACTTTAACGAACATACTACATTTCCGCTTCCATCCTATATTCGTTCCCCGCTCATGCATCCCGTAACCAGCGTGATACAGATTACTCTCTTCCGGAGTGTTCGATTTCCTCCTCTCGTCGTACTGCGTCTGAGGAAAAACAGCTTCCCATAGTTTATCTGTAAGGGTTGGGAAATTTGAACCCAAGAACTGCAGTATTTTCGCCTGTGCGCCTACGTAAATATCCCTTTTTGGATTCGCTGCCGCATATAAAATAGCTTCCGCAACTGCTTCCGGAGGATACATCATGCCTTTATGGACAGGCTGAAACTCCTGATAACTTCTGGCATGTTCATTATATGGTGTATCTACCCTGCCAGGATGGATGAGCGTGATCGATATCGGCGTATCCTCTCTTTCCATTTCCATCCGCAAGCTTTCCGTCCAACCATGCACAGCAAATTTTGAAGGTGCATATGCAGACTGTACAAGTGTCCCCCTATCACCGAATATACTGCCGACATTAATCAATGCCCCAGGAACACGCCGCTTTAGATAGTGACGAACGGCTATTCTCGATCCGTAGACCACACCCCAATAATTCGTTGCAAACAGTCGCTTCATATCCTGATCGCTAACATCCATTGCATTGCCATATATGGTCACACCCGCATTATTGACCCAAGTATCGAAATATCCGAACTCCTGTAACGCCTTTTTTGCAATGTTGACTACATCTTCTTCAATTCCGACATCGGCCCGCACATATACAGCCTCATGTCCAGCCTCTCGCAATTCATCTGTCAATTCCCTCAGCGCTGCTTCGTTCCTTGCTGCCAATACCACTTTCGCGCCTTTTGCAGCTGCCATTCTGGCTGTTACCAGTCCTATTCCGCTGGATGCACCTGTTATGACAATAACTTGATCTTTTAAATTCTTTAACTTTGTTTGCCGTTCTTCTTTGCTGACACTTAATTCACTCATACTTCACGCTCCTAATAGTTCCTCTGGGGTTTAGTATGGTACTTCATCATGGAGCCATACATATTACTTATGCAGATATTAAAACTTCCATAACCCATCCCGCCTTAATTACTTTACATTTTTAGGATATATAAAAGTATAAAAGTACCATAAAATATATGGATATCATCTTAGTTTTACTTAGTTTATTTAAAAAAAGTAAACATTCTCTACTTATCACCGAAATTAGGAATATAGGGTTTCAACCATCGGATTGAAGAAAGAAAGCAAACAGAGAGAAGGAATTCAGGTAATGAAAAAATTTACACTTAGCATCAAAAACAAACTTATTATTGCTTTTATTGCAATACTCATCATCCCGAGTATACTCGTTGGGGCATTGTCTTATACGAGCGCAAAAAATGAACTTTCGGAACAATTGATAGGAAGTGCCGGTGAAAATGTCAACATATTAAATGGAATCATTGATGATACAATCCAGCCAAAAATGCACGATACACAATTCTTTTCCAATAATATAAACCAATCGATGTATGATGGCATGAAAAGCCCTGAAGTAAGAACCAAACTAGATCAATATATCGAATTGCATCCGGAACTCGAGAGCGTATTTGTCGGTACGACTGACGGACTTATGATTCAGTCTCCAAATAACGAGAGAAATGAAAATTACGACCCACGAGAGCGGCCATGGTATAAAGAAGCGATGGAAAGTAAGGGAAATGTCATTATTACCGAACCATATGAATCCAGCTCGACAAAGAACACAGTAGTGACAATCGCAGCGACTACAGAGGATAATTCCGGTGTCGTGGCCATGAACGTCGATTTGAAACAACTGCAAGAGACAGTCAGCGGAATCAATATCGGTAAAAATGGATTTGCAGTGGTGCTGGATGAAAACCAGAATGTCATCGTCCATCCAAATGAAAAGTCCGGCATTAGAGCGGAAGGCTCTTATTTTGACAAGCAATATAAGAGCGAATCAGGTGAATTCGAATACGAAAAAGATGGCGAGGCAAGAGAATTAGTCTTTACGACGAATGAAACGACCGGCTGGAAAGTATCCGGGATCATGTCACGCACTGAAATTTCCGATGCTACAGCACCTATCCTAATTACAGGAATTATTGTTGTCGTTGTATCCTTGCTGATCGGGGCTTTGATCATTTTCTCTGTTATCCGTTCCATCATTAAACCATTAAATGTATTGAAAAATACCGCTGAAAAAGTCAGTGAAGGGGATCTTACAGAAAAAGTCGATGTAAAATCAAAAGACGAGCTAGGACTTGTCTCCAATGCATTTAATAAAATGATTGATAACCTAGGCAATTTGATCAGAAAAGTAGAAGATGAATCCGGTCATGTAGCTGCATCTTCAGAGGAATTATTGGCCAGTGCCGAACAGACTACTTCTGTGACCGAGCAAGTAGCAGCAGGTGTACAGGAAATTACAAACGGTGCCGAAGTGCAAAAGAAAAACGTGGAAGATACCGCCCAAGCCTTGAACGAAATCGCAGCCGGCATCAATAAAGTAGCCGAAAGCGTGCAATCCGTAACAGACCTTACAGTTCAGGCATCTGATCAAGCCAAAGATGGCGGAGAATCCGTCAGCAAGACTGTCCAGCAAATGAACACCATTTATGAATCCGTGACGGAATCGAATAAAACCATCCACTCTTTGCAAGAACGTTCAAAAGAAATCGGCGGTATCGTGAATGTCATCGTTGGAATCGCTGATCAAACGAATCTTCTGGCACTGAATGCTGCCATTGAAGCCGCAAGTGCTGGCGAACACGGTAAAGGGTTTGCTGTGGTCGCCAACGAAGTAAGGAAATTAGCTGAACAATCCCAAGCGTCAGCTACGCAAATCGAAAAACTTATCCATTCCATCCAGGAAGATACACAGATATCCGTCAAAGTGATGGAATCTGCGACGCAGAGTGTGGAGAGCGGCATTGCTGCTTCCAATGAAACAACAGAGAAATTCGAAAAGATCATCCAAAGCGTCTATGATATCTCACCTAAAATGGAAGACGTGGCAGCCATCTCCGAACAAATAGCCGCAAGCATTCAGGAAGTGGCAGCACGCGCAAATGAACTATCATCCATTGCCAAAGAAAGCGCATCTGCTTCCGAAACAATGGCAAATTCCACAGAAGAGCAATTAGCTTCCATGGAAGAAATCGGCGCAGCTGCGAACGCCTTATCCTCCTTGGCAGAAGAACTGCAATCTTCATTGAGGATGTTTAAATTATAGGAATCGAGCCCTTTTTTAAGGGCTCTTTTTTGTTGGAACATATACCTTTTATTCCATATTTAAATACTGGTTGCGCTCCTTTTTCCATGTACCATAAAATAGAATAATAGAAAGGAAGTAGAAAATGCGATATATATTGGGTTTTTGTCTCTGTTTACTTCTATTAGCCGGCTGCCAGGAAGAAGATGCTGCTCCAGCAATCATAGAACCACCAGCCCAAACACATACTGGTCCAGCTATTACGTATACAATCGACCAAGCAGGTCTGCAAGTGACTACGAATAGCGGTGAGGATTGGACAAAGGTCCCTGTTGAAGTCGACGAGCTTTTTGAAGGAGAATACCAAGGCTCTAAAACGGAATTGATTGATCAAAGTTATGTATTAGCTGAAGACAGATTCGCTTTTATTATCGGAGGTTTTGAGCAAACGGCTGTCTTGTCATCTACTGACCAAGGCAAGACATGGGAGACAGCGGAACTCCCTGATGCAATAGAAGGTGTCCGGTTACGGATCATCGGCTTTACAAGTGAACAAGATGGCTTCGTCATTCTGTCAGGCGGCAGGACAATGTCAACCGAAGGCAACCAAGTTTACCATACGACTGACGGGGGGAAAACGTGGACTCTCGCAGGTGGTGCGCCAAGCGGACGGATTGTCCAGACTGGAACATTTGTCTCCAAAGACATGGGCTTTATGACTTTCGGATCTACAGGTCCAACTGAATATTATCGTACAACCGACGGCGGATCGAACTGGGATCAATTTGAGGTTGTCTTGCCCGGCATATATCGCGATGTCTTTACGGTAATGGAATCAGCAGAGTTTAATGACGACCAGATCGTCATGACGATGGGACAAGGTACAAATGGTGATTATTACGGCGGAAACGTGAAAGCTACACTTGTCTCTGATGATAAAGGACACACATTTGAGATGACCGGATTGATTGACCCTGACGATGTGATGACTGAGGAAGAAGAAGCAAATTGGCGGGAGAATGATTCTTACTATTAAAAGCACAAAAAAGGCTTTGTTCCTTTATAAGAAACAAAGCCTTTCCTTCTTGTGTTTTGGGTGGTTAATATTCAATTCTAAGAGATGAAGTCCTTTTCATGTTATGCTCTTCATTAGCGCTAATCTTACTAGATCCAAACCCGTAAAATAATCGCCTTAGTCCAAAGCATTAAGCATTTCATTAATATCCCTTCTTTGCTCACTCACAATATAATCTTGATACTCCTGCTCTGTTATGACCTCAAGATCATCCACATTCTTTACGTCCCCTGCATAGTCCAAATCATAATATGCTAATCCAATGGTTATCTGCCACTTTCTTTCATTCTCCGTAAAAGGAATCGTATATTTTTCTTGTTGAAGAATGCCATCTTTCTCTTTCGCTTCCACCTTTACAGTCCCAAGCTCCACTTGCTCCTCCATACCCTCTTCCAGCAGCTGCACCGAACCTGGGAAACTTTGCGTCATACTACGTTTGATCAGTTCTTTGAAATACTTTTCTGCTTGATTACCTTCTACACTGAAGCTATAAGTATCGCCATCCTTTTGTACATCAGCATCTTTGACAGCCTTTTCATAATCTTTATCTGTAAATAGAACATCTCCAGGATTATAAGGAGCGTTCGCTAAAGGAAGTCCGACATAAGTTCCTTCCACATCGGCGTTCTCCTCCAAGGTAAAACCATACGTTCCCAGCTTGTTCTCAAAATTGATTATATCTTCCGTCTTTACATAGAAAGAATCATCTTTTACCAACGCATCCTCAACTTGCATCAACTGCGGCTCTATTGCAGCAAACCCACTGCGCGGTACCTCCTGATTAATGACGAACTGCTCTCCGTCATTGTCGCCCTTTACTTCATATCCCAATTCCAAGTCCTTTGCAATCCAAGCTAGATTACCAATGACAGGTGATGAAGCCGAATCCACATCCTCTGGAGGATCGACATTCATAGTCACTTGGTAATGAAACTTTTGCGATTCTTCTTTCTGACTTAACATTTCAGAGTATGAATTCGATGCACTCGCTTGGCAGCCTGAAATCAATACAACGAATAGCAAAAGTCCACAAAATTTTAGCTTATCATTCAAAAAACAACACTCCTCTCGCTTTAATAGCTCGAGAAAAGTATACAAAACCATTCCAATTATCGCCAATAATAGTACAATAAATCCTAAAATGGCATCTTTCGACTTAGGATAATATCTCAAATATACATGCCAAATCTATTATCTAATAAGTGAAAGGACCTACTAATGTTGATAACAATCATAGCAAGTCCTTATTATAGGTCATCGCTTCTATCTTCATAAGTAACCGAAAGCCTTCGTGTAAATTCGTCCTGAAATGCAGGTACTTCTGCATGCACTAAAAGTGCATTCTGTTCGTTTTCATTATTCATTGCACCCCCCTAACAAAAGCCATCCGCTCATCCAGGTATTTGACGTATTTTTCCAATAACTTTCTTTTAGTAGCAGGAAAATATACCAGCTCGTTTATTGCAGGATCCTGATGACAAATAAAAAAGAAGCTTCAACCCTCCTAATAAATGAAGGTCATCAGCTTCTTATAAATATTCATTAATTTAAAGTTAACACAGCAACGCACTCTACATGCATCGTATGCGGGAACAGATCAACCGGCTGCACTTGGTCCAATGTATACCCGAATTGTTCGAGTTCCTTGACATCGACTGCAAATGATTCTGGGTTGCAGGATACATAAACGATTCGTTTTGGTTGGGATCGGCCGATCTTTCGCATTACTTTACCGCCTGCACCAGAACGCGGCGGGTCCAATAATAGCAAATCAGGAGTGCCCAGCTGGTCCAGCACGCGGTCAATACCATATCTTGCGTTTTCGGCAAGGAAGTAAGTGTTGGAAATACCGTTATCCGCTGCATTTCGTTTTGCTGATTCAATGGAACTTTCCACGATTTCAATGCCTGCAAGTTTGTCCACTCTGCTGGCAAACGGCAGCGAAAACGTTCCGACTCCGCAGAACAGCTCCAGCATTTTTTCATCTTTCTTCGGCTGGGCCATTTCAAGGGCGAGGTCGATCAGTTTCTGAGCTTGTACCGGGTTCGTCTGGAAGAAGGTATCAAACCAAAGACGATAACGATAGCCTCCGATTTCATCATAGATGAAATCACGTCCTGACAAGACATGTGTATCTTCTGACTGCGTACGGTCTGCCCAGTCTGTATTGACAAGCCATAATAGACTTTTCACCTTTGGATATTTTTCTTCGATTCGCTGCTTTAAATCCTCGACCGCTTGTGTCAATTCTCCATCTGGTGTTTGCGTAGCAAACAGACCAAGCATGATTTCGCCGGTGATGAACGACTGTCTGACCATCAAATGACGAAGCAGACCTTCATGTGTATCTTTATCATATCCGCTCAATTCCTGGTCTTTCACCCACGCTGCAACTTCCATGACAGCATCCTTCATCTCGCTTCCCGCAATCAGACATGTCTCAAGCGGGATGATGTTACGGAAATTCCCTTGTTCATGCAAGCCCATCGAGCCATCAGCTGCAAATGTGAATTCCATCTTATTGCGGTAATGCCAAGGGTTCCCTTCCATACCAATGGTGTCCTCCACCAGTTCCGGGTCAAAGCCTTGGCTGATGAGGGATTCTTTCACATGAGCTGTCTTTTGTCTCAGCTGTCCTTCATACTGCCAGTGCTGCCATGCACAGCCGCCACAAAGATCAAAATGGGGGCAAGGTGCGGCAACACGTTCCGGACTGGCCTCCACAACTTCTTCCAAAGTAGCTTTGGATCTTTTCGCGTGCGGCCAAGCTACGGTTGCCCGCACTTTTTCGCCTGGCAGTGTTTTCGGGACCGTTAGTTTCACTTTACGCGGCTTATCCTGTCCTCTATCAATCCATACCGCTGCTTGGCCGGATCCTTTATTATCCAGATGGCTGATTTCTGTTTCCATGATTCTTGGTTCCAAGACTTCACGTGCAATCTTCATTTTACTTTTCCTCCTTTCTTACGGAATCGATTAATCTATCATATAAATGAAAGGTAATTTCTTAAATTGATTCCTATACTTTTTTATCATGTTTTGCGGCCGGATGCCAGATAAATATTTCATTAGCTTCAATAAGCAGTATCGTCAAAATATCTACAAAAAAAATCGAGTAAGAGCAAAATATAGTTAAAATAAAAAAAGACTCGATTCCAAGCCAGGAATCAAGTCCCATTCAAATGAAGAATCAAGGATATTCAATTGGAGTGCCAGGTCCAATCGGCAGCCCAGTCCACATCCAAATCAGCATCATCAATACCCAGCCGATAGAAAAAACAATCGAGTACGGAAGCATCGTCGAGACCAGCGTTCCAATTCCGACTTTTTTATCATACTTTTGGGCGAAGGCGATGACGATGGCAAAGTAAGGCATCAATGGAGAAATAACATTTGTGGTTGAATCTGCAATTCTGTACACCAGCTGCGTGAATTCAGGTGAATAGCCTGACAGCATCATCATCGGGACGAAAACAGGTGCCATGATGGCCCATTTAGCCGAGGCGCTGCCAATGAACAGATTGATGAAACCAGATACGACAATGAAGGTCAGAATTAGAGGAATTCCTGTGAAACCAGTTGCATCAATGAAAGCTGCACCTTTTACCGCCAAAACAGTGCCAAGGTTTGATTCATTGAAGTAAGAAACGAATTGAGCTGCCGCAAAAGCTAAGACGATGTACGATCCCATTGTAGCCATTGTTTCCGATAATTGATTGGCGACATCTTTATCATTTTTGATTTCTTTTGTGATCAGCCCATAGACAAGCCCTGGGATAAAGAATACGATTAAAATAACTGGAACAAGCGTATTTAAAAATGGTGCATCGATAATATTAGCTTCTCCTGCCCGTAACGGTCCCCAAGAAGGAATAACGAGTAATGCAATACCTATAAGTGTGACAAGGAATGAAATAAGTGCTGCCCACAAACCTTTTTTCTCTTGCGGCTTTAAGTAATTGACATCTTCATCGACACTGCCTTTATATGTGCCTAAGCGAGGTTCTACAATTTTGTCAGTAACCCACGTACCTAAAATTGTAAGCAGAATAACAGACGCGAACATGAAGTAATAGTTCATCGCATAGTTGATGCCCTCCGCATATTCAGGGCTGATGATCGCAGCAGCATCCATCGTCATACCGCCAAGGAGCGGATCAAGCGAAGTCAGCAGAAGGTTCGCACTGTAGCCACCGGATACCCCAGCAAACGCCGCAGCCAGACCAGCCAATGGATGACGTCCAAGCCCTGCAAACAGCACTGCTCCCAATGGAGTCAATACAACGTATCCTGCATCTGCGGCCATACTGGACATAACACCGCCGAATACTAAAGCCGCTGTCATCAACGTGCGTGGAACAGAGGTGACAAGGCCACGAAGTGCAGCACTGATCAATCCGGATCGTTCGGCAATCCCGATACCAAGCATCGTAACCAAAACAGTTCCAAGCGGGGCGAAATTCGTGAAGTTTGTCACAGCACTCTCAAATAAATAGAGGATCCCTTCTGCGTTCAGCAAGTTTTTAACCGCTATTGTTTCTCCCTCATTGACTGGGTCCTCTATACTGATACCAATAGCGGAGAAGATAGCGGATAACACAACAACGATTGCAGCAAAGATGAAAAACAAAGTGACCGGATGGGGAAGCTTGTTGCCGATTCGTTCGATACCATTCAAAGCACGCATGATAAAACCGTTCTTTTGTGACTGTTCCACGTTTAATCCTCCCATTCAGATTAGATTAAAAATTCAAACAATCGTACAAAAATAACACCCTAAGTATAGACAAGAGTTTATCTGAATGAAATAGGTAATATCTCCAGTTGTTACAGCTTCCGTCATACATGAAAAAGACCTAGCATTCGGAAAGATTATTTCACGATTACCAGGTCTAAATAAGGATTCTTAAATTAATTTGCATGCATGATACGCAGATGTATTAATTCCTTCCGCCGCGTGTGTTAGATCTTGCTTTCCCTCTTCTTTGTTCATCTGGTTTCTTACCTTCGCCATTTTTCTTCTCGCGAGGTGCATAGGAGTCTTTGACCATGGAATATCCCTCCTTGTTGATTCGTACAGAGTTAGGATTGCCGTAATCCGATGCGTTATACAAACTCCTGGCTTAGCCATCCATTATATCCCTCCAACAATCCAAGCCAACGATCCCCAGCTGACACTTACATCTTCATTGGAAAGGAACGGAAATATATAATTCATGTTAATGAACATTGCTGCT
The DNA here is from genome assembly GCF_900101385.1 of Terribacillus halophilus. GTDB lineage: Bacteria > Bacillota > Bacilli > Bacillales > Amphibacillaceae > Terribacillus > Terribacillus halophilus. The sequence goes on from NZ_FMZB01000009.1 coordinate 141,091, forward strand.
CCCCAAAATGCCCCCATAAAAGTTGTGGATTTTTTTAGATGGCGCTTTTTCTGCTCGTATTCCTCTTGGGACATGCAGTCCGTTTCATCTAAGTTTTTTCTTCTGATTCTTGTCGTGATCAATGCCGCATAAACCATATTGATAATAAAAAGACATACAGTAATTAAGGATACGTCATGATGGATCGTATCCATCATAAGACTTACACACATCACCAGCATGGTTACATACCACAGCAAAATACCCGAGAAGGCTAATTCTTTATGTATTTCTTGCCGCTGATATTCATCTCGATCATCCATTACACCAATAAAGTGATTAAGTATTTTGTTCTTCATCCTCTTCCTCCCAAAATAAAGCATTAAGGTCTGTAAGGAGCTCTTTTGCCAGGGAAATACACAACGATAAAGACGGGTTATATTTACCATTTTCGATTAAATTAATCGTTTGTCTGGCAACCCCGACCCTTCTGGCAAGTTCAATCTGGGTTAAATCCCTATGTTTTCTATATTCTTTCACTTTGTTCAAGGCATACAACCTTTCCATTCCCGAAGTACATTATATGTGACATCCAGCAATTGTGTCAATTATATATGACACCAAGTGGAATATATAACCAAAACCCAATCGCATTAATAGTGGAAACAAATGGTATAATTAACTTATTCGTACAGCATGTTAGGAGGACAGCTATGGAAGCAAAAAACACAAAACCTTCCAGAAAACGTCTTTTAGTTTCTTTGGCAATTAATCTTACTTTCGCAGCCATCTTTTCAGCATTGCTGCTGTATATAGCCTTCATTCGAGAAACAGGTGCTGCTGATTCGCTTCAATATGTTCCACCCAGCATCTTTCTCCTGAATTTCAGTGTAAGGTCTGTATTGAATATCATATCGCTAAAAAGGCAGAAGAAACTTTCAACACGTGAATTGTAAAATTAAGCTGGACAATTAAAAAGGCCATTCGTGGTACACTCAAAATGTATTTCCGACCAAAGAAAACATTGGAGTGATCACG
>NZ_FMZB01000017.1 GCF_900101385.1 Terribacillus halophilus
GGAGCTGGATCTAGCCGCAGCGCTAGTCATTAGTAAGTCAACGCCAAAGACCAAGCACTCCGGTGCTTGGCACGCATGAGATGTAAAGCATGAAAAGTTTCTTATCTAGTTTTGAGGGTTCATACAATTGAATGCTTGCATTGTCTGGTGGTAATAGCGAAGAGGTCACACCTGTTCCCATGCCGAACACAGCAGTTAAGCTCTTCAGCGCCGATGGTAGTTGGGTTCGCCCCTGCGAGAGTAGGACGCTGCCAGGCAAGATGAAATCCCTGATCCACATAAGGATCAGGGATTTTTTATATGGCCGAATGAAGGCGATGTGAGAAATTCCACTGGGGTTCCACTTCTTTGATCTCAAATCGGTGGATGGCTTTGATTAGCTGAATACACAGTTCTTGCTCCATATCTTCTTTCCAAGCATAGGGAGCGGAGCTACTTAATTTTTTAATCTTGGGTTGAAAGCGAATAAGGACAGCTTCCATTGCTGCAATATCGTTTTCTTTTGCTCTGATTGTCAGATCAAGCAATGTGTTCAATTCAGTCTCCTCCTTTTTGTATCTGATCTATCAGCGCCTGGAGTGTTTGTTCCAGGCGCTTGATATTTTGCTCAAGACGTATGAGCAGATAAAACGATACTACAATAGGGAACCCAAGGTTACCGATCATGGAAATAATGCTTTCTGTTGTCATGGTGCATCTCCTTTCGACAAAACTGAACGGAGCTTTTTAAGCGCAGCTTTAATCGATTTGGAAACAGCTTGCTGTGAGATATTCAGTTTCTCGGCAATCTCGGTATGAGTCAGCTGATGGATGAAATGAAGCTCTAAATAATGTCTCTGCTTCATGGGCAGCTCTTGAATAGCAATCAAGAGAGCTGGTTCGTGTATTGCTTGTTCCCATCTGTATACAGTTTGATCTTCTCTGGCGACAAGCATATCCTTTTTGGTGTCTTCCTGTTCTTCGCTTGCTGGCTGGTCCAGGATGGATAATTCCCTGCCTGAAAGTTTTGCTGCTTGTTTGCTGTAATTCCTGGCGTAATAACTAAGAGTCATCGTAAGGTAATTCGTTAACTGTATTTCTGTATAGAATTGCTGGAAAGCAGAATTAAGCTTTTGCAAATTAGCCGCAGAAGGATAACGTGTCGCTTGTTCGTATATCAACCGGTGCTGTTCCTCTTTCAAGAAGCCTTGCATCAAAGCTGTATTTGGATGAATTATGTTATTAGGCTTTTCATTGCCGCACATTGATGTTCCCCCTTTCAACTAGTAAACGAACATATGTTCTGTTTAAGTGTAAAAAAAATCAGCCTTTTTGAAAAGACTTTTTCGGACAGTCCCAACCAGCTTGTCCATTTGGGCTGCCAGCTGTAGGAATTATAGGTGGGTTTCCTCCTATACCCTATAGTTTATAAAAGGAAAGAAATTCCCCCTTTGACAACGTCAATACGTACAAAGCGTACAAACAACATCTTTGAAAGGTGAACATAAACTTAGAATGCAAGATTGACAGGTATGAAGTTCGTTAGTTTAGGAGAAACTAACCTAACGGAGGTGGAGTATGATGAGCAAACACTGTTTATGCGGAATCTGTGATCAAGAGAAACAAGAAGGGATACATCTGTATCGTTTATTTATCTGCAAACAATGCGAGCAGAAGATCATCCAGACAGAACCGAAGGAAGTGCAATATCATTACTTTGTAAAAAAACTTCGGAACTTGAATCAAATGACATTCCACTAAAGCCTGTACAAGGCTTTTTTCTTTCTGTATGTATGCGTATAATGAATGGAAAAAGCTAAAGGAAGAACGAAATGAATCAGTTAGATACGCCTTTATATACTAGGCTGGTGCAGTTTGCTAAGAAAAAACCAATCTCGTTCCATGTACCAGGTCATAAAAATGGAGCGCTGTTTGAAGAAGAATCATTCTTGCGGCATGCAGCGTTGCTTGATCAGACGGAGCTGACAGGGTTGGATGATCTGCATGCTCCTGAAGATGTGATTGCAGAGGCGCAGCTGTTAGCAGCGTCTTATTTTGGAGCACAGCAAACACGCTTCCTGGTGGGGGGGAGCACTGTTGGGAATCTGGCGATGATACTAGGAGTCATTAACAGGAATGATGTAGTGCTTGTACAGCGCAACTGCCATAAATCGGTATTGAATGGTTTAGAGTTTGCTGGAGCAAAACCGGTCTTTTTAGCGCCGGTATATGATGATGACAAAGAGAGATATACACATCCCACGCAGGAAACGATAAAGGAAGCCATATCCATATATCCGGAGGCAAAAGCACTGATAATGACGTATCCGGATTATTTCGGCACGGTTTTTGATTTGAAGGAAGCAGTACAAGAAGCACATAAGCATAATATACCAGTGTTGGTGGATGAGGCTCATGGGGTTCATCTTCGGACTGCAGACACACTGCCTATGACTGCCTTAGAGGCTGGAGCAGATGTCATTGTCCAATCAGCTCATAAAATGGCACCGGCATTCACGATGGCATCGTATCTGCATTTGAATAGCGAGTACGTTTCCATTTCCTCTATCGATCGTTATTTGAGGATGCTGCAGTCCAGCAGCCCATCTTACTTACTGCTGGCTTCCCTAGATACAGCCAGAAAGTACTTGGCTACCCGCACGCCTGCGGATATGGATCATCTGTATAAGGCCGTTGGTGCATTTCGGGAGCTGCTTGCTGCATCGAATTTATGGGAAGTGGAAAGACAAGGCGGCGATTGGCTGAAAATTGTGTTGCGCGTACAATCTGGATATCAGCCAAAACAGATTGCGAGTATGCTGGAATCTGCCGGTATTTTTCCGGAATTAGTTACCAATCGGCATATTTTGCTTGTGCATGGATTGGAAGCATTATCAAAATATGATTTGGATCGTGTTCGCGTTGCAATAAACAACATGGAGACGCCCGTTCAGTTTGAGACTCAGGAAGCAGCTCATCTATTTTCCGAGCCGATACAGGGGCTTGCTGTAAGTTATGCAGAGATGGAGGATCAGCAGCCGTATTTCACGGAGTGGTCCGATGCTGTCGGGTGTATTGCAGCAGAAGCGATCATTCCTTACCCGCCAGGGATACCAGTGTTGGCAAAAGGAGAAATCGTTACAAAACAGCATGTGGAAATGATACAATTATGGAAGAATAACAACATCTCTTTTCAAAATGAACACATTGAAGAGGGGATGTTTACCTATCGAGGGTTAAAAGAAGGAGAATGATTTTGACGGGATTGTTTATTACGCTGGAAGGCGGAGAAGGTGCAGGCAAAACGTCCGCTATACCGCTTCTGACAGCTCGATTGGAAAAAGAGGGCTACCAAGTGCTTGCTACACGTGAGCCAGGAGGGATCGAGATAGCTGAAGCGATTCGTGCAGTGATTCTGGATCCAGCCAATACAAGCATGGATGGCCGTACGGAGGCGCTGCTTTATGCAGCTGCCAGAAGACAGCATTTGGTGGAGAAGGTGTGGCCAGCGCTGAAAAAGGGAATGATTGTACTATGCGATCGTTTTGTCGACAGCAGTTTGGCTTATCAAGGCTACACACGTGGTCTGGGAATGGAAGAGGTATTGGAGATCAATCGATTCGCTGTCGAAACTACCATGCCGGATTTGACATTATTTTTTGATATTTCTCCAAAAGCAGGATTGGCACGAATTTCGGAGAATAAAGGTAGAGAGCAGAATCGATTGGACTTGGAGGCGTTATCCTTCCACGAAAGTGTCTATGAAGGGTATCAGATTCTTCGGGAACAATACAAAGACCGCTATGTGACACTTGATGCTTCCAAACCGCTTGCCGATGTTGCTGCGCATGCTGTGCAAGCAATCATGGCTTTTTTGCAAGGCAAAGAAAAGTAATGAAGAAGATTTGGAGGAGGAAATAAGATGAAACTAGTATTGGCAATCATTCAGGATAAAGACAGCAACAGGCTGACAGATGCACTGGGAGACCAGAATTTCAAAACGACCAAGCTGTCCACGACTGGCGGCTTCCTGAAAGCAGGTAATACAACGCTGATGGTCGGGTGTGAGGATGATCAAGTCGATGATGTACTAGATATCATCAAGGACAATTGCAGTCAGCGTAATCAAATGGTGGCACCGATATCCCCTATGGGCGGCAATGCGGATTCCTATATCCCGAACCCGGTCAAAGTGGAGGTAGGAGGAGCTACTGTTTTCGTACTGCCTGTCGATTCCTTTTTCAAGTTTTAAATAAAGGAGACAATACCGTTGAAAATCGGTCCTGATATACGTGCGCAGCTGGATGCTGCACGTAAGAATACGACACAGGCATCAGCTGAGCCAAAAAGGTTTCAAGAGCTGGTGCAGTCCCAAAGCCGGAAATTGCAAGGACAGGAATTACAGCAGCTGATCTCAGACATCACCAAGCAAGGAGAACGACTCGCACGCACACGTTCATTCCGCGAGCTTGCTTTGTATAAACGGAAGATTAAGAAGTTCATGGAAGATGTGAAGGACAATGGGATGGAGCTGCATCACGAGCATTCCTGGAACCAGCATGGCTCCAGGAAGCTTACGACCGTGCGGCAGATCGATGAGAAGCTGATGGAGCTGACTGAGATTTTGATGAATCAGGAAAAGCAGCAGATCGGTGTTCTCGGTCTGATCGGAGAGATAAAAGGACTTCTCTTCAATCTTTACACATGAAGTAACTGATAAAGGAAGAACATTATGTCAAATTGGGCTGAAATGTCTACTAAACAGCCTGTTGTCAGCAAGATGCTCGTCAACAGCCTAAAACGCGACCGTATTTCTCATGCTTACATATTCCAAGGGTCGCGCGGAACCGGCAAATCGGCATTGAGCCGCTTATTTGCCAAGAGTATCTTTTGCAGGAATCGTCATGGTGCCGAGCCTTGCAATGACTGCAAGGATTGTCGCCGCATCGACTCGGGCAACCATCCGGATCTCCATTGGATCGCACCGGATGGCGCCTCGATAAAAAATGACCAGATACTCCAGCTCCAAAAAGAATTCTCCTATACGGGTATGGAATCGGACCGTAAAGTATATGTAATGGAAGATGCGGATAAGATGACAGCCAATGCATCCAACCGTTTGCTCAAGTTCCTCGAGGAGCCTGGTGCCCAGACGACAGCAATTCTTTTGACTGAAAACAGTCAGGCACTGCTTCAGACGATTCAATCCAGATGTCAGATCCTCGCATTGCAGCCACTGCATGAAGGGCAGTTTGAGAAACTACTCGTTTCGGAGGGCCTGCCGCAGTCATCGGCACGGCTTTTATCCCAGCTGACGCAGAATTATGATGAGGCAATGGAAATTTCCAGTCAAGAGTGGTTTGCTAAAGCGCGAAAACTAGTGGTACAATTAGTAGAAGTGCTGGAAACCAGGCCTAATGAAGCGCTTTTGTTTATCCATAGTCAATGGATGCCTGTGATGAAGGATCGCGAGCTGCAGCAGCTGGCGTTACATCTGCTATTATTGTGGTTTAAAGACATTATCTATCTTTATGCTGACAGGCCGGATTCCATTATCTATATACAGGAGAAAGACAGGCTTGAGAACAGCCTTCGCCATTGGACGAGACAGCGGGCCACAGATGCTCTGCAGTCCGTTATGGAAGCGAAACGCCAATTAGACCAGAATGTCCATCCTGCACTTGTTATGGAGAAATTAACACTTCAGATGCAGAGGTGAATGGGTAGATGCAAGTCATTGGTGTCCGCTTTAAAAAGGCGGGTAAGATCTATTACTTCGATCCAGGCACACTTTCGGTTGCTTTGGACGATTATGTTATTGTAGAGACTGTTCGCGGCGTTGAATTCGGACGAGTTGTGCTTGCTGATAAGCAAGTGGATGAAGAGGATGTTGTCCTCCCTCTGAAAAAAGTAATTCGTATCGCAACAGACAAAGATAAATTCAGCGTGGCAGAAAATACAGAGAACGCTGCGCAAGCACATAAGATTTGTGAGAAAAAGATTCGGGAACATAAGCTTGAAATGAATCTGGTTGACGTCGAATATACTTTCGACCGGAATAAAGTCATATTCTACTTTACGGCAGATGGCCGTGTCGATTTCAGGAACCTGGTGAAGGATCTGGCTGCAGTCTTCAAGACACGGATTGAACTGAGACAGATAGGGGTGCGTGATGAAGCGAAACTCCTTGGTGGTATTGGACCTTGCGGAAGAATGCTATGCTGTTCCACTTTCCTGGGAGATTTTGAGCCAGTGTCGATCAAGATGGCGAAGGATCAGAATCTATCGTTGAATCCAGCGAAGATTTCTGGTTTGTGCGGACGGCTGATGTGCTGTCTGAAGTATGAAAATGATGAGTATGAAGAGGCGAAACGTGAGCTACCGGATTTAGGTGAAGCGATTCGGACTTCTTACGGATCGGGTAAGGTAGTTGGCTTGAACATTTTGGAACGGCTGATTCAGATTGAAGTGCCGGAAAAGGAACGGGTTATCGAGTACACCTTAGATGAACTGATCGAAGAAGGAGTTATCTCAACGCAAGCCATGGAATAATGGGGTGGAGAGACGGTGAATAAGAAGGAAATATTAGAGCATGTCACACAGATGGAAGAGCAAATCGGACAGCTATACAAGCAATTGGGTGATGTGAAGGGCCATGTGGCAAAGCTATTGGAAGAGAATAACCGTCTGACGGTGGAAAACCATCACCTGCGCAACCGTCTTGACGGACAAGCTGAACAGGAACAGAAGGCTGGCGGCAAGGCAGCACAGTCCAAGGAAGCACCGATTGGTGAGGGATATGATAACCTGGCGCGCTTATACGAAGAAGGTTTCCATATCTGTAATGTCCACTTCGGCAGTCCGAGACGAAATGAAGATTGCTTGTTCTGTTTGACGTTCTTGAATAAGAATAAATGATGTGACGGCCTTTCTTACACTTTGTAGGGAAGGTCCTTTTTTGTAAAAAACGAGAAGGGAATTAACAATATGGTGGAACTAAAAGGAGATGAGCGGCTGGATTATTTGCTTGCAGAAGAAAATATGCGCATTATCCAGAGCCCGACTGTATTTGCTTTCTCATTGGATGCAGTTCTCTTGGCTGATTTTGCATCGATTCCTCTTTCTAGAGGAAGGATATTGGATTTATGCTCCGGTAACGCTGTGATTCCTTTGCTGCTCAGCAGGAGGACAAAAGCAAAGATGACTGGCGTCGAGATTCAGGAACGCCTTTATGATATGGCAGTACGGAATGTTGCACTGAATGGGTTGGAGGATCAGTTGGAGATGATACATGGTGATCTGAAGGATATGCCAGCTGTCTTGGGGAATGGTCCATTTGATGCAATTACGTGCAATCCCCCTTATTTCAAGACACCGGGAAAACGCGAGCAGAATCTGAACGAGCATTTGACCATTGCCCGTCATGAAATCATGTGCACACTGGATGATGTCGTTCTTGCCTGTCGGAAACTTGTCAAACCAGGAGGAAAGGTCAGTCTCGTGCATCGGCCGGATCGCTTGTTGGATATCGTCACTTCCATGCGTGAGCAGAAAATCGAACCGAAACGGATGCGGCTTGTGTATCCGAAACCTGGAAAAGAAGCAAACATCCTTTTGATTGAAGGTGTCCGTAATGGCAGTCCGGGTTTGAAAATCCTGCCGCCGCTTTATTCTCACAAAGAAGACGGAGGATATACGGCAGAATTAGAGGAAATCCTGTATGGCAGCAAATAAGCATCTTGTCTATATGCTGAAATGCAAGGATGGCAGTCTATATACAGGGTATACAAACGCGCTGGCTAAGCGCTTGAGGCAGCATAGTGCTGGTAAAGGGGCAAAATATACAAAGGGCAGGGGTCCTTTTATCCTTGTATATATAAGGTATTTTGATTCCCGAGAAGCGGCGCTTCGTGAGGAATACCGGATCAAACAGCTGTCAAAACATCGAAAGTGGGCACTTGTCCAGGAAGGAGGAAAGCAGTATGCAATCACAGAAAAGTTTTGATCAGCATGAAAATGGCACACTTTTCATCATACCGACGCCTATAGGCAACCTGCAGGATATTACGCTAAGGGCGCTGGAGACTTTAAAACAAGTACATACTGTTGCTGCAGAGGATACACGAAATACGAAAAAACTGTTTAACCACTTTGACATTTCGACACCGCTTATCAGTTACCATGAGCATAATCGGAAAGCACGAGAACAAATGCTTCTCAATCTATTGGAAGAGGGAAAAGATGTCGGTCTGGTCAGTGACGCGGGTATGCCGGCTATTAGCGACCCGGGCCAGGAATTGGTCCAAGCGGCAGCTGAAGCTGGGTTTCCGGTCGTTGTACTGCCAGGGGCAAATGCAGCACTCGTCGCATTGGTCGGTTCCGGGCTTTCGACAGATGCGTATCAATTTTATGGCTTCCTTCCACGAAAGAAGAAGGAATTGACCGGCGAATTGGAAAAGCTTCGAAAAGTGGCAGCAACACTGATTTTCTATGAAAGTCCGCATCGTTTGAAAGAGACGTTAGCTGCCTTGCTGGATAGTTTCGGTGATAGAAGGATTGCACTAGGCAGGGAGCTTACAAAACGATATGAGGAATTTCTGCGAGGAACAGTGCAGGAAGCATTGGATTGGGCTGCCTCTGAGACAGTGAGAGGAGAGTTCTGCCTTGTCGTGGAAGGAGCTTCAGAAGCGGAACAGCTGGAAGAGGAGCAAGCCTTTTGGCAGGATATGAGCATACAGGAACATGTCGAATGGTATATAGCAAATCAGGGACTACCTTCGAAGCAGGCGATCAAGCAAGTTTCTGTGGATCGCCAACTCCCTAAACGGGATGTGTATCAGGCTTATCACGTTGAGTAAACAGAAGAAAACCGCCCCAAAATGAAGCGGTTTTCTATTATTTGTTCAAACGTGTTTGGATTTCGTTGATCAGCTCTTCTGCACCTTCGCGGCTAAGAACAAGTTTACCATTTGCCAAAGACAAGTTGTCATCGGAAATCTCACCAGTGATATGGCAAGTCATGTTCGGTTTGTATTTTTTTAAGATGATGCGATCGTCATCTACGTAGATTTCCAAAGCATCTTTCTCGTTGATTCCTAGTGTGCGGCGTAATTCAATCGGGATAACGACTCTTCCCAATTCGTCTACTTTACGTACAATACCTGTTGATTTCATTTATTGTTTCTCCTCTCGGGTGAGTATATATGTTTATTCGTCATTATTCGACAATTTAACTACTGCCTATCGTACCAGTGATTGACATATGTGTCAATTCAAAAAAATTGAATTCCAGCATTTTGCTGGGAGTAAAAACATAAGAAAGGGAATATCTCGGGTCTTTTTATCTATTATAATGGTTGTATATGTAAAATGAGTAAGATAAATAGTGATAAATAAATAGAAAGATGGTAGTGGAGTTCTGTAGAATGCTCGACACTTTTCGACACATCAACCTCATGTGTCGGAATATTACCATAGAAATACGTATATCTGCTCATTTTTTTTGTCGCTTATGGAAAGAAAAAATTTCTGCTGGATTGGAATTTATGACCGAAAGTCGCTACAATAGAGAATAAGTGTAATAGCGATACGAGCGGCTCACGCTGGTGAGCTTTTTTATAATGGAGGGTTAGCAGATGCAGAAAGAGAATAAAACATTTTATATTACTACGCCAATCTATTATCCGAGTGGCAAGCTGCACATCGGACACGCCTATACGACAGTAGCTGGTGATGCGATGGCTCGTTATAAGCGTCTGCGCGGATATGATGTCGCGTATTTGACAGGTACGGATGAACATGGTCAGAAAATCCAGCGCAAAGCGGAAGAGCAAGGTGTGACGCCGCAGGAATATGTAGACAACATTGTAAAAGATATCAAATCGCTGTGGAAGACGCTGGAGATTACCAATACAGATTTCATCCGCACGACGGAACCTCGCCATAAGGAAACTGTTCAGAAAATATTTTCCCGTCTATTGGAACAGGATGATATTTATTTGGATGAATATGAGGGCTGGTACTGTACTTCTTGTGAATCCTTCTTCACGGAAACACAGCTGGATGATGGCAGATGCCCGGATTGCGGCGGTCCAGTAGATCGTGTGAAAGAGGAATCCTATTTCTTGCGTACAAGCAAATATGCTGATCGCCTGCTGCAGTATTATGAGGAGAATCCTGAATTCATCCAGCCAGTGAGCCGGAAGAATGAAATGATCAATAACTTCATCAAGCCGGGACTGGAAGATTTGGCTGTCTCCCGTACGTCATTCGAATGGGGACCAAAAGTGCTGGAGAATCCGAAGCACGTCATTTATGTATGGATCGATGCGCTTTCCAACTACATCACAGCATTGGGATATGGTTCTGATGATGACAGTCTTTATCAGAAATATTGGCCGGCTGATGTTCATTTGATGAGTAAGGAAATTGTTCGTTTCCATACGATTTACTGGCCGATCATGCTGATGGCATTGGATCTGCCGCTGCCGAAGAAAGTATTCGCACACGGCTGGATCTTGATGAAAGATGGCAAGATGAGTAAATCGAAAGGGAATGTCGTCAGTCCGGTGGATTTGAAAGAACGCTATGGACTGGACCCGCTTCGTTATTACTTGCTCCGCGAAGTGCCATTCGGTGCAGACGGCGTGTTCACGCCAGAAGGCTTCGTCGATCGTACGAACTTTGACTTGGCCAATGATTTGGGCAACTTGCTGAACCGTACAGTAGCAATGATCAGCCAATATAAAGAAGGTATCGTGCCTGCCTACGTTGCTGGCGAGACGGCATTCGAGCAAGCATTGGAAGATATGGCAAAACAAACTGTCAAGGAAGTAGAAGAAGGAATGGAGAACATGGAGTTTTCCGTTGTTCTGTCGAAAATTTGGCAGTTGGTCAGCCGGGCAAACAAATATATCGATGAAACGAAGCCTTGGGTGCTGGCAAAAGATGAAGCGCAAAGCGATCGTCTGGGAAACGTGCTTGCTCACCTTGCAGAGGTGCTGCGCCAAGTAGCTATATTGCTTCGTCCATTCCTTGTTGAAACACCAGCGAAGATTTTTGCGCAGCTTGGTGTAGAAGAAGCTAGCCAAGATTGGGATACGCTTCTTGCAACAGAAGTGAAAACAGGCCGTCAAGTGAAGAAGGAAGGTCCAATCTTCCCTCGACTTGATGCAAAAGTAGAAGTGGAAGCAATCAAGAACATGATGAAAGTTCCAGAACCAGAGAAAAAGGCACAGCCGAAAGAAGAGCAGGAGACTGCGAAGCTTCCGGAAGTACAGTATGAGGATTTCGCGAAGCTGGAATTGCGGGTGGCAGAAGTCATCGCTGCCGATAAAGTGAAGAAGGCAGATAAACTATTGAAAATCCAGCTTGATTTAGGAACAGAGAAGCGCCAGGTCATCTCTGGTATTGCAGAACATTATGCACCAGAAGATCTTGTTGGCAAGAAAGTGATTTGTGTGGTGAACCTCAAGCCGGTTAAACTTCGCGGGGAGATGTCCGAAGGGATGATTCTTTCCGGTGAAAGTACAGCTGGAAAACTTGCGCTGGCAACAGTGGAGTCGGATTTGCCGAATGGATCGATCGTAAAATAATAAATGAGGGGGGAGACGCTTGCACGCAAGCGTTTTTCCTTTTTTAACAGATAGAAAGGACATCTGCTATGTTATTTGATACACATGCTCATATTAATGATAAGCAATTTGATGAAGACCGCGAAGAGATGATGCAGCGGGCAAAGGATGCCGGTGTATCCCGTCTTGTCGTTATTGGCTGCGATGCGGAGGGGATCACGTCAGCAATCGAGCTTGCGGAGAAATATGACTTCGTCTACGCGGCAATCGGGTGGCATCCTGTTGATGCGATCGATATGACTGATGCTGACCTGAATCGTATTGAGGAGCTTTCGTCACATCCAAAAGTTGTAGCAATCGGAGAGATGGGACTGGATTATCATTGGGACAAATCACCGAAGGATATCCAAAAAGATGTATTGCGTCAGCAGATTCAGCTGGCTAAACGCGTCAAGCTGCCGATCATCATTCACAATCGGGAAGCAACACAGGACATCATCCCGATTTTAAAAGAAGAAAATGCAGCTGAAGTCGGAGGCATCATGCATTGCTACAGTGATGAAGCGGATCTAGTTCAGGAGTTTCTGGATATGAATTTCTATATTTCCCTTGGCGGTCCCGTCACTTTCAAAAATGCCAAGGCACCGAAGGAAGTAGCGAAAATGGTACCAGCTGATCGGCTGCTGATTGAAACAGATTGTCCGTATCTGGCACCTCATCCAAACCGCGGCAAACGCAATGAACCTGCTTATGTGAAGCTAGTGGCTGAGCAAATTGCAGAGCTTCGCGGCATCGGATACGAGGAATTGGCAGAGCTGACAATGCGAAATGCAGAAAGACTATATAAAATAAAATCATAGAGGGTATAACGTGCAGATTAAAGAAGTGATTGTCGTTGAAGGTAAAGACGATACGGCTAAGATAAACCAGGCAATCCAAGCGGACACAATCGAGACGAATGGATCTGCCATCCATGATGGTATCATTGAGCAAATCAGACACGCACAAGCAAAGCGCGGTGTCATCATATTTACTGATCCTGATTATCCAGGTGAGCGTATACGGCATATTGTCTCCCAGGCAGTACCCGGATGCAAGCATGCATTCCTGTCAAAAGACAAAGCGCGTGCGCGTAATAACAAAGGTATCGGTATTGAGCACGCGTCAGCTGAATCGATTCGGACAGCTTTGGAGCAAGTGTATGAGATGAGCGAGATGTACGAGCCGGAAATCTCCAGGGAAGCTGTCATCGCATACGGTCTCCTTGGCGGACCAAGAGCGAAACTGCGGCGGGAAAAGCTTGGAGAAAGACTGGCGATCGGCCATACAAATGGCAAGCAGCTTCTCAAACGACTTGCTATGTTCCGCATACCGGAGCAGTTGTTTGTCGAAACGATGCAGCAAATTATACAGGAGGAAGACAATGACGAATGAACGGCATATTGCCACCCCGACAAGGACGAAGGAGCTGCTTAAGAAATATGATTTCTCCTTCAAGAAAAGCCTCGGGCAAAATTTCCTGATTGATACAAATATCCTGCGGAATATCATCCATCACGCAGGAGTGACGGAGAATACAGGTGCGATTGAAATCGGACCCGGGATGGGGGCACTCACTGAGCAGCTAGCCATTGCAGCGGATAAAGTCTTGGCTTTCGAGATAGATCAGCGTTTGCTGCCTATCCTGGAAGATACGCTGTCGCCGTATGATAATGTAAAAGTCGTGAATGAAGATATCCTGAAAGCAGACGTGCAGCAAGAGATGCAGCAATATTTCGGAGACCAAAAAATAAAAATTGTCGCAAATCTGCCTTATTATATTACAACACCGATATTGATGAATCTGCTCACAAGGAACTTGCCGATTTCCAGCATTACGGTCATGATCCAAAAAGAAGTAGCAGACCGCATGGCTGCTGCTCCCAACACGAAAAGCTATGGTTCTTTATCGCTTGCAATTCAGTATTATACAGAAGCAGCAGTTGTAATGACCGTCCCGAAAACAGCATTCATGCCGCAGCCGAATGTGGATTCTGCTGTCCTTCATCTTGAGCTACGCAAGGAACCACCGGTCCATGTTGAAGATGAAAAATTCTTCTTTGACTTAATTCAGGCATCTTTCGGACAGCGCCGGAAAACGCTGCGTAACAACTTGAACAGACAGTTTGCTTCCCGTTTTTCAAAGGAAGAGCTGGAGGATATCATGAGCGCCGCCGGAATCGATGGAACAAGACGGGGAGAGTCACTTACAATGGCGGAATTCGCTTCCTTGGCGAATACCTTTACAGCCAGAGGCTGAACCTTTTTGCCCAACCATCATACGCTGTAGAAGAAAGCTTTGGTGGGTGAGGTGAACGGAATGGATTTGGCGATTGGTGATATCGTCACTAGAAAATCATATCAGCACGATTTATTGTTCCGTGTCTCCAGCTTCACGAGCCATAAAGTCATCCTGCATGGCGAGGATATGCGTCTTATCGCTGATGCTCCTCAGAATGACTTGGTAAAGGCTGGAACACGTGAAATAACGAAACGCAAAAAGACATGGCAGGATAAAGAAGACTACTCCTACCGCCTCTTTCGCCAGGATTACCTGCTGATGAAGGATAAGCGGGATTATGAATCAACCTCAGGCTATCAGCATAGCCCGAATTACTTCCAAATTCCTGCAAAGGTGCTCCATGTCGATGGAGATAAGACATATTTGAAAAAATGCATTGATTT
This sequence comes from Terribacillus halophilus, assembly GCF_900101385.1. Classification (GTDB taxonomy): domain Bacteria; phylum Bacillota; class Bacilli; order Bacillales; family Amphibacillaceae; genus Terribacillus; species Terribacillus halophilus. The sequence continues at coordinate 14,277 of NZ_FMZB01000017.1, forward strand.
TTATCAGCGTTTCGGAATCCAGGTACATGGTGTCCATTTGCAGGAGAAAGAAATGCCACTTCAAATTGCTACCCTTCTGGAGAAGATACAACCAGATATTATTGTCGTTACAGGACACGATGCTTTTCAAAAAAGCAAAGGAGACAAATCCGATATCCGTGCTTACCGGAACTCGCAGTATTTTGTCGAAACGGTGAGGGAGGCACGGCGGATTCATCCCCATCTGGATCAATTGATCATATTTGCCGGTGCGTGCCAGTCTCATTTTGAATCCTTGATTCGGGCGGGCGCAAATTTTGCCAGTTCTCCGAGCAGGATTAATATCCATGCCTTGGACCCTGTTTATATTGTTGCTAAAATCGCATTCACACCATTTATGGAAAAAGTGGGAGTATGGGAGGCACTCCGCAATACACTGACTGGTGAACGCGGGCTTGGCGGGATCGAAACGCGTGGCCTGCTCCGGACAGGGTTGCCTTTTGTTGATCCAGATGAAGCAGATGAAAGTGTCTAAACCCCCTGTTTTATCGTAATTCTGCCACTGATGCATAATTTTGTATGGATTTGAAAGAATAAAGTGAAATAAGAAACATTTAATCTTTTCATTGACATCAAAAATGGTATGCTGTTATAATAAAAAGTTTTATTTGACTCTATACCTAAAATATGCTATGATTAGATCAGTGAGGTGGAGTGCAGTGGCTAAAACATTAGTGGAAATTAAGCAGGGTCTGGAAGGACAAATTGGTAAACGTTTAAAATTGAAAGCTAATGGTGGGAGAAAGAAAACCATCGAACGTTGCGGAGTACTTGCGGAAACGTATCCAGCTGTATTCATCGTAGAACTCGATCAAGATGAGAATGCGTTTGAGCGTGTCTCCTATAGCTATGCAGATGTCTTAACCGAAACAGTCGAATTGGATTTTGATACGGATGATTTGAACGAAATTGCAAAATAATGCTTGAAGGAAAGCAGGGGAATGCTCCCCTGCTTTTTGTTTTGCCTTTTTTTGCAAACATCTTACAGGCATAGCAAAACCGTTCGGAACAGAGAATAAACATGTCGTAATAATCTCAGAAGGGAGCTGTTTTCTTTGGGCAGAAGAAGAGGAATCATGTCTGATGCACTGAAAGAGGAAATTGCAAAGGAGCTTGGATTTTACGACACTGTACAGAAGGAAGGCTGGGGCGGCATTCGTTCCCGTGATGCCGGGAACATGGTCAAGTACGCCATTGCCATGGCCGAACAGTCGATGCGTGATAAGCAATAAGTCGGGGCCCTTCTCTTTTTATAAAGAGGAGGGTTCCTTCTTGTAGGCAGAATAGCCTGTACCACCTTTTTATGATACAATTTTGGAGAAATTCAACTAAAGTAGGTGACATGACATGCATTTGCTCGAAAAGGCGCCAGCTAAGATCAATCTTTCGTTGGACGTACTGTATAAACGCCCGGATGGCTATCATGAGGTAGAGATGGTGATGACAACGATCGACCTGGCAGACCGGATAGAGTTAATCGTGTTACAGGAGAACAAGATCGAAATCGAATCGGACAATCGCTTTGTGCCGAACGATGAGCGTAATCTTGCCTACCGTGCGGCGCAATTAATAAAAGATACATATAATATCGACAAAGGTGTCAGGATATACATAGATAAGCAAATACCGGTTGCAGCGGGTCTTGCTGGAGGGAGCAGTGATGCAGCAGCGGTCTTGCGCGGTCTGAATACATTGTGGGACTTGCAGCTATCCTTGGATACGCTGGCGGAGCTCGGGGCCAAGATTGGATCGGATGTATCATTCTGTGTATATGGTTCGACAGCATTATCCACTGGACGCGGAGAAAAGATCAAAGAACTCCCAGCCCCCCCGGCATGCTGGGTTGTATTGGCGAATCCCGGCATAGGGGTATCCACGCAAACAATCTATCAGCAATTAAAGATCGATACAATCCAGCATCCTGATACACAGGGAATGGTAAATGCCATTGAGCAAGGCGATTTCCAATCAATCTGTGACAAAGTCGACAATGTACTGGAGCCTGTCACGCTTAAACTCTGCCCGGAAGTGAAGCAAATCAAGCAGCAGATGGTCGAAGCTGGCGCGGACGCGGTGCTTATGAGCGGAAGCGGACCGACAGTCTTTTCCCTCGTATCACAAGAAAGCCGGGCTTATCGGATCTATAACAGCCTTAGGGGCTTCTGTGAACATGTATATGTTGTACGGATGCTCGGAGGGCGGACGGAGCTTGATTAAAACCGTACGAGAATGTTATTATCTAACAATAACATTCGGTTTTGAGGTGTAGAGATGAAAAGAAGTGAACGTTTGGTTGCGATGACGAATTATTTGATGACTCATCCGCAGCAATTGGTGTCTTTGCCATATTTCTCGACAACGTACGCTGCTGCCAAATCCTCCGTCAGTGAGGATTTGTCGATTATAAATGATATGTTCCAGCATGAGGGTATCGGATATTTACAATCTGTATCAGGTGCTGCAGGCGGAGTGCGCTATATTCCCGTGTACTCGAAGGAAAATAGTGCTGATTTTATTGAGGAGCTATGCAGCAAACTGGCGGATTCCGACAGACTACTGCCGGGGGGATACCTATTCATGAGTGATATACTTGGTGAACCGGCGACAGTTGATAAGATTGGCCGCCTATTTGCAACGGCATTCCACGATCGGGAAATCGATGTGGTAGTCACGGTTGCAACAAAAGGTATTCCGATTGCTTATGCGGCCGCTGCTTATTTGAATGTACCGGTTGTCATAGTCAGACGAGACCCGAAAGTGACAGAGGGGTCGACAGTCAGCGTGAATTATGTGTCTGGATCCTCAAGAAAAATACAGACGATGGTATTATCCAAACGCAGCATCCCGGATCAAGCCAATGTCTGCATTGTGGATGATTTCATGAAAGCAGGCGGAACGATCAATGGAATGAAGAGCCTTTTGCAGGAATTCAATGCAAATGTCACGGCAATCGGCGTATTGGCCGAAGCGGAAGATGAAGAAGAAGAACGCGTCGTCGAGGATTACACATCATTGATCAAGATTCAGAATGTTGATGTACGCAATCAGCGGATCGAGGTACAAAAGGGCAATTATTTCAACTGACAGAGCTTTCCCACCCTTTCTATAAATTTTTAAAAAAAGTTATATATCGAGCAGGGTTTTCCAGCTTTATGTAGAATTACTGGTAATAAGTTCTAAATAAGGTAAGGGTGGTGAAGCATAATGGAAGTAACTGACGTAAGATTACGCCGCGTTAATACCGAGGGAAGAATGCGTGCTATCGCTTCTATTACAATTGATCAAGAGTTTGTAGTACACGATATTCGTGTCATCGAAGGAAATAACGGCTTATTTGTCGCTATGCCTTCCAAACGGACACCAGATGGTGAATTCCGGGATGTGGCACATCCGATCAATTCCGGTACCCGGAGTAAGATTCAGGATGCTGTACTGCAGGAATATCACCGTGTAGGAGAAGAAATAGAAGTGGAGTATGAGGAAGCCGCTGGCGCTTCTTGATATGGTACTTAATAGATGACAATTGCGTCATCTTTCATAAAGGTGTAATTAACAGCTGTTCTAACATATGGAATGGCTGTTATTTTTATGCATGAAACCCGGTTGAATACAAGCAAATTTGTCTCGAATTACGTGAAATCAAGCCTGGCTCCTGTTGAAATGACAATTATTTTAAGATATATTTACAGAGGATAAAAGAATGGAGGGTTCGCATGTCAAACCGATATGCAGTCATCCTTGCTGCCGGTAAAGGCACCAGGATGAAATCAAAGCTGTACAAAGTACTGCATCCTGTCATGGGTAAACCGATGGTACAGCATGTTACTGACCAGTTAAATTCTTTACAATTAGATAAATTGATCACAATTGTCGGGCATGGGGCAGAAGACGTGAAAGCCCAGCTTGGAGATGCAAGTGAGTACGCTCTCCAAGAAGAACAGCTCGGTACGGGACATGCGGTCCTTCAGGCCGAGACATTCCTGCAAGACAAAGAAGGTGTGACAGTCGTATTAAGCGGAGATACACCACTGATCACAGGCAATACCATCCAAGCCTTGCTTGATCATCATGAACAGCAGGGAGCAAGCGCCACAGTGCTGACGGCAAAAGCTCTAGATCCTGCAGGGTATGGCCGGGTCATCCGCAGTGATGTTGGAGAAGTTCTTCGCATCGTCGAGCATAAGGATGCCAATGCCGAAGAGCTTCTGGTTGATGAAATCAACACGGGTACATACTGCTTTGATAACAAACTATTGTTCCAAGCACTGCATAATGTTTCGAATGATAATGCCCAAGGCGAGTATTATCTTCCGGATGTGCTGGAGCTTTTGAAGAAGGATAATAAGCTAGTGACTGCTTACCAAACGCCGGATTTCGATGAAACGATGGGTGTGAACGATCGCGTGGCGCTTTCGCAAGCAGAACGCATCATGAAACGCCGCATCAATGAACATCATATGCGTAACGGTGTTACGATTATCGATCCAGACTCAACTTATATCAGTACAGATGCTGTAATTGAGCCGGATGTCACCATCTTGCCGAACACGATGATCCTTGGTAAGACAAAGATCAAAGAAGATGCAGTCATTGGCCCGAACTCCGAATTGAAGGATGTCAGCATCGGCAGCCGTTCCGTTGTGAAGCAAAGTGTAGCACATGACAGCGCAATTGGAAATGATGTCAATGTCGGCCCGTTCGCTCACATTCGTCCGCAAGCACAGCTTGGAGATAAAGTGAAGATCGGGAACTTCGTCGAAGTGAAGAAAGCAGTCATCGCTGATGGAAGCAAAGTTTCGCATTTAAGCTATGTTGGCGATGCTGAGGTTGGTAAAGATGTCAATATCGGTTGTGGTACAATAACAGTGAACTATGACGGAAAGAATAAACATCTGACCAAAATAGAGGATAATGCTTTTATCGGCTGCAATACGAACTTAATTGCGCCAGTGACAGTCGGCAAAGGTGCTTTGGTGGCTGCAGGCTCAACCATAACGAAAGATGTCCCAGCAGACGCTTTATCGATTGCCAGAGCAAGACAAGAAAACAAAGATTCTTATTTTAAGAATAAATAATTTTGGAGGGTTACTCGACATGCCTTATAATGATCCATCGTTAAAAGTTTTTTCTTTGAATTCCAATCCGGAGTTAGCTAAGTCAATTGCTGACCATATTGGCGTAGAACTAGGTAAAATCACTGTCTCCCACTTTAGCGATGGCGAAATCCAGATCAATATTGAAGAAAGTATCCGCGGCTGTGACGTTTATGTTGTCCAGTCCACTTGTGCGCCTGTCAACCAGCATATGATGGAACTGCTCATCATGATCGATGCATTGAAACGCGCTTCAGCTAAGACAATCAATATCATCATGCCTTACTACGGTTATGCACGTCAGGATCGTAAAGCCCGTGCTCGTGAGCCAATCACAAGCAAACTGATTGCCGATATCCTGCAAACCGCCGGAGCAACACGCGTTCTGACATTGGACTTGCATGCACCGCAGATTCAAGGCTTCTTCGATATTCCAATCGATCATTTGGTAGGTGTACCAATCCTATCCGATTACTTCGAGAAAAAGAACCTGGAAGATATCGTGGTTGTATCTCCTGACCACGGCGGCGTAGTCCGTGCACGCCGTATGGCAGATCGCTTGAAAGCACCAATCGCTATCATCGATAAACGCCGCCCGCGTCCTAACGTGGCCGAAGTGATGAACATCATCGGAGAAATCAAAGGCAAAACAGCGATCATCATCGATGATATCATCGATACAGCTGGAACATTGACGCTAGCTGCCAATGCGTTGATCGAAAAAGGCGCAACAGCAGTATATGCAGCATGTTCTCACCCGGTATTATCCGGTCCGGCAATCGAGCGAATCCAAAATTCACAAATTAAAGAGCTTGTCGTTACAAACTCAATTCCTCTTCCTAAAGAGAAACAAATCGACAACATCACACAGCTTTCTGTAGCAGCATTGTTCGGTGAAGCAATCGTTCGTATCCACGAACAGCAATCCGTTAGTATCCTGTTTGATTGATTTGATGTTTAGTACTGAAGTCGTAAGGGAATCATTACCTGTAGATGCGTAAAAACTATGGAGGGTGATTACGATGGCAGTAAAACTTAAAGCAGACAAACGAGATAACAATACGAAATCTTATATTAAAGAACTGCGTGAAGAAGGTATCGTGCCGGCAGTTGTGTATGGCAATGGGAAAGAGCCTGTCAGCGTCGCGGTAGATAGTGTCGACTTGCTGAAGACTGTACGTGACGAAGGGAAGAACGCTATTATTTCACTGGATATCAAAGGTAACGCAGTGGATGTCATGCTGCATGATTACCAAACCGATCCTTTGAAAGGCAGCCTTGTGCATGCGGACTTTTACGTAGTCAATATGTCAGAAGCGCGTAATGTCGAAGTGCCGATCCAGCTTGAAGGGGAAGCACCGGGATCCAAGGAAGGCGGCGTTCTTCAGCAGCCATTATACGACTTGGAAATCAGTGCAAAACCGAATGACATACCGGATCAGATTTCCGTCGATGTCTCCAAACTGGAAGTCGGTGACAGCATCAGTGTTGGTGACCTGCCAACAGACGGTGCTTACGAGATCTTGACCGATGCCGAAACAACAATCGCTACTGTTACTGCTCCAACCGCAGAAATAGAGACAGACGATACAACAACTGGTGATGCGGATGATGTGGAAGCAATCGAAGAAGGGTCTAAAAACGATAAAGAAGATTAAGTAATTACATTACACAAAGCTGTGCCTGAAAAGGTGCAGCTTTTTTTGTTTTGATTGAACTATTCATCGTGCTCAAACGTCATATAGTCAGGAAGGAAGGGGGAGTGAGATGGAAGAATCAACAGAATCCATATCTATCGAAAAGGCCAAGCAAGATAAGGCGGCTTTCGGTCAACTTTTCCAGCAATACTATACTTTCTTATATCGTTATCTTTTCAAACTCACGATGAATAAAGAAATGGCAGAAGACTTACTGCAGGAAACGATGATCCGGGCATATATGAATTTGCCCAAATTTCGTTATCAATCCAAATTTTCGACATGGCTCATGGCCATCGCAACACGCTTGTATCTGGATGAACAGCGAAAGCGAAAGAGAGATAGTAAAAGGCAGCAGCAGCTGACAGATAATGAGAAACGAAAAATGAAATGGGAGCTGGAACAAGGCAACATGGATTGGTCATTACATATGGATCTTTTTGCATCGCTATCCATAGAAACTAGGACACTAATATTGCTTCGTCATTATTATGGCTATTCATTAGAGGAAATCAGCATTATGACAAAATTAAGAAAAGGTACAGTGAAGTCTCGCATCCATTACGCATTGAAGAAAATAAGGGAGGAGTGGTCAGATGAAGCAAGATGACTGGATAAAGAAAATGGACGAAACATGGACTGACGTGGATAAAAAACTACATGTCGAAGTTCCTGAAACCGATGAAATCATGCAGCAGATAAGCTCTGGTGAAAAGAAATATCGGGAAAGGATGCGCAGGGAACTACTGAGGTTCATCGTCCTGGCATGTGTACTGATGTCGTTGTACATTCTGGTGGCCGTACACATCACATGGGCTTTCTATGTTGTGCAGATCATCTCACTTATTGCTGTTTTCATCCTATTACTAGTTGAAAGAAACAAAGGAAGGATCACATGATGTCAAAAAATGAACCGCTAATATTAATCTTGGTTATTCCTTTATTGCTGGTACAAGGAATCTGGCTGTACATCGATGCAAAAAAAAGAGGTACTTATGCATGGGCATGGGGGATTCTCGGACTGATTCAATTCCCGTCGCCGCTGCTTTTATATTATCTCTTTATCATTCGCAGAGATAAAAGGAGGCAAGGATAGATGGAGAATATTGTATTATTGCTGCTGCCAATCATCGCGATACAGTTTCTTTTACTCATCATTGCACTTATAAGCTGTATTCGTGCAGAAGAAACACTGGGACCCAAATGGGCTTGGATGGTAATCATTTTCTGTATCAGTATCATCGGTCCTATCCTTTATTTCGTGATCGGGCAAAGAAAGGATACATATAAATGACCATACTAAAAGCACAAGGATTGACGAAACGATACGGAAATCATGCTGCAGTAAAAGACTTTGATCTGCACTTGAGGGAGAGGGAGTGCATTGCACTTCTAGGACCAAATGGAGCTGGCAAGACAACAACATTGCATATGCTGGCTGGACTGATTCCTCCCACTGCTGGAGTGATACTAAGTGATAACAAAATACTCAACAGGGATACAATTGGATTTTTGCCCCAACATCCTGCCTTCTTCGATTGGATGTACCCTCTGGAATATCTCCTGTTAGCAGGAACATTATCAGGGATGACGAAACGAACTATAAAAGAACGAAGCTTGCAAGTATTGGAAATGACAGGCTTACTAGAAGCGCGGAAACAAAAAATAGGAAGTTTTTCCGGAGGAATGAAACAACGTCTCGGCTTAGCGCAAGCAATCATGCATGAACCGAAAATACTTTTGCTGGATGAACCTGTATCCGCTCTTGACCCAGCGGGAAGGATTGATGTCATGAACATATTGGAAGAATTGAAAAAGGATAAGGCTATCCTTTTTTCTACCCATGTATTGCATGATGCGGAACAGATATGTGATCGAGCATTAATCATGAAATCAGGTCAAAGTGTTTCCTATGAAAACATCAAGGAATGGAGAGGAAATCAGTCAAGTGAACGCTATCGTTTGGAAACATCTGTTTCTTTGCCGATTGAGGGACTGCAGAATCTGTACGAAGAAATCGATATAAGGGAACCAAAATTGATTGTTGGTACTTTACGGGATAAGGTAACACCAAATATGCTGCTGCAGCAATGCATTCGGCAAGATATAGGCATCCGGTACTTCGGAGCTGAGGAAAAAACCTTAGAAGAACACTATATAGAGGTGATAGAAGGTTGAAGAAGTTCAACGCGCTGTTTCATAAAGAATGGACAGAAGCTTGGAGAGAAAAGAAGTTGGTTTGGCTGCCTGCTGTGATCTTGTTGGTGACGCTTCTGCAGCCAATCAGTTTATATTTTATGCCCGCCATTTTGGAGAATTCAAATAACCTTCCGTCAGGAGCAGTGATTGAACTGCCGATCCCAAGTGGGAATGAAGTGCTGGCGGGAACTTTATCTCAGTTCCATACAATCGGTACAGCCATCATTGTACTGGCTTGCATGAATGTAATTGTGCAGGAGAGAAACAACGGCTCTCTTATGCAACTCTTCTCCAGACCTGTACATACTGGCACTTATATCTTCAGCAAGTGGACGATGCTTGTACTGCTTCATCTGGGTGCCTTTACAATCTCTTATGGAGCAGCATGGTACTATACAAACATCCTTTTTTCTGATGTCTCGTTCAGCTCCGTTTGGAAAAGCTGTGTCATTTATTGCCTTTGGATTGTACTGATCATAACTGTCACATTGTTTGTTGGTACGTTTCTCCGCCGCAGTGGGGGAGTAGCTGGCATATCTATCCTGATAGCAGCGAGCATCGCCATATTATCGAATATTGTGCCTGATATAGCTATATATTTGCCCTCGGAACTCCTCAACCTGTCAACAGAGCTGCTGAATAAGAATGACGGGAATACACATATAGGAGCGGTGCTCACTACAACCGTCGTCCTTATTGTTCTATTACTCTTAACAATGATTAAACAATTCGAGAAAAGTGTTAAGTTTTAATGGAGTAGGATTATTACCAATACGCAAAGGATACCATAAGGTAAAGGCAAAGCATGTCGAGGATGGGAAAGGAAGCATCCTTGATGTGCTTTTTGTGCAGGCGGGAAGGAATTTTCCGGCCTGTCGGAGAAGGATAAGGAGTTGGATGATAAGTTTGGGGTAAGGCGCCCACTTCGGGCTCCCTCCCTTATCCTTTCGTTTCTAAGCGGTTTCTTCCTTTTCGGTGTTGTCTAGCTCCAGAAACCAGAAACTGCAGTATAAGTGATGAATCCCTATGTGGGGTAAGACGCCCACTTCGGGCTCCCTCCCTTATCCTTTCGTTTCTAAGCGGTTTTTTCCGCTTTTCGGTGTTGTCTAGCACCAGAAACCAGAAACTGCAGTATAAGTGATGAATCCCTATGTGGGGTAAGACGCCCACTTCGGGCTCCCTCCCTTATCCTTTCGTTTCTAAGCGGTTTTTTCCGCTTTTCGGTGTTGTCTAGCACCAGAAACCAGAAACTGCAGTATAAGTGATGAATCCCTGCGTGGGGTAAGACGCCCACTTCGGGCTCCCTCCTTATCCTTTCGTTTCTAAGCGGTTTCTTCCGCTTTTCATGTGTGTTTTCGGATTCCTTGATTTTTGGGCTTGTGTTGGGGTATGATTTTTTTGGAATGGACTATGAGTAAAGGGCGTTTATGATTATGAAAATGATTGTCGGACTTGGGAACCCAGGTCAGAAATATGATCAGACACGGCATAATATTGGGTTCATCGCAATTGATGAACTGGTACATCGGCACAATTTGCCGTTATCTAATAAAAAATTCAATAGTGTGTATGCGACTGGCTTGATAAATGGCGAGAAGGTCATCTTGGTTAAGCCTACAACATTTATGAATCTTTCGGGAGAGGCAGTACGTCCACTGATGGATTATTATAATGTGGAGCTTGAGGATTTGGTTGTCATTTATGATGACTTAGATTTGCCCGCTGGTAAGGTCCGTTTGCGGGAAAAAGGCGGTCACGGCGGTCATAACGGCATAAGGTCATTGATTGACCATCTTGGTACAAAAGAGTTCAAGCGTATGCGGCTTGGAATTGGCCGCCCGGTCAATCAGCAGCCAATAGTGGACTATGTGCTCCAGCGTTTCCACCAGGAAGAAGTACCGGACATCGTCGATAGCGTAAAGAAGGCTGCAGATGCTGCGGAGGCATGGCTGAAAGAGCCGTTCCTGAATGTCATGAACGATTTTAACCGATGAACATCAGTGCCAGTGATTGTGTATGAATCTGAGCGCTTTCGGGCAGACTTTGACAGAGTCAAATCTGAGTCCCGGAGGCGTGAATCATGGCTATTGTATATCGTTGTCGGCATTGCAAAGCAAAGTTGGCAGAACTTGATGAATATAAGGTTGATATCAAAGCGCTCGGGTGGGATCGGTTATCCGCAGCGGACTATCAGGAAATGGTGCAGATCGATTCGGGTCATATTATCTGCCAGGTGGCATGTGAGGAATGTGAAAATGCACTGCAGCAGTATCCGCATTATCACGAGCTGGATCATTTCATGCAATAACGTATAGCTAAATAATATTGTCATAAAAAAGCTTTGGTGCATCAACCAAGGCATTTTTTGCTTATGACATGTACTAGCAGAAGGAGGCATTATGCAAGAGATCAAGCAATTCATCTCAACCCAAGATGATATACAATCTGTCATCAATGGGATAAAGTCCGGGATGAACGAACAGCTATTGACAGGATTGTCTGGTTCCGCAAGAGGAGTCCTGGCGACAGTATTGCAAGATGCAATACGTCGAAAGGTGATCCTGGTAACGCACCAGCTGACACAGGCACAAACACTTTATGAAGACGTCTTGGAACTGAGTACGCATTCGAATGTGTACCTGTATCCTGTGAATGAATTACTGGCATCCGAGATTGCCATCTCCAGTCCAGAGCTTCGCAGCCAGCGCTTGGATGCATTGCGGAACTGGATGCAAAGTGAGAATGGCATATTGATTGCTCCGGCTGCAGCATTAAAACGAATACTGCCACAACCAGCTAAATGGGAAAGCTATCAGCTGGCTTTTCGTGTTGGGGAAGAAATAGAATTGGATCAATATTTACGTGCGTTGGTCGATATGGGATATGAACGTACTGACATGGTTGCATCACCGGGAGAATACAGTTTGCGCGGGGGGATATTGGATATCTATCCGTTGACGGAATCCAATCCGATAAGGATCGAATTATTCGATACAGAGGTAGATTCGATCCGTTATTTTGATTCTGATACGCAGCGGTCTTTGGAAAAAAGGGATACTGTAGAAGTGGGTCCCGCCACAGAGTTACTTGTTGACAGGGAAGACATTGCCAGGGCAGCCGATCGGCTGGAGAAGGCTTTAGGGGAAACGATTAGCAAGCTGCAGGCGGATGAACATAAACAGCAAGTACTTGAAGCCGTCAGCCAAGACTTGGAACGATTGCGCCAGCAGGAGCGTTTTCAAGGGATGGCCAAGTATGCGGGTTATTTCTATGAAGAGCCAGCTAGTCTATTAGATTATCTCGGACAGGGCGGTTATATCATCTTGGATGAAATGAGCCGAATCCAAGAAACGGCCAACCGCCTCGACGAAGAAGAAGCAGAATGGCACCAAAGCTTGCTGGAGGCACATCAGACTGTCAGACAGCTGAAATTGTCATTTGACTGGCATGAAGTGCTGCAGAGGATGAAGCATCCGCGACTTTATTTAAGTGTCTTCTTGCGACATATACCGAATACACAACCACAAAATATCGTAAACGTGACATGCAGGGCGATGCAGCAATTCCATGGCCAAATGCATTTGCTGAAGAGTGAGCTGGAGCGATGGGAAAAAAGCAATTATTCTACTATTTTAATAGCCCCTAACCAGCAGCGCGCCGAGAAGATCCAGGCTGTTCTGGCTGATTATGAAATGGAAGCGGTCATTGCTGAGCACATTTCCCTTCCAGTAAGCACCCCGACGATCATGATCGGAAATATCAGCAGTGGTTTTGAATTGCCATTCCATAAGCTGGCCGTACTGACAGAGAGCGAACTGTTCAAAAAACGTACTGCAAGACCGAAGCGTAAGCAGAAAATATCAAATGCAGAGCGGATCAAGAGTTATCAAGAGCTTTCTGTAGGGGATTATGTTGTTCACGCAAACCATGGAATCGGGCGCTATGTCGGTATCGAGACATTGCAGGTTCAGGATGTGCATAAGGATTTCATGCTGATCCATTATTCCGGGGACGATAAATTATTTGTACCGATCGATCAGATTGATCTTGTCCAAAAATATGTAGGCTCGGAAGGAAAAGAGCCGAAGCTGTACAAGCTTGGCGGGACAGAGTGGAAGAAGGTAAAAAGCCGGGTTCAATCCTCTGTGGAGGATATTGCGGATGAATTGATCAAGCTGTATGCCGAACGGGAAGCTTCCAAAGGATATGCCTTCTCCGAAGATGGGGAGATGCAGCGGGAATTCGAAGCGGCCTTTCCTTATCAGGAAACGGAGGATCAGCTTCGTACGATTGATGAAATCAAGAAGGATATGGAACGGGAACGACCAATGGACAGACTGCTTTGCGGAGATGTTGGTTATGGGAAAACCGAAGTGGCAATCCGAGCAGCCTTCAAGGCAATTGCGGATGGCAAGCAGGTAGCAATTTTAGTGCCAACTACTATTTTGGCGCAGCAGCATTATGAAACGATTCTGGAGCGATTCCAGGATTATGCGGTCAATGTAGGACTGATGAGCCGTTTCCGGACGCGTAAGCAGCAAAATGAAGTGATCTCCGGTCTGAAGAGCGGTGTCATCGATGTAGTCGTTGGTACGCACCGCCTCTTGTCCAAGGATATCGTTTATAAGGACCTTGGTTTATTGGTCGTGGATGAGGAGCAGCGGTTTGGTGTAAAACACAAAGAAAGACTGAAGCAGCTGAAGACGAATGTGGATGTGCTGACGTTGACTGCGACACCTATCCCTCGTACATTGCATATGTCCATGCTCGGTGTTCGCGATCTTTCCGTCATCGAGACGCCGCCTGAAAACAGATTCCCGATTCAAACGTATGTCATGGAGTACAATCCAGTCTTCATCCGGGAGGCAATCGAAAGGGAAATGGCCCGGGATGGACAGGTATTCTTCCTGTATAACAAGGTAGAGAACATCGAACGGAAAGCACAGGAAATTGCAGCGCTGGTCGATGATGCAAGGGTGGCCTTCGCACATGGCCAAATGAATGAATCAGAGCTGGAAAGTGTCATGCTGGCCTTTTTGGAAGGAGAGTATGATGTCCTTGTCAGTACGACAATCATCGAGACAGGCGTCGACATTCCGAATGTGAACACATTGATTGTCGACAATGCAGATAGAATGGGGCTCAGCCAGCTCTATCAGCTGCGTGGTCGTGTAGGGCGTTCCAATCGAGTAGCTTATGCGTATTTCACTTATCAGCAGGACAAGGTTCTGACAGAGGTGGCAGAAAAACGTCTGCAGGCCATTAAAGAGTTCACGGAACTGGGATCTGGATTCAAAATCGCCATGCGTGATTTATCGATCCGGGGTGCCGGTAATTTGCTTGGGTCCCAGCAGCATGGCTTCATCGATTCGGTCGGTTTTGATATGTATTCCCAAATGCTCACCGAAGCAGTGGAAGCACGTAAGGCAGGTAAACCTGCAGAGGAAATCAAACCATTCGAAGTGGAACTTGATTTGGATATCAATGCCTATATTCCAGAGTCGTATATCAAGGACGAAAAACAGAAAATCGATATGTATAAACGATTCCAGAGCTGTACATCACAAGAGGAAATCCATGATTTACGGGAGGAGCTGATCGACCGATTCGGTGATTATCCGGAGGAAGTAGGCAACCTCTTCCATGTGACATCGTTGAAGATGTATGCAAAACGGGAGAAAATCGAATCCATCAGCGAGAAGAAGAAAAAACAGCGCATGGAAATTTTGATCGATCCCGATATGAGTCAGCATGTTGACGGCAGTAAATTGTTTGAATTCGCTAATCAATACGGGCGCATGGTACAGCTTGGTACCGAGGATAAGAAATTGAAGATCGTCTTCAATTGGGACCGAAAATCGTATGAGCGCCGTTATGAAATAGCGGAAGAGTTCATTCAAGCAATGCGCGAACTGAAACGAGCCGGCTGATTCTTCCGATTTACTCTAAAAAATTAGCAGGAAATGTATAGTAATGCCGATTCGTATCATACTAACACCACAACTGGTGAATTCTTCTTTTCTTCATAATAAGTAGAAAATACCCCAGAGCAGTTTATGATACAGAAAGAGAGGCAATCGAAGATGAAGGCTACAGGAATCGTACGTAGGATCGATGATTTGGGACGTGTTGTCATCCCGAAGGAAATACGCCGGACATTGCGCATTCGAGAGGGGGATCCGCTGGAGATCTTTGTTGACCGTGATGGTGAGGTCATTTTGAAGAAGTACTCTCCGATCAGTGAGCTAGGCGACTTCGCGAAAGAATACGCGGAAGCTTTATTTACGTCGATCGATCATGGTGTCCTGATTTGTGACCGCGATGAATACATTGCAGTTGCAGGTGAGTCGAAGAAAGAATACATGAATAAAGGTATTGGTTCTGTGGTGGAAAAAGCAATGCAGGACAGAACAACCGCTACGATCAATCAAGCGGGTAATGTAGAGCTTGTGGAAGACAAGGATGACGAAGTGCAGGGATATGTGGTCAGTCCGATCATCGCCAGTGGCGATCCGATCGGGTGTGTCGTCATTGTCAGCCGCAACGATGGAGAGCTTAGCAAGGTCGAGGAAAAAGCAGCAGAAACAGCTGCCAATTTCCTTGCGAGACAGATGGAATAATGAACAGGAATCCCGTAACGATCATGTTGCGGGATTTCTTTTATGCTAAGCTAAAAGTTAAGGGGAGGGGAGCTTATGATCGAGGAGCATGCTAACGGCCTTTTATTGAACCGGACAACGATGCTTGGTGAGAGGAACTGGCGTGATGATGATACTTATAAATTGGTATTCAGTCCCAAAGGTCATGCCATCTATCAATTTCCGCAACAAAAGGTGGAATTGTCTCAAGGGGAAGCCATCTTCCTGAACCCGCATGACCTACATAAACAACTCCACCATTCCACTGAAAAATGGATTGTTGAATTACGACCTGGCTTTGTAACGGAACTGGCACAAGAAGTAGGAAAATATACAGCGGATCCAATGTTCGCATTGGTTACATGTAAACATCCGATCATACACCAATGGTCGACAACGCGTTTCTATTGGGGAATGGCAACAGAATCGGAACAAACAATGTGGCTTGAGAACAGTTTGATTCAGCAGACATCGCCAATGCGGGAAATGGCTCCTCCTCAAAAGTAATAGGCTGCTTTCTTATTGTGCAACACTTCTTTATACATGCTGTTCACCTCGTATATCAGCATATCTCCCAAAGAGAAGCTGGTCGTATCATTTCTTGCACGAAGTTAAAGCAAGATATGGCATTTGTCTCATGGTATAATCCCAATAGGAAAAGGTTGGAGGAATCATTGGATGGGATTAGGAATGAAGCGACTGTTTCATGGTGCTTTTGTGCTAGCGGTCGCTGGATTGATCAGTAAGGTATTAAGTGCGGGCTACCGGGTCCCATTTCAAAATATAGTAGGAGATAAGGGCTTTTACATCTATCAGCAGGTATATCCATTCCTGGGGATAGCAGCGAGTTTGGCATTATACGGTATTCCGGCGGCGGTGTCCCGGCTTGTTGCCGAACGTTATCGCAATGTATCCCCATCATTGCGTTCATTTTATTTACCAATAGGAACATTTTTGTTCGGTTTGGCCATGATCGCGTTTGGCTTGCTGTATCTAGCTGCTCCGCAAATAGCTGCTTTGATGGGGGATGGTGCTTTAGAGAAACCGCTTCGGGCAGCGGCTTACATTTTCTTGGCTGTGCCGTTCACCTCGATTTTGCGAGGCGTTTATCAAGGGAAACAAAACATGACACCGACAGCTGTTTCACAAGTAGTGGAGCAGATTGTCCGGGTTGGCTTGATTCTTCTTGTCACTTTCCTGCTTGTACGTACGGGGAGTGATTTGTATGATATTGGAGCTAAAGCCGCACTGGCGTCATTAGTGGGAGCTTGCTTCGGTATCGTGGTACTTTGCATTTATATGAGAAAACAACCGATCATCTCTACGGTCGAGCAGCGGCTTTCGTGGATATATATCATAAAGACGATTCTCGTATATGGCTTCTTTATTTGTCTAAACTATATGCTATTACTGCTCTTACAGTTTGCGGATGCTTTCACTCTTGTATCCGGCCTGCTTGATCATGGTTTTGATTTGGATGCAGCACGCGAATGGAAAGGGATATATGATCGCGGTCAGCCGCTTGTCCAATTAGGTATTGTCGTCGGCTCTTCCTTGGCATTAGCTTTCGTACCGTCCATTACGAAAAAACAGCTCAAAAGTGAAAAGAAAGCTGTCATTAAACTGATGCAGAGCGGATGGAAGCTTAGTTTTCTTCTATCCATTGCAGCAGCAGCTGGATTGATCATTCTGTTTCCGCTTGTCAATGAATTATTATTTAAAGCAGATGTCGGTACATATTCGTTACAAGTATTCATGCTGACGATCTTTGTTTGTTCGCTGACATTGACGACAGCATCGATGCTGGAGACGTTAGGGAAATGGAAGCAAACAGCAGTTATCATCGCATCCGGCTTTCTTCTTAAGTGGTTGATGAATGAATGGCTCGTACCAATTTACGGCATCATGGGTGCTTCATTGGCGACCGTCATTACGGTAGCTTGCATACTGGCAGGTAATTTGTACTTGCTGAATCGCTATCTGCCGGAGATTAAATTGTTCCAGCTTCCGTGGAAGAGTCTGATTGTCGGACTGTTGTCCATGCTTGTCGCTGTTGGGCTATTCTATATAGCTGCTGTCGAATTGTTTCACGTGAAAACACGAATTTTGTTATTGATATATGTATTGTTTGCTGTACTCGCCGGTGCTGCAGTGTATGGCGTAACTTTGATCCGGACAGGGGCATTCAGCCATGCAGAGCTAGTGTCGATGCCATTCAGCAAACGATTATTGCGTTTGGAAGGGAGAAATAAGAAATGAAGCATACCATTGAAGTGGTCGGACTTGGTGGTGGAGATATAAATCAATTATCACTAGGAATCTACAAGAAATTAAAAGGTCACGGAAAACCCATCTTTGTCAGGACAAAGGACCATCCTGTCGTACAGACGCTGCAAGAAGAAGGGGTGGAATTCCATTCCTATGACGAAATCTACGAAAATTATCCCGATTTTCAGTCGGTTTACGAAGAAATAGCTAACAGCTTGTTCCGTCAAGCTGAAAAAGGTTCATTGATATATGCAGTTCCTGGACATCCGATGCTGGCGGAAATGACAGTTCAACTCCTGCTGGCACAACAAGAAGTCGACGTGAAAATCATTGGGGGACAAAGTTTTCTTGATGATTTATTCTCCGCTCTGCGGATTGATCCAATCGATGGCTTCCAGTTTGTCGACGCTACATCGTTCCGGCGTGATGAGCTGGAGTACAGGCAACATCTCATCTTCTGCCAAGTATACGATCAAATGGTAGCATCGGAAGTGAAATTGGAATTGCTGGAGGATTTGCCGCCAGAATATCCAGTTACCATCGTAGATGCTGTAGGAAGCGCGAATGAGAGCATCAAGACCGTCATGCTTGAAGACTTGGATAGAAGTGTGGAATTCAGTAATCTCATGAGTGTTTATGTACCGCCGGCAGTATCACTGGAGCTGAACCACAAGTTTTACAGATTGCGTGAGGTGATTCGGACGCTTCGCGGGCCGGGAGGCTGCCCATGGGACCAGAAGCAAACCCATGAATCACTGCGACGATATGTAATTGAAGAAGCTTATGAACTCATTGATGCCATTAATAAGGAAGATGATGAGAATCTCATCGAGGAACTGGGGGATGTATTGCTTCAAGTCATGCTGCACAGTCAAATCGGCGAAGATGATGGATATTTTACCATCGATGACGTTATCAGAAGTGTGACGGAAAAGATGATTCGCCGTCATCCACATGTTTTCGGGGATGCGGTCTTGGAAACAGAAGAAGAATTACAAACGAGCTGGGAAGCTATTAAGCAGGAAGAAAAAGCAGAGCACAACCAGGAGCAAGAAGAAAAATCACTGCAGCCGGAGCTGATGAAAGCAGCAGCGCTTGGCAAGCAGATGGCATCTCCTGCTAATATGGCACAGCTGCTGTCCGAATTCAGCAGAAGAGCATCAGAAGCGGCACTGGATGAAACAGTCGTCGGAGAGCTTCTGTTTGCTATTGCCTCTTATGCAGGCTATTATAAAATAAATCCCGAAATTGCTTTACATCAGGCAATAGAGGGTAATAAAAGTACGGATAAGGGAAGTGAATGACATGCGTTTAGACAAGTTTCTAAAAGTGTCACGATTGATCAAACGGCGGACATTGGCTAAAGAAGTAGCCGATCAGGGTCGTATCACAATCAATGGTATCCAAGCGAAAGCATCCACGAATGTAGCTGTGGGGGATGAAATGGCGATCCGCTTCGGTCAGAAACTGCTTACGATCGAGGTGCAGCAGCTGAGGGAAGCTGTTAAGAAGGAAGATGCGGCGACACTGTACAAAGTGAAAAAGGAAGAACCTGTACAATAAAAACCGTTCTAACCTTGTCCCTGCCCTCATAGATTGTTAGGGATAAAGGGAGGCGGTAACGATGGATCAAACCCGGAAAGTACAAGCGGATCATGATATAAAGATGTTCAGTCGGAAATCGCTCGAGATAAGCGGTGTCAAGGAAGTGGACAGCTTCGATAGCGAAGAATTCCTGCTTCAGACAGAAATGGGTTATATGATTATTCGCGGGAGTAACCTGCATATGAAGAATCTCGATTTGCAGGAGGGGAAGGTGTCGATCAAAGGCAAAATCCAGGAGCTGTCCTATTTGGATGAGCATCATGGGGAGAAGGCTAAAGGACTCTTTAGCAAGCTCTTCAAATGACGCTGACCGTCCAGTTCCTAACTATAGTGTCGATGATTGCCGGCGGAGTCTATCTTGGTGCAGCCATGGATACGTTCCGCCGCTTTGAACGGCACTGGAAAAAGCAGGTCGTCATGCGTTATATCATGGAGTGCAGTTTCTGGCTGATGCAGACTCTGCTGTTGTTTTTCCTGCTGTTCCAAGTGAATCAGGGGGAAATGCGTTTTTATATCCTTTTAGCATTATTATGTGGTTTTGCAGGATATAGAGCCTTATTTCAGACAAGCTATCGGCGGGTGCTCGAATGGCTCATCCGTATCATACGACGAACGATGTTCATCACGAAGAGGGTTTTACAGGTGCTTATCCTGACTCCAATCCGACTGGTGATCCAAGGACTGCTGATGCTGGCAGGGGGAGTCATTGCGCTCTTATGGAAATTGATCCGATTGGTGTTGGTCGTCCTCTTTTACCCGATACGTCTCATTGGTCGGCTCGTGTGGAAGCTGACACCGGAAAGGTACCGAAAAAATTACTCCAAATTAGCAGGTATCTATAGTAGAATGAAGAATATAGCAAGGAAGGTATACGAATCACTGCGCAGAACAAGGAGGTAAAACTGGCGTGGCAAGAAAGAAACGAAACGTAACGAAGATGGAGTCCAGCTACACGAGACAATACGATGCATATACGGAACGGCAGCGGAAAAAGCAAAAAAGACTCTTTCGGCGTTTGATCTTGTTCGCCGCTTTTGCAGTTGTTCTGTTAGGTTTGATGACAGGGTATCATATTCATCAGCGCGGTGTTTATGCCCAGAAGCAGACAGAATACAAAGAGAAGCAGGAAGAGTTAGCAAGCTTGCAAGATAAAGAAGAGGATCTCAAAGAGGAAATTGAACTTCTGAATGATAAAAGTTATGTACTGGAAATCGCCAGGACTAATTATTTCTATTCTAAAGACGGTGAGACCATTTTTAAGATCACTGAAGAAGAACCCTCTTATTGACACCCTTTTCCAAGCTTTTATATAATATATAAGTAGTATATTTCTTTCAAACTTTAAGGAGGAGCATTTTTTTTATGTCAATTGAAGTAGGCAGCAAGTATCAGGGTAAGGTAACAGGAATCACTAATTTCGGTGCATTCGTAGAACTGCCAGGCGGATCTACTGGACTAGTGCATATTAGTGAAGTTGCCGATAATTACGTAAAAGACATTAATGAACATTTGTCTGTCGGTGATATGATCACAGTCAAGGTCATTAATGAAAAGGACGGAAAGATTGGGCTTTCCATAAAGAAAGCAAAAGATAATCCGCCACCAGCACGCCGTAACAACAACAGAGGATCCGGACATGGCGGTGGTCACCGCGATCGTACGGAATCATTCGAAGCTAAAATGAATCGCTTCCTGAAGGATTCAGAGGACCGTCTTGCGTCCCTTAAGAAACACACAGAATCAAAACGCGGTGGCAGAGGCGCTAAAAAAGGTTAAACTTGCTGTCTATATTGGGATTTGATAAAAATGCAAATCTTAAGATACAAAACATGGAATCGGATGCATTAAGCATCCGATTTTTTTGTATACAAAAAAACAAGGAATGCAATCTGCATTCCTTGTTTAAGGATAGCGGCGGAGGGGATCGAACCCCCGACCTCACGGGTATGAACCGTACGCTCTAGCCAGCTGAGCTACACCGCCATATGAAATTAAATGTTTCAAAGCACAAGTAATATAATATAACAGCCTACGTCATATGTCAACAATATTTTTTAATATCGTTTGGCAGGAAGATTACGGTATAGTAAGTATATAGATAGGGGAGGGGATCAGGATGATTTGTCTTGTTAGACATGGAGAAACAGATTGGAATAAGCTGGGTAAAGTGCAGGGGAGTACCGATATCCCATTGAATGAAACAGGAGTCAGACAGGCGCAGGCTACTCGTGACTATCTGGCAGGTAGTGATTTTGATTTGATCATTGCAAGTCCGATGAAGCGGGCAAGGAAGACTGCTGCTATCATTAATGAAGCATTGCAGCTGCCGATCGTGGAAATGGAAGGTTTTGTTGAAAGGGGATTTGGCGAAGCAGAAGGTCTTACGAGGGAAGAACGAGAAGCTAAATATCCTAGCTTTGATTTTCCTGGTATGGAAACATGGGAGGATTTAGTGGCACGGGTAATGCAGGCGCTGCAAGAAGTGAATGCGAAATATGGAGACAAGAAAATATTACTCGTTGCACATGGGGCAGTGATTTCCGCGATTTTATCCACCATCTCGGATGGGGAGTATGATGTGGAGAATACGCGTCTTGTGAATGCTTGCATCAGCAATATCCAGTTCATCGAAGAAAAATGGAAAGTACATAATTTCAATTTTTCCGATCACTTAGCGAATATATAAAAAAACCTGCATCCAGCTCGGATGCAGGTTTTTATTTTAATGCGTTTCAGTAGGTTTTCCGACAGGCGTCGTTGTAGCTGTCGATTGTTCCTGTTCGATTTCATCTGCAGGGCGTACTTTTCTCAAGAAGAAAGAAAGCAGGAATCCGACTGCTGCGATGATCGTTGCAATCCAGAAGGCATCATTGATACCTTCGATGGAACCAAGCAATGTTGCTTGCTGCTGCGGTGTACCAGTCGTCATAAGGTCTGTGACATGTTCTTTGGATTGAGTGGAGAACACGGTAACAAGCAAAGCAGTACCGATTGCACCGGCCATTTGGCGAAGTGTATTTGCCATCGCAGTTCCGTGTGCATAATAACGTTTCGGCAGCTGATTCAACCCAGCTGTCATGATTGGCATCATGACCATGGATACACCGACCATACGGAAGGTATAAACAGTCATCATATACGTGTAAGTTGTATCAATGGACAACGTACTTAAGAAGTAAGTTGTGATCGTCGTGATCAAAAGTCCGATCAATGCAAGCGGACGAGCACCGATTTTATCGAACAGTTTACCAGTGATTGGTGACATGATCGCTGATACTAGCGCACCAGGCAATAGCAGCAGACCTGATTTAAGCGGTGAGTAACCGAGCATGTTTTGTGTGAAAATTGGAATCAATAGCATCGCTGCAAACATTGCCATCGTAATGACAACGTTGATTGTTGTCGATAACGAGAACATCCAATATTTGAATACACGGAACTCGAGCATCGGTTTTTTGATTGTCAGCTGACGGATGATGAAAATCAGCAAGGCAATTCCACCCACTGTCAGAGTAGAGATGACTGGTGCGGAGCCCCAACCTTTATCTCCTGCGACACTGAAGCCGTATAGCAATCCGCCGAACCCTACCGTAGAAAGGATGACGGATAGAACATCGACTGTGGATTTCTGTGTTTTTGTTACATTACGTAATACTAAGACTGCCAAGATAACATCGATGATGGCAATCGGTAAGATGATGAAGAATAACCATCTCCAAGATGCATGCTCCACGATGAATCCGGATAGTGTTGGTCCGATAGCCGGAGCGAACATCATCGCAAGACCGATGACACCCATTGCACTGCCTCGCTTCTCGATCGGGTACAAGCTCAATACAGTATTGAATAATAATGGCATCATGATACCAGCGCCTGCTGCTTGTACAATACGACCGATCAGGATTGTTGTGAATTCGGGTCCGACTCCACAAATGAGTGTCCCGATTGCGAACAAGCTCATGGCGGTGATAAATAGCTTACGAGTTGTGAATCTTTCCATAAAGAAAGCAGTAATTGGAATCAGGATACCGTTAACCAGCATGAATGCTGTTGTCAGCCATTGGGCTGAGTTTTCTTGTATATCCAAATCCACCATCATTTTTGGCAGCGCGATATTCATGAGCGTCTGGTTCAGGATGGCTACGAATGCGCCTAGAACCAAGATCGCGACGATCGGGCCTCTTTTTAACGTCTGCGGATCTACATAAGCAGAACGATCTTTCATGTTGTCTCATCTCCTTGAGTTATGATCTTATTTAGCAAACGGTTGTGAAGAGACAATAATGTCTCGATTTCCTCCGTGCTGAATTCAGAAATGCTCTCCAATCTTTGCAAATAGGTTCGGTAAGCTGTCTTTTTCTGCTCCAGTCCCTTTGGAGTCAGTGACAGTACGATGGCTCGCCGGTCGTGTGTCGAGCGCTCCCGTTTTACCAATTCAGCTTGTACAAGCCTTTCAACCGTTTCGCTAACTGTACTCTTGCTCGCATTTACCTTTTGAGCAAGATCGTTTAAGCCAGTTCCAGGCTCGTCCGCTAATACTTTCAGGATGTGCAGCTGCACGACGGTCACACCCAATTGATCAGCATTGTGCCAGAATTGCTTGTGAAAAGCTTGGTTCAAACAGCGAAATGATTGGACGACTTGGCTGATTTTTTCCTCATCAGTCAAAGTTGTCATCCCCTCAACAAAAAAATAGTTCGCATGCGAACTGTTTCAGTAGGAACCATTCTACTCCTCTTTTGTAAAAATGCAATATAGAAATTTCGTAGAAAACGCTTCCTGCGAAAAATAAAAGTTTTCTGACAAGACGTACGGAACAAGAGCTTATTACGACAAGGAAAATTGCCGCAAAAGAGCTTTTGGTGTCCAAGCTGTGTTGAAGCCGGTGAGAAGGTATGGGATTAAGTCGAAATGTTTTTAGGTCTCGCTCGGTTCTTTTGACAAATTGTGAAGAGTGGATGTGGTTAAATGACCTTATTCAAATAAGAGTTTGTCCCGGGGTAGGCCATGGTATGTACACAGAGCCTCGGTAAATATGTGGATAGGAGTGTTCAATGAAATGGAGACGGTATCAAGAAAGAAATGGGGCATCTATGGTGTGGAGCAAAAGCGATTCGAGAATTGGAAGAAGAAGGGGTTTGAGCTTGCGAAACTGTTATTGATCGAGAAGGCATGGCTTTTGGCACTAGTAGGCTTCTTACTTGGACGGGCAGTGGTATTGACCACAGTTTCACCTTTCGCAGTGGCATTCCTGGCATCCATCTGGCTAACTAGAAGAAAAAGAATGCTGCCGATCACACTGGCTACAGTTGCAGGTGCTTGTACCTACCAGTGGACACACGGCTTGTATATAGCAGGTGCTGCATTTGTCCTTTATTTCTTAGCTATGCTTTGTAAGAGGATTCCGCACCAAATTCGGGTGATGGCGGTGCTCGTTTTCCTGGCAAGTGCACTGCCGAGGATGCTGGCCTTCTCTTATGAAAATACATTGTCCAGCTTCGATTGGATGATGATCGGCGTCGAAGGCATTCTTGGTTCTGTGCTCTTTATCATCTTTATGCAAAGCATTCCGCTATTATCCGTTAAAAGATATTATCCGGCATTAAAGAATGAAGAAATTGTCTGTTTGATCATTTTACTTGCCTCGGTTCTGACGGGCACGATCGGATGGCAGCTTCAAGGCGCTGGGGTCGAGCAAATTTTCTCCCGTTATTTTGTCCTGCTGCTGGCCTTGATCGGGGGTGCGGCGATGGGTTCGACAGTCGGGGTAGTTGCTGGGTTGATTCTCAGTCTAGCCAATGTTGCCAGTCTCTATGAGATGAGTCTCCTGGCTTTTGCTGGATTGCTTGGCGGTCTATTGAAGGATGGGAAGAAATTCGGTGTGAGCATCGGTCTAATTATAGGAACATTACTTATCGGTGTGTATGGACAGGAGCAGGGTATGCAGGAGGTGTATCCATCCTTGCTTGCATCGGCAATTAGTATTCTGCTGCTCGTTTTGACGCCGGACAGCTGGATTCGGCGTATGTCCCGCTTCGTTCCTGGCACTGCTGAGCACAGCCAGGAACAAGAGCAATATTTGCAAAAAGTGCGCGATGTTACGGCTAATCGCGTGCAGCAGTTCTCCAATGTATTTGATGCATTGGCAAAGAGCTTCACCACGCCGGATCGGGCGGCAGAAGATGTGCGGAATCGAGAGACTGATTTCCTGCTTGGCAATGTGACGGAGCAGACGTGTCAGCTGTGCTTTAAAAAGGATCGATGCTGGGGGGCGCAGCAGTTTGATCGTACCTATCAATTAATGGAGAGTCTGAAGGAGGATATGGAGGACGGCGGGCCGCCGAATAAGCTGCTGGAGCGGAACCTGGAATCCCACTGTGTCAAATCGAAAAAAGTGGTGGAAACGATGAAGCATGAGCTGAGTTTCCACCAAGCAAATCAAATGCTCCGGCGGCAAGTACAGGAAAGTCGCAGGTTTGTCGCAGACCAGCTGAATGGTGTATCGGAGGTAATGGGAGACTTCGCAAAAGAAATCGTCAAGGAGAAGGAGAATCACGAACATCAGGAAGTGGAAATGATGGCCGCTTTACGGGCGGCTGGCTTAGTCGTGGACAAGCTGGATGTGTTTTCTCTGACCAAAGGCGGCATTGATATCGAAATGCATGTATCCATACAAGGGTACCATGGCGAGGGGCAAAAGCTGATCGGTCCCATTCTATCCGACATTCTGGGGGAGAGTGTCGTCGTGACGAAGGAAGAAATAGCGCCGTTTCCGGATAAATCCTGTTTCCTGGCGTTTTCATCCATCAAAAAATTCATTGTGGATACAGGGGTGGCACATGCCGCAAAAGGTGGGGGGTTCGTTTCGGGGGATAGCTTTTCCACGATCGAACTAGGGGCGGGCAAGTATGCAATCGCAATCAGTGATGGTATGGGAAATGGAGATCGGGCACATGAGGAAAGCACCGAGACGCTACGACTGCTGCAGCAGATTCTGCAGTCCGGAATCAGGGAAGAAGTGGCAATCAAATCAATCAATTCGATCCTCTCGCTCCGCTCCAATGAGGAGATATTCGCTACATTGGATCTGGCAGTCATCGATTTGCATGACGCAGCGGTCCAATTCCTAAAAATCGGATCGACGCCAAGCTTCATCAAGCGAGGTGATCAGGTCATTAAAATAGAGTCTGGCAATTTGCCGATTGGTATCGTGCAGGATTTGGAGGTGGATGTTGTCAAAGAGCAGCTGCAGCCGGGCGATTTGCTCGTCATGATGAGTGACGGTATTTTTGAAGCTCCACGCCATGTGGAGAATACAGATATCTGGCTGAAGCGAAAGATCAAGGAAATGAAAACAACCGTGCCGCAGGAGATGGCCGATTTGCTATTGGAGGAAGTTGTTCGCCACCGCGAGGGAGAGATAGAGGATGACATGACCGTCATGGTGGCCTCCATTGACAGGAACATGCCGGAATGGGCTTCCATTCCTACTTATAAAAAGAAAGTGAAGGAGGCGTAGGAAACGTATATTATCTTCTTTTCCCGTCGAAGATGGAGATAACGAATGGAGAAGAGGGATAACGATGAAACCGAGTACGCTGAAACAAATCCTGCTCATAACAGATGGATGCTCCAACCGCGGGGAAGACCCGGCAGCAGTTGCTGCATTAGCTTATGCTCAACATATTACGGTCAATGTAATCGGTATTCTGGAGGAGGGACATGCTGAACATTCAGTCAGCCTCGAGGAAGTGGAGAATATTGCAAAAGCAGGAGGCGGTGTCAGTCAGCTGATCTATAAGCAAGCGTTGACAGAGACCGTCCAAATGGTGACAAAGCAGGCGATGACCCAGACAATCGAGGGTGTCGTCAATCAGGAACTGAAGCAGATTCTAGGACCTGGCAATACATTGGACGACCTGCCGCCGGATAAAAGAGGGGACGTGCTGGAGGTTGTCGAGGATATTAGTGAAACGGCTAATCTGGAAGTGCTTATCCTTGTCGATACGAGCGCCAGCATGCACCATAAGCTCCAAGTGGTGAAAGAAGCACTGATCGATTTGTCGATCAGCATGAATGCACGACTTGGCAATAACAAGTTCGCCATATTTGGTTTCCCTGGAAAAAGAGAGGCGGCTGTAAAGGTGATGGATTGGACCGAGCGGCTGGAAAATGTGTCTTCTGTCTTTCCGAAGCTTGCTACAGGCGGCGTGACACCGACCGGGCCTGCGCTGCGGGAAGCGTTGCATGAATTCAGCCGCCAGACGCTCGGGAAGCGGTCGGCAAATGACGGGATGACCGAATATGAAGAATTCGGCAGCTGAAATACGTACTGGCATCCGTTTGTCAGGGAAATGGCACCATGGGGATTACCCGTTGATTCGAAAACTCGGAAGCGGGGCAATCGGCTCTGTGTATCTGACAGAAAGAAATGGCATCCATGCAGCCTTGAAAATCAGTGATAAACGCACCTCGATGACAATGGAAGTGAAAGTGCTGCAATCACTGAAAAAGGTCCAGGGATATTTCCTCGGGCCTTGTTTGTTTGATACCGATGACTATGTCAGCCCGAGCGGTCAGCTATATACCTTTTACGTCATGGAATATATCCAAGGGAGCCGGCTCGATACGTACATCAAAGCAAAAGGACCAGAGTGGCTGCCGGTATTGCTGCTGGGACTGCTTGATGACTTAGACCATCTTCACCGGTCGGGGTGGATTTTCGGTGATTTGAAGCTTGATAATCTGGTCGTCAGCGAAAAACCGGCCCGGCTCCGATGGGTGGATGTAGGGGGGACGACACAG
This sequence comes from Terribacillus halophilus, assembly GCF_900101385.1. Taxonomy (GTDB): domain Bacteria; phylum Bacillota; class Bacilli; order Bacillales; family Amphibacillaceae; genus Terribacillus; species Terribacillus halophilus. The sequence continues at coordinate 42,621 of NZ_FMZB01000017.1, forward strand.
CTGGGGCGTGCAATCAAGGAATATACCGAGTTTTATGACCGCGGACACTGGGGGATGGGAAGCAGGAAAGCAGAACCGTCATATGACTTGTTCGCGCTTGCCATGACTGCGTTGGAAATTTTGAATGGCGGAAGGTTTGCAAAAGGCGAAACACCGAAAAATTCGATCAAGAAGGCATTACACGGCGCCGGGAAGCTGCGCCCCCTTTTGGAGAAAGCATTGACGGGCAAATATACCGACAGTATCGGAATGAAGCAAGATTTGGTGAAGCTCTTGATGAAAAAGAAGTCGCCGACGCCAGTCTCTCCGCCTTCGAGAATGACAAAAAGCAACCGACGCAAGACAGGACTTGGAGAAAGCATCGTACTAAGTGTCTATGCTATCATTTGCTATGTGATATATCTGCTGCAATAAACTTTTTGTCTAATCACATCAATGGTACGATAAAAGCAGCAATTACATAAGGATGAAGGTAAATGAAACAGACTGTGGCAGCATTTATGGACAGACATGATTTATGGAAGGAAAACACGACTATCCTGGTAGGTGTATCCGGTGGACCGGATTCGATGGCACTTCTCCATTTCCTGAAGGAACATAGGGGGCAGAAAGGCTGGCATATCATTGCGTTGAGTGTCGATCATGGATTGCGTGGAGAGGAATCCAAGCAGGATACCGCATTCGTGAAATCAATTTGCGAAAAATGGGGAATTAGCGCAGAAGCTGTAACAGTGGACGTTCCATCCTGGAAAGAAATATATCAGCAAAGTACTCAAGTCGCAGCCAGGGAGATGCGTTATCGCTATTTTGAGGAGTGCATGCATCATCATAAAGCAGACGCTTTGTTTCTCGCCCACCATGGTGATGACCAGGCAGAAACGATTCTGATGCGTCTGGCGCGCGGTTCCAATCCCGCGGCCGTCAGTGGTATGGATATCCGGAGGTCATTTGCTGGCGGGGAAATCATCCGGCCGATGCTGTCGTGCAGCAAATCGGAAATTCAACAATATTGTGAACAACACGATATACCGTATCGCATCGATCCTTCCAATGCCACGGAGGATTACACGCGTAATCTCTTCCGGCATCGGGTACTGGCTCCGATAAAAAAGGAATTTCCTTCCTTTCATCAACATGCCCAACGCTTTAGTGAAGCTCTTAAAGCGGACGAGGCATACCTTGAGGGACAGGCTGCAAAGTTGTTCAAAGAGCTGGTGGAATATGATGCTGCGAAACAGTCAGCAGCCTTTGAAATAGAACGATTTTCTACATACCCGATTGCTTTACAAAGAAGAGTGTATCATCTAATATTGATGTATCTGTATCAAGCGCTTCCGGTGGATTTGCATCATCGGCACGAAGCGCAATTTTTTGAACTGATAGCTAGCTCTAAAGCAAACAGCTCACTAGATTTTCCGGCAGGATTACAACTGACAAAGTCTTATGGCCATATGACGGTTTCTTTCCGTAATGAGGAAAAAGACTTATTCCACTATACATTACACGCTCCCGGATGCGTCACGTTACCTGATGGATCTCTATTAAAGGCTACTTTTACCCCTCACCCAAATGAAAACAATTCCAATATCTTCGTATTGCCCGTTGACGATGTCACCTTGCCGTTACAGGTACGCACAAGGAAAAATGGCGACAAAATGAAGCTGCGCGGAATGAGAGGGACGAAAAAAGTAAAAGATATTTTCATTGATGAAAAAATTCCCGTTTCTAGGCGGCGGGTTTGGCCGATTGTGGAGGATGCGACTGGCACTATTTTATGGCTTATCGGTTTGAGAAAAGGGGAAACAGGCAGAACAACAGGAGAAACAGGCAGCTATTTGTGTCTGTGCTACCAAGCGAAAAATGGGGAACAAACAGGAGGACCGAGCAATGCATGATGAGATTGAGAAGATATTGATTACGAAGGAAGAGATCGAAGCAAAATGTGCTGAGATCGGCAGACAGCTTACAGAGGAATATAAAGATTCCTTCCCGCTTGCTATCGGTGTGTTGAAAGGTGCCCTTCCGTTCATGTCCGATGTGCTCCGTCATATGGATACACATCTTGAGATGGATTTCATGGATGTGTCCAGTTATGCCGGGGGCATGACATCTACCGGTGAGGTGAAGATCGTCAAGGATTTGGATACAAAAGTGGAAGGCAGAGATCTTCTGATCATTGAGGATATCATCGACAGCGGTCTTACACTGAGCTATCTGGTTGACTTGTTCAAATACCGGAAAGCGAAGTCGATTAAGATTGTCACACTGCTTGATAAGCCTTCGGGCCGTACGGCGAAGATCCAGGCGGACTTGGTCGGTTTCCACGTGCCGAATGAATTCGTCGTCGGCTATGGTTTGGATTATCAGGAGAAGTATCGTAATTTGCCATATATCGGTGTTCTGAAACCGGAAGTGTATGGCGGCGCCCAAACCGAATAAACGGTATCGGCATGGAATAGCATCCTTTTACATAAGGTAAAGGGTATTTAGTTGTATAGCATGTTTTTCGTATGGTAGTATTTACTATAGTTTTCTCGTTTGGGAGGAGGTAGGCAATGAGCAAAGTGTTCCGTAATACCCTAATGGTTATAATTATATTTGTAGTCATTATCGGTGTGATCAACTTATTCAGGAATCAGACGAATGAAGTCGAACAGTATGACATTAACAAATTCAGGACCACACTTGAGAGTGGTGACATACAAAGCATGACCGTCCAGCCTACTAACAATATCTATACGTTAAGAGGAGAGACGGAGGATAACAAGCAGTTCCAGACTGAGATACCTCAGAACGAACAGCTGATGAGTGATATCCTCAATACTGCAAATGAACAAGGTGTTAAGTTGAATGCAGATGAAGAGCCGCAGCCAAGTTTCTGGCAGACGCTGCTGACATCCATCTTCCCGATCTTGCTGCTTGTCTTGATCTTCCTGTTCTTCATGAGCCAAGCCCAAGGTGGCGGCAGCCGAGTGATGAACTTTGGTAAGAGCAAGGCGAAGATGTACAACGAAGAGAAGAAGAAAGTGAAGTTCCGCGATGTAGCCGGAGCGGACGAAGAGAAGCAGGAGCTTGTCGAAGTTGTCGACTTCCTAAAAGACCCTCGTAAATTCTCTGCTGTCGGCGCCCGCATTCCGAAGGGTGTCCTGCTTGTAGGACCTCCAGGTACTGGTAAGACGTTGCTTGCCCGTGCGGTGGCAGGGGAAGCTGGCGTTCCATTCTTCTCTATAAGTGGTTCGGACTTCGTAGAGATGTTTGTTGGGGTCGGTGCATCCCGTGTGCGTGATTTATTCGAAAATGCGAAGAAAAATTCTCCGTGTATCATCTTTATCGATGAGATTGATGCTGTAGGTCGTCAGCGTGGAGCTGGTCTGGGCGGCGGTCACGATGAGCGTGAACAGACATTGAACCAATTGCTTGTCGAGATGGATGGTTTCGGTGCCAATGAAGGTATCATCATCATCGCTGCGACAAACCGTGCAGACATTCTCGACCCAGCCCTTCTCCGTCCTGGTCGTTTCGACCGTCAGATCACAGTCGACCGCCCGGATCTAGGCGGACGTGAAGCTGTCTTGAAGGTACATGCCCGCAACAAACCGCTTGATGAGTCCGTTAACCTGCGTACAATCGCAATGCGTACGCCAGGATTCTCCGGAGCGGATTTGGAGAACCTATTGAACGAAGCTGCACTGGTAGCTGCACGAAATGATCGTAAGAAAATCGTCATGGTTGATGTCGATGAAGCGATTGATCGTGTCATTGCCGGTCCTGCGAAGAAAAGCCGTGTCATCTCCAAGAAAGAACGAAATATCGTCGCTTATCATGAGAGCGGACATACTGTCATCGGTATGGTGCTCGACGATGCGGACATGGTGCATAAAGTGACTATCGTTCCCCGAGGTCAGGCTGGCGGTTATGCAGTCATGCTGCCGAGGGAAGATCGTTACTTCATGACCAAGCCGGAATTGCTTGATAAGATTACCGGATTGCTTGGAGGACGTGTTGCCGAGGAGGTCATCTTCGGGGAAGTAAGTACCGGAGCACATAATGACTTCCAGCGAGCGACGAATATCGCCCGCAAAATGGTTACCGAGTACGGTATGAGTGATAAGATCGGTCCGTTGCAGTTCACAAGCAATGGCGGGAATGTGTTCCTTGGCCGTGATATCCAGAATGAACAAACATACAGTGATGCAATCGCTTATGAAATCGATCAGGAAGTACAAAACTTCATCAACCAATGTTATGCGCGTGCCAAACAGATTCTTACGGAAAACAAAGAGAAGCTGGAGCTTATCGCTCAAACATTGCTTGAGATCGAAACATTGGATGCTTTCCAAATTCAAACATTGTTTGATAAAGGACGTCTGCCAACAGAGGAAGAGGTTGCCGCTGAACGCAGCAAATCCGATAAAAAATCCAACCTGACAAAGGATGAAGATGAGGAAGTAACTGTCACAATCCAGCCGCAGGAAGAAAAGGAAGTAACACCAGCCGATGATAATGCCATCGATGAGGATACTTCCGCTCCGCGGGAGCAGTCAGGTATACCAGAAGATGAACCGCGCCAAAACGGCGGTTCGGATGATCGTCCAAGATCATAAAAGAAAAGGTCTCCTATCGGGAGGCCTTTTTTCTCTGTTTGGGTATAGTAAACATATAAAGGGATTTACCTGCTGGATTATGATAAGATAAACAATACCTTGTGGACAAAAGACCGTAAACGGTTGATATACAAAAGGAGTGACATTGCTCTTATGGGTGATTATTTAATTAAAGCAACAGGATTTAACGGAGCTATCCGGGCATACGCCATCCAATCGACAGAATTAGTGGAAGAGGCGCGCCGCCGTCATGATACTTGGGCAACGGCGTCAGCAGCCCTGGGACGTACACTTACAATCAGTGCGATAATGGGTGCCATGCTAAAAGGAGAAGACAAGCTAACTGTGAAGGTCGAAGGCGATGGACCAGTTGGACCGATAATCGTAGATAGTAATGCCAAAGGTGAAGTGAGAGGATATATCACGAACCCGCATGTCGACTTTGAACTGAACTCCATCGGGAAATTGGATGTTTCCCGGGCAGTTGGTACTGTCGGTACATTGAGCGTAGCCAAAGATCTTGGGCTGAAAGAGATGTTCACCGGTCAGGTACCGATTGTGTCTGGCGAAATCGGTGATGACTTCACTTATTATTTCGCTAACTCCGAGCAGGTGCCTTCTGCAGTCGGTGCGGGGGTATTGGTCAATCCAGATCATACCATTCTTGCAGCGGGTGGTTTTATCCTTCAAGTAATGCCGGGGGCCGATGACAGCATTATCACGCAATTGGAAGAGCGAATCGGCTCCATTGCGCCGATATCTACCTTGATCCGGGAAGGGAATACACCTGAGCAAATCCTTGAGAAGCTGATCGGAGAAGAGAATATTCACTTCCTGGACAATTTGCCAGTTAGTTTCACGTGCCAATGCTCCAAGGATCGCATCGAGAATGCAATCAAGAGTCTTGGAAACGAAGAAATCCAAGCTATGATCGACGAAGATCATGGAGCTGAGGCAAGCTGCCATTTCTGTAATGAGACGTATACATTTACTGAAGAGGACTTAAAAGCATTACTCCAATGACCACTCATTTGGATTGACTTTTAGCAGAAATTTGCTTACAGTTAAATAAATCCAATTAAAATAGTGGGAATTAGGGGGAATAATCATGGCAATTGCATCATCCATTTCTGAATTGATCGGAAACACACCAATCGTGAAGCTTAATCGAACAGCGGACGCAGATAGTGCCGAGATCTATGTAAAGCTTGAATTCCAGAATCCAGGCGGATCTGTTAAGGATAGGATTGCTCTTGCAATGATTGAAGATGCAGAAGAAAATGGCAAATTGAACCCGGGTGACACGATTATCGAGCCGACGAGCGGCAATACCGGAATTGGTCTTGCCTTGGTGGCGGCGATCAAAGGGTATAAAGCTATTCTTGTCATGCCTGATACGATGAGCATGGAGAGGCGTAACCTGCTTCGTGCGTATGGAGCGCAGCTCGTATTGACTCCTGGTGCTGAAGGAATGAAGGGTGCCATTCAGAAGGCGGAGGAATTGCAGAAGGAAAACGGCTATTTCATGCCTCAGCAGTTCAATAATGAAGCCAACCCTGCCATTCACGCACGTACGACTGGTAAAGAGATTGCAGCTGAGTTCGGCGGCGATCTTGATGCGTTCATTTCTGGGATCGGTACAGGCGGCACCATTACCGGTGTCGGTAAAGTTCTGAAAGAATTGAATAAGGATATCCGGATTGTGGCAGTAGAGCCTTCCAACTCACCGGTTTTATCCGGCGGTAAGCCAGGCCCGCATAAAATTCAGGGTATTGGTGCAGGATTCGTTCCGGCAATCCTGGATACGGATATTTATTCCGATATCATTCAAGTGGAGAACGACGAAGCATACGCGACTGCCAGGGAAACAGCTGCCAAAGAAGGTTTGCTGGGTGGCGTTTCAACTGGAGCTGCCATCTTCGCAGCTAAAAAGGTTGCCAAAGAACTTGGACCAGGCAAGAAGGTGTTGGCGATCGTTCCTAGTAACGGCGAACGTTACCTCTCCACACCGCTATACCAATTCGAAGACTAATAGAACGGAAAACCCCTGCTTGAATAGGCAGGGGTGTTTTTTTATGCAGCAATTCGTGTACACTAGTATAAATAATAGATGGAACGAGAGGTTGACGTGACATGAAACGCAGAATAGGCAGTAAGGAATATGATCTTTCCAAGCAGACACTCGTAATGGGGATCATTAACGTGACACCTGACTCTTTTTCGGACGGAGGCAGTTATACAACGGTAGAAGCAGCTGTCAAACAAGCGCAAAAGCTTGCAGCAGAAGGTGCGGACATTCTGGATATTGGCGGAGAATCGACCCGGCCTGGATTCGAGCCGGTATCGGCAGATGAAGAGATTGCACGTGTAGCACCGGCCATACGGGCAATAAGAGAAGTGGTGGATTTGCCGATATCAATAGATACGTACAAAGCAAATACGGCAGAAGCAGCAATTGAGGCAGGTGCATCCATCATCAATGATATCTGGGGAGCGAAATACGATCCTGAAATGGCTGATGTTGCAGCACGCACAGGAGTTCCGATCATCCTGATGCATAATCGAAAGGAAGCTCGTTATGACGATTTAATTCCAGACATGATTGCAGATTTGGAGGAAAGTATCGCAATTGCTTTGAAGGCGGGTGTGAAGCAGGAGGATATCTGGCTTGATCCGGGCATCGGTTTTGTTAAGTCCTTTGAGGAAAATATGACTGCAATGCGTCAGCTGGATAAGATAACGGCCATGGGCTATCCTGTGCTTCTCGGTACGTCCCGAAAAAGGTTTATTGGTACGGTGCTGGATCTGCCTGCTGAGGAACGGGATGAAGGTACTGCGGCTACGACAGCGTATGGCATTACAAAGGGCGTGCACATGGTACGAGTGCATGAAGTAAAGCAGACAGCACGCATGGTGAAAATGATGGATGCGCTGGTTAGGGAGGAGTAAATGATGGATAAAATATATATGAATCAACTGCAATTCTACGGCTATCATGGTCTATTTCCAGAAGAGAATAAATTGGGTCAGCGTTTTATAGTGGATGCTGTACTGGAACTGGATCTTCGCCAAGCGGGCGAATCGGATGATATGACACAATCAATCCATTATGGACAGGCATATGACGTCATCAAAGGCATTGTGGAAGGACGGGCAAAGAATTTGGTGGAAGCTGTGGCAGAAGAGATTGCCAAGCAATTATTTGCCACATTCACATTATTGGAAGCATGCACGGTGAAAGTCATCAAACCCGATCCCCCGATTGCTGGCCATTATGAATCGGTTGCGGTGGAAATACGGCGGGAACGTCCATGAAACAGGCTTGGATTGCGCTGGGGTCAAATATATCCCCAAGAGAGACATACCTGGAGCAAGCTGCCCAGAAATTAAAAGAGCGACCCGGTATTCGATTGAAGCAAGTTTCGACAGTGTATGAAACTGATCCAGTCGGTTATGAAGATCAAGATCAATTCCTTAACTTGGTGGTGGAAGTGGAAACAAGTTTGGAACCTATGGAACTTCTCCATATCTGCCAAAATATCGAGCAGGAATTGGGACGGGAGAGGGTCATCCGATGGGGCCCGCGGACTGTCGACCTTGACATTTTGCTGTATAGTACTGAAAATATGAATGTTGAGGAACTTATCCTTCCCCATCCGCGTATGCATGAGCGTGCTTTTGTGCTAGTGCCATTAGCTGAAATCGCACCTGACCTTCTATTAAAGGGGAAACAGATCAAAGAATGGCTCGATAGTATGGCTGAACAAGACGTGCGAAGCATCCGGTTCTGGGGTACTTTAAATATATAGACTGCATGGGAGGTAACGACGTTGTTCAAGATTGGTGATATCACCATTAAGAACCGAGTAGTATTGGCGCCGATGGCTGGTATCAGTAACTCTGCTTTCCGTTTGACCGTAAAGGAATTCGGTGCGGGGATTGTATGTGCGGAAATGATCAGTGACAACGGCATTGTGACTCGGAATGCAAAAACGATGAACATGCTGTATATAGATGAACAAGAAAAGCCAATGAGCTTGCAGATCTTTGGGGCTAAACCAGAGACGCTGGTGGAAGCTGCTAAGTTTGTCGACCAAAATACGACAGCTGATATCATCGATATAAATATGGGATGTCCAGCACCGAAGATTACGAAGAATATGGCAGGTTCCCGTTGGCTGCTGCAGCCTGAGAAGATATACGAAATGGTTTCTGCAGTTGTAAAAGAAGTAAATAAGCCAGTTACCGTCAAAATGCGCACAGGTTGGGATGATAGCACGATCTATGCTGTGGAAAACGCGCAAGCGCTTGAAGAAGCAGGCGCAGCAGCAGTAGCATTGCATGGTCGTACACGTGAGCAGCATTATGAAGGACTTGCCAACTGGGACATCATTCGCCAAGTGAAAGAATCTGTCTCCATTCCTGTCATCGGAAATGGAGATATCACAACTCCGCAAATCGCCAAGCAGCGATTGGAAGAGACGGGTGTAGATGCAGTTATGATCGGACGAGCCGCTCTTGGGGATCCTTGGATGATATATCGAACTGTTCATTACTTGGAAACAGGCGAGATGTTGGATGAACCAAAACCACGTGAAAAGATTGACGTTTGTGTGCTGCATATGGATCGTCTGATTCGCCTTAAAGGCGAAAAAGTAGCGATCATGGAAATGCGAAAGCATGCTGCCTGGTACCTGAAAGGTTTGGATGGTAATGGGAAAGCGCGCAAGCTGATCAATGAAACAAGCACGAAGGAAGATATGCTCGATGTGCTGTATGATTTTGCGGATCAAGTGGAAGCTTCCATGGCAATGGTTTGAACGGGCGTGCTTTATTGACACAGCAGTGCTGCTTTTCTATACTAATACGAGGTAGCAATGCGATAAGCCTCGCATTATACGAGGACGAACAATACTGCCAGTCATGCTGGCAGTTTTTTTAGCATGTTGGAGACTGAATATAGAAGAAATGGGAGTGAACAGGATGAGTGAAGAATTAAACGATCAGATGCAGGTGCGTCGCGATAAGATGGAACAGCTCATGAACCAAGGCTATAACCCATTCGGTGCCAGATTTGAGCGTACACATCAATCTGAAGAGCTTATAGCGGCTTTTGATGCTTTCGGTAAAGAAGAACTGGAAGAGAAAAAAGCGGAAGTTACGATTGCGGGCCGTCTGATGACGAAGCGAGGAAAAGGTAAAGCGGGTTTTGCGCATTTGCAGGACCTAAGCGGCCAGATTCAGCTATATGTACGAAAAGATCAGGTTGGGGATGAAGCTTATGAGCTGTTCAGCAATGCAGATCTAGGTGACATCGTCGGTGTGACAGGAGTTATGTTCAAAACGAATGTAGGAGAGCTTTCCGTTAAGGCAACAACATTTGATATCCTGTCTAAGGCACTTCGTCCGCTTCCTGATAAATTCCATGGCTTGACGGACATCGAGCAGCGTTATCGTCAGCGCTATCTTGATTTGATCGTAAATCCGGAGTCGAAGCAGACATTCATCACTCGCAGTAAAATCATCCAAAGTATCCGTCGTTACTTGGACGATATCGGGTACTTGGAAGTGGAAACGCCATTGATGCACAGCATACCGGGTGGAGCGGCGGCTCGTCCGTTCATTACCCATCACAACGCTTTGGATATACCGCTTTACATGCGCATCGCGATTGAGCTCCATTTGAAGCGCCTTATTGTCGGCGGATTGGAGAAAGTGTATGAAATTGGCCGTGTATTCCGTAACGAGGGAGTATCTACGCGCCATAACCCTGAGTTCACCATGCTCGAGCTGTACGAAGCATATGGTGACATGGATACGATCATGGAACTGACAGAAAATCTGATCGCCCATGTAGCGAAAGATGTACTAGGTAAAACCGTTATCCCTTATGGCGAATATGAAATCAATCTTGAGCCGAAGTGGAAACGTCTGCACATGGTCGATGCTGTAAAAGAGTATACAGGCGTAGATTTCTGGAGTCATATGAGCGATGAGGAAGCAAAAGCACTCGCGAAGGAAAACGGAATTGAAATCAAAGATACAATGACATTCGGACATATTGTAAATGAATTCTTTGAACAGCGTGTAGAGGACAAGCTCATCCAACCGACGTTCATCTATGGTCACCCTGTTGAGATCTCACCGCTTGCGAAGAAGAATCCAGAAGATGAGCGGTTTACTGACCGTTTTGAAGTATTCATCGTAGGAAGAGAGCATGGTAATGCTTTCTCCGAGCTGAACGATCCGATTGATCAGCGTGGGCGTTTTGAAGCACAGTTGAAAGAAAAAGAACAAGGTAATGATGAGGCGCATGAAATGGATGAGGACTTCTTGGAGTCACTCGAGTATGGTATGCCTCCTACAGGCGGGTTGGGTATCGGTATCGACCGTCTGATCATGCTGTTGACGAATGCGCCATCCATTCGGGATGTATTACTCTTCCCGCAAATGCGCAATCGTTCCTGATTAGAATTAGAAAGGAGAAGGACTATTCGGTCCTTCTCCTTTCACCTTTATATAGGCGTTTGCATAGAATGCAAACGAATGCGGGATAATGCTCTGTAACGGCTTGTAAGAAAATATAACATTTATTTAAAAAAACTATTGCAATGCTATTACATCCGTGGTAAATTATTAGAGTTGCTTCGAACGGAGCAGCAAACGCAAGAAACCAAATAAAAAACATCTTGACAACGCAAGTTGAAACATGATAAGATGTTCTAGTCGCCAAATGAGTGACGGAACGAAATTGATCTTTGAAAACTGAACAAAACAACCAATTACGAACTAAACGACATGATCATTAAGATCAACGTCAGCTCTAACGAGCAAAAGC
>NZ_FMZB01000019.1 GCF_900101385.1 Terribacillus halophilus
CACCGGTTCAAATCCGGTTGCCGCCTCCATAGAATATTTTATAACATGCCGGTGTGGCGGAATTGGCAGACGCGCACGACTCAAAATCGTGTTCCTTCTGGAGTGTCGGTTCGACCCCGACCACCGGTATCATCAGACAGCATGCCAAAGCTGTCAAATCAAGACTCTAACGTAAAGTTAGGGTCTTTTTTTATTCTACTTTAATTAATTTACCTTATGAATACTCGAGGCGCGAAGTAAGTGGATTTTTACATGAGGTGGTTGGAAGTTGTCTCAAATATATTGTTAGCTAAAGCGCTTAAATCAAGCGAATTGTTCTCTAGTGCTTATAGATGATCATCTATAAGCACTTTAATTTGATTCAACGTAAATAGAGGTTAAAATAAATCATGTATTAAATAAATACAAGGTAGAGGAAGATCCAGTTTAAATTTCTAGCTAGCTCTGATAAAAAGGCATTAAAGATCGAAGACTAAGCTTACAAATATATTTCAAAAAAGGAGTGCTATTCATGCGTGCAGTTATAATTAATGAATATGGCGATAAAAATGTATTAGTAGAGCAAGAATTGCCAAAGCCTGAAATAAAACCAAGCCAAGTGCTTGTCGAGGTGTATGCCACTTCTGTTAATCCTATTGATTGGAAGCTTCGTGCGGGTTACCTAAAGCAGATGCTTGATTGGTCATTCCCAATAATCCTTGGCTGGGATGTTGCAGGAAAGATAGTAGAAATTGGTAGCAAAGTGAAGAAGTATCAAGTTGGGGATGAAGTTTTCGCGCGGCCAGATACTACTGCTACAGGTACTTATGCAGAATTTACAGCTGTGGATGAAGAATTGCTTGCAAAAAAGCCTAGCAACATCACATTTGAAGAAGCTGCCTCTATTCCATTAGCTGGATTAACCGCTTGGCAGTGTCTAGTGGACAATACAAAGGTCAAGCAAGGTGATAAAGTACTGATCCAAGCTGGAGCTGGCGGTGTAGGAAGTATGGCTATTCAAATGGCAAAACATTTGGGTGCCTATGTTGCCACAACTGCGAGTGAAAAAAATGAAGCATATGTAAAAGAGTTAGGTGCTGATGAATTCATTAATTACCGCACACAACAATTTGAAGACGAATTAAGTGATTATGATGTAGTCATTGATACAATGGGCGGAGATATTTTAAATAAAAGCTTCCAAATATTAAAGCCTGGTGGAAGACTTGTTACCATTGCCGGACAACCAGATGAATCATTAGCAGAAAAACATCAAGTAACGGCAAGTTCCTATTGGTTGACGCCTGATGGTAAGCAGTTAGGTGAATTAGGTGATTTACTGGAGCAGGGAATTCTTAAGCCTCAGGTGGGTCATGTATTTGGTTTTTCTGCAGAAGAATTACAACAAGCGCACGAATTAAGTGAAACGCATCATGCCAAAGGGAAAATTGTGATTAAAGTTAAATGATTTTTTGGGATCGCAAACGTTGAAGCAGACATTAGAACCAACAGAATGCAGAACAATTTGAGATAGTATGAAAATGCCATCATGTTATAATATGATGGCATTTTTATATTTGTGGCTAACGATGTTATGAGTATACAACTTTTTGAGTGGAAGTGTGTGCGTGTCATTTGTAACATGAATCATAATTTTAAAAAGTCTTAGCTGGGTAAGTGAAGTCTTAAGTTGTAACTCAAAAAATGGGTGTGAAATAATCTAATATCTTTACTATAACAAAAGAAGGAGTTAGGTGGATACATTCACCTAACTCCAATAAATTAATTTATTTTCTCACTTTTTGGCAGAGAAGGTACCTCCAAATCGACAACTAAATTCTCTCTGTTATTTTTTCTTGCTTTCCAGAAGAACAGCGCAGTGATGGCCACTGTCATGATTATTCCGCCTGTATGTGCTGCCTGATAGGATAAGCCGAACCCGAGGTTACTATCATATAAGATATAAGTTAAGACCATATCGGTAATGAATACCGCTGGAATCAGAGCGATGAAGTAATTTTTCTTTTTAACAAAGAGATACATGGTACCTATCCAAAGAGCAAGTGCCGCAGTTCCTTGATTGGCAAAAGAGAAGTAGCGCCATAAGATATTAAAATCAATGGTTGTTAACCAGTAGGAAACCACAAACATCGGAATCGCAATCGCTAGCCGTTTTGCGGTTTTGGTCTGGCTCAAATTAATATAATCGGCAATGATATTACGTGCTGCTCGGAACGCTGTATCGCCAGAGGTAATCGGTAACACCACTGCGCCAAGAACGGCTATGGTACCGCCAACTGCCCCTAGTAAGGTCATGCTGACTTCACTCACTACCAGCGAAGCTGTACCCTCATTTATTAATCCTTGAAGGCTTTGTCCATCAAATATAGTCATTGCGGCTGCTGCCCATATCATGGCAATAATACCTTCAGCGATCATCATGCCATAAAAAATGTAGCGGCCTTGTTTTTCATTTTGAGTTGTTCTAGAAATAAGCGGTGATTGTGTTGCATGAAACCCTGATAAGGCCCCGCAAGTAATCGTTAAGAATAATATTGGAAAGATAGGAGTATCGGCAGGATGCATGTTCGTCAATGATAATTCCGGGATGGTATAGCCCCTTAACAATAATGCTGCACCTACACCAAGTGTCCCGATGATCAGTAGTGCTCCAAAGTACGGATAGATACGGCCGATAATTTTATCAATTGGAAGAATGGTAGACAAAAAATAATAAGCAAAGATAATAATAATAATAGCTAACAAAGCAATTCTGCCATCAATTAAATTATGCAATAATGATGCAGGTGTCGTAACAAATACTGTACCAACCAGCAATAATAACAATAAAGCAAAGACGTTCACTAAATGACGGGAAACTTTCCCCAAAAATCTTCCGGCAAGTTCTGGTATATGAGCACCTCGATTACGAATCGAAATCATACCAGTCAAGTAATCATGTACAGCTCCAGCGAATATAGAACCCAGTACAATCCATAAGAATGCTACAGGACCATACAATGCACCCATAATCGGACCAAAGATGGGACCGGTACCGGCGATATTCAGTAATTGAATCAGTGCGTTTTTTTGTTTATTCATTGGTACATAATCGACACCATCTTGGTTAGCATATGCAGGTGTCTGTCGTTCTTCATTTGGTCCAAATACTTTCTCAACGTATTTTCCATACGTGAAATAAGCTGCAACCAATGCTATTATCGCAACAAAAAAAGTAATCATATCGTTTCCCCTCCAAATCTCCATTTGTAAGCGTTTACACTATTATATTACAAAAGACTTAATGGGAGAAGCAAAAATACACATCATTTTATATAAGGATTCGAAAACGTCCTCGAGTTAGGAATGACAAAAAATTATTCTAATACAATGTAACTTGTTATTAGCAGTTTATTGAGTGTAATGGCAGCTCTTTTACAAGCAGCTGGTTTGTTTTCTGGAGTAAGGTATTTGATCAGTATGCTGGCAACTGCCATATCGGTCGGAATAAGGCTTAATGATCAGTATTGCCGTCCTGAATTACATACTTCAGCTTAATTTTAGGTTAAATGTTTTATTGAGTGCGGTACATTGATTTCCTTCTGCTATACAACTGGTTATGCTGCCGACCTAGGATCTATTTAATAGGATTATCATTCGAGGGCATCCAGATGGTAAAATTAAGCTAAACAAAGAGTTGGGGAGAAATAACTTATGGAAAAAATCATGATTGTGGAAGATGACATGAAAATTGCAGAATACTTGGGTTCCCATATAGAAAAATATGGATATGAAGTGACTGTTGCTACAGATTTTGAGAAGGTTATGGATACATTCCTCGATATACAACCAAAGCTTATTTTACTGGATATCAACTTACCTAGTTTTGATGGTTACTATTGGTGTAGGCAAATTAGGAAAGTATCCATTTGTCCTGTAATTTTTATTTCCGCTCGAACAGGTGAGATGGATCAAGTGATGGCGATCGAAAATGGCGGGGATGACTTTATCACAAAGCCGTTCAACCCGGATATTGTCATGGCGAAGATCAGAAGCCAAATGCGGCGTGCTTATGGGGAGTATGCAATAAAGTCCGAGGAAAGAGTGCTTACCCAGGAGGGATTGCACTTTTATCCGGAACGATTGGAATTGCGATTCGGCGATCGAGCAACGCCATTGACCAAAAAAGAAACAGACATTATCGAAAGTTTGCTGGAGCGTTATCCCCGAGTTGCTGGCAGGCAGGATTTGCTGGCGAAATTATGGGATGATCAAGCCTATGTGGATGAGAATACCTTGAATGTGAATATAACACGCGTTCGTAATAAGTTTCAGGAAATAGGAATTGAAGATGCTGTGGAAACAGTCAGGGGAGCGGGGTATCGCCTACGCATCACGTGGAAAGAGGAAAGAGCATGAAACTATTCCTTCGCGAGCATGTGCTGCTCATAATGGTCCAGCTCTTTCAATCAGTGATGATTTCTTTACTATTCTGGCTGGATGGCTACCGTGATGTCGGTGTGAGTCTTTACGCCTTTTTCCTATCGATGCTTTTATTAACCGCATTCCTCTGTTATCGATACGTTAGCAGAAGGAATTTTTATCAAAGATTACAGCATTCGTTGACAGCGCTTGATCAATCGTTAGAGACGACCGAACGCGCACCTATTTCAGAAGCACTAGATCAATTGCTTGCTGCCCAGTACCGCTTATATCGTGAAGAACTGCTGAAAGGCGAAGATAGACAGGACGAGCATCTGTTGTTTATGGATCGTTGGGTCCATCAAATGAAAACACCGCTTTCTGTTATCGAATTAACGGCACAATCGCTGGACGAACCAGAATCGTCCAGCATCCGGGAGGAAACGGACCGAATGCGGGAGGGCTTGAATACAGTTCTTTATTTAGCGAGACTTCGTACTATAAAAGAAGATTTCCATATCAAGCCTGTCGTTCTTTCCAAGCTGATTCATGAAGTCAATCAAGAAAACAAGCGATTTTACATTCGTAATGAAGTATTTCCACAATTGAAGGAAGAGAAAACAGGGGCAATCGTGGAGACGGATGAAAAGTGGCTTTTCTTCCTGTTATCACAGCTGATACATAATGCCGTCAAATACTCTGCTGGAAAATCAAATCAGCTTATCCTTTCCCTCTATGATAGGTCAGGTGAGATGGTACTGGAAGTGAAGGACTTTGGAATTGGCATTCCGGTTGTGGATCGGAAACGTATTTTCAATAAATTTTATACTGGTGAAAACGGCAGGAAATATCGGGAATCTACAGGCATGGGATTGTATTTGGTAAATGAGGTTGCCGAGAAGCTGGAGCACTGTCTCGAGATGGAATCAACCGTAGGAGAGGGGTCGACCTTCCGGATCATTTTTTCCAAAACACAAAACCTTACATCAATGTAAGATTCGTGAAAGCATAATCGATAGTACGAAGGGTACTGCTCAGGCTATGCTTAGATTAAGCATTGGAGAGGAGAATGGATTATGCTCAAGCTTACAAAAGTCAGTAAAATCTATGAAGGTAAGGTTGCTTATCGTGCCTTGACCGATATCGATCTAGAAGTAGAAAAGGGTGAATTTGTCGCTATTATGGGACCGTCGGGAAGCGGAAAAACGACCCTTTTGAATATCATTTCCACAAACGATACACCGACAACCGGGCAGGTGGAAATCGATGGACAGCAACCGCATCAGCTAAAGAAGAATGCTTTGGCTAAATTCCGTCGTAATCAATTAGGATTCATCTTTCAAGATTTCAACTTATTGCATACCCTTACTGTGCAGGAAAATATCATCCTGCCGCTCACATTGGATGGTGTTCGTGCAGCAGATATGCAGAAGAAAGCACAGCAAATAGCGAAGAGTCTTGGTATCGAACCAATTATGAATAAGCGTACCTATGAGATTTCCGGAGGACAGGCGCAACGTGTGGCCATTGCCAGGGCGATGATCCATGAGCCGAAATTGCTGTTAGCGGATGAGCCTACAGGAAACCTTGATTCAAAAGCGGCCAAGGATGTCATGAAGATGCTGGTATCCATCAATGAAAGCAATAAAACAAGCTTGTTGATGGTAACGCATGATCCGCAAGCTGCCAGTTATTCTGATCGCGTTGTGTTTATTCGGGATGGAAAGCTGCATTCCGAGATTCATCGGGGGGAGAGCAGACAAGCATTCTTCCAGAAGATAATCGATATGCTTTCACTGATGGGAGGAGAGGGAAATGACTTTTCGTCAGTTCGCGTTTAGAAATGTCTTACGCAATAAACGTCTGTATATTGCATACTTTCTCAGCAGTCTGTTTACGGTGATGGTATTTTTCACATTTGCGAACTTTGCTTTTCACCCT
The DNA here is from genome assembly GCF_900101385.1 of Terribacillus halophilus. Lineage (GTDB taxonomy): Bacteria > Bacillota > Bacilli > Bacillales > Amphibacillaceae > Terribacillus > Terribacillus halophilus. The sequence goes on from NZ_FMZB01000019.1 coordinate 6,343, forward strand.
GCTTTATCAGATGGGTCCACCAATAAGTATGCCTTGTTTGGGATGGCTGTTGCTGGTGGAATCATTTATCTATTTTCTTTTTTCTTTGTTTTGTATTCGATGAGCTCCTTCTTGCAGTCAAGGAAAAAAGAGTTTGGCTTGTTAATAGGTTTAGGAGCGTCCGATAAGCAAATTAGGCTTATGGTATTTTTAGAGAATATCTTAATCGGTTTTTTTGCAACAGCTGGCGGAATCTTGATTGGCTTAGTGTTTGCAAAATCAATACTTTTGATTGCTGAGAACATATTGATCATTGATGCAACACTTGATTTTTATTTCCCAGTATTGGCTATTATCGTCACGTTTATCAGTTTTATCTTTCTCTTTTTCTGTATATCGGTTTTTGTTGCGTTCCTTTTACGTACAAATAAGCTGGTGGATCTGATTAAAGGAGATAAGCAGTCCAAAGGAGAACCGAAAGCTTCCATCATTCTATCTATTCTCGCTGTTTTTCTGTTAATTGTAGGATATGGTGTTGCCCTTTATGTGAAAGGTGTCAATGTTGTCTTTGCGATGATCCCGGTTATTATCGTGGTGACGCTGGGAACATACATCTTGTTTACGCAGTTAAGTGTGTATTGCATCCGACTGTTGAAAAAAAATAAACCGATCTTCTGGCGGAAGACCAATATGCTGCTTTTCGGTGACTTATCGTTTCGAATGAAAGATAACGCTAGAACCTTTTTCATGGTAGCGATTATATCGACAGTTGCTTTCAGTGCCATTGGGACATTATATGGATTCCAATCTTACCTTACGAAAGGGATGGAGGAGATCAATCCATATACTTATAGATATGCTCCTTTTTTGGACGATAGTGAAGAAATTATCGAACAAGACCTTCAGCAGATCAATGCTATATTGGATGAAGAGAAAATCGACGCAGAAATGGAAACGGCGGACTTGGCATTTTATGATACATCTGTGGAGGAGTCTCCTGTATTGATAGTGAAAGCTTCTGATTACAATCGATTTGCTGCATTAATCGATGAGAAAGAACTGCATCCAGAGGAAAATGAGGCAATTGTTATGGAACAAAGCGATGCCGTAATCACTGAAGGACAGAAAGCAAGTGAAGTCTTGAAGCAATCGAACATAAAGCTGGACAACGGAAAAGAAATTCAACCAAGTCATGTAGTGGAATCAGCTGTAGGTTTAGGATTAATGGGGTATTATGTGGTGAATGACAGCACATATAAGCAGCTTGGAACACCGGTGAGGACAGATATGACTGCCGCGTGGAATGTACATGATGGGAGCGAGGAACAAGTAATTGAAACTGGGAAAAGGTTAGAGGAACAGATACAGCCTAAAGTGTTTTCTATTGATTATTCACTTTATGAAACCAATAAAGCCTATGGACTGATTCTTTTTATTGGCTTGTTTATTGGTATTGTGTTCTTTGTTTCGGCTGGCAGCTTTCTTTACTTCCGATTATTCACAGATATTGATGAGGAAAAGCGCAAGTTCCAATCGATTGCCAAAATTGGTTTGACACAATCCGAATTGAAAAAAGTAGTAAATCGGCAAATTGCCATTTTATTTTTCTCACCGATTGTGGTGGCACTCGTTCACGGTGCAGTAGCGCTTACTGCTTTATCACGCTTGTTTAACTACAATTTAACAGTAGAATCTGCTCTTGTCCTGGGAAGTTTTGCGTTGATTCAAGTACTATATTTCTTGGTTGTCCGATTTTTCTATGTGAAAAACGTGATACGAACGGTCTTTGAATAAGGATCTTTGTTTATGTGTTATAAAGAAATAGCATAGGATTTGTAGAGTAGCAATACTGATTCAAAGGATGGAGACTTTTAAAAAGACTTTTCCCTTGAAGGGAAGTCCAAAAACTGCTGGATCTCGTGATCTGGCAGTTTTTTTGAGTTGTAATACAGGAATGATATGCTTTCATTGAAAGCTGCCGTTTGAAGGTCTGATGCTATGGGATATGGTATTTATAATGCCTCAGGGTGTTAAATGTGATAGCGTAGTATGGTATCTCATTTGAAGGAGGCGTGGTTGATGAAAGTACTTTTGCCGCCAGTTGCCAAACTGCTTCCGGTTCATGTAAAATAAGAGTTGCGTTATTTGTAAATAGAACCTTAAGTTTGCGCTTGGTAAGGCATTAACTGTAACGAAAAGAATGTAATACGAAAAAAATCTAGTTAATTTTAAATAATGTATTGCTTTTTCTTTCTGGAGCATATATAATCTAACTTGTCCTTAAGAAAAGGGACACGATACATAAGAGGTCTGGTGGTAATAGCGAAGAGGTCACACCTGTTCCCATGCCGAACACAGCAGTTAAGCTCTTCAGCGCCGATGGTAGTTGGGTTCGCCCCTGCGAGAGTAGGACGCTGCCAGGCAATACGATTATTCCACAGTAGCTCAGTGGTA
>NZ_FMZB01000021.1 GCF_900101385.1 Terribacillus halophilus
GGAACACGATTTTGAGTCGTGCGCGTCTGCCAATTCCGCCACACCGGCATGTTATAAAATATTCTATGGAGGCGGCAACCGGATTTGAACCGGTGATCAAGGTGTTGCAGACCTTTGCCTTACCACTTGGCTATGCCGCCAATTTTGGAGCGGAAGACGGGATTCGAACCCGCGACCCCCACCTTGGCAAGGTGGTGTTCTACCACTGAACTACTTCCGCATACAAGTCAGGCTTCAAGGATTCCAATGGAATCCTTGCCTGTTTACTTGGCTATAGCCTAAAGCTATATGGAGGGCGATCGATGGGAATCGAACCCACGAATGCCGGAGCCACAATCCGGTGCGTTAACCCCTTCGCCACGACCGCCATGATCAATATGTTATGGCAGGGGTAGTAGGAGTTGAACCCACACCGACGGTTTTGGAGACCGTTGTTCTACCATTAAACTATACCCCTATGGTGGAGGGAGTAGGACTCGAACCTACGAACCCGATGGGAGCGGATTTACAGTCCGCCGCGTTTGGCCAACTTCGCTATCCCTCCGATTGAGAGTGGCTCGGGACGGAATCGAACCGCCGACACACGGATTTTCAGTCCGTTGCTCTACCGACTGAGCTACCGAGCCATTATGTATTCATTTTATAAGTGGCGGTCCGGACGGGACTCGAACCCGCGACCTCCTGCGTGACAGGCAGGCATTCTAACCAACTGAACTACCGGACCACTTGTAAATTAGGCTTGCACACTTCGTGTACTCCCATTTTTCACTAGCCAAGAAGAAATATTGACGTAGTAAGTGAATTATTATGGTTGCGGGGGCAGGATTTGAACCTGCGACCTTCGGGTTATGAGCCCGACGAGCTACCCCTGCTCCACCCCGCGATGATAAAAGGTATTCTCTATGAAACTAGATATAGATGGTGGAGGATGACGGGCTCGAACCGCCGACCCTCTGCTTGTAAGGCAGATGCTCTCCCAGCTGAGCTAATCCTCCGGATTGGTCTTGAAAATAAATGGTGACCCGTACGGGATTCGAACCCGTGTTACCGCCGTGAAAGGGCGGTGTCTTAACCGCTTGACCAACGGGCCATCTATGTATATGAGTTGTGATGGCGGAGAGCGAGGGATTCGAACCCTCGAGACCGCTGTAGCAGCCTACACGATTTCCAATCGTGCTCCTTCGACCTCTCGGACAGCTCTCCGTGGCTCCACAGGCAGGATTCGAACCTGCGACCGATCGGTTAACAGCCGATAGCTCTACCACTGAGCTACTGTGGAATAATCGTATTGCCTGGCAGCGTCCTACTCTCGCAGGGGCGAACCCAACTACCATCGGCGCTGAAGAGCTTAACT
>NZ_FMZB01000022.1 GCF_900101385.1 Terribacillus halophilus
AAGTGAGAGGCCGGAAAGGGTGGTTTTACCCTTGCAGGGCTATCGCTTAGGCCGCAGTTTCTGGTTTCTGGAGCTGGATCTAGCCGCAGCGCTAGACTTAGTAAGTCAACGCCAAAGACCAAGCACTCCGGTGCTTGGCACGCATGAGATGTAAAGTATGGCTGTTTCTTATCTAGTTTTGAAGGTTCACTTCAAAAAAGTGTTGCTTTTTCTTTTGAAAAATGCTACAATATATCTTGTCCTTAAGAAAAGGACAAACATAGAATATCTGATCTGGTGGTAATAGCGAAGAGGTCACACCTGTTCCCATGCCGAACACAGTAGTTAAGCTCTTCAGCGCCAATGGTAGTTGGGTTCGCCCCTGCGAGAGTAGGACGCTGCCAGGCGGATATATAATCCGGAGGATTAGCTCAGCTGGGAGAGCATCTGCCTTACAAGCAGAGGGTCGGCGGTTCGAGCCCGTCATCCTCCACCATTTAGCCGGTCTAGCTCAATTGGTAGAGCAACTGACTTGTAATCAGTAGGTTGGGGGTTCAAGTCCTCTGGCCGGCACCATTTTAGAGCCATTAGCTCAGTTGGTAGAGCATCTGACTTTTAATCAGAGGGTCGAAGGTTCGAGTCCTTCATGGCTCACCATTTCATTTTAATACTGTGCGTATTTAATCTATGCGGGTGTGGCGGAATTGGCAGACGCGCTAGACTTAGGATCTAGTGTCTTTATGACGTGGGGGTTCAAGTCCCTTCACCCGCACCATTTAGATTAAACGCGGAAGTAGTTCAGTGGTAGAACATCACCTTGCCAAGGTGGGGGTCGCGGGTTCGAATCCCGTCTTCCGCTCCATAACTACTAAATCAACTAATTCTGCTTGCCGGGGTGGCGGAATTGGCAGACGCACAGGACTTAAAATCCTGCGGAGGGTTCCTCCGTGCCGGTTCGAGTCCGGCCCTCGGCACTTTAAACATGCGCCCGTAGCTCAATTGGATAGAGCGTTTGACTACGGATCAAAAGGTTAGGGGTTCGACTCCTCTCGGGCGCGCCATTACGGGAAGTAGCTCAGCTTGGTAGAGCACTTGGTTTGGGACCAAGGGGTCGCAGGTTCAAATCCTGTCTTCCCGACCACTTTCATTATATAATGGGGCCTTAGCTCAGCTGGGAGAGCGCCTGCTTTGCACGCAGGAGGTCAGCGGTTCGATCCCGCTAGGCTCCACCATTGATCTTTGAAAACTGAACAAAACAACCAATTACGAACTAAACGACATGATCATTAAGATCAACGTCAGCTCTAACGAGCAAAAGCATCAACA